>JADJIB010000001.1 GCA_016707175.1 Candidatus Phosphoribacter hodrii
GGCAGACCTCCGAGATGCGAGCCGATGCCTCGCCATCGCGAATGAACTCGCCGCAGCATCCTGACGGCGACGCCCTGAGTGACGTGACGGGACGCGCGAGTGCCTGGAGGGGACGCGCGAGTGCGTGACGGAGTGCGATCGAGGGGGTGATCACCCCGCCAGGCGCACTCCGTCACGCACTCACTCGGGTGGAACCAGCCAAACGAGCCGAAAGCTCAGGCGAGATGGGCCACGACATCGTCGGCTAAGGCATACGGGTCGGTCGTACCGGCCACCACAGCGGCGGCGTGCTCGGCGATGCCGTGCCCGGCCTGCAGGTCACCCATCCGGGCCCGCAGTGCCGCCAGCGCGATCGCCCGATCTCATCGGACGCCCGCCGCAACCGACGGGTAGGCGCCGCGTGCCCGTCGCATCGAGCCAGGCCTCGTGCTTGTCGATGGGCTCCATGACCTCGCCAAGGCCCTCGCTGCGCGAGGTGACGGTCTGCAACAACGGCGGCCGCCACAGGCCCGGCTCGGTGCGGTCGCCGAGAGAGGACGTGCCGCAGGACGGACTCGGTCGCGTCGGCCCCGTCGCGGTCGGCCTTGTTGACCACGAACACATCGCCGATCTCAGAGATCCCCGCCTTGGCGGCCTGGGATGCCGTCGCCCATCCCGGGGCGAGGGACGATCGTCGTGTCGGCCAGACCGGCGATCTCGACCGGACTGCCTGACGCCGACGGTCTCCACGAGGACGACTGCAGCCGGCGGCGCCCGAGTCCCGGATCGCTTGCGGCGTGGTCCACGCCAGCTCACCAAGGTGCCCGCGAGAGGCCATCGAGCGGATATGGACTTCGGGTCGAGCGCGTGCTCCTGCATCCGCACCCGGTCACCGAGCAGCGCACCACCGGAGAACGGCGAGGACGGGTCGACCGCGCGAGGATTCACACCGCTTGCCACGGCCCGAACGCCGCCACAACTCGCCTCGTCGAGGTCGACTTGCCGACCCCGGGAGAGCCCGTGAGACCGATGACGTGGGCCTTGCCCGTGGAGGAGGCCAGCGCCGCCATCACCTCGCGCAGTGCGGGATGGGGCATCCTCGACCAACGAGATCAGGCGCGCGACGGCCTGGGTGACCCGCTCGGGCAGCGGTGACCAGTGCGGGAACATCGACCTGGCGGGCGGCATACCGACTCTCGGGAGCGGGTGAAGGACACGGCGACCGAGTAGGGCCGCGCGGTGCCCGCAGGGGGACGGGCCGCGGCATACACGATGACAACCCGGGAGGACGCCGTGCGGTTCCCCCGGGGGAAGATCAGGACTTCGGGACCCGCACAATGAGCGCGTCGCCCTGGCCGCCGCCGCCGCATAGGGCAGCCGCACCGACGCCGCCGCCGCGACGCTTGAGCTCGTTGACCAGGTGCAGGACGATCCGGGCGCCCGACAGCCCGACCGGGTGGCCCATGGCGATGGCGCCGCCGTTGACGTTGACCTTGTCGGGGTCGACGCCGAGCTCCTTAGTGGAGGCCAGACCAACGGCTGCGAAGGCCTCGTTGAGCTCGAGCAGGTCGAGGTCTGCGGGCGTGATGCCCTCCTTGGCGCACGCCTTGACGATCGCGTGGGCGGGCTGGGACTGCAGCGTCGAGTCGGGGCCAGCGACATAGCCGGCAGCGCCGATCTCGGCCAGCCAGGTCAACCCGAGAGCCTCGGCCTTCGCCTTGCTCTCGACGGCGACGACCGCAGCGGCCCCGTCGGAGATCTGCGAGGCGCTGCCCGCGGTGATGGTGCCGTCCTGCGGAAGGCCGGCCGCAGCCCGGCAAGGCTCGGCCGTCGTCGCGGCGCGCACGCCCTCATCGGCCTTGAACTCTATCGGGTCGCCCTTGCGCTGCGGGATCATCACCGGGACGACCTCGTCGTCGAACAGGCCGTCCTTCCATGCCTTGGCGGCCAACTCGTGGCTGCGCGCGGAGAAGGCGTCCTGCTCCTCGCGGGTGAACTCGCGGTCGCCGCTGTTGGCCGACTCGGTGAGGTTGCCCATGCCCTGGTCGGTGGGACGTCCCGCCAGGGCGTCGGAACCATGTGGTCGCGCATCTGAGCCGTGCCTAACTGGAAGCCCCTCGCGGCTCTTCTCCAGCAGGTGGGGCGCGTTGGTCATCGACTCCATGCCGCCAGCGACGACGATCGCACTCACCCGGAGCGGATGAGCTGGTCGGCCGTGGCGATCGCGTTGACTGCCCGACAGGCAGAACCTGCCGATCGTGATCGACGGGACGTCCATGGGGATGCCGCCCTGACTGCCGCCTGGCGGCCGTCACCTGGCCGCAGCCGGCCTGCAGGACGTGGCCCATGATGACGTAGTCGACCTGGTCACCCGTGATGCCGAACTTCCAGGGCGCCCTTGATGGCGATGCCGCCCAGGTCGGTCGCCGAGAAGTCCTTGAGCGAGCCGAGAGCTGGCCCATGCCGGTGCGGGCACCAGCGACGATGACAGAGGTGTTTCGGAGCTCATAGCGCAGCCTCCAGGGGCGATCAGGAGCGAGAGACGTCAGATATCGATCACTGTATCCGCGGCGAGTGACGGTGGACCCGGGGAGCTCTGGTGGGACGCACCACACGGAGGGGACCGCGCGGCATACCGGCGGGCGGTCGGCCCTCCGGTATGCCGCGAATCCCCACCCCAGGGTCCGGGGCCTGAGCGTTCCCTCCTGCTGGCACAGGCTCAGGTCGGACGGCAGACGGCGAGACCGGGTGAGCGCCAGAGTTTTCCGAGGATTCGAACGGAACTTGCCGAGACTGTCGATTTTCGTTGTCTGAGAGTGACTCAACTGCGGTATCCGCAGGCGGGTCGGCGGCAGCATAAGCCGTCCACCGCCGCCTTCGAGGCCCTTCCGGCGTGCCCGACGGTATGCCGCGGCCGTAGGCTCAGAGGTATGGACGCCCCTCTTCACGATGATCGACCACGTCGGCATTGCCGTCGCCGACCTCGATGCGGCCATCGCCTTCTACCGCGACACCTACGGCATGGCCCTGCCGCACGAGGAGACCAACGTGGAGCAGGGGGTGCGCGAGGCGATGATGGCCGTCGGCCACTCGGGTCGTGCATCCAACTCTCGCCCCTTGTCGCCTGAGTCGCCGATCGGCAAGTTCCTCACTCGCTCCGGGCCCGGGATCCAGCAGATGGCCTACCGGGTCGAGGACATCGATGCCGTCTGCGCCACCCTGCGCGAGCGCGGTGTGCGGCTGCTCTACGACGTCCCCAAGCGTGGGACGAGCGACAGCCAGGGTCAACTTCATCCACCCCAAGGACGCCGGCGGGGTGCTCGTCGAGCTCGTCGAGCCCGCCACCGATACACCCCATCACTGACGGTCGCTCACCACCCGACCCGGTGCTGCCGCCACGCTTCTCAGGTGGGCAACGTCACGGGTTGAGCCCCTCAGCAGCCCCTCGGCTTGCGGGTACGGTCGATGAAAGAGCGCCAGATCGTTGGCGCGTCGTCGATCTCCGGCGCTTGCCGCCCAGCCCGCGGGCGGCCCGCCCATGCAGAGAGGACCCACGATGACCAAAGAGCTCTACGACCTGGGCGAGCAGCCTCCCCTCGGTGAGGTGCCCGCCACGATGCACGCCTGGCTGATCCGGCCGGAGCGCTTCGGCCCGCCGCTGGAGGCCTTCCAGAAGGAGGTCGTCGACGTCCCGACGATCGCCGACGACGAGGTGCTCGTCTATGTCATGGCAGCCGGGATCAACTACAACAACGTCTGGGCTGGGCTGGGTATCCCCGTCGATGTGATCGGGGCTCGAAACAAGGCGGGTGAGCCGGAGCGCTTCCACATCGGCGGCAGCGACGCCTCCGGCATCGTGTATGCCGTCGGCAAGGACGTCACCAACGTCAAGGTCGGCGACGAGGTCGTCATGCACTGCGGCAAGTGGGACCGTAACTGTCCGACCGTCGTGCGCGGCGGCGACCCGATGTATTCGCCGAGCTTCCGCATCTGGGGCTACGAAACCAACTACGGCAGCTTCGCCCAGTTCACCAAGGTGCAGGCCCAGCAGTGCATGCCCAAGCCCAAGCACCTGACCTGGGAGGCCGCCGCGGCCTACACGCTCGTGGCCGCCACCGCCTGGCGGATGCTGCACGGCTGGGGCGAGAACGCCGTCAAGGAAGGTGACGTCGCCCTCATCTGGGGTGGCGCGGGCGGTCTGGGCTCGATGGCGATCCAGATCGTCAAGGCCGCGGGCGGCATACCCATCGCCGTGGTCTCCGGCGAGGACAAGTTCGACTACTGCATGAAGCTCGGCGCCAAAGGCTGCATCAACCGCAACGACTTCGACCACTGGGGGATGCTGCCGCACTGGAAGGACGACGCGGCCTACGGGACCTGGCTCAAGGGCGCGCGCAAGTTCGGCTCGGCGATCTGGGACGTCCTGGGCGAGCGCCGCGCACCGAACATCGTCTTCGAGCACCCCGGCGAGAGCACCATCCCCAGCTCGATCTTCGTCTGCGACACCGGCGGCATGGTCGTCGTCTGCGCCGGCACCACCGGCTACAACGCGACCGTCGACCTGCGCTACCTGTGGATGCGCCAGAAGCGCCTGCAGGGCTCGCACTTCGCCAACGCCGTGCAGTCCAACCAGATGAACCAGCTGGCGCTGGCCGGGAAGCTCGACCCGTGCCTGTCGCAGGCGTTCACCTACGACGAGATCCCGCTCGCCCACGACCTCATGTACCGCAACAAGCACCCGCACGGGAACATGGCGGTCCTCGTCGGCGCGACCGACTTCGGCCAGGGCGCTACCGCCCCGGAACCCGTTGCGCTGCCGCACCCGACCCTGCCCGAGGGCGATGCCCACACGACGCCGCGGATCGTCCCGCACGCGACTGACCGCGAGCTGCTCCCGGAGTGACCCGGCGCGCGCGCAGGCGCGCAGCGCACAGCGTCTCGGCGCGGCATACCCACCGGGTATGCCGCGCCGCCGCGCCTGCGGGCACGCTCCTGAGGCTCGACGATCGAGGATCGCGTCGGCGGGGAGCTGGGTGATGGGCACACCGGCTCCGGGGTGGCAGCGTTGGCTGGACTTCCGGCATCGCCAGCGCGCCCGACTGTCGGAGGAACCCGAGTTCACGCCCGAGGACGGGGCGGGTGACCACCAGCGACCCTGCGCCAACCCCGGCGCCGCCAGCACCCGGTTCGGCGCATCCGCCCGCCGGCAGGCCGCTCAACCGGTCGTCCCCCTTCTACCTCGGGCTGGTCGGGGGCCTGGGGGTGCTCATCGCCATACGGGCTCTGGCAGGCGCTGGCCACCCTCGACACCGTCCTCACCCTCCTCGTCGTCGCGCTCTTCCTCGCCCTCGCCCTCAACCCGCTCGTCGAGCGGCTCGTGGCCGCGGGGTGCGCCGGGGCCGGGCGGTCGCCATCGTGGCGGGGCTGGTCGTGCTCATCGTGGCCTGCTCGGGTCTCGTCGTCGTGCCGCCGGTCACCCAGCAAGGCGGGGACCTGGCGCGCAACGCCCCGCGCTACCTGGACAACCTCCTGGCCGACCCCCGGCTGCGGGACCTCGAGTCGACCTACCACGTCCTGGACAAGGCCCGCGAGGAGATCACCCGACGGCTCAGCGACGGCAGCTTCATGTCCCAGGCGGTGGGCGGCGTCCTCGGGGCGGGGCTCGCCGTGGTCTCGGGCCTGTTCTCGACGATCACCGTCCTGGTCCTCACCCTCTACTTCCTCGCCTGCCTCCCCTCGCTCAAGCGAGCGGCATACGCGCTGATTCCGGCGAGTCGGCGACCGCGGGTGGAGTCGCTGGCGGAGGAGATCATGCGGCGGGTGGGGTCCTACGCCATCGGTCAGGTCCTCGTCGCGACGATCAACGCGTGTTGCTCCTACGTCATGATGAAGATCGTCGGCATCCCGTATGCCGCGGTGCTCGCCGTCGCGGTCGGCACGCTGGGCCTCATCCCCATGGTCGGCGCCACGCTGGGTGCGATCCTCGTGGCCTTCGTGGCCCTGTTCGTCGACCCGGGCAAGGCACTCATCGCCCTGATCTACTTCCTCATCTATCAGCAGGTCGAGAACTACGTCGTGGCCCCGCGAATGATGCAGCGGACGGTCTCGGTGCCCGGCGTGATCACGGTGGTGGCGGCGCTGGCGGGTGGGACGCTCGCCGGGGTCCTGGGGGCGCTGCTGGTCATCCCGACCGCCGCCGGACTGTTGCTGCTCTACGAAGAAGTCCTCGTCCCTCGCCAACAGCGCCACTGATCGCGACCGCTCGTCCACGCTGACGGCGCGCTCGTCGCAGCGTATGCCGTCAGAGGTCCGCCGCAGATGCCACGGGACTGACAAGGCTGACAGGATGACGCCCATGTCTTTGGACGTCGAGCTCGCCGAGGTCCGCGACTTCCTCGCGGAACACCATCCCTTCGACGACCTGCCGCGCCAGCAACTCGAACGCCTGGCCACGATGCTCAAGATCGAGTATTTCCGGCGCGGCACCCGGATCATCGCGCGGGGCGAGGACAACCATCACCTCTACGTCGTGCGCAGCGGCGCTGTGGAGCTGCACGACATGCACGGTGGCTTCATGGACCGGGGCGAGGTGGGGACGTCGTTCGGGTCCTACACGCTCGTCCAGGGCAACCCGGCCAACTTCGAGGCGGTCGCCCTTGAGGACAGCCTGTGTCTGGTCATGGACGCCGATACCTTCCACGGCCTGTCGACGACCTACCCGATCTTCGGGCACTACTTCGATCTGCAGCGCACGAGCCGGATGCGCGGCGCGGTCGCCTCGCTGCACCTGACCAACTCCGGCGGCGCCATCCTCAAGACCAACGCCACCGACATCCTCAATCGACCTGCGGTGTCGGTGCAGGCCTCCGAGTCGATCCGGTCGGCCGCCCTGGTCATGTGCCACAAGCGGGTGTCCTGCCTGCTCATCCTCGACGAGGGGAAACTCGTCGGCATCGTCACGGACCGCGACCTACGCAACCGGGTCGTCGCGGCCGGCGATCGACACCGACCTCCCGGTGACGGCCAGTGATGTCCCCGGACCCCTCCACCGGGTCGGCCGATGCCTTGGCGTTCCAGATCCTCGCGGAGATGACCAGTCGCAACATTCACCACCTGCCGATCCTCAGCCCCGACGGGACCCCGGAAGGCGTCATCACGACGACCGACCTGATGCGCCTGGAACAGACCAACCCGATCTACCTCGTCGGGGACATCACCCAGGCCCAGGACGTCAGCGCGGTGGCCGAGGTGAGCAAACGCCTGGCCCCCATCGTCGAGTTGCTTGTCACGCAGGACGCGTCGGCCGAGGACATCGGCCGGATCGTCACTGCGGTTGGTGATGCGGTCGAGCGTCGCGTGCTCGGATTGGCCGAGGCCCACCTCGGGCCGCCTCCGGTCCCCTACTGCTGGGTGTCCCTGGGGTCCAGGGCCCGTCAGGAGCAGGCGCTCGCGGCCGACCAGGACAACGCCCTCATCCTGGACAACGACGTGCGACCCGAGCACGCGGCATACTTCGAAGCGCTGGCCACGTTCGTGTGTGACGCCCTGGTCGAGTGTGGCTATCCCAGTTGCCCCGGTGACGTCATGGCGACCAACCCCCGGTGGCGCGTGCCGCTGTCCCAATGGCGCACCGAGTTCACCACCTGGCTCACCGAGCCGGTCCCCGACGCCATCCTGCGGGCGAGCATCTTCTTTGACATGCGCCCCATCTATGGCGACCCACGGCTGTTCCACAAGTTGCGAAAGCACTTCCTCAAGCACGCGCCCTCGTCCAAGCTCTTCCTGGCCCACCTCACCAAGCGGGCCATCGAGAACGAACCGCCGTTGGGCTTCTTCCGCGGCTTCGTCCTGGAGAAGCAAGGCTCCAATCGGGCCACCCTCGACATCAAGCGAGGCGGCGTCGGCGCGGTCGTTGAGCTCGCGCGCGTGCTGGCGCTGTCGATCGGCTCCCGCGCGGTCAACACCCAGACACGGATCGCCGCTGCCGTCGACGCCGGTGCGCTCAGCCCCGAACGGGGCCAAGACCTGCGCGACGCCTTCGAGTTCATCTCCTACGTCCGGCTGCGTCACCAGGCGGCCCAAGTGCGCGCCGGCAAGGACACCGACAACTTCGTCGCGCCCGATGACCTCAGCTCGTTCGAGAAAAGGCACCTGCGGGAGGCCTTCGCCATCGTCCGCTCGGCGCAGTCCTCGCTCTCGCACCGCTATCCCTCGACCTACATCTCCTAAGGCACCCGCGTGTTCGCCACCCCGTCGGCCGAGCAGCAGCGTCGCCGTGCCTTGCGCTCGGCCCGTCCCGGACCCCTCAAGGACTACCTGCAGACCCCCTTCCCCGACCCGGCGACCCCCGTCGGGGACCTGCGCCTGTTGGCGGTCGACCTGGAGACCACGGGACTGCACCCCAAGAAGGACCGGCTCCTGTCGATCGGTTTCGTGCCCGTCGACGGGTTGACGATCGACCTGTCCGGAGCCCGGCGCTTCGTCGTGCAGTCCGGCGTCGAGGTCGGCCAGAGCGCCGCGATCCATGGCCTCACCGACGACACCGTCGCCGCCGGGACCCCGATCGAAGATGCCCTCCCCGAAGTCCTGGAGGCCCTGCGCGGGCGGGTGCTGCTCGCGCACTACACCGATATCGAAGAGCGGTTCCTGTCGACGGCCTGCGAGCGGGTCTACGGCTCGCGGATGCCGGTGGCGCGGATCGACACCCTCGAGCTGCATCGTCGGCTCATCGTCGGATGGGGGGAGGCTCCGGTGCGCCTTGGCCTTCGGCTGTGGACCGCTCGTGAGCGCTATGGCCTGCCGACCTACCGAGCCCACGAGTGCCTCATCGACGCGATCGCCTGTGCCGAGCTCTATCTCGCCCAGGTCGCCGAGATGCGCTCCCAGGGCGACGAGGTCACCCTCGCGCGATTGATCTCCTGACCTTCCCCGCCCGAGCGCTCGACCTCGCTCCTCACCTCAGCGATAGGACCCTTGCGGCGGCCGGGTATGCCGGTTGGCCCAGCACCTCGTGTGCCAGTGCCGCCGGTGGTCGGCTCCCCCGACACCCTCGGCCGGCCAGGCGACGACATGGGCCTGTGCACCGACCTCCTGCTGACATCCGGGGCACCGATAGGCCCGAGCCAGGTCGCCGGAGTCTCCACGCGCACCGGCGACCGGACGGACGAACCAGTCCCGACCGGCATACTCGGCCCGACCGGGCACGCCCGCGGTGGCACGCCCGAGATCCAACGGTGCGCCGTCGTCACGTCGGCGGTTGGCGCGAGGCATACGTCGATTCTCCCAGGTGCCGCCCCACGCAGCGGTATGCCGCCCGCTCACGGTGAGCGGGCGGCATACCGGGCACGGCTCCGGGCCTGGCCTCCGACGGGCGTCAGGCGTAGGTGCGGAACCCGCGCTTGGTCTTGCGACCGAGGTAGCCCGCGGTGACGAGGTGCTCCAGCAGCGGCGCCGGCGCAAAGCCGGGCTCACGGAACTCCATGTAGAGCTCGCGCTGGATGGCCAGCGACACGTCGAGCCCGACGACGTCGAGCAGCTCGAACGGGCCCATGGGGTAGCCACAGCCTGCCTTCATCGCGGTGTCGATGTCGTCGGCCGTGGCGTAGTGGGCCTCGAGCATCTTGATCGCGTCGTTGAGGTAGGGGAACAGCAGCGCGTTGACGATGAAGCCCGAGCGGTCGCCGCACTGGACCGGCACCTTGCCGACCTTACGGGAGAGCGCAACAACCGTGGCGGTGATCGCCGGGTCGGTGGCGACGGTCGACACGACCTCGACGAGCTTCATCACCTGGGCCGGGTTGAAGAAGTGCATGCCGATGACGTCGCCGGGGCGGCTGGTCACGTTGGCGCACTGGATGATCGGCAGCGAGGACGTCGTCGTCGCGAGGATCGCGCCGGGCTTGCAGATCCGGTCCAGGTCGCGGAACAGCTCCTGCTTGATCGCCAAGTCCTCAGCGATGGCCTCGACGACGATGTCGACGTCGGCCAGAGCCTCGCGCTCGGTGGCGCCGGTGAGCCGGGCGGTCACTGCGTCGGCGGCTTCCTGGGTCAGCTTGCCGCGGTCGATCATCCGGGCCTGGCCCTTCTTGATCGAGGCGAGCACGCCGTCGACCTTGTCCTGGCCACGCGCCACATAGACCACGTCGAAGCCGGCCTTGGCGAAGACCTCCATGATGCCGGTGGCCATCGTGCCGGAGCCGACGACGCCGACCTTGGCGATCTTGGCCAGCCCGGGGTCCTCGGCGGCGCTGGTCTTGGGGGTCTGCCCATCGGCGATGACCTCGGAGCTGCCTTGGGCGGCATACGTGTAGAAGCCGCGTCCGCTCTTGCGGCCCTTGAGACCCGCGTTGACCATCTGCTTGATGATCGGGCTGGGGGCGTGCAGGCGCTCGCGGCCCTGGTGATACATCGTGTCGAGGATCTCGTATGCCGTGTCCAACCCGATGAGGTCCATGAGGGCCAGCGGACCCATCGGCAGCCCACAGCCGAACCGCATGGCCGCGTCGAGGTCCTCGCGGGTGGCGTAGCGCTGCTCGTACATCGAGACCGCGTGGTTGAGGTAGCCGAACAGCAGCGCGTTGGCGATGAACCCGGCCTTGTCGCCGACGACGACCGGCTTCTTGTCCAGCCGCTCGGCCAGGGCCTTGACGTCGCTGAAGACATCGTCGGAGGTGACGACGGTGCGGATGACCTCGACGAACTGCATCACGGTCGCCGGGTTGAAGAAGTGCATGCCCAAGACGCGCGAGGGCTTCTTGGTGGCGACGGCCAGCTCGGTGACCGACAGCGAGGAGGTGTTGGTGGCGAGGATCGCGTCGTCGGGAACGATCGCGTCCAGCGCGGCGAAGATCTGCTTCTTGAGGGCCAGATGCTCGGGGACCGCCTCGACGACGAGCTCGCACTCGGCGAGCTGGGCCAGATCGGTCGCGTAGGTGATCCGTCCATGCAGGGACTCGGCATCCTCGGGCGAGAGCTTGCCCCGGCCGACGGCGCGAGCGGTCGACTTGGCGAGGATGCCCTTGCCATGCTCAAGGGCGTCGCCGTCGACCTCGACCGCGACGACCGACAGGCCGTTTCGGGCGAAGATCTCGGCGATCCCCGCGCCCATGGTGCCCAGTCCGATGACGCCTACTGTGGTGAATTCGCGTGCCATTGTGCGAGTCTCGCAGGGCCGGACCAGCCGCGGCTACCGAACGCGGGGCGACAGTGGTCACACCAGTGGGGGACGTCTGTCAGATGGTCTTGACGACGATGTCGTGCAGGCAGCCACCGGCGCCGGCGAGCTTGTCGGCGGCGTTGGACATGTGCCGGTAGACCTCGCGCTTCTTGAAGACGTCCATGACCTTGCGCAGCGCCTCGGGACCGCTGTGGCCCTCCATGGACTCCATCTCGGCCACGTGCTGCTCGACGTCGAACAGCTCGGCGAGGGCCCGGCGGTAGGTCTTCTCGGTGTTGCGCTCGGCCTTCTTCGCAGCCTGGGCGAAGCCCTCTGCTCCGGCGGGAGCGGTGCTGAAGGTCTGGTAGCCCTGGTTGAGGACTCGGCCCCGTCCTTGAGGTGCTGGGCCATCTCGAGGGTGTAGGCGTCCGGAACCACTCCGAGCACCTCCATCTCGCGAACCGTCGTCTTGCAGTAGTTGAGGATCTCGTCGATGGAGATCATCGCCCGGTAGAGGTCCTCGCGGTCCATCGGCGTCGAGAAGGCCTGGTTGAGCTCGTCGACGTTGCGATCCTTGATCGTGTCGCCCTGGTGCTCCAACTCGCGGACTCGAAGCGCCGCCTCCTGCGACCCGGACTCCATGAAGGAGACCAGCGCGGAGGTGGCCTCCACCGCCAGCGCCGACTGCTCGGCGATCATCCCGACGAAGTCGGGGACCTTGGGGAAGATGCGGCCGACCACCTTGGACAGGGGGTTGTTGGCGCCACCGCTCATGTCGTGCCTCCTGGTTGACCGGCTAGCTGACCGGGGATCGTGACTGGCAATTTGTCGAGGGCCGAGCGCTCGCTCAACGGGTGAAGATCATGCTGATGAGGTAGCAGATGACGCCGACGAGGCCAGCGCCCGGGATGGTGATGAGCCAGGTGCTGAGGATCTCCTGGGCCTTGCCCCACCGCACCGACTTGGCCCGGTCGGCTGTGCCGATGCCCATGATCGACGAACTGACCACGTGGGTCGTCGAGACCGGCGCGCCAGGACGGAGGCGCCGTAGATGACCGCCGCGGCGGTGAGCTGGGTGTCCAGGGCATGCAGCGGACGGACCTTGTAGATGCCGAAGCCGACGGTCCGCACGATCCGCCAGCCGCCCGAGAGGATCCCGAGGGTGATGGCGCTGGCACAGGTGAGGATCACCCAGAAGGGGACCTTGAACTCGGTCATCTGCCCGGACAGGACGAGCACGAGGGTGATGATGCCCATGCTCTTCTGCGCGTCGTTGGCACCGTGGGAGAAGGCGAGGAACGCCGAGGTGACGAACTGCGAGCGGCGGAACCACTTGTTGATGCTCGGCTTGGCGAACGCAAACAGGCGCATCATGAGTTTCTGGAGGAGGAAGCCGACACCGAAGCCGATCAAGGGTGAGATGACCAGGCCGATGAGGATCTTGGCGACGCCGTCGATCTTGCCGTGCGTCATCTCGGCGAAGCCCCACTTGACGTAGCCGGAACCGGCGGCGAGCAGCGTCGCACCGACCAGACCGCCGACGAGTGCGTGCGAGGACGAGGACGGGATGCCGAACCACCAGGTCCCGAGGTTCCACACGATGGCCCCGATGATCCCGCAGAGGACGATGATCATGGCTGTCTTCTGTGGCAGGGTGCCAACGTCGATGAACTTACCGATGGTGTTGGCCACCGCGGTGCCGCCCAACAACGGCCCCAGGAACTCGAACGTCGCGACGACGATGACGGCCTGCACCGGGGTCAGCGCCCGTGAAGCGATCGTCGTCGCGATGATGTTCGACGCGTCGTGGAAGCCGTTGGTGTAGTCGAAGATCACGACGAGTATCACCGCGATCGTCGCCAGGACGAGGACCGTGTTCATGCGATGGTCACCATGAAGAATCCGCTCCTTTGCGTTGCCCTCACCCGCCGTTCACCTAGGGATCCGCTGATCTAAGAGCGATTCCGGGTCTGAGGCGCGGCGTGGGCGCGGCGGGCAGCCTTGGGGTGACGTTTGGGTGGTGAGGCGGCGGGCTCGCCCTCGGTTGGGGCTGGTGGGGCGTTTCCGGGCGGCTGACGCCGTCAGCCCCAGGGTACGCGGGCGCGCTCAATTCGCGCGAACAGCACGTGTAAGTGGTTCAGGTTCTTGCCCAAGCCGCGGTAGCGGGTTTTGGTGAACCCGAAGTCTCGTTTGACGATCAGGAACGGATGCTCAACCTTCGCCCGCACCGACGCCTGACGTGACTGCGCTACCCGGTCCGGTGCAGCCATGGTCTTCAACACGCCCTTACGGGCTGCGATCTGCCACGCCACCTTCGACAGGTGCTCATCGCCGGCGATCTCGGGCCGGTTTGCGGCACCCTGGTAACCAGCGTCGGCATAGACGACCTCGTCACCGGCACGGACCAAGTTCACTGCCTCATCGAGGTCGTGCACGTTCGCTGCGGTCGCCGTCACGGTGTGGACATACCCGGTCCCGGCGTCCACCCCGATGTGGGCCTTCATCCCGAAGTACCACTGGTTACCCTTCCTCGTTTGGTGCATCGCCGGGTCCCGGGTACCGGTGGCGTTCTTCGTCGACGACGGTGCAGCGATGATCGTGGCGTCCACGATGCTGCCGCCGCGCATGATCCAGCCGTTCGCGTCGAAGACCTCGTTCTGTACGGTTCCCTCGACATCAGTGAAACTCGGCTGCTCGCTGACCATGACCCATCATCCCGACGCCCCCACCCGCCGCGCCAGGCAACGCCCCGCCCTCCCCAAAAGATCAGCGCATCCCTAGCGCGTCAGTATGCCGCCAAGCCCAGGGGCCGACCCCGGGACGTTAGTCATAGGGTGACCGAGTTTGGCTGCGACTGGTAGCCGAACGGTTCCCCGCTAGGCTCACCGGTCGTGCGTCTTGTCATCGCCCGATGCGCCGTCGACTATGAGGGACGGCTGCAGGCCCACCTGCCCATTGCCACCCGGCTGCTGCTGGTCAAGGCCGACGGTTCGGTGCTCGTGCACAGTGACGGCGGCTCCTACAAACCGCTCAACTGGATGGCCCCGCCCTGCTCGATGGCCGAGTCGGAGCCCGACGAGGGCGAGCGAGAGGCGGGGGTCGTCGCGGTCTGGACCGTGCGGCATACCAAGTCTGGCGACACCCTCTATGTCCGGATCCACGAGGTATTGCACGACTCCTCTCACGAGCTCGGGGCCGACCCCGGGCTGATCAAGGAGGGTGTGGAGTCGCACCTGCAGGCCTTGCTCGCCGAGCACATCCACACGCTGGGGGCGGGCTGGTCGCTGGTGCGCCGCGAGCACATGACCGCGATCGGTCCGGTCGACATCCTGGCCCGCGACGCCAATCGGCAGCATGTGGCGATCGAGATCAAGCGCCGTGGCGAGATCGACGGCGTCGAGCAACTCACCCGGTACCTCGAGCTGCTCAATCGCGATCCGCTGTTGGCGCCGGTCGCGGGGATCTTCGCCGCACAGGAGATCAAGCCACAGGCGCGCACGCTGGCACAGGACCGTGGCATCCGGTGCGTCGTGCTCGACTATGAAGCGCTGCGCGGCATCGACGACACCGAGTCACGCCTGTTCTGAACGGTCAGTGGCTCGGACGCTGGATGGGGATCGGTCCGGTGACGACGGCCCGAGCCCGCCACCCGTCAGAGTCGATTTCGAAGGACAGCACGTCCGCCGGCTTGACGTGTCGACCAGCACCGAGCAGCCAGGAGGTGATGACCTCGACGGGCGCCACCACGATCACCGCCTCGCCTCGGTGGCGGTCGGCGATGCCGTCCAGCCAGGTGCAGTCCGCCGGTCCGCCGGGAGGGACGGCATACCGACCGGCGATATGTTCGCCTTCGACGGCTGCCTCGACGCGCGCGCCAGGCAGATCGTCGCGAGCGAGGAACACGCGTGCAGGACACTGCAGATCGCTCATACCATCCAGTATGAACACCTCAGGCCCGAGCGCGAGGAGGAGAGCGGTTGCATTCTGCCTGACGCGACTCGCCCAGCAGCCCTCGCGAAGGGCCTGGACCTAGGCCGGCTCGGAAACCAGCGGAGCCAGCCCACGCGACTCGCGGATGATCTCGACGAACCGACCCATGATGTCGTTGAGCCCGAAGTCCTTGGGGGTGAAGACGGCCGCGACTCCCTGGGCCCGCAGGGTGGCCGCGTCCGACTCGGGGATGATCCCCCCGACGACGACAGGCACCTCGCCGGCACCGGCCTCGCGCAGCCCGACGAGCACGTCGGGGACGAGCTCCAGGTGCGACCCGGAAAGGATCGACAGACCCACGAGGTGCACGTCTTCGGCGACGGCGGCCGCGACGATCTGCTCAGGCGTCAGTCGGATGCCCTGATAGATCACCTCGAAGCCGGCGTCTCGGGCCCGCACCGCGATCTGCTCGGCACCGTTGCTGTGACCGTCCAGGCCGGGCTTGCCGACGAGCACCCGGAGCTTCTCGCCAAGCTCCTCACCCGTACGGGCGACATCGGCCCGGACCCGGGCCAGGTCGCCGCCTGGCGTGGCGCTGGAGGAGACCCCGACCGATCCGGAAACGCCGGTGGGCGCGCGGTATTCGCCGAACTCCCCGCGCAACGCCTCGGCCCATTCGCCGGTCGTCAGCTTCGCCCGGGCGCACTCCAGAGTGGCGGGCATGAGGTTGACCCCGCTGGCCGCGTCGGCCTTGAGCCTGGCCAGAGCCGCGTCAGCGCGCGCCTTCGCGGCGGGGTCGCTGTCGCGGGTATGCCGCCACGCCCGGATCGCGGCGACAGCCGCCTGCTCGACGGCCGGGTCGACGGTCTGGATGGCGGTGTCGAGGTCGGCGGTCAACGGGTTGGGCTCGGTCGAGGTGAACTGGTTGAGCCCGACGACGATGTCCTCCCCGGCCTCGATCCGCTGGCGGCGCAGGGAGTGCGACGCGACCAGGGCGGACTTCATGTAGCCAGACTCCACGGCAGCGACGGCCCCGCCCATGGCCTGAACCCGGGCGATCTCGGCCCGGGCACCGTCGACGAGCTCACGGACCTTGGCGGCGACGACGACCGACCCGTTGAACAGGTCGTCGTATTCCAACAGGTCGCTCTCGAAGGCCAACACCTGCTGGATGCGCAGCGACCACTGCTGGTCCCACGGCCGCGGCAGGCCCAGGGCTTCGTTCCAGGCCGGCAACTGGACGGCGCGGGCGCGGGCGTCCTTGGACAGCGTCACGGCCAGCATCTCCAGGACGATCCGCTGGACGTTGTTCTCCGGCTGAGCCTCGGTGAGCCCGAGAGAGTTGACCTGCACCCCGTAACGGAACCGGCGCGCGACCGGGTCGGACACGGCATACCGCTCCTGGGTGATCTCGTCCCACAACTGGACGAACGCGCGCATCTTGCACATCTCTTCGACGAAGCGCACGCCGGCGTTGACGAAGAACGAGATCCGAGCGACGACCTCACCGAAGCGTTCCGGCGGCACCTGACCGGAGTCGCGCACCGCGTCCAGGACGGCGATCGCCGTGCACATGGAGTAGGCGATCTCCTGCACCGGCGTCGCACCGGCCTCTTGCAGGTGGTAGGAGCAGATGTTCGTCGGGTTCCACTTGGGGATCTGCGAGACCGTGTAGGCGATCATGTCGGTGATCAGCCGCAGCGACGGCGCGGGCGGGAACGCATAGGTCCCCCGCGAGAGGTATTCCTTGATGATGTCGTTCTGGGTGGTCCCGGTGAGGGCCGCCACCCACGCGCTCGGGTCCTCGCCGGCGGCCTCGGCCTGGGCCTCGGCGGTCACTTGGTACATCGCGAGCATCCACATGGCCGTCGCGTTGATCGTCATCGAGGTGTTCATGGCCTTGAGCGGGATGCCCTCGAAGAGCGCCGACATGTCGCCGATGTGGCTGATCGGCACGCCGACCTTGCCGACCTCACCCCGGGACAGGACGTGGTCGGGGTCGTAACCGGTCTGGGTGGGCAGGTCGAAGGCGACCGACAGGCCGGTCTGGCCCTTCTCCAGGTTGCGCCGGTAGAGGGCGTTGCTGGCGGCGGCGCTGGAGTGACCGGCATACGTGCGGATCACCCAGGGGCGCTCTCTGGTGGGTCGAGCGGGCGCGTCGGGTTCGCCCTGGGGGCGTGCGGCAGCGGAAGGTGTCTCGGCCATGGATCTGACGCTACCGGCAGGTAGCCCCACCTGCCCAGGGTCAGGCCGTGAGTGCTGCCACAGTGCGCATGGCCTCCGGCGCCTGGGCGAGCACCCGATCCAGGTGCGACATCCGCAGGAGCCGGGCGGTGCGCTCGGACACCTCACCGACGTAGAGCTCGCGGCCCAACCTCCGGGCCCGGTGATGCGCGCCGACGAGCAGGCCGAGGGCTGTGGCGTCGCCGATCTCGGCGTCCGGCAGCTCGATGAGGACCGGGCCGGTGCCGGCATCGATCACTCCGTGCAGGACCTCGCGCACGTGGGCCACCGAGTGTGCGTCCAGTCGGCCGCCGACCCGCACTCGCACGCCCGCAGCCACCTCCGACACCTCCACGGGGACACCGCGAGGAGACCCGGAATGGCTGTGTCGAGTCGGCATCGTGCGGTCACCCCCTGTGGCGACGGAAAGCATGTGTCGGTGGCGTCGGCGCGCCCTTCGGATCGTCACGCTAGAGGAGGAGCCGGGTGAGCGACGCCAGAGACACGCTGTGACGGATGTTACGAAAGAGACACAAGTGTATGCCGTGACGTCTGGGATCTGCGAGCGTCCGACCCGCGCGTCGGCCCGGATCTGACAGGCTGGGCGTCATGGTCAACCTCACCCGCATCTACACCCGCACCGGCGACGACGGGACAACCGCGCTGGGCGACTTCAGCCGGACCCCGAAGACCGACCCGCGGCTGGCGGCATACGCCGACACGAACGAGGCCAACGCCTGCCTGGGCGTCGCGGTCGCTGCCGGAGGCCTGCGGGAAGACCTGCGGACCACGCTGGTGCGCATTCAGAACGAGTTGTTCGACGTCGGCGCCGACCTGTGTTTGCCGTTGCGCGAGACCTACGACTACCCGCCGCTGCGGGTCCAGCAGCCGTGGATCGACGACCTGGAAGCCGACTGTGACCGCTATCTGGCCGAGTTGCAGCCGCTGCGCTCGTTCATCCTCCCCGGAGGGTCGGCGGGTGCGGCATACCTTCACGTCGCCACGACCGTGGTGCGCCGGGCCGAGCGAGCGACGTGGGCGGCCATCGAGCACTACGGAACCGATCTGGGGGTCGAGCGCGGCCAGGGCGGCGTCAACCCCCTGACGGCGACCTACCTCAACCGGCTCTCTGACCTGCTGTTCGTGTTGGCTCGAGTGGCCAACCTGCCCGACGGCGACATCCTCTGGCAGCCCGGCGGAGGCCGAGTGGAAGCGCCCAAGCCCCGCGGCTCTCGCGACTGAGGGGTCCGACTCGCTGATGAGGCGACTTGCCGACGAGGCGACTCGCTGACTCGGCGGTGAGCGGTCAGTTAACCGACGACGCCGACTCCGGCGGCGCCGACTCGACGAACGAACGCAAGGCCGTATAGGCCGATCGAGCCATGCCCAGGCGGAAGGCGCCCGTACCGTCGTGGCACAGGACCGACACGCCGTCGTCGATGAAATCCAGACCTTCGTCGCGCCCTACGGGGACCGGGGTGCCGAGGTCGAGGCTGCGCCGTGACCAGGCGTGTTTCGGGCGCACCGAGATGCCGCCCATTGGATACCACTCGACGTCACCCTCGCCGAAGCGGATAAACCCGTTGCGCCACCCGTGGGTCCCCTCGCGGGCGTAGGCGCACATGGCCAACAGCCTCCCGCGCGAGATGGCCCGGCGGCGCAGGATGACGGCGAGGAAGTAGCCGACAACGACGGCCACAACAATCCCGACCACGACCTCGACGGAAAAGATCAGGTCGGGCACGAGCGGCTCCGGTCAGCCTTGAACGTCGACGTGGTCGGCGACGATCGTCACTCGGTCATGCTCGACGGAGAGGAACCCGCTGTCGATGGTGGCGGCCTGCTTCGCGCCGTCGGCCTGGTGGATGATCAACTCGCCGTTGACGAGGATGCCCAGCATCGGCGTGTGGCCGGGCATGACGCCGAGCTCGCCGGACGAAGTGCGGCAGCGCACCATCTTGGCCGCCCCGACCCAGACGCGCCGGTCTGCGGCGACCAGCTCGACCTGCAGTTCACTCACGATGCCCTCCGGACGATCGGCTTCAGCCCTCTACTGCTGCCCGAGTCTATCGGTCCTCCGGACCTCCAGCTGCCGGGGTGTGCGCGCGCCCACCGTAGGTCGCCACGATCCGGTCGGCGACGAAGCTCGCGTTCTCTGCCGCCACGGTAACCGGGATCTTGGGGAGGTTCTCCTCCCAGTCCAGCAGCGGTGACCCACGGAACTGACCGGCCCGAGCAGGCCGCCCGAAGAGGAACACATGCAGGTGGGCGCCCCCGTCGCCATATCGGCCGAGGTGGGCGCGGCCCACCGAGGGCAACGCCTCGATGGCGGCAGCGATGACGACGAGGAGCCGCCCGAACTCACCCGCCAGCTCGGCCGGCAGATCGGCGAGGTCGTGATGCTCGCGGGACACCAACACGGCCGTGATCGGCAGACCCGAGCGCTCCGCACTGACCCTCCAGTGCTCGTCGCTCCAGATGACCCCCTCGGAGGGCTGTCCCTGGGCGCATCGGCAGGAGGCCGGGTCCTCACCCTGACGGTCGGGCTCGCGCTCCAGCAGAGGCTGCAGCGGCTTGAGCCGCAGCGAATCCAACTCGTAGGGGAAAATGTCCCACCCCGGCATGGCCTCCACCGCCAGAGGCAGCCGCCCGTCGGCATCGGTGGCCGCCAGGATCCGGTCGTAGTAGTCCTGCGCGCTTTCCGGCATGGCCCGACCCTACCCAGGCGCACGGCATACCCAGGGGTCGGCTGGGCACGCCAACACCGCTGGGGTATGCCGCGGGGCCGGCCACCGCGTGCGGTGACCGGCCCCGTGACGGACCTTCTCGAGCGACGCTGTTGGGGCGTCGGCTGGTGGGGTCAGAGGTTCTTCTGGATCTCGGCCCACTGGCGCTCGACGTCGTCGAGGCCACCGCACATGAAGAACGCCTGCTCCGCGACGTGGTCGTAGTCGCCGTCACTGATCTTGGTGAAGGCCTCGATCGTGTCGGCCAGCGGAACCGTCGAGCCCTCGATGCCGGTGAACTGCGTGGCGGCATACGTGTTCTGCGACAGGAAGCGCTGGATGCGGCGAGCGCGGTTGACGAGGACCTTGTCCTCCTCGGAGAGCTCGTCGATGCCGAGGATCGCGATGATGTCCTGGAGTTCCTTGTTGCGCTGCAGGATCTGCTTGACGCGCACCGCGGTGTTGTAGTGCTCCTCGCTGATGTACCGGCGGTCGAGGATCCGGCTGGTGGAGGTCAGCGGGTCCACGGCGGGGTAGATACCGAGCGAGGCGATCTCACGGGAGAGCTCGGTCGTCGCGTCGAGGTGGGCGAAGGTCGTCGCCGGGGCCGGGTCGGTGTAGTCGTCGGCGGGGACGTAGATCGCCTGCATCGAGGTGATCGAGTGACCACGCGTCGAGGTGATCCGCTCCTGCAGGACGCCCATCTCGTCGGCGAGGGTCGGCTGGTAACCCACGGCCGAGGGCATGCGGCCCAGCAGCGTGGAGACCTCGGACCCGGCCTGGGTGAAGCGGAAGATGTTGTCGATGAACAACAGCACGTCCTGCTTCTGGACGTCACGGAAGTACTCGGCCATGGTGAGCGCCGAGAGGGCGACGCGCAGACGCGTGCCCGGCGGCTCGTCCATCTGGCCGAAGACGAGGGCGGTCTGGCCCATGACGCCGGTCTCGGTCATTTCCGCGATGAGGTCGTTGCCCTCACGGGTGCGCTCGCCGACACCGGCGAACACCGACACACCACCGTGGTCGCGGGCGACTCGGGCGATCATCTCCTGGATGAGGACCGTCTTGCCCACACCGGCGCCACCGAACAGGCCGATCTTGCCGCCCTGGACGTAAGGCGTCAGCAGGTCGATGACCTTGAGGCCGGTCTCGAACATGACGGTCTTGGACTCGAGTTGGTCGAAGGCCGGCGCCTTGCGGTGGATGCCCCAGCGCTCCTTGACGTCGAGGACCTCGCCCTCCTTGAGGTTGAGGCAGGCACCCGTGGTGTTGAAGACGTGCCCGAGGGTCACGTCGCCAACCGGCACCGAGATCGGGCCACCGGTGTCCTGGACGGCCGTGCCGCGGACCAGGCCGTCGGTGGGCTGCAGGGAGATGGCGCGGACCATGCTGTCGCCGATGTGCTGGGCGACCTCGAGGTAGATGTTCTTCTTCTCGCCGTCGAGCTCGACGTCGGTGGTGAGCAGGTTGTACTGCTCGGGCATCGCGTCGGCCGGGAACTCGACGTCGACGACCGGACCGATGATGCGGGAGATCCGGCCGACGCCACCCTCGGAGGGAGCGGTCGCAGTGCCTTCGGCAACAGTGGCAGTCATGAGTCGTTCCTTTGCGGCTAGGCGGACGCGAGGGCGTTTGCGCCGCCCACGATTTCGCTGATCTCTTGGGTGATCTCGGCCTGGCGGGCCTGGTTCGCCAGCCGGGTGTAGGTCTTGATGAGGGCGTCGGCGTTGTCGGTCGCCGACTTCATGGCGCGCTGCTGGGCGGCAAGCTGCGAGGCAGCCGACCCCAACAGGCAGGTGTAGACGCGGTTGGTGACGTACTTCGGCAGCAGCGCGTCGAGGACGGCCTCGACGTTGGGCTCGAAGGCGTAGAGCGGCAGCACCTCGGGGTGGGCCGTGGTCTCGCCCTCGACGACCTCGAGCGGCACCAGGCGCAGCACCCGCGGCTCCTGGGTGACCATCGACTTGAACCGGGTGTAGACGATGTGAACCTCGTCGTTGCCCCCGGCATCGATGTCCATCGAGAAGTCGGCGATCAGCCGGTCGGCAATCTCCTTGGCGTGGTCGAACTGCGGCGCGTCGGAGAAGCCGTGCCACGAGGCGACGAAGTCGCGGTGGCGGAACTTGTAGAAATTGATCGCGCGCTGCCCGCAGAGGTAGATAGCGACCTCCTTGCCCTCCTCCTGCAGCTTGCGGACCAGTTGCTCGCTCTCCTTGATCACCGAGGAGTTGTAGCCACCCGAGAGGCCGCGGTCACCGGCGATGACGAGCACCGCGGCGCGCTTGATCTCGGACTTCTCGGTGATGAGGGCGTGCGCCTCGTTGCTGTATTCGGCCAGGGCCGAGAGGGCCTTGGTCAACGCGTGGGTGTAGGGACCGGATTCGACGACCCGCTGGCGCGCTTTGACCACGCGAGACGCGGCGATGAGCTCCATGGCGCGGGTGATCTTCTTGGTCGCCTGGACCGAACGGATGCGCTGGCGGTAAACCCGCATCTGCGCTCCCATAGGGGCCGCCTTCCTGTCGTGCTCGGTGGGTCAGGGGTATGCCGTGCTGCAAGCCTGCGGGCCGGCCGGGAGCGGGTGCTCCCGGCCGAGCACCGTCAGCGGCGCTTGACGATCTGCTCCTGGTCGATGTCGGCGAGGTCGAGGTCCTCAGGGGTCGCTTCGACGCCGGCTTCGATGAGGGCGTCGCCACCCTGGCCGAAGAAGCGCAGCTTGAAGTCCTTGACCGCGTCCTCGAGCCCGGCGCGGGTGCTGTCCTCGAACTTGCCCGTCTCGCGGATGGCGGCCAGCAGGCCGGCCTTCTCCCGACGCAGGTAGTCCAGGAAGTCGACCTCGAACCGGCGGACATCCTCCACCGCGACCGAGTCCAGCTGACCGGTGGTGCCGGCCCAGACCGAGACGACCTGCTCCTCGACCGGGTACGGCGCGCTCTGGCGCTGCTTGAGCAGCTCCACGAGACGGGCACCCTTGGCCAGCTGGGCGCGCGAGGCCGCGTCGAGGTCGGAGGCGAACATCGCGAAGGCCTCCATGGCGCGGAACTGCGCGAGGTCGAGCTTGAGTCGGCCGGCGACCTCCTTCATGGCCTTGATCTGCGCGGCGCCACCGACACGGGACACCGACACACCCACGTCGATCGCGGGGCGGACGTTGGCGTTGAAGAGGTCGGACTGCAGATAGATCTGACCGTCGGTGATGGAGATGACGTTGGTCGGGATGTAGGCCGAGACGTCACCCGCCTTGGTCTCGATGATCGGCAGGCCGGTCATCGACCCGGCGCCCAGCTCGTCGGACAGCTTGGCGCAACGCTCCAGCAGGCGGCTGTGCAGGTAGAACACGTCGCCGGGGTAGGCCTCGCGGCCCGGCGGGCGACGCAGCAGCAGCGACACCGCGCGGTAGGCCTCGGCCTGCTTGGACAGGTCGTCGAAGACGATGAGGACGTGCTTACCGGCATACATCCAGTGCTGGCCGATCGCGGACCCGGTGTAGGGCGCGAGGTACTTGAAGCCGGCCGCGTCGGAGGCGGGAGCCGCGACGATCGTCGTGTATTCCAGGGCGCCGGCGTCTTCGAGCGTGCCGCGGACGGCCGCGATCGTCGAGCCCTTCTGGCCGATGGCGACGTAGATGCAGCGGACCTGCTGCTCGGGGTCGCCGGACTCCCAGTTGCGCTTCTGGTTGATGATCGTGTCGACCGCGACCGTCGTCTTGCCGGTCTGGCGGTCACCAATGATGAGCTGGCGCTGGCCACGCCCGATCGGGGTCATCGCGTCGACGGCCTTGAGGCCGGTCTGCAGCGGCTGGTGCACCGACTTGCGCTCCATGACCGTGGGGGCCTGCAACTCCAGCGCGCGGCGCGCTTCGGCCTTGATCTCACCGAGGCCGTCGATGGGCTGGCCGAGCGGGTTGACCACGCGGCCGAGGAACGCGTCACCGACGGGGACCGAGAGGACCTCGCCCGTGCGCTTGACCTCCTGGCCCTCCTCGATGCCGGCGAAGTCGCCGAGGACGACGACACCGATCTCGTGGACGTCCAGGTTGAGCGCGAGGCCCAGCGTCCCGTCCTCGAACTGCAGCAGCTCGTTGGTCATCGCCGAGGGCAGACCCTCGACGTGCGCGATGCCGTCGGCGGCGTCGGAGACCCGACCGACCTCTTCGCGGCTCGCGGCGCCCGGATCGTAGGACTGCACGAACTGGTCCAGTGCGTCCCGGATCTCCTCCGGACGGATCGTCAGCTCCGTCATCTGTGGTCTTCTCCTGTAATCGGAATGTCGCGGCGGGTGAGCCGGTGGTTCGGGTGTGGTGCGGTATGCCGTGGAGCGGGGTTGGGCGGGTCAGCCACCGAGGTGGCGCCGCGCCCCTTCAAGCTTGCGCAGCACCGTGCCGTCGACGACTTCGTCGCCGATCTGGACCCGGATGCCGCCGACGATCTGCGGGTCGAGCACGACCTTGAGGTGGACCGGCTTGCCATAGATGCGGGTGAGGGCCGCAGCCAAGCGCTGGCTCTGGTCGGCGTCGAGGTCGATCGCGCTGGTCACCGTCGCGGACAGTTGCTCGCGGCGAGTAGCGATGATCGCCAGGTAACCGGCGATGACCCGGTCGAAGCGCCGGCCGCGGGCGCCCAGGACGGCCTGGCGGGCCAACCGCAGCGTTTCCGGCTGCGCCTTGCCCGCAAGCAACGCCTGGATGACCTCGGCACGTGCGGCGGGCGTGGCCCGCCGGTCGGTGACGGCGTCACGAAGGGACGGGGTGCCAGCGACGATCCGCTCGAACCGGAACAGCTCGTCCTCGACGGCATCGGCGCCGCCGCGGGCCAGTGCTCCGGACGCCAAGGCCTGGACGGCGAAGTCCTCGACCGTGTCGACCAGGTCGCGCTCGGTGGACCACCGCTGCCCGACCACGCTGGTCACGAGCTGAACAGCGGGCGCTCCGACCTTGTCGGCGAACAGCCGCCGCACGAGCTCGCCTTTGGCGCTGGCCTCACGAGTGGGGTCCGTCAGGGCCCGGCGCAGAGCAGCGCTGGACTCGAGGGCACCGCACACGCCGAAGAGGTCGTCGGCCAGGGCGGCCGGTTCGACGGCCCGGCCGGGTCCACCGGCCAGCAGCGCGTCCAAGGCTCGCTGGCCGTGAGCGGCCGACGCGCGCGAGGATCCCTGCATCAGACGTCGCCGCCTACGCGCTCGGGCTTGATGTCGCCGGACTCGAGCTCGGCGAGGAAGCGCTCGACGATGCCCTTCTGGCGGACCTCGTCCTGCAGCGACTCGCCGACAATCCGGCTGGCCAGGTCGGTCGACAAGCGGCCCACCTCGCCACGCAGCGAGGTCACCGCGCTCTGGCGCTCGGCCTCGATCTGGCGTTGCGCCGCTTCGACGATGCGAGAGGCCTCGGCCTGAGCCTGGGTGCGCATCTCGGCAACGATCTGCGCGCCTTGGGCCCGGGCGTCCTCACGGATCCGGTTGGCCTCGCCGCGGGCGTCCTGCAACTGAGCGTTGTAGGAGTCGAGCGCGGCCTTGGCCTCGGCCTGGGCCTGCTCGGCCCGGGCCATGCCGCCCTCGATCGCGGCGGTGCGCTCGGCGTAGATCTGCTCCAGCCGGGGCACGACCTTCTTCGCCACGACCCAGAACAGGCCGGCGAAGACGACGAGGCTGAAGAGGAACTCGATCGGGTGGGGGATGATCGGGGCCGCGGTGGCCCAGAACCCGCCCTCGCCCTCGCCGCCGGAAGCGGGGATGGTCAGCATGTGCACGGGTGTCTCCTCACGGACAAGCGCACGGATGGACGAGCGGAGGGTGCGGGTCAGACCTTGAAGACGAAGGCGAGGGCGATACCGAAGATCGCGAGCGCCTCAGTGATGGCCATGCCCAGGAAGGCGATCGGCTGGAGCATGCCACGAGCCTCGGGCTGACGAGCGACACCGTTGATGTAGGCGGCGAAGATCAGGCCGACACCGATGCCGGGGCCGATGGCGGAGAGGCCGTAACCGAGGATCGCAATGTTGCCGGTCATGTCGATTCCATTTCCTTTTCGTTTGGTCCAACCGGGTGAGCCCGGTGGGGTCAATCGGGTGGTCTGAGGTCGTGCAGGTCAGTGCGGTTCAAACAACGTCAGTGCGGGTCAAGCAGGTCGAGCAGGTCAGTGCGAGTCGGCGACGGCGCCGGCGATGTAGAGCGCGGACAGCAGCGTGAAGACGTAGGCCTGAAGGAACTCGACCAGCATCTCGAACAGGGTCATGACAATGGCGAACGCCCAGGTGACGGCGCCGGCGACGGGGAGGATCCCTCCGGCCTGCAGCATGTACCAACCGCCGGAGATGAACAGCGCCATAAGGATGTGCCCGGCGAACATGTTGCCGAACAGTCGCAAGCCGAGCGTGACCGGCCGGGTGAACAGGTCGGTGATGAGCTCAAGGATGAAGATCGCCGGAACCATGCCGCCCGGAAGACCGCTGGGGACCAGCGACTTCCAGTAGCCGACGAAGCCGTGCTTCTTCATGCCCACGACGTGGAAGACGACCCAGATGACGAGAGCCAGCGCGACCGGGAAACCGATGCGGCTCATCGTCGGGTAGTTGAACGGCGGGATGACGCCGAAGAAGTTGTTGACGAGGATCAGCAGGAACATCGTGAACAGCAGCGGCACGAAGCGCAGGAACTCGTGGCTGCCGATGATGTCCTTGGCGATGCTGTTGCGCACCAGGCCGTAGGCGCCCTCGGTCATCATCTGACCCTTGCTCGGCACGAGCGCGCGGCGCTTGGTCGTGGCCAGCAGGAACCAGGCCACGAGGGCTCCAGCGATCACCATGAGGAAGACCGGCCGCGTGATCGCGGTGGCTCCTTCACCGATGAGCGGCTCCCAGAAGATCGAGGCGTCGGGAGCAGTGAAGCCGTCGCCCCCACCCTCCATACCGAGAGCGATGATGCTCACGAGACTCTCCTTCGAGTGGTCAGGACCGGGTGGCCGCTTCGGCTGAAACCCGTTCGTTCCGAGGGCTGTTGCGAAGCCGCCGAGGGCGCCGCGAAGCAGGGATAGGTCAGAACCGGTTTCAGTGAGAACCGTACCGGAACCAGATGAGGTAGATCGACAGCGCCATGCCCCCGACGATGCCTACCGGAGTCATGAAGGACGTGCCCCACCAACGATCGAGAAGCCACCCCAGCCCCCCGTAGATCGCAGGTCCCGTAATCAAGTACGCCACAGCCTTCCATGCCGAGTCCGCTTCGCGCACATTGAAGTCGCGCAACGCTTCTCGCTCCTCGGGGGTGCCGCCGGAAGGGGGCGATGGAGGGGTCGGAGACATGGCTGAAAACCTCTCGCAGACGGCCGTCGTGCCGGGCCCGCGCACGGGTGTACGCGGCATACCGGAGGGGGTCGGTGAGCAGGATCACGCCCCCGCCTTCTCATCCGGCGAGAACGCGAAGATGCGCAGCCGCTTGTAGGCGCGCATCTCGAAGAACAACCACACGAGCGCGCACACGGTGATGGTGACGCCCGCGGCATACCCGTTGAGCCAGGAGGCGTCGCGGACCGCGAAGAGGACGATTCCGAGGACGATCACCTTGACGGTGTAGGTGATCATCACCACAGCCATCACGGTCGTCGGCGGCAGGTGCGCGGTGCGTTTCATGACCAGCAGGCTGGCGGTGAAGAAGCCCAGGACGATGGCCGCGCCGAGGGCGGCCGACCACGCTGCGGTGACGCCCGAGAACACCGATCCGACGACCGCCAGGACTCCGACGAGGGCCGTGGGACGGAAGGCCCCGCGCAGCAACTCGGCGAAGGCGTCGCTCTCGCGCGCCTCATCGGCCGGGCCAGCGGTGGCGCCGTCCAACGGTCCGGGGGTGGGGGTCATCGTCCGCCTTGGGGGTGGTCGTGGGGCCTGCGAGGGGAGCTTGTGAAAGGTATCACAAGCGTCGGTTGCGCATCCAACGCGGCAGGTATGCCGTGAGCGTCACCGCCACGACGACCGCCACGGCGATGCCGGCCAGGGTAGGCCAACCGCCGACGATCGCCCACGACACCGTCCCGAACGCGAGGACCGCGGCCCACAGATAGAGGATGAGAACCGCTCCTCGGTGCCCGTGGCCGATCTGCAGCATGCGGTGGTGCAGATGCTTGCTGTCAGGGTGCCATGGCTTCTGGCCGGCCCGGGCGCGCCGGAACACGGCCAGCACCATGTCGAGGAACGGAATCGACAACACGGCCAGCGGGGCGATGATCGGCAGCAGGGCCGCCGTCACCTGGTCGCCGCTGACGGCGCTGGGATCGACGTTGCCGGTGATCGAGATCGTTGCGGCGGCGAGGAGCAGGCCGAGCAGCAGCGCGCCCGAATCGCCCATGAAGAGCCGGGCGGGGTTGAAGTTGTGCGGCAGGAAGCCCAGGCAACAGCCCAGGGTCGCCGCGGTGACGAACGTCGCAGTGGAGAAGACGTTCGGTGGGTTGAAGGTGTAGCTCAACAAGTAGGAGTAGATGAAGAACGCCAGGGCCGCGATGGCGACGATGCCCGCCGCCAGCCCGTCAAGGCCGTCGATGAAGTTCACCGCGTTGGTCGTCACGAGCACGATGAGCACGGTGACACCGATGAGAACCGGTTGCGGCAGAACGGTGCTCGTGCCGAAGAACGGCACGTGCAGCATGATCACGCCCTTGTAGGCCATGACCCCCGCGGCCAGCACCTGACCGGCGAACTTCGTCATCCAGTCCAACTCACGGACGTCGTCGATGGCGCCGATGAGGCAGATCACCGCAGCGCCCAGGAGCACGCCGGTCATCTGCCCACTGACGTAAACGCCCTTGAGATAAGGCAGTTGGCGTGCGACGACGGTCGCCGCAGCGAGCCCCGCAAAGATCGCCACCCCGCCCAGCCGCGGGATCGGGACGGTGTGCACGTCGCGTTCCCGCAGCGGGGTGACCGCCTTGATGACCACTGCCAGGGCGCGGACGAACGGCGTCATCAGGTAGGTGACGGCCAGCGCCACCACACAGATGAGCAGGTACTCGCGCACAGAGGGTGGCCGCTTCGTCTGGTCGGGATCGCCCAGCAGGGCGGTGGAGGACTAGGGGCGAGGGTATGCCGGGAAGGCAGTGACCAACTCGGTCACCTCCGCGCGCACCGCCTTGGAGACGGCGTGCTCGGGGTCGGCGTCGCCCTGGGTGACGGCGGTGGCGATGAGCCGGGCGATCCGACGCATCTCCTCCTCCCCCATGCCCTGAGTCGTCACACACGGAGTCCCGACCCGGATGCCCGAGGCAACGCTCGGCGGCGCGGGGTCGAAGGGGATGGCGTTCTTGTTGAGGACGATGCCGGCCGCGTCGGCCCGGGCTTCGGCGTCCTTGCCCGTCACGCCCACACCCTGCAGGTCGTGCAGCGACAAGTGGGTGTCGGTGCCACCGGTGGTCGGACGGATCCCGTGCTCACCCAACTCGGTCGCGAGGACGGCCGCGTTGCGAACGACCTGCGCGGCATACTCCGCGTATTCCGGGGTCCCGCACTCCTTGAAGTTGACCGCCTTGGCCGCGATCGTGTGCATCTGCGGCCCGCCCTGCATCATCGGGAAGACGGCCTTGTCGATAGCGGCGGCGTGCTGCGCGGTGCAGACGATCGCGCCCGAACGGGGGCCGCGCAGCACCTTGTGGGTCGTGAAGGACACGACGTCGGCGTAGGGCACCGGGCTGGGGATCGCCTTGCCTGCGACCAGGCCGATGAAGTGCGCCGCGTCGACCCAGAAGATCGCACCGATCTCGTCGGCGATGGCGCGGAACCGCGCGAAGTCGATGAGCCGCGGGATCGCGGAGCCGCCGGCGAGGATGACCTTGGGCCGGTGCTCCTTGGCGAGGGCCTCGACCTGGTCGTAGTCGATGTCCTCGGTGTCCTTGTCGACGCCGTAGTGCACCGCGTTGAACCACTTGCCGCTGAAGGAGACCTTGCTGCCGTGGGTGAGGTGGCCGCCGTGCGGCAGGCTCATCGCCAGGATGGTCTCGCCGGGCTTGAGGAACGCGCCGTAGACGGCCTGGTTGGCGCTGGCCCCGCTGTGCGGCTGGACGTTGGCGTGGTCGGCGCCGAAGAGCGCGGCACAACGGTCGATGGCGATCTGCTCCGCCTTGTCGACCTCGGCGCAGCCGCCGTAGTAGCGACGGCCGGGGTAGCCCTCGGCATACTTGTTGGAGAGGGTCGAGCCCAGGGCGGTGAGCACCGCGGGGCTGGAGATGTTCTCGCTGGCGATGAGTTGCAGGCCGCCGCGGATCCGGGCGAGCTCGGACAGCAGGACGCCCGCGATGTCCGGGTCGAAGGCCGTCAGTGCGTCGAAATCGCTGCCGTAGAACTCGCTCATGGGGTCTCGCTGCGCCTCTCGGGGAAGGGGGGACCGGCAAGAAGCCACTGTATGCCGTGTGCCGCACCTCCCGCCCCGTCCGCTCACGGAGCGTGGCGCGGCGGCGCGGCGCCCCGCCCCGCCCCGCCGGACCCCCAAAGATGACCGTGCGAGCGCTATCTCCGTGCCGAACCCCGGGATCCAGGCGGAAACATGACCATGCGAGCGCTATCTCCGGCCCCAAACCCGGCCCAGCCCCGCAAAGATGACCATGCGAGCGCTATCTCCGGCCCCAAACCTGGCCCAGCCCAAAGATGACCATGCGATCTCCGGGCCAAGCCGGGGGGTCAGTTGGGGCGGCGGCGGGAGCCGGCGACCTTCTTGGCCGAGCCTGGGCGACGACGCGGGTCGGCGGCCCGATCGCGCTCGGCCTGCTCTTGCTCGGTGATCTTGCGCCGTTTGGCCTGCTCGAGCGCCACACTCGCGGCGGCCTCTGCCGCAGCCTGGTCAGCGGCGGCTCGGATCGCCGCCACCACCTCGCGGATCTCGACCTCGGCGACGGCACCTTCGCGCAGCACGATCGGCTCGGCACCGGTGCAGTCGAGGATCGTCGAGGCCGGCCCACCGCTGGACGGGCCGCCGTCCAGATAGACGGTGACCGACTCCCCCAACTGGGACTGCGCCTCGGCAGCGGTGGTGGCGGGCGGCATACCGGTGCGGTTGGCGCTGGTGACCGCCATCGGACCGATCTGGTTGAGCAGCGCCAGGGCGACCGGGTCGTCCGGCATCCGCACGGCAACCGTCCCGTTGGTGTCCCCCAGGTCCCACTGCAACGACGACTGCGCCCGAAGGACCAGCGTCAAGGCCCCCGGCCAGAACCGGTCGATGAGCGCGCGCGCGTAGTCCGGCACCTCGCGAGCCAGCCCGTCGATCGTGCGCACACCGGGCACGAGCACCGGCGGCGGCATCTCTCGTCCGCGACCTTTGGCGGCGAGCACCGCTGCGACAGCCGACGAGTCGAAGGCGTCGCATCCGATCCCATAGACCGTGTCGGTCGGCAACACCACGACCTGACCATCCCGGACTGCCTGGGCTGCTGCCGCAACACCGAGCGCCAGACCATCGGCGGCAGAGCAGTCGAACACCTCGGGCATGGCGCCCACCTTACGACGACCGGCGACCGTTAGGCGTTCGTCAACCAGCGCGCGAAACCCGGCGCACCCTCAGGCTGACCCCGCCACGAGGTCCTCGCTCACCGACCAGAGCCGGGCGGCGGCAACGTCGTACTGAGCACGCGCACTCGGCTTGGCGACCCGTGACTTGGCCAGGTACTCCCCCGTGCGCCCTACCAACTCGGGCGACGACGCGGCATACACCGAGGTGTGGGCCCCCTGCTCGGGGGACTTCATCAGCAACGCGCCCGCTCGCAGGACCAGGCCGAAGAGGCGACCGGCGTCCTCCCGAGCGAACCCGGTCCGCACCGTGCCCGGGTGCACCGAGTAGGCGGCCACGCCGGAGCCGGACAGCCGCCGCGCCAACTCGCGGGTGAACAAGATGTTGGCCAGTTTGGACTGGGCATAAGCCCGCATGCCCGCGTAACCGCGCTCCGCCTGCAGGTCGTCGAACTCGATCCGCCCGGCCCGATGGGCATCCGAGGCGACGGTGACGATCCGCGCGGGCGCGCTCCGCGCGGGCGCGCTCTCGCGCAGACGCTCCTCGAGCAGGCTGGTCAGCAGGAACGGGGCGAGGTGATTGACCGCGAAGGTCCACTCCAGACCGTCGGCGCTCACGTGCCGATCGCTCCAGTAGCCGCCGGCATTGTTGACCAGCACGTCCAGGCGGGAGTATGCCGCGAGCACTTCCGCCGCAAGCGCCCGCACCTCGCGCGGGTCGGAGAAGTCCGCGAGAAACCCGTCGGCGCCGCCCGACCCGGGTACCGCCAACACCGCCTGCACCGCTGCGGCAGTGCGCTTCTCATCGCGTCCGACGACGCCGACGCGAGCCCCGAGACCGGCGAGCGCCACCGCCGTCGCCAGGCCGATCCCGCCCGTTGCACCGGTCACGAGCGCGGTCTGACCGGACATCGGCAGGTTTGAGGTCATGGGCGGAGCACATCACGGCCCGGATCGGTCTGTCGAACGGCGCCGACGAAAGCGAACCGATGAGGGGCGCGCCGAGCGGCCTAGCGACGGGCGGTCTAGCGACGGGCGACGACCACCCGGGGGCGGCCGGTGAGGTCGGCGTGATCGGCAGCGTCCCGCCACGACCCGGTCGCCGCGAGCGCCCGCAGGATCGCCGGGCCTTGGACGTCGGCATGCTCCATGACGAGGACTCCGCCGGGGCGCAGCAGCGCGGCGGCCCGCGCGGCCATCGCGAGCGGGAGCGCGAGCCCGTCGGCACTTCCGCCATAGAGCGCCAGCGCAGGATCGTGGTCGCGCACCTCGGGGTCGACGGGCACCTGGTCGTCGGGGATGTAGGGCGGGTTGCACGTCACCACATCGACGGTCCCGACCAACTCGGGGTATGCCGTCCGCGCATCTCCCAAGTCCACCTGGACATCGAGGCCGAGCCGGTCGCGATTGGCAACAGCCCAGGCGTGCGCCAAAGGGGTCTGCCTCGATGGCTCGAACGACCAGATCAGGGCGTTCGGCCTTGAGCGAGAAGGCGATTGCCCCCGAGCCGGTACACAGGTCGACCACCGTCGCCGGCCCATCGGCCCCGCCGGCCCCGACAGTCGTCGCCCTGTTGCCCGGGCCAACTGGGTCGCCCGCCCCATCACTGCCGACAGCGTCGATGGCGTCCAGCGCGAGTGAGACGAGCGTCTCGGTCTCCGGACGCGGGACGAACACCCCCGGCCCAACCCTGAGGGTCAGCCCCCGGAAGTGCGCCTCTCCCGTGAGGTGCTGCAGCGGGACCCGCCGGGCGCGCTCGGCGACGAGGGCGGCATACTCCGGCGGGACCTCGACCCCGCCGACGATGAGCAGCCGACGGGCTTCGCTCACCTCGACGCCGAGGGCATGCGCGGCCAGGACCAGCGCGTCGACCGGGGCCGACGCGACGCCCGCCTCGGCAAGCACGTGGGTCGCTTCCCGGACCGCCTCGCGCAGCGAGGTCATGCGCCGGTCACGAGCGGCCGACCTCGCCGGCGCCGGCCATCCGCTCGACCTCGTCGGCATCCATGCACGACTGGATGACCGCATCGAGCTCGCCGTCGAGGACGACGTCGAGGTTGTAGGCCTTGAACCCGGTGCGGTGATCGGCGATCCGGTTCTCGGGGAAGTTGTAGGTGCGGATCCGCTCGGAGCGGTCGACGGTGCGGACCTGGCTGCGGCGCGCCGCCGACGCCGTCGCCTCGGCGGCCTCGCGGGCGGCCTGACGCAGTCGGGCCTTGAGCACCCGCAGCGCCGACTCCTTGTTCTGCAGCTGGGACTTCTCGTTCTGGCACGACACGACCACACCGGTCGGCAGGTGGGTGATCCGCACCGCCGAGTCGGTCGTGTTGACCGACTGCCCGCCGGGGCCGCTGGAGCGGTAGACGTCGATCCGCAGGTCGGCCGGCGCGATCTCGACCTCGTCGTCACCCTCGTCGATGTCAGGCATGACGAGCACCCCGGCAGCCGAGGTATGGATGCGCCCCTGGCTCTCGGTGACGGGGACCCGCTGGACCCGATGCACGCCGCCCTCAAACTTCAACCGCGCCCACGGCGCTTCGCCGATGTCGGGAGTTCCCTTGGCGCGCAATGCGATTCGCGCCTCTTTGACGCCTCCGAGATCGGACTGCGTCTCGTCGAGCACCTCGGTCTTCCAACCGCGACGCTCGGCATACCGCAGGTACATCCGCAGCAGGTCACCGGCGAACAGGGCCGACTCATCCCCGCCCTCCCCCGCCTTGACCTCGAGGATCGCGTCCCGGTCGTCGTCGGGATCGCGCGGCAGCAGGAGGGTGTGCAGGCGGCTCTGGGCCAGCGCCGAGACCGCCTCGATCGCCGGCAGTTCCGCCGCGAAGTCCGGGTCCTCACCGGCGAGTTCGTGAGCCGCCGCCAGATCCGCGCGCGCCGCCGCGAGCGCCCGGTATGCCGCGACGACCGGGCCGAGCGCGGCATACCTCTTGGTCGTGCGGCGCAGCGCGCTCTGGTCGGCGTGCAACTCCGGGTCGGCCATCGAGCGTTCCAGCTCGGCGTGCTCGGCGACGAGCGGCGCCGCCGAGGCGAGCAGTGCGTGCGCCGCCTCAGTGGTGTGATCGCTCATCGCAGGCTCCGATCCGGTCAGTCAGTGGCTCAGGCGGCACGCGGACACACCGCCGCAGGAACACGAACGCCGGCCCCGCGGCATACCCTCCGCGTGGTGCGGGGGATGCGCCGGGCCGGCGGACGGGACGCTACTTGGTGGCAGCCTTCTTGCCGTAACGCGCCTCGAAGCGCGCCACGCGGCCACCGGTGTCGAGGATCTTCTGCTTGCCCGTGTAGAACGGGTGGCAGGCCGCGCACACGTCGGCGTGGATGACGCCGTTCTTGGCGGTGCTGCGGGTGACGAACGTGTTGCCGCAGGTGCAGGTCACCTGGGTCTCCCCGTAGGCGGGGTGGATGTCCTTCTTCACGGTTCTCTCCTTGTCGGTGATGGCGCCGGGTCGGCTGGGTCGTGCCTTGGTATGCCGTGAACCGGGCCGAGGGTCAAGTGTGCCAGACCCCAGACGGGTGACCTAACGCGGCGTTGCGCTGCGGCATTCCCGCAGCCTGGCGAGCGACGCGTGAGGGACCCGTGAGGGACCGCTGAGGGAGGCGTGAGGAACCCGCGAGGGACTACCGTGGGGCGCCGTGACCCGATGGATCGACGTGGCCCACGACGTGTTCGTGCTCGCCGGCGTCCTGGCCTTCGCGATGTCCGGCGCGCTGCAGGCGGTCGGTCGGCGGATGGACGTCGTCGGCATCTGCTCGCTCGGCGTGGTCACCGCCGTCGGGGGAGGGATCCTGCGCGACCTGCTCATCGGCGCGGTGCCTCCGGCCGCCCTCACCGACTGGACCCTGGTTCCGGTGGCGTTAGTCGGCTCCCTCATCGTCTTCTGGTCACACGGTCGGTGGACGGTGCCGAGGCGGCCGATGCTCGTCCTGGATGCCCTCGGGCTGGGGCTGTTCTGTGTCGAGGGGACCGTCAAGGCGCTGGGTTTCGGGCTCAATCCCTATGCCTCCGCCGTGGTCGGCATGCTCACCGGGGTCGGCGGTGGCGTCATCCGGGACGTGTTGGCCGGACAGATCCCGTCCGTGTTCCGCCACGGGTCCCGGCTCTATGTCATCCCGGCCTTGGCCGGCGGTGGGATCACGGCCGCGCTGTGGAGTGCGGGGCACTTCTCGTTGCTCGCCCTGCTGGCCGTCGCTGCGACCGTGTCGGCCATCCGGATCGCCTCGCTGCGCTTCCGGTGGCGGGCTGCCAGCCCCCGGGACCTCGACCTCGACGTGGGGTGACATCCGTGGGGTTGACATACGTGGGGTGACCGTCGGGGGTGCCACAGGTCACCCCCTAAGTTACGCGACCGTAGGTACAGTGAAGAGATGCTGACGTCAGCATCCCGGTCATGACCCCCGACGAGGCGCGCGACATCGCCCGGCTCGGCGGACGCGCTGCCACGGGCATCGCCGGCCTCGTGGAGCACACTCACCACGGCATCACCGAACGGGTCTACCGCACGGTGGGCCGCCTGACCGGTGGGGCGAGCCGGCCGATCCACGTGACCCACGACCTGGTGGCACGGCATACCTTCTTCTGGGTGCAGCGGGGGCTGGAAGCGGGCGCCTGGGCAGCGCAGGTCATCGCGGCTCGCGCCATGGGCGGGGAACGCAGCAGCCGCAGCGGCTTGGATGGCGTGAGGGCGCAGCTGGCCCTGGGCATCGTCAACGGGGTCACCGGCGACCGACTGGCCGCAGACGCCTCGACGTTGGCGATCCCCATGAGCCTGCGACACGAGGGCCGCAATGTCGCGCCGACTGCGGAGGGGCTGCGCGCGGCATACGGGATGGGCCATGAGCGGATCGTCGTCTTCGTCCACGGCCTGGTCGAGACCGAGCACGCCTGGCGATTCCGCTCGCGGCAGCGGTGGGGCGAGGCGGGCGTGAGCTACGCCTCGCAACTCGCGGCGGACACCGATTGGGTGCCGCTGATGGTGCGCTACAACTCTGGTGCCCCGATCCCGGCGAATGCCGACGCCTTCGCCGATCTGCTGGGCGAGGTGGTTCGGTGCTGGCCAGGCGGCCTGCGCGAGGTGGTCATCGTCGGGCATTCGATGGGTGGCCTTGTGGCGTTGCGGGCCCTCGCGCACGGCGATGCCGCCTGGACCCGCGCGGTGCGAGCCGTCATCACCGTGGGCAGCCCTCGCGAGGGCGCGCCACTGGAACGCTTCGCGGTCGTCGCGGAGGAGGTCGCCGAGAGCAGCGGCCACGGACGGTGGTTCGGCGGGTTGGTTGGGATGCGCAGCGACGGGATCCGTGACCTCCGCCACCCGATCGACCACCCGCCCCTGCCGGACTGGGTGCAGGAGTATGCCGTCCTCGCCACGCTCACGCCCGACTCCTGGCACCCGGCCGTCCCGCGGGTTGGTGACGGTCTGGTGCCGGTGCCAGCCGACCCGTCCGAGCACACCGTGGTCGTGACCGGCCTGCACCACCTGGACCTGCTCAACCACCCGAGTGTCTATGCCCAGTTGCGAGCCTGGCTCGATCCTGAGTGAGGGCCGGTGGGGCGGGCCACTTCAGCGGGTGCGCTTCGGGCCGAAACTCGGGCAACTCGACACTCGCGGGGTTGCCACGCCTCACCCAGGCTGACCCGGTCGGGCAACTCGACACTCGCGGCCTTTCACCGGTCGGCCCCTCTGGCCCAGCCTGACGCGGCCTGGTGGCACCCTGTGGATAACCTCTGCAGAACAACCGCCCGAGGCGGCACAGTGCCGCTATGAGTTCCCATGCCGAATCTGGCCCGGGGCAACGTGGTCCTAGCCAACCTGCGCACGAGCAACCCTGGTCACCACGGCCCGGCCAGCCCTTCCTTCGCCGAGGGGCGCAGCAGGCCGGCATCAGCGACGATCACTTGGCAGGACCTGGATTCCGAGCCATCTTCCGCGGTGTCCACGTGACTGCCGACGTGCCGATCACCCTCACGCTGCGCGCCCAAGCCGCGCTCACTGCGGCGCCAGCCGGGGCCATGATCAGCCACCACACCGCGGCCAAGCTGTGGGGTGGCGTCGTTCCTGACACCTCAGCCGTCCACGTGAGCATCCCGCCAGGCACAAGTTTCAGTCGAGCCGGGGTCATCGTGCATCGGCCACACACCCTCCCCGCCGTTGGTACGAGACGTCGTGTCCGAGTCACCCGGCCCGAGGAGACCTTCCTGGCGTGCGCGGCATACCTCGCGCTGGTCGAGCTCGTCGTGCTCGGTGACAGCCTCGTGGGAGCGGGGGCCACCACTGCGGAGGCCTTGATCACAGCCGCTGCTCACAGGCGCGGGCGCGGGACCCGGCTGGCCCGCTCGGCAGCCGCGCTCGTGCGTCGAGGCGTCGACTCGCCCCCGGAGACGCGGCTGCGGTTGCTGCTGTGCCTCGCTGGACTGCCCGAGCCAGAGGTCGACCACCGCATCTATTCCGAGACTGGGCAGCTGCTCTACCGGTTCGACCTGGGCTATCCGCAGATCAAACTGGCCATCGAGTACGACGGTCGCCATCACGAGCGCGACCCCTACCGAGGACGTGACCTGCTGCGACGCGAGGACCTCGAGGCCGACGGCTGGGCATTTGTCGTCGTCGTCACCGAACACCTGAACGGCACACCGGGGGACGTCCTGGCCCGGGTCGCGCGAGTGATGCAACGACGAGGTATGCCGGTGCCGCGCCTGAGCGAGCGCTGGCGACAGCACTTCTCTCAGCGGGAGCGCCCGGCCTGACAGTTGCGCTGGCGAGTTCTGACGGTTGCCGCCCGGCTAACTCGACACTCGCTGAGCTGCGCGGGCTGGATAGCGCGGAAGGGCCAGGAAACTCAACACTCGCTGAGTTGCGCGGGGCTGGATAGCGCGGAAGGGCCAGGCCAACTCGACACTCGCCGAGTTGGCCTGGCCGACACCGATCTGACTAGTTGTCCTCTTCGCCGTCGAGCTTGATCGACGAGGTGCGCTGGACCTGGACGAGGAATTCGAGGTTGCTCTTGGTCTTCTTGAGCCGGTCGAGCAGCAACTCAATGCCTTGGGTCTCGTCGAGGGCGGAGAGCACCCGACGCAGTTTCCACATGATCCGCAACTCTTCGGTCGACATGAGGATGTCCTCACGCCGGGTGCCCGAGGCGTTGACGTCGACGGCCGGGTAGATCCGGCGGTTGGCCAGCTGGCGGGAGAGCTTGAGCTCCCAGTTGCCGGTGCCCTTGAACTCCTCAAAGATGACCTCGTCCATCTTGGAGCCGGTCTCGACGAGGGCCGTGGCGAGGATGGTGAGCGAGCCGCCGTCCTCGATGTTGCGCGCCGCACCGAAGAACTTCTTCGGCGGGTAGAGCGCGGCTGAGTCGACACCACCGGAGAGGATGCGCCCACTGGCGGGTGCAGCCAGGTTGTAGGCGCGGCCCAAGCGGGTGATGCCATCCAGCAGGATGACGACATCGTGGCCCAACTCGACCAGGCGCTTGGCCCGCTCGATGGCCAGCTCGGCGACCGTGGTGTGGTCGTCGGCCGGACGGTCGAAGGTCGAGGCGATGACCTCGCCACGAACCGTCCGCTGCATGTCGGTGACTTCCTCAGGACGCTCATCGACGAGCACGACCATGAGGTGGACCTCAGGGTTGTTGGTCGTGATGGCGTTGGCGATCGCCTGCAGGATAAGCGTCTTACCGGCCTTCGGCGGGCTGACGATCAGACCACGCTGACCCTTGCCGATCGGCGACACGAGGTCGACGACCCGGGTGGTGATGATGTTGGGCAACGTCTCCAGACGCAGCCGCTCCTGCGGGTAGAGCGGGGTGAGCTTGGAGAACTCGACCCGCGACTTGGCCTGGTCAGGATCCATGCCGTTGACGGTGTCCAGCCGGACGAGCGGGTTGAACTTGGCCCGGTTGCCGGTCTGACCGACGGGGATCTCACCCTCACGCAGCGCCTTGACGGCACCGGTCACGGCGTCGCCCTTGCGCAGCCCGTGCCGACGCACCAGGCCGAGCGGCACGTAAACGTCGCCAGGCCCCGGGAGGTAGCCCGATGTCCGGACGAACGCGTAGTTGTCCGACACGTCGAGGATGCCGGCGACGGGCACGATGACGTCGTCCTCGGCGATCTGCACGTCCGCCTCGGTGAGCTCCTGCCCACCCATCGGCATACCCATCGTCCCGCGGCCGCGCTTGCGGTCGCGGCTGCGCTGGCGATTGCGCCGACGGCCGGTGCGGCTGTCAATGTCATCGTCGTAGCGCGACTGGTTCTGCTGGCCGCCCTGGCCACCCTGCTGACGGTACTGACCGCCCTGCTGGCCTTGCTGCCGATCCTGCTGACGGTCTTGCTGGCCGCCCTGTTGGCGGTCCTGCTGACGATCCTGCTGACGGTCCTGCTGACGATCCTGCTGACGGTCCTGCTGGCCGCCCTGCTGGCCGCCCTGCTGGCCGCCCTGCTGACGGTCCTGCTGGCCGCCCTGTTGGCGGTCCTGCTGGCGATCTTGCTGGCCCTGCTGATCGCCGGACTGCCCCTCGCGGTTGCGGGTGAAACGCTCGGCGCGCTCCCGGGGGGCGCGCTCGCCCTGCTCGGAAGACCCGGACGAGGCCGGCCGGTCGGCCCGCTCGCCCTGCTCGGCAGGCGCGGCCGAGCTGGCGTCGGACGCACCGTCGCCGATCGGGAGGCTGGCCTGAGCGCCGCCGGTCGAACCGCTCTGGGGGGCACCGGCACCGGTGCGGACCCGGCGCGAACCGGAACGGGACCGGGCCGGCGCGCTAGAGCCGCCCTCGGCCGACGCGGTCGCCGCCGGAGCGCTGGACGCGCCGCTGCCGCCGGACGCGCTGCTGCCGCCGGACGCGCTGTTGCCACTGGCTGCGCTGTCACTGGAGGCGGCGGGCTCGGCGCTGCGAGCCGCTGCGGCCGACGTGGCGGCCGAACCCGCGCTCGCGCGTCCCGAACCGCGGGAGGAGCCCCCGCCTCGGCTCGCCGAAATGGCGGCCACGAGGTCGTCCTTGCGCATCTTCGCCGTGCCGGTGATGCCCAGGCTCGATGCCACGTCCTTGAGCTCGGCAAGCTTGAGCCCCGTGAGGCCTGCTTTGGTCGACTTGCGGTCGGCCGCGGCCTCAATGGTGTCTGTCACGAAGGATCCTTCCCCTCGTTCGTCGGCATCCCCTGACGGGAGCCGGGTGCTGCGGCCAGCATCAGCTGACCGGTGAGTTGACCCCACGGTGGACGCGCGCAAGGCGGACCGAGGCTGTCAAGGCCTGTCGCGTGGGGGTGGTGCCGCCGCGCCGTCGCGGGCCACTCGGCCCTCCGGTGCGGTGCACGCTCAATGTAACACCTCCGCCGTCGCCCTGCCCGCGTCCCGCCGCAGACGCGTGTCAACGCAACCGAACCGTCACACCCTCGGCGGGGATGCCCGGCACCAGGCGGGTCCAGATCTCGTCGGCCCCGGAACGCACGGAATCGACCCGATCGGTCGTCGTCAGGACCAAGACGCTCGGCCCGGCGCCGGAGATGGTCGCCGCGTGTCCGTCAGCTCGCAACCGGTCGACGAGGTCCATCGACGCGGCATACGAGGGGCGTCGCGCCTCCTGGTGCAGCCAGTCGTGGGTCGCGGGGACCAGCAGTTCGGGGCTGCGGGTGGCCGCCTCGACGAGCAGCGCCGCGCGAGCCGAGTTGCGGGCCGCGTCGCGCAGCAGCACGCGCTCGGGCAGCAGCGCGCGGGCCGTGTGAGTGGCCAAGGTCGTTTCCGGCACGAAGACGACAGCGGTCAGGTCGGGGTGCAGGGGCAACCGCACGGTGACGGTATGCCGTGTGCCCGCCTCCCCCTCCGACGCCCCGACCGCGATGGGCAGGTCGTCCTGGGCCGACCACGAGAGGGTCATCCCCCCGAAGACGGTCGCCGAGGCGTTGTCCGGGTGCCCTTCGAGCTCACTGGCGAGAGAGTTGACCGCCTCGAGGTCGATCGTGACGGCCTCCCCTGCCGCGCCCGGGCGCCCCTCGCCCGCAGCCGCAGCGCACGCTGAAAGTCCTTGCGCCGCAGCGACCCCCGAGACGATCGCCGTTGCCGACGAACCCATCCCACGTCCATGAGGCACCGCGTTGACCGTCTGCACGAGAAGTCCCGACGGCACCTCGACGCCGAGCTCGCGCAGGCCTCGGACCATCGAGCGATAGACCAGATGGGACTCGTCGCGGGGCACCCCGTCGGCGCCCGACCCGGTGACCTCGATACGCAACCCCGGTTCGGCGACCACGGTGACATCGAGTTGGTCCCAGACCCCGAGAGCCAGGCCGACGGAGTCGAAACCCGGCCCGAGGTTGGCACTGCTGGCCGGGGTCCGCACCCGGATCGCCGTGCCGACGGGGACCTTGCGCATGATGAGGGTCAGCTTTCGAGACCGAGGGCGACGGCCGCGGCATACGCCTCGGCGGCGATCTGGGTCGGGACGACCTCGGTGCCGTCGGCGCGCTTGAGAGCCCACTGCGGGTCCTTGAGGCCGTGGCCGGTGACGGTGCAGACGATGCGGGCCCCCGCGGGCACGTCGCCGGACTCCGAGCGGGCCAGCAGGCCTGCGACCGAGGCCGCCGAGCCGGGCTCCACGAACACGCCCTCCTTGCCCGAGAGGATCCGGTGGGCGTCGAGGATCTGCTCGTCGGTGACCGCGTCGATCCGGCCGCCGGAGTCGTCGCGGGCCGCGACGGCCTGGGCCCACGAGGCCGGGTTGCCGATCCGGATGGCGGTGGCGATGGTCTCGGGCTCGTCGACCGGGTGGCCGAGGACGATCGGCGCCGCACCGGCGGCCTGGAACCCCCACATTCGGGGCAGGTGGGTGGCCGGGCCACCCGTGCCCGCCTCGCCGGGAGCGCCGGGGGTGCCCGCGGCATACTCCTGGTAACCCTGCCAATAGGCGGTGATGTTGCCCGCGTTGCCGACCGGCAGGCAGTGGATGTCGGGGGCGTCGCCCAGGGCGTCGACGATCTCGAAGGCCGCGGTCTTCTGCCCCTCGATGCGGGCCGGGTTGACCGAGTTGACCAACTCGACCGGGTAGGCCTCGGCGAGCTTGCGCGCCACGGTGAGACAGTCGTCGAAATTGCCCGCCACCTGCAGCAAGGTCGCCCCGTGGGCGATCGCCTGGCTGAGCTTGCCCATGGCGATCTTGCCGTCGGGCACCAGGACGGCGCAGGCCATCCCGGCCTTGGTGGCATAGGCGGCCGCGCTTGCGCTCGTGTTGCCGGTGGAGGCGCAGATGACGACCTTGGCACCGCGCGCGGCGGCCACCGAGATGGCCGTCGTCATCCCGCGGTCCTTGAACGACCCGGTCGGGTTGAGGCCCTCAAACTTCAGCCACACCTGCGCGCCGACGCGCTCGGAGAGGTATGCCGCGGGGATGAGTGGGGTGCCGCCCTCGAGGAGGGTGACGACCGGGGCACCGGCGAGCATCGGCAACCGATCGGCATACTCGCGGATGACCCCGCGCCACTGGTGGGCCATGTCAGACACCTTCCACACGCATAACGGAATTGACGCCTCGAACGACGGGCAACGCGGCGAGCGCGTCGACGGTGGCCGAGAGGGCCGCCTCGGGGGCGACGTGGGTGACGACGACGAGGCTTGCCCGCGCGGTCGACCCGCCCGAGCCGCTCGCGGCATCGGCGGCAGCGCCGCCAACGACCTGCTGCTGGCGAACCGTCTCGATCGACACCTCGTGGTCGGCGAAAGCCGAGGCCACCTGGGCGAGGACGCCAGGACGATCGGCGACGTCGAGGCTGATGTGGTAGCGGGTGAGGGCCTGGCCCATGTCGAGCAGAGGCAGGTCGGCATAGGCGCTCTCCCCCGGCCCGCGGCCACCGAGGACCCGGTGCCGAGCGACAGCGACGACATCGCCGAGGACGGCGCTGGCCGTGGGCTCGCCACCGGCACCGCGCCCGTAGAACATCAGTTGACCGGCGGCCTCGGCCTCGACGAAGACGGCGTTGAAGGCCTCACGCACGCCGGCGAGCGGGTGCCGCCGAGGAATCATCGCCGGGTGGACTCGCACGGAAACCCCTGCAGGAGAGCCGTCTTCGCCATCGGTGCGCTCGCAGATCGCGAGCAGCTTGACGACGCAGTCCATGTCCTTGGCGGCCTGGATGTCGGCCGCGGTGACCTCGGTGATGCCCTCGCGGTGGACGTCCTTGCCGGCGACCCGAGTGTGGAAGGCGAGGCTGGCGAGGATCGCCGCCTTGGCCGCCGCGTCGAAGCCCTCGACATCGGCCGTCGGGTCGGCCTCGGCATAACCGAGCGCCTGGGCCTGGCTCACCGCGTCGGCGAAGCCCTGCCCGGTCGTGTCCATCTTGTCGAGCACGTAGTTGGTCGTGCCGTTGACGATCCCCATGACCTTGCGCACGGAGTCGCCGGCGAGGATTCGCGCAGCGGCCGCAGCAGAGGTATGCCGCCCGCCACCGCCGCCTCGAAGTAGAGGTCGACGCCGTGCTCGGCGGCGGCGGCATACAGGGTCGGGCCGTCCTCGGCGAGGAGAGCCTTGTTGGCCGTGACGACCGAGGCACCGTGCGCCATGGCGCGCAGGATGAGGGTGCGGGCGGGCTCGATGCCGCCGACGACCTCGATGACGACGTCGGCGCGGGTGACGAGGTCGGCGGAGTCGGTGGTGAAGAGGGCCGGGTCCAGCCCATCACCCCTGTTGCGCCCCGGCCGGCGGACGCCGATGCCGACGAGTTCCAGAGGGCGACCCACCCGGGCGGCCAGATCGTCGGCGTGCTCGATGAGCAGCCGGGCCACCGCCGAGCCGACCACTCCACAGCCGATGAGGGCGACCCGCACCGGGGCGCCCTGCACGTCTTCGCGTTCACTCACCATTGCGTTTACTCACCACGAGGCACCATGATCCCGCATCCCTCAGACGTCCAACGCCAGGAGGTCCTCGACGGTCTCGCGGCGGACGATGACCCGCGCCTTGCCGTCCCGGACGGCGACAACCGGCGGCCTCGGCGTGTGGTTGTACTGGCTGGACAGGGCGCGGCAATAGGCGCCGGTACCCGGCACTGCGAGCAGGTCGCCCGCCACGATGTCGGCGGGGAGGAACTCGTCTTTGACGACGATGTCACCACTCTCACAGTGCTTTCCGACGACGCGGGTGAGCACCGGCGTCGCGTTGGACGCGCGTCCGGCCAGCGTGCAGGAGAAGTCGGCGTCGTAGAGCGCGGTGCGGACGTTGTCGCTCATGCCCCCGTCGACGGAGACGTAACTGCGGCTGGCACCTCCGTCGAGGCGGACCTGCTTGACCGTGCCGACCTGGTAGAGCGTGAAGGTGCTCGGCCCGGCGATCGCCCGGCCCGGCTCGATCGAGATGCGCGGGATGCCGACCCCGTTGGCCCGACACTCCCGGTCGACGATGTCGGCCATCTCCGCGGCCAAGGACTTGGGCGGCAACGGGTCGTGCTCGCTGGTGTAGGCGATGCCGAACCCACCACCGAGGTCGAGCTCGGGCATCTCGATGCCGTGCTCGCGGGCGATCTCGGCGTGCAGGCGCAGGATCCGGCGGGCCGAGACCTCATAGCCGGAGGTGTCGAAGATCTGCGAGCCGATGTGGCTGTGCAGGCCGAGCAGCCGCAGATGGGGGGCGTGGGCGAGGATCCGCCGGACCGCCTCGGCCGCGGCACCCGAGGCGAGGGAGAACCCGAACTTCTGGTCCTCGTGGGCGGTGGCGATGAACTCGTGGGTGTGCGCCTCGACGCCGACCGTGACCCGGACGAGGACCGACGCCGTGCGACCAAGCCGAGCGGCGACGGCGGCCAACCGGTCGATCTCCTCGAAGGAGTCGACGATGATCCGCCCGACGCCGTAGTCCACGGCCGCTTCGAGCTCGGCCAGGCTCTTGTTGTTGCCGTGCATGCCGATTCGGACCCGGGCATCCCCGCCCGGATGGCGACGGCCAACTCGCCGCCGCTGCACACGTCGAGGAACAGCCCGTCGTCACGGATCCAGCGGGCGATCTCGGTGCACAGGAACGCCTTGCCCGCGTAGTAGACGTCGGCTCCGCCGCACAGGTCCTCGAAGATCTCGTTGTAGGTCTGCACGAACTCCGCCGCGCGGGCCCGGAAGTCTGCCTCGTCAACGATGTAGGCCGGCGTCCCGAACTGCGTCGCCAGGTCGGTGACCGACACGCCCCCGACCGAGAGGACACCGTCGCGGGAGCGCCCCACGCTCGTGGCCCACAGGCTGGGGTGCAGGGCGTTGACGTCCGCCGGCTTCTGCAGCCAGGTCGGTCCCCGGTAGCCATCGGCGTGAAGGGCACCGGCCTCGTGTGCGCGCATGCCTCATATCCTCTCGGGGGCGGTGATCCCGAGCAGCGCCATTCCACGCTCCAAGACGCCCAATCCGGCTGCTGAGATGCGCGCTCGGGCCCAGTGTTGGGGGGTGCTCGACTCCCCCGGTCGGGTCGCGATCGCGGGGCGGCGCTCCTCCCAGGGCAGGTATGCCGCCGCGACCGCCAGCAGCGCCGCCGCACACTCGTGCGGGGTCGTGGCGACCAAACGACGCGGGGCATCGAGGATCTCGGTGAGCAGGACCACGTCGAGGGGATCGCTCAGATCACGCAGGGCCTGCGGGTCGAAGGCAGCGGCGTCGTGCTGATCGGTTGCTTGACCGGCGCGCTCCTGACCGGCGAGCGCCTGACCGGCGACCCGGCAGGCCCGGGCGTGGGCGAGCAGGACAACGAAGCCGGGGTTGTCCAACGTCCGCCGGCCAAGGACAGCCGGTGGCGCGGCTGGGAGGTGAGCGGGCGGCATACCGGCGGGCGCTGCGAGATCGGCGAGGGTGCGGTCGACCCACTCGGGGGCGAGGGTGATCTCCAGCCAGCCGTCGGCGCGGGCCGCTACCGCCTCGACGGCGGGGTGCTCACGGACCGCATCGGCCAACGCCTGGGCGTCCACGCGGCTGCGAAGGGCCTGGGCGCTGACCCAGACCCAGGGGGCGCGGTCGGTGCGTTCGAGGGGAACGGGGGTGGCCGGCATACCGCTCAGGTATGCCGCCGCGTCGGCGACCGCGTCGGCCACGCGCGCCAGTGTCACTTCAACTGCGGGACGTGGGCCCGACCCTCCCGGACGAAACCGGCGACGAGGTCGACGACGGCCTCGGGGTCGAACGGCTTCTGGACACAGGCGTCCAGGCCGCGGGCGAGCATGGCCGCCTTGTCTTCGCAGACCGTGTCGGCCGTGGCCATGACGACCGGGATACGCGACAGTCGCGGGCAGGAACGGATCTCCGAGAGCGCCCACCACCCGTCCAGCGGAGCCATGTGGGCGTCCAGCAGGATGACGTCGGGGAGGCGATCTTCGAGCTGGAGCGCGCGCAGCAGGGCGATGGCCGAGGCGCCGTCGCATGCCTCAAGAACCTCGAAGCCATCAAGCTCGAGGTTGATTCTGAGCAGCCGTCGGATGGATTCGGTGTCGTCGCAAACGAGCACAACACCATTCCCCCCCCACCCTGCCCCCAGCGTGGGTTCCACGTTGGTCAGCCTAGGCTGATACCCTCCTCCAGGCGTGACAATCGGCATCATCCACTGATGAGCTGTCCACATGATGGACACCGAACGTTCAGGCCCCCGTAGCTCAGGGGATAGAGCACCGCCCTCCGGAGGCGGGGGCGCAGGTTCGAATCCTGCCGGGGGCACGTAGTGAGAACCGGTCGCCGCACGAGAGTGCGGACGGCCGGTTCTCGCGTTTCCGGGTGTGTGGCGGCTTGGCCGACGGGTCAGCGGGTCTCAGCGTCCGAGATGGTGCCGACGAGTTCTTCGACGATGTCCTCGAGGAAGATCACCCCAATGACCTCACCGGTGGGGTCGACAACCCGGGCCAGGTGGGTGCCGTTGCCGCGCATCGTCGCCAGCACGTCCTCGATCTCCTCCGTGGGGGCGACGGTGGCCAGACGGCGCAGCCGCTTGCGGGGGACGCGCTCAGTGCGGGCGGCAGCGTCCGCGGCATACAGGATGTCCTTGAGGTGCAGGTATCCCGCGACGTGACCCTCCTTGTCGAGAAAGGGATAGCGCGAGAAGCCGGTGCGGGCGACGAGCCGTTCGACGTCCTCCGGGGTGACGCCCTTGGCGACGGTGACCAGCCGATCGACGGGGACGGCGACGTCGGCGGCCAGCTTGGCCGAGAACTCCAGCGCCGAGCGCACGAGCCCCTCGCGATGCTCCTCGATCAGCCCCTCGCGCTCGCTCTCGGCGAGGATGTGGGTGACCTCCTCGACCGTGAACGCCGAGGCGATCTCGTCCTTGGGCTCGATCCGGAAGATCGCCCGCACCAGCCCCTTGGCGACCCATTCCATGACGGCGACCACCGGGCGTAGCACGCGCGACACCATGAGGAGCGCCGGCACGAGCACGAGGGCCGCCCGCTCCGGCCCGGCGAGGGCGAGGTTTTTGGGGATCATCTCGCCGGCAACGACGTGCAGATAGACGACGATCAACAGCGCACCGGCGAAGGACAGACCGTTGGCCCAGGCCTCCCCCAGTGGCAGAGCCGCGAAGACCGGGTGCAGCACCTCGTGCAGGGCCGCCTCGGCGAGCGCGCCCAGGCCGACCGAGCACACCGTGATCCCGAGTTGGGCGGTGGCGAGCATCGAACCCATCTGCTCCAGGGCGGCGAGGCAGGTCGCGGCTCGGGCGCTGCCGGCAGCGGCCAACGGCTCCAGCGCCGAGCGTCGAGCCGCCATCGCCGCGAACTCCGCGCCGACGAAGAACGCATTGGCCAGGAGGAGCCCGAGGGAGATCCAGAGCGCCATCGAGTGACTCATCCCGTCACCTCCCCAGGTGGTGACGCGGGCTGGCTCGGCTGCAGCGGTCCGCGCGGCGCCCGAGGACTGCCCGGATCTCGCTGGACACCCGGCCCTCGGGAGGCGCCCGGCGCGCCCGCGTCACCTTCTCGCCCTGTGGCGTTCGCCGGATCGTCGGTGACTGCCGGCGTCACCGGCACGAGGCGGACCCGAGCCACCCGCCGCCCCTCCATCCGCTGCACCCGCACCTTCCAGCCGGGCAGCGACACCGTGTCACCACGTTCGGGGACCCGCCCCAACGCGGCCATGAGGAAGCCCCCAAGCGTCGCGTATGCCGCGTGGTCCGGCACGGGGGCACCGAGCCGGCTGCGCACCTCGTCAGGGCGCCAGGTGCCCGGCACCGACCAGGACCCGTCCTTGGCCCGACGACCGCTGACCCCCGACCAGTCGTGCTCGTCGGAGATGTCGCCGACGATCTCCTCGACGACGTCCTCAAGGGTGACGACTCCGGCCGTGCCGCCGTATTCGTCGACGACGACGGCCAGTTGAAGACCTGATTGGCGGAGTTGGACGAGCAACGCGTCGAGGCGGATGGTCTCGGGAACCGTCACGTGCGCGATCATGAGCGCGGACACCGGGACCAACACGCGACGCTCCGGCGGCACGGCGAGGGCCCGCTTGACGTGGACGATGCCATCGACGTCATCCCAGTCGTCCCCGACGACGGGGAACCTCGAATGCCCGGTCTGGCGGGCCAAGGCCACGACATCGGCGGCGCTGGCGGTGCGATCGATGCTGACGGCCCGCACCCGTGAGGTCATGACATCGGCGGCGGTGCGGTCGCCGAAATCCAAGGTGCGAGTGACGCGTTCGGCCGTCTCGCGCTCCATCGTCCCGACGAGCGCGGACCGGCGGACCAGGCTGGCCAACTCCTGCGGGGTGCGAGCGCCGGACAACTCCTCCTGCGGCTCGATGCCCATCCCGCGTAGGAACCCGTTGGCCGAGCCGTTGAGCACCCAGATGAGCGGCTTGGCCAGCATCGAAAACCACCGGACCGGCGCGGCAACGACCTTGGCCGTCGGCAAGGGCGCCGAGATGCCGAGGAACTGCGGGACCAACTCGCCGAACACCATCGAGAAGAGGGTCACCAGCACCAGGGCGAGCATCGCGGCGACCGACTCCACGGACCCGGCCGGCAGGACGGCGGCCAGCGGCGCCTCGAGGAGGTGACCGATCGAGGGTTGGGCGAGGTAACCGACGAGCAGCGTCGTCACGGTGATCCCGACCTGGGCCGCGGACAACTGCGTCGAGAGCCGACGCAGGGAGGCGAGCACTCCTCGGGCGCGGGTGTCGCCGGCATCGATGGCCTGTTGAACGGTCGGCCGGTCGAGGGCGACCAGGGCAAACTCGGTCGCGACGAAGATCGCGGTCCCCACGGTGAGGATCACCGCGAGGAGCACCAACAGCCATTCGCCCATAGTCACTCCACTGTAATGAACCGCGAGCCCTACGGCGGCGGGCGCTCAGGGGAGCGGAAGGAAGCGCGCATCGACGCGGGGTTAAGGTCGGCCTGTGGACTTCACCCCGTCACCGAGGTCTGCCGACCTCACCGCCCGCGTGCGGGACTTCATCGACAGCCGGATCGACCCCGTCGAGGCCACGATCCTCGCCGACGTCCAGGCCCGCCGTGATCGAGGCGAGAACCCGTGGACCGTTCACCCCCTCATCCCCGAGTTGCAGGCCCTCGCCCGCACCCAGGGGCTGTGGAACCTCTTCCTCCCAGCCGGCCACGAGGGTCCGTATGCCGCGCGGTTCGGGACCGATGGCGGCGTGGGGTTGTCCAACGTCGACTACGCCCCCATCGCTGAGCAGACCGGGCGCAGTTCCTTGGCCCCTTTGGTCTTCAACTGCAACGCCCCGGACACCGGCAACATGGAGGTCCTGCTGAAGTACGGCTCGCAGGAGCAGAAGGACACCTGGTTGGAGCCACTGCTGGACGGGAGGATCCGCAGCGCGTTCCTCATGACCGAGCCGGACGTCGCGTCGTCGGACGCGACGACGATGGCCGCCACCGCTCGGATCGAGGGGGACGAGGTCGTCCTCGACGGGCGCAAGTGGTGGTCGACCGGCGTGGGGCACCCCGATTGCGCAGTCGGCATTTTCATGGGCGTCACCGATCCGCAGGCCCCCAAGCACGCTCGACACTCGATGGTCCTCGTCCCGCTCGACGCCCCAGGCGTGCGGATCGAGCGCGTGATGCCGGCCCTGGGGCAATGGGACGAACCCCTCGGCCACGGTGAGGTCTCGCTCACCGACGTCCGACTGCCCGCCTCGGCGATCATCGGCGGCCCCGGTCGGGCCTTCGTCATCGCCCAGGGCCGGCTCGGTCCCGGCCGGGTGCACCACTGCATGCGGCTCATCGGCCTGGCCGAGCGCTCCCTCGAATCGGCCTGCGAACGAGCATCCAGCCGCGTGGCCTTCGGCAAGCCGTTGGCCAACCTCGGCGGCAACCGCGAGCGCCTGGCGGAAGCGCGCATCGCCATCAACCAGGCCCGACTGCACGTCCTGCACTGCGCCTGGAAGCTCGACGCCTTCGGGGTCGAGGGCGCCGCGTCCGAGGTGAGCGAGATCAAGGCCGCCGTCCCCCGGATGGCATGCCAGGTCATCGATCTGGCCATCCAGTTGCACGGCGGCGCCGGCGTCAGCGCCGACACCCCGCTGGCGGCGGCATACGCGACGGCTCGGGCGCTGCGCCTCGCGGACGGGCCGGACGAGGTCCACCTCGGGGTCGTCGCCCGCCACCTGTTGCGGCCCTACCAGTCGGACCAGCGGTGACGGCCGCGTCGGGCGCGGGGCCGTCGGGCGCGGGGCCGGTCCGCGACGAGGACGCCTTCGACGTGCCGCGCGTCGCTAGCTGGCTGCGCGAGAACGCCACGGACGCAAGGGGGTTGGACGGCATACCGGAAGTCGGGCAGTTCGGCGGCGGGGCGTCTAACCTCACCTACCTCCTTCGGTATGCCGCCTCCCCCACCGCCCCGGCAGGCCGCGATCTCGTCCTGCGCCGACCGCCGGCGGGCACCAAGGCCAAGGGTGCGCACGACATGCGCCGTGAGCACGACCTGCAAGCTGCGCTGGCCCCCGTCTTCCCGCTCGTCCCGCGCATGGTCGCCTGCTGTCAGGACCACGAGGTGCTCGGCAGCGACTTCTACGTCATGGAGCGGGTGGCGGGAATCATCTTGCGGCGCAACCTGCCTGCGGAGTTGGGGCTCGACGCCGACACCACCCGGCGGTTGTGCGTCGCCGCGGTCGACACCCTGGCCGACCTGCATGCCGTCGATGTCGAAGCCGCCGGGCTGGCGGGACTCGGCCGCGGCCCTGGCTATGTCGGGCGCCAGGTCGCCGGCTGGTCCGAGCGCTACCGGAAGGCGCGCACGCCCGACGTCCCGGATGCCGAAGCGGTCATGGCGTGGTTGGCTGCCGAGCAACCCCCCGACGTGGCAACGGTGTTGATCCACAACGATTTCCGCTTCGACAACCTCGTCCTCGACCCGACTGATCCGACCCGGATCGTCGGCGTCCTGGACTGGGAGTTGGCCACCGTCGGCGACCCGCTGATGGACCTGGGGTCGGCGCTGGCCTACTGGGTGCAGGCCGACGACGACCTCGTGATGCAGCGGATGCGGCGGCAGCCCACGCACGCCCCGGGAATGCTCACCCGGGCCGAGGTCGTCGAGCGCTACACCGAGCGCGCCGGGCTCGTCGTGTCGCCCGAGCAGTGGCGTTTCTACGAAGTCTTCGGCCTGTTCCGGCTGGCTGTCATCGCCCAACAGATCTACTACCGATTCGTCCACGGGCAGACGAGCAACCCAGCCTTCGCCGAGTTCGGGGCGGCCGTCGCCTACCTCGACTACCGCTCCCGGTCGATCCTCGAGACCCGGGGTTGACCCTGGCCCGACCCTGATCGGCGGCTGAAAACTGCGTGTTCGACTGGCACCGAGGTCGCCGGGCAGGTTTGGATGGAGGGTATGACTACTACTCAGGGGACGATCGAACGACGATGACGACCACGACCCTCTCTCCCCCCAGCGGACAACCATCCAGCCCCGGCCTTCCTCTGGAAGTGCGCGGACTCACCAAGAACTTCGGCAGCCTGGTGGCCGTCGACCACCTCGACTTCAGCGTCGAGCCCGGGCGCGTCACCGGCTTCCTCGGGCCCAACGGAGCCGGCAAGACGACCACTCTGCGGATGCTGCTCGGGCTCGTGCGGCCCACCTCTGGCACCGCCACCATCGGCGGGTCGACCTACCACGACCTCGCCCGCCCGCTGCGGACCGTCGGGGCAGCGCTCGAATCGAGCAGCTTCCACCCTGGTCGGAGCGGCCGCGACCACCTGCGGGTGCTCGCCGCGGCCGGCGGCATCCCGACCCAGCGGGTCGACGAGTTGCTCGAACTCGTCGGCATCCCGGCCGCCGCTCGGCAGCGCGCCGGTGGCTACTCGATGGGCATGCGCCAGCGCCTCGCCCTCGCCGCGGCCCTGTTGGGTGACCCGCAGGTCCTGCTGCTCGACGAGCCCGCCAACGGCCTGGACCCCGAAGGGATCCGTTGGCTGCGCCAGTTCCTGCGCCACCTTGCGGCGCAGGGCAAGACGATCCTCGTCTCGAGCCACATGCTCTCCGAGGTCGAGCAGACCGTCGATGACGTCGTCATCATCGCCAACGGACGCAGCGTCGCCCAAGGGCCGATGGACAGCCTGCGCGGCGAGCCGACCGTCTTCGTGCGCGCCGCCGACGACGCGGCCCTGCGCAGCGTTCTGCTCAGCGGCGGAATGCTCGCCGAGCCGTCCCCGGAGGGCGGCCTGACCGTGAAGACCCACGACCTCGCCCGCGTCGGGGAGCTCGCGTTCGCGGGCGGCATACCCCTGCACGAGCTGCGCGCCCTCGCCAGTGACCTGGAGGATCTGTTCTTCCGGCTCACCTCGGCGCCCGAACACCGCAACCGCAACCTCGGGGCAGCACCGACCGGCGCGCCCCCCACCGGTGCCACCCCTGCTGGGGCATCCCTGACTCAGGACGGAGGGTCGATCTGATGGTCCTCGCCATCCGTTCCGAGTTCCGTAAGTTCTTCACCACCCGGATGTGGTGGGGCATGGGCCTGGCCGTCATCGTCGCCAGCCTGGCCTTCCCTGCTCTCTACGCCTTCATCTTCACCAGCGACGGCATGGCCGAGATCGGCGCGTCGGCCATCCCGGACGCCGAGTTGGCCAGCAGTGTCTACACCGGCGGTATCCAGGTCGCCTATCTGCTGACCCTGGCGATCGGCGTGCTCACCATCGGCTCCGAATACCGGCACAAGACGATCACCGGCACGTTCCTGGCCACCCCCAAACGCGCCAAGGTCATGCTCGCCAAGGTCATCTCGCTGTTGGGGATCGGCGCTCTCTACGGGCTTGCCTCGGTGATAGCGGCGTTCACGATGGGTGCCATCATCCTCAACGCCAAGGGACACAAAGTGTGGCCCGATGCGTCCGTCGGCCGCAGCCTGGCGCTCTCCTTGCTTGTGCTGGGCCTGTGGGCTCTGATCGGCCTGGGCATCGGCATCCTCATCCCCAACCAGATCGCCGCCCTCTTCATCGCGATCGGCGTCGCCTGGATCGTCGAGCCGCTGCTGAGCGTGCTGCTCGCCACGCAGGAGTGGGGAAAGGGCATCGTCCGGTTCTTCCCGTCCAGCGCGACCAACGCCGTGCTCGGCTCCGCCGCGCAGTCCGGGGGGGGAGAGGCGATACCCGCGTTCCCCTGGTGGGGTGCCGCGCTGGTCCTCGTCGCCTATGCCGCCATCATGGCGGCCGTTGGGACATTCCTCACGCTTCGGCGCGACGTCACCTGAGCGGTGCCGGACCCCGTCCGGTATGCCGTTCTTGCGCCCCCGGTCGACCGCGTCAGCACGCGGCCGACCGGGGGCGTATCGCATGGCGAGGCGGGTAGGTGCGCCGAAGCGGCCCAAGGTAGCCTGGACCCCGGCCGGACCGGGCGTGGGTCCGCCTGGCCTCACACCCCCTGCACTGCCGTCCCCGACGTCAACGTCGACGCACCGAAAGAGGCGAGGCACCCGTGCCAGACCAGGCGAAGAGCGACAACCCCATGGGCGCATTCGGGCCCAACGAGTGGCTCGTCGACGAGCTCTACGACCAGTGGCTCAATGACAAGGACTCGGTCGATCGAGCCTGGTGGGAGTTCTTCGAGGACTACCGTCCCGGCCACCCGTCGGGCCCCCTCGGTAACGGCCACCGCGCCGCGCCAGCAGCGCCAGCAGCGCCGGCACCCGCGCCCAGCCTGCCTGTGTCGGCGCCCACCCCGGCACCCGCGCCGGCCCCGTCGACACCGGTCGTTGCCGGTTCCGCCGGCACCCCGGGCGCTCCCGTCGCACCGGGTGCCGCGCCAGTGGCAGCCCCCGCGCCGACCGCGCCCATGCCGCGGGACATCCCCGCGCCGAAGTCCACGCCCCCGCCGTCAGAGGCCGAGATCCGACCGCTGCGCGGACCCGCCGCGCGCGTCGTGGTCAACATGCAGTCCTCGCTCGAGGTGCCCACGGCAACCTCGGTGCGCACAGTGCCGGCCAAGTTGCTCATCGACAACCGGGTCGTCATCAACAACCACCTGGCCCGCTCGCGAGGCGGCAAGGTCTCGTTCACGCACATCATCGGCTACGCCCTGGTCAAGGCCCTCAAGGCCCTGCCGGCGATGAACCACGCCTTCGGCGAGCAGGACGGCAAGCCCGTCGTCATCGCCCCGGCACACGTCAACCTCGGGTTGGCCATCGACCTGGCCAAGCCCGACGGCACCCGGCAACTGCTCGTCCCGTCGATCAAGTCGGCCGAGCTCATGGACTTCGTGCACTTCTGGTCGGCCTATGAAGACATGGTCAAGAAGGCGCGTGGCGGCAAGCTCACCGTCGATGACTTCGCGGGGACGACGATCTCGCTGACCAACCCGGGGACGATCGGCACGGTCCACTCGGTGCCCCGGCTCATGCAGGGTCAGGGCACGATCATCGGCGTCGGCGCCATGGAGTACCCGGCCGAATGGCAGGGCGCCTCCAACGAGACCCTCAACCGCAACGCCGTGAGCAAGATCCTCACGCTCACCTCGACCTACGACCACCGGATCATCCAGGGCGCCCAGAGCGGTGACTTCCTGCGGATCGTCCACCACCTGCTGCTCGGCGGTGACCGGTTCTACGACGAGATCTTCGAGAGCCTGCGCATCCCCTACGAGCCGATCCGCTGGGTGCAGGACGTCACGGCCACCCACGACGACGACATCAACAAGGTCGCCCGGGTTCAGGAGATCATCCACGCGTTCCGGGTGCGGGGCCACCTCATGGCCGACACCGACCCGCTGGAATACCGCCAGCGCCGCCACCCCGACCTCGACATCACCGAGCACGGCCTGACCCTCTGGGACCTCGACCGGCACTTCGCGACCGGCGGGTTCGGCGGCAAGCCGTTCCTCAAGCTGCGTCAGATCCTCGGGATCCTGCGCGACTCCTACTGCCGCACCGTCGGCATCGAGTACATGCACATCCAGGACCCCACGCAGCGCAAGTGGATCCAGGACCAGTGCGAGGTCGTCCACGAGAAGCCCACCCGCGACGAGCAGATGCGCATCCTGCGTCGGCTCAACGCCGCCGAGGCCTTCGAGACCTTCCTGCAGACCAAGTTCGTCGGCCAGAAGCGCTTCTCCCTGGAGGGCGGCGAGTCCGCGATCGCCCTGCTGGACCGGATCCTCTCGGCTGCGGCCGAGGGGGGCATGGAGGAGGTGTGCATCGGTATGCCGCACCGCGGCCGGCTCAACGTCCTGGCCAACATCGCGGGCAAGTCGCCGGCGCAGATCTTCCGTGAGTTCGAAGGCAAGGCCGACCCGAAGTCGGTCCAGGGCTCCGGCGACGTGAAGTACCACCTGGGCACCGAGGGCACCTTCACGGCCGAGAACGGCGCTTCAACGAAGGTCTACCTCGCGGCCAACCCCTCGCACCTCGAGGCGGTCAACCCGGTCCTGGAAGGCATCGTCCGCGCCAAGCAGGACCGCCTCGACCTCGGCGGGGACGCCTACACGGTGTTGCCGATCCTCATGCACGGCGACGCAGCGTTCGCCGGGCAGGGCGTCGTGGCCGAAACCTTGCAGCAGTCCGAGCTGCGCGGTTACCGCACCGGCGGAACGATCCACGTCATCGTCAACAACCAGGTCGGCTTCACCACGGCGCCCTCCGCGTCGCGCTCGTCGGTCTACTCCACCGACGTCGCCCGGATGATCCAGGCGCCGATCTTCCACGTCAACGGTGACGACCCCGAGGCCTGCGTCCGGGTGGCCGAGCTCGCCTTCGAGTTCCGGCAGAAGTTCAAGAAGGACGTCGTCGTCGACATGGTGTGCTACCGCCGCCGCGGGCACAACGAGGGCGACGACCCGTCGATGACCCAGCCGCTCATGTACAACCTCATCGAAGCCAAGCGCTCGGTCCGCAAGCTCTACACCGAGTCGCTCATCGGCCGTGGCGACATCTCGGTCGAGGACGCCTCGGCCGCGTTGCGCGACTACCAGCAGCAGTTGGAGCGGGTGTTCCTCGAGACCCGCGAAGCCCAGGCCGCACCGGCAGCCAGCCAGACGGCATACGTCGACTCCACGTCGGACGTCGCGGGCCACGGCGGCCTCGAGAAGCCCACGGCGCAGGCGCTCGACGACGTGTCGCGCCCACGCGACTGGCGCCAGACGGCCATCTCGGTCGACACCCTCAACACCCTGGGCGACGCCTGGGTCCGCCCGCCGGACGGATTCACGGTCCACCCCAAGCTCAAGGCCCTCATGGACCGTCGGGCAGCGATGGTCCGCGAAGGCGGGATCGACTGGGGCATGGGCGAATTGCTCGCCCTCGGGTCGCTGCTCATGGAGGGCACGCCGGTCCGGCTGGCCGGCCAGGACAGCCAGCGCGGCACCTTCGTCCAGCGGCACGCGGTGCTCATCGACAAGGTCACCGGACGGGAGTGGACCCCGCTGCACCACCTGCAGGAGGGTCAGGCGAAGTTCTGGGTCTACAACTCGCTGCTGTCGGAGTACGCCGCGATGGGCTTCGAGTACGGCTACTCCGTGGAGCGGCCGGATGCGCTCGTCCTGTGGGAGGCGCAGTTCGGCGACTTCGCCAACGGGGCGCAGACCATCGTCGATGAGTTCATCTCCTCCTCGGAGCAGAAGTGGGCGCAGCGTTCGTCGGTCGTGCTGCTGCTCCCCCACGGCTACGAAGGCCAAGGACCGGACCACTCGTCGGCCCGCATCGAGCGCTTCCTGCAGTTGTTCGCCGAGGACAACATGACGATCGCCTACCCCTCGACCCCGGCGTCCCACTTCCACCTGTTGCGCCGTCAGGCCTACGCCCGCCCGCGTCGCCCGCTCATCGTGTTCGCCCCCAAGTCGATGCTGCGGCTCAAGGCCGCCGCGTCGATGCCGCAGGACTTCACGACCGGCGGCTTCCGCCCGGTGCTGCCCGACACCCGTCAGCTCGACGGCGGCGCGGTCACCCGCGTGCTCATGGCGTCGGGCAAGGTCGTCTGGGAGCTCGAGGCCGAGCGTGACAAACTCGGTGACACGAGCACCGCCCTGCTGCGCATCGAGCAGTTGGCCCCGGCTCCGGCCGAGGAGCTCGCCGCAGCCCTACGGGGATATCCCAACGCCGAGCTTGTGTGGGTCCAGGACGAGCCGAAGAACCAGGGTGCCTGGCCGTTCATGGCGCTCAACCTGCCGGAGCTGTTGGCCGAGCAGGGCGAGAACCGCCCGCTGCGCGTCATCGCCCGCAAGGCCTCGGCCTCGCCGGCCTCTGGGTCACACAAGAAGCACGAGCTCGAGCAGGCTGCGTTGCTCGGGGCGGCCTTCGCGCGCTGACCCGACCCGCACCCTCGGTATGCCGCGCGCTCAAGTGAGCGCGCGGCATACCCCTGTGTGGTGGACGCCACTGTGGGCTGGAACGACGACTGTGCGTGGGGTCACGCTCGTGCGGTGGACACGATGCGGAGGCCGCGATAGACCTGAGGGAGACCCGTTCGAGGAGGAACCGTGGCCCGCGTTGTCGCCCAGCCCTACCGTTCACCGTGGATGACCGACGATCTGGACGAGTTGTCCAGTCTGGCTCGGACGTTCTTCGCGCGGGAGGTGACGCCGAACGCCGAGCGGTTCGCCGAGCAGCACCAGGTCGACCGCGAAACCTGGCTTAAGGCGGGCGCGGCAGGGCTGCTCGGGCTGAGCGTGCCGGAGGAGTTCGGGGGTGGCGGCGGCACGTTCGCGCACGAGGCGGTCGTCTTCCAGGAGCAGGGCTGGGCCGGGGACGACGCGCTCGGCCTGCACATCCACAGCGGGATCGTCCCCCACTACATCGTCGAGTTCGGCACGCCGGAGCAGAAGCGTCGGTGGCTGCCCAAACTGGCCTCCGGCGAGTGGGTCGGCGCCATCGCGATGACCGAGCCGGGCACGGGCTCAGATCTGCAGGCGGTGCGCACGACCGCCCGCCGCGATGGCGACGACTACGTCGTCAACGGCAGCAAGACCTTCATCACCAATGCCACGCACGCCGACCTCGTCATCATCGTCTGCCGCACCGGCGCGCCGGGCGCCAAAGGCATCTCGCTGCTCGTCGCCGAGGTCAACGACCTGCCCGGCTTCACCCGCGGCCGGGTCCTGGCCAAGATCGGCCAGCACGGGCAAGACACCCGTGAGCTCGCCTTCTCGGACATGCGCGTCCCGGCGGCGAACCTCCTCGGCGAGGAGGGTCACGGCTTCGGCCAACTCATGGAGCAACTCCCGCAGGAGCGCCTCGTTGTCGCGGTGGGCGCGGTCGCAGCGGCGGAGTATGCCGTGCGTCTCGCCACGGCATACTCGAAGGAACGCGAGGCGTTCGGGCGCAAGATCCTCGACTTCCAGCACACCCGGTTCGTGCTGTCCGAGGTCTCCACCGACGCGCTGGCCGCGCGCACCTTCCTCGATCACTGCATCACCGAGCACCTGGCTGGGCGCTTGGACGCGGTGCTCGCCTCGCGGATCAAGTACTGGGCCACCGACGTGCAGTGCTCAGTCATCGACCGCTGTCTGCAGGTCTTCGGCGGCTACGGCTACATGATGGAGTACCCGATCGCTCGGCTCTATGCCGCCGCCCGCGTGCAGAAGATCTACGCCGGCACCAACGAAATCATGAAGGAACTCATCTCGCGATCGTTGTGACCCGGCGGCGTTGGGACGGGCAGTAACCCGGTAACGGACAGCGCAAGTGCTCGCGCCGTGACGAGTGCGCGCGACCCGGCGCGATAGCCTCCGAGGGTGTACTTCACCGACCGTGGCATCGAGGAACTCGACGCGCGCCGGGGCGACGAAGAAGTGACCTTCTCGTGGCTGGCCGAGCATCTGCGCACCTTCGTCGACCTGCACCCGGAGTTCGAAACCCCTGTCGAGCGGCTGGCGACCTACCTCGCCCGACTCGACGACGACGAGGAGTGACCACTCGTGACCGAAGACCATGTGACCGGCCACGACGGCCCGGCCTACCCAAGTGCAACGGACGGCGAGGCGGCACCCGAGTTCACCCCGAGTGCGTCCTTTACCGTCGATGACGATGGCCGACGGGACATCGGGTTGTGCTTCGTCGGTGACTCGTTCACCGTCGGGTTCGGCGACCCCAAGGCCCTGGGTTGGGTCGGCCGCGTCGTGAGTCGGACGCACCACCCCGACGTGGAGATCACGGCATACAACCTCGGGGTCCGCGGGCAGGACTCCGGTGACGTGATGGCGCGGTGGCGCGCGGAGTGTATGCCGCGCTGGGTCGGCCGCGGCGAGCGGCGCCTCGTCGTGGCGGTCGGCGCCAACGACCTCGGGCAAGGGTTGACGACTGCGCGCTCGCGACTCAATCTCGCCAACATCCTCGACGATGCCTCCGCCAAGGGGATCGCGACGTTCGTCGTCGGGCTGACCCCGTCGCTCGATCCAGAACTCAACGCCCGGATCGGGGTGCTCGCACAGGCGCAGGCCGACGTGTGCTCCCGCCGTGGCGTCACCTATGTCGACTGCTACCGGCCCTTGGTGGCGCACGAGCAGTGGGCTGCCGACCTCGCGGCCGGCGACGGGGTGCACCCGGGGCAGGCGGGCTACGGGCTGATCGCCTGGCTGGTGCTGCACGCCGGCTGGAACGCGTGGATGCAACTGGGCTGACAGTCGACCGTCTGGTTCCCGTGGCCCTTGCGATGCGGACTATCGCGATATAACGTGTCTCTCTAAGACGCGATATAGCGCGTGCATCGGAGTCGAGGAGACACCATGGCCGAACATTGGTTGGTCGACGGTCCGCGCGTCATCGACGTGGGCAGTGATCGCGAGCGGGTCGAGAAGGTCGTCGTGGGCATCATCGGTGGCCGCGTGAACGTCGTGACGCATGACGACGGGTACGGCGCGCGAGTCGAAGTCTCGAACGTCGAGGGCCTGCCACTGCGGGTCTCCTGGGATGGCCGAACCCTCAAGGTGATGCACACCAAGGATGGTGGGAGCACGGTGCTGGACACCCTGCGACGCCTCGTCGAGCAGGTCAGCGGTCAGCACGCCGATGTCAGCATCTCGGTGCCCGCATCCGCCCGCGCGACCGTATCGACCGTGACCGCACCCATCGTCGTCAGCGGGCTGCGCCGCGGCCTGGCCGCCAACACGGTGTCCGGCGAGATGACGATCAGCGACGTGCAGGGCCGCAGCACGATCAACACCGTCAGCGGGGCCACCGAGTGCGCCGACCTCGTCGGCGACGCCAAGATCAACTCCGTCTCTGGCTCGGTGACGGTGCAGAGCAGCGACATCCCTCGGGCTCGCATCAACACCGTGTCCGGGGAGGTCGCGCTCGACCTGGTCAACACCCACTTGGACGTCCAGTCCAACTCGGTCACGGGCGACGTCACCATCCGCGCGCCCTTCTCGGGGTATGCCGTCACCGCCACCAGCGCGACCGGCCAGGTCATCGTCGATGGCCAGTCCCTGCACGGTGCCGGCAGCGGGAGTATGCCGCCCGGCGGCTGGGGCGACTGCGCACCGGGCGGTTCGAGCGGGCGCGGAACGCTGCGCAGCGGCGACGAGTCACTGACCCTGCGCGCCAATTCGGTGTCGGGCGACGTCATCCTGCTGCGGGCCGCCGCACCAGCGGCCGGTCCGTCCGGCAGTGGGGATGCTGGGCCACAGGACAGGTCTCCCGAAGTGTCTCCCGGCGGACCGCAGGATGCGCCCGCGCGCGACGAGGGGCTCGAATCGTCAACAGGCGACGAGGTGCAATCGTGACGACGAGGGGCAGGACACCCCGTGAGCCCCGTCTTCGCCCACGGACAACTGCGCCTTTACCTCCTGGTCCTGCTCGCTGAGGCACCGCGTCATGGGTACGAGGTGATCCAGGACCTGGAGACCCGGTTTGGCGGGCTCTACACACCCAGCGCCGGCACGGTCTATCCCCGGTTGGCCAAACTCGAAGAGGAAGGGCTCGTCGAGCGGACCGACGAGGGCCGCAAGGCGACCTATCGGATCACCGAGGCGGGGCTCGCCGAGGTGCGCGCCCGTCATCGGGAGGTGGAAGACCTCCAAGCCGACCTCGACCAATCGGTGCGTCGCCTCGCCGAGCAGGTCCGAGCCACCGTCCAGGGTCGCTCGGCCGATCTGCGGGCGGAGTTGAAAGCGGCTGCGCGCGAAGCGCGAACGACGGCGCGTCCGGCCGGATCGACCTCGGGGACGGGCTGGCCACAGGGATCGAGCCCGGGATGGGGCCAGTCGCCCACGGACCGAAGGGCAGGCGCGGGAGCGTATGGCGGGACGGGCGACAGGTCAGGCTCACGGTCTGACTCCGGGTCAGGCGCCGGGTCTGGCCGCGCGTCTGGCGGCGGGTCGGGGGCCGGGACGTTCGCCGGGGCGGATTGGACGGACGTCGAGCGCGCGGCGTCCGAGGTGCGCGAGCAGGCCCGCCGGGCCTGGCGCCAGCATGGGCTCACGGCTGAGCAGACCGCCGAGATCGTGGAGATCCTGGCCGACACGTCCCGTCGGATCGCGCAAGTGCTGCGTATGCCGCGCGACTGACCGACCCGGTCGATCAGTCGCTACCGGAACCGCGAGCCACTGTGGCTGCTCCGATCGACAGCACGATGGCGACAGACAGCGAGAGGGTGACGAGCCACTGGCCGGCCTGCGCCATGCTGACGACGACCGGGATGAGCAGGGCGTGCCAGACGACGGTGGGAGTGCCTGGCCACCCGGAGCGACCGAGCCAGAGCCGGGCCAACAAGGCCATCCCGGCGGCGAAGGCCAGGATGAGGACCGATTCGGTGATGACCCGAGCGGTCCCGGTGCCGCCCCCCCGGGCGAGTTCAACCAAACCGTAGATCCCGAATCCGGCCATGGCCAGCGCCTCAATCGCGCAGATGATCGCCGCCACCCGCCGCGCCGAACTAACCCTCGGACGGAAGCCACCAGTACTCACGGCCCGAGCCTAACGGCGCGGCGGCGGGCGGTCGCACCCCCTTCGACTGCTGGAAGCGCAGCGTTGTAGGCCCCTGGATGCTCCGATTCGTACCGTTTGACAGGAAGAAAGCGCCGTTCGGGAACAAACGTGATGGATGTCCCGTTGCCGAAAGGTAGTCCTTTGGACCACAATGTCGTGTTGGCCTCCCAGAGTTGCGGGTGCCATGACGGCTTGCGGGTTCCGTGGGGGATACCCGCATCCACGGTCGTCTCAGCATTGCACTCATCATTTGGGGGACCCCGACGGTCCTGGACAGAACCTGCATCATCGACATCTGCTTGACCCCAGACGGCACGACCTCGAACTAGGAGCACGATCCACATGGACTGGCGCGACCGCGCTGCCTGCCTCGACGAGGACCCCGAGCTGTTCTTCCCCATTGGGAACACCGGGCCCGCGATTCTGCAGATCGAAGAGGCCAAAGCGGTCTGCCGTCGTTGCGAAGTCCTCGACACCTGCCTGCGATGGGCGCTGGAGTCCGGTCAGGACGCCGGCGTGTGGGGCGGGCTGTCCGAGGACGAGCGCCGCGCGCTCAAGCGGCGCAACGCCCGCGCCCGTCGCGCCGGCTAGTTCCACCGCCGCCGCCGCGTTTATCACCTGCGCACGGTCACCTGCGCATGGTCACCTGCGCGCTGTCGCCGATGGCTTGGCTGCACCGCCAGGATCGAGCGGTTAACGTAACCGTGCCGTGAAGCGGACCCGGGTTCCCTGCGGTTCGGCAGGTCCCCACGAGATCTTCCCCCGCAGATCCTGAACGAGGGATTGGACGATCTGCGTGCCCAGGCCGGCCCCGGCCGGAAGTCGTCCACCAGGCAAACCCACACCGTCATCGGTGACGGTCACGGTAAGAACGTCGGTCTCGTCCTTGCCCTCCTTGCGCTTGACCTCCAGGTTGATCGTCCCGCCCTGCGACGCGACCCCGTGTTCGGCGGCGTTCTGGACCAACTCGCTGACAACCATGGCCAGCGAGGTGGCGTCCTCTGCCCGAACCCGCCCGAACGACCCGGTCCGTCGCACGGCGACCGACCGCCCGCCGGCAGCGACCTCGACGACCGCGCGGATCGTGACATCAGCGACCTGGTCGAACTCGACGGTCTCGTCCAGGCCATGGCTGAGGGTGTCGTGGACGAGCGCAATCGTGCCGACCCGTCGCACGGCTTCTTCGAGGGCCGCCCGCCCCTGCGCATCAGGCATCCGGCGGGCCTGCAGACGAAGCAGGGCGGCCACCGATTGGAGATTGTTCTTCACCCGGTGGTGGATCTCCCGGATGGTCGCGTCCTTCGTCATCAATTCCTGCTCACGGCGGCGCAACTCGCTGATGTCGCGCGCCAGCACGATGGCCCCGATCCGCTGCCCCGACTCGCTGAGCGGGATCGCCCGCATCGAGATCACCTGACCGGCACTGGTCACCTCGGTCCGCCACGGTTGGCGGCCCGTGAGGACGAGCGGCAGACCTTCGTCGACCGGCGAGGTGTCGTGCAAGACCGACGTGACGAGTTCGGCGAGCGACGTGCCGAGGATCTCCCCCACATAGCCCAGCCGGTGCAGGGCCGACACCGAGTTGGGGCTCGCGTAGGTGATGACCCCCTCGGTGTCCAGCCGGATCACTCCGTCGCCGACGCGGGGAGCCCCTCGGCGCAGGCCCGTCGGCGCAGTCGGGTGGGGGAACTCCCCGTTGGCGACCATCCGCGAGAGCGCGTCAGCAGTGGCCAGGTACGTGAGCTCCAACCGGCTCGGGGTGCGCAGCATCGACAGGTTGGTATGCCGCGTCAGCACCGCGATCGCGCCGCCGGCCCGCACGACGGGGATCGACTCCTCACGCACGGGGTCATCGGGGTCCCACTCGCTGTCGCGCTCGCGGACGATCCGGCGCTGCAGGTATGCCGCCTCCAGCAACTCCACCCGGCTGGTGCCGGCAACCCGGCCTACCTGATCGCGGAAGTAGACCGTTTGCCCCGTCGTCGGCCGGATGTGGGCGACGGCGAGCCAACGATCAGGGGAACTGCGCACCCACAGGACGAGGTCGGCAAAGGACAGGTCTGAGAGCAACTGCCAGTCCGAGACGAGCAGCCGCAGCCACTCCTGGTCCACCTGTGGGAGGGCGGCATGCTCCTGGATCAGCTCGGAGAGGGTCGCCACGCCGCGACTCTAGCGCCGAGCCCAGGTCAGCCGTCCGTCGGTGTGGCCGTCTTGACGAAAGCACGCAGCGTTCGCAACGCCACCGAGAGGGCCGCAATGTTGGCCGACTCCAGACGCAGGATCGCTTGCAGCCCCGACCGGGCCCGGTCGAGCGCTTCCTGGTTGGCCTTGGCCCATTGGTTGAAGCGCGACTTGGCGTCGGCCTTCGGGTCGCTCGTCGCGAGGACGTTGCGGGTGATCCCGTCGAGCACGGCATACAGGTCATCGCGCAACGCACCACGCGCGGCGGAATCCCACCGGTCGTCCCGCGCGAGCTGGGACACCCGGAAGAGCATGTCGTCGATCCCGAACCGTTCGGACGCGTGGTAGTAGACCCGCAGGACGTCCTGCGACGGTGTGCCCGTGGCCTGCGCGATCTCGACGATGTCGAGCATCGAGAAGACGTCGAGGAGTGACGCGGTGCGCATCGCCAGCGCCTCCGGAACACCGAGTGCGGCCAACTCGGCCGCCCGGCGGTCCAGACGGCGACGCTCGGACCCCTGGAGCACCTCGGGGACGAGAGCGGCGTGCTCCTGGACCGGCGCGAGGAACCGAGCAATCTCCTCGGTCACGTCGATGGTGCCGGGCCGGTTGGCCAGGAACCATCGCAAGGCACGGTCCAGCAGTCGACGGAACTCCAGGTAGAGCACCGTCTGCACCTTGGCCGGCAGGGTCGCGTCGAGGGACTCGACGGCAGCCGAGAACCCGGCCAGGTCAAACACCTCGCGGCAAACGATGAACGCGCGAGCGACCTGCTCCGGCGTTGCTCCGGTCTCCTCGGCCGCTCGGAAGGCGAACGTGATGCCGCCCCGGTTGATCAACGAGTTGACCACCGAGTTGATGATGATCTCGCGCTTGAGCGGGTGTTGGTCGAGCTGGTTGGCATGTTCGTTGCGCAGCCGGGTCGGGAAGTACTCCGCCAGGGTGCCCGCGAACCACGGGTCGTCAGCCAGCGCGGTGGGCAGCAGGGCCGCCTTGAGGTCGAGCTTGGAATAGGCGACGAGGACCGAGAACTCCGGCGAGGTCAGGCCCCGCCCGTCGGCCTGCCGACCGACAATCTCGGCGTCGCCGGGCAGATACTCCAGGCCCCGGTCGAGGTCGCCGTTCTGCTCGAGGTAGTGGATGAAGCGCTGGTGGACGGGCAGCATCACGAGCGTCTGAGCGCGGGCGTTGCCAAGCAGGACGTTCTGCTCGTAGTTGTCCCGCAGGACCTGAGCTGCCACCTCATCGGTCATCGAGGCCAGCAGTGTGTTGCGCTGCTTGATCGTCATATCGCCGTCACGCACCAACTGCCCGAGGAGGATCTTGATATTGACCTCATGGTCGCTGGTATCGACGCCTGCGGAGTTGTCGATCGCATCGGTGTTGATGCGCACCCCCGCCTGAGCGGCCTCGATTCGGCCCAACTGGGTGCACCCGAGGTTGCCGCCTTCGCCGACGACCCGGCAGCGCAGCGCGCGGCCGTTGACGCGGATCGAGTCGTTGGCCCGGTCGCCCACCTCGGCGTTGGTCTCGCCGATGGACTTGACGTAGGTGCCGATGCCGCCGTTCCACAGCAGGTCGACCTTGGCCAGCAGGATCGCCTTCATCAGCTCCGCGGGGGTGAGGGCCGTGATCGTGGGATCGATCGAGAGTACCGCGGCCATCTCGGGGCTGACCGGCACGGCCTTGGCCGACCGCTCGAAGACGCCTCCGCCGGCGCTGATCAGCGAACGGTCGTAGTCGGCCCACGACGAGCGCGGCAGGGCGAACAACCGTTGCCGCTCCAGGAACGAACTCGCGGCGTCGGGGGTGGGGTCGATGAACACGTGCCGGTGGTCGAAGGCTGCGACGAGCCGGATGTGTTCAGACAACAACATGCCGTTGCCAAAGACGTCGCCGGACATGTCGCCGATCCCGACGCAGGTGAAGTCCTGCGTCTGGGTGTCGTGGCCCATCTCGCGGAAGTGCCGCTTGACCGATTCCCAGGCTCCGCGGGCGGTGATCCCCATGCCCTTGTGGTCATAGCCCGCCGAGCCGCCGGAGGCGAACGCGTCGTCGAGCCAGAACCCGTAGTCCTGAGCCTTGGCATTGGCGATGTCGGAGAAGGACGCGGTGCCCTTGTCGGCGGCCACCACGAGGTAGGAGTCGTCGGCGTCGTGCCGCACGACGTTGGCGGGCGGCACGATCTCGCCCCCGACGCGGTTGTCAGTCACGTCCAGCAGACCGGAGATGAAGATCTGGTATGCCGCGATCCCCTCGGCCAGCCACGCGTCTCGATCGACGGCCGGCTCGGGAAGTTGCTTCGGGAAGAAGCACCCCTTGGAGCCGGTCGGCACGATGACGGCGTTCTTCACCATCTGGGCCTTGACCAGCCCGAGCACCTCGGTGCGGAAGTCCTCGCGTCGGTCGCTCCAGCGCAGACCGCCACGCGCGACCTTGCCGAAGCGCAGGTGAACGCCCTCGACCCGGGGGCTGTAGACCCAGATCTCGAACATCGGGCGAGGCGCGGGCAGGTCGGGCAGGGCCTTCGGGTCGAGCTTGACCGACAGGTAGCTCTTGGGTTCGCCCTCGGCGTCGACCTGGTAGTGGTTGGTCCGGGTCGCCGCGAGGACGATCGCCAGCAGGGCACGGACGATCCGGTCGTGGTCCAGGCTCTGCACCTGGACAAGCGAGTCAGTGATCCGCTCGACCACAGCCTGCGCGGCATCCGTGCGCTCGGCACCCGGGAGACCGGCATACCGTGTGGGGTCCATGCGGATCGCGAACAGCTCGACGAGATCGCGGGCGATGCCCGCGTTGGCCGACAGCGCGGACTCGACGTAGTCCTGGGAGAAGGTCGACTGAGTCTGGCGCAGGTACTTGGCCAACGCTCGAAGGACGAGGACCTCCCGCCAGGCCAGCCCCGCCTGCAGGACGAGGGCGTTGAAACCGTCGGACTCGGCGCGACCCCGCCAGATCGCGCTGAACGCCTCCTGGAAGCGCGCCCGGCAGTGCTCGCGTTCGGCGCCCTCGCCCCACAACGCGGCCGACGTGGCCCGCAGCCCGAAGTCATAGACGTGCACCCGGGCACCATCGGCCCGGTGCAGGACGTAGGGACGCTCGTCGGTGACCTCGACCCCCATGTGGGTGAAGACCGGAAGCACCCGGGTCAGCGAGAGCGGACTGCGCGTGTAGAGCTTGAAGCGGCGCTCGTCGCGCGGCCCGCCCGCCTCGGCATACATGTTGAACTCGACGGCGTCGTCGGTGCCGAGGACCTCGATCCGACGGACGTCCGCGATGGCAACCCGGGGGGTGAAGTCCTCTTTGTAGGCCTCGGGGAAGGCTTTGCCGTAGAGCGCTGCGAACCGGGCGCCGAGCTCCTCGCCGTGCTCGGAGCGGGCGCTCTCCAGGAGGTCCTCGTCCCACGTGCGGGTGGCGTCGACGATCTCGGACTCCAACGCCGCAGCGTCGACGTCCTTCACCTGGGCGCCCTTGGGCACCCGCAGAACGAAGTGCACCTGGGCCAGCGGCGACTCGGACACCCGGGTCGTGTAGTCGACGCTGTCGGCGGCGAACGCCTTGCGCAGCAGCGCTTCCATGCGCAACCGGACCGCCGTGTTGTAGCGGTCCCGCGGGAGGTAGACCAGCGCTGACATGAACCGGCCGTAGACGTCCTTGCGCAGGAACAGTCGGGTGCGGATCCGCTCGTGCAGGTGGACGACGGTCTCGGCGATCTCGGCCAGCATGTCGGCGTCGGTCTGGAAGAGCTCGTCGCGGGGGTAGCTCTCGAGGACCTGGAGGAGGTCCTTTCCGGAGTGGCTGTCACCGCTGTAGCCGACCCGGTCCAGGACCTCGCGGGCCCGGTCGCCGACGATGGGGATGTCCATGATCGAGGCCGTGTATGCCGCGGCAGCGAAGAGCCCGAGGAAGCGGTGCTCGCCGGTGACGTCGCCCGCTGCGTCGAAGGTCTTGACCCCGACGTAGTCGAGGTAGACGGGCCGGTGGACCGTGGCGCGAGAGTTCGCCTTGGTGATGATGAGCAGCTCGCGGTCACGGGCCCGGGCCTGGGCCGGCGGGCTGAGGCGCGCGAAGGCCGTCGATCCGGCGGCGTCGTAGCGCAGCAGCCCGAGGCCCGTTCCGGTCACCGGGTGCAGGACCGTCTCGCCGCCATCGTCGCCGAGGACGTACTGGCGGTAACCGAGGAAGGTGAAGTGGTTGGCGGCCAGCCAGTCGAGGAATCGCACCCCTTGGGCCACCTCGGGGCCATCGATGCCTGCCGGCGCTGCGGCGCGCAGCCCGTCGCTGATCTCGACGCACCGCTCACGCATCTTCGGCCAGTCCTCGACGGCGTCGCGGACGTTGCCGAGCAGGCTCTGCAACTCGGCGGACAGCGAGTCTCGGTCGGCCGCGTTGCTCATCCGGTCGACCTCGATGTGCATCCACGACTCGACCCCGACACCGAATTCGCCAGACGGAGCCTTGTCGACGTCGAGGACCTCCTCAAGCACGCCACGAGCATCCCGGCGGACGATCAGCTGCGGGTGAACGAGCAGGTGGACGCCCAGGCCCCGGCGGGTCAGCGCCATAGTCACCGAGTCGACGAGGAACGGCATGTCGTCGATGACGATCTGGATCGCCGTGTGCCCCGAACTCCAGCCCTGCGACTCGACCGTGGGGTTGTCGACGAGCACGCTCGCCGTGCCGACCGGCCGATCATGGGCGAGGTCGAGGTGTGACAGCGCCGCCCCCAACAGGTCTTCCGGGGACCGCGCGAGCAGGTCCTCCGTGGACACGTGCCGGTAGTAGCGCGTCAGCAAAGGCTCAACGGGATCCCCGGAACCCTTCTGAGCCAAGCCCGCAGCGCTGCGCAGCACGTTGCCGCGAGACTGCTCAAGCGAGATGGTCATGGTGAACAACCCGTTTCTCGTCGTCATGGGCACGTCGTTGTGCCCTCACCGAGCGTATCGGCAGGTGAGACAAAGGGTCGAGTCTGTGCGGGACCTTCGGCCTGGGGACAACCGCAACGGGGTAGGGGCGAGGTTGTCTAGGGTGGGTTCGTGCCCGATGGTGAGCGCCCAGCGCACCGGTCCACACGCCGCGACCACGGCGCGCCTGCCGATGTCCTCGCGCAGGTGCGCCAGCACGCCCTTGACGCGTCCGAGAGCCTGTTCGCCGTCGACCCGATGCTCGGCGACCCACTGGTTCAGCGCGGGGTGGACGAGTTCGTCGAGCAGGTCGTGGATGCGCTGCGGGTGATCGCCCAACTGTCGCAGCAGCGGGACCCTTCGTGGGCCGGGGCCGAGGAGCACCACGCCGGTTCGGACGTGCAGCACCGCGTTACGCCTGACGTAGCGCGGCCTGGTGGGCGCGACGCGACACGACGCGCCGGGTCGGACATGGATCGACCCCGATGGTGACGACACTGCGGGGAACGGACCCCGGCTCGGTGTCGAGGCTGGGCGGCCTGCTGCGCACCACGGCGGACACCCTCTCCGGCGATCTCGCGGCCCTGCCTGCAACCAGCCCTTTGGCGCAGTTGGCCACAGCCACCGCCGACCAGGTCGATGCGATCGGCTCGGCGCTGCAGGTCCATGCCCAGGAACTCGCCGAAGCGGCGGCGGCATACTCCCGGCTGCAGGAGCGCGCGGCGGCCCTGGGATTGATCGTCACCGATTGGACGGTCACGGAGCCCTTTGGCCTGATCGGCTCCGACGTGGCCGCCCGACGCGGCGTCGAGCGTCCGCAGGTGCAGGCCCAGGCGGATCGGCTGGCGTCCCGACTAGCTCGGGGCCGGGCCCAACTCGCCCGCCAGCTGGCCCAGGCCAGCCAGCAGGTGGCGCGCGCATCCGCGGCGGCTCGCTAAGGTCGGGAACCATGCAGATCACCGAGACCCTCGTCTACCCCGCCGCCATCGAGGTCGTCTTCGACATGATGACCGACGAGGCGTTCCACTCCCGGGTGTGCGAGGCGACCCACGCCATGAGCTACTCCGCGACGGTGAGCCGCCAAAGTGATGGGGCGACGGTCATCACCCACCGTGAGATGCCGACGAACAGCTTCCCCGACTTCGCTCGCTCGATGGTCGGGCAGAGCATCGACATCGTCGAGACGATCGTCTACGGCCCGCCGGGACCACACGGGACGCGCATCGGCGAGATGTCGATCTCGATGGGCTCAGCCCCGATCCATCTCAAGGGTGACATCCGAATCATCCCCGCCGATGACGGCACCGAAGTGATCATCGAGGGCAACCTCAAGGCGAGCATCCCGTTCGTCGGCGGCAAGGTCGAGTCCGCCGCCGCGCCGTCGGTGATCTCCGGGATCCACAAGGAGTACGGCGTCGGCCTGGCCTGGCTCGCCGAACGCGGTCACACCGACCAGGACTGACTCCCCCCCCCGCGCGCAGGACCCTCCAGGTATGCCGCGCGCCTAGGTGAGCGAGCGGCATACCTGATGGTGGTGGTCAGCCCACGGCGGGGAAGCCGCGTCGATCAACCCATCGAGGGGTAGCGGTAGTCCGTCGGCGGGACGAACGTCTCCTTGATCGAACGGACCGAGGTCCAGCGCATGAGGTTCTGTGCGGCACCGGCCTTGTCGTTGGTGCCGGACGCACGGCCGCCGCCGAAGGGCTGCTGGCCGACGACCGCTCCGGTGGGCTTGTCGTTGATGTAGAAGTTGCCTGCGGCATACCGGAGCTTGTGGGCGGCTGCGACGATCGCTGCGCGGTCCTGGGCGATGATCGACCCGGTGAGGGCGTAGGGCGCGAAGGACTCCATCTGGTCGAGCATCCTGTCGTAGGACCGATCGGGGTAGACGTGCACCGAGAGGATCGGGCCGAAGTACTCCGTGCGCAGGGACTCGTCGGTCGGGTCGTCACACTTGAGGACCGTGGGCCGCACGAAGAAGCCCTCGGAGTCGTCATAGGTGCCACCGGCGACGACTGACACGCCGGGAGTCGCGTGAGCGCGGTCGATGGCGGCCTTGTGGTCGGCGAACGCGCCGCCGTCGATGACCGCCCCCATGAAGTTGCCGAAGTCGGTGACGTCGCCCTGGGTGAGCGAGTTGACCTCGTCGGCCAGGTCCTTGCTCAGGCGCTTCCAAATGGACGCCGGGACATAGGCGCGCGAGGCGGCCGAACACTTCTGGCCCTGGAACTCGAAGGCTCCACGGACGAGCGCGGTGCGCAGCACGTCGATGTCCGCCGACGGGTGCGCGACGACGAAGTCCTTACCGCCGGTCTCACCGACCAGGCGCGGGTAGGTCTTGTAGCGGCCGATATTGGCCCCGACCTGCTCCCACATCGAGTGGAAGACGCCGGTCGACCCGGTGAAGTGGATGCCGGCGAAGTCGCGGTCGGCGAGGACCGCGTTGGACAGGGTCGCGCCATCGGAGGTGACCAGGTTGATGACGCCGGGAGGCAGCCCCGCGGCTTCGAGGATGAGCATCGTGTAGTGGGCGGCCAGTTGCTGCGTGCGGGCCGGCTTCCAGACGACGGTGTTTCCCATGAGTGCGGGCGCGGTCGGCAGGTTGCCGCCGATCGCCGTGAAGTTGAACGGCGTGATCGCGTAGACGAAGCCTTCGAGCGATCGGTAGTCGCTGCGGTTCCACACACCCTTGGAGTTGAGCGGCGGCTGCTCGGCAAGGATCTGCTGGGCGAAGTGGACGTTGATCCGCCAGAAGTCGATGAGCTCGCAGGCCGAGTCGATCTCAGCCTGCGGGGCGGTCTTGCTCTGCCCGAGCATCGTCGCCGCATTGAGCGTTGCCCGCCACGGCCCGGAGAGCAGCTCGGCAGCCTTGAGCAGGATGGCGGCCCGGTCGGCGAACGGCATATCGCGCCACATCGGGGCGGCGGCCTTGGCGGCGTCGATCGCGCTCTGGGCCTCCGTCGGGGTGACGAGCTTCATCGTCCCGAGAACCTTGCGGTGGGCGTGCGGCTGAACGACCTTGCCGGTCCGGCCGCCCCCCATGACCTTGCGGCCACCGATCGTGCTCGGCAGGTCGATCTGCTCGCCGCCGATCCGGGCGAGTTCGCCTTCGAGCGTCGCGCGCTCGGAGCTACCTGGCGCATATCCCAGGACCGGCTCGTTGGCGGGGGCCGGCACACGGAACAGGGCATCCATCGGAGGGTTCCTCCTCGTCGAGGGTCACGTCATCGGCCGAGCGGGTGGCGTCGGCCTCGTCCGCTCATGGTGTCACGTTCCCGCGGGTGCCTGTCAGCAGTCGGTCGTTCGTCCGCCTTCCGATTCACGTCCCTCTCGCGGTCGGCGCGGTCGCCATGCCACGCTTGCGCCGTGAGTGCGGCGACGACGACGTCAGAGCGAGTAGCGGTCTTCGGGACCGGTAGTTGGGGGACGGCGTTCGCGTCCGTGCTGGCTGAGGCCGGGTGCGAGGTGCGGATGTGGGGGAAGTTCGAGGACGAGGTCGCGGACATCCAGCGCCATCACGCGAGCGTGCGCTACCTGCCCGACCTGCGCCTGCCCGACAGCCTGACGGCCACGACCGACCCCGCCGAAGCTCTGGCTGGCGCCGGCATCGGCGTGCTGGCCGTGCCGGCCCAGACCTTGCGGGCCAACCTCGCCGAGTGGGGGCCGTTGCTGCCGCCGGGGATCGTCCTGGTGTCGCTGATGAAAGGCCTGGAGAAGGGCACGTCCAAGCGGATGACCGAGGTCGTCGGCGAGTGCCTCGACCTCGCGCCCGAGCAGATCGTTGCCGTGAGCGGCCCCAACATCGCCAGGGAGATCGCCGCACGCGAGCCGGCCGCGACGACGGTCGCGAGCGCCTCGCTCGCCACCGCCCACCGGGTCGCCGACGCCTGCGCCACCCCGGCGTTCCGGCCGTACGTCCATGACGACGTCGTCGGGGCCGAGCTCGGCGGAAGCGTCAAGAACGTCATCGCGGTGGCCTCGGGGATGACGGAAGGCCTGGGCCTCGGTCACTCCGTCACCGCTGCCGTCATCACGCGCGGGCTGACCGAGATGCGATTGCTCGGCGAAGCCATGGGAGCGCACCCGGCGACCTTCGCCGGTTTGGCCGGGGTCGGAGACCTGGTCGTCACCTGTTTGTCGCCGCATTCGCGCAACTCGACGTTCGGCCGGAACCTCGGCACCGGCATGACGGTGGCGGAGGTCGTCGCCGTCACGAAGCAGACCGCGGAAGGGGTCTCTTCCTGCGGGGCGATCCTCGCACTCGCGCGGTCACACGGGGTCGACATGCCGATCGTCGCCAACGTCACCGCCGTCGTCCAGGAAGGCCGCACCGGGCCCGAGTTCGCCCAGGTGCTCATGGACGACATGTTCGGCGGCCGGTAGCCCCGCCCGTGGCAGGGTGTTCCTCGTGAGCGCGGCCGACTACCCCTACTTCGCGCCTCCGCCGTTCGGGCTGGCCCACCGAGGCGGGGCGAGTCACCCTGCCAACGTCGGAATCGAGAACACCCTGGCCGCGTTCGCCACGGCAGTCGACCTGGGCTATCGCTTCCTCGAGACCGACGTCCACGCCACCGCCGACGGGCGGTTAGTGGCCTTCCATGACGAGCATCTCGACCGCGTGACCGACCGGGCGGGCGCCATCGCCGAGTTGCCGTGGAGCGAGGTCGCGGCCGCCCGGATCGCTGGCAGCCAACCGATCCCCAGCCTCGACGACCTGCTCGACGCCTTCCCCGAGGCGCGGATCAACATCGACATCAAGGCCCCCGGCGCGGTGGTGCCGCTGTGGGAAACGATCCGCAGGCACGCGGCATACGACCGGGTGTGTGTGGGCTCGTTCGGAGAACGTCGCCTGCACGCGTTCCGACGCCTGGCCGGAGCCCGCGTGGCCACCGCTGCCGGCCAACTCGGCACGGCTGCCCTGAGATATGCGCCCGGCCGGCTGTCCACGCTGGCGCACTCACCCGGACAGGTCCTGCAGATCCCCACGACGCACGAGGTGCGCGGGCGGACGTTCCCGTTGGTGACGCCAGGGCTTATTGCGGCGGCGCACCGGTTTGGGCTGCAGGTGCATGTCTGGACCATCGACGACCCCGACGAGATGGTCCGGTTGTTCGACCTGGGTGTCGACGCCATCGTCAGTGACCGGATCGACGTGCTGCGGGACGTGCTCGCCGCCCGAGGGGCGTGGCCGACGTGAACCGCGCCGCCCGCACCGACGCTGCCGTCCTCCCCCGGACGGATCGGGCCATCACGGCTGCCTTGCTGCTGCTGACGACGATGATCGCCTTCGAGAACATGGCCGTCGCCACGGCCATGCCGGTCGTGGCCGCCGAGTTGGGAGCGCTCGGGTCCTACGGCCTGGCCTTCTCGTCGATGATGACCGCGATGCTCTTGGGCATCGTCCTGGCTGGCCCGTGGACCGACCGCGCCGGCCCGCTGCCGCCGGTGTTCGTCGGCCAGGCGCTGTTCGCCATCGGAGCCGTTCTCTGTGGCGCTGCCCCCTCGTTCGGCATCCTGCTGCTCGGGCGGGTCATCACGGGGCTCGGTGCCGGGTTGGTCGTCGTCGTGGAGTTTGTCGTCATCGCACGGTCGTTCGCGCCCGAGCAGCGACCTCGGGTGTTCTCCTGGCTGTCCGCGGCGTGGATCCTTCCGTCGCTCATCGGTGGACCGATCGCCGGCTGGTTGGCGACGGAGTTCAACTGGCGCTGGGTCTTCTGGGTGATCGTCCTTCCCGCGCTGGTGGCAGGGGGGCTGTTGCTCCAACGTCGCGAGACGTTGCGCTCCCCCGGCAGTTACTCGGCCGCCCAGCCGACCGCGAGCGCGAGCGCGAGCGCGAGCGCGAGCGATGCTCGACGACTGGCGGATGCAGCGGTCGCGATGGGCCACGTCGGCGCACTCGACGACGGCGCATTGGACGCCACGGCCGACGCCCCAGTTGCCGACCCAGCCGTCCGCGAAGCCGCCGACCCTGCCGATGACCCTGCCGACGAGCGACGCCAACATCGACGCACGGCCCGTCTGGGCGCCGTCGTGGCCGGCGCGGCCGGCGTGGTGCAGTTGGCGATCCACGAACGGCCCCCTGCCGTGTCGTTCCTGACTGCGGCCGCCGTCCTAGCTCTGATCGCCGTCGCCATCGCTGCGCCCAAGTTGCTGCCTCCCGGGACGTTCCGCAGCGCCCGCGGCCTGCCCTCGGTGGTCCTCACCAGGGCATTGCTCAACGGGTCGTTCCTCGGCGCCTTCGCCTACCTGCCGCTCATGCTCACCCAGGAGAAGGGGCTTGACGCCACCTCGGCCGGGCTCGTTCTTGCGGCCGGCTCGCTCGGCTGGAGTGCCGGGTCCTGGGCGCAGGGTCGCTCACGACGGTCCGGCATCGACGAGCGGACCGGCTTGGTCGTCTTGGGCGCATCCCTGCTTGCGGTCGGGTGGGCCGCGTTCGTCGGCCTGACCCTGGGACACGCACCGGTGTGGACTTTTGCGGCGGCCGTCGCTGTCGGCGGGTTGGGCATGGGCCTGGGGTCAACGACGCTGTCGGGGCTGGTCCTTGAGCTGAGCCCCGACCACGAACACGGGCGGGCGTCGGCCGCGTTGCAACTAGCCGACGTACTCGGGACCGTAGTCGGCATTGCTGCCGCGACGGCGGCGTTCGGGATCTGGCACACGACAGGTGCCCACCGCGGCTTCGTCATCGTGTGGATTGGGCTGGCTGCCTTGGGCGCGCTGGGGATCGTCTCGGCCGCCCGCTGCGCATCGGAGACCTCACGGTCGGGCGACGACGTGCCCCACCGCAGTCTGTAGCCGAACCCAGCGCCCGCTTCGCCATACCCGCACCGTCGCGCTCGGCTCCGGAAGGAACCCGAGCACGTATGCCGCGAATGCCGCCCCTGCGGGGACGCCCTCAAACCCGGTTGGCCGCTGGTCATCGGCACCGTTGACGGGCCCGTCGTCGACCCCTGCGGGGATCGGGACGGCCCGCGCCCAGACCCGGCGGCGCAACTCCTGGACCGCCCGAGACCCGGCGGCGGCACCCGTCTGTCGCGCATCGACGCCTTCGGCGATCTCGGCGATGCCGGCCCGGGCCGCGTCGATGAGTGCCTGCGCGGAGATGGCTCCAATCGACGACCACCCCGCGACCGCCGGGAGGGCGCCGGCCCACGCGGCATACGTGCTGGCCGGAGGGACCGACAGCCTGCTCGCGCCGACACCGTCGTAGGCGAACCGGTCGCTCAGCGCGGCCGAGGCGCAGACGAGGTCGAGCGCGCCGGCCTCTGACGCGGAACCGCCCGCATCCTCATTCGCCAACTCGATGCCCCGGACGCCGACAGCGGCTCCGTCGGCGAGCAGTCCCGTGCCCGGAAGGACCCCCACCCACACCCTGAGGACCGCACCGGTGACCTGCAGGCGGACGGCCGCGTCGGGATCGGCCTGGCGGGCCCGACGCACGAGAGTGGCCAGATCGGCATACCCCTGCTGATCGGGGAAGACGAGATCGGTCATCGCGTGCTCATCTGCGCTTACGCAGCGGCGCGGGGGCACCGAGGTGGGCGGTGAGGCACTCGCGCTCCACGGCAGTCGCCCGGCGCGGTGTGTTGGCGGCGAAGTCGAACAAGGCAAGGGACGTCTCGGCTACGGCGTAGACCGTGCCGGAGCCCACCCCGTCGGGGTCACGGACGACGTAGGCCAGGTCGTAGCCTGCTCCCCCGATGCGGGTCACCCAGAGGTCGATGGCGACCGGCTCCGGGCGGTAGTCCAGTTGCGCGCGGTACTCGATCTCGTGACGAACGACGAGAATGCCCCGTTCGAGCAGCGCCAGGCCCTCCGGGAACCATCGGGGCAGGGCTGCCACGCGGGCGTCTTCGAGCAGCCGGAGGAACTGCGTGTTGTTGACATGGCCGTAGGCGTCCATGTCCGACCACCGCAACGGGACGAGCACCTCGGTCGGATCGGGTGCCACAGTGGCGGCGGCCGGTGTGGCGGCCGGCGCGCTGGCCAACGTGCTGGCCAACGTGCTGGCCAACGTGCTGGCCAAGATGGGGTCGGGCATGGGCGCCATCCTGTCAGTCCCCAGGGATAGCCTCACGCTCATGAGACTGCCCGACTCGGCCGCCGACTCTGTTGCTGACCTGCTCGACGTTCTTGACCTCACCTGCTTGGGCGAGGCACGGATCGTCGTCGAGGGCGCGCCCGGTGACGAGGAGACCGATCTGGGCGAGTCGACCCCGATCGTCTTCGTCGGGCGCAGCCAGAAACAGGCGCATGGGCGGGTGTTTGGAGGCCAGGTGCTGGCTCAGTCCCTCGTCGCAGCGGCCCGGACGGTTGAGCCGGTCGACGGCGTAGCCCGCCCGATCCACTCGCTGCACGCGTATTTCGTGCGCGGCGGCGACGACAACCATCCGATCCGGTTCGTCGTCGAACGAGTGCGGGACGGGGCGTCGTTCTCGACGCGGCGGGTCCAAGCGGTGCAGTACGGCCAGACCATCCTGTCGATGGGGTGCTCGTTCCAAGAGCCGGCGGACGGCATGGACCATCAGGATCCGATGCCGCCCGCGCCTGACCCTGACGACATCCCCACGCTGGCCGAGGCCCTGGGTGAGCACCTCGACCCGTCGGCCGCGCAGTTCTTCGCCGCTCGCCGACCCATCGAGTTGCGGCACGTCGAGGGCAACATCTATGTCAAGCCCGGGCGGCAACGAGCGGCGCGCCAAAGCGTGTGGCTCAAGGCCCGCGCCGAACTGCCCGACGACCCGGTGATCCACGCAGCGGTGCTCGCCTACGCCTCCGACTACCCCATGCTCGAACCAGTGCTGCGCCGCCATGGGGTCGCTTGGCAGGACCCACGCCTGCGCCCGGCCAGCCTCGATCACGCGATGTGGTTCCACCGCGCGCCCAAGGCCGATGACTGGGTGCTCTACACGATGTCCAGCCCATCGGCCTCTGGTGGTCGGGGTTTGGGAGTCGGGCGGATGTTCAGCGCCGACGGGGCACTCATGGCATCGGTGGCCCAGGAAGGCATGCTCCGTCTCAAGGAGGGGTGAGCAGCCCCGTGCGTAGTGGTGACCCGTGCGCAGTGGTGAGCGGGCGGCATACCCTCGGGGTCGTGACTGACACCCCGGCTGCGTATGCCGTCAGCGACCTCCTCGACATCCTCGACCTTCGCGAGGTGGGCACCGTGCACACGGGGTGGGCGGTCGCCTCCCCGTCCGAGAGTCCCACGGCAGCCGTTATGGCCGACATCGCCACGGCCACGGCCACGGCGACCGCCGCTGTCGCTGACCTCGCCGTCGAGGTGGGCGCCGGGTCGCGGGTGGCGCGGGTGTTCGCGGGACCGAGCCAGAAGCAGCGCTACCAGCGGACGTTCGGCGGGCAGTTGCTCGCCCAGGCGATCATCGCCGCCGGGCGCACGGTCGCCGCCGACCCGGCCGGTGCCGGGCGACCTCTGCACTCGACCCACACGACCTTCCTGGTCTCGGGGGCCGACACCGACGAGGTCCACTACGTTGTCGAGCCGCTCTCGGACGGCCGGTCCTTCTCGACCCGGCGGGTGTCGGCGCTGCAGCACGGCACGCTGTTGGCGATCGTGACCGCATCGTTCCAGGAGGCGTCGCCGGGGTTGGACCACGCCGAGCCGATGCCCGCGGCGCCGAGCGCCGAGAGCCTGCCCAACGTTGCCGAGGCTCTGGCCGGTGTCCCCGAGCCGTATGCCGTGGTCTGCATCCTCGACGGCCCCATCGAGCTGCGGCACGTCGAAGGGCACCTTTACGCGGGGGCGCGGCCGGACCACGTCGCGCGACAGGGCGTCTGGCTGCGTTCGCGGCGCCCGATGCCCGACGATCCGATCATCCACGCGGCGTTCCTCGCCTACGCCTCGGACTATTCGATCCTCGAATCGGTGCTGCGCCGCCATGGGACGGCGTGGTCCGATCCGCGACTGCGCCAAGCGAGCCTCGACCACGCCATGTGGTTCCACCGGCCGGGCCGCGCGGACGAATGGGTTCTACATGCGGGCCACTCTCCGTCGGCCTCCGGCGGGCGCGGGCTCGGCCTGGGCCGGATGTATGCCGCGGACGGCACCTTGCTCGCCTCGATCGCCCAGGAAGGGATGCTGCGGCTCAAGGGGTGATGCACCCCACCCTCAGCGAGGCAGAGACGGCCTGCCCGCGGCATACCGTGCCGTCGTAGGCTCGAAGCGACACGCGCCGGCCGTGCGCGCGACCCGTCCACTCGAGGAGTCTCCCGTGAGCACCACCCCCCGCACCGCCATCGTCACCGGAGCAGCCCGCGGAATCGGCGCGGCCACCGCCAAGCGGCTCGCCGCCGACGGACACGCGGTTGCAGTGCTTGACCTTGACGAAGCTGCTTGCGCTGCAACGGTTTCCGAGATCGTCGCCGCAGGCGGTCGCGCTCTGGCAGTGGGCGTCAACGTCGCCGACAGCGCGTCGGTCGCTGCTGGTGTCGAGCGGGTTGCCGCCGAGCTCGGAGGCCCGACGATCCTCGTGAACAACGCGGGGATCACCCGCGACAACCTGCTGTTCAAGATGACCGAGGAAGACTGGGACAGCGTGCTGTCAGTGCACCTGCGCGGCGCGTTCCTCATGTCCAAGGCCTGCCAGAAGTACATGACCGAGGCGACGTTCGGGCGCATCGTCAACTTGTCGTCCACGTCGGCGCAGGGCAACCGGGGGCAGGCCAACTACGCCGCAGCCAAGGCCGGCATGCAGGGCTTCACCAAGACGCTGGCGATCGAGTTGGGCAAGTTCGGCGTGACGTGCAACGCGATCGCCCCGGGGTTCATCCAGACCGAGATGACCAAGGCGACGGCTGACCGCCTCGGGGTGTCGTTCGAGGACTTCATCGCGTTCTCGGCCAAGGAGATCCCGGTCGCCCGCGTCGGTCAGCCCGAGGACATCGCCGCCACCGTCTCGTTCCTCACCAGCGACGAGGCCGGTTTCGTCAACGGCCAGGTCATCTACGTCGCAGGCGGCCCGAAGGACTGACCGGCCTTGACACCCGACTCGGCAGCCGACTGACCGGCGCCGACACAGAGCCAGGGGCGGGGCGGCATACCACCGGGTGTGCCGCCCCGCTCCCGTCACGCAGCGGGAGGATCGGGCCCGGCGGCCTCGCCCGCCTTGCCCCCGTGACCCGGCGCCGCGAGCGCGCGATCGTAGGAACCCAGGCGTCGATCCCAGTCGACTCCATCGGACGTCACCTGCCCGAACAGTCGGTCGCGGTGCACCACCGTGTGATGTCGCCCGCACAGCAGGGCCGCGTTGGACAACTGCGATACGCCGCCGTCGAGCCAATGGATCAGGTGGTGGGCATCGCACCAATGCGCGGGGATCGAACATTCCGGGAACGAACACACTCGATCGCGCAGCCACAACGCCGCCGTCTGGCCAGCAGTGAAGAGCCTGGTCGCCCGCCCGAGGTCAAGCACTTCGCCCTCGCCGCCGAGCACCACAGGGATCACCCCGGCATCGCAGGCCAGCTTCCGCACCGTCTCGGGCGCAATCAGCTCTCCGGCCTCGCTCGACCCCAGCACCTCCCCCGCCCCCAGTCGGTTGCTCAGGTCGGCGAAGGGCATCGTCACCATCAGCGTCGACTTGACCCCGCTAGGAGGTATGCCGCCCGCAGCCGTCGCGCGGCGGCATACCTCGATGAGGGCCTCGCCGCGACGGCGCTCGGGTGGACGCGGATCGCGGGCTCCGTCTGGCCCAGGCACGGGAGCCGAGAGCGGGCCGATCGCGGCCTCCAACGCCGCCTTGCCCTGGGCGTCGACGACCAGCCGATAGGTGAACGCGCCGAGCACGTCGCCGACCGCGCGGTCCAGTGCGACCAGACGCCCGGCGGCATCCTGCACTTCCTGGAACACTCCTGGGTCGCCGAACTTCGCCAACAGCGCCGGCCGCAGCCGACGGACGCCCCGACGCCCTTGCTCAGCACCCATCTGCACGAGCCCGTCGAGCACGGTGGGTCGCGCCTCGTTGCGCAGCATGGGTCGCAATGCCTGGAACTCGGACACCACGCCGAGCCCCACACCCACCGAAACCGTGCCGCCCTCGACCGCCGCGCGCACAGTCGCCAGCTCCGGAAGACGACACTCCTGCACCAACCGGGCCACTTGACCCGCCCCTTCGGCGGCCAGTGAGGGAGCGTGTCGAGCCACCCACTGAGTGCTCGTCCCCGCCTGGCTGGCCGAAATCTCACCTCTTGAGTCAGCCTCCGCGACCACGGCGACCACCGCCCCCGCAGCCCGGGACGCCAGTGCATCGAGCTCACCGACCAGGAGGCCCAACTCGGCACCGGCGACCTGGCACAGCAGCCCGGTCAACCCGTCGAGGGCCGACCGCGCAGCCACGAAGGCGGCCCGTCGGTCGGCGACCGACGCACCGCCCGACACGGTGGCCGACGTGCTGCTCATGACCTCAAACTAGCCAGGGGGCCTGACCCTCCCCCGCCGCTCAGCCCGCTTATCCACAAGCGTCGAGGTCACAAACAGGTCACAGTTCTCCTAGGGTTTGCACCACGCCGCTCTTCCGAGCGGTGTCAGCGCGCCGCCGACCCTGACGTCGACCTGACACCCGCCACCCGTCCGCAAGGGACCAGACCCGTGATCCTCCCGAAGGTGCGAGACCCTCGCCTCGTGACGATCCGTCGTGGCGGGCTCCTGACCGACCCGGATCATCACCTCCTGGCGTTGTGGGCAGCCGCCTGTGCCGAGCACGTCCTTGACCTGTTCGAGGCCGAATGTCCTAGTGATCTCCGGCCCCGGCACGCGATCGCCGGCGCTCGGGCCTGGGCTGCGGGCGAGCTCGCCATGATGCAGTCCAGGGCAGCCGGTGGGCACGCGATGGGGGCCGCCAGACCGTTGAGCGGGGCAGCCCGTTTCGCGGCGTATGCCGCGGGCCAGGCAGCCTGCATCCCCCATGTCCCCGAACACGACCTCGGCGCAGCCGCCTACGCGATCAAGGCAGCCCAGGCCGCCGCCGCGGCTGGTGACGACGGCGAGGCCGCCGCCCGTCGCGAGTGCCAGTGGCAGCTCGACCAACTGCCTGACCCGATCCGGGCGCTCGTCCTCGACGACCAGGCCCGACGCAACCCCATCTGCTGGTCGGTGTTCACGGAGCCCGGCCCGCTGGCTGCTGGCCCCACCCACCCCTCGGGCGGGCTACAACGGTGAGCGGGCGGCATACCCCAGGGGTATGCCGCCCGCTCCAGTCCGTGCGTGCCCGCGGTCAGTTCTCGGTCGACTCCACGGCAGCCTCCGCCACCGGGGCCTCGATGACCTCGGGCGCCGCCGACTCGATCGCCGCCGACTCGACAACCGGAGCCTCGACGACCGCTGCCGTCACCTCGACCGGACCGGTTGTGGGCGCGGAGGCCTCAGCAGCGGCCTTCTTGCCTCCCGACTTCTTGTCTGCGCCCTTGGCGTCGCCGGCCTTCTTGCCCTTGGCCTTGGCCGCGCCCTTCTTGGGCTCGACGACGAGGATCGGCAGCGTGTGCGCGTGGTCCGGGACGTAGCGGTTGGACTCGCGCGGCGGCCGGTGATAGCCGACGGCAACCGGACGGCCCGGGATCTCCACCGCCTTGGGCTGCTGGTCCTCGTAAGGAATCGTCGAGAGCAGGTGCTGGATGACGTTGATCCGCGAGGTCTTCTTGTCGTCGGACTCGACGGTGTACCACGGCGAGTCGGACAGGTCGGTGAACTGCATCATCGTGTCCTTGGCCCGGCTGTAGTCCTCCCACCGGGTGATCGACTGCATGTCCATCGGCGAGAGCTTCCACCGGCGCATCGGGTCGTTGGCCCGCGAACGGAACCGAGCCTCCTGCTCGACGTCGCTCACCGAGAACCAGTACTTGCGCAGCATGACGCCGTCGTCAATGAGCATCCGCTCGAACGACGGGGCCTGGCGCAGGAACCGGGCATATTCGACGTCGGAGCAGAAGCCCATGACCCGCTCGACACCGGCCCGGTTGTACCAGGAGCGGTCAAAGAGCACGATCTCGCCGGCGGCCGGAAGATGCTCGACGTACCGCTGGAAGTACCACTGGGTCTTCTGCCGCTCGGTCGGCGCCGGCAGAGCCGCAACGCGCGCCTGCCGAGGGTTGAGGTACTCCGTAATGCGCTTGATCGACGAGCCCTTGCCTGCCGCGTCGCGCCCCTCAAAAAGGACGACAAGACGGCTGCCAGTGCCGATGACCCATTGCTGCATCGTCACCAACTCGGCTTGGAGTCGGAACAACTCCTTCTCATAGGTCGCGGTGTCCAACTTGAGGGTCCCGTTTGCGGTTCGCTTCGCCATGGCGCGCATTGTTCCACTCCCGGTGGTCCCCTGTCGCGGGGCGTCTCGTATGCCGTTCATCTCGCGTTCACCCGTGCCTCACCCCTTGGCGACGCGCGGGGGTAGCGCTTACACTCCGGCTCGATCCGGCCCGGAACACGGGCGCGCTCGCCGTGGTTGTCGTGTCAACCACATTCCGACGAGGAGCCTCATGTCCGAGTTCACGCCCGCGCCTGGCACAGTGACGATGTTCACGACAACGTGGTGTGGCTACTGCCGTCGCCTCAAGAGTCAGATGGAGCGCGAGGGCATCGCCTTCACCGAGGTCGACATCGAGGTTCAACCCGAGGCCGCTGACGTCGTCATGTCCGTCAACGGTGGCAACCAGACCGTGCCGACCTTGATCTTTCCGGACGGCAGCGCCGCCACCAACCCGTCGATTGGGCAGGTCAAGGCTCGGCTCGCCTAGGTCGTCGGGCGCCAGCCCTCGATGACCGCGTGCCCCGCCGCCACCTCAAGATCGGCACCGAGCCACCGTTCGATGATTCGCCGGGCGATCGAGATGCTGCCCGGCACCCGGATCGCCCCCGACCGCAGCAGCGCGGCATACTCCGCCCGCGTCACCCAGCGCACCTCGGCCATCTCGGTCGGGTCGTGGGTGAGTTCAGTGGTCACCGCGCGGGCCGTGAAGCCGAGCATCAGTGAGGACGGGAACGGCCACGGCTGGCTGCCAAGGTAGCTCACCTCGGTCACCACGACGCCGGACTCCTCCAGGACCTCCCGCGCCACGGCCGCCTCCAGCGACTCTCCCGGCTCGACGAACCCGGCGAGCACGGAGAACTGGTTCGCCGGCCACGTCACGCCGCGCCCCAACAGCAATCGCCCGTCATCATCGATGACCGACATGATCACCGAGGGATCGGTGCGCGGGAAGTGCTGGCTGCCGTCGCGCGTGCACCGCCGCACCCAGCCGGCGGAGGCTGGCTCGCTCGGCGCCCCACAGCGCGAGCAGCGGTCGTGACTGCGATGCCAGTTCGCCAGCGCGAGCAGGGTCGCGGCCAGGCTCGCGTCCAGGTCGGGCAGCAACGCCCCGGCCGCTCGCAGGGTCTGCCAGCCCGCGTCGCCGTCGCCGTCCGTGGGTGCCTCCACGACTCCCAGGTATGCCGTCCGCTCACCGTCCTCGCCCGGGTGCAGACCGAGGAAGACCGCGAGCAACCCGCCATCGGCTGCAGAGGGTGAGCGAAGCACCAAGCCGAGCGCTCCGGCCACGCCATCGGCCGGGGCCGGCGAGGGGTCAGCCGTTGGGGCCATCGAGTGCGCCGGCACTGGTGCAACGAGCACGCGATCACCACGGACCGCGACCACCCGGGTCCCCGCGTCCGCCAGGAGTCGGTCGAGCAGGTCCGCGTCCTCGCGCAGATGAGCGGCCCGATCCGGTCCGCCATGCGAGAGCAGCAGGCCCCGCAGGCCCGGCGTCTGTTCCATCCGAGCAGTCAAGCACGGGCGAGGCGCCTCGCACCGGCGACATTCACGGCATACCGTGTGAGCGTGAGTCCCGAGAGCCGAAGCCCGGCGTTCCTCGCCGCCCTCGCCAGCGCGGCCGTGCCGGGGCTCGATCCCGTCTCGGCGCGCGCGGTGGCGCCCGGCCCGGCCGGTGAGTTCGACGCAGCGATCGTCATCGATGAGCAGGACCGGCCGTGGTTTGTTCGCTGCCCGCGGACGCCTGCGGCCGGAGCGCGGCTGGAGTCGGCCGCGGCGCTGGCTGCCCTTCTGGCCCGGCGGTTGCCGTTCCAGGTGCCGGTGCCCAAGGGTTTCGCCGCGCTCCCCGACGGACGGGCCGGCGTCTATCCCGTCTTGCCGGGTCGACCGTTGGCGTTCGACGCGCTCCCGGCCGGCCCTGGGCTTGCCGCTGACCTCGGGCGGGCCATCGCGGCGATCCACAACGTCGATCGGGGCGTCTTCGACGAGGCTGGTAGGTGCCGTCCTACGACGCCGACTCGTATCGCACCAGGCACCTGGCCGACCTTGATCGAGCCGCCGCCACGGGGCATGTCCCCACGGCCTTGCTGTCCCGCTGGGAGGGGGCCCTTGACGACGTCACCTTGTGGCGCTTCGCTCCGGCACCGGTCCACGGTGGGTTGACTGGGTCGCAGGTGCTGGCGGGGTTCGACTCCGATGAAGACGCAGCCACGGGGCGGGTTCGGGCCGTCGTCGGTTGGGAGGACGCCAAGGTGGCCGACCCTGCCGACGACTTCGCCGCCATCGTCACTCTGGCTGGGCCGGCTGCCGTCGAGTCGGTGTTGGAGGCCTATGCCAACTCACGGATCGAGCGCCCCGACCCCATCTGCGCCGACGGGCGCGGCTGGCCGCTGAGTTCGCGCAGCTCACCAACCTGCTCACCGCGGTGACCTCGGCGATCCGGACCGGGTGCGGGCGATGGCCCGACGCCTTGTCGAGTTGGAGCGGCGGGTCACCGACGCCGACTTGAAGGCGCCGGAGCCGGTCTCCGTGGTCCCCCGGGAGGTCATCGTTCCGACGACGGTGGCAGCGGCAAGCCCGGCCGCCGCGAACGGGTCCGGCTCGGGTGAAGACACCGTGGCCGTCGACCCGGACACTCTCTTCGATGACACGGCGCCCCTTCATGGCACTGCGGCTCACGATGACTGCGGCTCACGATGACTCGGTCACTCTCGATGGCACAGTGACTCTCGATGACGCTGCGGCTCTCGATGACACCGTGGCGATGGACCCGCGGACCCTCTTCGATGCCACCGAGGAGATCCCCACGCCCGCCCACAGCCCTGACTGCGCCGGCAACGCCAGACGCGCCAAAACAGCAAGCCGTGCCGGCAACGCCAGACGAGCCGGCCTAGTCGGCGATCGACCCCAACAAGCGGATGAGCTCGGCCTCGTCCGGCAACGTCGGCCGAACCGTCGTCCCCGTCCGCGCGTAGTAGAACGCCGCATCCACCTGATCGGGCAACAATCCACGAAGCCGCGCATAGGCCAGCGCGTACGCACCCACCTGCAACGCCCGATGCGCGGCGTCCGCCCCCGACGGTTGTGGCCCGGTCTTCCAGTCGACGACCGTGACCCCGCCGTCCGCTCGCCCGAACACCGCGTCGATGCGCCCGCGCACAGCGATGCCGTCGATCACCGTCTCGATGGCCACTTCGACATCTATCGGCGTGCGCCACGCCCACTCGCTGGCCAGGAAGGTCTCCTTGAACTGCGGCAACTCGGCGTCGGAGCCCGGATCGTCGTCGGCGGCACCGGGGAGCTCGGCGGAATCGAGCAAGGTCGCCCGCGCGTAGTGCTGCTCCACCCACGCGTGGAAGGCCGTCCCACGCCGGGCCGCAAGCGCGGGCTCGGCAGGCATCGGTCGGCGGCGCTCGCCAGCAAATCGCTCAGGATCCTCGGCCAGCCGCACGATGTCCGACGCTGACAGGTGCCGTGGCACCTCGACGACCTGGGGGCCCGTCTCGCGGGCCAACGCCCGCTCGGCGAGCAGCAGGTCGACATCCGCGGCATACGGATCGTCCGCGCCGCCACCTCGGGGGGCGAGCAGGGCCGCGCGCGGGTATGCCGCCACCCCCTCCCCAGTCACCGCACCGAGCGCTCCCGCACCGAGCGCTCCCGCACCGATCGCTCCCGCACCGATGGATCCCCCACCGATCGTCCCCACCTCTGAGGTTCCCGCGTGAGTCGCCCCGGCAGCCGCTCGTTCACGACGGGCCATCGCGACGACCGCCGCGGCCCGCTGGGCGTCGTCGAGGCGACTCTGATCGGGCGGAGTCGGCCACAACACGCGCACCGTCTCGTCAGCGACCGGGTTGGTGCCGACCGCAGCCGGGTCGGGCATCGCATCCCAGTGCGCGACCCGGACACCGAGCTCGTCACGAGCCCGAACGACCTCACGGAGGAACCTGGAGGTGACCTTGTGCCGCTGGGTGCTGGTCCACACGCTCGCGGTGAGCAGCAGTCGCCTCCGGGCTCGGGTGACCGCGACGTAGGCCAGACGGCGCTCCTCATCGAGATCGCGCAGCCCCTCCTCGACCCGGAAGGCCGCGACCCGTTCGCTGAGAGCCCTACTGTCGGAAGCGCCCTCCACCTGCAGCGTCGGCAACCCGTCCCGGTCGCCGCGCAAAGCGAACGGAACCCCCGCGAGCCCGACGAGCCAGCCTCCCCGGGGTCGGGTCGGGAACCACCCAGCGAGCACCGTTGTGCTTCGGCGTGGGCGAGCCTTCGCGGGCAGGGAAGGTGCCCTCCACGAGGCCCGGCACTGCCACGACGTCCCATTCCAAGCCCTTGGCAGCGTGAATGGTGAGGATCTGCACGGCCTCCGCGGACGGGCTCGAGGTGGCACGTTCCAGGCCGCGCTCCTGTGCGACGGCAGCATCGAGCCAGGCGAGGAAGCCGATGAGGGTGGGGCGGTCGGCAGACGAGGCGAAGTCGGCAGCGACGTCGGCAAAGGCATCCAGGTGGGCCCGCGAGGTGTCGGGCGTGTAACCCGGGCGCGAGAGCACCTCGACGTCCAGCCCGAGCGCTCGTTCGGCCTCACCGACAAGGTCCGGTAGCGGCAGCGCACCGAGCCGTCGTAGCCGCCGCAAGGCGGTCGACAGCCCCTTGAGCCGAACCAGCGCGCCCGCACCGACGTACTGACCCTCGGTGCCACGCCACACCTCGGGCGGCAGATCGTCGAGCGCCTCAATGATGCTCGGCTCGTCCAACACCTCGGGCGCGAGGTCCACGAGCGCATCACCGGGACCCTCGACGCCGTCGTCCTCGTCACGATGTCCAGGGTCGAGGTCGATCGCCAGCCGCCCCTGCGACTCGGCCTTGACGACCTTCTGGCGGAACCTCGCCCACTCGTGCAGCCCGTCGAGGTCGGCGGCCCCCAACCGGCACATCGGGCCGGTGAGCGGACGCATGAGCGCATCACCGCGGCTCCGGGTCAGCGATCGCGCGCAACGCGGAGACCAGGTCGAGGATCTCGGGGTCAGCAGCAACCCGCCGAGACCGACGACCTCGTAGGGAACGCCGGCGGCGTCGAGCGCCTCCATCACCGGACCGAACTGGGATCGCTTGCGGCACAACACTGCTGCCGTCGTACCCGCGCGGCTCGTCGCGCCGGCCAGCCAGTCGGCGAGGTATGCCGCCTCCTCGACGTGAGTGCCGACGCGGGCGACGACGACGTCCCCGACGCCCGCGTCGGGACGGACCGCGAGGGGTGCCACATCGACCCGCGCGGACGCCCGAAGGGGTGCCGCGAGGTGGTTGGCCACCTTGAGGATGGATGCGTCGTTGCGCCAGGTCGTCGCCAATTGCCGCACAGGAGTGGGCGACCCATCGGTGAACTCGGCCGGGAAACGGGTGAGGGTCGTGGCGCTCGCTCCGCGCCAGCCGTAGATCGACTGGTTGGGGTCGCCGACGGCTGTCACGGGACCCCGCTGTCCCCGGCCGCGAAGAGCGAGCGCAGCAGGACGAGCTGGGCCTCGGAGGTGTCCTGGAACTCATCGAGCAGCACGACCCGGAATCGGGCCCGCTCGCCGGCCCCGATGTCGGGAACCCACCGCCAACCGGGCTGCCAGCGCCACCTGGTCGGCAAAGTCAACGGCATCCCGTGAGCGTTTCAGGGAGCCGAAGGCGTCGACGACCGGCAACAGGGCCCGGCGGGCCCGCAGCGTGCCCCGCAACGTCGCCAGGTCAGCGGGCAGCGCCTTCGGGCCGGCCGAGCGGGGTCGCGTCGATCGCGCGAACGATCCGGTCGAGGACCTCACGCAGCGTGCCGGTGTCGACGAGATGCTCTGCCAGCTCACCGGCGAGGTCGACGACCGCCCCGATGGCGGTCGATTCCGCCTTGCCCATCTCGGACATGTCCCCGTCGTAGCGGGAGACCACCTCGGCGGCATACTGCCAGGCGGCGGCTTCGGACAGCAGTCGCGAGTCGGGCTCGTAGCCCAGCCGCAGGGCGTGCTCTCGGACCAGCCGACCGGCATACGAGTGGTAGGTCGCGACCGTCGGCGTCCCACCGAGGACCTCGGCACCCTCCTCGTCGGGCGCGGGGGTCCAGAGCCCCGCAGCCTGCAGGCGGCGCAGCCGTTGGTCGATCCGCTCGGCGAGCTCGGCGGCCGCCTTGCGGGTGAACGTGAGCCCGAGCACCTGATCGGGAGCAACGAGCCCGTTGGCCACGAGCCACACGACACGGGCTGCCATCGTCTCGGTCTTCCCGCTACCGGCCCCGGCGACCACGAGCATCGGCCGCAGCGGTGCCTCGATGACCGCGGTCTGCTCCGGGTGTCGGGGCGTGGGCCAACCCCGCCGCGCGGGCGACCCCTGGCTGCACTGTGCCGAACCGTCGCCATCAGATGCTCTGCCCCTTCCGGGCCGGGCCGGGCAGGCCGCGACCACCGGACACATCCGGCAGTGCTCGCCCGGCGTCGCCGCGAACTGTCCCCCGCCCATGCCCGCTGCAGTCTCCTCAACGAGGCGGCTGGCCCAGCCGGGGTCATCGTCGTCAGCGAGCGCGGGCTGCCCCTGCAGGGTGACCGATTTGTTCGACGCCTTGCCCAACTGCAGTAACGCAGCCCCGGCCGATCGGGTCCCCAGGTCACCGAAGGCGCCGTGCTCGACCGCTGCCTGATAGACCCCGAGTTGGGGATGGCGAGCCAACTCGGCCGCGGTCGGCTTGCTCGACCCGGTCTTGTAATCAATCACCCGCAACGACCCGTCGGTATGCCGTTCGAGCCGGTCCACGCGCCCCTTGAGCACCGCACGCCCCACCTCGACCAGCGTCGACCTCGACCCCGACCCGCTCCCTGGGGCGGCTGCCGGCGAGACGAAGTAGGCCGCGGCGCGCCCGGCCATGGCATGAGCCTCGGCGCGCTGGCGCTCCTGCACCCACCCGGGGGTGAGGCCGAGTTGTGCCCAGCGGCGCTCGATCTCGGCCTGCAGGGTCGGGGCATCAACGTCGCCGAGCTCGGCGACGACGTCGTGCACGAGGGTGCCGATCGATGCCGAGGCACTTGACGCCGTCGCCGCCACTGGCCCGCAACAGCCAAGCCAACTCGCACTTGGCGAACTGCTCGACCTTGGACGGCGAGACCCGCACGGCCTGGTCAGGGCCACGCCGCGGACGATCGTCGGCAGCCGGGACGAGCGACCACCAGTGCCCCGGGTCGGCTCCGGTCACACCATCGTCGGCGAGCCGCGCCAACTGCCGCCCGGCCCGGGCGGCCGCCACCTCGTCGGTGACCGACGCTGCCACCTGACGCAGGGCACCGACGACTCCGGCGGTGGTCAGCGCGCGACCGAATGGGTGAAGGGTCGCCTGAGGGCGCCGCCTGCGTCGGCCGGCAACGGGTCGAGCAGGTCGAGATAGACCGACGGCTGCTCGTCGTCGTTGCGCACGGCGCTGACCATGAGCCGCTCGCTCGCCCGCGTCACGGCGACGTGGAACAGCCGGGTCTCGTCGAAGCGCACCGCGGCCTGCGCCGCACGCACCGAGCCACCTCGACCAGTCACGACGTCGACGAGGTGCTCGGAGCCGAGCAGCGACCCCGCAACCGCAGTCGGCCAGAGCCCTCCTGACTCCAGACACACACACCACCGCCACTCCCTCCCGGCAGCAGCGCGGGGTGAGCACCGCAACCGTGTCGACCGCAGGAGCGCGCAGCGCGAGGGTGTCGCCAGGCACCTCTTCGCCGAGGACATGGTCGAGGAAGGCATCCGGCTCGGAGCCCGGCAGCCGGTCGGCATACCGGGCAGCCGCGTCGAACAGACCAACCACCGCGTCGAGGTCGCGGTCGGCCGGGCCCCGCGGCCCTGCCGTCGAGGGCCGCGCGCCGCCAACCCCGCCGCGACGCCAAGGCGGACCAGATCGCCCATCAACACCGATTCGGGGGCGACCTCGGGGGCCCAGCCAGCCCGTGATCGGTCCGCCGGGCAGCCCCGACACCGGCGAGGATCGCCTGGTCAACCGCCGCAGGGCTCCCCGTCCACACCAGCCTGGGCACTGAGCACCGGGTCGCCGAGGGCCGCCGCGAGCAACTCGTCGCTCGACCGTCGTCCCCGCCGTCGAGCTCGATCCGGCGCAGCGCCGGGCGCAACCGCCGCAACGACACCGCGTCGCCCCACCCAACACCGACAAGCAGAGGTCGACGGCCTTGTGGGCGCGATCATCGCATCCGGGGTCGCGGGCCAGGCGCAGACACAGGTCGAGCAGCGCGAGCAGCGGCCGGACGGCGACCTCGTCGCGCACCGGGATCTCACCATCGGGCGGGGCCAGAGGCACGTCGGCGGCCGAAAGCACCCGGCGCAGAGTCCCCGCGCGACCACGGCCCGGACGAGGACGGCCATGTCGCGCCACGGCATACCCTCCTGCAGGTGCGCGCGACGCAGCGTGGAGGCGATGAACCCCGCCTCCTGGGCGACCGAACGAAGCAGCGCGACCTGCACCTCACCGCCGTCGCGCACAGGCTGGGACCCGCGCCGGTCCGCGCCGCCGGTCGCCCCGATCCGGCGCACAACCTCGCTCGCCGCGTCGTGGAGCCGGGTCGGCGTCCGGTATGCCGTGCGCAGACCACCGTGGGCGCGTCGCGCAGAGCGGGCCACCGGTCCCACCACAACAGCCGGGGTCGGCGCCGCGGAAGGTCTGACGGCGCTGTCGGGGTCGCTGAGGAGGATGACCGGGATTCCGGGATGGGCGATGGTCCGCAGGAGCCGGGCGGCGGCCCACGTGAGCTTCCTGGGCGTCGTCGACGACGATCAGCCGGACCTGCTCACGCACCCGCCTCGAGCGCCTCGGCGTCGTCCTCGAGCAGGTCCGCGGCCGCGGTGAGGATCCACGCAGGGTCGTAGGCACCCGGCTGCGACAGCGCCGTGACCTCGTCGTATTCGTCGAGGACCGCGGCTGCGGACACCCACTCAGGGCGGCCGTGCCGACGTCCGAGCTCGGCGAGGTTGGCCGCGTCGACCCGTGCTCGACGGCCCTCGCGAGCAGATCACGCAACTCGGCTCGGAAGCCCCGCGTGCCCAAGGCAGCGGCCACCCGCTCCGGCCATTGCGGCCCGCCGCCGCTGGCCACGTGCCCCGCGAGGAGATCGCGCAGGACGACGTCCTGTTCGGGCCGCTGAGCAGCCGGAGCCGGCGCACCGCGAAGGGTTGCTTCGCGGCGCAGCACCGCGAACCCGAACGCCCGATGCGTGCGCGCGAGCGGCTCGGTCGACGTGCGCGCCAGCCGCGCAGTCAGCCGGTCGCGCAGGGCAGCGGCCGCGAGCCGGGTCGGAGCGAGGACCAGGCATTGGTCGGGGGTGAACCCCAGCCGGTCGACCCGATCGAGGACCACCTCGACGGCCACGGTCGAGGTGCCCGTGCCGGGTCCGCCGAGCACCCGAACGACGGGGGCGTCCAGCGCGAGGGCAGCCTGCTGCTGCGCGTCGAGGGTGGGTGCCTCGACGACGAGCGCTGGTGCACGCCGCAGGGTGAGCATGCACTCATCCCATCACGGGCGACCGACACCCCCTCCGCTGCCTCCCCGGAGATGCGCCGCACGGTCCTGCGGGCCCCAGCCCCAACCCGGGACGGGGGGTCGCCCGGTCCTAGGTCCGACCCCAGCCCGACGGAGACAGCGCTCGCCCGGTCATCTTTGAGGGTCCGATCCCCGATCCGACGGGAATAGCGCGCCGGCACGGTCTCTTTGCGGGCCCAAAACCCGATGACGCCCGGGGGGATAGGGCGCTCGCACGGTCATCTTTGCGGGTACCGACGACCTCAGGTGGCGACCAACCCACCGCCTCGAACCCTGACCGTCCTGCAGGTATGCCGCGGAGTGATCCGGCCCGCCCGCATGGGGTGCCGCCGGGTCGGCGAACAACAACTCCCAGCCATGCCCCTCTGCGGCCCGACGATGGCATCGACCTGGTCCCGGGTCCCGCGTGGAAGGCCAGTGGCTGACACCAGGGCGGCGCCGGTCGTGGCCGCCCGCAGCGACATCAGGCCCGGATTCCATCACCAGATAGACCGGCCCGAGTTCCCACGCCGCACCGTGGCCCCAATCATCGCCGAACACCCAGCCGAGCTCGCCCAACAACCATCCCCAACTCGCCCGCGCGGCCACGAGATCCCCGACCCACACCTCCACATGGTGCAGGCCTCCGCGCCGGTATGCCGTCCGCCCACCGCCCACATCGGCCTCACCGTCCGCGCCAACCCCGTTAACCCCGACAGCCAGACCGTCCGCCCTAACCCGACCCACACCGCCAGCCTCGCCAACGCCACCAACCCCGCCGTCCGCCCGATGCGCCCGGGCCGCAGCCAGCGCGCTCGCCGATTCCGGCGACCAACGGGCCCGGCGCAGGTCGACGCGGTAGTCCGCGGGCGGCATACCGGCGCCGTCGGGCAGCCCACCCACCAGGGGCGTCCCCTCGGCCCGGTAGTGAACCAGCGCCCGTTCTTCGTGGCCAGCCGGTGGCAGCCCACTGCGCGCAGCACTCCGCCACCAGGGGCGTCCGAGCCGTACCGGCTCATCACCCGCCCCACCCGTCGTGGCCCGCCCTCGCCGACCAATCGCGCCAGATCGCCATAGGTCGCCACCTGCCCCGCCGGGATGGATCGCGCGAGCACCAGGACCGCCTCGGCATGCGGCGGAATCCCCGGCAGCTCGCCGCCGCGACCCTCGCCGACGCGACCCCAACCGTCCGACACCGGAACGTCCGACCGCGACCCGGCGGGCTCCCCGGCCGACCGCCCTGCCCCGGGCGTCCCAACCCCAGCCATCAGTAGGTCGCCAGCCCCGGGTCGACCTCGCGCACCCAGGCCAGCACCCCGCCGGTGAGGTTCGCGGCATACCCTCAGCCGGCGCGGCCACCAGCCGCGTGGCCTCCGTCGAGCGCACCCCGTTCTTGCAGTAGAGGACCAACGGAGTCCCCAGACCCCCCAGCCCACGGTCGCGAAAAGCCTCCCGAGCGGAAATCCGCCAGGTCGATCGCCACAGCCGGGGATCGAGACGATCGCACGCTTCGGGCTCCGGGCGCACGTCGATGAGCACGGGCGGACGCGGGCGCCGCATCTCGATCGACAACCCGCGAGCGGTCAACACCGCAACGGGCCCAGCCGGGACAGGGAGCGCGAGCGCGACGGACCCGCGCCGCGCCCCACGCCCCCCCCGACGGGCGACCCGCAGGGCGGCGACTCCGGATCTGCTCTGCAGCGCAAGGGTGTCCTGAGCTCTGTCGTAACGCATCGTGCACGAGCACCTCCGCCCGACGAGGGGTTCGCCGATGCCCAGCACGAGTCTGACGTGCCTCCGCGGCCTGAAGCGAGCCGATCGTCCCGCCAAGGCGCCCAGCACCCCCGCGCTTCCGCGCACGACGGCACGTCGCCCTCGGCCGGCTGGTGCGGGAACACGCACCGCAGGCATGGCTCGTGCCCGGCCCACCACACCGCCACCCGTGCGTCGAAACGCAGCACCGACGCCCACACGAGGGGATGCCCGCGCGCGCAGGCGTCGTTGACGGCATGCCGCGTCGGGAAGTTGTCGGTCCCGTCGAGCACGACGTCGTATGCCGCGACCAGGGCGTCCGGGGTCTGGCGCTCACCCGCTGGTCGAAGGTCTCGACCCGCACGCCGGGTTGACCCGCGCGACGGCCGCCGCGGCCGACGACACCCTGACCGGGCTGACATCCGGGAAGCCGTGGACGATCTGGCGCTGCAGGTTGGTCAACTCGACCACGTCGTCATTGGAGATCCCGATGGTCCTGACCCCCGTGGCAGCGAGGTAAAGAAATGCCGGGGAGCCCTGGTCTCCCGTGCCGAGGACGAGGACCCGTGCAGCGAGCCGTTGCTGCCCGGCGAGGCCCACTTCCGGCAGCAACAAGTGCCGGGCATAACGCGTGGGCCTCGGCGTCGTCGAGCACGTCCGGCGGCGGGCCGGTATCCGGTGTCCATCGCTAGCGAGGTTACGTCACAGGGCTAAGGATCCGGTGACTAACGATTCCGGTCGGGGGCGCGGCGGGTTCCGCGGACAGCCTGGGGGTGTCGGTTGGGGTTTTTTTTTTTTTTTTTTTTTTTTTTTTTTTTTTTTTTTTTTTTTTTTTTTTTTTTTTTTTTTTTTTTTTTTTTTTTTTTTTTTTTTTTTTTTTTTTTTTTTTTTTTTTTTTTTTTTTTTTTTTTTTTTTTTTTTTTTTTTTTTTTTTTTTTTTTTTTTTTTTTTTTTTTTTTTTTTTTTTTTTTTTTTTTTTTTTTTTTTTTTTTTTTTTTTTTTTTTTTTTTTTTTTTTTTTTTTTTTTTTTTTTTTTTTTTTTTTTTTTTTTTTTTTTTTTTTTTTTTTTTTTTTTTTTTTTTTTTTTTTTTTTTTTTTTTTTTTTTTTTTTTTTTTTTTTTTTTTTTTTTTTTTTTTTTTTTTTTTTTTTTTTTTTTTTTTTTTTTTTTTTTTTTTTTTTTTTTTTTTTTTTTTTTTTTTTTTTTTTTTTTTTTTTTTTTTTTTTTTTTTTTTTTTTTTTTTTTTTTTTTTTTTTTTTTTTTTTTTTTTTTTTTTTTTTTTTTTTTTTTTTTTTTTTTTTTTTTTTTTTTTTTTTTTTTTTTTTTTTTTTTTTTTTTTTTTTTTTTTTTTTTTTTTTTTTTTTTTTTTTTTTTTTTTTTTTTTTTTTTTTTTTTTTTTTTTTTTTTTTTTTTTTTTTTTTTTTTTTTTTTTTTTTTTTTTTTTTTTTTTTTTTTTTTTTTTTTTTTTTTTTTTTTTTTTTTTTTTTTTTTTTTTTTTTTTTTTTTTTTTTTTTTTTTTTTTTTTTTTTTTTTTTTTTTTTTTTTTTTTTTTTTTTTTTTTTTTTTTTTTTTTTTTTTTTTTTTTTTTTTTTTTTTTTTTTTTTTTTTTTTTTTTTTTTTTTTTTTTTTTTTTTTTTTTTTTTTTTTTTTTTTTTTTTTTTTTTTTTTTTTTTTTTTTTTTTTTTTTTTTTTTTTTTTTTTTTTTTTTTTTTTTTTTTTTTTTTTTTTTTTTTTTTTTTTTTTTTTTTTTTTTTTTTTTTTTTTTTTTTTTTTTTTTTTTTTTTTTTTTTTTTTTTTTTTTTTTTTTTTTTTTTTTTTTTTTTTTTTTTTTGGGGGGGGGCGGTGGCACCTTGGCAAATGGACGGTCGTCGGCGGTCGATCGTTCGCACAGTCGTGCGATACGCACAAGGTGGTGCTGACGGTGGTGAACGACTCCGCGATCGGGGAGCGTGCGGCTGCCCTGGGCGTGCGACGTCGGGAGCAGCGGCCGCGCCGCCTGCCCCGCTCGCTGCCGAGGCACCCATCCGCGGCCAACCGTTGCCGCGCTCGGCCCGCCGGGCCCAACTTTCGCTGGAGGCCGCGCAGGGCGCCTTCGTCGAGTCGTGGGCTACTTACGCCGCCGCGATGGACGACATCGCCGAACGCGCAGGGGTGTCCAAACCCCCCACGTTCTCTACCAGCACTTCCCCCCCCCGAGCAAGTTTGAGCTCTATCTCGCACTTCCTGGACGATCGCGCCGGCGAGTTGGTGGCCGCCACCCGTAGCGCGTGGGCCAGTTCGACGGACAACAAGGCACGGGTCTTCGCGACGGTCGCCGCCTACTTCGAGTTCGTCGCCAAGGAGGGGTCGGCCTTCCGGCTCCTCTTCGAGAGCGACCTCATCAACGAGGACGCCGTCAGCAGCCGCATCGACGGGGCGCTGACCCAGTGCGGCGAGGCCTTCGCCGACGCCATCGCCGCCGACACCAACATGTCCTGCGCCGATGCGATGGTCCTGGCGATGGCCCCGACGGAATGGCACAGGTGGCCGCCCGCAACTGGGCCACCCCCCCCGACCACCCCGTGGGCCGCCGCGCTGAAGCGGCCCGCCTGGTCGGACAACTCGCCTGGCGCGGGTTGGGGCTTCCCAAGGTTGCGCTGCGGCTGAGGCCAAGCTGGGGAACACCCTGCCAGTTCTCCTAGAGCTGAGGGGTTCGACACCCCCAACCTGGGTATGCCGTGCGCCCGGGTTCCCTGTGCCACCGTCACCTCCGCGAGGGGGCGGCGAGGCGCGAGGCGAGCACACGGCATACGTGAACTGACGAAGGGAACCTCACGGGGAGGTCAGGATCGGCGTGCGCGATGTCGCCCGCGAGATTGCGTTCGAGTGACCAACGAGACCCCGGTTGCCATCGGCGCTGCCGGGGTCGTCGCGCTGCGCGGATGGCAGCGTGCTTCGACCTCGCCGACGACAAGGGACGGCGCTACTTCATCCCCGCTGCCGTCATCGGCTTCGTCCACGTCGGAGAGGCCGAGAAGGGCAAGGTCGGCTTCGGCGCGCACTGACGTCGGGCCTCAGCAACCCTCGTCCCGAACGGCCCTGCCACCAGGTCACGTCAAGATCACGAGCGGCAATCCCAGGAATGCGTCTCACTTCCCGTGAGTAATTTGAATCCTGGGGAGCTTCCGCCCTCACCCGGACCACTCGCTTATTAGCGGCCAGTGGAAAGCACAGAAGGAGGGGACATGAGCATCCTCCCGGGGCCATCGTCGGCGGTTTGATCGTCGTAACGGCTGGCACGTTTCATCCTGCCTGGACGGCAGGGGCTGAGCCTGCCGATCACGGCAGCGATCGGCACGTCGCCGCTCTCATCGGCTGGTGGGTCGCCAGCAAGCTCGGCGTTGAGACCACGTCGAAGGGATCGACTGGCTGCGCTGGATCATCAGCACGATCATCGCCCGCCGTCGGCATCGTCATCTACGGCAAGGTCACCGCAGGCCTGAGGCCAAGCGCCCAACAGCGTGGGGCCCAGCCGAAAAGCGGCTGGGCCCCACTGCTGCTCCCACCGTGTTACCCGGCGCGTTCTTACTGCGTGTGCTGACCAGCGCCAACGGATGATCAGGCCGACAGGCCCAACGCCTCCATCCGCACGGTGTGGGCCGCCGAGATCCGCGCGAACATCCGGCCCACCCTTGGTGAGGTCCGACCCGGCTCGCCGCCGACCAGGAGCGCGGTCAGCGAGCCGCGTTCGACGGCTACGCTCTGGGTCGCATGGATCGCTTACCCATGATCCGCCGAGCCCACAGTGCCAGCCGGCCGCTGCGCCGGGCGTCACCGGCGATGGCTTTCGCGCACCTCGTGGACGATCGCTTCGGCGCCACCGGCCTGTCCGAGCATCTGCGCGACCAACGCCTCCCTCGGCGGGTCGAGGTGGGTGGCCATCTCGGAGTAGAAGTCGCGGACGATCCCGTCGCCGACGTAGGCCTTGACGACCCCCCAGCCAGTCGCTGGGCTTGGTGCGCTCGGGGAAGGCGTCGACCGAGGTGACGAAGGGGGCCATGGCGCTTCAAGGTCGGCCCCGAGTTCGCTGAGCCGCTGCCCCACCTGCTCGCACCGGGTGGAACATCCGCACCCCCATCCGGGCGAAGGCCAGCTTGGCGCGCAGGGGTGGGGTCATCGCGGCGTCAGCCGCGAGTGCTCGAACCCGCTGAGCTGGGCATAGCTCCGGCCTTTCCCAGCAGGTCGGGGGGCGAGGAGGGCCGACGGCCCCGTGCGGCACCTCGCCCACGGCAGCACTCCCTGCGACCCCCGGTGTCATCGGTCATAGGGCTGACTGTGTCGGCGGTGCCTCAACCGACCAACGGCCGCCCGAGTCATTGACAGGTGCGGTCGCTCTTCAGCGCGCACTCCGGTGCACGGAAAGCAAAGAAGGACCGAATTCCTTTGGGCCGTAGGGCCGGCTGGCGGCACAGCGGTTGCTACATTCACGTCAGGGACGTCCCCACTCTCCCCAGCAACCACGAGGACCTCCGGCAATCCGGCCGGGCAACTCCAACTCATCATCCGAATGGAGAAAGCCATGTCCACTGCAGCACCCACCGCCCCCACCGGCACGTTCGGTGACCATGTCGCAGAGTCGCACCTGGCGGCTTCGGCCCTCTTCCGGCACAGCCAAGAAGGTCGAACTCTTCGCCCCAGGTGCGTCCATCGGGTGGCTCGGTGAAGACGGCGGCCAGTGGTGCGTCGTCACCGGCAGCGACGCGGCCCTCGCCTCGAGTCGTGCCTCTATGGCGGTATTCTCACTTCCGCAACGCCGCAGACACCTCCGGTACCTGTCGGTGAGCGACGCTACCACTACGTCGGGTTCCACAACTGGATCGGAGCGACAGGCTGGGTCCCCAAGTGGCAACGTGCTCGCATCGCTCTGCACCAACGCCCAACTGTCGTACTGGTCGACCGACAACGGCTACCCTCTACGCCAACAGTGGCTAACGCCCTTGACGGTGGTCTTCCACCGACAGTGGCCTTCCACTGACGCCGACCTGATCGTCCCCTCACGACTATCTGAGGGCGCCGCGATCCGAACGTCACTACAGTCCATTCACCGACGCATACTCAGCCATGCCATTTCGGGGGATGGCGGGTCGAGAATTGCAGTGGGCATTCCTGCAGCCGCGCCCGAGCAATGCCCGCTCCCAAATTCGGCGACCAACTGCGACACACCTCCAGAGCAACAGTGGGGCCCGCCGATCGGCTGGGCCCCAATGAGCAATGCACTGCTCGTCAGCCCTGCGCCTCCCGCCCAGCCTGGCGCAGAGATGACACAGTGGCGTTGGGCGCGGGCACTACACGGACCACCTCTCGCCCGGCGTAAGAGGGGTGTGACGATGACCGGAGTGGGGCGCAACACGCACGACATGCCCGACGCCGCCGCGTTCGGGCCTGGGTCGCTCCCACCTGCCGGGCGCTGTCCCGCTATGCCCACCGCCTCGTGCCCGCCGCTGCCGCTGACGATGTCGTCCAGGAGGCCCCGTGCGGGCGTGGTCGCGGCGGGCAACCTACGATCCGGCCCGAGGCTCCGCCGCCCCCTGGTTGCTCGCGATCGTCGCCGATCAGGCCCGCCGGTTGCACGAGCTGTTGGGAGACTCCGATGACTGACCGTCCCGACCCGATCGACGAGCAACTGCAGGGGTATGCCGCGCGCTGGCGCGACGCCCTCCCCCCAACGCCCGCGGTGCCCACCGACCTGCCCACTCACTCGGCGGGGTTCGGCCGCCGCGGACGGGGCGTCGCCGGCTGGCTGCCGCTCGTCGCCGCGGCTGCGGTGCTTGCCGTCGTGGTCGTCGCCGTCCGACTCGGCCAGGGCGGCACCGACCTTGGCAGCGTGGGTGGTCCGACCGCCGCCACGAAGACGGCCACGTCGTCCGCGACCGCCACCGGATCGGCGGTCAACAACGGGGTTGTCCCGTGGGTGCCCCTGCCTGCGACCAACCCGACCATCCCCACGACGACAGTGCCCGCCTCACCGGATCCCGCGCTCGCCCAAGGCCTTCCGGTATGCCGTGCCGCCGACCTCACCGCGACAACAGAACGCGATGGCGCGAGCGGGACCAGTTTCCTCTTCGTCACGCTCATCGGACTTGCTGGGCGACACGCCTGCCGAGTCGAGGGATATCCGACCATCGAGTTCCTTGCCAACGGAGTCCCTGTGGCCATCCCCTTGGGCCCGGGACGTGCCGCAGCAGTCCTGGATATCGCCCCATGCTGCACCTCCTATCCAGGGGCTGGCCTGTTCTCGCCTCTGCCTGGGCAGCAGCCGTCGACACACCCCGCAGCAGAACTGGTGTCCGCCTTCAGGCAGCCAGGCGCAGATTCGACTCTCGTGGCCGGGATCGTCTGGATACGTCACGGTGGAACGCTGGCGATCGGGCGGGAAGCGCCGATCGCTGCGACATTCAGGCGTTACCCCTCAGGAGCGTCAGAGATCCCCGACACCCGCACACGCGGCGCGACCCCGACCAGACGCGTCATGGGGTCTGTGACGCCGGGACCGAGCACGTCGTCTTGGGCGGATCGGTGAAGGGCCACTGACGGCGCACCGCGACATCCTGCCGCGTCGCCCCGACACCGGATCGGCGACTCACACACCCGCGGACTCGGCGACGCCCCGGCGATTCGCCATCAACTGCGCCGCCGTGGCCTCGCGAATCGGCCGGGCGGCCGATCCTGGCCGCCAAGTGCCCAGTCCGCTTGGCTGCCAGGTCCCCGCAGCCAACGTTGGGGAGGGCAACAAACTCCCTGGCACCTTGCGCTGCCTGACGGGGCACCCACGGGAGCCCACGGGTCACGGTAGGGCGGCACACGGGTGGCGTAGGGCGGCATACGGGCGGCCGGAGTCTCCTCGGCTAGACTGGAGTGGACCACGGTGCCCGATCGGCCCGAATCGACACTGCCGAGTGGCTCGGCGACCTCCCACGAAGACCTCCGATCGGCCCCTCACGCCGAATCGGCCGCACGCCCTGAGCGCGCCGCGATCTCGGCCCGATCGGAAGCGACATCTTCGCGTGACTCCTTTGGTGCCTCAAGAAACCGAGCCCACCTTCGCCGACTCCCGGCGTCCACCCCGACATCGTCGCCGCCCTGGCCGATCACGGGATCACCCACCCGTTCCCAATCCAAGCGATGACGTTGCCTGTGGCCCTGGGCCGCCACGACATCATCGGCCAGGCCAAGACCGGCACCGGCAAGACCTCGGCTTCGGCGTCCCGATGATCCAGCGGGTCGTCACGCCGGCTGACGAGGGGTGGGCCGACCTGGCCAAGCCGGGCAAGCCGCAGGCGCTGGCCGTCGCGCCGACCCGCGAGTTGGCCGTGCAGGTCTCTAGCGACCTCGAGCGCGCGGGCAAGAAGCGCGGCGTCCGCGTGTTGACCGTCTACGGCGGCCGGGCCTACGAGCCGCAGGTCGAGGCCCTCAAGCGGGGCGTCGAGATCGTCGTCGGCACCCCGGGCCGGCTCATCGATCTGGCCAAGCAGGGCCACCTCGACCTGTCGCAGGCCCGGATCGTCGTCCTCGACGAGGCCGACGAAATGCTCGACCTGGGCTTCCTGCCCGACGTCGAGACCCTCATGTCGCTCACCCCGGCCGGCCGCCAGACGATGCTTTTCTCGGCGACCATGCCCGGCGCGATCGTGCCTTGGCGCGGCGCTACATGACCCAGCCGACGCACATCCGCGCGATGGGCGACGAGACCGAGAACGCCCACACGGTCAAGGCGATCGAGCAGTTCATCTACCGCGCGCACTCCCTCGACAAGGTCGAGTTGCTCTCGCGCGTGTTGCAGGCCCGCGACCGGGGGCTCGTGTTGATCTTCACCCGCACGAAGCGAGCGGCGGCCCGAGTGACGGACGAGTTGGTCGAGCGCGGCTTCGCCGCCGCCGCCATCCACGGAGACCTCGGACAGGGCGCCCGAGAGCAGGCGCTGCGCGCCTTCCGGCATGGCAACGTCGACGTCCTGGTGGCGACCGATGTGGCCGCCCGCGGCATCGATGTCGAGCACATCACCCACGTCGTCAACTACCAGTGCCCCGAGGACGAGAAGACCTACGTCCACCGGATTGGCCGGACCGGTCGGGCCGGCAACACCGGCATTGCCATCACCCTGGTGGACTGGGAAGACATGCCGCGCTGGTCGATGATCGATCGCCAGCTCGATCTGGGCATCCCGGAGCCGGTCGAGACCTACTCCTCCTCCGAGCACCTCTACGCCGAGCTCGACATCCCCTCCGACGTGTCCGGCTATCTCCCCAACGCCAAGCGCACCCGGGCCGGTCTCGACGCCGAAGAGCTTGAGGACCTCGGCGAGACCGGGCGGTCCGGCGGGCACCGCGGCCCCGGTGGCGGTGGACGCGACGGTGGCCGCGGTGGCCGCGACGGTGGCGGTCGTGACGGCGGTCGTGGCGGTCGCGACAGCGGCGGGCGCGGCGGACGTGGTGGCCGTGACAGCGGCCGTGACGGTGGTCGGGACGGCAGCCGCGAGGGTGCCGTCCGCAATGGCACTGACGGCGGCGAGGCGTCCCCGGCCGCTAGCGAGGGTGAGGCACCGCGCCGCCAGCGCAACCGACGTCGGACCCGCGCCGGCGAGGAGGGCTCCGCGGCCCCCCGCGAGGGTGCAGCAGCCCCCGACGCATCGAGCAACGGATCGGGCCGTTCCGCCGCCAGCGCAGCGGGCGACGCGTCGAACCTTCGCGAGGGCGGCGAAACTCGTCGTCCGCGTCGGCGCCGTCGGCGCGGATCGGGCCAGGGCGGCGGCGACGCGACCGCGACCGCTGCGGCCACTTCCGCCGCGGAGTAGACCGACCGTCCTAGCGCGGAATGGGGCCGTCCCACCCACTCAGGGTGGGGCGGCCCTTTGGTGATCCACGGCATACCCCCTGCCTGAGACGCGGTTGAGGGGCGTGCCGACGGCTGCTGGTAGCGTCGGGACGACCCCACTCCAACCGCGCAAAGGGAGATCCCGTGAGCACCGCCCCCGTCAAGGTGGCCGTCACCGGCGCCGCCGGCCAGATCGGCTACAGCCTGCTGTTCCGCATCGCCAGCGGCGCCCTTCTCGGCCCCGACACCCCCGTGCAGCTGCGTCTGCTCGAGATCACGCCGGCCCTCAAGGCACTCGAGGGCGTCGTCATGGAGCTCGACGACTGCGCGTTCCCGACCCTCGCCGGCGTCGAGATCGGTGACGACCCGGAGAAGGTCTTCGAGGGCACCAACCTGGCCATGCTCGTCGGCGCCATGCCGCGCAAGGAAGGCATGGACCGCGCCGACCTGCTGGCCGCCAACGGCAAGATCTTCACCGGCCAGGGCGCCGCCCTCAACAAGGTGGCCGCCGACGACATCAAGATCCTCGTCACCGGCAACCCGGCCAACACCAATGCGCTCATCGCCAGCGCCAACGCCCCCGACATCCCCAAGGAGCGCTTCAACGCGCTGACCCGCCTGGACCACAACCGGGCCAAGACCCAGCTGGCCCAGAAGCTCGGCGTCAGCGTCGAAGCGATCACCCAGCTCGCGATCTGGGGCAACCACGACGACTCGATGTACCCCGACCTCTACAACACCAAGGTCAACGGCACGACCGCCGCCGACCTCGTCGACGAGGCCTGGATCACCGACACCTTCATCCCGACGGTCGCCACCCGTGGCGGCGCCATCATCAAGGCCCGTGGCCTGTCGTCGGCAGCCTCGGCGGCCAACGCGACGATCGACCACATGCGCGACTGGGCCCTCGGCACCAGCGACTGGGTGTCGATGTCGGTGCCGTCGGACGGCTCCTACGGCCTCACCGAGGGGCTCATCTCCTCGTTCCCGTGCGTGTGCGTCAACGGCGGCTACGAGATTGTCCAGGGCATCGAGCTGTCCGACTTCTCGCTCGAGCGGATCAAGGCCTCTGTGGCCCGCTTGGAGTCCGAGCGCGACCAGGTCAAGGCACTGGGTCTCATCTGAGACCAGTTGGGCCATGACTACGACGGGAGTCGCAGAAGGAGATGGCAGCCTCGGATTGGACCCTGTCTCGAGCACTTCTCGGTGATCGTGACGCTCGACGTCGCCTCGCCGCAGACGTGTTTGGGATCGCCGGGCTCGCGGTCGAGCCGACCTACCACGGCTTGGCTGCGCACCGGGAGCGGCTTATTCGCACGCACTCGATCGGCCATGTCCTTGACGTCGGCGCGAACACCGGGCAGTACGCGAAGGCGCTGCTGGCGAGTGGGTATCAAGGGCTGGTTACCTCATTTGAGCCCAATCCCCGTGCGGCTAAGGAGTTGCGAGCGACAGCGGCCGGTCGCCCTGCCTGGACGGTGCATGAGGTGGCGCTCACCTCGAGCGAGGGCAGGATGACCCTGCACGTTACGGATGACTCGCAGAGTACGTCGTTGTTGGTGCCCACCGCGGACTACGCCTTCATGCAAAAGAACCACGAGGTCGAGGTCGATACTCAAACCCTCGATGCATTCGGTCCCTTCGCGTCGCCCGCTGACGCGAAGGGACTCCTCCTCAAGATGGATGTTCAGGGTTTCGAAGGCGACGTTTTGAGGGGCGCAGCACGCACCCTGGAAAGCTGCACGTGTTGAGTGTGAATTGTCCACGGTCGAGCTCTAGGCCCCTCATGGAAGAGGTGATCGCGCAGCTCCGACGAGCGGGCTCTTCCCGGTGGCACTCGTGCGGGGCTTCACCGACACTTCACACAACGTCATCCAATACGACGGCATCTTCGCGCGGTCCGGATCCACACGTGGCTGAGAGCCACGACGGCATCATCGTGGCTGTGGCGTGGACCACGCCCGATGTCGTGGTCTCAGCTTTCGAGGCCGCTGCGGGAGACGTTCGTGTGGTCCGCATGCGATCAGACTGGGGAGTCGGGCGGCGAACTCGACTGGTTCACCTGAGCATGGACGTCCTGCGCGTCATGTGGGCCGCGCGGCGATCCCAAGGGCTTGTGTTGCACACCGTGGGCGCGCAAGCCTTCGTGGCAGGGGCGATGCGAAGGCTCGCGCCGCGGCTTGGGCCCGACCACCTTGTCGTGAGTGATTTCCTGTGCCCAGCCAGTGCCCAGTACCTGGCAGCGCAACGGTGGGCGCTAGGTGGAGTCGACCGTTGGGCCTGCATTCGAACCGGCGACATCGCGTGGCTGCATGAGCACTTCCTGGTGCCGAGCGCGCGAACGTCATTCATCCACTTTCCCTCTGCGGGCAGCACATCCGACTTTGGAGATCCACTTCCGTTTGCGCTGCCCGCCTCCTTCGTCTACGCCAGCGGGCAAGCCCATCGCGACTGGGACACCCTCGTCGCGGCCCTGAGGATCGCCCCTGTCGCCGCCGTGATCAGCGTTCCCGACGCCGTAGCCAACGGTGTTGCTGCGACCTTGCCTGATCGGGTGACCGTCCTTCCGCTGGTTGCACCCCACCACGGTCGAGCGCTGGCGCTGCGTGCCTCGGTCGTCGTTGTCGCGCTGAAGGACACCCATCTTCCGGCTGGCCCCCTGGTCCTCGTCGATGCCCTCGCGGCAGGAGCCGCCATCGTCGCGACAGACGCCAACGGCAGCCGGGACTACGTTGTCGCAGGTTCCACCGCGTCTGTAGTCCCAGCCGGGGATGCGCCGGCTCTCGCACGGGCCATCCAAGACCTCATGTCCGATCCGCAGCGCCGATCCGAGCTGGGCCGCAATGCCCGGACGTGGGCCAATCTGAACCTTCGCGTTGATCGGTTCGTGCAGCAAGTTCTCGGGCTCGCGCGCTGACCGGCCCTCGTGCCGACGGAGCGCCGCGCGGGACAGCGAATCCCGCGGCCCGTCGAGCCAGACGAGTCAGAGGCGAACGAGGGCGAAGGCGACCGCCACAGTGGCACCCAGACCGAGCCAGCAGACGACGTCGACCGAGCGCCGACGAACTGCCAGCCCACCGGCCCGCCCCAGAGGGCGGATCGCCCGCAACAGCCCCCCGACAGCACAGGCCGTGGCCAGAAGGTAACCCCCCGGCCGGACCTGGCCGAGCCCCACCACGAGCAGCCCGGCACCGGCGATGACGCCGACGACCCACCACAGTCCCAAGCGCCGAACGGCGCGCAGAGCCGAGCGGGTTTCGGTGGTCATGCGCTGGCGGCTTGGCGTTCCGCGGCGAGCACGACGTTGATGAGCAACAGGGCCCGAGTCATCGGCCCGACGCCACCGGGGTTGGGGCTGACCCAGCCGGCTACCTCGGCGACGTCCGCGGCCACATCGCCGGCCACCCGCGACTTGCCCGTCGCGGGATCAGTCACCCGGCTCACGCCGACGTCGAGGACCGCAGCGCCAGGCTTGACCATGTCGGCGGTGATGATGTTGGGCACCCCGGCCGCCGCGACGACGATGTCAGCTTGACGCACCTCGGCGGCCAGGTCGCGAGTCCCGGTATGGCACAACGTGACTGTTGCATTCTCGCTCTTGCGGGTAAGGATCAGCCCCAGGGGGCGCCCGACCGTCAGGCCACGACCGACGACGCAGACCTTCGCGCCCGCGATCGGCACTCCGAAGCGACGCAGCAACTCAATGACCCCCATGGGCGTGCACGGCAGCGGTGCCGGACGGCCCAGGACGAGCCAGCCCAGGTTCATCGGGTGCAGGCCGTCAACGTCCTTGGCCGGGTCGACCCGCGAGAGCAGCGCCATCTCGTCCAACCCGGTCGGCTGCTGGACGAGGAAGCCTGTGCACCCCGGGTCGGCGTTGAGCTCGTCGATGACGGCCTCGACCTCGGCCTGGGTCGCCGTCGCCGGCAAATCCCGGCGGATGCTGCGGATGCCCAACTCGGCGCAGTCCTGGTGTTTGGCCCCGACATACCACTGACTGCCCGGGTCGTCACCGACAAGAACGGTGCCGAGGCCCGGAACGATTCCGCGCTCGGCGAGCGCCGCCACCCGTGCCGCCAACTCGGCCTTGACCGTGGTGAGCGTGGCTTTGCCGTCGAGGATCTGCGCCGTCATGCGCCAATCCTTCCATGTCGGCGCACCCCACCCCGTAGCGTGGATGGTTCACCGCCCGCCACCCTCCGAGGCAGCATGTCCCACCGCAGACCGACTGGTATGCCGCCCGCTCACGGCTTGCTCGTCCGCGCTGCGCTCGGCGCCTTCCCCCTCACACCCGCAGTCGCACTCGCACTCATCCTGACAGCGTGCTCGACAGCGCCGGACGGCTCAGGCCAACAGCCGTCTGGTCCCACCGGCGCGGCGTCTCGGGGCGAATTCTCCGTGCCTGTCCTGACGGTCGGTACGGGCCAGCCCACAACGACCGCGACGCTCACTCCCACAGCCCTGCCGCCGCCGACGCCCCCACCCATTCCCCCACCGACCCCCGCACTGACGCTGCCCGGCGGCGGCACGACGGTCTTCCCTGATCGCCGCCTCGTGGGGTTCTCGGGTTATCCGGGGGCGCCTGCCCTGGGCCGCCTCGGGGTCGGCAACCTCGACGAGCGGGGCGCCGACATCACCGCCCTCGCCGGCGAGTATGCCGCCGGGCGCCGCCCACTCCCCGTTTTCGAACTCATCGCCACTGTGGTCCACAGCCGGCCCGGGGCCGACGGGCTCTACCGGACCCGGATCGACGAGGGCGTCGTTCGGCGTCATCTCGAGGCGGCCCGACGGCACGGCGCCATCCTCCTGCTCAACATCCAGCCCGGCCGGGCGGCCTTCCTCGACGAGGTCAAGCACTGGGAGCCCTGGCTGCGCGAGCCGGACGTGGGCCTCGCGCTCGACCCGGAGTGGGCGGTCACGGCCGGGCAGGTCCCCGGGAAGGTGTTCGGCCGGACGACCGGCGCGGAGCTCGATGCGATCGCGGCATACGTCGCGGGGATCGTCGCCCCAAACCGACTGCCGGAGAAGGTCATGGTCTATCACCAACTCAGCCGGTCGATCGTCCGCGAGCCCTCCGGCCTGCAGCCGCATCCCGGGGTGACCCTCGTCGTGTCGGTCGACGGGATCGGGAGCCGGGCGCAGAAGGCGGCGACGTGGCGCTCGATCGTCGCCGAAACCCCCGATCACGTCCACAAGGGGTTCAAACTCTTCTACGACGAAGACGCCCAGATCGGACCGCTCATGACCCCGGCTGAGGTCCTCGCGCTCACGCCCCAGCCGGAGTACGTCCTCTACGAGTGATCGGTCTCGTCGAGATCAGTGGGCGAAGTGGCGGGTCCCGGTGAGGTACATCGTCACCCCGGCGGCCGTCGCAGCCGCGATGGTCTCGGCGTCGCGCATCGACCCACCCGGCTGGACGATCGCCGCGACCCCCGCATCGAGCAGGACCTGCGGCCCGTCGGCGAAGGGGAAGAACGCGTCCGACGCGGCCACCGCGCCGCGCGCCCGCTCCTCCCCCGCCCGCGAGACCGCGAGGTGGCACGAGTCGACTCGGTTGACCTGGCCCATCCCGATGCCCACCGAGGCGCCGTCGCGGGCCAGCAGGATCGCGTTGGACTTCACGGCACGCACCGCGCGCCAGGCGAAGGCGAGGTCGGCCAAAGTCGCCTCGTCCGCGGGCTCACCACAGGCGAGCGTCCAGTATGCCGGGTCGTCACCACCCGTCGCGGCCCCCGACTCGTCGCGCACCACGGCGTCCACCCGGTCAATGCTCTGAGCGAGCAATCCGCCTGATACCGGCCGGGTTTCGGTGCGCCCAGCCCCGTCACCGGCCGCCGCTGCATCGAGCGCAGCGAAGTCGACGGTGAGCAGTCGGATGTTCTTCTTGGCCGTCAGCACGGCCAGTGCGTCGTCATCGAAACTCGGCGCCACGACCACCTCGGTGAAGATGTCCCTGACGGTCTCAGCCAACTCCAGCGTCACCGTCCGGTTGACCGCGATGACCCCGCCGAAGGCCGACACCGGGTCGCAGGCATGCGCGCGCCGGTGCGCCTGCGCGATCCCGCCCGCCTCGGTCCCCACCGCGATCCCGCACGGGTTGGCGTGCTTGATGATCGCGCAGGTCGGCAGCCCACCGTGGTCGCGGCAGGCCCGCAGCGCCGCGTCCGCGTCGACGTAGTTGTTGTAGGACATCTCCTTGCCGTGCAGCTGCGTCGCTGACGCGATGCCCGGTGCCCCACTGAGATACAGCGCGGCCCGCTGGTGCGGGTTCTCGCCGTAGCGCAGCCCCGCTGCGCGCGTGTAGGTCGCCCCCGCGAACGCCGCGAACCCCGTCCCGTCCGAGGTGTCCGCGTAGGTGCCACTGCCCATCCATGACGCCACCGCCACGTCGTATGCCGCCGTGTGGGCGAACGCCTCGGCCGCGAGGCGCTGGCGGGCCGCGAAGGTGAAGCCGCCCGAGCGGACGGCAGCCAGCGCCGCGGCATACTGGCTGGGGTTGGTGAGCACCGCGACACTCGGGTGGTTCTTGGCGGCGGCCCGGACCATCGACGGGCCGCCGATGTCGATCTGCTCGACGCACTCGTCGGGCGTGGCGCCCGAGGCGACCGTCGCCGCGAACGGGTAGAGGTTGACGACGACGAGCTCGAAGGCTGCCACACCAAGGTCGGCCAGCTGCGTCAGGTGGTCGGGTTTGCGGGTGTCGGCGAGGATCCCCGCATGGACCCGCGGGTGCAGGGTCTTGACCCGGCCTTCGAGGCACTCGGGGAAGCCGGTGAGGTCCTCGACCGTGGTCACCGGAAGGCCGAGACCGGCGATGAGCGCGGCCGACCCGCCGGTCGAGACCAGCTCGACGCCAGCGTCGGCCAGGCCGCGGACGAGCTCCTCCAGACCGGTCTTGTCGTAGACCGAGACCAGCGCACGACGTACGGGCCGCACGTCCTGGGTGGGGCCGGGCGCGCTCACGGTGGCGTTCACGGGATGGTGACCTTCCTGCCGGTGACGGTGAACCTGTGCCGGGCCATCCGGCCCACGACGTCGACGAGCATCGCCCGCTCGACGACCTTGATCCGTTCGTGGAGGCTGTCCTCCGTGTCGCCGGGCTCGATCGCCACGGCGTGCTGCTCGATGATCGGCCCGGTGTCGACGCCCGCGTCTACGAGGTGGCAGGTCGTGCCGGTCACGGTCACGCCGTAGGCGAGGGCGTCGCGCACCGCGTGCGCACCGGGGAAGGCCGGCAGCAGCGCGGGGTGGGTGTTGACGACCGTATGCCGCGCCAGCGTCGCCGGTCCGAGCAGCTTCATGAATCCCGCCGAGACGACGAACGCCGGTCGGTAGGCCGCGATGGTGTCCGCCAGGGCCGCGTCCCAGGCCGCGCGCGACGGGAAGTCCGCGACACGGCATACGAAGGTCGGTATGCCGGCCGCCTGCGCCCGCGCCTGGCCGAGGGTCCCGGGGCGGTCGGCTCCGACGGCAGTGACCTGGACGCCGTAGGCGGGGTCGGCACTGGCGTCGATGAGAGCCTGTAGCAGCGACCCGGTCCCCGAGACGAGGACGACGATCGGAGTGGCGCTCACGTGGAGTAAGGGTATCGGGCGCGTGCGGCATGACGTTTCGCCAAATCGTTCTCACGTCGACACGGATCGCCATGGGACCATCATCTAGTGGCGCGTGTAGTTAGTTGATTTACGTTTGGTGGGCTGGGACGATGGGGCATGGCGAATCGTCCTGCTCCGGCGTTGGTTCTTCGTGAGGGTGACCGGGAGGAACTCGGCCGGCTTGTCCGGTCCTCGACGGTGAGGGCGGGGTCGGCCGCGCCAGGTCGACTACGGCAAGGTGGTCTCGACGACGTTGGCGCCGCCACCGAAGAAGTACGGGGTGACCCACTGGTCGAGCCGGCTTCTCGGGCGCCACCTGGGGGTCAGTAACGGCACGATCGCCGCGATCTGGCGGCAGGCCGGGGTGCAGCCGTGGCGGGCCGAGACGTTCAAGTTCTCCACCGACCCGCTATTGGTCGCCAAGGTCACCGACGTGGTCGGGCTGTACCTGGCCCCGCCGGAGAACGCAATCGTGCTGTGTGTCGATGAGAAGTCTCAGATCCAGGCGTTGGACCGGACTGCGCCGATGCTGCCGATGCAGCCGCACCTGGCCGAGCGGCGAACCCATGACTACGTCCGGCACGGCACCACGACACTGTTCGCGGCGTTGGAGATCGCCACCGGGCAGGTGACCGCTGCGGTCAAGCCGCGGCACCGGCACCAGGAGTTCCTGGCGTTCCTCAAGCAGGTCGCCCGCGCCTACCCCGACCGGCAGCTGCACCTGGTGATGGACAACTACGCCGCCCACAAGCGGGTCGAGGTCCGCGACTGGCTCGCGGCCAACCCTCGGATCCACGTCCACTTCACCCCGACGTCGGGCTCCTGGCTGAACCTGGTCGAGGTCTGGTTCGGCATCATCGAACGCCAAGCCATCCACCGCGGCAGCTTCCGCTCCGTCCGCGAGCTCAACGCCAAGATCCGCGCCTTCATCGACGGCTGGAACGACCGCAAACACCCCTTCGTGTGGACCAAGACCGCCGACGAGATCCTCAAGAAGGCCAACCGTCAGAACATTTCAAACACGAACCACTAGGCGCTCCTGGGAGCCTGGAACGCCTTCCATGCGGGCTTGCTGAAACACACGACGAGCACGTCGTGGTCGACTGCCGAGGTGCGATACGACAGATCGAGCTGGTGTTTCGTGTCATGGTCCAGCCGGGCAAGCAGCACACGGCGCGGCCGACCGGTCGTCGACGCAGTATCGGGCGCGACCGGCGGCGCCGCGAGCGGGGTGACATTGGCGATGGACGCCCCCCGAGCGGCCAAGTCCTCGAGCAGACCCCGGACGGCTGGCACGTCTTCGGCGCTCAGCGCGTGCGCAATGACCGCCTCCGATCCGACCATGGTCTCCACGTCGTCGCTGAAGCGAAGCACCCGGTCGGAAAACGAAAGGATCCCGACCGCCCCAGCCGCCGCCGCGGCGAACAACAGGGCGAGGGTGACCGCGGCCGTGAAGACCGTTGCCGAGGTCGGTGCAGGCGTGGGGTCCTGGGTTACGGGAGCCTTCTGCGCCGCGACAAGCTCAAGTGCGCGCTTCTGCATGAGGAGCATCGGCCGGTCCTTGGGCTCTGCTGTCTCCAAGCCCATGCTGACGGTTTCCTTCGCCGCATCGACCATCGCCTGGCGGCGCTCGAAGTACAACCGGCCCGTCTCAGCGGCAAAAGCACTCGCTGCGGCTTTTGCCCTTTCAGGGGAGTCAGAACTCGCCGAGACCTTGATCGACAGTTCATTCGCATCGGGCGCGAGCGCGACTTTCGCTCCTTCGACCGCGGTCCCGAGCAATTGATAGGTGCTGGCCGAGCTCAAATCCGAGACCAACTGCTTGATGTTCGGTTGCGCGTCCTCGGAGATACCAACCAGGTTCTTGACTCCGACCGGCGGCAGCCATACCACCGTGGTATAAGTCGCCGGCCGGGCGGCCGTGATGTAGCCCAGTCCTAGCACCGCACCAACTAGGACCGCAGCGAGAATGACCATCCACCGTCTTCGTAAGGCTGCAACGACCCGGCGTACGTCGCTGGTTTGCGAGCCGATCACGAGCAATTCCTTTCTGGCAGGGTCGCGCACCCCTGAGGGTGCCTCAGTCATTCTACGTCGGAACCGCCGCAGCCAAGGTGCACTGCCGTGCCGGCCGCCAGGGTGTCGGAGCGCTGTGTGGAGATACTCATACCGCCGCGCAGTTGGGCTGTTCGGCGGGTTCCTGACCTTCGAGGTCGCCCAAGCCAGGATCTGCCTTCCCAACCATCGCGCGGACAGAGGGCCAGCGCCACGACCAGTGCCAGCAGCCCATGGGTGAGCAGCGCGGTGAAGATGCTCGCGCTAGCGACGACAATCGCCGGCATGACGACCATGAGCGCCTGCACCTGCGCCGAAAGCCCATCACTGGCTTGATCAATCGCCCAAAGCAGCAGGCCCAGCACGAGTGCCTCGATATAGATGCCGAGGTAACCCTCAGACAGATAACCGTGTCCGAAGGGGCTCACGTTGGCCGATGTTCGGGGGTCGCCCATATATAAGAGGCCAACGATATAGGTCGGCGCGGGTCCTTCGCTATAGGGGTTGTCGAGGAATCGAAGGATCGAGTCCGCGAAGTGTGTCTGGGGGTGCTCTGTAAAGATTTGCACGTACGCCGCAGCAATAGCGCCGGGCAAGATCAAGAAGCGTCGGACGAGAACCGAACTTGCGCTGATCGTGCCGGTCAGGGCATCGACAAGGTAGGCGACCACGCTCATCGAACAGACGACTCCCACGAGGGTGGTTGCTGAGGGCACACGACCGCCTCGGTACAGCAGCACCAAACCGAAGAGGAAGACGGTGGAGAAGAGCACACTCTTCTGACCGGCCACCAGGAACAATGCCACTTGACCGCCAAGTCCAACTGCCAGAAGGACCGGACGTCGGCCGACGATGCCTCGCACGAACAACATCGGATTGATGACGTTCGCGGCCACCGGCATGAGGTAGCCCACCAGTGGCAGTCCTCCCGCTGTGACCTCAAAACTCGATCGCACGTCATACACGTCCAGGATGCCATCGAACTGCGGCCGTGCGCCCGCGACGAGGAAGAGGACCGCGTAGACCGCGCCGGCTAAACCGACCAGGGCCCACCAATAGCCGGTGCGACGCTGGCGGTTCGTAAACGAGGCGCGGACCGTCGGCAGGGCCATCGCGACGCCACGAGCCACGAGGAGTGAACCGCCAACGTGAACCGCGAAAACCAACGATTCCCGAACGCTGAGGATATCCAGGTACTGGGCGCACCACATGGCGGGCAAGGCGGCCGCGACTTGAACTATCCATAGGACCACATGGGAGCCACGCACCAATCGACGTGGCAGCAGGAGGGAGGAGACCACGCCGACAGCCAAACTTACCCCGTAGCCAACTGAGTCGGGTTCGCGGTATCGCAGGTAGGCGAACAGCGGCGCGAAGACGACCTGGGTGCTGTAGTGCAGGAGCGCCGCATAGGCCAGGACGGCAAAAGTCAACCACGTGCCTGATATCCACCCGCTCCCCTTGCGGCGGCTAGCAGATGACGCCGGAGAGCGGGGGCTGGTCGCTCGCCGGTCAACGAGCCCGGTGCTGCGCATCCGACCTCCTCGTTGCTTGTAGGCACACCAGCCATGTCACAACGTACAACGCGCTGGTGGTCGCGAACATCGCCGTGGCGCTGGTCGGTCCAGGCCCGTTGAGGGCCCAGACCGCCAGGCCCGCGCCAGCCACCAGCACCACACGAAGCACATCGATGATCACGACGGCCACTACGGAGTCCAGCGCGATCAGAACGTAAGACAACGGACCCACGACAACGCCCAAAGCAGTGGCGGTGGCCATCCCCACTGCGTAGTCGTCGGCAGTCACCCACTGGTTGCCAAGAACAAGAGGAATGATCGGCTCCGCCAACAATGTGACGCCAACGTAGAGAACGAGAGCCGGCACCAGAAGCGCTCCTGAGGCCCGCAGGAAGAGCGAGCGCGAGCTCGCCTGGTGGCCACGCAATCGTTGGGTCAACTCGCCGACAAAGACCTGGCCAATCGCTGCGCTGATCAGCGAAGCTGGCAGTAACACGACTTGCTGGGCCACCCCAAGGTTTCCCGCGTCATTCGCCCCATACCACTGACTGATTACGAGGACCGGGATCGAGGTGCCAAGGACGTTCAGGGCCGCGGACGGGGCCAATACCAAGGGGAAGCGGCGATATCGGCCAAGCGTGGCCCCCAGCGGGGCATGCGTCCCCCGCAGATAGGGGACCGAGTACTTGGCCATCCCTGCCAGGGCCAGAAGCCTGCCGATTGACTGTCCCCCCAGCAGGCCAGCAGGACCAGTAGACGCCAAACCCAAACCGATCTGAGCGGCTGCCGTCCCGCCATTCTGGGCGAACGCGCGCACCGCTATCGCACCGTACGCGCGCTCCCTGAGAGATGCCTGGGAGAGCAAGGTGTACATGGCTGTCAAGAAGACCAAGACCGGAAGAAGCCACAGTTCTTGGCCGTACCGGGTGCCACCGATCTCGGCACCGAACAGGTGGTAGGTGCCCACGCCGATCGCGCAGATCGTGCTGGCAATGGTCACTGCTAGCACGGCGACACGAGCAAGGGCGGCTGCTTCGTTCGTCTCTCGCGGGAGCGGAACGGCCAATTCCAGGCGCAGGGTCGCGAAGGCACTGACCACGGTGGCGGCGGCGGAGATGGCCGCGAAGGTGCCGAAGGCTTCCGGGGCATAGAGACGAGCCAGCACGGGCGCCGACAGCACCGCCGCGAGCTGCCCCAGGGCAGTTCCCGAACCGACTTTGAGCACCGCCCGAGCGATCCAACTGCCGGAGCTCACCGGCGCGCGCCTGGATCGTCGGTGAGCACGGCCGCGACTGCCGCCAGGAAAGGGGCGATCTCTTCTTCCCAAGACGGGAGGCCGGGAAACCTGTCCGCGAAGCGCTGCAGACGTGCGTCGTCGAGTGCGGCGATGAAGGTCGGCAGCTCCCGCGGAACATCCGTGATGTGCCACTCGGGCCACAACTCACCGAACAGGTCTGCTGCGGCAGGCAAGTCGGTACACAGCACCGGGCGCATGGCGCGTAGCCCCTCGAACAACTTGTTGGGTGCTGCCAGGCGATACGACAGCGCCTTCGGTTCGATGAGGCACAGGCTGACATCTGCGCCTGCCACATGTGGAACGACCCGCTCGGGGGCGACCGCCGGGAGCAAGTGAATGTTGTCGTTGGCCGCGGCAGCCGACTTGACCAACGGCATCAACTCGCCACTTCCCAAGAAGACGACGTGGTTGCTGGCCGGGGCATCACCGAAAGCGGCGAGGATCTGTTCGACATGTCGACCATCGGTCATCCGGCCCGTGTGGATGTAGATTCGATCGCTGTCGCTCAGGCCAAGCACTTCACGGAGTTCTACCGTGTCGAACACAGGCGCTTCCGGAATGTTTCGGATGATCACCGGCATACGAATTCCGTAGGTCTGGGCATACCAAGCAGCGATGGGCGAGTTGACGCAGGTGACCAGCGCGGCGGACTTGATGAGAAGTCGTTCGATCGCCCGGGCGACCTTCTGTTTGACACCTGTCATCGTCGGTGTCTCGGTCTCCAACTCCTGGGTGCCATAGACGAGCGCGGCACCGGTCCGCCGGGCCAGGGCCCAGGCGACCGGGAAGGTCCACACGCTGTGGGCCGTGACCATTTCGACGGGATGACGCCGATAACGGGCATAGACGTGGCCAAACCAGGTCAATCGGGCCTGAGCGCGCTTGAGGCCACTGCCTGATACGCCCGCCTGCCCCAACCGCGTGATGTAACGCCCTTCCCCGAGGGCCGTCTCCCCTGGTGGCTGCCCACCCACGATGCCGACGAGATGGGTGGCCGAGAAGTAACCCGTTTCCTGGAGAGTGGCGCTGATCCGCAGCAGCGGACTGTCTAGGACCATCTCAGACGGGTAGATGTGCAGGTTCAGACCCTGCCTGCCCGGGAGGATCCCCCCTATCCGCTCCGCTGTTCGCCTTGGTCCCCGGACGATTGGTTCGTTCTGGGTGGCGGCTGGACGGGCAGCTCCGCCAGGATCGGCTCGGGTCCCTTCGGGGTCGGACACCGGGCAACGGTATCACCGGTACCTCTGGCTCCCGCTGCCCGCTCAGTTTCCAGTACTCGTCCTCGAGAGCGAGGCGTCGCTCGCGTCCAGGTCGTCCCATCTCCTCCCCTCATCCAAGTCGGGGCGTTGCGTCGAGTCGTGGAACCCAAGGTCGGTACCTGATCAGTTTTCAGGCGTCGTCGATAAGCTCGCAGCACCGAATAGGTCCATCAGCAGCCGGTCAGCTCGAACAGCTTCCGATCCCCCCAGCGCAGACGTTCTGTCACCAGCGGAAAGCCTGGGGGAATCGCCAGGGCAGGTGCCTCCGCGGCCTCGATGACGCCGCTGGAGTAGGGACGCCCGTTGTTGATCACCCAACGGATCCCGTCCTGGTTCATCTGCCGACAAAGGTCCGCAGGTTTCATGATCGAGAACTGCCCGCGCAGCCACACCGCATTGGGTGTGCTGCCGACGTTGCCAGCGACGAAAAACGCTGGCTTGCGGTTGACGTATGCATAGAGCAATGCCGACCCATCCGTGGGGTTATTGAGAATGCGGGCGTCCTCCGGCACTACCTCGGCAACCGCTCGGAAGAACTGGACCTCGTCCGCGCTCACCACACTCGCGACCGGATCGTTGGCCGCGTCCGAGTACCAACGGGACATGGAGGGCACGGCCGAGAATGTGCCAACCACCAGGACCAGGGCCGCGACTGCACCGGGGTATGCCGAGCGCACCTGCAGCGCTCCCAGCCGCGTGGCGGTGAATTGGCGCTCTGCCCACCTGTGCAGCCACTGGCCCCCCACCGCGGCCACCACCACCAGCACCCCGCCAGCAACCGCCATCGTCCGAAAGCGATCCCCGTACCAGAATCTGGTCACGCCGTTCAACGCGGTGAGCCGGACGCTGGCAGTCAAGACATCCAAGGACACCGCGCCAACGGCAAAGACCGCAAGAGCTCGCAGTGGCTGCTGGCGCCACGCCACCCAAAGCCCGACGAGAACCGAAAGTGCAGTGAGGGCCTGCGGAATAGTCCCGCCAGGTCCACCGATCAGATAGCCCAACACCTCCTCGCCCAGCGAGGAATCAACCTCCCAGTTGCGGACTCCGAACTGGCTGTTCCCCCGCCCCAGGCGCAGGACCACCGCGAGAAAGAGGGACGACGAAACCACGATGCCTAGCGCCAACCACCCGGCGCGGCGCCGTTCGGCGACGCTCGCAGCTCGGCAGAGCGCCGTCCCAGCCCACCAGGACCACACCCCAAAGGTCAGCACGAGCAGGATCATGAGGATGCGCGGGTGCAGCAGAGCCACAATCGCCAAACTTCCCGCCAGAGGCGCGACAGGACCCCCGCCTCGCCAGTGTGACCGGGCTGGATTGTCAATGGGCGCCAACAATCGGACAAGCCATACGGCGACCAGCGGGACGAACGCGGCGGCTAAGGCAGATGCCCAGAGGACTCCGAACCCCAGTGGCGCCCAGGGCATCGCCCAGAAGCCGCCACTGGCCAACACGACAACGCCAGGGGCGAGACGGCCGACTCCAACCACGCCAATGGCAGCCAGCGCCGCCACGCTCGGCCATAGCGCGCCTGCGATGAGACCAGACACGAGGTTCGATGCGACCACCGCGTCCGTGCCAGTCAGTTGCATGGCCAGGACGCCCAGTGCGTGAAATGTCGACGGGTAGTAGGACCCCACGTGGTCCGGATTGACGAAATCCGAAATCCTGACAGGGCTCACCACCCCTGACTCGAAGGCGTTGCGTATGGCGTTGGTGTCGAAGAGCGCATCCCAGGTTTGCGAAACGACCTCCCAGTCGGCGCCGGTGGCGCACCATAGGACGGTGTACCCGGCCACGACTGTGGCGGAAAGGGCTGCCAGGTAAGGCCAGGTGCGGCGCTGACCAGTGACCGAGATGCCTTGCAACCATCGACCCGCCACCAGGCGTACGAGCACGGCTATCGTCAAAGCGGCGACGCACGTACTGGTCCACCCAAAGGGAAAGGACACGACCACCTGCGCTAGGGTCGTCGCCAGGACCGTCACGACCACGGCGGGTAACGCGGCCATCGCTGCAAGCAGGCGGTCCCGACAGCCGGCGACGGTCAGGGTCACAAACCCAACACCCCACAGCAGGGACGCGAAGGACAGCGGCCCCAGGAACGCCACCACCGGCAACAAGGTGTTCAGCCAGTCAGATCGACTGTGCTACCCGTGGCCGCCGAACGCAGCACGGCCTCAGCGACCTCGACGATGCGCACGCCCTGCTCCAGAGTGACTATGTCTGCCGCCTTCCCGAGGACCGCGTCGCGGAAAGCCTCGTGCTCGGTCCGCAACGGCTCTGGCTTGGCGATCGCGTAGCGCACCACGTCGCCCTCGGTCACTCCCCGGAACTGACGCACCTCATCCCAGTCCGACGATGCCGTCCCGTTGGCGTAGAACGTCAGATCGGCTGTCAGGGTGTCGCAGACCAGAGCACCTTTCTCCCCGGTGATGATCGTCACCCGCTCCTTCATCGGCGACAGCCAATTGACCAGGTGGCTGGTCACCGTCCCGCCTTCCAGCCGACCCGTCACCGCGATGAGATCCTCGTGCTCGCGCCCACTGCGGTATGCCGCCTGGGCCGCCACACTCACGAAGGGTCGCTGGGCCACCCACGCCGTGAGGTCGATGTCATGCGTCGCCAGGTCCTTGACGACTCCCACGTCGGCGATCCGGCCAGGGAACGGCCCCTGGCGTCGGGTGACGATCTGGAATACCGCGCCGAGGTGTCCCTCCTCCAACAGCGCCCGGGCACGCTGCAGCGCGGGGTTGTAGCGCTCAATGTGCCCCACCGCTCCGACCAGGCCTCGCTCGCCGAAGGCTGCGGCCAGGCGGCGTGCCGCACCGGCATCGGCAGCCAACGGCTTCTCCACGAGGGCGTGGACGCCCGCCTGGGCCAGTGCCAAGCCCACCTGTTCGTGCAGACCCGTGGGTGCCGCGACGACACAGTAGTCCAGGCCCTTGGCGATCAGCGCCTCGGTCGAGGCCAGCACTTCGCGACCGGCAGCGGCGCCGTGGACGTCGCCCCCGGGATCCGCGACAGCGACCAGCTCGACGCCGGGAAGGGACGCCAACACCCGAGCATGGTGGCGACCCATCATGCCCAGGCCGACCAGCCCAGCCCGCAGGGCAGCCATCAGGCGCCGGCCCGAGCCAGGGCGTTGACGGCCGTGACGATCCGCTCCAGGTCGTCCTCGGACAACGACGGATGCACCGGCAGAGAAAGGCACTCCCGTGCGGCGACCTCGGTCTCCGGCAGGTCGAAGTCGTGCCCGAACGGAGCCAGCCGGTGGTTGGGGACGGGATAGAACATCCCCGACCCCACGGCATACTCCTCACGAAGTGCCCTGGCCAGACCGTCGCGGTCCTCGGCAACCCGCACTGTGTACTGGTGGTAGACGTGCACCGCACCCGGGCGCACCGGCGGCGGGGTCACTCCCTCAAGGTTGGCCGAGAGATATGCCGCGTTCGCCTGCCGATTCGCGGTCCACGCTCCGACCTTGGTCAGCTGGACCCTGCCGATGGCGGCATGCAGATCGGTCATCCGGGCGTTGAAGCCGACGACCTCGTTCTCGTACTGCCGCTCCATGCCCTGGTTGCGGTAGAGGCGCATCAGCCGCTCGGTTTGCGGGTCGGCGACCGAGACCATCCCGCCTTCGCCAGAGGTCATGTTCTTGGTCGGGTAGAGCGAGAACATCGCGAACTGGCCGAAGGCACCCACCGGAGTCCCGTCCAGTGACGCGCCGTGCGCCTGGGCAGCGTCCTCGAACAGCTTCAGCCCTTGGCGGTCGGCGAGCTCCCGCAGCGGCCCCATGCTGGCCGGATGGCCGTAGAGGTGGACCGGCATGATCCCGACCGTCCGGTCGGTGATCGCCGCCTCCACGGACGCGGGGTCGAGGCAGAACGTGTCGGGCTCGATGTCCGCAAAGACCGGCGTCGCTCCGGTGAGGGCCACGGAGTTGGCCGTGGCGGCGAAGGTGAACGACGGCACGATGACCTCGTCTCCGACGCCGACCCCGCTGGAGAGCAGCCCGAGGTGCAGACCGGAGGTCCCCGAGTTGACCGCGACGCACGCACGCCCCAGCCCGAAGTGCGCGGAGAACTCCTCCTCGAAGGCCTTCACTTCCGGGCCCTGCGCGAGCATGCCGGAACGAATCACCCGCGTCACCGCCGCGATCTCGTCCTCGCCGACGATCGGCTTGGCGGGGGGGATGAAATCAGTCATGGGGTTGCCTCCGTCAGGGTCCCGTCGTGTTCGATGTATGCCGTCCCCGTCTCGGGGCAGATCCACTGTCCATCGCCGCCGTCGGTCAAGGGCACCCCGGCGCGGCCGACCCACCCGATCCGGCGGGCGGGCACCCCAGCGACCAACGCGAAGTCCGGCACGTCCTTGACGACGACAGACCCCGCGGCGACAAGCGACCAGCGCCCGATCGTGACCGGTGCCACGCACACGGACCGGGCACCGATCGAGGCCCCGTCCAGACAGGTGACGCCGACTGCCTCCCAGTCGTCGCCACGCTTGAGCTGACCATCGGGGGTCACTGACCGGGGGAAGTGATCGTTGGTGAAACAGACCGCTGGCCCCACGAAGACACCATGCCCCAGCCGGGCCGGCTCGTAGACCAGTGCGTAGTTCTGCAGCTTGCAGTTGTCGCCCATGACGACGCCGGTGCCGACGTAGGCACCTCGCCCGATGATGCAGTTGCTGCCCAGCACAGCCTGCTCGCGGACCTGAGCCAAGTGCCAGATAGCCGACCCCTCACCAATGATCGCCTCGGGCGCGACGTCCGCACTGGACGCGATACGCACCGCCATATCAGCCCTCCGTTGCCAGTTGGTCAGGTTTACCCACGGTCACGACCCGGACGCCGGGGAACCGTGCGGGATCGATCCGCGCCCGACCGTCAACGAGAACGGCCAGCCTTGGGAAGTCGGCCGCGGTCAGCGCGGCATACTCCGTGTGGTCGGTGTGGACGATGGCCACATCGACCGGCTCGCCGAAATGGTAGGGCGCCCATCCATGCCGGGCCAACTCCTCGTCCGTGTAAAGCGGGTCATGGACCAGGACGACCGCACCGCGAGCCACGAGTTCGTCGACGGCGGCGAAGACTCCCGAGAAGGCAGTCTCCTTCGCCCCCCCACGGTAGGCGGCCCCCAGCACGACGACCCGTTTGCCGGAGAGGTCGCCGCCCACAGCGCGCGCCGCCAGACCGACCGTGTATGCCGGCATGCCGGCATTCGCGGCGCGCGCGGCCCGCACGACGGTGGCCTCCGGGTCGTTCCACAGGTAGAGCCGCGGATAGACCGGAATGCAGTGCCCCCCAACGCTCATCCCAGGCTGGTGCAGGTGCGAGTAGGGCTGGGGAGTTGGAGGCCTCGATGACCTTGTGGATGTCGATCCGTTGGCCGCCGCAAACCGGGCGAATTGGTTGGCCAGTCCGATGTTGACATCGCGGTAGGTGGTCTCGGCGAGCTTGGCCATCTCGGCAGCCTCGGCGCTGCCGAGGTCCCACACCCCGTTGGCTCGGGCGAGGTCGGCCCGTTCGTCGAACTGCAGGGCTTGCTCGTAGAACGACACGGCTCGGTGGGCGCCTCGATCGCCCAGGCCACCGACGAGCTTGGGATAGCGCCGTAGGTCCGCGAAGACCCGGCCGGTGAGAACCCGCTCCGGTGAGAACACCAGATCGAAGTCCACACCCTCCGCCAGGCCGGAGACCTGCTCGAGCATCGGCTTCCACCGGGTGCGGGTCGTCCCCACCGGCAGGGTCGTCTCGTAGCAGACCAGCGTTTGGTTCTCGGAGCGCAGCCCGCGACCGATAGCCTCGGTGGCGCTGTCCATCCACCCGAAGTCGGGGCGCGCGTCGGCGTCGACGAACAGTGGCACGACGACGACGACGACCTGAGACCGGGATACTGCGGCCGCAGTGTCGGTCGTCGCCGACATGGTGCCGGCGGCGACGCACTCGGCGAGGTAGTCCGCCAGATGAGCCTCACCGGGGAAGGGCTCGCGCCCGGAGTTGATCAACTCGACAACCGCCGGGTTGGTGTCCGCTCCGACGACAGTCATCCCCGAGCGGGCGAACTGGACTGCCAGGGGCAACCCGATCTTGCCCAGCCCAACGACGGTGACGCTCACCAGTCTCCTTCGTGTGGTTTCCTGCTGACGGCTCCAGCGCGACGCCTTTCACAGCCACCAGAGTCTATCCCCCGCCGGGGCGGCTCGGCCTCGCCCACCGTCGATGCGGTGAGCGAGGCCACACCACATTGACGCAGGAACGGCAACCTCAACGGCGCCCAAGGTCGAGGCGACCGGCGAGGTAGTCGGCAATCTCCAAGGCAGCCGTGGCAGCGGGCGAAGGAGCGTTCAGGACGTGTACTTGCCGACTCTGGGTCTGGACAAGGAAGTCTTCGACCATCGAGCCGTCTCTGCGGAGCGCCTGCGCCCGCACTCCCGCTGCGACCGGCTGCAGGTCCTGAGGCTCGATGCCTGGCACCATCCGACTCAGGCTAGCGGCGAACCGGCGGCGGGACAAAGAGCGGGCCACTTCCCGAGCGCCTGGGACGACGTTGCGCCGAGCCAGGGCCCATAACCCGGGCCACGCCAGCGATTCGCGTAATTCGGCCAGATCGACGTCGCGCCAGGTGTAGCCCTCTCGGCGCAGTGCGAACACGGCATTCGGCCCCGCATGCACCCCTCCGGTGATCATCCGGGTCAGATGCACACCAAGAAACGGAAAGCGGGGATCAGGCACCGGGTAGATGAGTCCGCGCACAAGATAGTGCTTCTCCGGTACCAGTTCGAAGTACTCGCCACGGAACGGCACGATCCGAGCGGCCGGACGCAGCCCGCACGCCGCCGCTACCCGGTCGGCATACAGCCCTGCACACGCCACCAGGGCGTCCACCTGGAATGCCCCCAACGAGGTGCTCACCTCGACGCCCGAGCCCCGGGATTGGGCAGCGTGGAAGGTGACGCCCAGGCGCACCTCTCCCCCTGCGTCGACCAGGTCGGCAGCCAGGGCTCGGCATACCCCCGGGTAATCGATGATCCCCGTGGTCTGGACGTGCAGCGCTTGCACGCACCGGGCGTAGGGTTCACGCTCTCGGGCCTGTCCGGGGGTCAGCATGGTGGCGGTCACTCCGTTGGCGGCAGCCCGTTCAGCGAGTCTGGCCAACCCGGGCAGCTCCGTTTCGTCGCAAGCCACGACGAGTTTGCCGCACGTCTCGAAAGCAACCCCCTTGGCCCGGGCGTAGGCATACATCGACGCCGAGCCAGCGACCGCCATCCGGGCCTTCAGACTGCCCGGGGCGTAATACAGCCCAGCATGGACGACCCCTGAGTTACGACCGGTCTGGTGTTGGGCGAGGGACGACTCCTTTTCCATCAGCACGACTTCGTGGCCGCGCTGGGCCAACGCCCGCGCCGTCGCCAGCCCGACGATTCCACCCCCAACGACGGCAACTGTGCTCACCCGGCTGAGGCTAACCCGGATCGTTCACGGGATCTTGGGGTTGACCCCGTTTCGTGGACATCGGTTAGGAGGCTGCTGAACAATGGCGCGCCTCCGGGCGGGCGGTGCATGGGTCGGTAATGGTTGAGTCATGCAGGGTGAGTCGGATCGGCAGCGTGATTTGCTGGATGTGGAGTCGGTGGCCGGGCACCTGCTTGAGCCGGGCAGCGTGTTCGCGTTGCTGGCTGAGCATCGGAACCGGTTGTTCCCGAGCGAGTTGTTCGCCGACCTGTTCCCCTCGGGGCGGGGACGGCCCTCGATCCCGGGCGAGGTGATCGCGACGGTGATCGTGCTGCAGTCGCTGTACGGGCATTCGGACCGCGAAGCGGTCGATGCGCTCTCGTTCGACCTGCGGTGGAAGGCGGCGTGTGGTTATGCGATCGACGCGAAGGGTTTCGACTCCTCGACGCTGACGTACTGGCGCAAGCGGTTGGCGGTCAGCAACCGTCCGCAGCGGATCTTCGAGGTCGTCCGCGACGTGATTGCCGAGACCGGTGCTGTGAAGGGGAAGACCCGTCGGGCGCTGGACTCGACGGTCCTGGATGACGCGGTCGCCCGCCAGGACACGGTGACCCAGTTGGTGGCCCAGGTCCGTCGGGTCGGACGCGAGGTCACTGGCGCGAAGGACCTGATCACCACCGAGTGCACGCGACTTGCTGAGCTCACTGGCCAGGGGTATGACCAGACGGGGAAGCCGCTGATCGCGTGGGATGACCCCGTTGCCCGCGACGAGCTGGTGTCCGCGCTGGTCGGTGATGCGCTCGCGCTGCTCGCGGCGTTGGATGTTGAGGCGATCACCAAGGAGGGCGGGAAGCCGGCCGAAGCGATCGCGCTGCTGCCGCTGGTCGCCGGTCAGGACGTGGAACCGGCCCCGGACTCCGACGGCACCGACGGACGGTGGCGCATCGCCCGGGCGACGGCACCGGATCGGGTGATCTCGACCGTCGACCCCGACACCCGACACGCCCACAAGACCCGCGAACGCCGCCAGGACGGGTTCAAGGCCCACGTCGTGGTCGAGCCCGACACCGGGCTGACCACCATGTGAGCTGACCAAGACCAACGGTGCCGAGAACTCCGACGCCACCGTCGGAGCGGAGCTGGTGACCACCGACCCCACCATCGGCGAAGACGGAATGAGGTTCCCCCCAAATCGTGGAGGGTTCCTTATGCCGCCTCCGGTTGGAGGGCGGTGGTGGTCTCGAAGGTGACTGGGGCCATCATCGCAGCCGAACTGTGACGACGGTGGGTGTTGTAGAACTCGAAGCACCACTCGGCCACGACCTGTTGGGCATGGTCGGGGTCGGTGAACTCGTGCCGGGACAAGACCTCCCACTCCAGGGTGGAGAAGAACGCCTCCGCGGCGGCGTTGTCGAAACACGACCCGACCCGGCCCATCGATTGGCGGATCCTGCTGTTGCGGCACAGTGTCGTGAACGAGTCCGCGGTGTAGGTCGAGCCGCGATCGGTGTGGAAGATGACCCCGCGGATGGCGTCGAGGCCGCCGCGGACCGCGATTGCCATCCGGATCGCGGCACACGCCAGGTCGGCGTCGGGGTGCCGGGACGTCGCCGCCCCGAGGAGCCGACGGGAGTACAGGTCGATGACCGTGGCCAGGTACAACTTCCCGGCCGCGGTGGGGATCTCGGTGATATCCCCGACCCACTTGGTGTTGATGACGGTGGCGGTGAAGTCGCGTCGCAGCAGGTCCGGGAAAGGCGCCTTGGTCTTGTCCTGCCGGGTCAACCCGTTGCGGCGCTTGACTTTTCGCGCGACCAGACCTTGCCGGCGCATCGAGTCAGCGACCGTCTTCTCGCTCACCTTCCACCCCTTCTCGCGAAGGTCGACGAACAACCTGGGAGACCCGTGCAGGCCACGGCGAGCAACGAACTCCTTCGCGACCGCGGCGTCGACCTTGGCCCGCCGCGGGCCGACTTAGTCGGCTGCCGGCTAGACCATTTGTAGAACCACGACACGCTCACCCCCAGGAGCAGACACGTGACCGCGACGGGCACCCGGTACAAGGTCCTCTGGTCGGCGATGAAGCGTGCCACGCTCACTTCGTCGCCTCCTTCACCCACAGGACCACGGATCGCTTGAGGACATCACGCTCCATCCGCAACTCGGCGACCTCAGCCCGCAGCCGCTTCAACTCGGCGATATCGCCGGTCGACAGCCCGACCGTGCCCTCCCTGGCCTGCCGGTCCAGGTTCACCCAGTTACCCAGCGTCCCCTCATTCACGCCCAGGTCCCGAGCGACCTGGGCGATCGGTTTGCTGGACTCCCGCACGATCCGGACCGCTCCCTCGCGGAACTCCCGATCGAACTTTCGTCTCTTCTCTGGCATGGCTCTCCTTATAGCCGATGCCTCCACGATCCGGGGGGAACCTCACCAAGCCAGCCGACCACGAAGTACGCTTCACCTACGGAGTGCCTTCCACTCGGGAACCTCAGACCATCAGCAAGTCCAAGTTTCCCCTGTCGGATAGGCACTTCCGTGCTGTCACACTCCGATCAACCCACGATCCCGTGAACGATCCGGGCTAATGGGAGTGCAGCCATTCGTCTGGGCGTCTGGAGCCGCGACGCCGCCCGTGCTCGCTACTCTGCGTCGATCCCCGGGTCGCCCTGATAGGGGCCGGCGCGGCGGCGCTGATGCGCCGCGAGTGCCGCCGCGATCCCAGCCATGGACAGATCCCCGATGGTCAGAAACACGCGGGAGATCGCGGCATACGCCACGGCACGACCGATCCCGACCAGCGGCGCCAGAGCGGTGACCAGGACCGTCTCGCGCACCCCGGCGCCGGAGGGCAGCACGAAGAAGAAGAGACCGGAGATCATCGCCAGGGCCATCGCTCCGATGGTCAGGCCGAAGTTCTCGAAGGTCGGGACGACTACTTCCCGGGTCAGCAACCAGACGTGGACGCCGAAGAACACATAGGACGCCAGCGCCCAACCGAGTGATCCTGCCACGGTTCGTTTGCGGATCCGGTGGTCCTGGCTGGGGCGACCGAGCACCCGGAAGCCCCGGCCAGCGGCCGAGGACAGCACCCTCGGGTGCAGACCGATGATGCCCAGCGGCAGCAGCACGTAGAGCCATCGGAGCCGCTCCAGGCCCGGGTTGGCGTGGGTCACGGCAGGGATGGCCAGCGAGCCGACGGTCAGCGCGGCCACCACGGCAACGGCGAGCGAAAACACGTTTGCAGTGAAAACCCGGGCTCGGGCCACCCCAGCGCGGCGGCCTAGTTCGAGTTGCAGGATGTAGGCCCAGACCGAGCCGGGCACATACTTCCCCAACTGGCCGACGAGGAAGATCTGACCGCCGCGGGCCGGCCCCACCGGGGTGCCTAGGTCGTCGACAAAGACTTGCCAGCTCATCGTCGCGCACGCGATACCGACCGGCACAGCAAGCAGGGACGGCAGCCAGGTACGCACTTCTAAGCTGGCCAATGTCGCTGATACCTCGGACCAATTGCGCCAGAGAGCCGCCACAGCAGCGACGAGCACTAGCCCGATCAGCACCGCCCGCGTCGTGCGCAGGAGCGTGGCTCGCCTCATCGCATCGCACGCGCCGACCACTCGCGCGGAATGGGCGGCAGCTTGGTCACGAGACTAGTCTGGCCCACGCACTCGATGGTGTCATCGGCGCCACAGGGAGGAAGACCATGACCGCGCCACTCGCCGTCGCCCTCGTCGGATCGGGCTCGATGGGGCTAAACCATGCCCGGGTGATCGCCACCGGGCCGCGAACCACTCTCGCAGTCGTCATCGACCCCTCGGAGCGGGCTGGCCGGGCCACCGCGCAGCGATACGGGGCACGTTGGGCCCCGTCGTTGGATGCCCTCGAGGGCGTGGATGCTGCGGTCGTCGCCGCGTCGACTGAGCATCACCGTGGCCTCGCCCTGCCGATCATCGCGGCCGGCCTCCCGTTGCTCATCGAGAAGCCGGTGTGCCCGTCATTGGCGCAGACCCGTGAGGTCGTCGATGCGTCGCGGGTAGCTGGAACGCCCCTGCAGTGCGGCCTGCTCGAGCGCTTCAACCCTGCGGTGGTCACTGCCCTCCAGATGATCCAGGAACCCTGCTACATCCGAGCGGAACGGCACTCCCCGTATGCCGCCCGGATCAAGACCGGGGTCGGGTGGGACCTCCTCGTCCACGACGTGGACCTCGTCGTGCGAGCGTTCGGTGGGCTGGCCCCCACGTCACTTGGTGTGGAAGTCGGCCAGTTCCACCCCGAGTCAGTGCCCGGGGCGGAGGACCTCGTCGAGGCATCGCTGCGCTTCGCTGGTGGCGGGATTGCATCAGTCTCGGCAAGTCGGGTCGGGCAGCGGAAAGTGCGGAGCATGGTGGTTCAAGAGCTGGACCGGATGATCGAGGTCGATCTGCTGCGCCGGGGGGTGACCGCCTACCGGCATACGACGATTGAGGGTGAGGTAGGACGCGGTGGCTACCGGCAGATGACCGAGATCGAGGTGCCCGAGATCCTCGGGGTCGAGCCCCTCGTTGCTCAGCTGGCCCACTTCGTCGACCTCGTCGATGGCCGGGTCCAGCTCGACGCCGAGCGTGACTCGATCCTGCCTGCCCACGAGGTAGTCGACGCAGTTCTCTCCGCTGGGGCCGATAGCCTCTCATCATGAAGGTGACCGTGGTGGGGCTCGGCTACGTTGGCATGGCCAACGCCGTCCTCTTGTCCAAGCACCACGACGTCACGGCCTACGACATCGACCCGGTCAAGGTGCAACTCGTCCGGGATCGGCAATCACCAATCGCCGACGAGCTCATTGAGGCGGCACTTGCCACGGGTTCAGCACGGCTGAGCGCCACAACGGACCCCCTCTCGGCTTACCGCGATGCCGAGGTTGTCATCATCGCGACCCCGACGGACTACAACTCCGACACCCACTACTTTGACACCTCATCCGTTGAGTCTGTCATCGCCGACATCCTCGCGATTGCCGCGAACGCGCTCATCGTGGTGAAGTCCACCATCCCCGTCGGGTTCACCAGGCGCATGCGGGACGGACACCCAGGGGCCCGCATCCTCTTCGCCCCCGAGTTCCTCCGCGAGGGCCACGCCCTCTATGACAACCTGCACCCGAGCCGGATCATCGTGTCCGACCCGGGGCCAGACGCGCAAATGTTCGCAGCGTTGCTCATCGAGGGCGCGGAGGATCCGGAGCCGCCCGTCATGCTGACCGGGTCCACCGAGGCCGAGGCAATCAAGCTCTTTTCCAACACCTATCTCGCGATGCGGGTGGCCTACTTCAACGAGCTCGACACGTATGCCGTGCAGCATGGGCTGGACGCTCGGGACATCATTCGGGGCGTGGGTCTGGACCCTCGGATCGGCGCTCACTACAACAATCCGAGTTTCGGCTACGGCGGCTATTGCCTCCCCAAAGACACCAAGCAACTGTTGGCGAACTACCGCGACGTGCCCCAAGTGCTCATCCAGGCAATCGTCGAGTCGAACACCAAGCGCAAAGATTTCATCGCCGCGGACATACTCGCCAGCAAACCCGACGTGGTCGGTATTTATCGGCTTGCGATGAAGTCTGGGTCGGACAACTTCCGCTCCTCCTCGGTCCAAGGCGTCCTGCACCGCTTAGTGTCGGCCGGCGTCACGGTTCTGATTTACGAGCCCCTGCTTCACACCGACACCTTCAGGGGCTGCGAGGTAGTCACCGACATCACCGACTTCACGACACGTTCGGCCGTGATCGTCTGCAATCGAGCGGCCCCCGAGTTAGCGCACGTTCGCCACAAGCTCTATACCCGCGACGCCTTTGGAGGCGACGCCTGACATGAGCGAACGTTCGACCGGCCTGGTCAGTGTGGTCATGCCGACCTACAACTCTGCCGAATTCATCGAGGAGTCGATCCGGTCGGTCCAAGCCCAGAGCTACCGGGACTGGGAGTTGATCCTCGTCGACGACTGCTCCACCGACGACACCGAACCGATCGTCGCCCGCCTTGCCGGCCTCGACTACCGCATCCGCTACCACCGGCTCGCCGTGAACTCCGGGGCAGCCATCGCTCGAACGAAGGCCATGGAACTCGCGGCAGGTCAGTACATCGCCTTCCTCGACAGCGACGATCTTTGGCGCCCCGACAAACTGGCCCGGCAGCTCGAATTCCTGCAGCGCACGGGTGCGCGGATAGTCTGCACGGCCTACGACCACATCGACGAAACTGGCGCGCCCATCGGGAGGCGCGTGCACAAGCCAAAGAAGCACGCCGACTATAACGACGTGCTGCTCAGTTGCCCCATAGGCAATTCGAGCGTGCTGTTCGATGCCGGAGCGCTGGGGATTTTTGTCGTCCCCAACATTCGCAAACGCAACGACGATGCCCTGTGGCTGCAGATGCTCAAGAAGGAGAAGCATATCCTCGGCATGCCTGATGTTCTCATGAGTTATCGCGTGCGCGCCAACTCCATTTCGGCTAACAAATGGTCACTCGTGCGTTACCACTGGACCCTGTATCGGGATATCGAGCACCTCTCGGTCCCCCGGTCGGCCTTCCATATCGTCGTGTGGGGGGCCCTCAAGACTCTGCGGATCAAATGACCCGCAGAGTCATTCGTGGCCAATGGGACTGGCATGACGGCACCCGGGTCACCTGCTGGGGACCGGGCGAGGACCACCAAGACCGAGTGCTGGCGTCGGCGTCATTCGTTCAGCGCGACACGAAGGTCGGTATGCCGTCCGCGTCGAAGTCGACGTGACCCACCACCCGTGCGGGCACGCCGGCCACGATGGCCCGGGCGGGCACGTTCTTGGTGACGACAGCACCGGCGCCGATGACCGCTTCGTCCCCGATCGTCACGCCCATCTGGATGATGGCCCCGGCACCGACGAACACCCGATCGCCGATGACGACCGGTGCCCGCTCGACGACGTCGAAGCGACGCCCGCTCACACACCGTTTCGCCGATGAGTGCGTGTAGATCTGCGCCCCCGAGGAGATGTCGCACCCGGCACCGATGGTGAGGCCGCCCGACCCGTCGATGAGCGTGAACGCACCGATCCAAGTGCCAGCTCCGACCGAGGGCTCGCCGACCACCCACGCGTGCTCGTTCCACGGGTTCGGCGGGAGCCCGGCCGGTTGGTCGACCATCAGCCACCGCCCCGAATCAACTCGGTCATTCCATCGCGAACAGGGATGGTCGCCTCGAAACCGAGCACCTCACGGGCCCGCGTGACGTCGGCCGCCCGCCGACTGGCAATGACGTCGCGGCCGCTGAACTGCGGCTCGACGTCGACGCCGACCGCGTCGATGAGGATCATCGCGAGCTCGGCGACGGTCGTGTCGATCCCGGTCCCGATGTTCACCGGCACGTTGTCACCGGCACAATCCAGGGCCAGGACGACGGATCGCGCAATGTCATGGACATGGATGAAGTCCATCGACTGCTCGCCCTTGCCGTCGATGATCGGCGGCTCGCCGGCCTTGAGCCGGTTGACGAAGTGGTTGATGACCGAGGTGTAGTAGGCAGTCGTCTTCTGCCCGGGGCCGTAGACGTTGAAGAAGCGCAGCGCGACCCAGGACAACCCCGACCGACGCTGGTAGAACGCGAGCAGGTCCTCGCCGGTCCGCTTGGAGATGCAGTAGGGGGTCTGCGGGGACAGGTCGTCGTCCTCGTGCATCGGCAGCTTCTTGGGGTCGCCGTAGACCGACGCCGACGAGCAATAGACCAGCCGCCGCACCCCGTGCTCCGCGGCGGCAGCGATGACGTTGTGGCTGCCGATGGTGTTGATCGCCATCGACTCGTGCGGGTCGGCCTGGCTCTTGTTGATCGACACCGCCGCGGCGTGGATGACCGTCGAACAGCCCTTCATCGCGGCATGGACCGCGCCGCCGTAGCGCACGTCCTGGTCGACGAGCTCGACCCGGCCCGGGTGCGCGGCCTGCAGGGCCTCGACCGCCGCTCGGTCGCCCCGGAACATGTTGTCGAAGATCCGCACGTTCCGACCCTGCTCGAGGAGCAGCGGCACGACGTGCAGACCGATGAAGCCCGCACCTCCGGTGAAGAAGACCGTCTCGGTCTCGGCGCTGCTCATGGGGCGGTCGGTCCTTTCGTATGCCGGGGGCGCACCGTCCGCTTCCCGCGGCCAGGTGCGTTGCGGGCTGGCTAGCGGCGGCGGGCGGCGGCCGAGCCGACGACGGACCGGACGGTGTCGATGACGTGGTGGAGGTCGTCGTCGGTGAGGTTGGCGTGCATGGGGATGGCCAGGTGACGGTCGAACAGGTCGGCCGACACCGGGCAACCCCGCTCGGTGGCCACCCCGTAGACGGGCTGGACGTGCGAGGCGTAGGTGCCGAAGTTGCAGCCGACCCCTTGCTCGCGCAAGGCGACCGCCACCCGGCCCCGGTCCAGAGCCGGGTCGAGGGTGATGACGTAGGACTGCCAGGGGTGGGTTCGGTCGGCCAGGGCGACCGGGAGGGTGAGGGCGTCGAGGTCGCCCAGCCCCGCGGCATACGCCTCCGCGGCGTGGGTGCGCGCGGCCAGCAGGTCGGGCAGTCGGCGCAGCTGGGCCCGCATGATGCCGGCCTGGACGTCGGAGAGCCGGTAGTTGTAGCCCGCCTCGTCGAAGCTCGGCACCGGCAGGGTCGTCTCGCCCTCGCGGGTGACGGCCGGGGCGATGCCGTAGGTGTGCAGCTTGCGGGCGTGGTCCATGAGGTCGGCGCGGTCGCCGACGAGGGCGCCGCCTTCGCCGGCTGTGATCCCCTTGCGGCCGTGGAAGCTGAACGCGGCGAGGTCGGCCAGGCTCCCAGCCGGTCGCCCGCGATAGGTGGCACCGGCGGCGCAGGCAGCGTCCTCGACGAGCCACAGCCCGTGTCGATCGGCGATCGCGCGCAACTCGTCGTAGTCGGCGGGCTGCCCGAAGACGTCGACCGCGAGGATCCCGACGGTGCGGGGCGTGATGGCCGCCTCAACCGCAGCGGGGTCCGCCGACCAGATGTCCGGGCGGATGTCAGCGAACACCGGGGTCGCCCCCGTCCACACGACGGCGTGCCCGGTTGCGGGGAACGTGTAGTCACCGACGATGACCTCGTCGCCGGGCCCGGCACCGAGCACCTGCAACGCTAGGTGGAGGGCCGATCCGCAGTTGGCGGTGGTCAGCGCGTGCTCGACCCCGACAGCCACCGCGAACTCGCGCTCAAAGGCCAGGCAGGTGGGTCCGGCTCCCGACAACCACCCGGACGCGAACACCTCGGCGACGGCGGCGAGTTCGGGCTCCCCGACCGTCGGCTGGCCGAGGGGCACGGTGCGAGGCATGCGGACTCCTTGGGTTTCGGGCCAGATGCTACCAGCGGGCCGGTATGCCGCCCGCCCCACTCCGCGCGTTCCGCCAGGCGACGCAGACCGCGCAGTGGTCACCGGCGCAGGAGCAGGTCGGCGAAGGTGTCCAGATGTGCGTCAAGCACTCGGTCCAGAGTGAAGTGGGCGTCGATGAGAGCGCGCCCTCGCTCCCCCATCTCCCGTGCGGCATCCGGGTCATCGAGCACCCGCAACAGCCGCTGGGCAAGCCCCGGAACGTCCCCGCGATGGGTCAACAACACCTCGCCACCATCCTGCAGCGGCACACCCGGGAAGTTGTCCAGCCGGCCCCACCCGACAACCGGCACCCCCGCCGCCATCGCCTCCAGGGTCGCCGTGCCCATCCCGTCGCCTTGTTCGTGGCTCTCCAGCGTGGCCGCGGCCAGCAGATGCGGGATGCTCGCCTTAGGGACCGCGCCGAGGGGGCGCACGGCATACGCGATGCCCAACTCCTCCGCGCGGCGGAGGAACACGTCGTAGTAGACCCGGCCCGCGACGACGAGTCGGGCCTCGGGGTGGCGCGCCAACACCGCCGGCAGCGCCTCCACCAACCCGACCCGATCGCGGAGGGGGATGACGTGACCGACCGACAACAGGATCGGGGCGTCGCCGACCCCGGCCAGCTGCCGCCCGACCGCAGCGTCCCCGCCGCGCACCCACGCCGGGTCGACCCCGACGGGGATGGGGACGAGGTCGCGATAGCCACCGCGATAGCGGCTGGTGATGTAGTCGCGCATGTGCGCGTCCATGACAACGATCCGTGGCCGGTAGCGGCGCAACCGCGGCGCCACGAGCGTCGCGTCGAGTGTGCGGAACGCGTGCCGATAGAGCGCCGCGGGATTCTCCAGCCGCGTGTGCACGGACAGCAGCGTCGGTATGCCGCGCCGCCGGGCGTAGGCGCCACTGGCCCAGGTGAGGTCCATGAACTGCCCGTGCTGGTGGATGACGTCGGGGCGGAAGTCGTCGAGCAGCTGCCCCAACTCACGCCCGAGCGACGGCCGCGATGCGAACGACAGGTCGAAGCTCACCGCGAACCGGGTCTCGGGCAGCATCACTGCCGGGAGCCGCACGATTCGCACCCCGTCACGGCCCTCCCGCGCAGGGGCGCCCCCGTATGCCGCGGTGACGACGAGCACCTCGTGGCCGCGGGCGGCATACCCCCTGGCCAGGGCGTCCGACAGGTGCGAGGAGCCGCCGACGCGCGGCGGGTAGAAGTTGTTGACGACGACGATCCGCATGTCCGGCCTAGCCCTCGCGCGCGTCCGGATGCCACTGCGCCGAAACCGCCAATGCCGCGGGTGTCATGCGGTCAGGCTACCGGGGGTTGGCCTGGGCCTTGGTACGGTGGAGTGCGGGACCCGAGCCGCGGCTGCCCAATAGAGCATGAGGAGCAGGTCCGATTCAGCGCGTCTCCACCTCCGATCACCCATTCCGGCTGGCCTGGACGGGCGTTGACTGCCTGCTGTGGGCCGCTGCACTCGTCGGTGCGACGTACCTGCGCTACGACTTGAGTTTCGACCCGATTGACTGGCGGGGTCTGGGAATCGCGACGGCCATCACGGTCGTCCTGCAGCTCGGTTTCGGGTTTCTCCTTGGGCCCTACGCGGTTGGGCACTTGCGCGGTTCCTTCGAGGAGATCGTCGACATCGCCAAGACCGTGGCTGCGACGACGGCCACGCTCTGCCTCCCAGTGTGGATTTCCCGACCGATCCTGGTCCCCAAGAGCGTCCCAATCATCGCCGGTGCTTTCGCCCTCGTCGCCATGCTGGGTTTTCGGCTGCTGGTCCGGTCTTGGCGCACTCGCAACCCCGTGGGGATCGACCCTGATGCGGCCGCAGACGCACGGCGGGTCCTGGTCTTCGGCGCTGGTGAAGGTGGACGCCAGCTGGTCCGGGCCATGGTCCGGGACCGTGCTCGGTCCTATCTCCCCGTCGCAATCATCGATGATGACCCCCTCAAGCAACGGTTGACCGTGGAGGGCGTGCGAGTCCGAGGCACGCGAGCGCACTTGGAAGAGGTGGCCGATGAATACGACGCGCAGGTGCTCGCGATCGCTATGCCGTCGGCAGACGCAGACCTCATTCGCGACCTCAGCGGCCGCGCCGACCACGTCGGCATGGATGTCATGGTCCTGCCGCCCGTCTCCGAACTCATTGGGCGCCCGTCGCTTGGCGATCTGCGCACCCTCGATCTGGCCGACCTGCTGGGTCGACGGGCGATCACCCTGGACTCCGCCGCCATCGCCTTGACGATCTCCGGAAAGCGCGTGTTGGTGACCGGTGCCGGAGGATCGATCGGATCCGAACTGTGTCGTCAGATCAACCGCTATGGACCCGCGGCGCTCTTCCCGCTGGATCGGGACGAGTCTGCCTTGCATGCCGTGCAACTGTCGCTCAACCGACCGGGGCTGTTCGACCGGGACGGCTCCCTTCTGGTCGACATTCGCGACCCACACGCCCTTGAGTTGGCGTTCGCCGAGGTTCGCCCCGACATCGTCTTCCACGCGGCCGCCCTCAAGCATCTACCGTTGCTGGAGCAGTTCCCCTTCGAGGCGTATAAGTCCAACGTCGTGGGGACGCTCAATGTCCTCAAGGCGGCGGCCGCCGCCGGAGTGGGCACCGTGGTCAATATCTCGACCGACAAGGCCGCCGATCCGACCTGCATGCTCGGCTACAGCAAGCGGGTGGCCGAGCGACTGACCGCTGGGTATGCCGCCGCGCATCCTGGCCGGTATGTATCGGTCCGTTTCGGCAACGTGCTGGGGTCACGCGGTTCGGTCGTGCACGCGTTCACGGCCCAAATCGAGCGGGGCGGTCCGGTGACGGTCACCCACCCCGACGTCGAGCGCTACTTCATGCTCATTCCGGAGGCATGCCAACTGGTGCTTGAAGCCGCTGCAGCGGCGCCCGGCCGCGGCGAAGTCATGGTTCTTGACATGGGCCGACCGCAGAAGATCGTCGACGTCGCGCGGGCCCTGATCAGGATGTCCGGCCGATCAGACGTTCGGATTGACTACACGGGCCTGCGGCCCGGCGAGAAGTTGTCCGAAGACTTGGTCTCCCACCGAGAATCCTTGACCAGGACCCACAACGCCCTGGTATCCAGCGCGCAGGTGGAGCCGATGGCCGCGTCGGCGTTGGACAGTTCCGGAGTCCACGATCATGACTCGGCCCGGCAGTGGTCCCGGCGTCACTCACTCGCGGAGGGGGAGTGACGTGGCCACCAACCGCTCCCTGCTGCGGGTCTGGCTGGTCAACCAATACGCGCTGCGGATCGATCAACCGGGGATCACTCGACACGCCACGCTGGCGAAGTACATGCACGAACACGACGTCCTCACCACCATCTTCGCGTCCAACACCCACTACTGGAATGTCGCGGATGGTGCTGGTGAGTCTGCCGATCCGAGCGCACCTACGTTCATCTACACGAGCACTTCTCGGGTGGAGAGCAACGGCGTCAAGCGGGTGTTGTCTATGTTGTCGTTCAGTGCCCGCACGATGAAGGCGGGCTTGCTTCAGGCGAAAAGGTCCGGCGGGCCACCCGACGTGGTGTTGGGCTCGAGCCCACATCCCTTTGCTGCGCTGGCTGCGTGGGCGCTGGCGGCTCGCTTCCGGAAGCCCTTCGTTCTTGAGGTGCGGGACCTGTGGCCGGACTCGCTCATCCACTTGCTTGGCCTCTCTTCCAGGCATCCACTCATCGTCATCCTGCGCTGGATCGAGCGTTTCCTATATCGCCGAGCCCGGTTCGTCGTGACGCTCTTGCCGGGCAGTGAAGCCCGCATCGAACGGATAGCCGGACGTCCGGTTCAAACGTTGTGGCTACCCAATGGCATCGACCTCTCCCGAGTCCCGGCGGTAGTCCCTCCCCCCGATGTTGAGACGTTCACAGTGATGTATGCCGGGGCGCACGGCATACCGAATGCCCTGGACACCATCATCGAGGCCGCGGATATCCTGCATTACGGCCGGAAGGATGGCGACTCTCGGATCCGCTTCGTCCTCGTTGGCGACGGGAAGGAGAAGGCCAGGCTGGTTGCTGACGCGGCAACACGAGGCCTCAGCAACATCACCTTCCGAGATGCAGTGTCCAAGAGCACCCTCCTGACCCTCCTGCCGACCGCCGATGCGCTGGTCATCACGTTCAGGGCGACCGAGCTCTATCAGTCTGGGATCAGCCCCAACAAAGTCTTCGACTACTTGGCTGCCGGACGCCCGGTCATTATCGCCGTCGACACCCCCCTCAACCCGGTAGCCGAGGCTGCGGCGGGCTTAACCATCCCCCCCGAGGATCCACACGAGCTTGCCGACGCGATCCGGACTCTGGCCCGGATGGCCGTGTCCGAACGGTCCGCCTATGGCCTTCGGGGGCGGGCCTACGCCGAAGCAAACCATGACTTGGCCCAATCCGGGGCGCGCCTGGCCGAGGCCCTGCGATCGACCGCCTCGGCGTCCTAACTGGCTGGCGCGTCAGGCCGCCGGCTCTCCCGAGCGGCGTCTGAGCGGTGCGAGGAACGCAGCTGCGGTGATGACGACGATGACGCCGCCAAGGAACCCGAGACTGGCGTTCGTCGCGTCCATGACGCGTTCTGCCGCCCCTGCCGAACCGCGAGCCCACCACATCGCCGCGTAGACTGCAACCGAGGCCAGACAGATCAGCGACGTAACGGGGCGCTCCCCCATCCCGTCGACGATGCTGCGCAGGAAGAGGAAGATGGCCAGCCCGACAACCGCCGGCCACATCTGCCCGAGGAGTCCGGCCGCAGGAACATACTCGGGCGCCATGAGCGTTTCGACCACCAACGGGCCGAAGACGGCCAGGCCAAGAGCGGTCAGCCCGCCGATGGCAACGCCAACGAAGAGGCTGCTGGCCCATAGTCGTCGGGCGGCTTGATGGCCCTGCCGGGACACCAGTGACCCCACTACCGGAAGCATCACCGTGGAAATCGGCGAGGCTAGTGCGGTCAGCAGGCCCAGCAGCACGAAGAAGTAGTTGAAGACCGAGCGTTCGAGAGGGTCATCGACGACCGCAAAATGAGCGACCGGGACGAGGAACAACGCGCCGTAGGCGAAGTCGCCAGGAACCCGAGCGAGACTAAATCGAATCAGGGCGGCGCGCTGCCAGACGGCACCACGGGTGAGCGGAGGCAGTCGTCGGAGCATCACGACCGTGAGCAGGAGACACAACACCCCCCACACGACGAAGGTCGCCGCGACACCCCGGGCAACCAGCAGTGCGGCCAGGCATGGGAAGACGCCGTTGCCAAGGATCATTACGACGGCCCCTCGGCCGAAGTTCTGATAGCCCCGGTCGAGGGCATACAGCATCGTGGTGGCATTGAGCGCACTGGTCGCGAAAATGAGCGCCGCCCACTGGGTTCGTGACGTGTCCGGAGCAAAAGCCAGCAGGAGGGACTGCGGCAGCGCGATGAGCATGACCAGCAACAGGCCGGCGAACAGCGACGACACGGCCAGTTGCCCATAGAGGATGCGCACGCTTTCCTGCTCGTCCGGCCTGATGGAGACCCGTAGCGGCAGGCTCACCCCGGCGCCGAGCATGAGCAGAGGCAAGAGGAAGGACAAGTACCGCCGCTCGGTCGAGTATGCGGTGAAGACCTCGGGACTGCCCAGCATGGTGATGATCTTGTAGGCCAACAGGTTCCCGACAGCGGATCCTCCGACGGCCAGCACCGTGATAGCGATGGACGACCGAGTCGAGGACTCCGGCGCCGGTGCGGTCGACCGCCCGATCTCGGCAGTCTCCGTCAGAGGTTCGGCCTTGTCGCCCTCTGGCGCGTCCATCGCTAGGCACCTCACCTCTGGCGGACCGGTGGTTTCAAGTTGGTGTTGCGTCAACCGGACACCTCGAACCTAGTCGATCGGGGAGGGGGGTCCTGGTGGTCGGCCGCCTGGCCGCAGCAATCAGCCTCGCCCCAGCGCAGCAACGGTCCGGGCCAACACGACCAGGTCTCCCCAGAACGACCGCGTGCCGACATAGTGGGCATACATGGCGGCCTTCTGCGGCAGTAGGACCTCGATGTAGTGAGCCTCCGGGTCCGCGGCCAGCGCCAGTTCCTCCGATTCGTTGCGCCAGCGGACACTGGCCGGGTCCGTGATGCCCGGGCGGACGGACAGGATGACCTCCCGGGTTTCGGCTGGCCACAGCGCCACATACTTGGGCACCTCGGGACGCGGACCAACGAGGCTCATACGCCCCCGCAGGACGTCCCATAGTTGCGGCAGTTCGTCGAGTTTGGTCTTTCGGAGCACCGCGCCAATGCGGGTGATCCTCGGGTCCCCCTCCGAGGTCACTTGCGGGCCTAACGCCCCGGGTCGCATCGTCCGGAACTTGTGGATGCGAAAGGGTATGCCGCCCATCCCGACCCGCTCCTGGGTGAACATGATGGGGCTGTGGGGGTCATCCCTCTTGATGAGCGCCCCGACCGCAGCCAAGACCGGGGACAGCAGCACAATGAGGCTTCCAGATACCGCGATGTCGAACGCGCGCTTGGCGTCGACCGAGCCGGTCACGAGCCGCCGCCCAGCACCGCCCGGACCGTCGCGCCAACCCGCTCGACCTGGGCATCGGTCATCGCCGAGAAGATGGGGATGCTGACAACCGAGGTGAATTCCCGGTCGGCCACCGGCAACGTGGGAGCATTCGTGCCCCGGAATGCCCGCCAATAGGGGTGGTGATGCAAGGGGATGAAGTGCACCGAACACCCGATTCCGGCCGCGGACATGCGATGGATGAACTCGTCCCGACCCATCCGGCCATCGCCGGAGAGGCGCAGCGTGTAGAGGTGCCACGCGTGATCGGTGCCTGGATCACTTGGTCGAGCTGGGAGCCGAAGCGGGAGGTCGGCGAGCACTTCGTCGTAGTAGGCAGCAATCGCCGAACGGCGCTCCCACATCGGCGCCGAGCGGGTCAACTGAACACGGGCCATGGCGGCGGCAACATCGGTGAGGTTGTACTTGAAGCCCGGAGCGACGACCTCGTAGTGCCAGGAGGGAGCGGTCGAGGTGTAGCGGTCGAAGACGTCGCGGCTGATCCCGTGCAGGCGCATCGTGGCCATCCGCGCGGTGAGCTCTGCATTCGAACTGACCACCATGCCCCCCTCCCCTGAGGTCATCGTCTTGGTTGCGTAGAAGCTGAAGACGACCGCGTCGCTCTCGCCTAGGCCGACCGAGACACCTTCGGAGCGCACCGGGTGGGCGTGTGCCGCGTCTTCGACGACCCGTATGTCGTGGGCAGCAGCGAAGTCGGCCATCACGCCCCTGGGCACCGGCAGCCCGGCGAAGTGCACCGGCATGATCGCCTTGGTCCGCGCCGTGACGACTGCCGCAGCCGCATCGAAATCGATGTTGAGGGTGTCGGGACGGACGTCAACGATGACAGGCGTCGCGCCGAGATACCTGACCACCTCGGCTGTCGCGGTAAAGGTCCAGGTGGGCACGATCACCTCGTCGCCCGGGCCGATCCCCAGGGCTTCGAGCGCCAAATGGAGTCCGGCCGTTGCGGAGTTAACCGCGACAGCGTGCCATCGCTCGACGTCTGCTCCGTCGGGGGCCAGCGCCGCGACAAACTCCCGCTCGAGGGCGGCAGCGTTGGGGCCGGTCGTCAGCCACCCCGAGCGCATGGTCTCGACGACCGCAGCGATCTCGGCCTCCCCGACATCGGGGACCGCGAAGGGGATGAATTCAGACATCGGTGCACCTTCCCGTTCGTGAGCAGCCCAGGAGCGTCATGATTCCGGCTCCCGCAATCGTCGGAGCGCTTCGGCCACAGCGCCGTCGTGCACAATGCGCCCTCGTTCGAGCAGCACCGCCCGATCGGTCAGTCGCGCCACGAGATCCAGATCGTGGCTGACGATGACGAGGCACTTGCCTTCCTCGCGCAGCTCGCCGATGCGGGCCAGGCACTTGTGCTGGAAGGGCTCGTCGCCCACCGCAAGAATCTCGTCGACTAAGAAAATGTCCGGGTCCGTGTGCACTGCGACCGCAAAGGCCAGTCGCAGGAACATCCCAGACGAATAGAACTTCACCTCGGTGTCGATGAACTCTTCGATCTCGCTGAAGGCGACGATGCGGTCGAACTCCCGCTTGATCTTCGCCTCGCTCATCCCGAGGATCGCACCATTTAGGAAGACGTTCTCTCGGCCGGTGAGGTCGGGGTGAAAGCCGGCACCCACGTCGATGAGCCCGGCGATGTTGCCGCGCACGGCCACCTGACCCTGGTCCGGAGCCATCACCCCGGAGATGAGCTTGAGCAGGGTGGACTTGCCCGAACCGTTGCGGCCGAGCAACGCCACGGCCTCCCCCTCGCTGACCCGGAGGTTGACCTCCGCCAGTGCGGTGAACTGTTCGGACAGCTCGGCACGCCGCCCTTGGAAGGACTTGACGACGATCTCCTTGACGGCTCGGGTGTGTCTGAGCATGAACTGCTTGGTCACGGAGTCGATAACGATACGCTCGGGTCGGCCGCTCATGGTCACAGCTCCTGCGCAAAGCGGCCGTCGAACCGGCGAAACACCAGCTGGCCGATGGCGAGGATGACGGTGGACACGAGGGTTGCGATACCCACGAACAGGAGCATCCCATCGGGCAGGGAGACCGCACCGTCAGTGGTCGGGTGCCAGAACGTCCAATGGAAGATCTCGACCACGTTGGTCAGCGGATTGCTCTGATACAGCCACCACAGCGCCCCGTCACCGAGGGAGGCCTGGACCGCAGTCCACGTGTAGATGACCGGCGATGCCCAGGTGGCGATCATGAGGATGAGGTCGACAACGTTCTCGAAATCCCGAAAGACGACGTTGAGCGCGCCGAAAATCAGCCCGAGCCCCAGCGCAAAGCCTGCCAGGACGACGAATCCGCCCACCCCGGCCAACAGGTGCCACACGGACGGTCGCCACCCCGTCGCGATACACCCCACGAGCAGGACGGCCACTTGTGGCACGAAGTGGGTGAAGGAGACGAGGACGGAGGCGACCGGGAAGAGTTCGCGAGGCAGGTAGATCTTCTTGACCAGGGCCCAGTTCCCGGTGATGGATCGGGTGGCGTTGCCGAACGCCTCGCTGAAGAAGTTCATGACGACGATTCCGGAGAAGAGGTACACGGCATAGTTGTCCACCGTGCTGGTCATCTTGAAGAACACGCCGATGACGAAGTAGAAAACCCCGAACTGGACGGCAGGTTTGATATACGACCACAACATCCCCAGGGCCGACCCGTGGTAGCGGGCTCGCAGTTCCTTGCGGACCAGCAGTCGGAGCAGATAGCGCTGGCGCAGCACTTGGCGCAGCCCGCCGCCTTCACCGGGGGTGCGGAAGCCGTCGGCCAGCTCAGCAGGACTCATGCCGATCCCGGGCCTTTGGGTGCCCCGACGGGCCGGTTGATCGTGTCGTAGACGGCATCCATGGCGGGGGCCACCTTCTCCCACCGGAACCCTTCGGCGAAGGCCCTAGCGGGCCGACGGGCATCCTGAAGTCCTTGGCGATCATTGGCCCACCGGATGATGGCGGCCGCCAGGGCATCCGGGTCACGCGGGGGAACGACGGTGCCGGACGTGGGATCGACGGCTTCGACCAGGCCGCCAACGTTGGAGACGATGGCCGGCAACCAGCAGGCTTGCGCCTCGAGCACGGCAATGCCAAAGCCTTCGGCAAAGGAGGTCGGTTGGACATAGACGTCGCTCGACCGCATCACCTCGGCAACCGTAGCCGGGGGAGACAGCCCGACGAACCGGACCGAATCACCCAGGTCCATCTCGCGTGTCATGGCTTCGGCCCGCCCACCCGGATCGGGACCGACGGCGACGAGGCTGACCGCGACGCCGGCGTCTTTCACTCGACGCATCGCCGACAACAGTGTGTCGATGCCGGAGTTTGGCGTGAAGGTCTTCACCGTTGCGAGCCGCAGCGACTCTCCTGGGGCCCGCTCACCGGCATGGTGGGTGTAGAAGAGGGGTTCGACCCCGAAATAGGTCAAATGGATGGGCAGCGCCGTGTATGCCGCCGCGGCCTGGGCCAGGTGACGGCTGTTGACGCACACCGCCACGGCCTGGCGCAGCATCCAGCGCAATAGCGCTGACCGGACCCGCGAGTCTGCCGGGGACACCAGGACGTCGCTCCCCCACAGGGAGATCACCAGGGTGGAGGAACCGCTCAAGGCGCCCATCACCCCATAGCCGCCGCCATAGTGGGCGTGGACGATGTCCGGGGCGATCTCGCGGACGGTGCGGCGTAGCCGCGGAACTGAGAACAGATAGGTCAGCGGGCCAGGCAACCATGCCCACCCGGGACCGTCAAGCCGGTGGACACCCAGGATCTCGGGCCCCTCCGTGGCGCAGGTCAACAGATAGGTCTCGTAGCCAACGGAAACACAATGCCTCACCCATCGTTGGACGTTGGGGTTTGCGGCATCGCCCACGAGCAGGATCCGGCGCTGTCGGGGCATCCCGCCACCGGGGAGACGACCCGTCGCTCTGCGCACCGTTTCCATCCTCTTCGCCGGAGAGTCTTCCGAACTGACATGAGTGTGCCGGGGCCAACGGGTTGGCCCCGGCACACTCACATGTTGTGCAATGTGACCTTCAGGGCGCTAGGCCCTTGCGGTCGACCTCACTCGGTCTGGTCAGTACTTGGCCAGAATCTCCACAATCTTCCCGGAGACCGCCGGGGAAACCGATCCCGTCCCACCGAAGACGGTCACCCGCGAGAAGGCGCCCTCCGTGGTTGCCTTGGCCTTCAGGTAGTCACCGGTGGCCGGCGACAGCGAAGCCGAGGCGGTGAGCAGGAGCGGGGCGTCCAAGTTAGCCGCGAAAGCCACCGGCGAACACCGCGTCAGCGTACTGCTCGCCAGAGGCGACCACGAAGTCCTGGAACTTGTCTTCCAGCGTGAATGCCTTGGTCGCCAGCATCGCCGCGGTCTCGTAGCGGTCCGCGCCAACAACGGTGAACGCCGGCTCGACGGGCACGCCGTTGAAGCCAACCTTCACGGCCTTGGATGCATTGCCACCGACAGCCCAGACCTCGTTGTGGTTCATGATCTTCTTGCCCGAGTAAGCATAGTTGCTCGCAAACTCGAACCCGGTGTTGTCCATGCCGCCCGCACCCATGGTCAACAGCACCACGCCGTCGCGCTCAGCGGCGGCCGCACCGGCAGCCAACGCGTCCGGGAAGTCGTAGCCATCGGCGATGAAGACGTTGAGGTTGTTCTTGCCGGCCAACCATGCGAGGAAGTCAATGCGCTTGGCAATTGCCGTAGCGGTCTGGAAGCGGTTGAGGCCGGCGTAGCGGTCAACTCCGCCTGCGATGCCCGCGCCCTTGCTGGTGTCCAAGACGCCGGGCGACTTCCAGACGACCGGGGCCTGCAACTGCTTGACAACGCCCTCGGTGAGAACACCGGTTCCCGAGGTGATCGTCACCGTGTCGATCGGCCGGTCATCGCCGCCGCCCACAACGCCATTGCAGCCGAGCACAAGCAGGCTGACGATCCGCGGGTCCAGGCTCGACCCGTTGGGGGTCACCAGGAGTGGGGCGTCCATCACGTCGGCCAGCGGCGCGGACGCGAGCGCGTCGGCGAAGTTCTCGCTGGAGGCCAGGACGAGTGCGTCGGAACGCTTGGGGTCGTTGAACCTCCACTTCGGCACGGCGCAGAACGCCTTGATCGCGGTCGCGATCCGGTCTTCGCCAGCGATGCGCAGGACGGTCGGACCGTCGCCCATCACGTACGTCATGCCGTCGACGTCGAGCGACGGCGCAGTGTCGTCGCCGTAAGCGTGTGCGGTGGCCGCGGATGCGGCCAGCATGGCCGTGGCAGCGAGTGCTGCTGCGGCGAGGCGAGGCGTCTTGAAGGACATCTCTGGTTGTCTCCTTCTGTTCTGTTTCGTGTGGCGAGTTTGAAGACGAACGACGCCTCCAGGGCCCCACCATACTCCTTGAGGCGATCTGCCGTTGGCTCGACCCCTGTTGGTGTCTCACCACCGAGCCACAGTGGCCCGCCCGAGATTGTGCCAGGTCCGGGCATGGGTGGCAAACCCTTTGCCCGCCTAATGTGATCGCGCTGTAACATTGCTCATACGCCAGCTCTCCGAGCCCCCACGCCCATTATCTGTTCCGAGCGTCCAAGTCAAGGCTACGCGCGAGAGGAAAGCGCGTCCCAGGTGAGGGCGATCGCGGCCCCCAGCCCGAGTTCGACGAGCAGGGCGCCAGCGATCGCCCACGGGTCGGGGCCCAGATGGACCATTCGGGCCGACCCGGCCGGGCCGCTAGTCAGCAGCGCCGCACCCAAGGCCGCAAGGTCGACCGCGACGACGGCCACGCCTGCCGTGCGGGCCTTGTCCTGCCATCGGGCCAACCGGGTCCATTGCCGGCCGGCCTGCCACGTCACCAGGGCTCCGACGCCGACGGGTAGTAGCACCGCCAGGGTCACCCAGGCCGGATAGTGGCCGTCGGACGGGACGACGCCCAGGATGGGGATCATCGGCAGCAGCCCCGGCGCGGCACCGGACACGCTGACCGTGCCTCCGGCGGCGACCTGGAAGCCCGGCCCAGCGATGAAGCTCACTGCCCACACGGCGAGGTCAGGCACGAACAACAGCTGGCCGATCAGCAGTCCCACCGCGCTGGCCCCGTGGGCACCCACCGCAGCATGCAGCGAGGTGACCGTCGGCCACCGGACGGCGAACATGACGAGCACCAGCACAGCACCGAGCCCGGCCAGGGTGACCAGGCCCCACACGGCTGGGCGCACCGCCCGATCGACCCACGGCGGCAGGCGATCGGCGAGGTCCGCATCATCGAGCAGCACGACAACGCCGGACGCGACGATCGGCACGGACAGACACGCGATCAGTCCGGCCACGGTCGGTCGGACCGGCCCGGCCAGGGTGAGCAGCGCCACGAGAGCTGCGGCAGCGGCATACCCGCCGAGGAAGCGCGGCAGCAGGCGGCGGGAGACCTCACCCGTGTGCGCGCTGAGGTGGCGCAACTGGTATGCCGTGAACCACGCCGCCAGCGCCCACCCGAGCAGGGGGACGACTCCGACGACGACACCGTCGACCGCGACCCTGCCGCCGGTGCTGAGGAACCATCCGGCGCTGCCGGTCCCGATGACCTGACCCCAGGGGGTGTCGCTGCCGGGGGTGACGGCCCAGATGAGCACGACCAAGGCGACCGTGACGAGCCACGGAACGGCGACCGCGACCGCGCCGCTGACCCACACCCGAAGGGGTTGTGGTTGCTCGCGCAGCGCATCGACAGTCTCCCGCCTGGCGGTGACTGTGGTGCGGACTCGTTCCAGAAGGCTCATCGTCGGACTATCGTCGCCCGTTCCGGCCCCCCGACGCCGGAGGGCGCGCCGGGAGATCCCGAACGCGCCCTCCAGTGCGGCGGCAGTGTGAGGCCGGTCAGCCTTGCAGGCCCTGCATGATCTCGCGCATGAGCGCAGCCGTCGCCGACGGGGTCTTGCCGACCTTGACGCCCGCGGCCTCCAGCGCCTCGGCCTTGGCGGCCGCGGTGCCCTTGGACCCGCTGACGATCGCGCCGGCGTGCCCCATCGTCTTGCCTTCGGGGGCGGTGAAGCCCGCGACGTAGCCCACCACCGGCTTGGTGACGTTGGCCGCGATGTATGCCGCAGCCCGCTCCTCGGCGTCGCCGCCGATCTCGCCGATCATGACGATCGCATCGGTGTCCGGGTCGTCCTGGAAGGCCTGGAGGCAGTCGATGTGGGTCGTCCCGATGATCGGGTCGCCGCCGATGCCAACAGCGGTCGAGAAGCCGAAGTCGCGCAGCTCGAACATCATCTGGTAGGTCAAGGTCCCCGACTTGGAGACCAGGCCGATCCGGCCCGGGCCCGAGATGTCGGCCGGGATGATGCCCGCGTTGGCCTGGCCCGGCGTGATGAGGCCGGGACAGTTCGGGCCGATGAGTCGCGTCGTGCCGGACTTCTGGGCGTATTCGAAGAACTCGGCCGTGTCCTTGACCGCCACGCCCTCGGTGATGACGACGGCCAGCGGGATCTTGGCGTCGACGGCCTCGACGACCGCGGCCTTGGTGAAGGCGGCCGGGACGAAGATGACCGAGACATCTGCGCCGGTGGCCGCGATTGCGTCGGCGACGGTGCCGAAGACCGGCACCTGGACGCCGCCGGGGAAGTCGACCGCCGTGCCTGCCTTGCGCGGGTTGACGCCGCCGACAACCTGGGTGCCCGATGCGAGCATCCGGGTCGTGTGCTTCATGCCCTCCGAGCCGGTCATGCCCTGAACGATGACCTTGGAGTCACGGGTGAGGAAGATCGCCATGTCGAGTGTTCCTTGTCCTAGGTCTTGGTCCGGGTCAGACGGCCAGTGCCGCGAGCTCGGCGACGCGACGGGCCGCGCCGTCCATGGTGTCGACCCGCTCCAGCTTGGGCAGACCGGCGCCGTCGAGGATCTCGCGACCCTTCTCGGCGTTGTTGCCGTCCAGCCGGACGACCAGCGGCTTGGGGTTCTTGCCGTGGCTGGCGAGGATCTCGTAGGCCTTGACGATGCCGTCGGCGACCTGGTCGCACGCGGTGATGCCGCCGAAGACGTTGACGAACACCGCCTTGACCTGGGCGTCCTCGAAGATGACGTCCAGTCCGTTGGCCATGACGTTGGCGTCGGCGCCGCCCCCGATGTCCAGGAAGTTCGCCGGGCGCGGGTGGCTGCCGTCGCGGGCGGTGAACTCTTCGCCCGCGTAGGCGACCACGTCGAGGGTCGACATGACCAAGCCAGCACCGTTGCCGATGATGCCGATGTTGCCGTCGAGCTTGACGTAGTTGAGGTCCTTCTCGATGGCCAGGACCTCGAGCGGGTCGGTCACCGAGTGGTCGATGAGGACCTCGTGCTCGGGGTGACGGAACCGGGCGTTGTCGTCGAGGGTGACCTTGCCGTCGAGGGCGACGATCTGGCCGTCCTCCATCTTCACCAGCGGGTTGACCTCGACGAGCGTGGCGTCCTCACCGGCATACACATCGCCGAGAGTGACCAGCACGTTGACGAGCGCGGGCACGTCGGCCTCGTCGAAGCCGGCGGCAGCGATGATCTCGCGCGCCTTGGCCTCGTCGAGCCCGTCGATCGGGTCGACCTCGATGCGGGCGAGCTTCTCGGGGTGCTCGACGGCCAGGGTCTCGATGTCCATGCCGCCTTCCTTGCTGCACATCGCCAGGTAGGAGCGGTTGGCCCGGTCCAGCAGCATCGAGAAGTAGTACTCCTCGGCGATCTTGGCGCCCTGGGCGATCATCACCTTCTTGACGGTGTGGCCCTTGATGTCCATGCCGAGGATCTGCGCGGCGAGGGCTTGCGCCTCCTCGGGTGACTTGGCGACCTTGACGCCACCAGCCTTGCCGCGCCCACCGGTCTTGACCTGGGCCTTGACGACAACGACGCCGCCGCTCTTGGCACCGACCCGCTGCGCCGCCGCGAAGGCCTCCTCCGGGGTCACCGCCACTTCGCCGCCCAGCACGGGAACCCCGTGCGCTTCGAACATGTCACGTGCCTGGTATTCGTACAGATCCACGGGCGTCCGTCCTCGTCGTCGAAGGGGTGACCAGCGCAGCGACCGTGGGCTCTGGGCCGCTCGGGCAGCATTCGGACTCTAGTGCACGGATTCAGGCCCGTCGCCCGTCGGGCGGCGCGCCATGACCAATGTCACGGCCGGTGTCCGCGGAGTGGTGGCGGAGTCCTTGCCGCGTGGTTGCCGAGTGGTTGCGCCGTGGTTACGCAGTGGCTCAGGAGATCGTCACGCTTTGACCGACCGGGACGAGGAGCACCCAGAGCGGACCGGCGGCCAAGGTGACCTCGGCGCCGGACGATCCGGTGAGTCGGGTCGGACTCGCGTTCGTCGCCCGCTCCCAGGTCGCGTCATAGGCCGCGCCGCCGCGCAGCACCTTCGCCTCACCCTTCCCGAGGAGTTCGAGCACCGGGGTGAATACGCCGTTGACGTCCCGATTGGTCGAGGGGTGGGTGCGGATCATCTGCACGAGGACGCTCGCAGCGCTCACCGGCGTGCCGGCCGCGGTCACCTCGGGCCGCCCGTCGGTGGTCACCAGGTAGCGGCCGAGGGTCGCGTCCCAGGTGAAGGCCACCCGCGCCAGTGGGTATGCCGTTGCGAGACTCGTCGCCGGTCGGCCGCCGGAGGCGCCCGGCCCGGTTCGGAAGCCGATGTCCCCTGCCGGGGCGCTGCCACCGGCTCGGGCCACGAGGGCAGCCGGTGTCCCGATGACGTTGTAGGGGGCCTTGCGGTCTCCAGCCCGCCGGTAGCCGCCCCGCCGGAGTCCATCGAGACGTTGACCTGCGGCCCTTGACGATCTCGGAGGTGGTGATCGGCGACGCGCCGGAGTAGGCGAAGGCCACTCGGCCGTAGTTGCCCAGCAGAACGGCGTCGGACTCACGGGCGCTACGGACCGGACCAACCTCGGGTGGGAGGGTGGAGGCGTAGATGGCGAGCAACCGGGTGAGGCCGGCCTCCACCGGCTCGACGTAGACGATGTCGGCCGCGTCCACGCCGATCCGGGGCCGGGCCGGGGACGTGTTGTCAATCTTGACGGCGAGCACCGGACCTGGGCCGAGCAGCGGCGCGCTCACCGGGACGGCCGGGAGGGTGCTGGTCGGTGCCGCGGCGCTCGTCGTGATCGGCGCACTCGTGGTGGGCACGGCGGTGGTCGTGGCTGGGCTGGAGGGTGCCGGTGCCGGTGGCGTGCTCGAGCAGGCGACGAGCAGGGCGGCGCTCAGGCAGATGGCGAACGCAGACCGGATCACCGATGCAGACTACGGGGCTGGAGACCCTTCGGGCTGGAGCAAATCTGCCCCAGACGTTGTTGTGGGGCCACGGTTACCGTGGCCCCACAACCAACGTCGTGAAGCGAAGGCGCTGAACTAGTCAGCGAGCACTGTTGCCGGTGCGAGGGCCACAGCCGGGATGCGGGAGTACCGGGGGCCCATCCACTTCGTTCTCGACTCGACGGGCCGGCGCCTGGGGGGGAGGTGTCGACTACGTCTGAGAACTATCATGGTCCCTGTCCCCGGCCACCGCCTGCCAGATCAGGGAATTCTTACTATCTTTTTACTCTCTGAGGGCTTGAGGTACACCGAGGTTTAGTGGCTCGGGACGTTGGCGCGGACCCAGTCGACGATCTCGTGCGTCGCCGCACCCGGGGTGAACACCTTGGCGACCCCGAGCTTCTGCAGCGCCAGCAGGTCGTCGTCGGGGATGATCCCGCCCCCGAAGACCACGATGTCGGCCGCGTCGCGGACCTTGAGCAACTCGACCACCTTGGCGAACAACGTCATGTGGGCACCCGAGAGGACAGACAGGCCGACGGCGTCGGCGTCTTCCTGGATGGCCGCTTCGACGATCTGCTCAGGCGTCTGGTGGAGTCCGGTGTAGACGACTTCCATCCCGGCGTCGCGCAAGGCGCGTGCCACGACCTTGGCCCCCCGGTCATGACCGTCCAACCCGGGCTTGGCGACGACAACGCGCAGCGGAGAGTCACTCATGCGTCGCACTCTAGCGAAGCCCCAGGTGCGTGGAGCGGGACCAGTGGCCCAGGCCACCGCGGAGGATCCATCGTCGCCAGCCCAGCCGCCGACCCACCCGGCCATTGGACAGCGAGCTCGCGTGATCCTCATCACAGGAGGTGCGTCGGCCCCGCGCGCGCTCCGGTCATGGGCGCCCGCCCCGTGGACCCGGCTTGGAGATAACGAATACATCACGCTAACCTCCACAAGGCCAGTTCCAGCTGCGGGAAGAGACCAACGACGTGACCGACGCCAAGTACCGTGGGCGCCACCGCTCTCGGCGAGGTGCCGGGCTCAGCCCTCGCATCGTCGGGACCGGGCTCGTGCTGCCGACAACGGCCACCCTCGCGGTGGTGTCAGTGACCGGCGGAGCCCCGATGGCCCTCACCAGCACCACTCTGGCGGCGGGTGCCAGCGCTGTGGACGACGCCACGACCGACCGTGCCGAGCTCACCCAGGACAAGTCGACCGACAGCACCCTGTTGGCGCGCGGTGTGCAGGACCGAGTCGCCCGTGACAGCGAGCGCGTGCGCGTCTCCGCGGTCACGGAGGAGAACGCCAAGCGAGCTGCGACCGAAGCGTCGCTGGCCGCCAACGACGTCCCCGTCCAGGTGTCCCTCGTCGGCGCCCCTGGCTCCGAGCTTGCCACCTCTGCGGCCAGCCTCAAGGGTGCCAGCCTCGGCTCCAAGGCGTGGGTCAACCCGCTCGGGGGCAACTACAACCTCAGCTCGAATTACGGTTGGCGTTGGGGTCGCCTGCACTCCGGGCAAGACATGGCCTGCCCGACGGGCACGCCAGTGCGCTCGATCTCCAGCGGCGTCGTCATCTTCTCCGGCTGGGCTGGGAACCTCGGTTACAAGGTCGAGATCCTCCACTGGGACGGCACCGTCTCCTGGTATGGCCACAACAGCAAGCTTCGGGTCAGCGAGGGTCAGCGAGTCGAGCCGGGTCAGCTCATCGCTCTGGCCGGCAGCACGGGACACTCGACCGGTCCGCACGTGCACCTGGAGATCCACCCCGACGGGGGCAATGCCGTCCCGCCGAAGCGGTGGCTGGCTGCTCGCGGCGTCAACATCTGACGCTTCCTGCCCCACGCGTGAGCGATTCCGGCGTCCTGAGGTCCGTTCCCTCCTGACGCCGGTCGCCACTCACCTCACAGTTTCACGACCGGCGCGTAGCGCAGCAGCAGCCGCTTGACCCCCACTGACGCCCCGAAGTCGACGTGGGCGAGCGTGCGCTCCCCCTCCCCCTCCAGGCGCAGCACCGTTCCGAGCCCGAACGAGTCGTGGCTCACCCGATCACCCGCGACAAGCACGGGCACGGCCCGGTTACCCGGTGAGCGCACCCCTGGCCGAGCCGCGAGCGTCGCCCCGGCCGGCTCGCTGGACCGGCGGCCAAAACGCGCCGAATCCGACGCCGCTGCTTCGCGCTCCCATGCCACCAACTCCTCGGGGATCTCGTCGAGGAACCGCGACCCGGGGAAGAACTGCGGCTGACCCCACGCCGAGCGAACCGCAGCCCGCGACAGGTGCAGCCGCTCGCGAGCGCGGGTGATGCCGACATAGGCCAGGCGCCGCTCCTCCTCGAGCTCCTTGGGGTCCGCGAGCGAGCGCAGATGCGGGAAGGTGCCGTCCTCAAGACCGGTGACGAAGACGACGGGGAATTCCAGGCCCTTGGCCGTGTGCAGGGTCATCAGCGTGACCACTCCCCCGGCATCGGCCTCGGGATCAGGGATCTCGTCGGCATCGGCGACCAGCGACACCTGCTCAAGGAAGTCTTCGAGGCTGGCCGGCTCACCGGTCTCGGCCCGCCCCTCGTCGAATTCCTGTGCGACAGCGACCAACTCGGCGAGGTTCTCGACGCGGGTCTCGTCCTGGGGGTCGGGGCTATTGCGCAATTCGCGCAGATAGCCGCTCTGCTCCAGCACCGCTTCGAGCAGCCCGGCCACCCCCGACCCGCCCTCGAAGACGGTCCGCAGGTCTTCCAACAGTCGGGTGAAGGCCTCGATCGCGGCGACCGATCGGGTCGCGATGCCGGGTGCATCGACGGCCCGCCCGAGCGCCGCGACGAAGGGGATCCGCTCGCGGTCGGCCAACTGGGCGACACACGCCTCGGCCCGCTCGCCGATGCCCCGCCGCGGGGTGTTGAGGATTCGCCGCAGGTTGACCGTGTCGGTCGGGTTGGAGATCACCCGCAGGTAGGCGAGGGCGTCCTTGACCTCCTTGCGCTCGTAGAACCGGGTGCCGCCGACGACCTTGTAGGGCAACCCGACCCGAACGAACACCTCTTCGATCGCCCGGCTCTGGGCATTGGTCCGATAGAACACCGCGACGTCCTTGGGCTTCACCCCATGCTCGTCGCCGAGCCGATCGATGGTCCGCGCGATGAACGCCGCCTCGTCGTGCTCGTTGTCGCCGACGTAGCCGATGATCCGAGCCCCGTCGCCCGAGTCGGTCCAGAGGTTCTTGGGCCGCCGGTCCGGGTTGCGCGCGATGACCGCGTTGGCCGCCCGCAGGATCGTCTGGGTCGAGCGGTAGTTCTGCTCCAGCAGGATGGTCCGCGCGTTGGGGTAGTCCTGCTCGAACTCCACGATGTTGCGGATCGTCGCCCCACGGAAGGCATAGATCGACTGGTCTGCGTCACCGACGACGACGAGCTCGGCAGGCGGGATCGCGTATGCCGCCCGCTCACCACCCGCGCCCGACCCACCGCTCGCGCCCGAACCACCTTCTCCTGCAGCGTCGCTCGTGACCCCGACCAGCTCACGGACGAGTTGGTACTGCGCCGTGTTGGTGTCCTGATATTCATCGACCAGCACATGCCGGAACCGCCGCCGATAGTGCTCGGCAACGTCGGGGAAGGACTGCAGCAGGTGCACCGTCGTCATGATGAGGTCGTCGAAGTCCAGGGCGTTGGCCTGGCGCAGCCGTCGTTGATAGGCGACATAGGCCTGGGCGATGGTGCGCTCGTGGTGGGTGCCCTCGTCGCCGCTCACCTGACGGGTGTAGGTCTCCTCGTCGATGAGCTCGTTCTTGAGGTTGCTCACCTGATGGCTGAAGGACCGCGGGTTGTAGCGCTTCGGGTCCAGATCCATGTCGCGCAGCACCATCGCCATGAGCCGCTGGCTGTCAGCCGCGTCATAGATGGAGAAGCTCGACTTGAGCCCGAACTTCTCGATCTCGCGGCGCAGGATCCGCACGCAGGCGGAGTGGAAGGTCATCACCCACATGGCCCGCGAGCGCGCACCGACGAGGCTCTCGACCCGCTCGCGCATCTCGGCGGCGGCCTTGTTGGTGAAGGTGATCGCCAGGACCTGGCCCGGCTGCACGCCGCGCTCGGCGAGCAGGTAGGCGATCCGATGGGTCAGCACCCGCGTCTTGCCCGAGCCGGCGCCGGCGATGATGAGCAGCGGGCTGCCTTCGTGGACAACGGCCGCCCGCTGTTGCGGGTTGAGCCCGACCAGGAACCGTTCCGGGTCGCCCGCCCCGCGCGCTCCGGTATGCCGCCCGCTCGCGTCGGACGCGGTATACCCGCTGCCCTCCTGGGCCCACAGCGGTAGTCTGGCCTCATCGACGTCGTCCTGGCGTCGGGCCGGCGAGGCGCTGGGCCGGACATCCGCGAGCGACGGCGCGTGGGGATGGGGGCGTGCGGGCACGCTCGGCTCGGGCTCCCCGAAACCGGAGAGGCCCAACTCGTCAAAGAGGGTGCCCATGTCGGCGTCCACCATATGCGCTTGGTCGGACACCCCGAGCCGCCACGCACTCGTCGTAGGCTCGGCGCCATGACCGACGCCCGAGCCCTTCGCGTGACCCAGCACGGCGGACCCGAGGTCCTCGCCGTCCAGACCGTCGACGTCCCCGAGCCGGGGCCGGGCCAGGTGCGGGTGCGCGTGGAAGCGGCCGGGATCAACTTCATCGACGTCTATCAGCGCCAGGGCGTCTATCCCGGGCCGACGCCGTTCACCCCAGGCATGGAAGGCGCCGGAATCGTCGAGTCGGTCGGCGCCGATGTCGACCTCCTCGTGGGGTCTCACGTGGCGTGGGCAATGACGCGCGGGGCGGCGGCCGAGTTCGCGGTGCTGCCTGCGGCGTCCGTTGTGCCCGTCCCCAACGACATCACCGCCGAGCAGGCGGCCGGCGCGATGCTCCAAGGCATGACGGCGCACTACCTCACCACCAGCACGTATGCCGTCCAGCCCGGTGACGTCGTCCTCGTTCACGCGGCGGCGGGCGGGGTCGGGCAGTGGCTGGTCCAGGTCTGTTCGCTCGCGGGGGCGACTGTCATCGCCACCGCTGGGTCCGAGGCGAAGTTGGCGATCGCCCGGGAGTTGGGCGCGGCCCACACGCTGGACTACACGGCATACGGGACGCCGGGCGACTTGGCGGCAGCGGTGCGGGAGGCGACCGGCGGCGCGGGGGTGGCCGTGGCGTATGACGGGGTCGGCAAGGCGACCTTCGATGCGTCGCTGGGCTCGCTGCGCCCGCGCGGGATGCTGGCGCTCTTCGGCGGGGCGAGCGGGCAGGTGCCGCCGTTTGACCTGCAGCGGCTCAATGCGGCTGGCTCGGTCTTCGTCACTCGTCCGACGCTCGCGCACTACGTCGCCGACCGGCACGAGTTGCTGTGGCGGGCAGGCGAGGTCTTCCAGACCCTGGCGTCGGGGCGGGTCCGGATGGACATCGGCGGGGTCTACGCGTTGGAGGATGCCGCCGCTGCTTATGAGGCCTTGGAGGGCCGGGCCACGACCGGCAAACTGATCTTCCAGATCTGAGGGCCCCGCCCCGCCCCGCCCCAAGCCCCACCCCCCCCCGCCCCCCGCCCCCCCCTTGGCCGGGTCGAGGTATTCCACCATCGTGAGACAACGGCCGAATACCTCTATCCGGCCCACGCACCGCAAGGAGGCGGCTGATGAGCGACAACATCCGGGTCACCCGTGAGGGCTCGACCACGACGATCACCCTGGCTCGGCCGGAGAAGCGCAATGCGCTCTCGGCGGCGATGATGACCGACCTCACGGCGGCGCTGGCCGAGGCCGGCGCCTCCGATGCGCTCGCGGTGGCGATCGCGGCCGACGGGCCGGTCTTCTCCGCAGGGCACAACTTCGGTGATCTCGCCGGGGCGGACCTGAGAGCGGCCCGCCAGTTGTTCCTGCTGTGCACGACGATGATGGACACCGTTCAGGGCATCCCGCAGCCGGTGATCGCCAAGGTGCATGCGCTGGCGACCGCAGCCGGGTGCCAACTTGTGGCGTCCTGCGACCTAGCGATTGCCGCCGACACCGCTGGGTTTGCGCTGCCCGGTGGCAAGGGCGGGCTCTTCTGCCACACGCCGCTCGTCGCGGTCTCGCGCAACGTCGGGCGCAAGCGGGCTCTGGAAATGGCACTCACCGGCGACGTCATCGACGCGGCGACCGCCGCCGATTGGGGGCTGATCAACCGCGCAGTGCCCGCCGATGACCTCGACGCCGCTGTGTCCGACCTGGTCGCGCGAGTGACCCGTGGGAGCGCGATGGGCCGCTCGATCGGCAAGCGCACCTTCCATGCCCAGGTCGGGTTGGAGCAGCACCAGGCCTATGACCTGGCCGTCGAGGTCATGGCGGCGGCGGCCTTGACCGAAGACGCCCAAGAAGGGATCGCGGCCTTCCTCGCCAAGCGGCACGCGGCATACACCTCGCTCCCCTGACCCGTCGTCGCCCTGCTGTCGCAGATTGCTAGCATAGTGCGACATGAGGACCCTCTATCTGCGCAACGTGCCCGATGAGGTGGGAGACGCGCTGGAAGAGCTGGCTTCCCGTGCCTCCATGTCCGTCAGCGCGTATGCCGTGCGCGAGCTCTCCGCCGCAGTCGCCTTCCGGTCCAACGCCGACCTGCTGTGGACCCAGCCGCAGGTCGAGGTCGACATCGACGAGGTCGTCGCGGCGGTCCGTTCGGGGCGCGATCGTTGATCGTCGTCGACACGTCGGTGGTGCTTGCGGCGCTCCTCGGCCATGACCCCGCCCGGCACGCCCTCGATGACCGTCGATTGGTGGCACCACATCTCATCGATGCCGAAGTGGCACATGCCCTACGGGGTCTCGTCCTGGGCGGGAGGGTCACGGCGGACGATGGCGAGCGGCTGCTGTCGGTGTGGCAGCGTCTCGCCATCGACCGACTGCCCATGACCGGGCTGCTCCCCCGAGCGTGGGCACTTCGTGACGCGCTCACGGCATACGACGCGATGTTTGTCACCGCGGCCGAGGCCCTTCGCGTCCCTCTCGTGACCTGCGACCGGCGGCTGGCTCACGCGGGTGCCGCACGGTGCACCGTCGAGATCGTGCCCGGGGCGAGCTCGATGCCGTCATGACTACGGCCGTGGTGGTCGGCAGCGGACCCAACGGACTCGCTGCGGCAATCCGGCTGGCCCAGGCCGGTGTGGAAGTCACCGTCGTCGAGGCCCACGCGCGGCCCGGGGGCGGCACCCGGACCAGCGAACTAACCCTGCCGGGTGTGCTGCACGACGACTGTGCCGCGTTCCACCCGACCGGCGTCGCCTCGCCGTTCTTCCGGTCTCTGGGGCTGGAGCGACACGGGCTGCGCTGGCTCTGGCCCGAGGTCGACCTCGCCCACCCTCTGGACGACGGCCGGGCCGGGCTGGCCGCCCGCGACCTGGGCATCACCGACGAGTCCCTGGGTGTGGATGCGGCCCGCTGGCGGCGCGTGTTCGATGCCCCCGATCCGGGGGTTCAACGACCTCATCGATGAGGTCTTCCAACCGGTCGTCCACCTGCCGTCCCATCCGGCCACCCTGGCTCGGTTCGGCATCCGGGCCCTCATGCCGGCGACCTGGACGGCGGGGCAGTTCAAGGACGATCCCGCCCGAGCCCTCTTCATGGGGGTGGCCGCGCACTCCTTCAGCCAGCTGACCACCCCGCTGAGCAGTTCGGTCGGCCTGCTGCTGACCGCGGCCGCCCATGCCGTCGGCTGGCCGGTGGCCGAGGGCGGCACGGAGTCGATCACCCGGGCCCTGCTCGCCGAGCTAGCCGAACTCGGCGGCACGGTGGTGATCAACACCCGCGTCCGGTCGCTGGACGGCCTGGCCGACCTGGTCGGCTCCGCGCCCGATGTCGTCATGCTGGACACTGCTCCCGCCGGCGTCCTGGAGATCGTCGGCGACCGGCTGCCGTCCCGGGTTCGCGCCGCGTTGTCGCGCTACACCTACGGGCCGGCCGCGTTCAAGGTCGACTTCTCGATCGAGGGCGACATCCCTTGGACAAACCCGGACTGCCGCCGGGCCGGGACGCTCCACCTCGGGGGCGCCGCCGAGCAGATCGTCGCATCCGCGGCCGCCACGACGAGCGGTCGGATGCCTGATCGGCCGTTCGTCCTGCTCGGCCAGCAGTACCTCATCGACCCGACCCGATCCGTGGGAACCACCAACCCGGTGTATGCCTACGCCCACGTGCCGCACGGCTATGAGGGCGACGCGACCGACGCGGTGATCGCCCAGATTGAGCGGTTCGCCCCCGGTTTCCACGATCGGATCCTGGCGGTCTCCACGCGGAACCCCGCCGGGCTCGAGGCCTACAACCCCAACTATGTGGGAGGAGACATCGCTGCCGGCGCCAACACCGCCCGCCAGATCGCCTTCCGACCGCGGGTCACGTCGAACCCGTACTCCCTCGGCGTCAAGGGTGTCTACCTGTGCTCCTCGGCCACGCCTCCCGGCGGCGGGGTGCACGGCATGTGCGGCCTGTATGCCGCCAACACGGCTCTCAGCCGCCTCTGACCCGCCCGTCCCTCCCCCCCCCCACCGTTGCCTTCGCCTGGCTGCGGTGGGAGGCTGCGCGGATGACGACCACACCTGAGGGGATCCCCTGCTGGTACGAGTTGGGGACGAGCGACCTGACGGCGGCCTCCGCCTTCTACGCCGACGTGCTCGGCTGGACGATCGCCGACGCCGGAATGCCGGGGATGGACTACCGGCTCGGCACCGCAACGGATGGCGGCATGGTCAGCGGCATGATGGCCCTGGAGGGCGGCGAGGCCGCACCGCCGCCCTACTGGATGATCTACTTCACCACTGAAGATTGCGACGCGCGGGTCGCAGCCATCACCGAGGCTGGCGGCACGATGCTCGCGGCACCTGGCGACATCCCCGGCACCGGCCGGTTCGCGGTCGTCGCTGACCCCCAAGGTGCCGCCTTCGGGCTGTTGCAGCCGCTGCCGATGGACGCGCCCATGGAGCACCCGGCTTTCGACCAACAGGCCGCTGGACACGGGAATTGGCACGAATTGATGAGCTCGGACCCGGAGGCCGGTCTCGCCTTCTACGCCGAACAGTTCGGCTGGACCAAAGGCGACACGATGGACATGGGTGAGATGGGCACCTACCAGATCTTCGGGAGTGGCGGGCAGGACCTCGGCGGCATGATGGGACTGGGCAACAGCCCGGTCTCGGCCTGGCTGCCCTACTTCGGCTCGACCGGAATCGACCAGTCCGTCGAGCGGATCACCGCCGGCGGCGGCACTATTCACCACGGGCCAGCCGAGGTGCCCGGCGGCGCCTGGATCGCCCTGGCCACCGACCCTCAGGGCGCCTGGTTCGCCGTCGTCGGACCGCGCTGATCCCCTGCGCCCCCCAGCCGGGTCGAGGTATTCGGCCATCGTCTGGTGACGGTGGAATACCTCGGCCCGGCAAGCTGGCTCAGCTGTAGGAGCGCCAGAGCACGGCGATCAGGACGTTGAGGACCGCCAAACCCCCGACGAGGTTGACCTTCGAGGCCACGGCGGCCTGGGCCGCGCCCGCGACAGCCTTCTTCTGCGCCGCCCAGGTCGACTCCGACAGCGCCACGACAACCAACGCGACCAGGAGCTTGACCCCCAGCTTGGCGTTGTTGGGCGGGTCCTCCCTATCCATGGAAGCAAACCCCGCGAGGATCAGCCCGGTCAACAACTGAACCCGCGCGCCCCACAAGATGGCGGGCACGATCTTGAGGTCGTGCCGGACGGCCAGCCACCCACCGACGATGGCGGCCATGCCCAACAGGTGGAAGACGACGATGATCTCGTTGAACAGCTTCATGGCGTCAGGCTATCCGCACTCCCCACGGTCTAGAGTCTGGCCATGGCGCCCTTGACCCACCTTGAGGTGGTCACAGCGCCGCTGGTCAACCACGCGATGGCCCACAACGGGATCCGCATCGTGCGCCAGATCACCCTGGTCTCCAGCCCCGACCTGGACGGTGGCCACACCGACGTCGTCCTCACCGCCCGGCTCGTCGACGCCCACAGCACCGTGCTCACCCGGCCCTGGCAGTACCACGTCGACCGCCTCGACGCCGGAGGGAGGGTGCGCCTGGACAACCCCGACATCACCCTCGACCCGGCCGCCATCGCCGGCCTCGACGAAGAGACCGGCGCCGACCTCATCATCGAAGCCACCAGCGCCGGCCAGACCTTCGTCACCTCGACCACGCCGATGCGGGTCCTCGCGGCACGCCAATGGCTGGTCGACCCGGACGCCCCTGTCCTCTCCCTCGAGTTGCTCGCCGCCTTCGTCCAGCCCAACCATCCCGCGCTGGGCCCGCTCGTGGCGCGCGCGGCGGCATACCTGGAAGCGGAGACGACCTCCGGCTCACTGGCCGTCGACCACGTCCTGCCTGGCCGGATCGACGCGATCGTCGAGGCGGTGTGCGCGGCCGTGCACGGGACGGGGATCTACTACGCCCAGCCGCCCGCCTCGTGGGGCTACGGCCAGAAGGTCCGCACCCCCGGCGACGTCCTTGAGCAGAAGGTCGGCACCTGTCTGGACACCACCCTCCTCGTCGCCTCCGCGCTGGAGCACCTCGGCATCCACCCTGTCCTTTGGATCGTCCGCGGCCACGCCTTCCTCGGCTATTGGCGCACGCTCGACACCGGGCTACCTGACGCGGCCAGCCTGCAGTGCGCGCAGGCCGTCAACGCGGTCGGGCTCGGGCTCATGGGTGTCGTCGAGACGACGATGCTCACCCAGGAGCGACGCCCACCCCGCGACCTCTTCCGTCGCGCGTCACAGGCGCCGTTGGACACGTATCTGCACGGCGACCCGGCGGCCCTGATCGGCGTGGTCGACGTCTACCTCGCCCGACTCATGCGGGTGTTCCCCATGCCTGCGCGACGCACTCGCGAGGACGGTGTCGTCGAGGTTATCGAGTACCGACCCCCGACCGTGCCCACCGACTCCGTTGCGGCCCAACGCGACTCGCAAGCCACACAGGCGCAAAGCGGCATACAAGCTCCCACCGCAGCCACCCCGCGCCGACCCGAGCCGCCCCCGCGCGTGCAAGCGTGGAAGAACTCCCTGCTGGACCTCACCCTGCGCAACCGGCTGCTCAACTCCGCGCGCGGCGTCACCCAACTGCCCCTGCTCATGCCCGGCGAGCACCTCGGCGCCCTCGCTGACCTGCTCGCCGTCGGCACCCCCGTCGTCGTCCGCGCGGCCGACGACCTCTCCGGCGCGGTGCTCGCCCACGAGGTCCGCGACGCCTATGGACTGCCCGCCGACGTCCTGCGCACCATGCTGCGCGACAAGGCCACGGTGTATGCCGCCGCCGACGGCGAGACCCATCGGCTCATGGTGGCTCGGCTTCGTTATCGCGCCCGGACCGGGCTGCAGGAGACCGGAGCCAACCCGCTGGCGCTCACCCTCGGGCGGCTGGACTGGCGACTCGGCGACCGCGAGTTGACCGCGCCGCTGCTCCTGGCACCCGTCGAGCTCAAGGGCATCGTCCAGCCCTACAAGATCGTCCCCGACGAGACGGCCGGCCTCACGCTCAACCTCTCGCTGATGGAGAAGCTGCGGATCGAATTCGGTTTCGTGGTGCCGGGATTGGACGAGCTCCCCATCCGTCCAGCGGGAGTCCGCGGCGAGGGAGGGGTCGACGTCGATGAGGTCGTGCGGCGCCTGCGCCAAGCCCTGCTCGATGCGGGCCTGCCCTTCACCGTCGAGACCGAGGCGCGCCTGGCCATCGTCGGCTTCACCGGCTACCTGCTCTGGCGCGACCTCAATGAGCACTGGGAACGGTTCCTCACCCAGCCGGTTGCGCGCCACCTCGCCCTGACCCCGACAGACCGGTTCGCCGATTCCGCTGCGGCAGAGGTCGATACGAGCCTGACGACTCTCGACGGCGTGGTCGCCGACGTGCCCATCCCCGCGGACGGCTCGCAGGCCGAGGCGATCGCCTTCGCTCGCGCCGGTCGCACCTTCGTCTTGGAAGGCCCGCCGGGCACCGGCAAGTCCCAAACGATCACCAGCATCCTCGCCGACCAGGTCGCGCGAGGACGCCGGGTGCTGTTCGTCGCCGAGAAGGGCGCGGCGCTCGACGTCGTGCGCCGCCGCTTGGCGGAGGTCGGCCTCGCCCCGTTCGCGCTCGACCTGCACGACGAGCACGCGACGCCGGCCCAGGTCCGCGAGCGGCTGCGGCTCGCCATTGCCCACCTGCCGCGGCCCGACCAGGCTGGCTTCCAGGCCGCGGCCACCGACGTGTCGTCCTCGGCCGCCACGCTCGCCTCGTATGCCGCCCGCCTCCACTCGCCCGGCGGCGCTGGCTTGTCGGCCTACTCCGCCCAGGCCCAACTTCTCGCGCTCGGGCAAGGGCCGATCGCTCCCGTCGCTCCCTACTCGGTGCGGGTCCGGACCGACCCGCCCACCGGTCATGACGTCGGCGACCCACCGTTGGACATCGACGCGTGCCGACGGGCGGTCGCCGCTGCCACCGGCCTGCTCGCGGGCCTGGGCAGTGCCGGTTTCGATGCCTGGGGCTTCGCCAGCGCCATGCCCGCCGACGTCGTCAGGCTCTTCAGCCTGGTGGAGGATGCCGATGTCGCGGTCACCGACCTCGACCGCCGCCTGGCGGGCTGCGCCGAGCCCATCCGGGCCGCCCTGGCGACGGCGATGACCACGACTGAACTCGAGCGCATCGGCTGGCTCCTGACGAACGACGCACTCTCGCCGGAAGTCCTGGACGAGACCCGCTCGCGGCGCTGGCGCGAGGCCCGAGACGAACTCGAGGCCCGCCAGACCCACCTCGACACGCTGGCCGCTCCCGTGCTCGCCGTCCTGACTCCCGAGGCGCTGAGCGTCCCCGTGGAACCCATCCGCCAGGCGGTCCGAGAGGCGGCCTCGTCGTTCTTCATCGGCCGCAAGGGCCGCCTGCTGCATGCCGCCGCCCCCCTGCTCGTGCATGCCCTTCCAGGTGCCGACATCCCGCCCAAGACCCTGCCTACGCTTGTTGAGCAGGTCGCTGCGGTGGCCGGCGAGACGGCATCCCTCGCGCGGCCCTGGCACTCCCTCCCTGGGCTCGGTGTCCTCCCTCCCGACGTGAGTCTCCTTGCCCCCAAAGTCGTAGCGCGCTCACCGATGCGCTCACCGCCATCGACCGAGACTTCGCCATCCTGGACCGGTTGATGTCCCCACGGCGAACGCGGTTCGCGAGGGCGCGCGACAACGGGGAGGTCCTGCTCGATGAGGCGTATGCCGCCCTGCGCGCCGCCTCGTCGTGCGTTGCCGCCGTCATGGCCGCCACCGGGACCCCTGTGGGGACCGTCAATGGACTGCACCGGCTGTGGGCCGAGCACAATGTCCGGGGCGTGCTGAAGGCCTGGCAGGCCGGCAACCGGGCGCGGCTCGCCGACAGAGGCGCAGGTGCCACATTGCGCCAATGGATCGAGGCAGTCACAGCCCTCGAACCCCTGGACCGGTCCGGTCTGTCCATGGCGCAGGAGGCAATCCTGTCGGGCGAGGTGCCCGCGTCCGGGGCCGTCGCGGCACTCGACCGGGGCTTGGCGGGTGCCGCCTTGGAGGAACGACTGGGCACGAGAGCGATGGCTGGATTCGACGGGGAGGCGCACGACCGGATCGTCGACCGCTTCGTCGGGGCATCGGACGCGCTGCGGGGGACCCTGCGCGGCATACTCCCCAGCCGGGTGGTGCAGGAGCGGCCGTTCAAGCCGGGAGCGACGTTCGGGACCGTGGCCGCCCTGGAACGCGAGGTGGGTCGCACGCGAGGAGGGCTGAGCGTTCGGCGGTTAGTGCAGACCTATGGCGAGGTCATCGGAGAGCTCACCCCATGCGTGCTCGTCAGCCCCGACTCCCTGGCGCGCTTCATCCCGCCAGGGTCGATCGACTTCGACCTGGTCGTGTTCGACGAGGCCTCGCAGATCACGGTGCCGGATGCGATCGGCGCTCTCGGACGGGCGCGGGCTGCCGTCATCGCGGGCGACTCCAAGCAGATGCCGCCATCGAGTTTCGGGGAGGTCGGCTGGGACGACTCTGCGGAGTCCGACCGGGATCTGCCGGTCGCATCGGTCGCACCGGTCACGGCGGTCGCGGCGGACCCGAGCGCCGCGGATGGGGGGCGAGCCCGAGGCGACGGCTGCCGACTTCCGGATCGTGCCCGACGAGGAGTCGATCCTCTCGGAGATGGTCCACGCAGGCGTCGACCGGCTGTGGCTGTCGTGGCACTACCGCAGCCAGGACGAGTCGCTCATCGCGTTCTCGAACGGTCACTACTACGACAACCGGCTCAGCTCTTTCCCGGCTTATCCGGGGCGAGGTCACCGACACGGGGTTGTCGTTCACCCGTGTCGACGGCACGTTCTATCGCACCTCGTCGCGCGCCGCTCGCGGCCCGGGCGGCGCGTCGCCCGGCGGCCCGTTGCGGACCAATCCCGTCGAGGCTGCTGCCGTGGTCGAGGAGGTGCGCCGCCGGTGGGGCCAGGGCGAGCGCTCGATCGGCGTCGTCACCTTCAACCTCCAACAGCGCACTCTCATCGAGAAACTGCTCTGGGACCTCGGCGACGAGACCATCGCCGACAGCCTGGCCAGCGGCAAGGACGGCCTGTTCGTCAAGAACCTCGAGAACGTCCAGGGCGACGAGCGCGACGTCATCATCTTCTCGACCGGGTTCGCCAAGACCGCGTCCGGTGTCCTACCGCTCAACTTCGGGCCGCTTAACCGCACTGGGGGCGAGCGGCGCCTCAACGTCGCCATCACCCGCGCGCGCCGTCGGGTCATGGTGTTCAGTTCCTTCGAGCCCGAAGACCTGCGGGTCGAGCAGACCTCGTCGGTCGGCGTCCAACACCTGCGCGCCTATCTCGAGGTGGCCAAATATGGCGTCGGACACGCGCCCACGGGCGGAGGCGGGCTCGTCGGCACTGCCGCCGGCCTCCTCAGCGACGGCGACCGCTCAGCTCCCCGCGGACGCATCGACGCCGTCGACCGGCATAAGGACGACGTCGCCGCCGCCCTGCGGGCCGAGGGCCTGTCCGTGACCGTGGGCGTTGGTCTGTCCGACTTCAAGGTCGATCTCGCGGTCGGCCCGCCCGAAACCTCCGTGCTCGCGATCCTGCTCGACGGGCCGGAGTGGGCGGAGCGCCGAACGACCAACGATCGCGACGGCCTCCCCACAACTGTCCTGCAGCACATCATGGGCTGGCCGATGGTCATGCGGATCTGGCTGCCCTCGTGGTTGTTCTCTCGGGACGATGTGGTCGCCACCGTGTGCGAGCGGGCCGAGATCGCCTCTCGCCTGCCGCGCCACGTCGGTGAGCGCCGGGTGAGCACGGGGTATGCCGCCGCCGCACCTCCCCAGGACGGGCAGCCTCTGGCGGGTGCCGGTCCTCAGGGTGGTGCAGGAGCTCAGGGCGGTGCCGGACCTCAGGACGGGCAGCCGCTGGCGGCGGCCAGACCCAACAGTGCTCCCACCCCTGCCGCGTCGCCGGAGTCGTATTCGCCCTTCATCCCACGCCAGGAAGGTGGCCTCAGCGTCCTCGATGGCGTGAAACGTCGCAGTCCACGGCATGCCGCTGCCGTCCAGGACGTCATGCGCCGGATCGTCACCGAGGAAGGCCCGCTGTCGGAGGCTCGACTGTTCCTGCTGACCGCCCAGTGTTTCGGAATGACCCGGCCCAGCGTCTACCGGGTCCGGGACATGGCCGCAATCATTCCGTCGGACCTGCGGCGCGATCCGGAGGAGCGATTCGTCTGGCCAGATGAGCGAGACCCGTTGCGCTGGAGCGGTTTCCGCACGTGGGAGGGCGTCCTCAAGGAGCGCCCGCTTGAGGAGATCCCGCTGCGCGAGCTCGCCAACGCCTTGGTCGCCATCGCTCGGTCGGCGATGGGCATCGATCTCGACGAGTTGCTCAAGCAGACCCTGACGGTCTTCAACGGCACCCGGCTCACCGAGGTCCCCCGGCGCCGCCTGATGGCCGCCTTGCAGGTCGCACAGGACCGTGGGCAGTTGAACGTCAGCGGCGACATCGTCACAGCCACGGACGGCTAGGCGGTCATGGCCGCCGACCCGCTCACTGTGGCACGCCCTTTCCAGCGCGACCTGTTGATCGTCATCGGCCTCGCCGCCTCCCCGCTCGTGGCCCTGGGTTGCTCGCGGTTCGCCTATGCGTTGCTGCTGCCCGCCATGCGCTCGGACCTCGGGTGGTCGTTCACCACGGCCGGGCTGATGAACACGGTCAACGCCGTTGGTTACCTTGTGGGTGCACTCGGAACCGCCTGGGCCGCAGCGAAACTCGGCCAACGCCCCGCCTTCGTCGGCTCGCTCGTCATCACCGTGCTTGCCCTCGCCGCGACCGCCGCGTCAAGTTCCCTGGAAGTCCTCCTGGCGGTCCGCACGATCCTCGGCATCGCGGGCGCAGGCGCCTTCGTCCTCGGTGGCGCGATCACCTCGACGATCAGCAGGCGGCATACCCCGCACCGCGCAGCCGTGCTCATCGGGACCTACTTCGCGGGCGGCGGGGTGGGCATCGTCGCCTCCGGTCTGCTCGTGCCGGCGGTGTTCGAGCGGCTGGGACCCGCGGGATGGCCCACCGGGTGGCTGGTTCTCGCGGTCCTCGCGGCGGTCGGCACGGTGGCCGCCACCATCGCCGCGTATGCCGCCCCCACCACTCCCGCAGCGGCCCCCGGGTCGCGGAGCTTCTGGGTCAGCGGCCTGGGCCGACTTGCTAGCGGCTACCTGTTGTTCGGTGCTGGGTACATCGGCTACATGACGTTCATCATCGCGATGCTGACTCAGGTCGGGCTGTCTCCCAAGGAGATTGCTGCGTTCTGGGTCGCGCTCGGGGTCGCCGGAGCAGTGAGTGGGCAGGTGTGGGCCAGGCTGCTGCGCGGTGCTCGAGGAGGCTCCGCCGCGGCAGTCCTCTTCGGGCTACTCGCGGTCGCGACCGGCATACCCGCCGTCACGTCCGCCACCCCCGCGCTCTATGCGTCGGGCGTGCTGTTCGGGCTGTGCTTCCTCTCGCTCGTCGGGGCCGTCACCGCCGCCGGACGCGACGCCGTCGACCCCGCCGACACGACCGCCGCGCTCGGGATGCTCACCACGGTGTTCGCCCTGGGCCAGGTCATTGGGCCCTGGTTCACCGGACTGCTCGCCGACCGTACCGGCGGCCAACAATGGGGCCTCGGAGTCTCGGCCGTCGTGCTCCTCATCGGCGCCGTCCTCTGCCGCCTCCAACCCCCGCGCCGGATCGGACACGACGAGGGTGGCTGGTGAGGGCTTGCTCGACGCCGGGTGCCATGGGTGTACCGCTCCGATAGTTTCGTATTTCCGATGTTAAGATCGGTTTTATGAAAGAAGGTTCTCCGCTGCTGTTGCCTTTGCTACGGTCGCGCGCACAGGGCGAGATCGTGGCTTGGCTGGTGTTGCACCCGGAGCAGGAGTTTTCCCTGGTTGAGATCGCCCGCTCGGTGGGGGTGTCGGCGCCGACGGTGATGCGGGAGGTGGACCGGCTCGCGGACGCCGGCCTGATCCGACAGTCACGTCGAGGCAATCAGCGTCTGGTGCAAGCCGAGACCAAGAATGCGGTGTTCGCTCCGCTGGCTCAACTGATGGCAGTGACGTTCGGCCCGGTTCCGGTGTTGCGAGAGCTGCTCGCTCCGATCGCGGGGATTCGGGAGGCCCACATCTACGGGTCGTGGGCGGCCCGCTACGACCAACAGCCGGGTCCGGTCCCGGCGGATATCGATGTGCTGGTGATCGGGACGGCCGACCCGGACGAACTGGATGCGGTCGCTGCCGCCGCCACCGCACGGCTCGGGCGTGATGTGTCGATCCGCAGGATTCGCCCCACCACGTGGGACGACGCCACCGGCGATGCGTTCAAGACGACGGTCACGTCACGGCCCATGGTGACAGTGCTGCCTGTCGGTGATCGCTCGTGACGCGGTGGGCCACCGGGGCGGACCAGATCTCCGACATGCTCGCCGCAGGAGAACTCGAGCAGGTGACCCCGTCGCAGGAGAACTCAGCACGCCTGCTCGCCGAAGCCGACCGACACCTCCGCTCGGCCGAACTGCTCGCAGCTCACGACCCCGCCGGCGCCTACGACATGCTCTACAGCGCAGCCCGAAAAGCGATGGCGGCAGCATTAGCACGGCAAGGTCTACGCGCCACCAGCAAGGGCGGGCACCTGGCTGTCCAGGAAGCCGTCACTGGACAGTTGGGCACCACCGGAGTGATCGTGCGTCCGTTCGGTCGACTTCGGCGGACTCGCAACGACGCTGACTATCCCCGCCTGGACAGTCCCGAATTGACCGCTGAAGACGTCCACGATGACCTGCCCAAGGCCCGCCAGATCGTCGGCGCGATGACCAGCCTCATCCCCCACCTACGCCCCTGGCAGTAGCACCCGCCGGGCACCCGCGTGTTTCGGCTAACCCATTGCTGGAAGAAGCCGCGAGTGCCACCATCGTTTCATTGGTGACTCGGGGCCTCGAAGAAAGCAGGGCAGGGCACCATCGTCGGCCACTACACCGGCGTCTTGGAGTGCTTCAGAGGTCGCTGCTGACGACTGCCTCTCGGTAGTCGCGAGTGGATGGCCGGCATCCACGAGCCGGCCATCCCTCCCTCATCCCGGTGAGGGCGCGTCAACAACTCCGTAGGACGCCAACACACCGGCTCGTCGCCGTGCCGGGTCGACGTCGGGATACATCCAGATGCTGGGAGCGGACAGCGGTTCCACGTCGTGCACGACGATGCGGATCACGGCCCGGATCGGGAAGGCATCACCTGCCAACTCCCGCAGGGGCACCACCAACGTCGCGAAAGCGTCGTCGTTCGGGGCGATGATCGAGGCTCGGCCCGCGATGCGGTAGCCGCGTTGTTCGAACACATCGAGCACGCTGAGGCACACGTGCGGGTTGCCCGCGATGTTGCGCACGGACCGCGGTGAGGCGATATGAGCGATGACAATGTCGTCCCCGGCCAGCGCGAAGATCTCCTTGGGCGACACACTCGGCCGTCCCTCGGCATCTGTCAACGGCCAAGCTCAGGTCGCCGCTGGTGGCCAAGTGGAAGTCCCCACCCCTCGCAGTTTGTTCAGCTCTTGGTTGGGCGTCCTCCTGTCCGGGTTCTGGCCTCGCGCATGCGGTAGGACTGGCCGCTGGTGACCACGGTGGTGGCGTGGTGCAGGAGCCGGTCCAGGAGGCTGACGGCGGTGGTGTGTTCGGGCAGGAACCGGCCCCAGTCCTCGAACGACCAGTGCGAGGCGATGCCCAGGGAGCGGCGTTCGTAGGCGGCGGCGACGAACCGAGTGTCGAGGGGGCGAAGCCACTCGTCGACCAGCAGCACGTCGTGGGGGGGTCGATGCTCTTGCCGACGGTGTTGTCCGCGAGGGCGCGATAGAGGTTTTCGACGAGGTCGGCCGCGGTCAGGTACTTGACCTTGAGGCCGGCGGTGACGGCGGCGTGCCCGAGCGCGATCAGGGTGTGGGATTTACCGGTCCCGGCCGGGCCGATCATCGCGAGGTTCTCCTTCGCGCCGATCCACTCGAGCGAGGTGAGGTACGCCCAGGTCGGGGCCGGGATCGAGGACGCGGGAAGGTCGAACTCCTCGATCGTCTTGATGACGGGGAACCCGGCGGCCTTGAGCCGGGCTCGTTCGTTGGAGGCGTCGCGGGCGGCGACCTCGGCCTCGATCAGGGTCCGCAGCACTTCCTCGGGCGCCCAGCGTTGGGTCTTGGCCGTCAGGAGCAGCTCGGGGGCGAGCTGGCGGATGGTGGCCAGCTTGAGCCGGCGCAAACCGGCGGTCAGGTCCGCGGGAAGGGCCGGTGGTGTCGTGGCGGTCATGAGGACACCGCTCTGGGGGGGGGGGGGGGGGGGGGGGGGGGGGGGGGTTGGGGGGGGGGGGGGGGTGGGGAGGGGGGGGGGGGGGGGGGCGGGGCGTACTCGGCCAGCCGGCCCGGCCGCGGTCGGCAGGTCGATCACCAGGGCGTCCCCGGCCGGCGCGGGTGTCGGGGTCCCGGCCCCGGCGGCCAGGATGGACCGCACGTCGGCGGCTCGCCACCGGCTGAACGCGACGGCCCGTTCGAGCGCGCCCACGAACGCGTCGGCCCCGTGCGCTGCGGCGAGGGTGTTCAGCTCGGCGAGTTCCGGCCCGAGCCGGGTGTGCCCGGCCGCGGCGGCACCGGCGATGAACGCTTCGGCGACCGGCCCGAGCGCGCAGAACGCTTTCTCCGCAACGGTTTTCGGGCGGATCGCTCTGGTTGGGACGGGCCGCGGGCCGCCGTAGTGTTCGTCGAGGATCGAGGCCTCACCGGGAGCCTTGAGTGGGTGCTCGGCGTGGACCTCCCCGGTGCCCGGGTCGAGGATGAGCACCCGGGCCCCGTCGACCACGACCGCCACGCGCGTCCCACGCACCATGACCGGCACCGAGTAGCGGGCCGAGCCGAGCCGGATCGTGGACAGCTTGTCGACCTTGCGGGTCACCGGGGCCGGGCCGATGCTCGGGCGCAGCGACGGCAACGGCGTGAGCAGCTCCCGCTCGGCCGCCAGCCGCACCTGCGGGACCGCGCAGATCTCTGAGTGGACCGCGCCGTTCACCTGCTCACACCACCGGCTCGCGTGCTCGTTCGCCGCGGACAGGTCAGCCAAAACCCTTGCCGCAGCGAGCGATTCGTCACGACCGGCCGCATCGATGGACTGGTCGAGGACGTGGTCGAGCAGCAGCGGGCGCAGCAGGTCGTCCTTGCCGTACCCGACGAGGTTCTCCACGATGCCCTTGGACTCCGGGTCGGCCGCCTCGCAGAAGTCCGGCCGGAACCGGTAGTGCGTGGCGAACCGGACGTACTCGGCCGTGGGCACCACCCGGTTGGCGACCACCCCGCCCTTGAGGCAGCCCATCCGGTCCGCGAGCACGACCTTCGGCACCCCACCCAAGACCTCGAAACACTCCGGTCAGCATCGCCAGCGTCGTGGCCTGCTTCTCATCGGCGGCGAACCGCACGAACCGGAACCGGGACCACGCCAACACGGCGCAGAAGACGTGCACCCCGGCGATCACGCCCCAGTCGATGACCAGGTGCTCACCCGGGGACCACACCGCCGGACGCCGACCGCGACCGTGCTCGCCCCGGCCCTCTTCTCCTGCGCGACCAGCCGCCGGAAGTTGCGATCCGACCCGGTGTACCCCGCGGCCCGCGCCCTGGGCAGCAGCCGCTTCGCGCTGACCCGGCCCTTCCCAGCCTTGACCGCGTCCGTGACCAACGTCCGCACGCCCTCGTAGTTCGCCGGCCGAGGGGCCCGCACCGGGCGAGGCTCACCCGCCTCGGTCCGCTCGATCACCCGCTTGACCGTCTTGTGCGTGGTGCCGCAGATGTCCGCGGCGCCACGGTAGGTGCCCACCAACTGGTAGGCGGCAACAATGTTCATCTCATCCCTCATGTTCTTCAATGGAGCTCCCTGAGCGGTGGCGGTGACTGGCTAGACACCGCCACCGTCACCGCTCAGGGCCTCAAGCTCCCGGTCGACACGACGAGCAGAGGGTGGGGACTTCTACTTGGCCACCAACGGGGACCTCACCTGGCCACCAGTGGGGACTTTTCCACGGGCACCACGGTGGCGAGCCCACACACCCGCCGATTCCACTGCCGCCCCCACCGGCCCCGCCATCCCCCTGCGGGCCCCCTGAGCGAACGACTGGCGCCCAACCCCTGGGGGTCGGGGGGACCCAGCCGGCGCGGGTTCGGGGGCAGGGAGAGCCCCCGCCGGAGCAACAGGTGTCGACCGCAGGCAGCGCCCCTGATCGATCGATCCGGCACAGGCACGACGCCGTGATCGGCTCGTCGGCGCGGGCGCCGGCCAGCTTCAGTTGCTGCGCGACGACCTCGGCGAGGTCAACCTTGCCGAGGCGAGCGAGGCACTCGTGATAACCGTGCAGCGCCCACACGTTGCCGGGGTGCTGGCAAGCCCTCGGCAAGGTCGCGTCGAGCCCAAGGTCGGCGCGATAGACGGCCTCCGCCTCCTCGACGTGCCCTTGCTCCAACAGCAGCGCACCGAGCGCGTGCCGGGTCGGCTGCATCCAGCCCCACGGCTCGTCGTAGGGCAGGCCATCGTCCAACTCGACTGAACGGCGCAAGTGCGCAAACGCACTGTCGTGGTTGCCTTTTTCGATACCTTCGAGCTCGCCGTCGAGCATTCTCGCTGGCCACGGCCAGGATGTCGCGGCAGGTGTTGTTGAACAGCATCCGCGACTCCGGGACCCGCTCCACGGCAGCCAAGAACAGCCGACGCTCCTCCTCCGCCTCGGCGACCCGCCCGGTCGCCGAGAAGGCCACACCCTTGCCGTAGTGCAGCATCGCCGTGGTGGTGCAGTACAGATCCTGGTCCGCGGGCAACGGCAAGCCGATCAACGCATCCCACCGACCGAACCGGACCAGGGCATGCACTCGCATCGGCACGAAGCCCTCCAGCCAGTCGGCCATCGGCGGCAACTGCACGCGCAGCAACTCCTCAGGGATCGCCGCTTCGAGCTGATCGACCGTGGCGAGAGCCGTCCGCTCCTGCCCGAGGAACAGCGCGCCGTAGATCTTGAAGTGCAGGTTGTGCGCCCGATAAAGCGTGTAGAAGTTCAGCGGCCCCCGACGCGCAACAAACCCAGCATCGGCCGTGATCGCGGCGCTGTTCGATGCCACCACGCTGCGGTAGTCGCCGCACAGCACATCAAGGTGGGTCGGCATGTGTTGCAGATGCCCTGCGTCCGGCACCCGTCCTCGAAGCAGGTCCGCGACCGGCAGCGCCCGCTCGGGCGTCGGCGACATCTCCATCAGGTGGATGTACATGTGCAGGAGGCCCGGATGCTGCGAGCCCCCGGGGACAGCCAACGCGGCCTCAAGGACCGCCTTGGCCTCCAGGGTTCGCGACCCTTCGGCCGGCTCCCCGGTGCGTTGATCCCACAACTGCCACGCCGTGAGGTTCATCAGCGCCTCGGCGTAGAAGCAGGCGACGTCGAGGTCGTCGCCGTGCGCGGCATACACCTGGCCCATGGCGGCGGCATACTCCACCTCCCAGGCCGTGCACTCCTCGATCGGACGGCCGTCGGGATAACGAGCCAGCAAGGCTCCGGTCAGCGCCTGCTCGACGGCCGTGCCCGCCGATGCGCAGTCCGCCGCAACCCGCGCCTCATCGCGCGCCCGTTCCAGGACCGCCGTCGCCTCGTCGGGCGCGAAGAACTCCCACGGCTTGTTGTAGTTCGGGCCGAGCGCGAAGGCGATCCCCCAGTGCGCGAGTGCGCAGTCGGGGTCGAGGTCGAGGGCCCGCTGGAAACACTCGACCGCTTCCTCGTGGTTGAACCCGAAGGTCCAGACCAGCCCGCGGTTCACCCATGTGGCGGCCGCAGCGACCGCGGTCGTTACAGACCGCGCGTATTCGCCCAGATCGTAGGGATATTCGTCGTCCATCGAGGCGTCCACCGCGAGGCTCGGGCCGGTCGTCGTCATGAGTTCCTCCATCGCTGGGCAGGTCAGCTCGCGGTCCACCACCTGAGGGCCGGTGGATCCCATCGGGCGCCTCGGCCACACACGCAGGGCACGTCGTGAGTGTAGGACGACGCCTCGGAGACACCGATAGGGTCGCGAGGTGACCGAGCGCCTGGACCACCACGGGGACGCGGAGGTCAGGGGGGCCACCCACCTTGTCGACCTCGCCGTCAACGTCCGGGTCGGAACCCCGCCGGCCTGGCTCGCGACGGTCATTCGGGACACGACCGGGCAGCTCGCGGCATACCCAGATCCCTCGGTCGCTCGCGCCGCGGTCGCCCACCGACACGGCGTCCCCGAGGACATGGTCCTGCCGACCAGTGGTGGCGCGGAGGCGTTCACGCTGATCGCGCGCGCCATCGCGGCCCGGCGCCCGCTCATCGTGCATCCGCAGTTCACCGAGCCCGAGGCCGCCCAGCGCCGGGCCGGCCGCGTGCCCGATCGGCATGTGCTGCAGGCCAAGTCGGGCTTCACCCTCGATCCGGCCGCCGTCGACCCACGGGCCGACCTCGTCCTCGTCGGCAACCCCACGAACCCGACCGGCGTCCTGCACCCGCGCGCCACCCTGGAGGCTCTGCGCGCGCCTGGTCGCGTCCTGGTTGTCGACGAGGCCTTCGCCGACGCGATCCGCGGCGAGCGGGAGAGCCTCATCAGCCCCGACCTGGCGGGCGTTCTCGTCCTCCGCTCGCTCACCAAGACGTGGGGGGTCGCCGGGCTGCGCGCGGGTTACGTCGTCGGCGATCCAGACCTGGTCGCGGCCCTCGCCGAGCAGCAGTCCCCCTGGTCGGTGTCCACCCCGGCCGCCGCCGTCATGGCCGCGACAGCGACCCCCGAGGCCCTCGCCGAGGTCGCGCGGGTCGCCGAGACGATCGCCCGTGACCGGGGCCGCCTGGTCCAGGCTCTAGAGTCGATCGGTCTGCGGCCCGTCCCGGGCGAGGCACCGTTCGTCCTTGTCGAGGTCGGCCCGGGCATCCACGCGGAACTTCGCGAACAGGGGTATGCCGTGCGCCGCGGCGACACCTTCCCCGGGCTCGACGGCGGCTGGGTGCGGATCGCGGTCCGCGACGCGGCGACCAGCGACGCCCTCGTCCGCGCCCTCGCCGAGGTCCGGCTTCGCGGGGGTCTGCGGCGATGACGGGGATCGGCGGCCGGGGACGCGGCTCGATGGGGAAAGGCGCCATGAGCCTGGACGACGTCGCCGTCGGCCTCGTCCTCGGGTATGCCGCCGACCTCGCCTTCGGTGACCCCCGCCGCTGGCACCCGGTCGCCGGGTTCGGACGAGTGGCGGAGGCGCTCGAACGGCATACCTATGCGCCGCGGCGCTCGTCCGGGATCGTTCACGAGGCGGTGCTGGTCGGGGGCGCAGTGGCCCTCGGGCAGGCGCTGACCCGGCTCCCGCGGGCTGCTCGGGTCCCGGTGGTTGCCGCGGCGACGTGGGCAGTCCTCGGAGGGCGCTCACTGGCCCGCGAAGCCGAGGCCATGGATGCCCTGCTGCAGGCAGACGACCTGGCGGGCGCGAGGCTGCGGATCCGCAACCTCGTCGGCCGGGACCCCTCAGGGCTCGATGCCGACGAGTTGGCCCGCGCGTGTGTCGAGTCGGTCGCCGAGAACGGCGCGGATGCCGTCGTCAGCCCGCTGTTCTGGGGCGCCGTCGCCGGCCTGCCGGGACTGCTGGGCTATCGGGCCGTCAACACCCTCGACGCGATGGTGGGGCACCGGTCGCCTCGCTATGTCGAGTTCGGTTGGGCCGCAGCGCGACTCGATGATCTTGCCAACTGGGTCCCGGCACGAGTCACGGTCGCCGTGACGGCGCTCACCACCCGGACGGTGACGGGTGCACGGCATACGTATGCCGTGGTCCGCCGCGACGCCCCCGCCCACCCGAGCCCCAACGCGGGTCCGGTCGAGGCGGCGTTCGCTGCTGCCCTAGGCCGGCAACTCGGCGGGACCAATGACTACGCGGGAGTCCGCGAAGAACGCGGGCGGTTGGGCGACGGGCCGCCGGTGTCGACCGCCGACATCGCGCGCGCCACCGCCCTCCAGCGGCGGATCGGCGCGGCCAGTCTGGTGGGCCTGGTCAGCGCCCGGCTGCTACTGCGAGCAGTAACTCGACGCAGCCGTCGACGGACGTTGCGATGTCGTCCTAGACAGGCTTGACCGGGCGACCTCGACCCGCCGCAGTCGCTGGTGTCTATGCCCCGCGCTCGCGGCTGACGAGGTTGACGAAGACGTCCTCGATGGTCGGCTCGACAGACACGACCACCGCATCGGCGAAGCCCGCAGCCACTAATCGGTCGCGCAACGCGCCCGCTCCCCGATCCACTCCACGGTCGATCACCGCGTGCAGAGCCGCCCCCGACAGATAGGCCTCCGCGATCCCGTCGGCCGTCTCCAACCAACTCAGAGCCAGGTCGGCATCCCGGACCGTGACGTCATAGACCCGCTGCGTCGAGAGGTTGGCCCGGATCTCGCTCGGGCTACCCTCCGCGACGATGCGACCCCGATAGATGAACGCCAGCCGGTGGCAGTGGCTGGCCTCCTCCATATAGTGCGTCGTCACGAACAGCGTCACCCCACGCCCGGCCAGCTCATAGAGCAGATCCCAAAACTGGCGCCGCGCAACGGGATCCACGCCGGAGGTCGGTGCATCCAGAAAAAACAGGGCCGGTTCGTGGATGGTCGCCGTCCCGAGAGCGAGCCGCTGGCGCCACCCGACCGAGAGGTTGCGGGTGAGCTCGCGCTCGCGCCCCTGCAGGTCAGCCATCTCGAGGATGTACCGCCGCCGAGCAGCGAACACCGCCGGGTCCAGCGCATAGACGCCGGCATAGAAGCGCAGGTTCTCATCGACCGTGAGGTCCTCGAACAGCGCGAACTTCTGCGACATGTAGCCGATCCGCGGCCGCACCCGCTCAGGGTGCGCGACGACGTCCTCGCCGAGCACCAGCGCCTGTCCGCGCCGGGGCGCCGACGTCCCCGTGAGGATGCGGATCGTCGTCGTCTTCCCCGACCCGTTCGGCCCAAGGAAGCCGAACACCTGCCCGCGCGGCACGTCCAGATCGATCCCGTCGACCGCCGTGAAGTTACCGAACGTCTTGGTCAGTCCCCTCACCGAGATCGCCGCAGACGGATCAGCGGGTATGCCGTGAACCTCACCTTCCCGGGTCATCGCAACACCCCCTCACTCAGCGATCCGGCGACGGGTGGCGATGACGGCCGCCCCGAAGATGACGATCGCGAAACCCACCATGGCCCACAGCGGCGTAGCAAGCGCCTCGAAGCCGCTGCCCTTGACGAACGACCCCCGCAACACCGTGAGCGCATACCGCAGCGGCACGGCATACGTGAGGGGTTGGATCGCCTCCGGCATCGACTCGATGGGGAAGATGAAACCGGACAGCACCATCGTCGGGATCATGATGAAAACCAGTGCCTGCTGGGCCTGTTGGCGGGTTCGGGAGATGAGCGAGACGAGCAACCCCAGGCCCACCGAGATGAGCAGGAACAGCGCCAGCCCGACGAACACCACCCACACCGACCCGTTGAACGGCACCTTGAACCACAGCATCCCGATGGCGGCGACAACGCTCAGCTGCGCGACGGCGAGCAGCGCATAGGGCGCCACCTTGCCAATGAGATACTCCGACGGGCGAATTGGCGTGACGAACATCTGCTCCAACGTCCCCGACTCGCGTTCCCGCACGACCGCCTGGGACATGATCGACATGAGCGAGATCATGAGGATCGCGGCGACCAGCCCAGGGATCATCGTGTTGATCGGGTCGAGCGTCGGGTTGAACACCACCCGCGTCCGCGCATCGATCCCTGGCGCCTGCAGCGACCCCGTGAACGCCGCCGTCCGCGAGGCGTTGAAGCGGGCGATGGCCTGCGCGGCATACCCACTGCCGACGCTGGCGATCTGCGAGTCGGAGCCGTCGACGACGATCCCGACCGGCGCAGTCTGGCCGCGCGCGAGGAGGTCCTGCGTGCCCTGCGGGATGACGAGCGCGACCTTCGCAACTCCGGTGTCCAGCAACGAAGTCAGCTGAGTCTCGGCATCCGGCCGCGCGACGACCAAGAAGTAGCCCGACGCAGTGAAACTCGACTCCAGTTGACGCGAGACGACCGTCTGGTCGAGGTCGACGACGGCCGTCGGCAGGTTGCGCACGTCCACCGACACGACGTAGCCGAAGCCCACGAGTTGGATGATCGGCATGAGCAGCAGCAGCCGCAACAACAGCGGGTCACGCCGCAGCTGGAGGAACTCCTTCCACACCAGCAGGCGGATGCGGGTCAGGCTCATGCGCGCCTCCCGTGCAGCCGGACCGCGATGAGCAGGCTGATGAGGGCGTATGCCGCGAGCGCCGCCACCTGCGGCCACACCTCGGGGAAGCCGGCGCCCTTGAGCAGCACCGAGCGCGAGATCGTCACCATGTAGCGGGCCGGGAAGAGCCGACTGATCCACTCAAGGACCGGCGGGATCTGATCGAGCGCAAAGGCGAACCCGGACAACAGGAACGCCGGCAGGAACGCGACGAGGAAGGCCGCCATGTTGGCCGTGTCGAGGCTCGGCGCGACGGCCGAGACGATGAGGCCGATGCCCAGGCAGGAGGCCACAAAGAGGGTCGCACCGACCGCCAACGCCACGGGGTCGCCCCGCATCGGCACCCCGAAGAGGACCACCCCGAGCACGGCGATAACGACGATGTCGAGGAACGCCATGATGACCCACGGAGTCAGTTTGCCGACCATGAGCTCGATCCGCCGCAGGGGGCTGACCATGAGTTGCTCGGCGGTGCCCTGCTCCCGCTCGCGCACCAGCGTCACAGCGGTCTGCTGGGCGGTGACGATCATGATGATGACCACCATGAGCCCGGGCACGAGGAAGATCGACGATGCCCGATCAGGGTTGTACCACGTGCGCAATCTCGGTTCCACCAAACCGATTTGGCCGAGGTCGACCCCTTGGGTCGACGCCCATTCGACAGCGAGCGCGCGCCCATAGAGCTGGTTGAGAGCCATGCTGTAGGTCTGCGCGACGCGCGCCGAGTTGGGCTCGCTGCCGTCGACGAGGACTCCCACCTGGGCCTGCTCACCGCGCGCGAGAGAAGCAGCGAACCCGGCGGGGACGATGACCGCCACCTGGGCCTCGTTGCGGTCGAACGCCGTGTCGACCGCAGTCGGGTCGGCGCCGTGCCCGACCACGTCGAACAGCCCGGACGCCTCATACGCCCGCAGGTATGCCGCGCTGTCGGGCGTGTGGTCCAGGTCGACGACGACGGTGGGCAGGTGTCGGACATCGAAGCTGATCGCGTAGGCGAAGAGCAGCAGTTGGATGATCGGCATGATGAGGACGACCGCGAGCAGCCGCGGGTCGCGCCCGACGTGGATGAACTCCTTGCGCACCACGGCGCCGATCCGGACTCCTGCGCCGCTCATCGGCCGGCCTCGGCGAGGACCGCGAAGGCGGTCTCCATGTCGACGCGCGTGGGAGTCACCCGGACCGTGGGGAATCCGGCCGCCCGCAAGTGGGTCGTGATGGCCCCCTCGACGCTCGCAAGCGAGCCCTCCCAGAGCACTCGGACGACCTCGCCGAAGACGTGGGGTGAGCCGACTCCCGGCAGGTCGGCGAGCGCGGCGAGAGCGGCTCGCGGGTCGGCTCCCGACACCTCGACCAGGGTGCCGGGAACGAGGGCGGTGATCTCCTCCGGCGTGCCCTGTTGCTGGATCCGTCCGTCCTGGAGGAAGGCGATCGCCGAGCAACGCTCAGCCTCGTCCATATAGGGCGTGGCCACGACGACGGTGGTGCCGCCCCGGTGCAACCCGGCCAGCACCCGCCAGAACTCCCGGCGCGACACCGGGTCGACACCAGTGGTGGGTTCGTCGAGCAGGAGCAACTCGGGCTCGTGCATGAGGGTGGTGGCGAGCATGAGCTTCTGCTTCATTCCCCCCGACAGATGCCGCGCCTGGCGACCGCCGAACTCGGCCAGCCCCATGCTGTCCAGCAAGGCCGCGGATCGCTCGCGCCGGACCTGCTTCGGGACGCCTCGGACGGTCGCGAAGAAGTCAAGGTTCTCGGCGACGGTGAGGTCGGGATACATCGAAAACCGTTGCGACATATAGCCGATCCGGCCGGTGATGGCCGAGGCCTCAGAGGCGGTCGAATGCCCCAGGACCAAGGCCTCCCCCGCGTCCGGCAGCAGCACGGTGGCCAGCATCCGGATGAGCGTCGACTTGCCGGCCCCGTCCGGACCGAGCAGACCAAAGACCGCGCCGCGCTGCACGACGAGGTCGACCCCGTCGACCGCCACGACGTCGCCGAAGCGTCGGGTGAGTCCCTGCGTCGACACCGCCGGTGCGGCAGGGCTGGCTCCAGTGATGGCCATGTCAGCGCAAGGTGACGTCGACCGGCATACCCGGTTTGAGGGTCCCCGAGGAGTCAGAGATGGTGACCCGCACCTCGTAAACGAGCTTCGCCCGCTGCTCAGCCGTCTGCACGGTGTTGGGGGTGAACTCCGCCTGCGCCGAGACGAAGGAGACGGTGCCCGCGATGGCGGCACCGCCGGAGTCGGAGGACACCGACACCGCCTGACCGACCGACACCGTGCCGATGCGGGTCTCGGGAACATAGACCCGGACGAACAGGTCGTGCAGATCGACGATCGAGGCGAGGATCCGCCCAGGGGCGGCGTTCTGGCCGACGTTGGTGACGACCGTGACGACCCGGCCGTCGCGAGGTGCAGTCACCGAGGCGTAGCCGAGTTGCACCTGCGCGAGGGAGACGGCGGCGTTGGCCTGCTCGACCCGCGCCTCGGCGGCGGTGACGTCGGCCTTGGTGCCGGAGTCCTTGGCGTTGGTGACCGCAGCCTGGGCGGCGATCACCCCCTGCTGGGCCTGCTTGAGTTGCAGATCGAGCGCCGCGGTGTCGAGGGTGACGATGGGCTGGCCCTTGGTCACCTGGTCGCCCTCCGCCACGGGCACGGTGAGCACCCGGCCGGCGATGGCCGAGGAGATGTCGTACTGCCTGGCTTCGACCTGCCCGTTGAGCGCGGTGCTGGCCGATGCCTCGGGCTGGTTGGCCGTGCGCCACCACCACCAGCCTCCGCCCGCGAGCGCGACGACGAGAACGACGATCACGGGGATGGGAGGGTGCTTGCGACCGTGGCCTGCCATGGACGTCACCTTGCTTCGTGGATCAGCGGGTTGAAGGGGGGTTATTTCGTGGGCGGGTGGCAGCCGCGGAGAGTGACCTCCACGGGCACGCCTGGGGGCAGCGGGTTCTGGGTCGTCACGTCGACGGGCACGGCCCGCGTGAGGTGCACCTCGTCGGTGACGTTGGAGCTCGGTGGGTAGTCGGCGCGGTCGCTGATGAGGGTGACCGCGCCTGGCACGGCGGCGCCGGCGGGCATCCAGTCGCCGCGCACCGAAGCGGGGTCGTCCAGGCAGATGGTGGCGAGTTGGTCCGGCGCGAGCCAGACCTGGATGGTCGCGGGTCCGGTGGGCCGGATCGTCGCGAGGACGGCCCCAGGTGGCAGCAGGTCGCCTGCGGAGGCGGCCTTGACGACCACACCGGTCACCGGAGCGGTGACGGTCGTCCGCGCCTGCTGCTCTCGGGCCAGATCGACGGCAACCGCAGCGGTGTCGGCCATGACCCGGCTGATGGCCTGGGCGTCGACGAGTTGCACCCGGGCATCGGCGAGGGCGGCGCGGCCGTCCTCGACAGTCGACAGTCCGGTGCGGACCTCGCTCGCCTTCGTGGCGAGTTGGGCCAGCCCGGAGTCGATCCGCTTGAGGCCCGAGCGCATCTCGGTGAGGCCGGCGTCGAGTTTCGCCAGGCCTGCGGTGGCGGTGGCGATCCCCGTGGCGAGTGCGGCGAGTTGCGCGGTGAGCTCTGCCCTGGTGGGCGTGCCGGGCGGGAGCGGGACGCTCGGGTCGGTCGGCAGGCCCGCGAGGATGGCGCGCAGCGTGGTTTGGGTGGCGGTCAGGTCTTCGAGTGTCTGCGCGAGACCAGCCCGATTGCCCTGCAGCGCAGTCTGGTTCGCGTTGAGCTGGGTGCGGTTGGACGTGAGCGTGGCGCGGCTCGAGGCGATCGTCGCCAGCGCCGTGGTGAGTTGGCCATGCTTGTCGGTGAGGGTGGCTCGCTGGTCGTCGACCTCAGCGATCCGGTCAGCGAGCACCGGAACTTGAGCGGCGGCCGTCGCGGCGGTCGCTTCCGCAGCCCGCACCCCCGCCGCGAGTATGCCGTCCTCCACCGTCGCGATCGGCTGTCCCGCAGTCACCTGGGAACCTTCTCGGACTGTCACCGTCGCCAGTCGCCACACTCCCCCGAGGCCGGTGATGGTCACTGTCGGCGAGACGGTGCGGACGTTCGCTTGCTGAGCTGGTGCCTGGCTCTGGGCTGAGGTCTGCGTGGCAGCGAAGCCGGCGTCAAGGTCGACGGTGGGCATGCCGATGGCCGGCATGGCGACGACCGTGAGGGACTCCTGGACGGTGCCGACGAGGTGCAGCGTGGCCGTGTCGCGCCAGCAGGCACCGAGTGCCGTCGCGAAGACAACAAGCGCCGCGATTGCCGCGAGCCGAGTCGCTGTCGTGGGCGTGGCGCCACGGGTGGCGAGCGTCGACGAGTGGCCGGCGGGACGGCATACCGGACGAGGGAGGAGACCACTCATGGTCGATCACCTGCGGGCGCAAGGGTGGCAAGGAAGGCGTCGACGACGTACCCCAGCGCATGGGCGTCCGGGAGGCGCGGAGGGCCGTCGACGAGCAGACCATCGAGGATGACGAAGCTGACGACCGGGCCGATGAACATGCGCGCGGTGAGGCCGGGCTGCGGCGGTTCGACGACGCCTTCGGCCGCCGCGGCGCCGAGGATCGCCTCCACGAGCCCGAAGAGTTGGTTGGGGATCACGTCGCGGACGGCGTCGCGGACCTCGGGCACGCGATAGGCGTCGCCGAGGACGACTCGGAGCAGGTTGATGGTGTCGTTGCGCATGAACCGGCGGACGAGCGCGGTCGCAACGGCGAGCAGTGTCGCGCGGAGTTGGGCCATGCTGGTGATTGGCGCCGGGGCCCCGACGTCGACCCGCAGATGCCCGAGTTCGCCGTCGAGAAAGTCGGCGAACAGCTCACCCTTGCTGGGGAAGTAGCTGTAGATCGTTTGTTTGCTCACCCCGGCGAGGGCGGTGACGGCGTCCATGGAGGTGGCGGCGTAACCCCGCTCGAGGAAGACCTCACGCGCCGCCTTGGTGATCTGCGCGCGCTTGGCGGCCGCCCTGTTCACCGCCGGCTTGGCCATGAATCAAACTGTACGGTTCAGTGTGATCGAGGGCAAGAGGGGGTCTAACGTCCCCACGGCGCTACCCCACCGTCCGGAAGCAGCGTCGGCACGGACAGGGCCGGGGGGACGCAATCCTCCGGATCGGCAGGGCAACAGCGGGCTACCCGCGCATACTCGACCTCATGAGAGACCGCCGAAGCATCTGGCGGGCCGGGGGGGGGGGGGGCGGGGGGGGGGCCCGGGGGGGGCCGCGGGGGGGGGGGGCCCGGGGGGGGGGGGCCGGGGGGCCCCCCCGGGGGGGCGGGGGGGGGGGCGGCGGGGCGGGCCGGGGGCCGGGCCGGGGGGCGCCGGGGGGGGGCGGGGCCTCGTGCTGGTCGTCGTGGCGTCCTCGGTCCTCGTCGAGTGGGTCGGCCTGTGGGGGGTCTTCCGGGCGAGCCCGCCGGGGGGGCCCCCCCCCCGGCCGGGGGGGGGGGGGGGGGGGGGGGGGCCCCCGCGGGCGGGCGGCCGGGGCGCGCGCCCCCGGGCCCGGCCCGGCCCGGGGGGCCCGCGGCGCGGGGGGCCCAAGCGCCGGGACCACTGCTTCCGAGGAGTTGATTCGTCTCGCCAAGGGATCAGAGGAGTCCCTGGTGAGGTCCCTCATCGGAAAGGAAGCCACGGCCCGCGGTACCAACGCGGACGAGGCGGCCAATCTGTGGGTGACCAGATTCACGAGTGCCCATGTCGCATACCAAGAAATCAGCCCTCACGCCCGCGCGGTCGGATGTGAGGCGGTCACAAGTTGGCTAGGTGCTTTGGCGACGCCGACCACCGATGACGATCTGTCGGCCCACGTGCAGGTGGCCCTGGCGATCGCCAACCTGAATAGCGTGGTGAGCAATAGGGCCCTCGTGGCGGATCTTCAGGGTGCCACCGAGCGCGCCGCCAACGGGGAGCCGATCTACCTGACGGTGCTGATGATGAAGACGGGCCTTTGCCAGGTGGTCGGCTGACGTGCGGCCGGCCGAGCTCAGATCATCCGGCGGCCGGCGGCCCAGGCGGTCAGCTCGTGGCGACTCGACAACTGCAACTTCCGCAACACCGACGACACGTGCGTCTCGACCGTCTTGATCGAGATGAACAGTTCCTTGGCCACTTCCTTGTACTGATACCCCCGCGCAATCAGCCGCATCACCTCACGCTCGCGCGCCGACAGCCGGTCGAGCTCCTCGTCGACCTCGGCGATCTCGCCCGCCGCCGCCCCGAACGCATCCAACACAAAGCCCGCCAGCCGCGGGCTGAACACCGCGTCCCCGTCGCCGACCCGCTGGATCGCCCGCATGAGGTCGGTGCCGCTGATCGTCTTGGTGACATAGCCCCGAGCCCCCGCGCGGATCACCGCGATGACGTCCTCGGCGGCGTCGGACACCGACAGCGCGAGGAACCGCACCGGCGCGCCCGCCTCCGTGGTCAGGTTGCGACACCCGAGCAGCACGTCAACGCCGCCGTTGCCCATCCCCCCGGGCAGGTGTACGTCGAGCAGCACGACGTCGGGCTTGGTCTCGCGGATCACCTCGATCGCGCGGTCGACGTCGGGCGCCTCGCCAACGATCGTCGTCCGCGCGTGGTCGAGCTCGGCCTTCACCCCCGAGCGGAACATCGCGTGGTCATCGACCAGCACCAACCGCACCGGGGTCGGGTCGCTCATCTCGGGTTCTCCTTCGTCGATGCAGACGCAGCACGGGTATGCCGTGCAGTCGCCCGCGGGGTCACGGCAGGTTCGGGGGTGGCCGGGTCCTCAGACTCCACCGCCAGGTCATCAGGTTCAGTCGGGGGCGCTGGCGCTGGCGCGAACTCCGGCGGGGTCTCGGGCTCCGGCTCGGGCTCGGGCTCCGGCTCGAGTTCCGGCTCAGCGTGAGCAGGCGGCGGGAGCGTCAGCGAGACTTCGGTGCCGTTCTCCAGGCGCCGGATCCGGGCCGTCCCCTCGGCCCGCTTCATCCGCCCGATGATCGACTCGCGAACGCCCAAGCGGTCATCCCCGATGTCGCTCATCTCGAAGCCGTCGCCGTGGTCGCGAACGAACACCTCGACGCCATTCGGCCCGACCTCCATGAACACCGACACCGGCGGACGACCGTGCCGCACCGCGTTGAGCACCGCCTCGCGGGTGGCCTTGACCAGCGCGTCGCCGGCCTCCTCCATCGTCCGATCGCCGGTCACGACGATCTCGACAGGCACCCCGTGCTCGTCCTCGACCTCGTGGATCTCGGCAGCGACAGCGGCAGCCAGGCTGTTGCTCTCGCGGGACTCTCCGCCATAGAGCCAGGCCCGCAACTCGCGCTCCTGGCGTCGGGCCAGCCCGGCGACCACCGTCGGGTCATCGGCTCGGCGCTGGATGAGCGCAAGGGTCTGCAGGACCGAATCATGCAGGTGCGCAGCGATGTCGGCCCGCTCGGTCGCCCGCACCCGCTCGGCCTGCTCGCGTTGCAGCCCGCGATAGAGCCGCAGCGCGAACGGCGCCGCAATGACGACCGCCCCCGCGAGCACGGCGGCACCGGCGAGCGCGCCGTTGACAACCCCACGCGTGCCTTGCCCCTGCGTCACGATGACGACGACGCCGACCATCGCCAACGCGACGCCGACGACGACCTGCACGACACCGACCCAACGGGCTCGGGTCCGGCCGCGGCGACGCCCGGTGGGGTCGTCCAGTTGGTACCACGCGACGAACGCGCCGGCCGCGATGGCCAGGGCGGGGACGGCATACCTCGCGTCGGTGAACCACGACCCCGCATCACTGGCGAGCGAGATGCCCCCGGTGACCAGGACGATTCCGCCGAGAACGAGCCAATGGAAGACCGAGAACCGCGGTTGCCGCCGCTCCTCGACCGACTCGGCGATGACCGCGGGGGCAGCCGACACGGGCAGCACCGCCCACAGCACCAGGTAGATCGCGACGCCCAAGCCACCACCGAACACCGTGAGCAGGACGGCCGCCGCGCGGACGGCGACGGCCGGCATACCCAGGAACTCACCCAGCCCCGCGCACACGCCGCCGACGACCGCGTCCGCGCTGGAGCGCGCCAGCGGGGGGCGAGCATGCGGCGGCGAGGAAGTCACGTCCCCATCTTGGGGCATGGGTATGCCGTCTGCTCCCCTCACCGGGGCGGGTTCAGGGTGCTTTCAGGGTCCACCCTCATGGCAGGGCGGGCCTCCGACCAGCGACGATAGGGGCATGACGGGAAACCCTGCTGACGCGCCGATGCCCGGCGGCCCTGCCGGCCCGGCTGGTCCCGCGGGTCCGGTCGGTCCCAGCGGGATCGACGTCTTCTTCGAGCGGCTGCGCCGGCTCGGAGTGGCTCGGGCAACGCAGGGCAAGGTCGCCGGCGGAGTCTGTGCGGGCCTGGCCCGACGGTGGAACATCGACCCGCTCGTCGCGCGCCTGGTCTTCGTCGTCCTCACGGTCTTCGGCGGCTTCGGCCTGCTGGCCTACCTGGTCGCGTTGGCCATGCTGCCGGACGAGAAGGGAACGATCTTTGCCGAGGAGGCGCTGCGTCGCCGCCACGGGGGTGCCATCTTCCTGGTCTTCATCATTATCGTCATGACGGCCGGAGAGTTCTTCGACCGATGGTGGGTGTGGCTGGCGATCCCCTTGGCGCTGGCCGCCTGGTGGATCGTTCGCGGCGCGGCTGCGGGCAAGTCCCCGCGCCAACTGGGGTCTGAGGCGAAGACGCACGCTGCTGAGGCAGCCGACGCGGTCCGCGGGTGGGGCGCCGCGACACCGCCGACTCCAGCGCCTCCCCTGTCTGCGCCGTATCAGCCGACGTATCAGGCACCCCCGCCGTATCAGCCGTATCAGGCCACCCCGGTGTCTCACGCGACTCCCACGTCGCCCGCCGCCGACTCGCCCTGGGGGCATCTGCCGCAAGACCAGCCGGCGCCGATGACCGCGCCACACGGAATGGGGCCCGGCCGGACGTGGAGCCCCGCTCCCCAGGCGCCTGCCCCGCTAGTCGTGCGCGAGAAGCGCCGCCGCGGTGGATTCCTCGTCTTCATCACCGCCCTGGGGCTGGCCGCCATCACCACGGGAACGCTGAGCTCGACCAATGCGCTGGGCGACCGGGTTGCGCAACCCGCCCTCTTCGCGGTCATCGCCGGCTGCGCCGTCGCCGCACTGGTGCTCTTCGTCGTCGCTCTGCGCGGCATGCGGGCCCCCTTCACGGCGTTCCTCCTGACGCTCGTCCTGGCCGTCAGCGCCGCAGCCGCCTTCGTCCCCAACCCCGTCGGCTTCCTGGCCGGTGCCGGGGAGCGCTCCTGGACGCCCGTCTCGGGAACCGGCTCCACGGCATACGCGCTGGGTTTCGGCGAGGGGACCCTCGATCTGAAGGGGATCTCCCCCACGGCCGACACCACGGCGGGCTTGAGCGCCCAGCAGGTCTCGGTGCAGTTGGGGTTCGGTGAGCTCGTCGTCATCGTGCCCGACGGGGTCACCGCCCGCATCAACCTAGCCATCGGAGCGGGCGACGTCATCGCCGAGCAGCCCGGCGGTGCCGACCCGTCGAGCCACCTCTACTCCGGCGGGGCGGGCCAGCAGACCTATCTCGTCGGCACCGGATCACCAGACGTCGTCGTCAACGTCAGCGTCGGCTTCGGCAGCGTCCGGTTGCAGAGCACCACGGCCCCGTCAGTCATCCGGGATGGAGTCTCATGAGCCAGCCACCGCCCCAGATCATCCCCGCCCCGCGCGGTCCCAACTCGCGCCTGCTGATCCACTCACTGCTGTTGCTCCTCGGCGCCGCGGCCCTGCTGGGCCACCTCGCCGGGATCGAGTTCGTCACCTCGGTGTCGCTGCCGTGGCCGATGGTCCTCATCATCGGCGGCGCCGCCCTGGTCGTCATCGGGCAGTTGGGGCTACTGCGCCGACGCCACCGGTCCTGACGGGCGGCGGCCCCCCAGGCTCATGTCTGGTGGGCTGAGCCCCCGGCGCCGTCCGTGGTCGGAACGGTCAGATCCACGAGTACGCCACGCCATGCGTCACTGAGCGGCAGGCTCGCCACGTGCTCGATGGGCACCCATGCGGCCGCAGCCGTCGTCCCGCCGACGTCGTGGACCACCGGGTCGGTCGGGTCGTCACACACCGCCTGCCACACCAGCCGCACGGCGTGGAAGTCCTCCAACCGGCCGTCGGGTGCGCGCCCGACCCAGTGACCGTCCACGACACCGAGCACACCGACCAGGCGCACCCGCTGACCGCTCTCCTCGGCCACCTCACGCAACACCGCATCTTGCGGCGACTCCCCCGGGTCGACACCACCACCGGGCAACCCCCACTGCCCGGGCGCGTGGGTGCGGTCGGACAGTTGGGCCAGCAGCACTCCGCGGTGCGAGTGCACGAAGGCGTATGCCGCGAGCCGCTGCACGCGCTCGGCCACCTCCCCCGGAGCCTGCACCACGTCCGGGTCACGCGCCGGCACGCGCGCTGCAGGTGTCCGGTCCCCGTCGGTGACTTCTCGAACGCCGAAGGTCAGAACGCAGCGGGCCTCGCCTGCCTCAGACCAAACGTCGAGCAACTCATCCATCACCAAACCGTTGTCCCACAGCGTGATTCCAGGGTCGTTGCCATGCTCAAGCAGCCAGGGCCCCACGACCCGACCGTCGGCCAAGCGCCCTTCCAGCCACAGGGCCCAGGCGGTCATCCGGCGAGCGCGCGCGCCCGGGCGTATTCGGCCTCGGCCGCCTGCACGACCTGATCCCAGCCCTGCGCCGGGTCGGTCTTGAGGTTGTATGCCGTCATCCGGGACCGCACGCTCGGGTGGACGGCCAGCGTCGTCAACCGACGCACCAACTCCTCGTCGTCGTTGGCCAGGAAGCCGTTGACATCGTCCGTGACGAACTCCGAGATGCCCGACCCCACCCGTCCGACGACCGGCAGGCCAGCGACCCGAGCCTCCAGCGCCGCGATACCGAAGGACTCGAGGACCGACGGCGAGACGAAAACGTCGCTCGCGGCATACCTCTCCTTGAGGGTGTCGCGCGGCACCCGGCCGGGCAGGGACACCCAATCCTTCGCGCCCAACCGGTCGACCGTGCGCTCGACCTTCGCGCGCTCGGACCCCTCGCCGAGGATCTCCAGGCGCACGCCTGCTCGCGGCGCTGCGGCGCGCACCTTGGCCATCGCTTCGACGAGTTGGACGGGGCGCTTGCGAGCCTCCAGGCGCATCGCCGAGACGAACCGCACGACGCCGTCGCCAAGCAGTGGGCGGCCACTGGTGGGGCGCCACGCGTCGACGTCAATACCGTTGGGCAGCACCGTGACTGGTGGCCCGTCGACGATCCGGCGCAGCGGTGTGGCGGCGACGTCGGAGACGGCGTTCATCGCCATTCCCGACTGCGCCCAACGCCGGACGATCCCGGCAGCGCGCACGGCCGACTCCGCCTTGTCCAGGACGCAGTGCCAGGTCATCGTCGTCGGCAGGCCCATCCGACTGGTGACGAAGCCGCAATCCGACGCGAACGGACTGACGACCCCCATGTGGATGTGGGCGACGTCGAAACCCTCGAGTTGAGCCCGCAAACCGCGGGTCGCGAGCGGGTTGACGAGGAGTTGGCGCGGCAGCCGGACCCCGAGCCGATGGACCCGGATCCCGTCGAGTGTCTCGGTCTGACCGAAGCCGACCGCGCCCGGGGTCAACGTGAAGACCTCGACCTCGTGGCCACGGGCGACCAACCGCGCCGACAGGTCGGCGACCTGCACCTCGATGCCGCCCAGGCGCGGGAGGTAGCAGTCGGTGAGCATGGCGATCCGCACGGCCCCACTCTTTCATGTGCCGGAGAATGGGTCTCGCCATGCCACTGACACTGCTCGCCTTCCACGCCCACCCCGACGACGAGGCCATCCTCACCGGGGGGACCCTCGCGCGCGCCGCCGCCGTCGGCCACCGGGTCATCCTCGTCACCGCCACCGACGGCGCGCTCGGCCTCACCAGCAGCAGGTATGCCGCGCAAGGGCTGGCGAGCGTCCGCGCGGCCGAGTTGCGCGAGAGCGCACGGCTGCTCGGGGTGTCGCGGGTCGAGCAGTTGGGGTATGCCGACAGCGGCCTGGGGCCGGTGACTCTTGACGACCCGCCGGGGCAGGTGCGGTTTGTGCGGGTGCCGGTGGCCGAGGCGGCCGAGCGGCTCGCGGCCATCCTGCGCGAGGAATCGGTGGACACGCTACTCACCTATGACGTCAACGGCGGGTATGGCCACCCCGACCACCTGCAGGTCCACCGGGTCGGTGCGGCCGCAGCCCAATTGGCCCAGACACCAAGGGTATTGGAGGTTGCTGTCTCGCAGCGGGTGGCCAGGCTGATGAAGCCGCGCGGTCTGGCGTTGGCTCCTGTCCGACCGGTGACGGTGGAGGTCGACGTGCGGGAGCAGCTGGACGCCAAAGTGGCGGCCATGCGGGCTCACGAGTCTCAACTGCGCTCCGACAGCGCGCTGCCGCGCAACATCGACCTGCTGACCCGACTGCCCCGGCCTGCCCTCGAACGGTTGTTGGGCCGGGAACGGTTCGCCGACCTCTCCGGGTCCAGCGACCCCGTGCTCTAGCGAACCCGCGAGGCTTCGTGGGGCGGTGAACCGGTGGGCCGCGATGGCCTAGTGAACCGCGGTGTCCTTGAGTTTGCCGGTCCCCCGTGCCCGCAGCCGGGTGATCTGACGGGTGCGGGCCTCGTCGGCGAGGGCGTCGTCGACCTGCTCAGGCTCGAAGGGCCGACCGGTGGCCCGTTCCGCAGCCGCCGCGATGAGGGCGTCGGCGACCGCGGGGTTGGCGGGGAGGATCGGCCCGTGCAGGTAGGACCCGATGACGTTGTGGGTGCGAGCGCCCTCGGTGTGGTCCTGGCCGTTGTTGCCGTGGCCAACCCGGACGGTGCCGAAGGGGGCCTGGCCGGAGCCGAGCATCGTTGCGCCGGAATGGTTCTCGAAGCCGACGACCTCGCCCCACGGGGTGTCCAGAACGATGCCGCCGATCATCCGGGTCGACTGCCCGCGCGTCGTGACGTCGAGGATGCCCAGGCCGGGCAACTCGACACCGTCGCTGGTGATGAAGGCGTGTCCGAACATTTGGTACATCCCGCAGATCATCACCATCGGGGTGCCGTCGGCGGCCAGGCCACGCAGCCGGTCACCGATGACGGCCAGGTCGTCCTCGACCCGGCTCTGGCCGGAGTCCTGCCCCCCACCGCCCATGAGCAGGTGCGCGTCCTGGGGGAACGGCATACCGGGGTGGTGGTCGTGGACCTCGACGTCGTAGCCGTGACGACGGATCCGGGCGGCCAGGCATCGGGTGTTGCCCAGGTCGCCGTAGATCGACATCTCGCGCGGGTAGAGGTGGACGAGGACGATCCGGCCCTTGCTGGAGGTGGGCGGCATACTCACTCGCCTTCCTGCGCGAAGCCGGCGAGACCGAAGCGCGCAGCGAGGAGTTTGCGCAGCGCCATCATCGCCGTGTAGGTGCAGAAGATGCGGGTGGGCTGCCCGCGGTATGCCGCGAGGAAGCCGTCGAGGGCGCCCGCGAGATCGGGCTCGATCTGCTCGACAAGCACCTCGTCGTAGTCCAGTCGCAGCGCCATGTCGTAGGCGCGGACCCCGCTCGTCATCGCGACGCCGTGCTCGCGCAGCGAGGCGAACGACACGTCATAGAGCCACGACACGTCCTGCCCGTCGGCGTAGTCGTCGTTGATGGCGATCATCGTGGCCACGGGCTCGGCGCCATAGGTGCTCAGCGCGACGGTGAACCCAGCGGGGTTCTTGACGAGGACCAACTCGAGCGGGTGGCCGTCGACGTCGATGACCTCGCCCCGACCGAAGGGCGCTGTGACGGTGCGCAGGGCCGCCTCGGTGAGGTCGGTGCGGAAGTCGGCGCCGAGGACGGCGCGGGCCATCGTCGTCGCCGCTGTGGCGTTGACCATGGCGGCGAGGCCGCGTTGGCGCAGCGCGAGGGGGCCGACCTGCTCGGCCGGGCCGAAGCGGATCGCGAAGTCGCGGGTGTCGACGGGGTGCAGGAGGCCGTCGTCGGTGGTCGGGGGCGGCGGGGTTGCGGCGTCCTCGAACCGCACGTCGGCCTCGTTGAGCGCGGGCACCTGGTCGGCGATCTCGGGGTCGACCCCGAAGTAGCGGATCTCCTTGCCCGACAAGCCTTCTGCGATGCGGAAGACAAAAGAGTCGTCGCGGTTGAGGACGACGACCTGGGAGGTCTGGCCGGCCAGGGTCGCCAGCAACTTGGCGGTCGTGTCGATCTCGGCGAACCGGTCGAGTTGGTCGCGGGCCACGTTGAGCAGCAGGGCGTGGGTCGGGGTGACGAGTTTGGCGAACTGCAGGGCGTGCCACTCGTCGAGCTCGAGGACGGCGACGTCGGCCTGCAGGCGCCCGCCGAGGCCGATCTCCCCAAGCATCGCCGAGAGGACCCCGCGGGTGAAGTTGCTGCCGGTGGGGTTGGTGAAGACGTGCTTGCCATGCGCGGCGATGATGGCGGCGAGCATCTTGGTGGTCGTCGTCTTGCCGTTGGTGCCGGTGACGACGACGATCCCGCCCGGGACGCTGGCGAGGGTGCGCGCCAAGATCTGAGGGTCGACGCGCTCGGCGACCAACCCCGGCAGGGCCGACCCACCGCCACGCAGGCGCGCGGCATACCGGAGTGTTTTTCCGGCGATGATCGCGGCGGAGGTCCGGAGCACAGGCCAACCCTAACCGGCCTGCCGCACTGGTCGAGCGCGCCACGGAGTGCGATCACTGGGGCGATCACCCCACCAAACGCACTCCGTGCCGCCCTCAAGGGGTGCGCGGCATACCCTTGTCCGCGTGACCGACAGCCCGTGGCAGCCGCACCCCAGTGACCAACCAGCGCCCTGGGGCCAGCCACCGCAGGGCCGGTCTGCACGGCCGCCTGGCGCGATGGCGCAACCGCGACCAGCAACGGCTATCGGGGCGGCCGGTCACGTACGGCGAGCAGGCTGCATTCGGGCTATCTGCGCCGGCACGTCGTCAAGGCTCAATCTGGACGACCGGCATGCGGCGCCCACCGTGACGGGTCACCGTGGATATCGTGCCGCGGTGCAGTACGGGCGAACATCCTCCCGCGTTTGACCCAGGTCGAACCGTGGTCGATGGGGAGCATGCAGTGGATCCGGACGTACGGGGCTGGGGGCGTGCACGGTCGATCTGGCCGGGATCATGCGCCGATCTTCCTGGGTCGCACCCCCACCCAGTTTCATGTCGCCTCAGCGTGAGCCGGACCCGCCAACCTGTCGCCAAGGGACGGCGGGCGTTGGCCGGCCTGACGGCCGATCTCCTGTTCGTCGCCGTTTCCGCCGGATTCCCGCTCGCCGGGTGACCTACCGCCGCCACCCGCACCGGCCGCCGGCTGACCTGGCAGCGGGCGCCGCCCGCTGCGTCTCCACCAGCCCCTGGCAACCGCCGGCCGAGGTGGGGTACCTGCGCTTCCATATGCAGCGAACGTGGTGGATCACGACGGGGATCAAGCCGATCCTCACCCTCAACGGGACGCCGGTGAAGGTGAAGTACGGCGAGAACACCATCCCGCTGCAGCCGGGGCGCTATGTCGTCGAAGCGAGCCAGGTGTGGAGATCGCACCACGGCCACGCGAGCTACCCCATCACCATCGAGCCGGGTGAGGTCGTCGACGTCTGGTATGCCGGCCCGGCCACCCAGTATCACAAAGGATCGATCGGTCCGTCCGAGCAGCAGCGCGAGGGCCTACGGAACGCGTACGTGTTGTTGTTGGGCGTCCTCGGTGTCCTCTATGCGGCCATGTTTGCGGTGGTGCTCGTCACCTGGAACTGACCCCCGGCGACGCCCGCCTCGCAGACCAAACCTCGCCGATCGCCAGGCGCTACTCCCACTCGATGGTGCCCGGGGGCTTGCTTGTCACGTCGAGGACCACCCGGTTGACCTCGCTCACCTCATTGGTGATCCGGGTCGAGATCTTGGCCAGCACGTCGTAAGGAACCCGCGTCCAGTCGGCCGTCATGGCGTCCTCCGACGACACCGGCCGCAGCACGATCGGGTGGCCATAGGTGCGCCCATCGCCCTGCACGCCGACCGAGCGCACCTCAGCCAACAACACGACGGGGCACTGCCAGATCTCACGGTCGAGCCCGGCCGCCGTCAACTCCTCGCGGGCGATCGCATCGGCCGCTCGCAGGATCGCCAGTCGCTCGGCGGTCACCTCACCGATGATTCGCACGCCCAGCCCCGGCCCGGGGAACGGCTGGCGCCAGACAATCGCCTCGGGCACCCCGAGCTCCAGCCCGACCGCCCGCACCTCGTCCTTGAACAACGCCCGCAGCGGCTCGACGAGGGTGAACTTCAGGTCCTTGGGCAGCCCACCGACGTTGTGGTGCGACTTGATGTTGGCCGCGCCCTCGCCCCCGCCGGACTCGACGACGTCGGGATAGAGCGTGCCCTGCACGAGGAACTCGATGGGGTTCCCGTCGGCCGACGCCGAGCCGACGAGGTCGCGCGCCGCCTGCTCGAAGACCCGGATGAACTGCGCGCCGATCGCTTTGCGCTTGGCTTCCGGGTCGGTCAGGCCCGCCAACGCCGTGAGGAAGCGCTCGCGCGCGTCGACGACAACCAGGCGCACGCCGGTCGCCGCGACGAACTCCTGCTCCACCTGCTCGTGCTCGCCCTCGCGCAGCAGCCCGTGGTCGACGAACACGCAGGTCAGTTGGTCACCGACGGCGCGCTGCACCAGCGCCGCCGCCACGGACGAGTCGACGCCGCCGGACAGCGCACACAGCACCCGACCGGTGCCGACCTGCGCCCGCACCGACTCGACCAGCGACTCGACGACGTTGGAGGCCGTCCAGTCCGCGGGGATCCCCGCACCTCGCCACAGGAAGTTCTCCAGCACGCGCTGCCCGTATGCCGTGTGCAGCACCTCCGGGTGCCACTGGACTCCGAACAACCGCCGGTCCGCGTCCTCGAAGGCCGCCACCGTGGCCCCTGGGGTCGTCGCCGTCACGGCCATCCCGGCCGGAGCCTCGGTCACCGAGTCGCCGTGCGACATCCACACCGACTGCTCCTTCGGCTGCCCGTCGAAGAGCAGCGAGCCGTCCGGGGTCACCACAGCGTCGGTGTGGCCATACTCACCCGTCCCCGTGTGGGCGACCGTCCCACCCAACGCCTGGACCATCGCCTGGAAGCCGTAACACATCCCGAACACCGGGACCCCGGCCGCCAACAGGGCGGGGTCAAGCGACGGTGCGCCCGCGGCATACACACTCGCGGGGCCGCCGGAGAGGATGACCGCAGCGGGATTCTTGGCGAGCATCGCCGCCACCGACATCGTGTGCGGGACGACCTCGCTGTAGACCTTCGCCTCGCGGACGCGGCGCGCGATGAGTTGGGCATACTGCGCGCCGAAATCGACGACAAGGACCGGCCGGGACTGCAACGTCTCACTCACCCGCCAAGCCTACCGAGGCGCTGGCCCCCCGCGTGGCGGTCGCCGCGGTGGACGTCGCGCTCAGTAGACCCGAGCGAGGATGCCGTTGGTCTCCGCCGTGATCTTGCGCTCGGCGAAGAACGGCGCCAGCGGCACGAACCCGCTGAGCAGGTTGACGACGATCCGCATCATCGGCCAGGCGAGTTTGAGGCCGAGATTGGCGATCGACGCGGCATACGCCATGTAGATGAAGCCGTGGATGTAGGACCAGTTCTTCGTGAACCAGTTCTCCTGGTGCATCCCGTACTTCATGACCATCTCGACGACGAGGATGAACAACGCGATGCCGGCGACGATGGCGAGCACCCGGTAGATCCCCAGCGCCCGGCGGATCTGCAACGGTTTGGCCAGGTTGGTCGGATACATGCTCACTGCGTGGCTCCTACATCGGCGGTCGGCCCAGCGCCCAGCGGAGGCACCGGCTGATGACGACGGTAGTCGTCGCGCACCATCTTCACCCACATCCACAGGCCGAACGCCGCAAAGACCCACCACTGCAGGGCGTATGCCGCGTTGCGCAGGGTCAGCCCGGACGGCAGGTCGGGGGGCGGCACCCGCTCCATCCCGCCCGATGCCGAGGCTCCCGTGGGCCCCGTCACCCCTTGGTCCGGCGTCTCGCTGATGTCGAAGAGGAAGGCGTTGTAGACCTCGCCGCCCCAGTCGTTGAGCAGGGCGCCGACGTCGATCGATCCGATCTGCCCGTCGGGCAGACGCTTCTTGCCAGCGGACGACGACTCGGTGGGGGCCAGGCTCCCCACGAGGGTGAGCGGCTCAGTAGCGCCCGAACCAGCCGCGGAGTTCGCCGCCACGGCGTCGGCCGCAGCGAGCGATCGAACGAACCCGCGCACCACGGGGATCCGCGCGCCGGTCTCTTGCACGACGAACGGCTGCACGACCCAGAACCCGTCAGCGCCGGCCAGTCGACGGTCGGCGACGAGCACCTGGCGGGCCGGCTCGAAATGGCCCACGGCCTGCATCCGTTGGTTGGACCCATCGGCAGGGAACGCCGCATGCGGCTGGATCGTCGCGGTCAACTCGAGGACCGGGCGGGCCGCGGCCTCGCGCAGGACCTCCGCGGCGGCGTCCTCGCGGGCGACGTTCATCTGCCACAGCCCGAGCAAGACGAACCCGGCGCCCAGCCCCAGCACCACGACAAGCCACACCAACCAGCGAGGGGTGAGGGCGGTCCGCAGCACGCCTCCCAGGCTACGGCGCGCGGCATACCCCGGAGAAAACGGGGTGAAGCGGTCTGGCGGCGCGGGTAGCGTGGATCCTTGTGCGCCCTCTGCCCTACGACCATCCCGGGACCCCGGTGCTCACCAGCCCGATGGCCTTCCTTGGCTGGGTGGGCCGGCGGCAGTGGCGCACCCTCCTGGGCGGAGTGACCTTCGGTGTCATCTGGATGGTGGCCCAGGCGCTGATCCCGGCGACCCTCGCCAAGGCCATCGACGAAGGGATCATTCCGGGCGACACCGGGGCCTTGCTGCGTTGGTCGGGTGCCCTCTTGGGTCTGGCTGCCGTCACGGCGCTCGCCGGCGCGGCCCGCCACCAACTCGCGGTCGCCAACTGGCTGCGGGCGGCGTTCCGGTCCGTGCAACTCATCGGCTGGCACAGCGCCGACACGGGCGAGGCGCTGCCTCGTGACACCCCCACCGGCGACGTGGTCGCCACAGTCGCCTCGGACTCGATGCGGCTGGGTGGGGCCTACGACACCACCGCGCGGTTCGCCGGAGCGATCGTGTCCTACATCGTCGTCGCCGTCATCCTCCTTCGCGCCTCGATGCCGCTCGGCCTGCTTGTCCTCATCGGCGTGCCGGTCCTCGTCGGTTTGCTGTCCTTCATCGTCCGGCCGCTGCAGCGCCGCCAGGCCCAGCAGCGCGAGGAGTCCGGTCGGCTGATCGGGCTCGGGGCCGACACCGTGGCTGGGTTGCGGGTGCTGCGCGGCATCGGGGGCGAGACGACGTTCCTTGCCCGGTATGCCGCCCAGAGCCAGCAGGTGCGCGAGGTCGGCTATCGGGTGGCCGGCGTCCAGGCTGCCCTCGATGCGGCCCAGGTGCTCCTGCCGGGCATCTTTGTTGTCCTCGTCACGTGGCTTGGGGCTCGGTTCGCGATCGACGGCCGGATCACGCCCGGTCAGTTGGTTGCGTTCTACGGCTACTCGGCCTTCCTCGTCACCCCGCTGCGCACCGCGACCGAGTTCGTCGACCGGTTGACCCGCGCCCACATCGGCGCCCGCAAGATCATCCGGGTGCTCAAGGTCGAGCCTGATCACGTCGATCACCCCGATGTCGTGACTCCTGGCGCCACCGAGCCTCCCGCCGACTCCGCCCTGCGCGACGAACGCAGCGGCGTCGTCGTCGAGCCCGGACAGTTCCTCGCGGTGGTCAGCGGACGCCCCGAGGAGTCGGCCGCGCTCGCCGACCGGTTGGGGCGCTTCGGAACCGACGTCGAGGGGGTGACGCTGGGCGGCATACCCCTCACTCACTTGCCGCTCGCGACGGTGCGGCGCCGGATCCTCGTGAGCGAGACCGACCCGCGCCTGTTCACCGGGGTGCTGCGCGACGAGCTCGACCCGTGGGGCGCCCACTCCGACGAGGAGGTCCTCGCGGCCCTGACGATCGCCAGCGGCGAGGACGTCCTGGAGGCGCTCGCTGACGGCCTGGACAGCGAGGTCGAAGAGCGCGGCCGGTCGTTCTCCGGCGGCCAACGCCAACGCCTGGCGCTGACCCGGGCGCTACTGGCCAACGCGCCGATCCTCGTGCTCGTCGAGCCGACCAGTGCCGTCGACGCCCACACCGAGGCCCGCATCGCCGACCGGCTGGCGACCTTCCGGGCCGGGCGGACGACGGTCGTCATGACCGCCAGCCCGCTCGTCCTCGATCGGGCCGACCGCGTTCTGCTGCTGCAGGACGACGCCATCCTCGCTGAGGGGACCCACCACGAGCTCATGCACCGACGCGACGGTGCGAGCGCGGCATACCGTGCGGTGGTCGTGCGCGGCGCCGACGAGGAGGAGACCCGCTGATGTCCGTCTCCGCCGGAGTCCCGAGCGCCCGACGCACTCTGCCCGTGGCCACGCTGGCCTCGGTGCGTGCCCAGACGGCGGCGCTGTTGCGCGAGCACCGCGGCGCGCTCATCGAGGTCGTCGGGCTGCATGCCATCGCCGCGGTCGCAGGGCTGGCGGCGCCGTTCGTCGTGGGGCGGCTCGTCGACGAGGTCACTGCGGGCACGGCATACGAGAGCGTCGACCGGCAGGCCCTGTGGCTGGCCGGTGCGATCCTCGCCCAGACAGTGCTCGTGTGGGCTGCGCGGCGGTCGTCGTTCCGGCTCGGCGAGCGGGTCTTCGCCCAGTTGCGTGAGCAGTTCATGACGCGGGTGATGGCGCTGCCGCTCTCGACCGTCGAGCGGGCGGGCACCGGTGACCTCGTATCGCGGACGACCAACGACGTCGAGGCGCTCAGCCACGTCGTCCGGTTCGGCATCCCGTCGATCTTCGTCGCGGTGGTCACGCTGGCGATCACTGTCGCGGCCGCGGTGGCCACCGGGTGGCTCGTCGCGCTGCCCGTCGTCGTCGGCGTGCCGATCATCTGGCTCTCGACCCGGCGCTATCTGCGCTTTGCCCCCGACGGTTATCTGCGCGAGCGCGCGACGTATGCCGTGATGAACGGCGTCGTCACCGAGACTGTCGACGGCGCTCGGACCGTCGATGCGCTCGGGTTGTCGGCCCGGCGTCGGCGCCGGATGGACGAGGCGTTGCGAGCATCGTTCGACGCCGAGATGTACACCCTGCGGCTGCGGTTGATCTGGTTCCCCCAGGTCGAGTTCGCCTATCTGTTGCCGGTGGCGGCGACCCTGGTCTGGGGCGGTTGGCTGGTCTCGCAGGGGCACGCGAGCATCGGGGCCGTGACGACGGTGGCGCTCTATGTCCACCAACTGGCCAACCCCCTGGACGACCTGCTCATGTGGCTGGACGAGATCCAGGTTGGGGCGACGTCGCTCGCCCGGGTCATCGGGATCGCCGACGTGCCCCCGGACCGTGAGGCGACCGGCGAGACGCCGGTGGATGCGAATCTCGTCGTCGACGACGTGTCCTACGCCTATCGCGCCGGGCGCGACGTGCTGCGCGGAGTGTCTCTGGATCTGGCGCCCGGGGAGCGACTGGCGATCGTCGGGCCGTCGGGGGCCGGCAAGTCGACGCTCGGGCGGCTCATGGCGGGGATCGACGGGCCGCGGCTCGGTCGGGTCGATGTCGGCGGGGTGAGGTTGGTCGATCTCGACCTCGACCGGTTGCGGGGTGAGGTGGCCTTGGTGACGCAGGAGCACCACGTGTTCGTCGGGACGTTGGCGGACAACCTGCTGCTGGCCCGGCCCTCGGCTAGTCGCGACGAGTTGTTGGACGCGTTGACCGCCGTCGACGGGCGCGAGTGGGCGTTAGGGCTGGCCGACGGGCTGGACACCCGGGTCGGGTCCGGTGGTCAGGCGTTGACGACGGCCCAGTCGCAACAGTTGGCGTTGGCTCGGCTGGTGCTCGCCGACCCGCACACGTTGGTGCTCGACGAGGCGACCTCGCTGCTAGACCCTCGGGCGGCGCGGCACCTTGAGCGCTCGCTGGCCGCGGTCGTTACCGGGCGCACTGTCGTGGCGATCGCCCACCGGCTGCACACGGCTCACGACGCCGACCGGGTGGCTGTCGTCGATGGCGGGTTGGTGACCGAGATCGGCTCGCCTGGACCGCGCAGAACTTCCTTCGGATCGCCGCCGAGCAGGGCGGTAGCTGTTGAACGGCGCCTGCGCGGGCGCTCCTGGCGCGCCGACGCATCGACATCGCGGATCTGCCCAGGACGGTCATGCATACAGAATAGATTGAAACTCATGCATCCCCAACCGCCGGGTCAGGCGCGGATGGCGGCGAGCAGGAGGTCTAACTCCGCATCGATGTATGCCGTGAGGTCAAGTCGCGCGCCCACATCCCAGTGCTTGAGGGCCCAGCCGTGGGCGGCGAGCTTGAGGTTGTGGGCGACCAACTCGGCCGGGACCGGCCGGAACACCCCTGCAGCGATGCCCGCCTCGACGGCGACCCGGAACGGGTCGATGGTCTCCTGCTCCAGCCGGATGATCTCGGCCTGCCCGGCGGCATCGAGGGTCTGGCTCTCGCGATAGGCCAGCATCGTCCCGGCCCGCTTGGCGTCGATGACCCGGCAGAAGCTGGCGAACCCGGCTGCCAGTTGAGCCTCCGGATCAGCGCCGGCCGCCGCCATGGCCGCCGGCACCTCGGCCCGGAAGGTGTCGAGGATGTCGACGATGACGGCCCGCAACACCTCCTGCTTGCCGCCGAAGTACTGATAGATCAGCCCCACGCTCATCCCGGCGTCGTCGGCCACGGCCTGCATCGACATCTCGTGATAGCCGGTGCGGATCATGATCCGGGTCGCCGACTGCAGGATCTGCCGCCGACGGGTCTCGACCCGAGCCTCGGCCCGGGCCTCGCGGGACGGGTCCGCTGAGCTCACCCTTGACAGCATACCTGTGATTGAACGACCATTCAATGAATAGCCGTTCAGCACGGAGCCAGGAGAACCGACGATGACGCCGTTCGAGGACATCACCTACGTCGTGCAGGACTCGGCGGCGATCGTGACGATCAACCGCCCGGAGCGCTACAACGCCTTCCGCGCCCAGACCGTCGAAGAACTCATCAAGGCGTTCCGGTTGGCCTGGGCCGACCGCCAGGTCCAGTCGGTCATCCTCACCGGCGCCGGGGACAAGGCGTTCTGCACCGGCGGCGACGTCAAGCAACGCGCCGAGACCGGCGACTACGGCCCGAGCGAGTCGGGGATGTTCGAGATCGGCGCACTGCACAAGGTGATTCGCGACATCCCCAAGCCGGTCATCGCCGCGGTCAACGGCGTGGCCGTCGGCGGCGGGCACGTCCTGCACGTCCTGTGCGACGTGTCGATCGCCAGCGAGACCGCCCGCTTCGGCCAGGCCGGCCCCCGGGTGGGGTCCTTCGACGCGGGGTTCGGCACGGCATACCTCGCGCGCGTCGTGGGCGAGAAGAAGGCGCGCGAGATCTGGTTCTGGTGCCGGATGTACTCCGCCCAGGAGGCCCTGGCGATGAACCTCGTCAACAAGGTCGTGCCTCCCGGCGAGGTCATGGCGGAGGCAAAGGCGTGGGCTGACGAGGTGGCGACCAAGAGCCCGACGGCGATCCGCTTCCTCAAGCAGTCGTTCAATGCCGACACCGACCACCAGGCGGGCCTGTCCAACCTCGCCATGTCGGCGCTCGACCTGTTCACCGCCTCCCCCGAGGGCCTGGAGGGCGCTGCCGCCTTCGCCGAGAAGCGCACCCCCGACTTCAACCAGCACGTCAACTGGCACTGAGGCGCAGATGGACTACGGGCTCGACAGCGAGCAGGAGGACTTCCGCCAGGCGGTCCGCCAGTTCGCGACCAAGGCACTCGCTCCCCACTACCAGCGGGACGACAAGACTGCGACCTTCCGCCGCGAGCAGGCCCTCGACCTGGCGGCCATGGGCCTGACCGGCCTGCGCATCCCGGAGGCTTACGGCGGCCAGGACGCGAGCGCCGTCATCGCCGGCATCGCCACCGAGGAGGTCGGCCGGGCCGACTTCAACGCGACCTACGTCATCATCAACACGGCGCTCGTCAGCGACATCATCGTCCGCAACGCGACGCCCGACCAGCAGGCCGCGTGGCTGCCCGGGATCGCGGCCGGCACCACGGTCCCGTGCATCTGCATCACCGAGCCCGGCCACGGCACCGACGCAGCAAGCCTGGAGCTCAAGGCGATTCGCACTGCGACCGGTTGGACGTTGCACGGCGAGAAGACCTCGATCACCCTGGGCATGGCCTCCGACCGCGCGGTCGTCCTGGCCCGCACTGGCGGCCCCGGAGCGCGCGGCGTCAGCGCCTTCTGGGTCGACCTGCACGACCCGACGGTCACCCGCTCGCCCTTCGACGACCTCGGCAGCCGGGCGATCGGGCGCGCCGCACTGCACTTCGACGGCACCCCGGTCGGCGACGACGACCTCATCGGTGCCGAGGGCGGCGGCTTCGTGTCGGTCATGCAGGGCTTCGACTACTCCCGGGCCATCATCGGCCTGGGCTGCATCGGCGCGGCCGAGGCGTCCCTCGACGAGGCCCTGCAGTGGTCGCGCGACCGGATCGCCTTCGGCCAGCCGATCGGAACCTTCCAAGGGGTGGCCTTCCCCCTGGCCGAGTGCGCCACCTATCTCAAGGGCGCGCGGCACATCTGCCTGGAAGCGTTGTGGCGCAAGGACTCTGGCCTCGACCACAGCGCCGAGGCGGCGATGGCGAAGTTCTGGGCCCCCAAACTCGCCACCGAGGTCATCCACCAATGCCTGCTCACCGTCGGCCACGTCGCCTACTCCAGCGACTGCCCCATCGGGCAACGGCTGCGCGATGTCATCGGCCTCGAGATCGGTGACGGCACCGCTCAGGTCTCCAAGCTCGTCATCTCCCGCCACCTGCTCGGCCGCGACTTTGCCCCCTGACCCGTCCCCACCGAAAGGACCCACCCCATGCGCTTGCAGGACAAGGTCACCATCGTCACCGGAGCCGGTGCGGGTATCGGCCGCGCCATCGCCCGGGTCACCGCCGCCCAGGGCGCGATCGTCGTCGTCACCGACCTCGACGGTCCCGCCGCCGAAGCCGTCGCGACCGAGATCGGCGGCTCCGCCAGTTGGTATGCCGTGGACGTCACCGACCGCGCATCGGTCGCCGCCATGGTCGCCGCCGTCACTGCTGCTCATGGGCGGATCGACGTCTTGGTCAACAACGCCGGTTGGGACAAGGCCGTGCCGTTCGTCGACAGCGAGCCAGACCTGTGGCGCAAGGTCATCGACATCAATTACGTCGGGGTCCTCAACACCTGCCGTGAGGTCCTGCCCGTCATGGCGGCCCAGAACTACGGCCGGATCGTCAACCTCGGCTCCGACGCCGGCCGGGTCGGGTCCAGCGGCGAGGCGGTCTATTCCGGAGCCAAGGGCGCGATCATCGCCTTCTCCAAGACCATCGCCCGCGAGTCGGCCCGCCACCAGGTGACCGTCAACGTCGTCTGCCCGGGCCCCACCGACACCGCGTTGTTCGCCTCGATGGGCGGCGACAACCCCAAGCTGCGCGAGGGTCTCACCCGGGCAATCCCGTTGCGCCGCTTGGCCGCTCCCGAAGACATCGCCAACGCCGTCGCCTTCTTCGCCTCGGACGAGGCCGCCTACATCACCGGCCAGACCCTCAGCGTTTCCGGCGGCCTGACGATGAGCTGAGCACGCGGCATACTGACAGAACGACCAAGCCCACCACCCGCACGAGCAAGCCCAGCCACCGGAACAGGAAGCCCGATCATGGCCGACCGCACCCCCCAGACCCCCCTCGGATTGTTCGGCACCGACGCTCTCATCGACGCCGAGGACCGGGCCATCCGCGACACCGTCCGGGCCGTGCTCACGGCAAAGGTGCGTCCGCACATCGGCGAGTGGTTCGAGTCGGGCACCATCCCGGCCCGCGAGCTGGCCGTCGAGCTCGGCGCGTTGGGCCTGTTGGGGATGCACCTGCAGGGCTACGGCTGCGCGGGGACGAGCGCCACGGCATACGGGCTCGCGTGTGTGGAGCTGGAGGCGGTCGACTCCGGCGTGCGCTCCCTCGTGTCGGTGCAGGGATCGCTGGCGATGTTCGCGCTCTATCGCTTCGGCAGCGAGGAGCAGAAGCAGGAGTGGTTGCCCCGGATGGCTACCGGCGAGGCGATCGGTTGCTTCGGGCTCACCGAGCCCGACTTCGGCTCCAACCCGGCGGGCATGCGCACGTATGCCGCCCGCGACGGCTCCGGCGACGACGCGGACTGGGTGCTCACGGGCACCAAGATGTGGATCACCAACGGGTCGGTGGCCGACGTCGCCGTGGTCTGGGCGCAGACCGACGAGGGGATTCGCGGGTTCATCGTGCCGACCGCCTCGCCGGGCTTCTCGGCTCCCGCGATCAAGGGCAAGTTGTCGTTGCGCGCGTCGGTCACCTCGGAGTTGGTCCTCGACCAGGTGCGGCTGCCTGCGTCGGCGATGCTGCCGCTGGCCAAGGGTCTCTCCGGCCCGCTGTCGTGCCTCACCGAGGCCCGGTTCGGGATCATCTTTGGCGCCCTCGGCGCGGCCCGCGACTGCCTCGAGACGACACTCGAGTATGTCGCCACCCGGGACATCTTCGACAAGCCGCTGGCGGGCTATCAGATCACCCAGACCAAGCTCGCCGACATGACGCTCGAGCTGGGCAAGGGAATGCTCCTCGCCCTGCACCTGGGCCGGCTCAAGGACGCCGGGACGTTGCGCCCCGAGCAGGTCAGCCTCGGCAAGCTCAACAACGTGCGGGAGTCGATCGCGATCGCCCGTGAATGCCGAACCCTGTTGGGCGCCAACGGAATCACGCTTGACTACCCCGTGCTGCGGCACGCCAACAACCTCGAGTCGGTGCTCACCTACGAAGGCACGAGCGAGGTCCACCAGCTCGTCATCGGGCAGGCGCTGACCGGCCAGGCCGCCTTCCGCTGACCGGCCTGGCCCCGGGCAACTCGACACTCGCCGACTTGTCCGACGCCCGACACCGATCCAGCCCCCGGCAACTCGACACTCGCCGACTTGCCCGACGCCCGACACGGATCCAGCCCCCGGCAACTCGACACTCGCCGACTTGTCCGGGATGGGGCCACCGCGCAGGGAGGACCCAGGCCCCCAGCGGCTCAGTCCTGCACGAGGATCACGTGCAAGGTCCGCGGCCCGTGGACCCCTTCAACCCGCTCCAACTCGATGTCGCTGGTCGCACTCGGCCCCGAGATCCAGGTGAGCGGACGCGGCATACCGGCTGACGCGCCTTGATCCACCGTGGACCGCAGCCGCGCCACCGCCTCGGGCACGTCGTGCACGACCTGCGACGCGCGCACGACGCACACGTGCAGGTCAGGCACGAGTGAGAGCGCCCGGCGCCCCTGGTCGGGACCGTGGTCGAGGACGATCGTGCCCGTCGTCGCCACGCCGACGGTCGCGGCAGTCACGACCGCCGCCACCCCGTCGAGGGCCGCGTTGTCGAGGTGGTCATCGGAGACGATGCGTATGCCGTCCGGCAGCCCCGCGGTCCAGGCCGGGTCGAGCCCGGACGGAACAACCACCGAGGTGGCCGCCTTGAGGGCCTTGGCAATGGCCGAGCCCACCTTGCCTGGCGCGATCGGGACGACGGTGGCCCGGTAGTCGACGACGTTCTCGATGAACAACTCCACCGTCTGCGCCCGCCCTGGCGACGGCTGCTCGATGCGAGGAGCGTCGCCGCGGGCACCCAACGGCGCCGAGATGTCGGTGACTGCGGCCGCGACTCGACCGAAGATGGCCGCCCGCGCCGCGTCGTTGCGGATCTGTTCGGCGGTGCGCAACTGTTCGGCGGTGCGAGCCGCACTGTCGGCGGCCGGAAGGCTGGTCGTCGTCATCGCTGGTCCTCCGTCGTGGAATCCGTGTTTCGCGCCTTCCACCAGTCCCGGAAGGAGCTGGTGGGTGGGGACGGCACGTCCCGTGCGCTGGTCCAGGGTGCGAACGGGCCGGGCATGGTGTGGATCGTGCGGCCCTTGAGCAGCCGCCCGCCCAATGTCGCTGCCTTCTGGGCCTTTTCGAGTCGGCGATAGTCGCCCATCATCCAGGCCATCGCCTTCATCGCCTTGGCCTCCGCAGACTTTCGACCCGACTCGTCGACGACCTGCGCCCGCAGGTGGACCAACAGCGACGGGATGTCGATCCGCACCGGGCAGGCCTCGAAGCAGGCACCGCACAACGTCGACGCGAACGGCAACGACTTGTCGACATCGCTCGCCGTGCCACGCAGTTGCGGGTTGAGGACGGCGCCGATTGGCCCGGGATAGACCGAGCCGTAGGCGTGCCCGCCGGCCCGCTCATAGACGGGGCACACGTTGAGGCAGGCCGAGCAGCGGATGCAGCGCAACGCCTGCCGGCCCAAGGGGTCGGCGAGCACGTGCGAGCGTCCGTTGTCGATGAGGACGACGTGGACCTCCTGCGGCCCGTCGCCGGGATGCACTCCGGTCCACATCGAGGTGTAGGGGTTCATCCGCTCCCCGGTCGAGGACCGCGGGAGCAGCTGCATGAAGGTCCCGAGGTCCTGCCAGGTCGGCAACACCTTCTCGATCCCGACCACCGAGATGAGCGTCTCGGGAAGGGTGAGGCACATTCGGCCGTTGCCCTCCGACTCGACGACGACGAGGGTGCCCGTGTCGGCGATCGCGAAGTTGGCCCCCGACACGGCAACCTTCGCCCGGAGGAACTTCTCCCGCAGGTGCAGGCGAGCTGCTTCGGCGAGCCGGCGCGGCTCGTCGGTGAGGTCGTCCGGAGCCGGTCGTCCCACCAGGTGCATCTCGCGGCGGAAGATCTCGCGGATCTCCGAGCGGTTGCGGTGAATGGCCGGGACGAGGATGTGCGACGGCCGGTCGTGACCGAGTTGGACGATGAGCTCGGCGAGGTCGGTCTCCCAGGCGTGGATCCCGGCGGCTTCGAGGGCCTCGTTGAGCTCGATCTCCTGGGTCGCCATCGACTTGACCTTGACGACCTCGTCGACCCCCTTGGCCGCAGCGATGTCGACGACGATCTGGCAGGCCTCCGCCGCGTCGCGGGCCCAGTGCACCTGCGCCCCGTTGCGCACGAGGTTGGCTTCCAACTGCTCGAGGTATGCCGCGAGATGGGTCATCGTCTCGTCCTTGGCCGCCGCGCCGGCCAGGCGCAGGTCCTCCCACTGCGGCAACTCGGCGACGACCCCGGCCCGCTTGGCCCGGATCACCCCCGTCGCGTGGGCGAGGTTGCGCCGCTGCTGGGTGTTGGCCAGCGCCTCCTTGGCCGCCTTGGGGAACTTCGGCATCCCGATGAAGGTCGCCGTCGTCGCTTGCAGCGGCCCAGAGGTCGGTGCCGAGGTCGGCCCGCTCGGGTAGGTGGTCGTCATGCCGGGTCCTCCTCGGTCGAGGCGAGCACTTCGGCCAGGTGCATGACCCGCACCCCGGCCCGCTGGCGAGCCAGCACGCTGCCCATGTTCATCAGGCACATGTTGTCGCCGGCGACGAGCACCTCGGCACCGGTCTCCCGGACGTGCCGCGCCTTGTCGCTGGCCATCGCGATCGACACGTCGGCGTTCTTCAGCGAGAACGTCCCGCCAAAGCCACAGCACTCCTCCTTGTGCGGCAGGTCGACGAGGGTCAGCCCACGCACCGCCTGCAGCAGCCGTTGCGGCCGGTCACCCACCCCGGCGACCCGGATCGAGTGGCACGTGGGATGGAAGGTCACCCGATGTGGGAAGTAGGCCCCGACATCGGTGACCCCGAGGACATCGATGAGGAACTCCGACAGGTCATAGACCTTGGGCGTCAGCGCATCGACCGCGCGGGTGAGGGCGACATCGCCCGCCGCAGCGGCCAGGTCGTGGTGCTGGTGGCGGATCGCGCCGACGCACGACCCGGTCGGGGCGACGATGGCGTCGTATGCCGCAAACGTGTCGACGAAGCCGCGCACGAGCGGGAGCGCCTCGGCGGCATACCCCGTGTTGGTGAAGATCTGACCGCAGCAGGTCTGCCGCTGCGGGAACTCCACCCGGCACCCCAGCCGCTCAAGGAGCTTGACCACGGCGATCGGGGTGCCTGGCCACATCGTGTCGTTGTAACACGCGGCGAAGAGGGCGACCTTGAGACCCTTGGCGACCGTCGGTGTGACGGCCGGGGTGACGGTGGGGGTGATTGATGATGCGGTCATTTGACGAACTCCGGGAGCATCCAGGCCAGCACGGTTGATTGCAGGCCGACGAGAAGACACATGACGATGATCAGCCCGACACTCCACAGGATGACTTTGCGGAAGATGTCGGACTCGCGGCCGACCAGGCCGACCGCGGTTGCTGCGATGGTGAGGTTCTGTGGGCTGATCATCTTGCCCACGACACCGCCTGAGGTATTGGCGGCGACAAGCAGGGTCGGGTCGAGGCCGGCACCCTTGGCGGCCGTCTGTTGGAGGGTGGCGAACAGCGCGTTGGCGCTCGTGTCGGAGCCCGTGACCGCGGTGCCGATCCACCCGAGGACTGGCGAGAAGAAGGCGAAGGCGGCTCCGGTCCCGGCGATCCACGTGCCGACGGTGATCGTCTGACCCGACAGGTTCATCACGTAGGCGAGGGCGAGGACCGAGGACACAGTGAGGAACGCAAACCGCATCTTGTATGCCGTGTCCTTGAGTTCCTTGCCCCAGGCCGCCATGGTCACGCCATAGACGACGGCGGTGATGAGCGAACAGATCAGCAGGCTCGTGCCGGGGCCCGAGAGCCAAGGCAGCGTGTAGACCGTCGAGGTGTTCTTGGCTCCGGTGGCCGTGAGGACGTTGCCGTCCAGGCCTGGCCAGGGGATCTTGAGGTCGGTGCTGGCCAGCCAGGCCTTGACCGGAGCGACGAGCTTGGCGATCGAGAAGACGGCGATGACGATGAGGTAGGGGAAGAGCGCCATGACGATCCGGCCCTTGGTCAGGCCGCGAGCGCGGGTCTCCAACTCCTGAGCGGACACGGCATACGCAGCGGTCGCACTCTTGGCGCCGCTGGGACCGCCGCCCTTCCCGGTCGCGGTGGCGACCGAACCGGCAGCGGCGAGCACGAGGTCGCGCTCCCGCTCCACGGCCAGGGTCGCGTGGGCGGCCTCCTTGCCGACCGGCTGCCAGAACCGCAAGAACACGACGGCGACCGCGAGGCCGACGAGCGAGGCGATGATGTCGGTGAGTTCGACTGAGATGTAGGTGGCGCTGATCCACTGAGCCACGGCGAAGGCGACGCCGACGACCACGGCGACCGGCCAGGTCTGGCGCACTCCCCGCCTCCCGTCGACCATGAGGACGAGCAGCAGCGGGACGAACGCGGCGATGAACGGGGTCTGGTGTCCGACATAGGCGCCGATCTCGGTGTAGGGGATCTTGGTCAGGGCGCCCGCGGTGATGATCGGGGTGCCGATGGCGCCGAAGGCCACGGGTGCGGTGTTGGCGAGCAGGACGACGGCCGCGGCGCGCAGTGGGCTGAAGCCCAGGGCCATGAGCATGACGCCGGTGATGGCGACCGGGGCGCCGAAGCCAGCGAGGGCCTCAAGGAGGCCGCCGAAGCAGAAGGCGATGATGATCGCTTGGATCCGTGGGTCGTCGGAGATGAGGTGGAAGGTGGCCCGGAGGTCCTCGAACCGGCCGCTGACCACGGTGATCTGGTAGAGGACGATCGCGGTGAAGACGATCCACATGATGGGGAAGAGGCCGAAGACGGCGCCTTCGGTGGCCGAGAGCACGGCGAGGCCCGGCGGCATCCGATAGACGAGAACGGCCACGAGGATGGCGACGGCCACGGCGGTGAGCCCGGCCACGTGCGCCTTCCACCGCAGCCACCCCAGGGTGACGAAGACGGTCAGCAACGGAATGAGGGCGATGAGGGCGGAGCCGACGAGGCTTCCCCCCAGCGGTGCGAGGTCGGGTTGATAGGCATCCGTGGTGATGGCGAGGGCGGGGATCATGCGGGCGATCTCCTCTGACTGGGTTCGATCGGGACGACACCGGCTCGGTCGACCAAGTGGTCTGACCATTCTCGAGTCACGCTGGAGGGTGGTCTGACCAATTAGGGTTGTCCCTAGGGTAAGGTCTGACCATTAGGACGTCAAGGGCCCAGTCGCGGGACGGGTGCTCGCAGGCAGGAGGCACGGGTATGACCAAGTCCGACGGACCTCGGGTCACCGACCCGGCGCACCGCGACGGGATGCGGGCGTTCGAGGTGGTCCTCGCCTGGGTCGAGAGCCGGATCCTCGCCGGTGAGTTGTGTGTCGGTGACCAACTTCCCCCGGAGCGTGAGTTGGCCAAGCAACTTGAGGTGAGCCGGGCCGCGGTCCGTGAGGCCGTGCGGACCTTGCAGGCCCAAGGCGTCGTCCGCTCCGCGGTAGGTGCCGGCGGCACCGGAGGGACCACCGTCACCGCGGTCCCTGCCCACGCCCTCACCCGGCTGTTGCGGTTGCACGTGGCGCTGGCGAACTTCGCCGTTGACGACGTCATCGAGGCTCGAATCGCCATGGAGCGGTTGAGTATTCGCTTGGCCTGCCGCAACGCCCGGGCCTCCGACCTGGCCGAGATGCGCCGAGCCATCGCCGTCATGGACGATCCGGAGATCGACAAGTCGCGCTTCAACGACGCCGACACGGCCCTGCACCTGGCGATCGCCGAGGCCGCCGGCAACCGGTTGGCCGCCGACTTCACGGGAGCCATTCGGGAGTCCATCCGGGGCCCCTTGCTCGACGCGATTCGCGACGTCGCCGGCTGGGAGGACCTCATCGAGACCCTGCGCGCCGACCACCGGCGCCTGTATGCCGCGATCGAACGCCGCGACGCCGATGCCGCTGAGTCGCTGGTCGAGGACCACATCCGCTCGGCCTGGCGACAGTTGCGCCCCGGCGTCCCGGCGCCCATGGTCGCGAGTGAGGTGCGAGCGCGACGGTAGACTCTCCCGGATGACCTGGACGGTGCCCTGCGATCGGATCGCACCAGGGCGAAGGAGTGCCTCGTGACTGTGACGGTACTGCACCTCACCGACCGCGAGCATGACGACTTCGTCCGCGACCACCGCCACGGCCATCTCATGCAGACCGTGGCGTGGGGCAAGGTCAAGGAACCCACGGGCTGGACCTGGCAGCGGGTGGCGGTGGGACGGCATACCCCTGAGGGACCCGAGGTCACGGGAGCGGCGCTGCTGCTCTTCCGGCGCACCCCGGTCCTGCCGTTGGCCCTGTGCTACTGCCCGCGCGGCTTCGTGGTGGACTGGGCCGACACCGAGAGCGTCAACGCGCTCCTGCACGAGGTGACCCGGGTGGCCAAGGCCAACTCGGCGGTGACCCTGCGGATCGACCCGGCGGTGCCGATCGACAACGACTTCGTTGCGCCGGCGCTGCGCTCGCGCGGCTTCACGCGCACCGACCCGGGCGACGACGCGGCGAAGGCCCTCGCCCAGCCCGCCATGCGGATGGTGACCGGGATCGGCGACCTCGACGGGTTGCTCAAGGAGCTCCCCCAGGGCACCCGCTGGAGCATCCGCAAGGCCGAGAAGTCTGGTCTGGTCTATGAGTCGGCCGGACGCGAGGGCATCGACGCCTTCCACGACCTGCTGCGCACGACCGGCGAGCGCGACGATTTCGGGGTCCGCAGCAAGGGCTACTTCACCGGGCTCTACGACCTGCTGTCCCCCACCGACAACATCACCATCTCGCTGGTGCGCCTCGACCCCGCTCTGGCGCGGGCGGCCGCGCAGAAGTTGGCGGCCGAGTCGACCAGCCAGCTGGGCAAGCTGCGCAGCAAACCCCATTCGGAGAAGCAGGACCGCCAGATCGAGACGCTCGAGCAGAGCGTCGCCAACTGCGCGGCGCTCGTGGCCGAGATGGACGCGATCGAGGCCGTCACCCCGCGCGGGCCCTACCTCGCGGGGTCGGTCTTCGCCACGTGTGGCTCGCGCGGCAGTTACCTGTATGCCGCGTCGTCCAACGACTACCGCAACCTGCGGCCCAACTACCTCATGGTGTGGGAGTTGATGAAGCGCGCGAGCGCCGCGGGCGTCGCGACCTTCGACTTCGGTGGCATCGACGCGTCCGAGGGTCTGGAAGAGTTCAAACGGCAATGGAACCCGCAGCGGTTGGAGTACGCCGGGGAGTTCACCCTGCGGCTGCGACCGCTGGCAGGTCGGCTCGTGGAGGCGTTGGTCCGTGTTTACAAGAATCGCTGAACCCGGCGGCGGGTCCGCTCCCGAGTTCGTCCCCGTCATCCTTGGTGGCCACGTCGGCGCCTATTCGCTGGCTCGGGCCTTCCACGAGGGTTATGGGGTGCGGTCGCTCGTCGTCACCGGCGGCGACACCTGGGTCACGGACCACTCCACCATCATGGAGAAGGTCCACTGCCCCGACCTGCTCGACGAGGACACCCTTGTGCGCACCCTCACGGGGGCGCCGTTCACGGACATCACCGTTCCGATGTTGCTGCTCGCGACCTCGGACACCCTCGTGGAGAAGGTCGTCGCCGTCGCTGATCGGGTGGGCCCCGGGTTCCGGGTGCCCTACGTCGGCGTCGAGGTGTTGGAGCGGGCCACCCGCAAGCACACGTTCGACGAGGTGGCCCAGAAGGCCGGGGTCAGCACGCCGGCGACCGCCATCATCGACCTGGGGGGCGATGACTGGCACGAGGTTCAGGCACCCGGCCCGTTCCCGCTAATCCTTAAGGCGACCGCGCCGACGGCGTGGCATGGGGTGAGCTTCGAGGGCCAGGCCAAGGTGCACGAGGTGGCCTCCGAGGCCGAGTTGCAGGAGTTGGTGGCGCGCATCCACGCGGCCGGGTACCGCGACAAGCTGGTCCTGCAGGACCGGATCCCCGGTGACGACACGGGCATGCGGATCCTCACGTGCTACTGCGACCGCGACTCCAACGTGCGGTTCGCGTCCTGGGGGCAGACCCTCATCGAGGAGCACTCCCCCGGCCAGTTGGGCGTCCCTGCAGCCATTCTCACCGGCGTCAACAGCGAGGTGGTCGCCCAGGCGACGCGGTTGTTGGCGGAGTTGCGGTGGGTCGGCTATGCGAACTTCGACCTCAAGTACGACCCGCGCGACGGCTCGGTGAAGTTCTTCGAGCTCAACCCCCGGTTGGGCCGGTCGAACTACTACGTCACGGGGACCGGCCACAACGCGGTGTCCTACTACGTCGACGAGTACATCCGCGACACCCTCGGCCCCGTCGGCCCCGTCCTCGAGTCCACCGCTGAGACCATCTATTCGGTCGTCCCGGTCCGCACCATCAAGTGGGCGCTGCAGGGTCACCCCGAGTTGTGGGAGAAGGTTCACCAGGTCATCCAGGCCGGGGGCCTGCGCAACCCACTGCACTACCGGGCCGAGAAGGACCCGCGGCGATGGGTCAAGGTCGCTCTTGGCGGCCTCAGCTACGACCGCAAGTTCCACCGTTACTACGACCCGCTCGGAGAGATCGGAAGCGGCACGTGAGCGCTGAGGGCTGGTCCAGCCCCATCGTCGGGGTGATGGGTGGCCTTGGCCCCGCGGCGACGGTCTCGTTCCTCGACCTGCTCGTCCGGCTGACGAAGGCCGACCGCGATCAGGACCACATCGACGCCATCGTCCTGCAGCACGCCACGACACCCGACCGCACGGCGGCCCTGCTCGACCCGACCGCCCCGGACCCGACGCCGGCGTTGGTCGCCGACGCCCAGCGGTTGGAGCGGATGGGCGCCGACTTCTTGGTCCTGCCGTGCAACTCGGCGAACATCTTCACCGAGCCGGTGGAACGCGCCATCGGCATCGAGTTGCTGTCCATCGTGCAGGAGACCGCCAGGGTCGCCCTGGCCCTGGCTGACGGGCCCATCGCCGTCTTCGCCACCGAGGGGACGATCCACGCCGGCACCTACCACGAGGCCATCACGCGTGGCGGGGGGATCGCGTGGACTCCCCCACGCCCGCTGCAGGCCACGATCTCCGCGATCATCTATGACCAGGTCAAGGCCGGTCGGCCGGTCGACCTGGCCGCGCTGCATGCCAGCATCGACGTCGCCCGAGAGGCCGGTTGCTCGCACGTCATCTTCGGCTGCACCGAACTGTCCGTGGTCTATGACCGCGAGGGCCTGTCCGAGCGCGTGGACGTCGTCGACTCGCTGCGGACCCTCGCCGAGGCGACGATCCTCAAGGCCGGGCGAGCCCTCGTCGAGCGCGGCACCGCACCCGCCTGATCGGCTCAGTCACCGCGCAGAACGGGCTCCGAGCCGGCCGGTGATTCGGGAGGTCAAACGGGTGAGGACCTCGGTGACCTCGCCGATGCGCAGCAGGCGCGAGGCGACCACGAAGGCGAGGACGAAGAGGACGCCGCCGACGATCAGGGCGATGGCCTGCAGGAGCCATCGACTCGTGGGCGCCGCGATGTAGGACGCCGCCGCCCACGCCGCGAGGCCGGCGACACCCGACGCAACCGTCAGCCGCAGCCAGAGGAACCAGACCCCCCGCAGGGCCAGCCCGTCGAGTTGTCGCCGGGCCACCAGCAGGAACAGCCCCGCACCGACGATGTTCGAGATGGTGCCACCGGCGGCCACGACGGCGACGACATACTCGGGAGGCGTGGCCACCATGGCGACCACTGCGGTGATGAGGTTGCCGAGGGTCATCACCCCGACCTGCCAGAAGTTGAGCCAGCCGTCGCCGCGCGCGAAGCAGTAGCGCTGTTTGAGGGCAGTGATGCCGAACGGCAGGATGCCGATGGACATGAGGGCCAGCACCAGGGCCACGTTGCCGGGCTCGTCCACGCCGAGCGCAGGGACGACTCGCAGCCCAGGGAAAAGGGCGGACACCATCGGGCGCCCCAGGGCGATGAGCACGGTGGCCGCCGGGATGACGAGCACCGCGGGAGCGGTCAGCCCCGTGACCACCCACCGTCGCAGGCCCGCGAGGTCGCCCTCCTGGAAGGCCCGCGACATGGCGGGGAACAGCGCCGTGACGATCGAGACCGTGATGAGTGAGTGCGGCAGGGTGTAGAGGCTGTAGGCGTACTGCTGGATGCCGTTGCCGGCCACGTTCGGGGCTTGGCTGGCACCGACGGTCATCGCCCGAGTCGTCACCAGCCCCCGAGTTGCGACACCGTGAGCGCCGCGATCGTCCACCCCGCCATCCGGGACAGGTCCCCGAAACCGTAACCGCGCCAACCGAATCGTGGCCGGTAGCGGAACCCGCTGCGCATCAGCGGAACGATCAGGCAGAGCCCTTGCACGACGATGCCCAGGGTGGTCGTCCCGGCCAGCACCCACACCATGGTGGGCGTCCACGTGGTCAGAGTCGGTTGTTGTCCCCATTCCCGGATGAAATAGGCGAGCCCGGCGATCTGGATGACGTTGGCCCAGGCCGGTGCCCACGCATACGCCGAGAACCGCCCGTAGGCGTTGAGGACCTGCCCGAGCACCGAATAGAGCCCGTAGAAGAACACCTGGGGCATGCAGATATAGGCGAGCGCCGTCGTCAGCGACAAGAAGTCCGGGCTTTTGTTGGCACTGAGCAGGTCGATGATCCAGGGCGCCGCCGGCAGGCAGATGGCGGTGACCCCGGCCAGGACAAGGAACGCCAAGGTGAGCAGCCGGTCGGTGAAGTCCCGCGACCCGTCCTGCCGGGCCATCGCCTTGGTGATCTGCGGGACGATGAGCGCCGAGAGCAGACCGCCGTTGATGAGGACGTAGACCTGCGTCGGCAGCGAGTTCGCGACGGTGAACGAGTCTGCGGCGAGGGCGCCGCCGATCACCGCAGTGAGCATCGCCGTGCGAATGAACCCCAGGACCCGAGAGCCGAGCGTGCCGAGCGCCATCGAGGCGCTGTTCCGGGCGACCGACCCACCGCTGCCGGGGGCACCGCGACCGTTCCCGCGGCCACTCTCGCGCCGGCTGCGTCGGGTTTCGAGCGGTGGCGCTGTCTGTGGATCAGCGCCCGAGGACCCCGACTGCGGTTCCTCGGCGTTCGGCACGGTCACCGCAGCCCGGCGCGCCGCAGGAGTTTGAGGCCCGCGGTCAACGCAGTGGCGAACTGCCGATCGTCCAGACCGCCGAACGGCGCGATCGGCACGAGGTGCTGAGCGGCGATGGTCTGGCTCTCGGTGTACTTCGTGATCCCTTCGGGCCCATGCCGACGCCCAAGCCCGGACTGCCCCATCCCGCCCATGGGAGCGCCGGACGCGCCCCAGGCGGCGGCATACCCATCATTGATGTTGACGGTGCCCGCGCGGATCCGGCGGGCCAGGGCGCGCGCGGCGCGGACGTCGCGGCTCCAGATCGACGCATTGAGCCCGTATGCCGTGTCGTTGGCGAGGGCGATCGCGTCCTCGTCCGAGCGCACCCGGTAAATGGACACCACCGGGCCGAAGGTCTCGTCGTTGCGGCAGGCCATGTCGGGCGTGACGCCGGCCAACACGGTCGGCTCGTGGAAGAACGGGCCCAGGTCGGGTCGGGCGTGGCCGCCGACGAGCACCTGGGCGCCCTTGGCAACCGCGTCGGCGACGTGGGCCTGGACCCGGTCGAGTTGGCGTTGCGACACGAGGGTGCCCATGTCGACGCCGTATTCCAGCGCCGGGCCCAGCCGCATCGCGGCGACCGCCGGCACGAAGTCGGCGAGGAACGCGTCGGCGATCGACTCGTGCAGCACCACGCGCTCGGCGTGCACGCACAACTGTCCGGCCGAGCCGAAGCTGGCCCGGACGGCGCCGGGGACCGCCCGGCGCAGGTCGGCATCAGACCGCACGTAGAGGGTGTTCTTGCCGCCGAGTTCCAGCGACGAGGGCACCAACCGACGCGCAGCGGTCTGGGCGACCGCGCGGCCGACTTCGGTCGAGCCGGTGTAGCAGACATAGTCGGCCAGGTCGACGACCGCTTGACCCACCGTCGGTCCCTCGCCCGACACGACCTGCAGCACACCGTCAGGCAGCCCGGCGTCGGCGAGCATCTGGGCTCCGAACAGGGCCGTCAACGTCGTCTGCGGGTCGGGCCGAAGCACCACGGCGTTGCCGGCGAGCAAGGCGGGCAGGCTGTCGCCGATCGGCAGCGTGAACGGGTAGTTCCACGGGCTGACGATCCCCACGACGCCGTAGGGCTGGCGGATCGTTTCAGCCCTCGTGAGGACCGGATAGGCCCCCCACGCTCGCTTGCTGGCCAGATCGCTGCCGCCGGCCCGGGCGTAGTGCCGCGCCACGAGGGCGACGTCGGCGATCTCCTCGAAGGCCTGCAGCCGAGTCTTCCCGGACTCCAGTTGCATGAGGTCGAGCAACTGCACCTGACGATCCAGCACGAGGTCGTGGACCCGCATGATGATGCGAGCGCGGTGCTCGATCGGCAGTCGCGACCACGCCCGCTGCGCACCGCGCGCATGGTCGATGGCCACCTCGACGTCGGCCCGCGACGAGCACGGCAGCTCATAGAGAGCCTGCCCGGTCATCGGGGTCACCACGGTGCGCAACTCGGGGCGACCGCCGGTGATCAACCGCCGAGTGAGCGCGGCCACGAGCGGTGCCGGGACGGCATACGACTGGGGTATGCCGCCCGGCTGGGTGGTGGGGGCCGCGACGGACTGGGCCGGTGAGGCGGTCATCGTCAGGCGTGACTGTGAGGGGCGACGACGACCTCGACGCGCTGGAACTCCTTGACGTCGGAGTAGCCCGTCGTGGCCATGGCCCGACGGAGCGCTCCGATGATGTTCGTCGTGCCGTCGGCGCTGCGACCAGGGCCGAAGAGGATCTCGGCGAGGCTGGCGCGGACCCCGACTTGCACCCGCTCACCGCGAGGCAGCGACTGGTGGTGTGCCTCGGGGCCCCAGTGGAATCCGGTGCCCGGGGCTTCGGCGGCCCTGGCCAACGCGGCACCGAGCATCACCGCGTCGGAGCCGCAGGCGATCGCCCGGACGATGTCGCCCGACGTGCCCACGCCTCCGTCGGCGATGACGTGGACGTAGCGGCCGCCGGACTCGTCGAGATAGTCGCGCCGTGCGGCGGCGACGTCGGCGATGGCCGAGGCCATGGGAGCGTGGATGCCCAGGGTGCGACGGGTGGTGTGCGCGGCGCCTCCCCCGAAGCCGACGAGAACGCCGGCCGCGCCCGTCCGCATGAGGTGCAGGGCGGCGGTGTAGGTGGACGCGCCGCCGACGATGACGGGGACGTCGAGCTCGTAGATGAAGCGCTTGAGGTTGAGGGGTTCGGCCCGGGTGCCGACATGCTCGGCCGAGACGGTCGTCCCGCGGATGACGAACAGGTCGACACCGGCGTCGAGCACGGTGCGCCAGTGGGCTTGGGTGTGCTTCGGGCTGAGCGCTCCGGCGACGGTGACGCCTGCGTCGCGCAGTTCCCGGAGCCGCTCGGTGATGAGCTCAGGGCGAATCGGCTCGGCGTAGATCTGCTGCATCCGGGACGTGGCGTGGGCCGCGTCGAGTTGGGCGATCTCGTCCAGGAGTGGCTCGGGGTCGTCGTAGCGGGTCCAGAGCCCCTCGAGGTCCAGGACCGGCAGCCCGCCGAGGCGACCGAGCGCGATGGCGGTCGATGGCGACATCACCGAGTCCATCGGCGCCCCCATGACGGGGATGTCGAAGTGGTAAGCGTCGATCTGCCACGCGACCGACACGTCCTCGGGGTCGCGGGTGCGCCGCGAGGGCACCACGGCAATCTCGTCGAAGGAGTAGGCCCGGCGACCGCGTTTGCCACGGCCGATCTCGATCTCGGTCACCCACCCAGGCTACCGGGCGGGAGGTCGCCTCCCCTGCGCGGCGGCACACCCAGGGGTATGCCGTCTCGCTCGGTTGCGCCGTGACAGGTGATCTGTCGACTGTGTCGCGACAGGAAGTCCCGTTGGAACTCACCATCCGCACCGTGCGCCGCCAACAGGGCTGGCCGGACGGACCCGGACACCCTTCGGCCCGTCAGCGATGCCCATGTCCAACAAACCCTTCAGCACCGTCGGGGCGGCTTCCTCACGCAGACGCGGCTTCAACCCGGCGAACTCGGTCACCACCGTCAGGGTGACCGGGACGCTGACGTTCCCGGCGACAGAGACCACCGATCGACCCCCCGCCCCAAACCCCCTCTCCCACAACCGAACACATCACGGTCAGGTAGCGATCTCAGGCGGGTTCGGGACCTGATTGTGGCCCCGGGCGCACACCCTGACGGGCTACGAGCGCGAGGTGTAGTTGGGAGCCTCGACGGTCATCTGCACGTCGTGCGGGTGGCTCTCCTTCAGCCCCGCCGGGGTGATCCGGACGAACCGGCCGCGCTCCTGCAACTGCGGGATGGTCTGGGCGCCGACATAGAACATCGACTGGTGCAGGCCACCGACGAGTTGGTGGACGACCGAGCCGACCGGGCCGCGATAGAGGACCTGCCCCTCGATGCCCTCGGGGATGATCTTGTCGTCGCTGGTGACGTCGGCCTGGAAGTAGCGGTCCTTGGAGTAGGACTTCTTGCCGCGGCTGGACATCGCCGCGAGCGACCCCATACCCCGGTAGGACTTGAACTGCTTGCCGTTGACGAAGATGAGCTCACCCGGGCTCTCCTCGCACCCAGCGAGCAGCGACCCCACCATGACGGTGTCGGCCCCGGCGACGAGGGCCTTGGCGATGTCGCCGGAATACTGCAGGCCACCGTCGGCGATGACGGGGATCCCCGCCGGGCGAGCCGCCTTGGCCGCCTCGTGGACTGCAGTCACCTGGGGGACGCCGACTCCGGCGACGATGCGGGTCGTGCAGATCGAGCCTGGCCCGACCCCCACCTTGACCGCGTCGGCACCGGCGTCGACGAGGGCCTGGGCGCCTGCTCGGGTGGCGATGTTGCCGCCGATGACCTGGACGTGCGCGGTCGCCGGGTCCTTCTTGAGCCGACGGACCATCTCCAGCAGGAGCCGGGCGTGACCGTGGGCCGTGTCGACGACGAGCACGTCGACGCCGGCCTCGACGAGCGTGCCAGCGCGCTCCCAGGCCTCGCCGAAGTACCCGATCGCCGCGCCGACCATGAGTCGACCCTGGGCGTCTTTGGAGGCATGCGGGAACTGCTCGGACTTGACGAAGTCTTTGACGGTGATAAGCCCGGCAAGGCGCCCCTCGTCGTCGATCAGCGGCAGTCGCTCGCGCTTGTGCTGGCGCAGCAGGAGGGTCGCCGCGTCGCGGGAGATGCCTTCGGGCGCGGTGATGAGCGGCATGGGCGTCATGACGTCGCGGACCAGGGTCGTGCCCCATTCGGCCACCGGAGTGAAGCGCAGGTCGCGGTTGGTGATGATGCCGAGCAGGTGGTTGGTGGCGTCGACGACCGGCAGCCCCGACACGCGGTACTGCCCGCAGATCTCGTCGAGGTCTTCGAGCGTGGCGTCCTGCCCGATGGTGATCGGGTTGGTGATCATCCCGGTCTGGGTGCGCTTGACGACATCGACCTGGTAGGCCTGGTCAACGATCGAGAGGTTGCGGTGCAGGATGCCGAGGCCGCCCTGACGAGCCATGGCAATGGCCATCCGTGACTCGGTGACAGTGTCCATCGCTGAGGACAACAGCGGGAGCCGGATCGAGATCTCGCGGGTTAGCCGCGCGGTGGTGTCGACCTCGCTGGGCACGACATCGGTCTCGCCCGGCAACAGCAGAACGTCGTCATAGGTGAGCCCCAGGGGAGCGAACGGCGCGCTGTCAGAACCGGACGAGTCGATCATCGCCCGAGTCTACCGGGGCCGAGGCGCCCCGCCCCTCGGCTCAACTTGCGGCCGGAGCGAGGTCCAAGGCCTCGAGCATCGCGGCAGGGACATTGTGGCCGCCCGTCGGTCGGCCACCGGGTTGGGGCTCCGGAGCCATGGCCGGACCGCCCGGGTTGGCGTTCTGCCCGGGGGTGCTGCCCGACTTACCCGCGGGGGGCCCGGCGGGGTGCGACGAACCGTCGGTGGAGCCGGGGCTCGCCGACGAGGGGGTGCTCGGCGTTGGCGTTGGCGTCGGCTCGGTTGGGGCCGTTGGGGTCGTTGGGGGCGTCGGTGTCTCCACCTCGCCCGTCGGGGCCGCCGACGACGAGGACTCGGTGGACGAGGCGGAGGCGTCGGCGGATGTCTCAGCGGGCACGACGATCACGGCGGGCGTTGGGGTGGGCGGCACGACCCGGGTCGGGGCGTCATGAGCCCACAGAGAGGTGGTCGACGTTGACGAACTTGCGGAGGTCGCCCGAGCCGGCACCGCGACCACCTCACCCTGGCCCCCTGATAGCCCGGGGAGGGTGCTCCACCACTGCTCGATGCTGGACGCCCAGGCGTCGTCGCGATCGGGCTCGTAGCCGCTGACCGCAGCGGCCACGCTCGCACCTGAGGCAAGGAACACGGCCGTGGCGAACGTGCTGACGACGATCCGTCGGCCGGAACGCCGCTTGCGCGTCAGCGCCGTCGGCGATGGCTTGTCGCAGGCCCGGGCGAAGGACAGCAACAGCCCGCCGATCGGGTCGGCGCCGTCATACGTGCGTGCCGCCAAAGCGTCAAGGAGCCGGTCATCGGCCCCGAGCTCGTCGATGCGAAGTGGTTCGGTCATGACCGTTCCCCGTCCCCATCGTCGATACCGGCATAGTGCGATCTCAGCTTGGTGAGAGCCCGGTGCTGGGCGACTCGGACCGCACCGGCCGTCATGCCCAGGGCGGCCGCGGTCTCCTCGGTCGACATGCCCATGGCCACGCGGAGGATGATGATCTCGCGCTGGGCAGGAGGGAGACTGGCCAGCAGGGCTATGACCTGGCCAGCGTCGTCGCGCAACAGGGCCAGGTCCTCGGGACTGGCTTGTTCGTCGGCGTGCTCGGGCACGTTCGCCATCGGGGCCGCCGAACGCATGACCCGGCGTTGCGCGTCGGCCACCTTGCGAGCGGCGATGGAGTAGACAAACGCCTCGAAGGGCAGACCGCGGTCGTCAAAGGTCGGCAGAGCTGTGAGAACAGCCACGCACACCTCCTGGGCGACATCCTGCGCGGCATCCTCGACGCCATACCGACCCAGCCGAGCCCTGGCATAGCGCAGGGCCATCGTCCGAACCTGCCCCAGGAGGGCCTCAGTGGCCGAACCGGGCGTCGAGCGTGCCACGATGGCGAGTTCGCGCAGCGAGAGCGGCGCGCCTGGCTCTTCTATCGCAGAAAGCGGTTGCGGCGTTACGGCGACCGGAACGTCGCGCCGACGTGCAGCACCCGTAGACCACACCACTGTTTCCCCGATTGATCGACGTCAACGGCTCACCGTCGATGAGCGTACGCGACACCAAGGTCGCATGAGTAGTTTACGGCTGTACTTCTTTCGCCGAACCCTTACCCATTCTTTAACAAGCCTTGACTCACACCGTGACCACCTCCGGCGTGCTTCGGGTTAGCGTTCCGAACACCGGACGGCATACGGGCGGAGTCGTTCGGGAGTCGTCACGACGTCGCGCACAGTGGGGAGTTACGGTGACGGAGATTTCGCGATTGCCAGGGCCGCTGGAGCACGCCTGGACCTGGCAGCAGACCGGCTCCTGCCGTGACTTGGGCCCGGACGCGTTCTTCCACCCAGAGGGTGAACGAGGTCCGGCCCGTCGCAAGCGTGCCTCAGCGGCCAAGTCGGTGTGCGGATCGTGCCCGGTTCTTCGGCAGTGCCGCGAGCACGCCCTCACCGTGCGTGAGCCCTACGGCGTGTGGGGCGGCCTGACCGAGGAGGAACGGCTCGCCGTCTACGCAGGAGTCCTGCCGATCCCCGCTTGATGCGGGACGTCCCCATGTGACCACTCCCGGACCGAGTGGTGAAACGGCGAACGGGCCGCGCTCCCTCGGGGGGATCGCGGCCCGTTCGGCGCGGCTCACGCGCCAGCAGGTATGCCGTGGGGCTCAGTGCCCGTGGCCGTGCCCGTGCCCACCAGCGGCGGGAGCGGGCTCCTCTTCCTTCTTCTCCACGACCAGGGTGTCGGTCGTGAGGATCATCGAGGCGATCGACGCGGCGTTGCGCAGCGCGGACCGGGTGACCTTGACCGGGTCGATGACGCCGGCCTTGACCAGGTCCTCGTAGTCGCCGGTGGCGGCGTTGAGGCCCTGCCCAATCGGCAGCTCGGCCACCTTGGTCGTCACGACGTAGCCCTGGAGCCCGGCGTTCTCGGCGATCCACCGCAGCGGCTCGGAGGCGGCCTTGCGGACGATCGCCGCACCCGTCGCCTCGTCACCGGTGAGGGTCAGCTCGTCGATGGCCGTCGCAGCGTGGATGAGAGCGGTGCCGCCTCCGGCGACGATGCCCTCCTCGATCGCCGCGCGGGTCGCCGAGATGGCGTCCTCGATGCGGTGCTTCTTTTCTTTGAGCTCAACCTCGGTGTGGGCACCGACCTTGATGACGCAGACCCCGCCGGCCAGCTTGGCCAGACGCTCCTGCAGCTTCTCGCGGTCCCAGTCGGAGTCGGTGCGCTCGATCTCCTTCTTGATCTGAGCGACCCGGCCGTCGACGTCGTCCTTGCCACCCTGACCGTCGATGACGGTCGTGGTGTCCTTGGTGACGACGACCCGGCGAGCCTGCCCGAGCACGTCGAGCCCGGCCTGGTCGAGCTTGAGCCCGACCTCCTCGGAGATGACCTGACCGCCAGTGAGGATGGCCAGGTCCTGCAGCATCGCCTTGCGGCGGTCGCCGAACCCGGGCGCCTTGACCGCGACGACCGTGAAGGTGCCGCGGATCTTGTTGACGACGAGCGTGGAGAGAGCCTCCCCGTCGACGTCCTCGGCCACGACGACCAGCGGCTTGCCGGTCTGGACGACCTTCTCGAGCACCGGGAGCAGGTCCTGGATCGAGGAGATCTTGCCCTGGTTGATGAGGATGTAGGCGTCCTCGAGGACGGCCTCCATGCGCTCGGCGTCGGTGACGAAGTAGGCCGAGATGTAGCCCTTGTCGAACTGCATGCCCTCGGTGAACTCCAGCTCGGTCGCCGTCGACGAGGACTCCTCGACCGAGATGACGCCGTCCTTGCCGACCTTGTCGAACGCTTCGGCGATGGTGGCGCCGATGGCCTCGTCCTGGGCCGAGAGAGCAGCGACCTGGCCGATCTCCTCGGTGCCGTCGACCGGGCGGGCGTTGGCCAGCAGACGGTCGTTGAGCGCCTCGACGGCCTTGTCCATGCCGCGCTTGAGCGCCGACGGGGCAGCCCCGGCAGCGACGTTGCGCAGACCCTCCTTGACCATCGCCTGGGCGAGGACCGTCGCGGTCGTCGTCCCGTCTCCGGCGATGTCGTTGGTCTTGGTGGCGACCTCCTTGGCCAGCTGAGCGCCGAGGTTCTCGTAGGGGTCCTCGAGCTCGATCTCGCGCGCGATGGTCACCCCGTCGTTGGTGATCGTGGGGGCGCCCCACTTCTTGTCGATGACGACGTTGCGGCCCTTCGGGCCAAGCGTCACCTTGACGGCGTTGGCGAGTGCGTCGACGCCCCGTTCAAGGGACTTGCGGGCGGCGTCGTCGAACTCCAGCGTTTTTGCCACGAGCTACCCGCCTCAGCCGACGATGGCGAGGACGTCGCGGGCCGACAGCAGGAGGAACTCCTGGCCGCCGTGCTTGATCTCGGTGCCGCCGTACTTGCTGTAGATGACCCGGTCGCCGACCTTGATGTCCATGGCGACGCGGACGCCCTTGTCAGTCATCCGCCCGGGGCCGACGGCGAGAACCTCGCCCTCCTGCGGCTTTTCCTTGGCGGTGTCCGGGATGACCAGCCCGGATGCGGTGGTGGTCTCGGCCTCGAGGGACTTGACCAGGATGCGGTCCTCGAGCGGCTGGATGGAAACCGACACGTCGGTGTCCTTTCGGAAGTCGATGGATGTCATGACTGTGGTCGCTCGGCCGGCCTCGCCGTCGCGGGGCTCGACGCTGGCCGTGCGATCAGCACTCTCCAGGGGAGAGTGCTAACGCAAATCTAGGTATCTCATTAGCACTCGGTCAAGTCGAGTGCCAGCCGAGCCAGGCTGGGATCTCCGCCGGAGAGCCAGCCACGCACCACGGCGTCGTGCTCACCGAGGCGCGGAGGCGGCATACCTGGGCCTGGGTCGTGGCCCGAGAGGCGGACCGGGTTGCGCACCTGGGCCACGTGACCGGGGTGGGCGGCATACGTCGGCTCGAGGCCGAGGTCCCGCGCGAGGGCGAAGGCGGACCCGATGTCCCCGACCGGCCCGGCCGGCACTCCGACTCCCCGCAGCACGCCGTCCCAGTGGGCGACCGGCTGCGCGCGCAGCCGCCCCTCCAGGGCGATCGCGAGCGCGTCCCGGTGGGCGACGCGGGCGCTGTTCGTCGCGTATGCCGCGTCGTCGGCGAGGTGCGCCAGCCCCACCGCGGCCGCGAGCCGGCGGAACTGCCCGTCGTTGCCGCAGGCGACGGCGAGCTGCCCATCGGCGCAGGCCAGCGTTTCGTAAGGGGCGATGGACGGGTGTCGGTTGCCCATCCGTTGCGGCGGCGTGCCGGTGGCGAGATAGCCGGAGGCCTGGTTGACGAGCGCCCCGAGCAGGCTGGAGAGCAGGTCGACCTCGACGCGGACGCCCTCGCCGGAGCGCGCGCGGGCGGCGATCCCGGCGAGGATCCCGATGACCGCGTCCTTGCCGGTGAGGACGTCGACGAGGGCCACGCCGACCTTCTGGGCCGGGGCGTCGGGCTCGCCGGTGATGCTCATCAGCCCGCCGACGGCCTGGACGACGAAGTCGTAGCCCGGGATCGACGCCCCTGCCCCCGAGCCATAGCCGGTGATCGAGGCGTAGACGATGCCCCGGTTGCCCGGCCGACCGGTGGCCGGGTCGCCGTCGCGGACCTGCTCGTAACCGAGCCCCATCCGATCGAGGGTGCCGGGGCGGAAGTTCTCGACGAGGATGTCCGCGCGGCGGGCGAGCTCGCACGCCATCGCCTGGTCAGCGGGATCGGCGAGGTCGAGGGTGAGCCCGAGTTTGGAGCGGTTGACCGACTCGAAGTAGGAACTCGTGTGCTCGGTCCACGGCGGCCCCCAGGCCCGCGTGTCGTCGCCAGACCCGGGCCGCTCGACCTTGACGACGGTCGCGCCCAGGTCGGCGAGGTACATCGTCGCGAAGGGGCCGGCCAGGACGCGACTGAAGTCGGCGACCAGCAAGCCCTCCAGAGGGGCCGTCATGACGTCAGCCTAGGTCCGGCCCCGTGTCCGTCCGCCGTGGTCCGGGAAGATGGGGGGATGGACCCCGCCGTGCTCGCCCGCCTCGCCTCCGGCCCGGGTCGCGCGTTGCTCGACTCGCTCGAGGGGTATGCCGCGGACTCGGCGCTCGCGCTCTCGACCCGGCTGCGGGCGGCCGGGCACGAGCCGGAGTTGGTGACCGCGGTGCTGGCCCAGGCCCGGTTGCGAGGGCTGGCCGTCGAGAAGTTTGGAGCTGCTGCAGGCGGGATGCTGTTCACGGCCGATGGGTTGGAGCAGGCCACCCGGCCGGAGTTGGCGTCGCGGCATGCGTCGAGGTTCGTCGCGGCGGGGGTGGATCACGTCGTTGACCTGGGATGCGGGATCGGTTCGGACGCAAGGGCTTTCGCGGCTTCGGGTTTGTCAGTGGAGGCCGTGGAGGTCGACCCGGTGACGGCCGCCGTGGCCCGCGCGAACCTCGCCGAGTGGCCGAACGCCCACGTGTCGGAGGGGTCCGCCGAGACGGTCGACCTCGCGAAACTGAGGGGCGCGCGGGAGGCTGGCGGACGGCATACCGGCGTCTGGGTCGACCCGGGGCGGCGGGTGAGCGGCGTGCGCGACTCGGCGGGCCGGGCCCGACGGGTGTTCTCGCTGGAGGCCATCTCGCCGCCGTGGCCGCAGGTGCTCGCCTGGGCCGCGCAGGTGCCCGCGACCGGGGCGAAGCTGTCGCCGGCCTTCCCGCACGCGGCGACCCCGCCCGGCACCGAGGCGCAGTGGACGTCGTGGCGGGGCGAGGTGTTGGAGTGCGCGATCTGGTGGGGGCCACTCGCCCAGGTGCCCGGCCGGACCGCCGCGGTATGCCGCCCCGGCGCCTCCCCCGCGATCGTCACCGAGGCAGACGTCCGCGATGCGCCGGTCATCGGCAGGCTCGACGAGGTGGGCGCCTGGTTCTACGAAGCGGACCGGGCCGTCGTGCGCGCGGGGCTGCCAGGGGCCCTGCCTGGGCGGGAGCTGGCTGCGGGCGTGGGCTATGCGACGGGTTCCGAACCGATCGACCTGCCGTGGGCGCGGCGGTATGCCGTCGTCGAGGCGATGCCGTTGCGGGTCAAGGCGGTTCGGGCCTGGCTACGCGCGCGAGCCATCGGGCGGGTGACGGTGAAGAAGCGGGGCGTCTCGGTCGACCCGGAGGCGCTGCGCCGCGAGTTGACGACCCGCGCCGAAGGTCACGCGACGTTGGTCGTCACCTCCGTTGCCGGCCACCCAGTAGCGATCGTCGTCGACCCCGCCACCCGCTAGAACTCCGGATCCGATTGGGCGCCTTCGCGACGCACCGCATCGGCCCCGGCTCGCACGGCCCACGCGAGCGCCGACCGGCGGTCATCGCCCTCGGCCAGGCGCGCCGCCAAAGCCCCACAGAACGCGTCGCCGGCACCGGTCGAGTCGAGCACCTCATCGGCAGGCACGGGTATGCCGTCCACCCGCTCCCCGTCCCACTGCGCCCCTGCCGCCCCGAAGGTCACCAGCAGCGATCCGACGGCCGCACCCGAGTCGGCCAGCAGCCCGGCCTCGTGCTCGTTGACGACCAAAGGATCGGCAACGGCGAGGACATCGTCCGGGAGGGCGGCATACGGAGCGGCGTTGAGGACCACGCGGGCACCGAGCCGGGCGGCCGTGCGGACCGCATCGGCGACGACGTCGACCGGCACCTCGAGCTGGCAGAGCAGGACGTCCTCCGGGGTGAGGTCGGCGACCTCGGCCCGCGCGAGGGCGTTGGCTCCAGGGGCGACGACGATGGAGTTCTCGCCGTCCTCGTCCACCCAGACATAGGCGGTTCCGGTCGGGACACCGAAGGCGATCGCCAGACGCGGGAAGATGCCGCGCCCGGCCAGCCGCACGGTGTAGGCCCGGCCCGGCTCGTCGTCTCCGACCGCGCCGACCATGACGACGCGCGCGCCGGCAGCGGCTGCGGCCACCGCCTGGTTGCCGCCCTTGCCGCCGGCCAGGCGCTGGATCGGCGCCACAGCCGACACGGTCTCCCCCGGGCTGGGCAACCGGTCGACCCTCGCCACCACATCGACGTTGAGCGACCCGAGCACAAGCACCCGGCCCATCAGCGACCACCTCCGACGATCCGCTTCACGTCCGCAGCGTATGCCGCACGATCACACTCGCGACGACGCAACTGCCGGGACGACGCCCATCGCGGTGAGCGTCGCCGCCAAAGCGTCCTGCCAGGGGGTGGCCGTCACACCGAAGGTCGACTCCGTCTCCGCCGCCTCGATGACGAACGCCCGCTCGCGCTGGTATGCCGTCTCGTCCAGTTCCCGAATCACCGGCACGAACGTGCCCAGCAGTCCGCGAACCCAGGGCGCAACCGGTCGGATCGCAGGGGCCGGGTGACCGGCGAAGGCTGCCGCGTCGGCGGCCGCCTGGGCGAGGCTGCGCGGCATACCTGAGGGGACGTGCCATGCGCGGCCCCAACCGAGGTCGCTGGTGGCCAAGGCCGCAGCCACCGCGCCGATGTCGGGGACGTAGCTCCACGAGTGCGGCGCGTCCGGCGATCCGTCGAAGGGCCGCACGGCCTTTCCGGCGGCGGCGGGACCGAAGACGAAACGCTGCAGGACGCTTGCCTGGGGTTGGATGTCGGGGCCGAAGTAGTCCGACGCCCGAACCTCGGTGGCCTTCACCCGGCCGGCTTGGTGCGCGGCGAGGGCGTCAGCCCACATCTGGGCCCGCACCCGGCTCTTGACGCCGGTCGCGGCGAGCGGCAGCCCGGGGTGGATGGGCCCGTCGACCGGACCGTAGCCATAGAGGTTGCCGATGGTGACCAGGCCAGCACCGGACGCCTGCGCCGCGGTGAGGAAGGCGGCCGCCATCGGGGGCCAGTCCCGGTCCCAGTGGGTGTAGGTGGGCGGGTTGACCGCGTTGACCAGGCTGGCCGCGCCTTCGGCGAGAGCCGTGAGGGCCCGGCGATCGGTGGCGTCCACGGCGACCCGCTTGACCCCGGGCAGTTCCCGGCCAACGCCCGACTTCGAGGCGAGAACCACCTCATGACCGGCCTCGGCGAGTGCCAGGGACGTGGCCCGGCCGATGCCTCCGGCTCCGACGACGACGTGACGGGACATGTGAAGCTCCTTCTGGTTGGGGCTTCCGACGGCCTCAAGCCGCCGGTAAGTCCTGAGTTGCGATCAACGTTCTCTGATTGGATCACAAGTCACTACTCAATGTCAAGAACATCATTCACTACACGGATCGGCGCTCTCGTTGGCCTACACTCGGACCGTGACCGAACCCGCGAGCCCCCGCCCCACCCCCGGTCGTGCCGACGGCATCCGGGCCCGCAACCGGGCCGGCATCGAGGCCGAGCTGCGAGCCGCCGCCCGACGCCAACTGGCCGAGGTCGGCCCGGCGGCCCTGTCCTTGCGCGCGGTCGCCCGCGACATGGGCATGGTCCCCTCGGCGTTGTTCCGTTACGTCTCGGGCCGCGACGAGTTGCTCACCTTGCTCATCGTCGAGGCCTACACCTCCCTCGCTGACGCCGTCGACGAGGCCCATGACGCCGTTGACCCGGCCGACCTGCACGGCCGATGGGCCGCACTGGCCACGTCGATGCGGGCCTGGGCGCTGGCCAACCCGCACGAGTGGGCCCTCCTGTTCGGCTCGCCGGTGCCGACCTACCAGGCTCCGTCGGAGCAGACCACCGATCCGGGCACCCGGGTGTCGCGGCTCCTCCTGGCGATCGGCCGCGACGCCGCGCTGCGCGGTGTCGCCGGTTCAGCCCCCTTCGGCCCCGCCACGCGAGCCGCCGACCTCGCCGCCGCCGCGACCGCGAACCTCATCAGCGAGCCCGACGTCACGTCCTCCGGCATGTCCGCCGTCACCCTGGCCAACGGTCTGGCCACCTGGGCGATGCTCGTCGGCGCCGTGAGTTCCGAGGTCTTCGAGCAGTTCGGGCCGCAGACCATCGCCAACCACGAAGCGTTCTTCACCTACCAGGTGGCGATCGGGGAGTCCCTCCTCTTCGGTCGCGGGTAGCCTCGCCACTCATGCGGTCCCTCTCCAACACCAGGTATGCCGCGGGCCTGGCTCTCGCGGCCCTGCTCGCCGCCGCCTGCACCGCAGGTTCGACGACACCGACCGGTTCGACCGGTTCGACCGGTTCGACCGGTTCGACCGGGGCAGCATCGACGGGGGGCAGTGCCGGTGGGACCACCGCGAGCGGCGCGACGGGCACCCAGCCCGGCGGGACGGCATACCCGACGAGCGGTGGCACCACGAGCCCCACCGCAACGGCCGGGGCGTCCTGCGCCGCCGAGGTCGCGAGCGGCATGACCCCGGCACAGCGCTGGGGGCAGCTGATCATGGTGGGGATCCAACCCGCGCAGGCCCCTGGCGGCATCGACGCGACGATTCGCGCCTCGCACGTGGGCTCGGTGATCTATCTCGGTGGCTGGTCAGGGGCCGGCACGGTGCGGGCGACCTCCGATCACCTGCAGCAGGTGGCGACGGGCCCTGCCGACCTGTTCATCGCCGCCGACCAGGAGGGCGGAGCGGTCCAACAACTCAAGGGCAAGGGCTTCACCGTCCTGCCGGCGGCGCTTGACCAGGGCAAACTGCCGCCGAGCGAGTTGACGGCGCTCGGCACCACCCTGGCGGCGGAGTTGCGCAGCGCGGGCGTCAACGTCAACCTCGCACCGGTCGCCGACACCGTGCCGCCGTCGATGGTCCAGACCAATGCGCCGATCGGGAAATACCGTCGTGAGTTGGGGAACGACCCGGCCGTCGTGGCCGCCGCCGTGCCGGTGCTGGTCACCGCGGTGCAGGCGGGCCAGGTCGTCGCGACGATCAAGCACTTCCCCGGTCTGGGCCGGATCACCGGCAACACCGACGTCACCGCCGTGGGGATCACCGACTCGCAGGCGACGGTGGATGACCCCTACCTCGAGCCTTTCCGAGCCGGGATCGCTGCCGGCACCGGCATGGTCATGGTGTCCTCGGCCCGCTACCCGAAGCTCGACAACGCCAACCCGGCAATGTTCTCCCGGGCGATCGTCACCGACCTGCTGCGCACGAGCCTGGGCTTCGACGGCGTCATCGTCACCGATGACGTCGGCGCCGCCAAGGCCGTCGCCGCGATCCCGGTGCCCGATCGGGCAGTGCGATTCCTCGCTGCGGGTGGCGATTTGGTGCTCACCGCCAGCGCCGCGCAAGTGCCGAGCATGATCGCTGCCATCAAGGCTCGGGCCGCCAGCGACCCCGCGTTCGCCGCTGAGATCGAGCAGTCGGTCCGTCGGGTCCTGGCCCTCAAGACCAGGTTCGGCCTATTGCGCTGCGGCGGTTAGCCACCCGGGCCGAGCGGCGCCGGCTCAGGCCTGGACCGAGGTCACCGGCATCGACGAATCGGCCGGGAGGTCCAGCAGCGACGGCGTCCGACCCCGCGCGACGAACTGCGCGCCGAGCGCTGCCACCATGGCGCCGTTGTCGGTGCACAGCCCCGGCCGAGGCACCCGCAGCCGGATCCCGGCCCGGTCGCACCGCTCCTGCGCCAGCGCGCGCAGCCGCGAGTTGGCCGCCACCCCACCGCCGATGAGCAGGTCATCGACCCCTTGGTCCCGGCAGGCCGCGACGGCCTTGCGGGTGAGCACGTCGACCACGGCCTCCTGGAAGCTGGCCGCGACGTCGGCCACGGGCACCGACTCCCCCGCCGCCTGACGCACCTGCACCCAGCGTGAGACGGCCGTCTTGAGGCCCGAGAAGGAGAAGTCGAAGCGATAGCGGTCGAGGTCGCGCCCTGTCGTCAACCCACGCGGGAAGTCGATCGCCACCCGGTCACCCTCGCGGGCGACCCGGTCGATGTGCGGGCCTCCGGGGAACGGCAGCCCCAACACCCGAGCCACCTTGTCGAAGGCCTCCCCGGCCGCGTCATCGATGGTCGCCCCGAGCGGCCGGACATCGCCGGTGACGTCCGGCACGAGCAGCAGCGACGAATGCCCACCGGACACCAGCAGCGCCATCGTCGGCTCCGGCAGGGGTCCATGCTCAAGGACATCCACGGCGACGTGGGCGGCCAGGTGGTTGACCCCATAGATCGGCTTGCCCAGCCCGACGGCCAGCGCCTTCGCCGCGGCAACGCCGACGAGCAAGGCCCCGGCCAGGCCCGGGCCTGCAGTCACAGCGACAGCATCGATGTCGCGCAGGGCCACTCCCGCATCGCGGCAGGCGCGCTCGAGCGTGGGAACCATGGCCTCGAGGTGAGCCCGCGAGGCGACCTCGGGGACGACCCCGCCAAAGCGGGCATGCTCGTCGACCGAACTGGCCACGGCGTCGACCAGCAGGGTGCTCCCCCGGACGATCCCGATCCCGGTCTCGTCGCAGGACGTCTCGATCCCCAGGACGAGCGGCTCGTCGTTCACGGCAGCCTCCGACGCAGGACAAGGGCGTCGACATCGCCCGGTTGGTAGTAGCGCCGCCGCACCGACACCTGCTCGAACCCGTGCCGTCCATAAAGCCCGAGCGCCGGCGCGTTGTCGGCACGCACCTCCAGCAGCACGGACTGCGCTCCAGCGGCCGAGGCGCGTCCCAACAGGTCACCCAGGAGTCGGTCCCCCAGACCCGTCCCTCGGTATGCCGTGTCGACCGCGATCGTCATGACGTCGGCGGTGTCTCCGGCGCAGTCCACCCCCGCGTAGCCGGCGATCGTGCCGTCCGACGCTGCCGCGACGACGTAGTCGCGTCGAGGTCGCCCCGCCAACTCGGCCCACCACGTCGGTTCGGTCCAGGCATCGTCGGCGAACAACTCGCGCTCAGCCTGGGCCAACGCGGGGATGTCGCTCCAGCGCAACTCGCGCATCGTCACTTCACGAGCACTCATCCGAGGGCCGACTTCGTGACGATGTGCGGGGCTGCGTCGGGGCGGCGCAGATAGAGGGGCTCGTGATCGGACAGGGGCGCACCGGCGGCGAGCCGGCGCACGGCCAGGCCGGCCAGCGCCGCTGCCGACACGTCGAGGATCCCGACGGGAGCGGGGAACAACTCGGGATAGAGCAGCGGCCCTCGGCCGAGCGTCGGAAGCGCCCGCACCTGCTCAGGCAGGTCTGCGGGACGGTCGACAGCCGCGGGGGTGAGGGCGCGCACGGAACCCGGCGAGACGGCATACCGCGCCCAGTAGACCTCTTTGCGCCTGGCGTCGGTCGCGACGAGGATCTCGCCTGTGGGTCCGTCGGCGGCGAGCGCGTCGAGCGAGCACATGCCGTGCAGTGCCGCGCCCGTGGTGAAGGCGAGCACGCGGGCGGTGACGATGCCGACCCGCAGCCCGGTGAACGGCCCGGGGCCGAGCCCGCAGACCACGTGGGTCAGTTCAGTCGGCGTGGCCCCGGCCTGCGCGAGCACCTGCTGTATGCCGGGTGCGAGCCGTTCGCCGTGGGCGCGGGCATCGAGGGTGGTCGCCTGAGCCAGCACTCGGTCGCCGTCGTGCAGCGCGACGGTGATGGCGCTGGTCGAGGTGTCGAGAGCGAGCAGGAGCACCGGTCAAGGCTAGTCGTCGGCGAGTGGGGCACCTGACGCGAGCGCGGCGAGGGCGGCCCGAGCGGTCGGGTCGGCCCAGCGCTCACCGGTCGCCCACACGGTTGCCTGCCTCGTCTCGCCCGGCCCGACGACCTGCAGGACGACCTCGAGTCGGTCGGCGCTCAACTGCTCAGCCACCCCGTGACCCCATTCGACGACGACAACCGAGGCGTCGAGATCGGCGTCGAGATCGAGGTCGTCCAACTCGACGGCGCCGCCGAGCCGATAGGCATCGACGTGGACCAGCGCCGGGCCTCCGACCAGCGACGGGTGCACCCGCGCGATGACGAAGGTCGGCGAAGTGATCGGCCCTCGCACGCCCAGACCCTCACCGAGGCCTTGGGTGAGCGTGGTCTTCCCTGCTCCGAGGTCGCCGGTGAGCACGAGCACGTCACCGGCCCGAAGGACGGTCGCCAGCGCCAGCCCAAACGCTCGCGCCGCGTCGGCATCCGGGAGCCGGATCGTGAGCGGTCCCGAGCTAGGAGACATGCTCTCGCTTGCGGCTGTTGCGCAGCCCGTCGCGCACCCGGCGCGCCTTGCCGACCGGCGTGACGTGGAGCGTGACGTGCGGCTTCTCGGCCGGGTCGAGGTGCTTGGCGCGGCCCAACTCGGCCCGGTCCAGCAACGCGAGGATCTGATCGTTGAGCAGGTCGGGGTGTTCGAGCATGATGACGTGCCCGGCGTCGCGGATGAGGACGTGTTCGGAGCCGGGGATACCCCTGACGATCAACTCGCTGTGGGCCGGCGGGGTGAGCACGTCCTGGGTGCCGTTGAAGACGAGGGTCTCGATGTGCGCGAAGTGCGCCAACGCGGGGATCTTGTTGTAGGCGTCGAAGGTCGGGACGAAGTCAGACATGACGGCAAGGTCGGTGCCCATGAGCATCCGCGCCGTGAGCCGGACGACGCTGCGCGGCACCGGCGAGGCGAAGGAGTAGCGCTCGACGAGGAACTCCTCCAGGTCGCGGTTGGCCTTCAGCAGGGTGCCGAGCAACTCGGGGCGCTTGGACAGCCCAGTGAAGACGCTCGGGCCGAGCCGTTCGAGCACCTGCTTGCCGGTGGCGGCGACAAAGCCGCCGTTGGCCAGGGGCAGGCTGCCGGGTGAGGTGGCGATGGCACCGAAGGCGATGGTGCGGTCGCGGATCACGTCGGGGTGGCTCTCGGCGAGCGCCATGATCGTCATGCCGCCCATCGAGTGGCCGATCAGCGCGAGGTCGCCGGTGGGCGCGGCCGCCTGGAGCACGGCATACAGGTCCCTGCCGAGTTGGTCGATGTGGTAGCCGACCTTCGGGCCCATGCCGGAGCGGCCGTGTCCGCGCTGGTCCCAGGTGACCACGCGGTAGCCGGCCCGGCGCAGCGCGCGACGCTGCAGCACCCAACACTCGCTGGTGAGGCAGTAGCCATGCGAGAGAACGACCGTCGGCTTCGGGTGCCCGGCCGCGGTCTTCGTCGGGCCGGTGGCCTCGTCGATGGCGACGTAGAGGGTCACCCCGTCGTCGGCGATCACCGTGAGTTCGCTGGACGGTGCCTCGATGAGGCTGGAGTACTCCGGCAGTTGGGCGTCCTCGCGCCGGCGGATCCGGTCGGCGATGAGCCCGGCAGCACCCAGGGCACCAGCAGCACCGGCGGCGCCAAGGCTGACACCCAGGCCGACGAGGTTGGGGCGACCTCTCGCCACTAGCCGACCTCCTCCACACCGACGTATTCCCGCTCCACCCGCGGTCCCAACCTCGTCACGATCTCATATGAGATCGTCCCGGTCGACACCGCCCACTCCTGCGCGGTGGGCTCCCCCGCACCCCCCGTGCCGAAGATCACCACATCATCCCCGGCGCGGGCGTTCGACCCGGCCCCGAGGTCGACGACGACCTGGTCCATGCAGACCCGTCCGGCGATGCGGTGGCGGACTCCGCCGACGGCCAGCGGGCCGACATTGCTTGCGTTGCGCGGGATCCCGTCGGCGTAACCCAGCGGGACGAGACCCAGCCGGGTTGCCTCGGTCGTCGTGTAGAGGTGGCCGTAGGAGACCCCCTGACCGGCGGGCACGTCCTTGACGAGGGCCAGTCGCGCTACGAGGGTCATCGCCGGCGTCAGCCCGTATGCCGCGGAGTCACCGAGCGCGGGCACCGGCGACAGGCCGTAGATCGCAATCCCGGTGCGCACGAGGTCATAGTGCAAGCTCGGATCGGTCACTGTCGCAGCCGAATTGGCTAGGTGTCGGACCTCGAGCTCGCAGCCGGCCCGCGCTGCCTCGGCCACCGCGGCCTCGAACACCAGCTGTTGGGCCCGGATCGACGGGTGCCCAGGCTCGTCGGCGCAGGCCAGGTGCGACCACACCCCGACGACCCGCACCGTCCCCTCCCGGGCCGCGGCCACGGCTGCGTCGAGCAGGGCGGTGAAGTCCGCGGCATACGCCCCGGCCCGTCCCAGCCCCGTGTCCACCTTGAGGTGCACACGAGCAGTGATCCCGGTATGCCGCGCCGCCGCCACGATCTCGTCCAACGCCCACGGCGCGGAGACCCCGAGGTCGATCTCGCGCTCCAGGCAGGCCGCGAAGTCGGCCCCCGGAACCGCCTGCCAGGCCATCAACCGACCTGGGATCCCGTTGTCCCGCAACGTGATCGCCTCGGACAACCGGGCCGTCCCCAGCCAGGTGGCACCGCCGCGAATGGCGGCCCGAGCCACCGGGACGAGCCCGTGACCATAGGCGTCGGCCTTGACGACCGCCATGAGCGCCGCCGGCCCCGCATGCCCGCGCAGGGCCCGCACGTTGCCCTCGACGGCACCCAGGTCGACGTAGGCCGTCGCCTGGCTCCCGGGGCGGGCTGGGGGCAGTGGGGAAGTCATCGCGGGACAGTGTGCCAGGGCACGCGGGGTCGTCGGTGCGAGGAGTTAGGCGGTGAGCACGGCGGCGACGACACCGGGAACCTTGCGAGCCACCGCGAGCGCACGCACCGGGCCGCCCGGGTTGGCTCGATCGGCGGCCACCCCATGGACGAACGCCCCCACGGACGCCGCATTCACGAGATCGAGTCCGGCGGCCACCAGGGTGCCGAGGATGCCGGCCAACACGTCGCCCGCGCCGGCCGTGGCCAGCCACGGCGGAGCGTCGGCCTGGCTGCGGATCGCCCTCCCGGCGGCGGTGGGAGACACGACGAGGGTTGTGGCGCCCTTGAGCAGGACGACGGCGCCCAAGGCATCGGCAGCGGCCTGAGCGTGGTCGATGGGACGGCCCAAGACGTCCTCGCGGGTGACCTCGGCCTCCCCCGCCCCGGCCAGCCGGGTGAGCAGGCGCGCCAACTCGCCGGCGTGAGGGGTGATGAGCGTGGGCGCCGAGCGCGGGCCGAGCAGGGCGAGCGCCCCGGCATCGACGACGCACGGCAGGTCGCTGTCGAGGGCCTGGCGGATCCACCGCAACTGGTCCTCGTCGTCGGTGTCCTCGGGGTCGACGCCCGAGCCGAGCACCCAGGCCTGGACCCGACCGGTGGCGGTCACCGCCTCGGGGGCGTGGCCATGCACGAGGGCGGCGACCGACGTCGGCCCGAGGTAGCGCACCATCCCCGGCCCGGTGCCGAGCGCGCCCAGGACGCAGAGGACGCCCGCACCCGGGTAGGCCGCGGAACCGGCGACGACGCCGACCACACCCCGCGAGAGTATTTGTCCGATGCGGCGGTCGGCACCGGCCAGGCCGCCGCCACGTCGGCGCCGAGCAGGCGCTCGACGACCGGCGTGCAACCGGCGAAGTCCAGCCCAATGTCGACCACGGTGAGCCGGCCCACGGCAGCCTCGGTCGCGGGCAGCAGATGGCAGGGTTTGGCGACCCCGAAGGTCACCGTCTCGTCGGCGAACACGCACTCGGCGGTGCCTTCCAGGCCGGCCGGGTCGAGGCCGCTGGGCAGGTCGACCGCAACGACGTAGGCCGTCTCCGGGATCGCCCCGACCCAGCCTTGGGCCTCGACGCCCAGGCCCGGCCGCCCGCCGATCCCGGTGATCCCGTCGACGACGATGTCGGCCTCGGCCAACAGGGCCTCCCACTCAGGGCCGTCCCCGCCGGTCACCACCACACCCGCCGCCAGCGCCGCGTCGCGCCCGCCCTGGTGGACGCTCCCGTATGCCGTGCACACGGCACCCACGGCGAACCCCGCCTGGGCAAGGAGCGCCGCGGCATACAGGGCATCCCCGCCGTTGTTGCCGCCACCCACGAGAGCGACGACCCGGTGTCCACCACGTTCGGCGAGCCGGGCCCGGACGACCTCGGCGAGCCCGTTCGCGGCTCGGGCCATGAGCTCACCCTCGGGCAGGTGCTCCATCAGGGCCGCCTCGACGGCGCGAACGTCGGCCACGGCATACGCCTGGATCACGGCTCTCCTTCGGCGACGACGACGGCGGAGGCGATCCCCGCGTCGTGGGACAGCGACACGTGCAGCGTCTGGATGCCCAACTCCTTGGTCCGGGCCAGGACGCTCCCGCGCACATCCAACTCCGGGCGGCCGTCCTCACCCCGCAACACGGTGGCGTCGGACCACGACAGGCCGACCGGCGAGCCGAGCGCCTTGGCCAACGCCTCCTTGGCGGCGAAGCGGGCGGCCAGCGATCGCAACGGCAACCCCCGCTCGCTCTCGGTGAACAGCCGCTGGCGCAAGGCCGGTGTGCGCTCCAGCGAGGCGCCGAACCGGTCGATGTCGACGACGTCGATGCCTACGCCGAGGATCACCGAATCACTCCACCGTCACGGACTTGGCGAGGTTACGCGGCTGGTCGACGTCTAGCCCCTTGGCCGTCGCCAACTCGCAGGCAAAGACCTGGAGGGGAACGACGGTGAGCAACGGCTGCAGCAGCGGCGCCGTGGCCGGGACCCGGATGATCTCGTCGGCGAACGGCACGACCGCCTCGTCGCCGTCCTGGGCGACGACCAACGTGCGGGCGCCACGGGCCCGGATCTCCTGGATGTTCGAGACGACCTTGGCATGCAAATCGTGAGGGGCATCCGGTCCGGGGACGATGACGAATACCGGTTGGCCAGGCTCGATGAGGGCGATCGGCCCGTGCTTGAGCTCGCCCGCCGCGAAACCCTCCGCGTGGATGTAGGCGATCTCCTTGAGCTTGAGAGCGCCTTCGAGGGCCACTGGGAAGCCGACGTGGCGACCGAGGAACAACACCGATCGGGTGTCGGCCATGAACCGGGCGATCTCGCGGACCCGACCCAGTCGGTCGAGCACGGTCTGGATCTTGTCGGGCATCTCGCGCAGGTCGCGCATGACGGCACGCGCCTCGTCGGCGAACGCACCTCCGCGCAGTTGGGCGAGGTAGAGGCCCAGCAGGTAGCAGGCGGTGATCTGCGCGAGGAAGGCCTTGGTCGAGGCGACCGCGATCTCCGGCCCCGCGTGGGTGTAGATCACCGCGTCGGACTCACGCGGGATGGTCGAGCCGTGGGTGTTGCAGATCGAGACGGTGAGGGCCCCCAGCTCGCGGGCGTGTTTGACGGCCATGAGGGTGTCCATCGTCTCGCCGGACTGGCTCACCGACACGACGAGCGTGTTGCCGTCCACGACCGGGTCGCGATAGCGGAACTCGTGGGCCAGCTCGACCTCGCACGGGATCCGGGTCCAGTGCTCGATGGCATATTTCGCGACCATCCCGGCATAGGCGGCCGTGCCGCACGCAACGATGACGATCTTGTCGACGGCGCGCAGGGCGTCCTCGGAGACGCGCAGTTCGTCGAGGACCAACTCCCCGTTCTCCTTGGTCCGGCCCAACAGGGTGTCGGCGACGGCGTGCGGCTGCTCGTCGATCTCCTTGGCCATGAACGACGAGTAGCCGCCCTTCTCGGCTGCGGCGGCGTCCCAGTCGACGTGATAGCGGCGACCCTCGGCCGGGGTTCCGTCGAACCCGAGGACCGTCACCGAGTCGGGGGTGATCGTCACGATCTGGTCCTGGCCGAGCTCAAGCGCCTCACGGGTGTGCCCGATGAAGGCCGCGACGTCGGAGCCGAGGTAGTTGGCTCCCGTCCCGAGGCCGACCACCAGGGGGCTGTTGCGCCGGGCACCCACCACGACACCGGGCTGGTCGGCGTGAATCGCCAACAGGGTGAAGGCGCCGTCCAGGCGGGCGACCGCCTCGAGCATGGCGGCCGTGAGGTCGTGCGTGCGGTCGTAGGCCGCCGACACCAGATGGGCAGCAACCTCAGTGTCGGTCTCGGAGGCGAACGCAACGCCCTGCTCGAGCAACTCGGTCTTGAGCGCGTGGAAGTTCTCGATGATCCCGTTGTGGATGAGGGCCAGCCGGCCGTGGGACCCGCCGAGGTGGGGGTGGGCGTTGTCGTCGGTGGGGCCACCGTGAGTGGCCCAACGGGTATGGCCGATGGCCGTCGCCGTCTGCGGCAACGGCTCGGCGGCGATGGCGTCCTGAAGGTTGACGAGCTTCCCCGAACGCTTGCGGAAGGCGACGTGGTCTCCGTCGATGACGGCCACACCGGCGGAGTCGTAGCCCCGGTACTCCAACCGGGCCAACCCCTCCATGACGACGTCCAAGGCCGTCCCGTCCGACGCTTGACCAACGTAACCCACGATTCCACACATGGCCACCAGCGTAGTTGCCCCCACCTGCGGCCCTGTCCCGCCCGGCATACGCAAGAATGTGGCGCGTGACCCAGCGCCGTGAGAGCAACGGGAGTTTTCCCACACCCTTCGTGGAACTGGACCGGTCGGCGTGGTCTCGGCTGGCCAAGAACCACCCGCTCGAGATCACGGCGGACGACCTCACCCGGCTGCGCGGCCTCGACCACCCGCTGAACCTGGGCGAGGTCCAAGAGGTCTACCTGCCGCTCTCACGGCTGCTGACCTTCTATTGCGAGGCCGTCGAGCAGTTGCACGGCGTGACCAGCGACTTCCTCATGGAGCGCCGCCAGCGCACGCCCTTCGTCATCGGCGTTGCCGGATCGGTGGCCGTCGGGAAATCAACGACCTCGCGCATCCTGCGGGAACTGCTGTCGCGCTGGCCGTCCACCCCCAACGTCGAGCTCGTCACGACCGACGGTTTCCTCCTGCCGAACGCCGAGCTTCGTCGGCGAGGACTCATGCACCGCAAGGGTTTTCCCGAGTCTTACGACCGCCGAGCGTTGTTGCGGTTCCTCGCAGAGGTCAAGGGCGGACGGCCCGAGGTGTCGGTGCCGGTCTACTCACACCTGTCCTACGACATCGTCCCGGGTGAGCGGATCGTCGTGCGTCAGCCCGACGTGCTCATCGTCGAGGGGCTCAACGTCCTCGGCGCGCCGCCCGTTCGCCCGATGGGCGGCACCGGGATGGCAGTGAGCGACTACTTCGACTTCTCGGTCTATGTCGACGCTCGGGTGTCACACATTGAACGCTGGTACGTCGACCGGTTCCTCACCCTGCGCGCGACCGCCTTCGCCAACCCGAACGCCTACTTCCACCGGTATGCCGCGTTGTCCGATGAGGAGGCCGTGGCGACGGCGCTGACGATCTGGGAGACGATCAACGGCCCGAACCTCGTCGAGAACATCCTCCCGACCCGCCAGCGGGCCACGCTGGTCATCGTCAAGGGCGAGGATCACTCGGTGCAGAAGGTCCGACTGCGCAAACTCTGATCGGTCAGTGCCTGATCTGGCTGCGCTCGACCCGGCGGTCAGTACCAGTTGTGGTTGACCGAGTGGCTCCACGCGCTGCACGGCGAGCCGTAGCGGCTGGCGATGTAACCCAGCCCCCACTTGATCTGAGTGACCGGGTTGGTGCGCCAGTCGGCACCCGCGGACGCCATCTTCGACCCCGGCAGAGACTGCGGGATGCCGTAGGCGCTCGACGTCGGGTTGTCGGCGTTCCAGCGCCAGTTGCTCTCCTTGGTCCACAACTTGACCAAGCAGCCGAACTGCGCGGTGCTCCAGCCACGGTCGGCCACCAGCACGGCGGCGACCGCCTTGGGGTCACGCTGGGCGTTGGCCAGGATGCTGGCCCGTTGGGCGTCACGTGTGGCCCGCTCGGCGGCGGCCTGCCGTTCGACGTCCAGTCGGGCGGCCTCAGCGGCGGCCGCTTGCGCGGCGATCTCGTTGGCGGTCGTCACGCTCACGACCCGGCTGACCCGCTCGCGGTTGGCCTGGGCGATCTCGGCGTCGGCAGCAGTCGCGTCGAACGCGGTGAGGGCGACGGGGGCATCGGCGAGGGTCCGGCTCAGGGACGCCGCGGCATTCGCTGATGCGAAAGCCGGGTCGGCGAGGGTAACGCCGTTGGTGTCCGCTGCGCCACCGGCCGTGAGGTAACCGCCGACGGCGGCCGTGGCCAACGCGACAGAGGCCCCGGCGTGCAGCAGCGGCCGGAACGCGAGGCCCTTGGGTGCCGATCCCGCGGTCGCCGCAGCGAGCGCGAGTTCGGCTCGGCGGTGCCGACCGACATAACGCTCCGCCACGATCATCCTTTCGACGCGCGGCATCGTTGGTCGATGTCGCATCTGGCCGTGCTCTCCCACATCTCTAGACGGAACGCACGACGGATTCCGTCACGGCGTTACCAAGTCGAGATCTTCGTCATAGAGTGCCAGAGATCAGCCGAACGGACAAATCTCCACCCCGGCATCGAGAGCGGCAGGGTCAGAGGTCCAGGCGTTCGAGCAGGTCGGTCACCAGAGCAGCGATCGGGCTGCGCTCGCTGCGGGTCAACGTCACATGGGCGAAGAGCGGGTGGCCCTTGAGGGTCTCGATGACGGCCGCCACCCCGTCATGGCGCCCGACCCGCAGGTTGTCGCGCTGGGCGACGTCGTGGGTGAGGACGACCCGCGAGTTCTGCCCAACCCGGGAGAGCACCGTCAGCAGGACATTGCGCTCCAACGACTGGGCCTCGTCGACAATGACGAACGCGTCGTGCAGCGAGCGGCCGCGGATGTGGGTGAGCGGCAGGACTTCCAGCATCCCCCGGTCGAGGATCTCCTCCACCACTTCCGTGGAGAGCAACGCGCCGAGGGTGTCGAAGACGGCCTGCCCCCACGGACCCATCTTCTCGGCCTCGGTGCCCGGGAGGTAGCCCAACTCCTGGCCGCCGACGGCATACAACGGCCGGAAGACGACCACCTTGCGGTGCTGGCGCCGTTCGAGGACGGCCTCGAGCCCCGCGCACAGGGCGAGGGCGGACTTGCCGGTCCCCGCCCGGCCGCCGAGAGAGATGATCCCGACGTCGGGGTCGAGCAAGAGGTCCAGGGCAATGCGTTGCTCGGCCGACCGGCCGTGCAGCCCGAAGGCGTCGCGGTCCCCACGGACCAGGCGCACCTGCTTGTCGGCGCCGACCCGACCCAGGCCACTGCCGCGCGGCGAGTGCAGCACCAGCCCGGTGTGGCACGGCAACTCCGCAGCCGCCGCGTGCTCGACTCGACCGTGCTCGTAGAGCTCAGCCATGTCTTCGACCGTCATGTCGAGGTCGGCCATCCCCGTCCAGCCGGAGTCGACGGCGAGCTCAGCCCGATACTCCTGCGCGTCCAGTCCCACCGCCGAGGCCTTGACCCGCATCGGCAGGTCCTTGCTGACGACGGTGACGTCGTTGCCGTCGGCGGCGAGGTTCTTGGCCACCGCGAGGATCCGGGTGTCGTTGTCGCCCAGCCGAAGTCCCGCGGGCAGGACGTCAGGGTTCGAGTGGTTGAGCTCGACGCGCACCGTGCCGCCGAGGTCGCCGATCGGCAGGGCGCAATCCAACCGACCGTGCGCCACCCGCAAGTCATCGAGCATCCGCAGCGCCGTCCGGGCGAAGTAGCCCAACTCCGGGTGGTGGCGTTTGGCCTCCAACTCGGTGACGACGACGACCGGGAGCACCACCTCGTGTTCGGCGAACCTCGTTATCGCTCGCGGATCGGACAACAGGACCGACGTGTCCAGAACGTAGGTCTTTCGACCCGCAGCACCGTTCGCGGACGTCCGAGAAGCAGCCACGCACCCCTCCTTGGCGATCTGCACGTGCTCCGACGGTAAGCGCCCACCGCGCCGCCGCGCGGGATCCGGCCCGGCGCGTCGCGCACCCCTGAGCGAAGCGAGTCGCGGGGTGCGCCGTTGCGGCGGCGACGCGGCATACCCAGCCGGTATGCCGTCGCGCTGGGCAAGGGGGTGCGCGCGGTCGTTGGTTCCCCTAGATTGGGCGCGACTCTTCCGGCCGGTCATCCCATGTTCACCAGCCGGCCATCTGACAACGTGTGGGGGTGATCCCATGTCCAAATCTGGAGATGGTGACAACGCGAGCAGAGCGCTGCCGGAATCGCCCGTCGAGGTGGACCAGGAGCAACGCGATCAGGAAGCCGCCAAGCAGGCAGCGCGACACCTCAAGCGACTGCGCAAGCGCGAGATGGCGGCTGCGGCCCTGGTGCAGGCGGGGGGCGACCCGGATCCCGAGGACTTCCTCGCCCGCCGTCCCTCCATCGAGTACCACACGTCGACCACGGGCCCGAGTCTGCTGACCAAGGCGCTGCTCGCCGGGACCCCCGGCCTGCGGACCCTGCAGCACTATCGCCGGCACTGGTTGCGCTCGGACATCTTCGCGGGCGTGGCCGTCGTCGCCTACATGATTCCCCAGTGCATGGCCTACTCCGCCATCGTGGGGGTGCCCCCGGAGGTCGGCCTCTCGACCGCGCTCGGCGCCCTCATCGTGTATGCCGTGATGGGCCAGTCGCGGATGCTTTCCGTGGGCCCGGAGTCGACCGTCGCCCTCATCGCCGGCGTGGCGATCGCGCCGTTCGCCAACGGTGACCCGGTGAAGGCCACCACCTTGGGAGCGGCGCTTTCGCTCATCGTCGCGGGCTGGTGCTTCGTCGCTCGGATGCTGCGCCTGGGCATCGTCGCCGAGTTGCTCTCCCAGCCGCTGCTCGTGGGCTATCTCGCGGGCGCGGCCGTCCTCATGGTCGTCGGCCAACTCGGCAAGATGACCGGCACGAAGGTCCACGGCGAGAGCATCGTTGAGCAGGTCCAATCCTTCCTCGGAGTGGCCAGCGGAACGCACCTGTTCACCCTCTGGGTCGGGATCGGGACGTTCGTCTTCCTCATGCTCATCCACTGGGTGAGGCATCGCTGGCCAGCCACGCTCATCGCGGTGGCTGTAGCGACCGTCGTGTGCACCGTCTTCCAGCTCAAGAACCAGGGCGTCGCGGTGCTGGGCACGGTTCCCACCGGTCTGCCTCTCCCGTCCATCCCGGCGGTGTCCTGGTCAGAGATCGAGGCTCTGTTGGCAGCCGGCGTCGGAGTGGCGATCGTCGCCTACGGCGACAACACCCTGGTGGCCCGCGGGTTCCCCGCCCCCATCGACCCCGACGAGGACCGCGCCGTCAACCAACTCGATCCCCAGCAAGAGTTGATCGCGCTGGGCGGCTGCCACGTCGCCGTGGGCCTGCTCGGTGGTTTCCCCGTCTCGTCCTCGGGCTCCCGCACAGCGCTCGCGGTGGCGTCCGGCGCACGCACCCAGATGTATTCGGTGGTCGCGGCGTTCATGCTGATCATCGTCCTGTTCGTCGCCGGACCGTTGATCGCCAACCTTCCACAGGCTGCCCTGGCCGCCGTGGTCTTCTATGCCGCCAGCAAGCTGATCAACGTCAAGGAGATCAAGCGGCTGGCTCGCTTCCGCAAGCAGGAGTTGCTGCTGGCGATGGCTGCCACCGTCGGGACCGTCTTCTTCGGCGTCGTCACGGGGATCGGCATCGCTATCGCCCTCAGCGTCCTGGAGATGACCCAGCGTCTGGCCCGCCCCCACGACGGTGTGCTCGGGCGCGTCCCGGGCCTGCCCGGCATGCACGACGTCGCCGACTACCCGACCGCTCAAACGCTCCCGGGCCTGATCGTCTACCGCTACGACGCACCCTTGTTCTTCGCCAACGTCGGCGACCTGCGCCGTCGGGCCACCATGGTCGTCGACCAGGAGAACAAGGCCTTCCCCCAGAGCCCCGCGCGCTGGTTCATCCTCAACGTCGAGGCCAACGTCGAGGTCGACCTCACCGCCGCGGACGGGCTGGCCGAGTTGCAGCGTGACCTCGCCGAGCGGGGCGTGCGCTTGGGCTTGGCACGCGTCAAGCAGGACCTCCTGCTCCCCCTGCAGCGGGCCGGGCTCATGGAGCTCATCGGCACCGACATGCTCTTCCCGACGCTCCCTGTCGCCGAGAAGGCCTACCTCATCTGGTCGGCACAGAACCCGTTCACGCCGCCGGAGCCCCTGGAGACCGAGTCTGCCGACGACGACGTCCCCGTGTGGAACGTCTATCGGTTCTCCGAAGAGGCTGCATCGGCCACCGGGCCCGCGGAGGGCCTCGTCTCCAAGGCCACTCACGCCGCGTTGGCGAGGGCCCAGCAGGCCGCCGCAGCGATGACGTCGGCCATCACCTCGCACAGCGACGACTCGTCGCCCGACGCCGACGCCGAGCCTGAGACTGACGCCGACGCAGCCGGTGCCATGCTCTCCCCGGTCACGTCCAGCACCAGGGACGAGGACAGTGACGCCGACGAGCCGGAAGCGGACGGGTCGGAGTCGGAGGCCGACCTGAATGCCGCCAGCAACGGCACCGCCAAGGGCAAGAAGGGCAAGAAGGGCAACGCCACCGACGGCAACCCGAGCAATGGCGCGGTGAACGGCATACTCACCGGGGCTCGCACCCACGCGGGCTCCTGACCGCGCGCGCTCGGGTGAGGTCTCAGCGGCCGAAGCGGCGCTCGCGGTTGGCGTAGGCCCGCAGCGCGCGCAGGAAGTCGACCCGCCGGAAGTCCGGCCAGTAGGCCTCGCAGAAGTAGAACTCGCTCTTCGCGCTCTGCCAGAGCAGGAAGCCCCCGAGGCGCTGCTCGCCGGAGGTGCGGATCACCAGGTCGGGATCGGGTTGTCCGCGCGTGTAGAGGTGCTGGGCGATCGCCTCGACGCTCACCTTGTCGGCGATCTCCTCGATGGGTATGCCGGTCGCGGCCTGCTCAAGGATGAGTTGCCGCACGGCGTCGGCGATCTCGCGTCGACCGCCGTAACCCACAGCGACGTTGACGGTGAGACCAGTGACGCCCGCCGTCGCGGTCTCGGCCGCCAGTAGTGCGGTGGCCGTCGCCTCCGGCAACAGGTCAAGGGCGCCGATCGGGTGGAGGCGCCAGCGTTGGGCCGCGGCGAGGTCGTTGACGGCCTCCTCGATGATCCCCAGGAGCGGCTCCAACTCGCTGGAGTCGCGGTCGAGGTTGTCGGTCGAGAGCAGCCACAGGGTGACCAACTCGACGCCGGTCTCCTCGCACCAGGCGAGGAGGTCCTGGATCTTGTCGGCCCCGGCCTGATGTCCGCCCACCGTGTCGAAGCCGTTGGCCTTGGCCCAGCGCCGGTTGCCGTCGAGCATGACGCCGACGTGCCGCGGCACGTTCGACCGGTCGAGATCGTGCGCCAGCCGACGCTCGTAGACGCCGTAGAGCACGTCGCTCAGGCCCACCCGACTCGCCTTCCGTTCGCGAACCTCGCCGTTGTCGGCTGTGCCCGACACGCTACTCCCGTATGCCGCGTCGCTCCCATCCCCCGCCCGCACCCCCGAAACCCCCGCGACCCCCCGCCCACCCCGGAGATAGCGCTCGCACGGTCATCTTTACGCCCCCGCACCCCCGTTTAACCCGGAGATAGCGCTCGCACGGTCATCTTTACGCCCCCGCGAACCCCCTGACCCCGGAGATAGCGCTCGCACGGTCATCTTTACGCCCCCGCGAACCCCCTGACCCCGGAGATAGCGCTCGCACGGTCATGTATGCCGCGAGCCTTGCCTCACACTCGTAACTTACGGAGTCGTAAGTTACGGCAACGTAAGTTATCCTTGACTCATGAGCGCCATCCAGTTGCCCGAGCACCACGTCGCCAAACCCCGCCTGCGCGGGTGGCTGCACGCCGGCACCTTCCCCGTCGCGGTCATCGCAGGCCTGGTCCTCATCATCCTCGCCCCTGCCGGCCGAGCGCGGATCGGAGCGGTGGTCTTCGTCATCACGGCCGCCATGCTCTTTGGCACCTCGGCGGTCTACCACCGCGGCAACTGGTCGCAGAAGGTCCACCAGGTGCTCAAGCGCCTGGACCACTCGAACATCTTCCTCATCATCGCCGGGTCCTACACGCCCTTCGCCCTGTGCCTGCTGCCGACCGAACAGGCTCGCACCCTGCTGATCACCGTGTGGGCCGGCGCCCTCGGCGGCGTGGCCTTCCGGGTGCTGTGGGTCGACGCGCCCCGCTGGCTCTACACGCCGATCTACGTCGCGCTGGGTTGGGTCGCCGTCTTCTACTTCACGCCGTTGCTGGCCGGCGGCGGGGCCGCTGTCATGTCGCTCATCGTCGCGGGCGGCGTCCTCTACACCGTGGGTGCGGTCGTCTACGGCACTAAGCGTCCCAACCCCTCACCGCGGTGGTTCGGGTTCCACGAGGTCTTCCACGCCTGCACGGTCGCCGCGTTCATCACGCACTTCGTGGCCGTCTCGCTCGCGGCATACACCGTCGCGACGGCCTGACCCCGACGGCGAGCCCGTTCGCTCAGGGCTCGTTCGCTCCTCAGGGCTCGTTCGGCTTCTTCCGCTTCGGCTTCGGTGCGGCCGCGTCACCCTGGGCCGCCGCATCACTCGGCGTCGCCGTCGGCCCCGAGTCCGCCGGCGTCGAGGTCCCGGACTTCGCCGCCTCGGCCGCCTCCAGGGCAGCGATCCGATCGCGTTCGCGATAGGCCATCCGGCGCATCCGCGCATTCATGTTCCGCATGAGGAAGTAGAGCGCGACCGCCAGCGCGAAGAACGCGAGGAACGCCCCGAGCCCCGGCCCGACCGCCGAGTTGGGAACTGGACCACCCATCAGACCGCCACCCGTCCGTCGAACACCAGCGTCAAACCCTGACGCGTCGCCATCTCGTCCGCCTCCGCCACCGACGGCAGCCCGGCGAACAGATCGTCCTCCACCTCGATGATCGGCACATAGGACAGCGCCGCCTCGAAATCCTCGGTCGGCCAGACCGACCGCTCCAGCTCGCGCGGCATCTTGAACCACGAGCCCTCGGGGTCGACCTGCGTCGCGTGGGCGAGCAACGCCCGGTCGCGAGCGGCGAAGAACTCCGCGCACGGCACCCGCGTCGTCACGTGCCGCTGCCCGCGTCGCTCGATGTGCTCCACCCACTCACCGTAAGGCGAGTCCAACCCCTCGGCGAGCAAGGCCTCGTGGAAGGCCCGGATCCGCCCGCCCGAGTGGGTCTGGTTGTAGTAGAGCTTCAGCGGCTGCCACGGCTGCCCCGCATGGGGGTATGCCGCGGGGTCGCCGGCCGCTGCGAAGGCCGACATCGAGACGGTGTGGGTCATGATGTGGTCGGGGTGGGGGTAGCCGCCGTGCTCGTCGTAGGTCGTGACGACGTGCGGTCGGAATTCGCGGATGACCCGCACGAGCGCCTCGGTGGTCACCGAGATGGGCTCGAGGGCGAAACACCCTTCGGGCAACGGCGGCAACGGGTCGCCTTCGGGCAGACCGGAGTCGACGAACCCGAGCCAGACATGCTCGACTCCGAGAGCGGCGGCCGCTGCGGCCATCTCGTCGCGGCGCACCTGGGCGATGTCGCGCTGGATGTGCGGGTCGTCCTTGAGCGCCTCGTTGAGGACGTCGCCACGCTCCCCGCCGGTGCAGGACACGACGCAGACCCGGGCTCCGTCGGCGACATACATCGCCGACGCCGCAGCGCCCTTGCTCGACTCGTCGTCCGGGTGAGCATGGACGGCCAGGAGCCGGAAGCCGTCACGACGCTGCCCGGTGTCGGGTGCGGGCGCGCTCTCGGGGGTGGGCGGCATACCTGAATCGTGTCCTTCGCAGGGAGGGGGTTACGGTGGACCATCATCCCACCGTTCGGCGGAAGGCTTACCCCGTGTCGTCTCAACGTCCGCGGATCACCCCGGGGACCGGCAAGTGGTGGGCGCTGGGCATCGCGTTCACCCTGGCGTTCACCGGGTTCGCCTCGTGGAAGGTCCTGTCGGTGGCCGACCAGGCCATAGACGTGACGTTGACGGCGGTGTCTGTGGTCGACGACCGGACGACGGTGGTCACCTTCGACCTGCACCGGCCACCCGCACAGGCCGTCGTCTGCACGGTCCAAGCCCAAGACCAGCGCAAGGCCGTCGTGGGCACGGTGACCGTCGACCTGCCCCCCGCGACCGAGCGCACGACCACCCATCAGGTGACCGTCAGGACGACGACCCGGGCGTTCACCGGTCTCGTGCACGACTGCGTCCGCGCCTGATTCGTCAACGCCGAGCCGTCGCCTATCCGTCGCTCAGCCCGCTTGCCACCCACGACCGGCCGCGCGGGGCTAAAGTCGCTCGCCATGACCACGCAGCGCCCCCGCGGCTTCTCCACGACGGCCATCCATGCCGGGCAGGAGGCCGACGAGTCCACCGGCGCGGTGGTGACGCCGATCTACCAGGTGTCGACCTTCAAACAGGACGGCGTCGGCGGGCTGCGCGGGGGCTATGAGTACTCCCGCTCGGCCAACCCCACGCGCGCCGCCCTCGAGGAGTGCCTCGCGGCCCTGGAAGGGGGCTCGCGCGGGTTCGCCTTCGCCTCCGGGCTGGCGGGGCAGGACTGCGTCGTCCGCTCCCTCGTCGGTCCGGGTGACCACCTCGTGGTCCCCACCGACGCCTATGGCGGCACCTACCGCTATGTCAACCGGGTCGCCCGGGCGCACGGCGTCGAGCACACCGTCGCCCCCATGGCCGATGTTGCGGCGGTCCAGGCGGCCATCGAGCCGGGTCGCACGAAGCTCGTCTGGGTCGAGACGCCCTCGAACCCGCTCCTCGGCGTCGCCGACATCGCCGCGCTCGCCGCGGTGGCCCACGAGGCCGGCGCCCTGCTCGTCGTCGACAACACCTTCGCGACGAGTTACCTCCAACAGCCGCTCGCGCTCGGTGCCGACATCGTCACCCACAGCACGACGAAGTATGCCGGTGGGCACAGTGACGTCGTCGGCGGCGCCGTCGTCGTCGCGCAGGAGGTGGGTGTCGCGGCATACGCCGATGCCGCCGAGCGGATCGCCTTCCACCAGAACGCGATCGGAGCCGTTTCCGGGCCTTTCGACGCGTGGCTCGTGCTGCGTGGGCTCAAGACCCTCGCCGTGCGGATGGAGCGGCACTGCGACAACGCCGAGCGCATTGTCGAGTTCCTCAGCGGCCACGACGCCGTGAGCCAGGTGCTCTATCCCGGGCTGGCCGGACACGCCGGGCACGAGGTCGCCGCCCGGCAGATGCGCCGGTTCGGCGGCATGGTGTCCTTCCGACTGCGCCGCGGTGAGGACGCGGCGGTCAAGGCCTGCGCCGCCGTGTCGCTGTGGACCCTTGGCGAGTCGCTCGGCGGCGTCGAGTCGCTCATCGAGCACCCCGGCCGGATGACCCATGCCTCGGTCGTCGGCACCGCGCTGGAGGTGCCCGGTGACCTCATCCGCCTGTCGGTCGGCATCGAGGACGTCGAGGACCTCATCGACGATCTGCGCGAGGCCCTGGACATCCACGGCTGATGGGCTCGCCGATCGGCCATCAGGCGCTCCTCGTTGTTGACGTGGGGTCGACCTTCACCAAGGCCGCCCTCGTCCAGGTGAGCGCTGCCGACGGCGACGAGACTGGCGCCGTCCTGGGTCGCGCCGAGACCCCGACCACCCTCGACACCGACGTCATGGACGGGGTCCGCTCCCTCGCTGCCCACCTCGGTGATGCCGCCGCGGTCGACGACGGCCGGATCGTGGCCTGCTCGTCGGCAGGCGGCGGGCTGCGCCTCGCGGTCATCGGCTATGAACGGACCGTGACGGCCGAGGCCGGCTATCGCGTGGGCCTCTCGGCCGGCGCGAAGGTCGTCCACGTGGCGTCCGGCCCGCTCGACACGGCGGCCCTGGCGGCCCTCGCGGAGGCCCGCCCCGACATCGTCCTGCTCGTCGGTGGCACCGATGGCGGCAACGCAGAAGTGTTGCAGCACAATGGGATCGCTCTCGCCGCCTCAACGCTCCCCCACGACGTCCCCGTCGTCGTCGCCGGCAACCTCGACGCTCAGCCCGCCGTCGCGGCGGCCCTCCAGCGGGCCGGTCGGCCCCATGTGCTCGCCGACAACGTGCTGCCCGAGATCGGGGTCGTCGCTCCCGCGAGCGCGCGCGTGGCGATCCGCGAGGTGTTCCTCAGGCACGTCATCGGAGGCAAGGGCCTGTCCACCGACGCCGCCTTCGCCCGGGTCGTGCGCGCGGCCACGCCCGACGCGGTCCTCGCCGGGGTCGAGGTGCTCGCCGAGGTCCTCGACCAGGACGTGCTCGTCGTCGACGTCGGAGGCGCAACCACGGACGTCTATTCGGCCGTCACCCCACGAGGTGACGACGCCGGCCGCCGCACCGAAGTCGTTGCGCCGCTGCGGTTCTCACGCACCGTCGAGGCCGACCTCGGGATGCGCTGGAACGCCGAGGGAGTCATCGAGGCAGCCGCCCGCGAGCACCTTCCGACGTCGACCGCCCTGCGCAGGTATGCCGCGCGCCTGGGTGAGCAGCCGGCATACCTCCCGTCAGGGCCGGGTGAAGCGGCCCTCGACCTGGACCTCGCCCGGCTGGCGGCCATCGTCGCCGTCCGACGGCACGCCCGGCCGCCGTTCCCCGGCGAGGCGCCCCGAGCACTGACCGACCTCGGTCTGGTGCTGGGCTCCGGGGGCGTGCTGCGGCATACCCCGTCGACGGAGGCACGAGCCCTGCTGGAGGCGGTCGCGGCCGACCATGCGGGGGGCTGGCGGGTGCCGCGAGCACCACGGATCGGGGTCGACGCGGCATACCTGCTGGTCGTTGTCGGCCTGCTCGCGCCGACCCATCCGGACGCGGCCCGTGCCGTAGCCCGGAGGTTGGCCCTCGGCGACGGATAGCCTTGCCCGCCATGGAGTCCCTGCCGGTCACCCTCGCTGACGTCCGAGCCGCGCGGGAGTTGCTCGTCGGCGTCGTGACGACCACCCCCTTGGAGCACAGCCGCGGGTTGTCCGAGCGGGTCGGGGTGCCGGTCTATCTCAAGTGCGAGAACCTCCAACGGGCCGGATCGTTCAAGATCAGAGGCGCCTACACGCGGATGTCGCGGCTGTCCGAGGCGGAGCGCGTCCGCGGCGTCGTGGCCGCGAGCGCCGGCAACCACGCGCAGGGAGTGGCGCTGGCCGCGCAACTGTTGGGCATCTCCGCGACGGTCTTCATGCCAGTCGGCGCCCCTCTGCCCAAGCTCGCGGCGACCCGCGCCTACGGCGCGACGGTGCAGTTGCACGGCGACACCCTCGACGAGGCGCTCGTGGCGGCGCTGGAGTATGCCGCGTCGACCGGCGCCGTCCTCATCCACCCCTTCGACCACCCGGACATCGTTGCGGGACAAGGGACCTGCGGGCTGGAGATCCTCGAACAACTGCCCGACGTCAAGACGATCCTCGTGTCGACCGGAGGAGGCGGGCTGGTCGGCGGGATCGCCGTGGCGGCGAAATCACTGCGGCCCGACGTGCGAGTCATCGGCGTGCAGGCCGAGCAGGCTGCTGCCTGGCCGTTGTCGCTGGCCGCGGGGACGCCGGTGGCCGTCGACTCGATGCAGACGATGGCCGACGGGATCGCGGTTGGGCGCCCCGGACCGGTGCCGTTCGAGGTGGTGTCCAACCTCGTCGACGACATGGTCACCGTGAGCGAGGCCGCGCTGTCCCGCGCCGTCGTCTTCCTCCTGGAGCGCGCGAAGGTGGTCGCCGAGCCGGCCGGAGCGGCTGCGGTGGCCCGCTTGTTGGAGGGTCCCGGGCCGCTGGAGGGGCCCGTCGTCGCCGTCGTGTCCGGCGGCAACATCGACCCGCTGCTCCTGCTGCGGATCGTGCGCCACGGCCTGACCGCCGGCGGCCGTTTCCTCCAGGTCACCGTGCGGGTGCCGGACCGGCCAGGTTCGCTGGCCCGCCTGCTCGCCGACCTGGCCGCGACCACGGCGAACGTCGTCGAGGTCAACCACGTGCGGACCGATTCCGGCCTGGCCGTCGACGAGGTCGAGATCGCCGTCGATCTGGAGACCCGCGGCACCGCCCACCGCGAAGAGGTCCTGCGAGCGCTGCGCTCGGCCGGCTATCGGCTGGTCTTCGGGTCCTGAGGTGCGGGCGGTGGCTCAGCCCGCGTAGGGGCTGGTGTTGAGGATCTTGACCTCGATGGTCTTGCCGTTGGGGGCCACGTAACTCACGGTCTCTCCGACGGTGCGGCCGTTGACGGCGCGGCCCAGCGGGCTCGCCTCGCTGAAGACGTGCAGGTCGGTGTGGTCCTGGATCTCGCGGTGACCGAGCAGGAAGGTCTCTTCCTCGTCGAACATCTCGACCGTGACGACCATGCCGGGCTCGACGATGCCGTCGTCCGGGGGCGGGGTCTCGCCGACGATGGCCGACTCCAGCAACTGGGTCAGCTGGCGGATCCGGGCCTCCATCTTGCCCTGCTCCTCCTTGGCGGCGTGGTAGCCACCGTTCTCGCGGAGGTCACCTTCGAGGCGCGCCGCCTCGATCTTCTTGGACAACTCGACGCGCCCCTCGGTCGAGAGGTGCTCAAGCTCGCCCTTGAGCCGGTCGTGGGCCTCCGGGGTGAGGTAGGCGCTCTTCGCGGTCTCGGTCACGGTTGTTCGTCTCCTTGCCTGTCCCGGGCAAACGACCAGTGCGGCTCGGTTGCTCGGGGTGTCGTCGGGTCGCGCGGCGCTGCCAACCAGGCGCCGAGATCGGCGCGCTGTCGCAGCTGCCGGGGCGCGGGCCCCGGTGTGAAGTTCACAGTTTACCAAGCCTGGGCGAAAATGTGCCCTTCAGTGCAATGCCGATCCCCCAGGCACGGTGAGTTTGGGCAGAAATACGTGGACGACGGGCCCGATCGACACGGCGAAAAGGACCGTTCCGAGGCCCAGATTTCCCCCGAGCGCCCAACCGATGAGCACGACGGTCACTTCCAGCCCGGTGCGGACCAGCCGGACGGACCTCCCGGTCAGCCGCACCAGCCCGGTCATCAGCCCGTCGCGCGGCCCGGGCCCCAGCCGTGCCCCGATATAGGCCGCCGTCGCCACTCCGTTGATGAGGATCCCCGCGACGAGGTATGCCGCCCGCCACCCCAGCGACTCGGGTGCCTCGATCGCGCGGAGCATCGGGTCCAGGGCCGCGCCGATGACGATGGCGTTGCTCACCGTGCCGATGCCCGGCCGCTGACGAAGCGGGATCCACAGCAGCAGGACCGCGACGCCGACGATGATCGACCAGGTGCCCATGGTGAGGCCCCAATGGTTGACCAGGCCCTGTTGGAACACGTCCCACGGGATGACGCCGAGGCCCGCCTCGAGGATGAGCGCCTCTCCGAACGCGAAGGTGACCAGCCCGGCATACAACTGGATCAGCCTGCGGGTCAGCCGGCGAGGTGGAGGCGCGGCCGGGACCATCCGGGGAGGGTATCGGCGATACTGACCCGATGGGTTTCCTTTTCGGCCGTCGGACATCCTTCGTCACGCGCGAGGAGGCGCTGCCAGGGCGGCATACCCGCCCGTATGCCGTCTCCCCCACCCACGTCGTCCTCGGAACGCCGCTCGAAGGCCCGTGGCCGGCGGGCTCCGAGGTCGTCTATCTCGCGATGGGGTGCTTCTGGGGCGTCGAGCGGATCTTCTGGCGGCTGCCGGGCGTGATCGTCACGGCAGCGGGGTACATGGGTGGTTACACGCCGAACCCGACGTATGAGGAGACCTGCACCGGGGCGACGGCGCACGCCGAGACGGTCCAGGTGGTCTATGACCCCGCGGTCACGTCGATCTCGGCGCTGCTCAAGGTGTTCTGGGAGAACCACGACCCGACGCAGGGGAACCGGCAGGGCAACGACGTCGGCACGGCCTACCGGTCGGCGATCTACTGGACGACGCCCGAGCAGGAGGCAGCGGCGCTGGCCACCCAGGATGCTTTCCAGAAGGTGCTGCGCGAGAACGGCTTTGGGGCGATCACGACCGAGATCCGCTCGGCGGCAGACGCGGGGCCGTTCTATCTCGCCGAGGACTACCACCAGGGCTATCTGCACAAGAACCCCGCGGGCTACTGCAACCACGGCCCCAACGGCATGACCTGCCCGGTCGGCATCGCCCAGACCTGATCCACGGATCCTCTTGACAGTAAGACAACGTCAGTTATATAACTGTCGTTGTCATCGAAAGGAGGAGCCATGGCACGACCCACCCGGGTTACCCCGGAGGACATCGAGCGGGCCGCGGTCGACCTGGTCCGCGTCGGCGGGCTCCCGGCCCTCACCGCCCGCGGGGTCGCCGACGCCCTCGGCGTCTCGACCCAGCCGGTCTACTCCTCCTGGGGCTCGATGGACGCCCTGCGAGCCCGCGTCGACCAACGGGTTACCGAGTTCATCCAGCAGTACCTCGCCCAACCCGAGCCGGGGACGCCACCCTTGCTCTCCCTGGGGTTGCGCACGGTGCGCCTGGCCACCGAGGAGCCGCACCTGTTCGATCTCGCGGCGGCGTGGATGCGCCACCAGCTCACCGGCCCTCCTCCGCCGCCGATCATCGCGGCGCTGAGGGCCGACCCTCGCCTGGCTGCCGTCTCGGTCGAGCGTCTCACCCAGGTCAACACCCTCATGTGGATCTTCACCCAGGGGCTCGCCGCGATGGTCCGAGACGGCAGCTCCGTCTGGACCCTCGACGCGGCCCGCCTGCATCTGACGACCGCGGGCGAGGCCATCATCGCCCACGTGGCCTCCCTGCCCGACCCGTAACCCACTCTCCTGCAACGAAATACCACCTCCAGACCGAACGCGGGAGGTGCGCACACGGCATACCCCGCCTCGGTATGCCGCCCACCCACCGGCCGCGCTACTACGCGCCACCGGTGCCTACCGACTCCACCCGGAAGGCTTCGCCATGCCCTCAGCCGCGCCTCGAACTCGGCCGCCGACCGCCCCGGCGCTGCGCTCCGCAACCTTTCGAACGCTGTTGTTGAGCGAACTCATCTCGCTCATCGGCGATCGGCTCGTCGTCGTCGCGCTGGTCGCCCTGGTCTACGAACAGACCCGATCGGCCTTCGCGGTCGGCATCCTCATGCTGCTCAAAGCCGTCCCGGCAGTGGCGCTGGGCAGCCTGGCCGGCGCGCTGGTCGACCGCTGGAACCGCAAGTGGGTCATGGTCGGATCAAACCTCGCCCAAGGGATGCTCGCCCTGCTCATCCCGCTCACCCACAGCCTCGCGGTGCTCTTCGTCGCCTACCTGGCGATGTCGATCGTCAACCAGCTGTTCATCCCGGCCCGGGCGGCAACGATCCCCGACCTGGTCCCGCCCGCCGCGCTCATGTCGGCCAACTCGTTGTTCGGCGCGGCCTTCGTCGGGGCCATCGCGATCGGCCCAGCGGTCGGCGGGTGGGTCGGCGAGAGCTACGGCCTGGACGCGGCCTTCTATCTGGACAGCCTCACCTTCCTCGTCCCGGCCGTCGCGGTCGCGCTGCTGCGCTTGCCGTCGCGCCGTTCCGCACCGTCGGGGCCGCAGAGCCTCTCCGGCGAGGCGCGCGCCGGGTGGTCCTACATCCGAGGCCACCGGCACCTGCTCATCGCCCTGGCCAGCACCATCGGGGCTTTCCTCATCATCGCCGTCATGGGCGTCCTCGGCGTCGTCGTCGCCAAGGACACCCTCGGCCTCGGCACGAGCGGCTTCGGCGGCATGATGTCCGCGATGGGGGTCGGCATGCTGGTGGCCGTCATCCTCGTGGGTCGCTCCCGTGGGGGGTCCGACCGTGGCCGGCTCGGCCTGATCGGCCTCCTCCTCGCCGGCGGGTCGCTGACCATCCTCCCCCTCGTCACGATCGTCCCGCCGGCGATGCTCCTCTCGGCGGTCATGGGGGTCGGCATCCTCACCGTCCAGGTGAGCACGCAGACGACCTTGCAGCACGTCCCCGCCGACCTGCGCGGCCGAGTGATGGGCGTCAACCAGACCGCAACCGGTCTGGCCCAGCTCCTGGCCACCGCCCTCACCACGCTGCTCGCCGGCGCTGTCGGCCCCAGCGCCGTCCTGATCAGCACCGGCCTGCTCGTCACGCTCGGTGCCGCCACCCTCGTCGTCCTCGTCCGCCCGCGCCCGGAAGGCCGCTTCTCATGACCCATGTCGCCCCCCTGGATCGTTTCGGCCTCGCCGACCTCGCTATCGTCGGCGGCAAGGGCGCCGGCCTCGGTGACCTCATCGCCGCCGGTATGCCGGTCCCACCTGGGTTCGTCATCACCACGGACGCCTACCGAGAGGTTGTGGCCTCCAACGGCATACAGGCCGCCATCCTCGCCGCGCACGAGACCGCACGTGTGGAGGATCCCGCGTCGCTGAAGGCCGCCGCAGCGACCATCGCTGGCCTGTTCGAGTCCGCGGTCATCTCGCCGGCGCTCGCCGCCGACATCGAGTCCAGGTATGCCGCCCTCGGCCTCCCCGGAACCCCTGCCGCCGTGGCGGTCCGCTCGTCGGCGACCGCCGAGGACCTGGAGGATGCGTCATTCGCCGGGCAGCAGGAGACCTTCCTCAACGTCGTCGGCACGGCGGCTCTGGGCGAGGCCATCCGGCGCTGCTGGGCCTCGCTGTGGAGCGGACCGGCCATCGCCTATCGACGCCGCGAGGGGATCGACCCGGCCGAGGTCGCCTTGGCTGTCGTTGTCCAAGTGCTCGTCCCGGCCGACTCTGCCGGGGTGCTCTTCACCGCAGACCCGGTCAGCGGGCGGCGCGACCATTTGGTCATCGACGCGACGTGGGGACTCGGGGAGGCCCTTGTCGGAGGGCAGGTCACTCCCGATCACCTCGTCATCGAGACGCGAACCGGCGTGGTGCTGAGCGAGGAGATCGCCGACAAAAAGGTCATGACAGTGCGGGACGACCAGGGCGTGTCCCTCGTGCCGACGCCGGAGGACCTGCGCCGGGCAGCGGTCCTGTCGACAGAGCAGGTGAGTGCGCTCGTCGAGATCGCCCGCGCCATCCACGCCCACGCCGGGCGCCCGACCGATGTCGAATGGGTGAGCCACGAGGGGCGCATTCTCGTCACCCAGGCCCGCGCCATCACGTCGTTGCCGCCCGACCTGCTGGGCATGGAATGGTCGCGGCAGATGCTCATCGAGCGGTATCCCGACCCGCTCACCCCGCTCACCTGGTCGGCCCTGAGCTCGACCTTCTTCGCGTCGATGGCCACGACATTGCGCTCGCTCGGCGGTGAGTTGCCGGCCGACGTGCCGATGATCCGACTGATTCACGGTCGGGCGTATGTCAATGTCACCGCGTTCCAGCAGGGGATGCAGTCATTGCCGTTGCGGCCACCAGTGGCGTCTTCGGACCCGGGCGACGCAGGCGACGCCGCCCGGGGCGACGGTAACGCGGCCCGAAACCGGCCTAACGCAGCGATGGCTTCCGCGGCCCTCGGATTGGTTCGGCTCGTGCTCGGCACGCATCGGGACTGGGAGCGGCGACTGCCCGGCTACGTCGAGCGGATCACTGCCGGAGTGTCGACCAACTGGGAGGAGCACTCGACCGCGCACCTCCTGGCGACCCGGCAGGCGTCTGCCGAAGCCCTCATCCCCATGCTGGACAACCACGCTCGGGCGATCGTCGCGGCCGACCTGACCCTGCAGTTGCTCGGCGGGATCACCCGCCGCTGGCTCGCCGACGAGGACCAGACTGTCGTGCTGGCGCTGTTGTCCGGCCTGACCGGCAACCTGACGGTTCAAACCAATCGGGAGCTGTGGCAGTTGGCTCAGATCGACCCGTCGAGCACCGAGTTCGAGGCGGGCTTGGCCGGCTTCTTGGAGCGCTATGGGCATCGCTCTCCGCGCTACGAGTTCAACCACCCGACCTGGCGCGAGGATCCAAGCCAGGTGCGGGAGCTCATCGCCCTCATGGCGGCCGGGAGCCCGGACCCCGCCATCAGCGAGACCAAGCTCCGGGCCGCTCGGGAGCTCGCGACCGCCCAGGCCCGAGCGCGGTTGCCGCTGGCCAAGCGGATGGTGTTCGACCAGGCGTTGTCGCTGGCGCAGACCTACTTCCGGCTACGCGAGAACCAGCAGTTCTACCTCGTCCTCGGCGTGCCGATGATGCGGGCGATCCTGCTGGAGTTGGGTCGCCGATTCGCCGCCGAGGGCTTGCTTCCGGCAGCGGCCGACGTCTTCCTGCTGGAGAACGACGAGGTCAACGCACTGGCTGCCCGGCTCGCTGGCGCCGGGCACAACGGCCCCGCCGCCCCAGCTGACCCGCTGCGCCTGGTCGAGAAGCGCCGAGCGGAGCTTGACCGTCATCGGCGCACCTCTGCGCCGGTGCATCTCGGGGGGACTCCGACGCCCGTCACCGTGGGGGATGGCGGGATGCAGGGGATCGCGGCCAGCCGCGGCACGGCCACCGGCCGGGCCCGGCTGGTCCGCGGCCCTGAGGACTTCGCGGCGGTGCGGCCCGGCGACATCCTCGTCGCTCCGGCCACGTCTCCCGCCTGGACGCCGCTGTTCGGGGTCGTCGCCGGGTTGGTCACCGAGTTCGGCGGGCTCCTGTCGCACGCTGGGGTGGTCGCCCGTGAGTACGGTCTGCCCGCCGTCCTCGGCGTCCCAGGCGTGATGTCCCGAATCAGCAACGGTGACCTTCTCACCGTCGAGGGCCACCTTGGCCTGGTCACGGTTGTCGCCGGCCAGCCCACCGAGGCTGCCGGCGACCCGGCCGGGGATTGATCGCCTAGGGCGTCAAGGGCGCCGTCTTCGGCGGCACCTCGGACGGGTCGGGGAAGCTGGTCGGTCTGGCGAGGCGGGCGCCCCCACCACCCGCCGTCGGGCATGCGGTGCCTGGGGTGTAGCCATTGCTCGACAGGCAGGCCGTCGCCCCCGGGCAACCGTTGACGGTGACCCTCGAAGCGTAGTTCCAGCCCGTGATCGAGTAGCGCCAGTAGAGCGCGGCTCCCGGGGCCAGCGGCGCGGTCAAGGTGAAGGTGATGGTGGCCGTCCCCCCGGCAGCAATGCCGATCGAGGACACGCTGGCGCTCACCCCGTTCAGCCCGCCACTGATGAAGGTCAGGGTGGCTGCCGACGTTGAACGGTTCTGAACGACCCAGGTGATCGTCGTCCCGGTTGGCAGCGGCACTGTGCCGGTATTCGTGATCCTGACTTCGTCGTAGGTCGCGTGTGAGGCATCCAGACGGTAGGTCATCGTCGGACACCCGGAGGCAGCCATCGCGGGCGCCGCGGCACCAAGGGTCACCACCGGAACAGCCCAGGCCAACCCGGCCGTCACCGTCCGACGCGTTGGTCTCGCCGTCCGCGCCACGTCCCGTGGCTGACCGTCACCGGCAGCGGACATAGACCCATCTGCAAAATGGAACATCATTTAACTCCCCGGAGTTCCCGGACCTTGTCCGGGTCGATCGTGGTCACCACGCGGCGTGCCCCGACGCGTGCGAGGTCAGGCTACCCGCAACGGAGCGAAAGTGCCCGACGAACTGTGGCAGGGCCGCCATGAGGTTGCCCACCCCACGCGGCGACGGAAGCACTGCGCGAGGGCAAGAGCGCTGCGTCAGTCGGGTTTGCGCGCGAGCACATAGACCCGATCCGTCTGGGCCTCGGCACCAGCAAGCGGGCCCCGCACGTACCACTCGACGATGTCGAGGCCGGCCGCCGCGACCGCTTCGCGCACCGCCGTGGCGTCGTGCAGGACGAAGTCCAACTGCACCGACTCCCCGAGAAACTCCTCGACGTGGTGCACCGCGTCACCGGCATGAGTGGCGAGGGCCAGCCACCCACCCGGGCGCAGCACGCGCGCCAATCCAGCTACCGCAGAAGCCAATTCGGACTCGGCAAGGTGGATGACGGCATACCAGGCGACGATGGCGCCCCACGCGGGAGCGAGCCGGGGCCGCATGAGCCCACGGAAGTCCGCGACCTCGAAACCGAGGTCCGGCGACCCCAGCCGCGCCTCCTCGACCATCCCTGGGGACACGTCGAACCCGCTCACCGAAGCGCCCGCGTCGGCGAGGAACCGGGTGACGTGCCCCGGGCCGCACCCCACGTCGGCCACCGGGTCGATCCCCGCCAACTGCGCCACTCGCGCCAACAGCCAGCGGTCGAACGGCTTGCCTTCCAGCTCGGTCCCAAACTCCAGGGCGTATGCCGTCGCGACAGCGTCGTAGGCCGCCGTCACGTTCACGTCGCGCTGGGCCGCGCCGCCGGCCAGCACGACCTCTCGGTCCACGACCGGAGCAGCGACCGCGGCCGCAACCGCAGCGGGCAACTCGACCGGGCCGAGCAGATGCACCCAGCGAGCGTCGTGATGCCCGGGCGCCTTGGGCAAATCGACCACCAGCGGAACCTCGCGCGAGGCGAGCCTTGCCAGGCACTCCTCGACCTCGGCGCGGTCGGCAAAGGCGTGCAACCGATCGGTGCGGGTCTTGAGCTCGCCCGGAGACTGGGGGCCGCGCAGCAACAGCACGGTGATGAGGGCCCGCTCGTCGTCGGCGAGCTCGAGCCGCTGCCCGAGGAGTTGGTGGTACTTCAGGACCCGGTCGCCATGCACGACCCGCACGAGCTCACGCAGCCGCAAACCCCGCAGACTCTCCTGGACGGTCGCCTCGTCAAAATCCGTGACCGGCTCGCGGCTGGTGGCCTGGTTGCAGGCCGACCGAATCGCGTTGAGCGACATGGGGTAGGTCGACGGGACGGTGACCTGCTTCTCCAGCAGGCTCCCGAGGACGCGTTGCTCGGTCGCATCGAGGACGAGGTCATCAGCGCCGGACGTCGAGTCAGCCATGCCCGGGAATCTAGCGCGGCATACTGCCAACGTGCAGATCCGCGACGCGAAGCCCGCTGACCTCCCCGTCATTGCCCCGATCTTTCGCGAGATCGTCGCCGACGGCGAGACCTACGCCTACCCCGAAGACCTCACCGACGCGCAGATCGCCGCCGCGTGGATGGAACCTCCGCCGGCGCGCTGCATCGTCGCGTATGCCGCGGACGGCACCATCCTCGGGACCGCCAAAGCCGGGCCCAACCGGCCCGGCCGCGGCGACCACATCGCGACCGCCTCGTTCATGGTCTCGCCGACCGCCCAGGGGCAAGGCGTCGGCCGCGCGCTCGCCGAGGAGGTCCTGCGATGGGCCACCGACCAGGGCTACGCCGCGATGCAGTTCAACGCGGTCGTCGAGACCAACATGGGCGCCGTCGCGCTGTGGGAGCAACTCGGCTTCCGAATCCTCACCACTGTCCCAGGGACCTTCCGCAGCCGCCATCACGGGCCGGTCGGGCTCCACGTCATGTTCCGAGAGCTCGGATAGCGTGGGGCCGTGTTTCCAACCCTGGGGGATCTGTTCGGCATCCTTCTTGCGGTGCCGACCCACGACACGTTCGTCGGCCTCGGGGTGATGGTGGCCGTCGCCGTCTTCATCGTGGAAACGCGTCGACGGGACGTCGCCGACTACCGCCTGCTCTACGTCGTCACCGGGGCCCTCGTGGGCGGGGCGATCTTCATGCGTCTCGGCCCCCTGCTGCAGCACCTCGATCTCGGGGCGAACCCGTCGCTGGCGCAGCAATGGGTCTATGGCAACCGCTCGGTCCTTGGCGGCCTGTTCGGTGCCTGGCTCGGCGTTCATGTGAGCAAGCGGCTGGCCGGCTACTCCCCGCGCACCGGCGATCTGTTCGCCCCTGCCGTGGCCATCGGGATGGCGATCGGACGGTTCGGCTGCCTGTTCACCGAGCTCCCCGGTTCACCCAACCCGCTGGGCTTCGGACCCATCCTCGACGACGCGACAGCAGCCCGGCTCAGCGGGGTCTCCGGAACGCCTCTGCACCCGTCCTACGCCTATGAGATCGCCTTCCACGCCATCGCCTTCGTCGTCCTTTGGCGAGTCCTTCGGCATCGGATGCAGGCGCCCGGCGAGACCCTCGTCGTCTACCTCGCGGCATACGGCGTCTTCCGGTTCTGCGTCGAGTTCACCCGCGGCGAGGAGGCCGTCTGGGCAGGCCTGGACCGCTCCCAACTGTTCCTCCTCGCGACCGTTCCCATCCTCCTGGCCCGGGTCGTCTGGCAGTGGCGGCGCGGCGCCTATGTCCTCGCGCCGCGGCATACCCCGGCGCAGCTCGCAGGGAGCCTGCGGTGAGTGCCCGCCCGAGCGTCGGCCCCGGTATGCCGTTGCGAGACTTCCGAATTCACCGTTACGTCAACGCGTTCTGCCCCCACTGCCACGCCGAGCGACCCGACCAGCCCCTGGCCGACGTGCGTCGCCTGTCGGGGTGGCTGGCCGCGCGCGACGGCAAGGTGTGGCTCGAACGCGGTTGCCCCGAGCACGGATTCGTCCGGACGCTCTATGACGAGTCGGCCGAGATCCTCACCTACCTCGAGCAGTGGACCGCCACGACCAAGGAGCACGTCTCCGACGTCATGGGCAACTTCGCGCCGGTCCCCGCGGCATACCTCGACGGTATGCCGCACATGCAGACCCAGCACACCTGCATCCTGCTGGCGGACATCACCGACACGTGCAACCTGCGCTGCCCCACGTGTTTCGCCGAGTCGGCGCCGGCACGGGCAACGACGGCGCCCCTCGCGGAGGTGCTCGCCTCCGTCGATGATCGCCTCGCCAAGGAGCGAGGGCGCCTGGACGTCGTCATGCTCTCCGGCGGCGAGCCCACGCTGCACCCCGACTTCCTGCGACTCCTCGATGAGTTGGTCGCCCGACCCATCATCCGGATCCTGGTCAATACCAACGGGATTCGCCTCGCCCAGGACGACGCGTTGCTCGCTGCCCTGGTGCGTCACCGAGAGCGAGTCGAGGTCTACCTCCAGTTCGACGGGCTCACGCCGACCGGGTCGATCCACCATCGCGGGGCCGACCTGCTGCGGTTCAAGAAGGCGGCGCTCGAGCGGCTCACCGGGGCGGGGGTGTTCACGACCCTCACCCTCACCGCGGCGCTCGGGGTCAACGATGACCAGATCGGTCCGGTCATCCAGTTGGCCCTGCAGACGCCCTTCGTCGGCGGCGTGACCATCCAGCCGGTCTTCGGCTCGGGACGCAGCGCGGGCATCGACCCGGTCGACCGACTCACCCACACCGGCGTCCTGGCCCGGCTCGGCGAGCAGACCGACGGGCAGATCACCTGGCGCGATCTCACCGCCCTGCCCTGTTCGCACCCGCACTGCGCCTCGGTCGGCTACTTCCTGCGCGACGACTCGGGTCAGTGGCGCTCGCTCGTGTCGCTCATCGGTCCGGACCGGCTCAAGGACTATCTCGACCTCGCTCCTGACGAGTTCGCCAACCGGTTCGCCGACCAGGACATCCCCGCGCGGCTGCGCGCCTCGGTCAAGGACAGCCTGCTCGGCCTGCTCAGCGAACAGTCGTCGGTCTCCCACCCTGATATCGGACGGATCTGGCAGGACATCTGCACCACCTGCGACATCGGGATCGGCACCCTGACGACGCTCGCCGCGTCACGCCTGCCGGGCCAGGCTGGCCGCCTGCGCACCATGCTCGCCGAGCGGGTGTTGCGGATCACCGTCAAGCCGTTCATGGACATCAATACGATGATCGAGGAACGCCTCACCCAGTGCTGCGTCCACGTCGGCACCGTCAACCCGGGCGACGGCAGTCACCAATGTGCGCCGTTCTGCGCGGTCCAAGCCTGGGCCCCGCTGTCCCGGACTCGCCTGAGCACCGCAGCCGGCTCCCTGACCCGACCACCGGCGGAGGTGCCGAGTTGACCAACCCACCCGTGACACCCGGCATACCTGGAGTGCCTGTGGCCGCCCTGCCCGAGGCAACGGCGCCCTTCGATCCCCTGCGGTTGTGCATCTTCGCCACGGTGGCGTTGCTTGGTTGGGCCCTCGGGCCGTTCGCGCTGCTGTTCTTCGCGGGGCTGGGGTTCACCGGCTACTGGAAAGCCCGCCAGCGCGGCCTCACCCGCAGCCGCTGCCTGCTGCGTGACACCCGGTTGGTCCTCACCTACCTCGCCGTCCTCGCCGCCGCCGCGTGCGTCGGCATCTGGTTCCTTCTCACCCGTCTCGGGAGACTCACATGACCCAGCCCCCGCCCGATTCCGGCCCGTCGCCCTTCGACCCGCAGTTCCCGCCGGCGCAGGCGCCCCCGCCGCCGCCCATCCCACAAGGTCCGTATGCCGCGCCGCCGCCGCCCATGGCACCCGGCCCCTACGGTGCCCCGCCGCCCCCGTCGATCGCACCTGGTCCGTACGGCGCCCCGCCGATAGCGACCCGGCCCGTACGGTGCCCCGCCGATGGGACCCGGCCCGTACGGTGCCCCGCCGATGGGACCCGGCCCGTATGCCGCGCCGCCGCCCGGCGTCCCCCGCAAGAGCAACGCGGGCAAGACCGTTGCCATTGTCATCCTCACCGTTATCGGCGGGTCCGCCTTGTTGATGATCGTTCTCGCCGGCGTGTGCCTCTCCCAGCTCTGAGCACCTCGCTCCAGATGCTTCGAGCAGACCGACTCGACGAACCGACGATGAAACCCGTCTGCGCAGCGGGCCACCCGGGGCGCGCCAGTGCCGTTAGCCGCACCCGACGCCGGGCGGGCGGCATACCCCAATAGGGTTGGAGGCGACTGCCCACAGCCTGGAAGGTGCCCGCCCATGTCTCGCGAGATCCGCCGCATCGCGCTGCTCACTGCCGGGGGCTATGCCCCGTGTCTGTCCTCCGCGGTCGGAGGCCTCATCGAGCGCTATTCGCAGGTGTTGCCGGACGCCGAGATCATCGGCTACCTGCACGGCTACCACGGGGTGCTCGCCGGCAACTACCTGGTCGTTGACCAGGAGACCCGCGACAAGGCCCACCTGCTGCACGACTTCGGCGGCAGCCCGATCGGCAACAGCCGGGTCAAGCTGACCAACGTCAAGGACCTGGTCAAGCGTGGGCTGGTCAAGGAGGGCGAGAACCCCCTGCACGTCGCGGCCGAGCGGCTCAAGGCCGACGGCGTCGACGTCCTGCACACCATCGGCGGCGACGACACGAACACGACGGCCGCCGACCTCGCGGCATACCTGCACGAGGCCGGGTACGAGCTGACGGTGGTCGGCCTGCCCAAGACGATCGACAACGACGTCGTGCCGATCCGCCAGTCACTCGGCGCCTACACGGCGGCCGAGCAGGCGTCGCTCTTCGCGCAGAACATCCTCGCCGAGCACGGCTCCAACCCGCGGATGCTCATCATCCACGAGGTCATGGGCCGCGGCTGCGGCTGGCTGACCGGCAAGGCCGCGAGCAACTACCAGGCGTGGCACGCCGAGCAGGAGTGGGTGCCGAGCTTCGGGTTGTCCGCGGAGCGGTGGGCCATCCACGGCGTCTACGTCCCCGAGATCCACATCGACCTCGACGCCGAGGCCGCCCGCCTGACGAAGGTCATGGACGAGGTCGGCTGCGTCAACCTCTTCCTGTCCGAGGGCGCCGGCGTCCCCGACATCGTCGCGGCCATGGAAGCAGCCGGCCAGGAGGTCCCGCGGGATCCGTTCGGCCACGTCAAGCTCGACATGATCAACCCCTGGGCAGTACTTCGCCAAGCAGTTCGCCGAGAAGCTCGGTGCCGAGAAGACGATGGTCCAGAAGTCGGGCTACTTCAGCCGTTCGGCGCGGGCCAACGCCCAGGACCTCGAGCTCATCGCGGCGATGTGCGACAAGGCCGTCGAGGCCGCCATGGCCGGCATCCCCGGTGTCGTCGGCCACGACGAGGAGCGCGGCGACGAGTTGCGCGCCATCGAGTTCCCGCGGATTGCCGGGCACAAGGCCTTCGACACGAGCGTCGACTGGTTCCAGGACGTCCTGCGCCGCACCGGTCAATCCTGAGCGACGAAGGCGCGCAGCGAAGCAAGTGCCAAGGAGCCAGGCACGAAAACACAGCCTGAGCGACGAAGGCGCGCAGCGAAGCAAGTGCCAAGGAGCCAGGCACGAAAACACAGCCTGAGCGACGAAGGCGCGCAGCGAAGCAAGTGCCAAGGAGCCAGGCACGAGAGACAGCCTGAGCGACGGGGCCCAAGCGGGCACCAGGTATGCCGCTCGGCCGGGCGTGGGGCCGCTGATGAAGCCGCGGCAGGTGGCGTGATCACACCACCTGCCGCGGCTTCACGCGCGGCTTCATCCCCGGGTGGTGGGGCGCAGGGCTAGCGACGGCTGCGGCGCACCAGCAGGATGGCCAGGATGACCAGTCCGACCACGACGACGAACCCCAGGACGAGGAAGACGACCAGGCCGGCGACCATGGGGGCGGTTGCCACGTCAGTGACCAGGGACACTCTCACGGCGAACGCCTCCAACGGGTGAGCAGGACGAGAAGCACGGGGAACTCAAGATAGGCGTGATAGCTCGCCAACCCCGAATAGACCGTTCGCCCCTGACCATAGTCGGTGAGCAGGAGCGCGCCGAGAGCCACCGCCAGGGCGACCCCCACGCCCCACACCCGCCGCGAGCTCGCCACCGGCCACCGCGCCTCGAAGGCCGCCGTCGCCTCGGGAGCGGCGCGCGGCAGGAACCACACCCAGACGACGTAGTGCATCGTCTGCAGGAACGCGAAGGCGACCAGCCAACGCATCGCGGCCTCCGGCGCGGCCGGCCACGCGACCGACGACACGACCTGAGCCCCCTCACCGACGAGGGCGCGGACGGCCCCTGGGTCGGCATCCACCCAGCGGTCAAAGACCCCGGCCAGCACCACGGCAGGGGCGACGAGAACCCAGCCGACCTGGACACCGCGGAACCACCCGCGGGCACGCACCGGCAGGCGGCGCGCCCACTCCCAGAGGAACACCAACGGCACGAGGTTGTGCAGGTGCGCCAACACCACCACGTGGTATGCCGGGTGGCTCAGCGACACCGCAGCCGCGCCGACGAGGACGGCCAGCACCACGACACGGGCCACTCCGCGAAGGCCGATCCACGCGCCGGCGCCGAGGACGGCATACCCGAGAAGGATCTCGGCGGGCCGGGACCAACCCCCCAGATAGGCTCCCCCCAACCGGGCCACCGCGATCCCACTGACGAGCACAACGAGCAGCAGCCCGACCGTCCCGGTCAGCAGATCACCGAATCGCCCCAGGACGTAACGCAATTCGAGCACGTTGTGAAGGATCCCGAAGCAGATGAGCCCGATCACCGTGGTCGCCAGCGGCGAACTCACCGCGATCGCGAGCGCCACCACCGCCGCGGCAGCCAGCGCACCGGCATACCTGCCGGCGCTGCTGCTCACGCTGGTCGTCGAGGTGCCCGCGCTGCTGCTGCTCGCCCGGCTGTTTGCGCGAGTGTCGGTGCCGCTCGCGCTGGCCGGCGCGGTCGGGGTCAACCTGCTCACGCACCCCATTCTGTATGCCGCGTCCGCCGGCTTCTCGTCCTGGACGCAACTGCTGGCCGCCGAGGCCCTCGTCGCGTTCGTTGAGGGCCTCGCGCTGGCCTGGGTCTGGCGGGTGCCGCTTCGCGAATCCTGGCCGCTGGTAGGCGCATTCGCGGTCAACGCCTTGTCGACCCTCGCGGGCCTGGCGCTCTACCGCTGACGCGCGCTCCGACGAGCGGAGTCAGCCGACGAGGAAGCCGAGCAGGTCGGCCCGAGTGAGCACTCCGACTGGCTTGCCTTCCTCGACGACGAGCACCGCGTCGGCGTGCTCGAGCTCCGTGCGGGCGACGCTGACCGGCTCGCCTGCGCCGACCAGCGGCAAGCCGGGCTCCATGTGCCGCTCGACCGAGTCGCTCAGGTGCGCGGCGCCCGTGAACAAGGCCTCCAACAGGGCGCGTTCGCTCACCGACCCGGCGACCTCACCGGACATGACCGGCGGCTCGGCCTTGACGACCGGCATCTGCGAGACGCCGTATTCGCGCAGGATGTCGATGGCCTCGCGGATCGTCTCGCTCGGATGGGTGTGGACGAGCGCGGGCAGCGCGCCCGACTTGGCGTGCAGGATCTCGCCGACGGTCCGCTCGCCGGCCTCGCGCAGGAAGCCGTAGGAGTTCATCCACTGGTCGGCGAAGACCTTGGAGAGATAGCCGCGCCCGCCGTCGGGCAGCAGGACGACGACGACCGCGTCGGCCGGCAGGTCGCGGGCGATCTGCAGGGCGGCGACGACCGCCATCCCACACGACCCTCCGACGAGCAGGCCCTCCTCGCGCGCCAGTCGCCGGGTCATCGCGAACGAGTCCGCGTCGGTGACCGCCACGACTTCGTCAACGACCGCGGGGTCGTATGCCGTGGGCCAGAAGTCCTCGCCGACCCCCTCGACGAGGTAGGGCCGCCCGGTCCCGCCGGAGTAGACCGAGCCCTCCGGGTCGGCACCGATGACGTGCACTTGGCCGGGGCGCCCGACCGCAGCGGCCTGGTCCTTGAGGTAGTGGCCGGTGCCGGAAATCGTGCCGCCCGTGCCGACACCGGCGACGAAGTGGGTGACCCGCCCGTCGGTGTCGCCCCAGATCTCCGGGCCGGTCGTCGCGTAGTGGCTCGCGGGGCCTTCGGGGTTGGCGTATTGGTTGGGCTTCCAGGCGCCCTCGATCTCGCGGACCAGCCGGTCGGAGACGTTGTAATAGGAGTCGGGGTGCTCAGGAGCGACGGCCGTCGGGCAGACGACGACCTCGGCGCCGTAAGCCTTCATGACGTTGCGCTTGTCCTCACTGACCTTGTCGGGGCAGACGAACACGCATCGGTAGCCCTTGCGTTGGGCGACGAGGGCCAGCCCCACCCCGGTGTTGCCGCTGGTCGGCTCGACGATGGTGCCGCCGGGGCGCAACTCCCCGGAGCGCTCGGCTGCCTCGATCATCCGCAGCGCGATCCGGTCCTTCACGGACCCGCCGGGGTTGAGGTATTCGACCTTGGCCAGGACGGTGGCGGCGATGCCCTCGGTGACCTTCGTGAGGCGCACCAAGGGCGTGTTGCCGACGAGGTCGCTGATGTGTTCGGCGTATCTCATCCCGCCATCATCACAGAGGTGAAGGTCACCGCGGGCGAAGGTAGGCAGGTGCGGGGCGCACGGCATACGATCAACCCTGAACTAAGCGCCCGCTCACCGGCGGCTGCGCGCACCCTCGACGAGGAGGAACCCCCAGTGACTGACGCCGTCATCGTCTCCACCGCCCGCAGCCCGATCGGGCGCGCTTTCAAGGGCTCGCTCAAGGACATGCGCCCCGACGACCTGTCGGTGCAGATGATCGCCGCCGCGCTGGCCAAGATCCCCGCGCTGAACCCCGCCGACATCGAGGACCTCTACTGGGGGTGCGCCGAGCCGTCGGGCAAGCAGGGCGCCAACATGGCCCGCGTCATCGCCGTGCTCGCGGGCTTCGACCACCTGCCCGCCTCGACCGTCAACCGGTTCTGCGCTTCGTCGGTGCAGACGACCCGGATGGCCTTCCACGCGATCAAGGCGGGCGAGGGCGACGTGTTCCTCTCCGGTGGCGTCGAGTGTGTGTCGCAGTACGGCAAGTTCGCCGGCGCCGGTGGCTCGGACGCCAACGACCAGAACCCGCTCTTCCAGCCGGCGATCACCCGCAGCGAGGTCATGGCGGTCACGAACGAGGTGTGGACCGACCCCCGCGAGCTGGGCATCATCCCCGACGTCTACCTGTCGATGGGTCAGACCGCCGAGAACGTCGCGACCAGCCGCGGCATCAGCCGGGCGCGCCAGGACGAGTGGGGCGTCGCGTCGCAGAACCGCGCCGAGGCCGCGATCAACAGTGGCTTCTTCGCCAAGGACATCACCCCGGTCACGCTGCCCGACGGGACGCAATGGTCGACCGACGACGGGCCCCGCGCGGGCGTGACCCTCGAGGCTGTGTCTGGGCTCAAGACGGTCTTCCGCGAGAACGGCACCGTGACCGCCGGCAACTGCTGCCCGCTCAACGACGGCGCCGCCGCGGTGGTCGTCATGAGCGACCGCAAGGCCAAGGAGCTCGGGCTCACGCCGCTGGCCCGCGTGGTCGCGACCGCCGCCACCGGCCTCTCGCCCGAGATCATGGGCCTCGGCCCGGTCGAGGCAACCCGCAAGGCGCTGCGGTTGGCCGGCATGAGCATCAGCGACATCGACCTCTACGAGATCAACGAGGCCTTCGCCGTCCAGGTGCTCGGCTCGGCCGATGAGCTGGGGATGGACTTCGACAAGCTCAACGTCCACGGCGGGGCGATCGCGCTCGGCCACCCGTTCGGCTCGACCGGCGCCCGGATCACCTCGACTCTGCTCAACGGGCTCGCCGAGCGCGACGGCACCTTCGGGCTGGAGACGATGTGCGTCGGCGGCGGGCAGGGCATGGCGATCATCTACGAGCGCCTCAGCTGAGCTCTGGCTCCCCCAGGCATGAGGTATGCCGCCCGCTCACCTGAGCGGGCGGCATACCTTTTCGTGCGGGGCTGCGGGCGTCAGGCGAGGGTGCGGCGCAGGTCGGCCAGTCGTTCGGCGAGCAGGTGGTCCAAGCCGGCCTGGACGGCGTCGAAGGCCATGACCCGCAACTGGTCCAGCGCGACGGCCGGGCCGAGATCGGGAACGGGGGCGGACGGCATACCCCTGGCTGCGGCGACCTCGTCCGCGAGGGCCTGGACGAGCGCGCGGACGGCCGGGACAGCACGAAGCGCCTGGTCGAGCGGCAGCTGTCGCCACCGCCCGTCCAGGCGCTCGAGCTCGATGCGGACCGGGTCGGGCACCGTGATCACGAGGTCACACCGGTGCTGTCGGTCGTCGGGCTGATCGCTCGCGCGGTCAGTTGTCGCGCAGGCGTGCCAGCAGGCGCAGGATCTCGATGTAGAGCCACACCAGGCTGACGATGATTCCGTGGGCGAACAGCCACGAGAACTTCTCGGGGGCGCCCATCCGGATGCCCTCCTCGACCGAGTCGAAGTCGACGGCCAGCGAGTAGGAGGCCAAGCCGACGCCGAGGATCGAGATGCCGATGCCCAGCAGACCGGTGCCGCCGAAGCCCCAGCCGCTCGTCCAGCCGAAGACCAGCGCGAGGACGTTGACCAGGCTGAACAGCATGTAGCCCATGATCGCCATGCCGAAGATCCGGCGGGAGCGCGAGGTCACCTTGATGACGCCAGTCCGGTAGCCGATGAACATGCCCGCGAAGGTCGCAAGGGTGGCGACGACGGCGGTCATGACGATGCCCGGGTACCAGGCCTCCATGGCTCGGCTGAGGGCACCGACGAACGCGCCTTCGAGCAGCGAGTAGGTGAGGATCAGCGGGACCGAGATCGTCTTCTTGAAGGCGATGATCAGGCCAACGACCAGGCCACCGAACATCCCGACCATCCAGATCGGCGAGGCCAGGGCCGGCTGGGCCGAGGTCATCACCCAGGTCACGGCCGCGGAGCTGAGGACGATCGCGAAGAGCGTGAGCGTCTTCATGATGACGTCGTCGAAGGTCACCCGGCCGGTGTCGAGAGGCCCGGCGCTCGGACGCTGGTACATCGCGTCCAGCTGCTCGGGGCTCATCGGCGTCGGCGGGTAGTAGCCCGGCTGCTGCCCCTGCGGGTTGCCCTGGGGGTAGCCCTGCTGGGGGTTGCCCTGGGGGTAGCCCTGCTGCGGGTAGCGCTGCTGCGCGCCACGGGGCTCGCCGATACCGGCATACTCCCCGCCCTGCAGTTGCTTCTGAATGTTGTTGAACACCGGGTTGTTGCCGGCCATGTGTCCTCCATGAGTGTCGGGCCCTGCGGGTCCGTCTGGTCGGTACAGCGTATGGGGCGTCGCCGGTGTTCCCGAAGTTTGGCCCGGTCACCGGACGGTCACGAATGCGTGCCCCCGACGAGACTCGAACTCGCACTGAGGCGATTTTAAGTCGCCCGCCTCTGCCGATTGGGCTACGAGGGCAAGGTCAACTCTAGGGCCGGGGCGGGGGGGGGGGGGGGGTGGGGGGGGGGGGGGCTAGGAGGGCCGGGCGCGCGTTAGAGGTAGGTGCGTCTGGGGTGGACGGCTTGGGGGCCGGCGACTCGGTCGAGGAAGACCAGGCCATTGGTGTGATCGATCTCGTGCTGCAGGCAGACGGCCTCGAAGGCATCGGTCTCCAGGGTCACCCACTCCCCCGTGACCGGCAACTGCCCGCGCACCACCAACCGCCGCGCCCGGGCCACGTCGCCGGTGAAGTCGGGCACCGACATGCACCCCTCGCGGCCCTTCTCCTTGCGACTGGCCGACTCGACGACGGCGTTGCACAGGACGAACTCGCCGTGACACGTCCGGGTCTTGGGGTGCCCGGTGACGTCGACCGAGAACATCCGCCAGGCCACGCCCACCTGTTGAGCGGCCAGCCCCACACACCCCGGCGACACCGCCTGGGTGGCCAGCAGGTCGGCGGCCAGTTGGATGACCGACGGCGCGGCCGGATCGACATCAGCCCCAGGGGTGGCCAACACCGGCGCCGGGGCGCGCACGACATCGAGGACTCGACCCTCAGGGAGCGAGGGCATGACGAACGAACTCACAGCACCTCGTCGTCCACCGGCTCGAAGGCCACGGTGACGCCGACCGCAGCGGCGGCTGCGCGCAGGTCGGCCGCGACGGCCTCGCCGGACGCGGCTTCCGGCAACTCGACCTCGGCGATGAGCACGTAGAGGTCGGATCCCAAGCGGGTGCCCAGGTCGACGATGTTGCCGCCGTGAGCGGCCAGCACCTCAGTGATCGAGGCGACGATCCCGGGCCGGTCAGCCCCGTGGACCCGCAGGGTCCAGGCGCGGCCGGGAGCGGGCGGCATACCCGACTCCCGCAACTCGCGGACGTCGACGGTGAGCGAGCCGCCGGCGGCGATCCCGGCCAGCGCGGCCTCGACCGCAGCAACCGACGCGGGGGTGCGCACCAACACGACCATCGCGAAGTGCCCGCGCAGCAACGTCATCGTGGAGTCTTCGAGGTTTCCGCCCAACCCGGCGACGGCGGCGGTGACGTCGGCGACGATGCCGGGCCGGTCGTCTCCGAGGACGGTCACCGCCAGGACGGGAGTGGGGGTTGTGCTCACTCGGCTACGGTATCGGGCCACGCGAGCAGCGCCAGCGCCGAGTCCAAGCATCGACTCGGTGAGCCGCCCGGTGAAGGTGTTCTGCTGGCTCACGTGGTAGCTGCCGACCAACCGCACGACGCGTCCGCCCGGCTCGCGCAACTGCGCCATCGCGCCGTGCCCGAACGTCGGCTTAGGGGTCGGGACCTGCCAGCCGAGCCGGCGGGCCGCGCCCAGCGACGCGTCCCAGGCCAGACCGCCCAGCGCCAGGATCGAGCGAACGGTCGGCGCAGCGAGCGCGAGGTCGCGGTCCAACCACGGCGCGCACGTCGCCCGCTCGGACACCGTCGGTTGGTTTCCCGGCGGCGCGCACCGGACGGCCGCGATGATGCGCAGGCCCCGCAGCGTCAGCCCGTCGCCCGCATGCACACTCGTCGGCTGACTCGCATAACCGGCCCGGTGCAGCGCGGCGAAGAGCCAGTCGCCGCTGCGGTCGCCGGTGAAGACCCGACCGGTGCGGTTGGCACCGTGCGCGGCGGGCGCCAGCCCGACGACGAGCACCTGCGCGGCCTCGTCGCCGAAGCCCGGCGCCGGTCGCCCCCAGTAGGGCTGGTCGGCGAACGCCGCCCGTTTGTCCCCCGCCACCTGCTCACGCCACTGGACCAGGCGCGGGCAGGCACGGCATACCGAGATCCGCGCGTCGAGGGTGGCGAGGTCGGAGGCCGACCGCGCGAGGCTCACCACCTGCTCGGCGTCACGAGCCCGAGGGGTATGCCGCGTCGCCGGGTCCCCAGGCCACCCAGAGCCAGGGGGTGCAGGCGAGCCCGACGGGTCCCCCGTGACCGGATGCGGCAACGCCTGAGGCACGGCGCGGGACTCAGCGGCCGACGAGCGACAGGGCGATGCCGTCGAGGATGTCGTGCTCGGAGGTAGCGACGGGCAGGGCCTGGCCGAGACCAGTCTGGCGCATGACGCGGGCGATGACCCGCGACCAGACCAGGGCCCCCGCACCGATGACATCGACCCGGCCGGGGTGCATGAAGCCCTTGGCCGCGCGCTCTGCCCGGGTCATCCCCATGAGTTGCTCGCACGCCGCCTGGATCTGCGGGGGCGTGGCCACCGACAGGTGGATCGCTCCCGGGTCGTAGGCCCGCAGGTCGAGGTGCTGGGCCGCCACGGTCGTTACGCTGCCGGCCAACCCGACGAGGGTGCGCACCTCACGCAAGCTGACCGTCTCGATGGCCAGGTCGATGGCCCGGTCGATGTCGACGATCGCCGCGGCGATCTCGTCGGGGGTCGGCGGGTCGCTGCGCAGGTGGCGCTCGGTGAGCCGCACGCAACCGATGTCGACCGAGCGAGCGGCCTCCACCGTGTGGGTGCCCCGGACGAACTCCGTGGAGCCGCCACCGATGTCGACGACGAGATAGGGCCCCTCCATCTGCGCGGCGATGAGGTCACCGGTGGCCCCGAGGAAGGACAGCCGAGCCTCCTCTTGGCCGCTGACGACCTCGGGTGCGACGTCGAGGTCCCCGAACGCTGCACGGACCCCGGCGACGAACTCGTCGGCGTTGCGCGCGTCGCGGGAGGCCGAGGTGGCGACGAACCGGATGCGGTGGACGGCATACTCACGGCATTGGGTCGCGTAGTCGCGGGTCATCGCCAGCGTGCGCGCCAGCGCTTCAGGGGCGAGCACCCCCGTCTTGTCGACCCCGCAGCCCAGCCGGACGATCTCCATCCGCCGCACCAGCTCAAGCATCTTCCCGGTCTGCGGATCGATGTCGGCGATAAGCAGTCGCAGCGAATTGGTCCCGCAGTCGATGGCCCCGACTCGGACCTCCCCGGCGGCGGAAGTGGCGCGAGGCGCGGTGGCGGGGACCATGCGGCGATTATCCCATCGCTCCCCCAACACGGCACCCCCGGACTCCGCCGGGTCACTCCTCGGCGGCTCCCACGCACGGCCCGGCGTCCCACCAGGGGGCAAGCAACGCTAGGGCCTCGTCGCCGAACGGGTTGATCCCGGGGCCGGCAGCCAGCGAGTGTGCGACGAGGACATGCAGGCACTTAACCCGGTCGGGCATCCCGCCGGCGGAGACGCCCGCGATCTCGGGGACGTCGCCGCCGGACGCGAGGGTGGCCCGATCGGCGAGGTATGCCGTGTGCGCCCGCGCGTAGGCGGCCGCCAGGTCCTCGTCGTCGGCCAACCGGGCCTGCATGTCGCGCATCAGACCTTGGGTCTCCAGGGTGCTGATCGCGGCGGTCAGCCGGGGACACGTGGCGTAGTAGGTCGTCGGGAACGGGGTGCCGTCGGGCAGCCGCGGGGCGGTGCGGACGACGTCGGGACGACCGCACGGGCAGCGGTGAGCGATTCCGAGCACTCCCCGAGGCTCCCGGCCCAACTGCGCGGCGATCGCGGCGAGGTCTTCAGGCTCGGTCGGCCCAGTCGGATCTGTCGGCGGCGTCACGGGGCGGTCGGCGGCTCGGTGACCGGAAGCATGCCGGCGGTCGGACGGTCGGCCAGTTGCACGGACTGCCAGATCTGGCCATACCAGGGGGCGTCGCCGTTGGCCTGGGGCGCAGCGACCGAGGCACCGGAGACGGGAGGCCGGGCGGCCTCCTGCGGGTCGATGACGGTGTAGGAGCGGTCACCGACCTTGACGAACTTCAGCCGGTCGCGGGCCTGTTGCTCGACGTAGGCGGGGTCGGTCCACCGCTCCTGCTCGGCTTGCAGCGAGGCCACCTGGCTCTGTTGCTGGGCGACCTGGGTCGCCAGGGCGTCGATCTCGGCCCGCTGCCGGGCCAGGGATCGGGCGGTCGGCACGAGGGTGACGAGCAGGACGACGGCGATGGCGCCGAGGATGACCCAGCGCAACCAGGCCGGGCCGCGACGATCGTCGTCGGGGGTCGCCTCACGGGTCCGGGGTGCGGGGGCAGGGCGGCTGGCCCCGGGGCGACGGCCGGTGGTGGCCGTCGTCCCGGGGCGCACGCGCGTGCGTCGAGCTGGTGTGGTCATGCCCCGGAGGTCCCCATCCCCCCAGTCTGACCCCTCAACGGCTCAGCCCTTGGCAGCGAAACGCGGGAAGGCGCCGGCACCGGCATACACCGCGGCGTCGTCGAGCTCCTCCTCGATGCGCAGCAGCTGGTTGTACTTGGCCACCCGCTCGGAGCGGGCCGGGGCGCCGGTCTTGATCTGGCCGCAGTTGGTCGCGACGGCGAGGTCGGCGATCGTCGTGTCCTCGGTCTCGCCGGAGCGGTGGCTCATCATGCAGCGGTAGCCGTTGCGGTGGGCCAGGTCGACCGCGTCGAGGGTCTCGGTGAGCGAGCCGATCTGGTTGACCTTGACGAGCAGGGCGTTGGCGGTCTGGGTGTCGATGCCGCGCTGCAGCCGCTCGGGGTTGGTGACGAACAGGTCGTCGCCGACGATCTGGACCTTGGCGCCGAGGGCGTCGGTGATGGCCTTCCAGCCGTCCCAGTCCTCTTCGCTCATCGGGTCTTCGATCGACACCAGGGGGTATGCCGCGACGAGCTCGGCGTAGTAGGCGGTCATCTCGGCGGACGTCTTGGCGGCACCCTCGAACTGGTAGGCGCCGTCCTTGTAGAACTCGGTGGCCGCCACGTCGAGGGCCAGCGCGATGTCCTTGCCCGGAACGTAGCCGGCCTTCTCGATTGCCTCGACGATGACGTCGAGAGCGGCGCGGTTGCTCTCGAGGTTGGGGGCGAAGCCACCCTCGTCACCCAGGCCGGTGGACAGGCCACGGTCGTGCAGGACCTTCTTGAGGGTGTGGTAGACCTCGGCGCCCCAGCGCAGGGCCTCCTTGAAGGTCGGCGCACCGATCGGGGCGATCATGAACTCCTGGATGTCCACGTTGGTGTCGGCGTGCGAGCCACCGTTGAGGATGTTCATCATCGGGACGGGCAGGACGTGCGCGTTGGGGCCGCCGACGTAGCGGAACAACGGGAGGTTGGCCGAGTCGGCTGCCGCACGGGCGACCGCGAGCGAGACGCCGAGGATGGCGTTGGCGCCGAGGTTCTCCTTGTTCTTGGAGCCGTCCATGGCGAGCATCTCGGCGTCGATGAGCCGCTGCTCGCTGGCGTCGAAGCCCATGATCTTGGGGTTGATCTCGTCGAGGACCGCGTCGACGGCCTTCTCGACACCCTTGCCGAGGTAACGGCCCTTGTCGCCGTCACGCTTCTCGTAGGCCTCGAACGCACCAGTCGACGCACCCGACGGGACGGCGGCGCGGGCCACGGTTCCGTCGTCGAGGAGCACCTCGACCTCGACCGTGGGGTTGCCGCGCGAGTCGAGGATCTCGCGGGCGCCTACTGCTTCGATGCTGGCCACTTCGGTGCCTCCAGGACGTGTTGGGATGGGGATAAAGGTCGGCCCGGTGTTGATGGCGCGCGGCACTGCGCAGCCGCACCCAGCCGTCGCGCCCACCCTATCCCGCAGCGTCGCTCAGGGACCTCAGCGTGGCCCGAAGGACAGCGTCAGGATCATCACGTCGGCGCACCACGTCGGCCACCACGGCCAGCAGTCGGGAGCCCGGGTCGGACCCGGCGGCCGCCGCATCCACGAGGTCACCGCGTCCGGCGCGGTCAAGGCGGGTCACCATGGCCGCGGCCTTGGCGAGGGGCGGCATACCCGCCGGTATGCCGTGCAGCGGGCCTGGCGGCGCGGCGCCGGACCCCTTGGCAGCCTTCTCGGCCGCCTTGATCACCGACCAGTTGGCGGCGACCGCCTCGGGGGTGTCAGCGACGACGTCCCCGAAGACGTGCGGGTGGCGGCGGCGCAACTTGGCGGCGATCCCGGCGGCGACATCGTCGATGTCGAACGGGGCGACCTCGTCCTCCTGCGCAACGCGCGCGTGGAAGACGACCTGCAGCAGGACGTCGCCGAGTTCCTCGGCCATGTGGTCGCGTTCACCCGACTCGATCGCCTCGACCGCCTCGTAGGTCTCCTCGACGAGGTAGGGCACGAGCGAGGCGTGGGTCTGCTCGGCGTCCCACGGGCAGCCGCCGGGCGAGCGCAACCGGTCCATGACCGCGACCAGGTCCAGCAGCGCCGCGCCGGATGGAACGCTCGGGCCTGGGCCGCCCGTCACCCGCGGTCGGTCACTTCTCGGGGGCGGTGGTGGTCCGGACGATCCAGTCGGGCGTGGGCATCCCCAGGAAGCCGGTCGAGTAGTCCACCGATCCGTAGCGCGGGTCGACCGCGATAGAGGCGGCCTTGATGTCCTTGAGGAGGGCGGCCTTGCCCTCCTCGTCGAGCGAGGCGTAGGCCGCGCTGGCCTGCACCACGGCGACCGTCACGGGGGTCGGGTTGTGGATCGCAGTCATGAAGGAGTTGTACTGGTTGTCCGGCCCCCAGAGACCGCGGCTCGTCGCCTCGGCGAGGACGAACGGCGAGATCATGAGGAGGTTGACGATCTGCGCCTCGGTGGCGGCCTCGCCGCCGGCCTTGAGCGCCTCGTTGATCTGCGCGGTCGTCTCGACGATCTGGCTCGGCGTGTAGCTCTGGCCGTCGACGACGAGAGCCGTGCCCGGGCGTCCGGCGGCACCGCACCCGGCGATCAGGGTGGCGACGAGCAGCCCGATGAGGGCTGCCGGGAGCGTTCCGAGGCGACGCGGGGTCCGCGGGCTCATGGGCGCAGGTCCTTTCCGTTCGTGGCGACGCGTGCGGCGTCCCCGACATTGTCCACCAAGACCGCACGGATCACGTCGGCGGCCCAGCGCAGCACCGCAGTGTCGCGCACCGGCTTGCCCCCGACCCGGGCGGTCATCGGGCGAGGGATGAGCAGATGGCCGAGTTGGTCCTTGACGATCGACCCCGGATAGAGCCGCGCCAGCCGCAGCCGGCGACTGTCGGGCATGGCTTCGGCCGGCACCGGTCCGAACCGCACGAAGGCCCCCTGCGCCGAGATGTCCGACAGCCCGGCCAGGCGGGCGACGGTACGCAGCCGCGCCACCTCGATGAGGTTGGTGACCGGCTCGGGCGGCATACCGTAGCGGTCGCGCAACTCCTCCTCGATCGCGGCGACGCCCGCCTCGTCCTGCACGGACGCGAGCTTCTGGTAGGCCTCCAGGCGCAACCGCTCGCCGGGGACGTAGTCGTGCGGGAGGTGCGCGTCGACCGGCAACTCGATCTTCACCTCGGCGGGTGGGGCCGCCGCCTCCCCCTTGTATGCCGCGACCGCCTCACCGACCAGGCGGACGTAGAGGTCGAAGCCGACCCCCTCGATGTGCCCGGACTGCTCGCCGCCGAGCAGGTTGCCGGCGCCGCGGATCTCCAGGTCCTTCATCGCCACCTGCATGCCGGCGCCGAGGTCGGTGTGGCTGGCGATCGTCGCGAGCCGGTCGTGCGCGGTCTCGGTGAGCGGCTTCTCCGGCGGGAAGAGGAAGTAGGCGTAGGCGCGCTCCCGGCCGCGACCGACCCGCCCGCGCAACTGGTGCAACTGGCTCAGGCCGAGCAGGTCGGCGCGCTCGACGATGAGGGTGTTGGCGTTGGAGATGTCCAGGCCGGTCTCGACGATCGTCGTGCAGACGAGCACGTCGAACCGCTTCTCCCAGAAGTCGAGGACGACCTGCTCCAACCGGCCCTCGCCCATCTTGCCGTGGGCCGTCGCGATCCGCGCCTCGGGGACGAGCTCGCGCAGCCGGGCGGCGGCCTTCTCGATCGACTGCACCTTGTTGTGGACGTAGAACACCTGGCCCTCGCGCAGCAGCTCGCGGCGCAGCGCCGCGGTGATCTGCTTCTCGTCGTAGGAGCCGACGAAGGTGAGGACCGGGTGCCGCTCCTCGGGAGGCGTTGCGAGAGTTGACATTTCGCGTATGCCGGTCACGGCCATCTCGAGGGTGCGCGGGATGGGGGTGGCTGACATCGCCAGCACGTCGACGGCCGTCCGGAAGGTCTTGAGCTTCTCCTTGTGCTCGACGCCGAAGCGCTGCTCCTCATCGACGACGACCAGGCCGAGGTCCTTGAAGCGGATCTTGTCGGTGAGCAACCGGTGGGTGCCGATGACGACGTCGACCGACCCGTCGGCCAGCCCGTCGACGACCCGCCCGGCCTCGGTCGTCGACTGGAAGCGGCTGAGCGCCTTGACCGTCACGGGGAACTGCGCATACCGCTCGGTGAAGGTCTGCAGGTGCTGTTGGACCAGCAGCGTGGTCGGCACGAGGATGGCGACCTGCTTGCCGTCCTGCACCGCCTTGAAGGCCGCCCGCACCGCGATCTCGGTCTTGCCGTAGCCGACGTCGCCGCAGATGAGCCGGTCCATGGGGACCTCGCGCTCCATGTCGGCCTTGACCTCGTCGATGCTGGAGAGCTGGTCGGGGGTCTCGACGTAGGCGAAGGCATCCTCGAGCTCGCGCTGCCAGGGCGTGTCCGGGGCGAAGGCATGCCCGACCGTCGACATCCGCACCGAGTAGAGCCGGATGAGGTCGGCCGCGATCTCCTTGACGTGGCGGCGGGCCCGGGCCTTGGTCTGGGCCCAGTCCGAGCCACCGAGTCGGTGCAGCGTCGGGGCCTCGCCGCCGACGTACTTCGTCACCTGGTCGAGTTGGTCGGTGGGCACGTAGAGGCGGTCGCCGGGCTGCCCCCGCTTGCTCGCGGCATACTCCAGCACGAGGTATTCGCGGGTGGCGCCGCCGACGGTGCGAGCGGTCATCTCGACGAACCGACCCACCCCGTGCTGCTCGTGGACGACGTAGTCGCCGGGCCGCAGCGAGAGCGGGTCGACCTGCGCGCGCCGCCGGGACGGCATCCGGCGCATGTCCTTCGTGGTCGTCGCCGACCCCGCCGACCCGGTGAGGTCGGTCTCGGTGAGCAGCGCGAACTGGCCTGTCTCGTCGACGAATCCGCGCCCCAGGGCGCCCGTCGTCACCGTCACGACCCCTGGCGCCGACTCCGCCTCGTGCCCGACAAGCCGCGACGGTATGCCGCGCTCGGCCAGGACCTCGTGCACCCGTCGGGCCAGACCCGGCCCTTCGGTGACCGTGAGGACGGTCCAGCCGTCGTGGATCCAGCGACCGAGGTCGGCCACCGCAGCCTCGGTGTCGCCGCGATAGGCGTCCGGCTCGCGCAGCCCGAGGTCGAGGCGCTGCTCGGAGGTGTCGTCGTCGAGGAAGTCGGTCAGCTCGGCATCAGAAGCGAAGGCGGTGAGGGACCACCACGGCATACCACTGGTGATGGCGTCCTGGCGCAGGCCCGCGAGCGTGCGATAGGAGCCCTGGTCGAGCACCCCCGCAGGTCGATCGGGACGGCGTTGCCGGCCGCGGCGTTGGACCAACTGGCCTCGAGGAACTCCTCGCTCGTGGCCACGAGGTCGTGGGCGCGGGTGCGGATGCGTTCGGGGTCGGCCAGGACGATGAGCGAGCCGGCGCCGAGCGTGTCGGGGAGGGTCTGCATGGCCTCGACGAGGACCGGTTGCAGCGACTCCATGCCCTCGACGGCGATGCCTTCGGCGACCTTCTCGAGCAGATCGGCGACGCCCGGCAGGCGGGTGGCTAGGTCGCGGGCGCGCTCGCGAACGTCGTCGGTGAGCAGCACTTCCCGGCAGGGCGGGGCCCAGAGGCCACCCTCGGCCACCTCGAGGCTGCGCTGGTCGGCGACCCGGAACCACCGGATCTCCTCGACCGTGTCTCCCCAGAACTCGACGCGCAGGGGGTGTTCCTCGGTCGGCGGGAAGACGTCGAGGATGCCGCCGCGGACCGCGAACTCGCCGCGCCGCTCGACCAGGTCGGTCCGGCTGTAGGCCGCCGCGACGAGGTCTTCGACCACCCGCTCCAACGGGCGCTCGTCGCCGGCGGCGAGCGCAACGGGCGTGAGGTCGCCGAGCCCGCGGGCGATGGGTTGCAGGACGGCCCGCACGGGGGCCACGACGATCTTCAAGGGCCCGGCCGCGCCGGGGGCGTGCGCGTCGGCGTGGGCGAGGCGACGCAGGACGGCCAGGCGACGACCGACCGTGTCGTTACGGGGCGAGAGCCGCTCGTGCGGAAGGGTCTCCCAACTGGGGAAAACCTCGACGAGCGCCGGGTCGAGGAACGCCGCGAGCGCGGCCGCGAGATCGTCGGCCTCCCGGGTCGTCGCGGTGACGGCGAGCACCTGGGCACCGACGGGAAGGGCTCCGGCCAGGACGGCTAGGACGAGCGGGCGGGCGCCCGGGACGCAGGCGAGGTCCAGCAGTGCGGTCTGGTCGCCGACGTGTGCGCCCAGCCCCCAGTCGGTATGCCGGGCAGCCCAGTCAGTGGGCAGGTGCGCCAGCGTGCCGGCGGAGGGTGCGGTCGAGGTCATAGCCTCACAACTCTACGGCCAGGTGAATTTGGTCGAAGTCGCCCAAGCCGCGGGAACCGCCGACCGGATCGGCCCCGCTGACCTAGCATGACGACAGCACAGTCCAGACTTCGACTGTGCTCCGTGTCTTCTCGTCTCTCCCGGGGTGCCGATGGCTTCGCGAACGCGACTTGCAACGTGGGGTTTGGTGGCCCTGCTCGCGGTCGACGTTGCCCTGGTGAGCGCTGCCTTCCGTAACCCGTTCCGCCAGCCTGCGACGGCACCGGTCACCGGCGCCGCGGCGACTGTCACGGGCACCGTCCCCGGCTCGGCTGGCGGCACCTCCACCCCGGCGGCCACCTCATCGACGCCGGCGGCCACCGGGTTCAGCGGCTCGGGCAGCATGGTCGGCGTCGTGCCGATCGACTCGGCGCGGGCCTGGCGCTTCGTGCAGGGCGCCTGCCCCGGGGGCGGCGCCTCCTTGGCCCACACCGACAACGGCGGCCGCACTTGGGAGGACGTCCCCATCCCCTTCGGAGCGATCTCGCGGGTGCAGGTCACCGATGCCGCCAAGGTGGTTGTCGTCGGGACCGAGGGTGCGGGCTGCCGCGAAACGGCACTGCGCTCGACCGACACGGGGCAGACCTGGGCGTCGGGAGGGGCCCTTGCCTTGTGGTACCGATCACTGGCCACACCCACCGCAGTGGTCAATTCGAACGGCCGCGCCGGCACACCCTGCGGGAACGGGAAGGCGCTGAGCGTCTCGGCCTTGTCGGCGACCTCGGCTGCAGTGCTGTGTGAGAGCGGCAAAGTTGTCGAGACCGCGGACGGTGGAGGCAACTGGGTTGAGGTCAGCCGCGGTCTGAGCGCTCTCGCCGTCGATGCGCGGGTGGAGGCCTCGAAGCTCGCCGCGCTCGTCGCCTACGTGGCAGACGGCTGCTCGGGAGTGCAGGTCGCCTCGATCGCCGCCGGCGCGACGACCAAACTCGGCTGCGTCGACCTCGGTGGCCGCAGCAACGACGGACTGCTCACTCACGTCGCCCTGAGCGTCGAGGGGAACGCAGGATGGTTGATCGTCGATGGCGACACCTACACGTCCGACGACGGTGGAAAGACGTGGTCCACCCCCTGACATCGGGCTCCCTGATCCCTTTTCGCCCTGGGCTCAGGAGTAGGAGTCGAGCCGATCTTCACGGATGGCTGTGCCCAATTGCGTCAATTTCACCCAGTCGACCAGGTCGATCGACGCCCCGTAAGGCGATCGCCCGAAGCCGGACAGCGGAGCCGTGAGGAAGCGGATGTCGCCCGGACGCAATCCGTTCAAGGAAAGAAGCTCACCACGCATCTGACCTACGTCGAATCCTCTGTCGACGATGACGTTGCTCGTTGCAGAGTCAATGAATGTGGCGAGCTTTGCCGGGTTGGCGAGGGTTTCGACGCTGACTGCTTCGAGCATGAGGGCCTTCAGGAAGGCCTGCTGTCGCCGACCACGACTGATGTCTCCCTGACTGAGGTCGTAGCGTTCTCGAACGAACGCCAAGGCCATCTCACCGTCGAGATGCATCATCCCTTGGGTAAATACATGGCCGTCGATCTTGCCTCCCTCTTCGACGTATACGTCCAAGCCGCCGACCGCGTCAGTCATGCGTTTGAAACCCTCGAAGCCGATCATCGCGACGTGATCGATCTTCACCCCGAGCATTCCCTGAACCGTGTCGACCAACAACGGGGCGCCACCAAAGGCAAATGCGGCATTGATCTTGTTCCGCCCGTGTCCCGGTATAAACACGTACATGTCTCGAGGAAAGTGAATCAGGCTAACATTGTGCTTATCGATGGGTACATGCACGAAGATGATGACATCGGACCGCGCACCTCCCAAACCCGAACGCGCGTCCGACCCGATGAGTAGGTAGTTGTCGCCAGCGCTCTCGGCGGGTACCGCAGCGGTGGGGATGCCGCCCTCCCCAGGCTCAGACGGGTCGAAAGCCCCACCGTCGACGGGCACGAGCGGCCCTCCGGTAGGCATGAGATCGGCAAACTTGATATTCGACGTGACGAGGTGGTTAAGCCAACCCAAATACCCGCCCACGGCGACAACTGGGACGGCAAGCATGAGGAGGACGACGACGAGCAAGCGCCTGTTGCGACGTCGTTCGCCGTGGGCCTCTCCCGGCTGAGGGTTGTCGGACATTGGCCCACTCTAGGCGGGTGTCCGTGGCCTTCGAGGGTGATCGGCTGACATCGCACGGACCGGGGGGCCGAACCGCCCTGCTGGACGAACCCGTCCTCAGCCAAGCGCGGCCCACACCGCGGCATGCCCCGCGGCGCTGCGTTCCCAGGTGAACCCGCCCGCGCGCTCGCGGCCCCGACGGACGAGGTCGGCGACGTCGGGGCCACCCGCGAGCACGTCGAGCAGGCCCTGCGCGAGGGCGACCGGCTCCGGGTCCACGAGCAGGCCGCCGTCCCCGACGACCTCGGGCAGGGCCGCGCACCGGGCGGCGACGACCGGAACCCCGGCCGCCATGCCCTCCAACGCCGGCAGCCCGAATCCCTCGTACGTAGACGGCACGACGATCGCGCTGGCCGCCGCCACCAGGCCGGGAACGAGCGGGTCGGGAAGCCGGCCGAGGAGGCGAGCACCCGGCATACCGGAGAAAAGGGCGTCGCGGCGCGGGTGCGGGGGGCCGGCGAGGGCAAGCGTGAGGTCGGGGTGCTCCCGGCGGACGAGTGGCCAGGCCTGCGCGAGGGCGTCGAGGTTCTTGCGGGTGGCGGCGCCCCCGGCGTGCAACACGAACGGGCCGGTCAGCCCCAGACCGGCGAGCACCTCGGTCGGTGCCGCGACGGCGTCGAGGAACGCCGGGTCGACCCCGTTGGGCACGACGACCGGGTTGCGGACTCCCAACAGGTCATGTGCCTCCCCGGCCGAGAACTCCGACACGCAAATCACGGCGGCCGCTCGCCGCAACTCGGCCGCAGCCGACCGGACCGGAGCCGACTCGTCGGCGAACCGCCAGGCGACGACATCGTGCAGCGTGACGACCTCGAGCGGAGCCGGGGGCAGTTCGAGGCTGGTTCGGTGGACCACGGCGTGGCGTGGGTAGGCGAGTCGACCGACGGCAGCCCGACCGCGCTCCCCTGCCCCGGCCAACCACCCCATCGGCAGCCGTCCGGTCCCCGGCAAGGGTGAGCGCATCGAGCGGATGATTCGTCGTTGCACCTGCCATTGGGGGTCGATTGCGGTCAACGCGCTCTGCGCGCGGGCCGCGAGTTGCTCCTCATAGACCTGGGCCCCCATCGGCGCCGCTGCGGCTGCGGTGACAAGGACGAGGAGCGGCACAGTGCCATGATGCCAACAAGACGCCGCCCGCGCGGGGTGGACGGGCCAGTGGCCAGGAGAGGACGCGGATGACAGACGGTCGGCACCGGGTCGCTCTCGTCACGTCCTCGTTCCATCCGCACGTCGGCGGGGTCGAGGAGCACGTGCGCCAGGTGGCGCTCGCGCTGCGCGCCCAGGGCCACGACGTCGTCGTCTGGACGGTCGATCGAGGCGAGCACCTCGGTGTCCAGACCGTCGACGGGGTGCTTGTGCGCTACCTCCCCACGCCGTTGCCGTCGGCGACGCCGACCGGGGTGGCTCGATTCGCCCGGGTCGCGCCCGCCGCGTGGCACGCCTGGCGGGAGGCCCTGCGGGCCGACCGCCCCGACCTCCTGCACGTCCACTGCTTCGGCCCCAACGGGGTGTATGCCGCGGCCCTCGCCCGGCGGCATACCCTCCCCCTGGTGGTGACCGGCCACGGCGAGACGACCGCCGGACGCCCAGGTCGCCGACTGGACGCTCCTGGTCTGCTGCGCACGGCGCTCACCCGTGCCTCCGCCGGGCCGTGCGCGACGACGGCGCCCTCCCGAGGCCGTGCTGGCCGACCTGCGCGAACGCTTCGGGCTGGTACGGGCGGTCCGGTCGTGCCGAACGGCCGTGTCCGACGCGCCCATCGCTCGCCCCAGACCCAATGGCCGTCGTCGAGGCCACGGCGGACACGAGTCCGGTGATTGTCGCGGTCGGCCGGTTGGAGCGAAACAAGGGATTCGACCTCCTCGTCCAGGCCCTTCCGTCGATCCGCGCCCAGGTTCCCGCCGCCCGGCTCCGCCTCGGAGGGGCCGGGTCTCAGGAAGCCGCCCTGGCCGCGCAGGCCGAGGGCCTCGGCCTGGCCTCGGGGTTGCCAAGCGGACCCTCCTCGGACCACTGACCCTGCAGGTCGCGGCCGAGTTGGCAGCCGCCGACGTGGTGGTCGTCCCTAGCCGCCAGGAGGCCTTCGGGATCGTCTTGCTCGAAGCCTGGCGGGCCGGCACCGCGCTCGTCGCGCCCAACCACGGTGGCCCGGCAGAGGTGGTTCGCGACGGCACCGATGGGCTGCTCGTCGACCCGACGGACGGACCCGCGCTAGCCACAGCCATCGTCCGCGTCCTCAACGATCCCGGGTATGCCGAGCGCCTGGCCGCCGCCGGGCGGGCGAGGCTCGCCGACTACACCTGGCCGGCCGTGGCCCGTGCCTACGCGCAGGTGTATGCCGCAACCGGCACGTCAGCGCCCTGACCCCACCGCCACGAGCACGTCGCCCAGCCGGGTCGCGCTCGTCCCCAGGTGAACCGCGCAGCGTTGCGTCGACCGGCCGCCACCACCTGCGGCCGCCGGGCCGGGTCGGCCATCACCGTTCGCGGACCAGCGCGGGCACGTCCTGCGGCCGGTCGGGATCGACGAGGATCGCCCCAGGTCCGGCCACCTCCGGCAGCCTGGCAGCCCGGGCCGCGACGACCGGGCACCCCAACGCCTGCGCCTCGACCACCGGCAGACCGAAACCCTCGTATCGGGAGGGGAACACCAACGCCCCGGCGTGGCGATAGAGCCAGGCCAACTCAGCGTCGGTGAGGTGCGCGGCATACGTGATGACGTCGTCGTCGCCCACGGTCGGCGACGCTCCGGAGAAGACCCGAGCTGGCCCCCGCGCGCCGACGACCACGGTGGGCAGCCGTGCGTCGGCCACAGCACGCAGGACCCCCGGCAGGTTCTTGTGGAGGGCGAGCGTGCCGACGACGAGCACGAAACCCTCCTGCGGCAGGTCAGAATCGGGGCGCATGGGAGTGAGCGCCGAGAGGTGTTCGGACCCGTTCCCGACCACGTGGAAGAGCTCACGCGGCCGGTGCAGCACTGTCGCAAGCTCGACGGCGCTGAACTCCGACACCGTGAGGATCGCCAGGCCCGCCGAGAGACCGACCCGATAGATGCTGTGGTGCCAGGCCCCGAAGGCGCGGGTATACGTCGCCGGGAACCGGAATGGCGTCGCGTCGTGGAATGTGGCGACCTGATGCCCGACAACGACGGGAGCAGGGCCGGCGAGGCTGACGAGCAGCCGACCACGGGCCAGTTGCGGTAGCGCCACCTGCTCGAACGCCACCCCACGCAGCCGCGACCTGCGCACCGGCACGGTCGCGGGCAGCCAGTCGGGCACGGCGGCATCCTGCGGCAGGCACAGCAGCACGTCCAGGCGGGGGTCGAGCACGAGGCGGCGGGCGATCTCCTCGGCGAAGCGCTGGGTCCCCGTGCGGCGTTGGGCGAGCCACTTGCCGTTGAGCGCCACCCGAGTCAGCGTCGCCGTCGGTGTCGCCGTCGGTGGCGCCGTCGCTTGCCGGGAGACCTGGGTCATGGCTTCACCCTCTCATCGGTGCCGATGGGAAGGTCGGGCGAGACAAGCATTGTCGCCATTCGACCCTTTTTCATCAGATCCCCGGGCTATCATCGACACACCTTGGGGGAGTCGACGACCTCGTCGATTTCTGGGCGGAAGGCAACGCGGGGAATGGCTTTGCGCAGCGATTCGATGGTCGCCGCGGTCGAAGGACGCGCGGGGGTTCGTCGTGGCTCCCGTTGGTTGGCCCTCAGCGATGCCCTGGTGCTTGTCTTGGCTGTCGCCGGAGCCCAGCTATGGCGCTTCGGCACCCCAGCCGACGCCGACGGCTTCGACCCGACGACCTCGTTCGTCGCCCTCGAATACACCTGGGTCTCGATCGGCGTCATCGTCCTGTGGCTGACCTCGCTGCACGTCCATGCGGCATACGACCCACGGATGCTGGGGCACGGCACCCAGGAATACCGCGCGGTCGTCGATGCCACCTTCCGACTGTTCGCCGCCCTCGCGATCGTCAGCTACCTGTCCAAACTCGAGTTGGCCCGAGGCTACGTCCTGGTCGCCTTCCCGGTCGGTTTGGTTGCGCTGTTGGTCACCCGCAGGCTCTGGCGCAGTTGGCTGGGAGTTCATCGTGCCCGCGGCCGGTTCGCCGACTCCGTGCTCGTCGTCGGTGACCTCGCCCACGTCCAGCCCCTCGTGCGTGACCTCCGGGCATCATCGGACGCCGGGTTCCGGGTGGTGGCCGTTTGCTGCGCCGACTCTCCCGAGTCCGTCGAAGGCATCCCCGTGGTCGGCTGCGAGGAGGACGCCGCGGAGTTGGCTCAGCGGGTCGGCGCCGACGTCGTGGCGTATGCCGCCTCGTCGCGCCTGGGTGCCACCGGCCTGCGAAAGCTGGGCTGGGCCTTGGAGGGCACCGGCATCGATCTCGTCGTCGCGCCCGGCATGACCGATGTCGCCGGCCCTCGGATCCATGCGCGACCCGTCGCCGGCCTGTCGCTGCTCTATGTCGAGGCACCCCGCTTCACGGGGACCCGCCTGCTGCTCAAGTCGGCCTTTGACATGCTCGCTGCGTTCATCCTCATGGTCGCGCTCGCGCCACTGTTCGTCGTCCTCAGCGCCCTCGTCTGGTTCGAGGACCATGGGCCGGTGTTCTACACCCAGCGTCGGGTCGGGCACGGCGGTCGCAGTTTCGTCATGACGAAGTTCCGCTCCATGACGGTCGGTGCCGATCAGGTACTGCCGGAGGGCAACGACGCCGACGGGCCGCTGTTCAAACTGCGTGACGACCCCCGAGTGACCCGGATCGGGCGGTTCCTGCGCCGGTCGAGCCTCGATGAGCTCCCCCAGTTGCTGAACGTCCTGCGCGGTGAGATGAGCCTGGTCGGGCCGCGTCCGCCGCTGGAGAGCGAGGTCGCCGCCTACGAAGAGGACGTGCATCGTCGGCTGCTCGTCAAGCCCGGGCTCACGGGGCTCTGGCAGGTGAGCGGTCGCAGCGACCTGTCGTGGGAGGACAGCGTCCGATTGGACCTCTACTACGTGGAGAACTGGTCTTTCACGTCCGACCTGCGCATCCTCATGCGCACGCTGCGCGCCATGCACGAGAGCAACGGCGCCTACTGACTCAGCCGGTGATCCCGGCTCAGGTGCTCCGCAACGCATCTACGTGGGCTCGCAACGCTGCCACGAACACCTCGGCCGAGAAGAGCGCCGCATGGGCGCGGATCGCCTCGGCCGACCAGGTATGCCGCTCCCCCGCCTCGACCGCTTCGGCCACCGCCGCCGGGGTCGGCTCCGGGAAGAACAACCCGCTGACGCCCGGCGCCACCGTATCGAGATAGCCGCCAGCCTCCAGCGCCAGGGTCGGCACCCCGAAGGCGGCCGCCTCCAGCGGGGTGAGGCCGTAGTCCTCCAGGCTCGGGGCCACGAGCGCCCGCGCCTGGGCATAGACCCAGCGGAGTTGGGCGTCTCGCAGCCCCGACACCAGACGCACGTTGCCCGGCAGGTCGCGGGCGAGGGCGGCGCGCCCGGGCCCGTCACCGACGACGACCAGGCGGCGGGACGGCATACCGGCGAACGCGGCGGCCACGACGTCGACGTTCTTGTAGGGCAACAGCCGCGACACGATGAGGTGGAAGCCCCCCTCGGCCCAGTCGGTCAGGGTCGCGACCGGCTCGCGCTGGCCCTCGGTGCCCACGGCGTGCGGAGCGGGAAGGACCGTCGCGTCGATCCCGTATGCCGCCCGCACCCGATCCCGGACGACCCGCGAGTTGGCGAGGTAACGGTCTGCAGACCGGGCGGCCCGCCGGTCCCAGCGCAGCAGCGCCGGGCGCAGGGTAGCCAGGCCGAGCCGGGCGGGAGCCCATCGGCCGGCCGCGCCGAGGTAGGCCTCGGTCTGGTAGAGCCAGCGAGCGGGCGCGTGACAGTAAACGATTCGCCGCCCGGTCGAGCGGACCCCATGAGCCCACCCACTGCTGGACACCACGACGATGTCGGCGTCCGGATGCAACCGGCCGGTCCCCCAAGCGAGCAGCGGGAGTGCAGCGCGATGGTGGCGACGCAGAGCGCCGATCCGGTCGAGCGGGGAGGTGACGATGCGGGCCTCAGCGAACTCGGGGTAGGTGCCGGCTGGGTCGTAGAGCGTCGTGTAGACGGTCGCGTCCGGGAAGGCGGTGAGCATCGCGAGGACGACCCGCTCCGCCCCACCCCGCTGGGTGAGATAGTCGTGGGCGATCGCGACGGGGGGGCGACGTCGCGAATCCCGGCTCGCCACCACGGTATTCACCACCGCGCTCATCGCGTCGACCCGTTCGGCCCAGGTGGGGACCGACGCATCGACCGGCGGGAGTGCCTGGGTCACCTCAAACTCGGCGGCGACCGCGGCGGCAACTGCGACGGCGACCGCGGCAGGGAAGTCGGCGCGGGCTGCCACGGTGAGGCGCGGCATACCGGAGTCGGCGAAGCCGGCCACGGGAGTGGCGACGACGGGTCGGCCGGCTGCTTGGTATTCATAGCGTTTGATCGGGTCGAGGCTGTCGGTGAAGGGCGTGACGACGTGCGGGACGACGAGCACGTCGGCGTGGCGCAAATAGGCCGGGATCGTCTCGGCGGGGCGCGGCCCGAGCAACCGGACTCCGGCAGCCGTCACTGCTGTCGCGTCGGTTGGCGCAAGCGGCGCGGGGCCGACGCACACAACGCTCGCCGTCCCGGCGAGGGCGCGTGCCGTCGCTGCCAGGAGGTCCAGGTCCATCCGGTCGGTGTGGACGGTCCCGACGTAGAGCGCGACCGCACCATCCGGCAGGTCGGCAGGTCGGGCCGAATCACGTTGATAGGCAGCAAGATCCACGGCGTTGGGCACGAGTCGGACAGGCCGGGTCGCAGCCTTCGACGCGGCCAGGGCCGGTGAACAGACGACCACTTCGACGGACCGGGCGAGCAGCATCGCCTCGTCGGCGACCAACCGGGCGTGCTCGGCCGGGGTCCGGGGAGCGAGCAGCCAGTCGTCGGTGATGTCGTAGAGCGCCCGCCATCCGGTGGCCGCGAGCGTCCCCGCTCCCGCCGGATCATTGACCCATAGCACCGGGTCGCTGAACCCGACCTCGCGCGCGGCCGCGACGACGGCGCCGGCCAGCCGGGCGTCTGCACGCGAATCAACCTTGCGCGGAAGCCATTTCGTCGGCTGAAGCAGCCAGAGCCGGTCACCGTCGACCTCCGGCAGCCGGGGGCCGCGACGCAGCCCCACGCCCGAGCGAGGGAGCACGCGAGCCCGCAGCGCGGCATACACCGGGTCGGCGGCCGGCTCGACGAAGAGGACCCGCAGGTCGAGGTCAGCGCGCAGCAACCCCGCCACGAGGTGCTGGTTGCGACGCCACACCTCGTCCCAGGCTTCGAGGGACAGTACGACGAGCTCGGTCACGAGCGGGCCTCCAGTGCACGCCGATAGACCGCCTCGGTCGCCGCGGCCTGCCGCGCCAAGGTGAACTTCTCGCGTTGGGCCGCCCACAGGGCCGCCCCGTATGCCGCCCTCCCGCCCTCGTCGTCGGCCAGGGCGCCCAGCCGCACGGCGGCGTCGGTGAGGTCGGTGTAGAGCTGACCCTCGGGGATCGACCCGACGGTCTCCAGGTGCCCGCCCGAGCCGGCTGCCAGGATGGGCAGCCCAGCGGCCATTGCCTCGACGACAGCCAGGCCGAGGCCCTCCCGAGGCGTGGGGGCGAGCAAGATCCCGGCCTGGGACATCAGGGTCGGCACGTCATCGCGCCGGCCCAACAGATCGGTGCTCGCGGCGATCCCCAACTCGGCGGCCAGGCTCACCACTGCCCCTCGGTCGACGCCGTCGCCTGCGACCTGCAACCGCCAACCGCGGTGCGCCACGCCCGATTCGGCAAAGACGCGCAGGGCATCCGTTGTGCGCTTCTCCGGTTCGAGGCGCTGGACGACGAGAACGGTCCGGTCGCGCGGACCATCCGGCATCGCGCGGTTCGGCACCCCCGTGTGGACGACGTCCGACTCACCGCCGACCTCCGCAGCCACGAAGCGACTAACCGCGATCTGTGCGACAACTCGGTGCCGCGCGACGGCAGCCACGAGTGGACCGAAAGCCCGCGAGCCCGACCCACGACGTCCGGCGAAGTGACACGTTGCGACGACCGCGGGGCGAGCTCCCCAGCGCCGCAACGCCGCAGCAACGGTCGCGGCCAGCTCGGCTGCGGTCATGTGGACGTTGAGCACATCCGGCGGCTGGGGTAACGCGAGAAGGCTTCGAACGACACCCAGGACCGTCTCATCGGGGGTGTGCGGGACCGTCGGGCCGAGGGCACCGCGCATCCTGGATACTTCGCCGCCGATGACGCTGACCTGATGTCCTGCCCGGGCCTGCTCGGCCGCCAACCGGGCGATGAATCCCTCGACCCCCGCGAAGCCGTCAGAGCGGACCACGTGGACGACCCGAGTCATCGCCCCGCTCCGTCGGGCTCATTGCCTCGATTGGGCGGGGAGACCTGTGCCAATTCCCGGAGGAGGACGAGATAGCGATCGGCGACCGCACCCCAGGTGTGTTCCAGCGCGGTGGCACGGGCGGCCTCAGCCAACCCGGCCGGATCACCGGACAACACCCGATCAATCCCCGCACGGATGGCCTCAGGCGTCCGGTCGACGATCTGGCCGTTGTGTCCGTTGACAACGAGATCTGGAACCGGCCCCACCGGGGTGGCTACGACCGGCAGGCCGGTGGCCAAGGCTTCCAGGACGACGAGCGGGTAGGCCTCATATGCGCTGGCCAGGACGAACACGTCGGCGCCATGGAACACCCAGAGAGGGTCCGCCAGCGGACCGAGCAGGTGCAACCTGGCCCCGAGTGACTTCGCCGCGGGGTGCCGCGCGATGTCGGCGATCAGGTCCGGGGTGCCTCCAACGACGACCAGGTGCACCGGCGCCACCAGGCCGGCGATGGCGTCGACGAGCTCAGGAAGACCCTTGCGACCGAACTCATGCCCTACGAAGAGCACTGCGGGTTGGTCGGGGGGGATCGCGAGCCGGGCCCGGGCGACAGACCTCTCCTGCTCGGTCGGTGGACGGAACCGGTCGGTGTCGACGCCGTTGCCGATGACGACGCTGCGGGGCCGCACCCGTCCATAGGTGTGTTGGAGCGCGGCTGCGTCGGTCGAGGTGAGGTTGACAACGACCTGATGGATACGCCGAGATCGATACCGCATCAGGTCACGCGTGATGGTGAAGGGATGAAGGGGGTTGCGCAGGACCCGAGCGAACGCGCCACCGCGGTTGCGCATCGCCTGCAGCACGATGCCATGGTTGACATAGACATCCCCAGCGAGAGCGTCGTTGTGGCAGATGACCACCGTCCCTGGCGCCTGCCGCTTCGCAGCCCGCCGCGCCAGCACTGTGCCCACAGTCGAAAACCACACCACACGAGTGGCGACGATCAGTCGGCCGCGCAGACCCGGCGCGCCAGCCGCGGGTAGCCAGGCCCCCCGCGCTTCCGCCATCGTGAACCGCGCAGTCGGTATGCCGCGTGCGGCCCATTCTCGTTCGAGGTGAAACGCCACAGAGCCGACGCCCGTTCCGGGGCCAATTTCCGGTGTGACTTGAAGGACGCGGATCACCTGGTCACCCCAGGCTTCTTGGGAGCAACGAGGTCGCGCACCTGGTTCTCCGCTCGTTCCGCCTGGTCGTGGGCCAGCGCACCGAGGGCGAGCCCCACGATCAACCACGGGAGCGATCCGAGCACTGCGGCCCAGAACAGATCGAACTGCGCCTGGGCTAGTCGACAGATGAGCACCATGGACGGAAGGAGACCGTACGCAGGGTCTATCCGGCGCAGCACGCGGAGAGTGCCGCCGAACATGACGAAAAAGGCAACGAGCCCGACGACACCTACCGACGTGAGCAACTCCAACTCGATATTGGGTGGTTGAAACCGCGCCTCGAACCGGTCGGTGTACCACCATCGCAAGCCGACTCCGAGCCACGGGTCGGTCAGCCAGACAGTTGCGGAGGACTGGAACCAGTCCACCCGCTGAAGCGTCGAGTTGAAGCGGTTCCCGGACTGCAGCTGGTCCTGAACCATGACCCCGACAACCCCAAGGAGGGCAGCGCCGACCACAAGGATCGCCCGGGAGCGGCGGCGGTCCACGCGTGGCCAGATGACAACGAGGAAGAAGACAACGACCAACCCCAGCAGAGCCTGACGCGAAAGAGTCACGGCGACCCCGGCTAACAGGATGACGAGCAGCCAGTTGGCCAGTCGAGCGCTCCACCCGAGCCAGCTCGGCCGCAGATAGACGACAACGGCAGCTAACCCCAGGACCGTCCCGGCGAAGTTCTTGTGCATGGGGTAGGGCCAGGCTGGATAGACGGGCCCGAAATCTCCTTTGGCGTACTGCACGAGAGCAGTTGCCAGGGTTCCCACAGCCATGACGATGGTGCCGGCAATCAAGAGTTTCATGGCCAGTGGCCCACGGCCACCGCGGCCGATCGCCCACCCGACGAACAGGGCTCCGCTGACGAGCATCCACGCGTGGAACCACTCCACGACATTGGCCAGGTAGGGGTTCGCCACAACGGTCAGCAGCGTTGCGAATTGATAGACCGCGTTAAGCCCGATGACGGAAGCGAACTCCCGACTCACCGGACGCTGGCACAGCAGCACTGCGGGAATGAAGGCGGCCGCAAGCACGAAGTCGGACATGGCCAGGTTCGTTCCTCCCGCGCCGACACGTGAGACCACGAGGAGGGCGGGGATGGCAAGGGTCGGCAAGGCGATCGGATCGAGCAGGGTCAGCCCCAGCGCCAACGCGCCTAAAGCGATGCCCGCCGACACCAGGGGTTGGCTCGGGACCAGCAGGCCGGCAACGGCGATCAGGCCCACGGCAACGACCACGCCCGACGCGCGGAGCGTCCATTGGCCCACCCGCCACACCGTCGTCATGGGGCGCTCACCCGGGGTCGGCGGCGCGAGAGGACCAGCGCCCGTTCGGCGCGCAGCGGTCCGATGCGGAGCAACCGCAACCGCGCGCGCGCCGCCGCTCCTCGGTCCCCGCGGAGCACGACCGCACGCACCGCGGCCCCGACGACCTCGCCGGAGCGGGCCACGGCCCAGCCCCCCGCGCCATGGTGCTTGCGCAAGTAGCGTTCGAGCCCGGCAGCAAAGTGCGTGTCACGTGCCGCCGTGTCAACGCTCGTCGCTGCTCCGGTGTGCAGGGCGCTCGCCTCGGCGACGACGGTATGCCGCCAGCCCAGCAGGGCGGCCCGCTTGGCCCAGTCGGTCTCCTCGGCATAGAGGAAGAAGTCTTCGTCGAAGCCGCCCACCTGCTCGAGGGCCTCGGCCCGCAGCAGCAACACCGAGCCGATGGCGTAGTCGATGCGTTCGGCCCCCTGCCCTGGCTGCCCATCGCCCCCGGCCCGACCGGGCCCACGACGGAACACGAGACCAAGAGCTCGCGAGATCCCCAGCGCCGCGATCCAACTGCGCGCGGGAGTCGGGAACGGCCAGCCGACCCGCGCTTCCCGTCCGGTCTCGTCCACCTGCCGGGGCCCGACGCTCGCCAGCCCCGCATCGGCGGCCAGTCGCTCCGACAGCGCGGCCACCGCGCCGGGGTGGAGCACCGCATCGGGGTTGAGCAGGAGCACGTCGGCGCCTGGGAGCAGCCGATCGGCCAGCCCGACGTTGACGCCTCCGCCGAAGCCGAGGTTGGCCCCCGAGTCGAGGCATCGGACGTCGGCCTTGCGACAGACCCGCTCGACGTCGGCCGACCCGGAGTTGTCGACGACGGTCACTGGCAGACCCGCGACCGAGGCGAGGGCCCGGCCGAGCAACTCGGGGGTCCCGTAGGCGACGACGATGACCTCGACGGCCCGAGCCTCGGTCGGGTGGGCGCCGTGGGCAGAGTGGGCCGCATGGCCAGGGTGGACGGCGAGGTCGTAGAGCCGCCGGTACCGGGCCGCGACCGCACCCCAGGTCGCCTCTTGCGAGCGGGCGAATCCGTTGGCCCGCAAGGATGCCCACTCGGTGGGGTCGTCACAGATCGTCACCAGGGCGCGGCCCAACGCCGCCGCGTCCCCCGGAGGGACCAGCCGCCCGGCCCCGCCGACAACATCAGGCAGGGCGCCGCTGTCACTCGCCACCACGGGTATGCCGCACGCCATCGCCTCGACGGCGACCCGCCCGAACTGCTCCACCCAGCCGTCAGTCGTCAGCGACGGGACGGCGAGCACGTCCAGCCCGCGATAGAAGTCGGCCAACGCATCCGTGTCGAGCGCGCCGACGAAGCTCACCCGCTCGGCCAGCCCCAACTCGGTCACCCGTTCGCGCAGGCGAGCCTCGTCCGGCCCCGACCCGGCCAGGCGCAGCGTCAGCCGGGGCTGGGCCACGGCAGCCTCGAGCAGCACGTCGACACCCTTGTGCGCGGCCAGACGGCCGGCATACCCGACGACGACGGGACCACCAGGGGTCGGGGGGCGCCGCGCGGGGTCAGGGGCGAAGACGGCGGGGTCCACGCCGAGCGGGATCACCTGCGGGCGGCCCGGGAAGCCGCGCCGCACCACGAGATCGCCGGCCGCGGCGTTGCACACGCTCACTCCGGAAGCGTGCCGCAGCGCCCGCCGAGCCAGCAACCGGAACGGCAGCGGGTAGCGCTTGTCGAGGTTCTGCGCACTGAAGAGCAGATAAGGAGTATGCCGCGCCCGCACCGCCCGCAGCAGCAACACCTCGGCGGTGGCCAGGGCGAACGGCTCCTCGTGCAGGTCGATGACGTCCCAATGTTCCCCCAGCGCCCGCCACAGCGGCCGCGGGTCGAAGAGGAACAGGGCGGGGTGGCGGCCGATGGTGGCGACCCCCTCGACCGGCTCGCCGGGGCGCGGGACCAGACGGACCGGCATACCGGCCTCGTCCCAGACGCGCGCCGAGATGGTCCGGACGTCGAGACCGGCGTGCCGAAGAAGCCGTTCGCGCTCGCGCCAGGCGTCGACGACGGCACTGTGGTTCACCCGCAGAACCCGCACGCATGTCCTCCAGACCCGTCGGCTGAGGTCAGCCTAGGCCGACTTCCGAGGATTCCAAGGTCGTTCACGGCAGGTGTGGGACGATGGGTATTCGAGTTTTCTCAAGCCGGGGAGTGCATCAACGTGCAGTTGCGTGAGTTGCTCGGCGTTCTCCGCGCGCGGTGGAGGACCGTCGCAGCATGTCTTCTCCTCGTCGTCGGCCTCACCGCCGCGGTGACGGTGACGACGACGCCGAACTACACGGCGTCCGCGCGCGTCTACCTCACGATCGAGCGACCCGCCGACCAAGCCCGCGGCGACGCCGGCGGAGTGTCGGTCATGCGCTACAACGACCTCAAGACCCTCGCCGAGGTGCTCTACTCGCCGACCGTCATGGAGCCGCTGCGTGCCGAGCTCGGGCTGCCGCCGGGAGCGGGGGTCGGCGTCTCGCTCAACATCTCCGAAAACGCCTCCGTCATGGACGTCGTCGGCAGCTCCAGCGACCCGCGACTGGCCGCGGCGATCGCCAACACCACCGGTCCCGTGCTGGCCAAGGTCGCCGTGCAGTTCTCGCCGCTGCTGTCCCAGTCAGCTCCCAACGCGACCTGTGTGAGCATCACCAAGGCCGCTGCCCCGGGGCTCCCGACCAGCCCCAACGTGCGCCGCAACTTGGCCCTCGGGATGCTCATCGGCCTGGCTCTCGGAGTCGGGCTGGCCATGGTGCGCCACGCGATGGACACCAAGGTCCGCACCGAGGCCGACCTCAAGGTGGCATCCGACCGCCCGGTTCTGGCCAAGATCCCGCTGGAGGCCAGCGCCGTCGACCATCCGCTCACCATCGAGAGCGACCCGCACGGCGCCCACGCCGAGAGCATCCGTCGGCTGCGCACCAACCTCATGTTTGTCGACGTGACGACCGGCAAGCACTCGTTCGTGCTCACCTCGGCGATGCCGGGCGAGGGCAAGACGACGACGACGATCAACCTCGCCCTCGCGATCGCCGATGCCGGCTCCCGGGTCATTCTTGTCGACGGCGATCTTCGCAACCCGTCAGTCGCTAAGGCGCTCGGCATCGAGGGTGGCGTCGGCCTCACGACGGCCTTGTTGGGACGGGCCTCGCTCGCCGAGGTCATCCAACCGTGGGGCGAGACCGGGCTGTCGATCCTCGCGGCCGGCGAGATCCCGCCGAACCCCAGCGAGTTGCTCGGGTCGCGGCCGATGGCCGAGTTGTTCGAGAAGCTGGCCGCTGACTTCGACTTCGTTCTCATCGACTCGCCGCCCCTCGTGCCGGTCATCGACGCGGTGCTCCTGCAGCGCCTCACCGGGGGTCTGGTCATGGTCGTCGCTGCCGAACGGACCCGCAAGAAGGACCTCGCGACCGCCTTGACCTCACTGCGGACCGTCGACGTCGCGCCCGCGGGTTTCGTGCTCAACTTCGTCCAGGTGGACGCCAGCGACTCCTATCGCTATGGCAAGTACCGCTATCAGCCGTCGCAGGCAGACACGAACAGCACCCCGGCTCCACGGAAGGCACCCAGCGCCCTGGGCACCCGCGCCTCGCGACGGCAAGCCCGCCGCGCCGGCAGCTAGCCCCGCGCGCCGACCCGTCGCAGGAGCCTGGCCCGCTCCAGCCCAGACAGGCACTCACTCACCGCTGCATCGACCTCCGCGGGCGCCTTCCCGTATGCCGCCGCCACCTCCGACGTGACGTCGTCGGCCGATACGTCAAGAGCGACCTGCAAGACGACGCTCGCGACGGCGTCGAGGACGACGATCGGGCCGTCGGGCAAAGCCGCGAGGTAGGTGAGCCCGTTGCGCTCGACGATTCCGGTGTCGTGTGCCAACTCCCAATGCTGCTGATGGGTCACGGCCGGCCCTTGCCGCGGCGCGCCATCTCGACGGCGCCGCGTCGGAAACGGTCGACGAACTCGACCAGGACCTCGGTGCGCGTCGGGCGGTGCCCGAGAAGCATCGCGAGATGGTCGGTGTTGACCAGCGGCGCACGCAACGCGATCATCGCCTTGGCCCGCCAGGACCGCTCGGCCTCGACCCGGGCCCGCCACTCCTCCAGGCGCCCGCCGCCACGAGAAGCGACCGCCCACAGCCGATAGCTCGAATCGCCGCGGAAGGCCTCCAGGTCGCCCGTGCCGGCCGCCCACGCGACGTGGGCATCCAGTCGGTCGACCAACGCGAGGATCGCGGCCTGCTGCTCGGACGGGGCGTCGGTCCACGCGTGGACGACGTCTTGACCGGCGCGAGGTGACCCCTCGGAACGGGCGGCGTGCAGGACGAGCACGAGGGCTTGGGCGGCCGGCTGCGGATGCGGGCATGGCTGACCGCCCAGCGTCACGTCGATCCGGGATGCCCAGAACACATCAAAGGCCACGCTCGGGTCGACCCCGATGCCGGGGATGAGCCGATGCACGTCGAGGTCGCCCCACGTCGGGTGGAAGAGCGTCATCGAGTGCCCGAAGGGCGAGCCCGTCTCGAAGCGGTCGCGGGCCCACCACCCATGCGCCTTGACGAGGTCGAGGAACCGACCGACCTCATCGGGCCGTACAAGGACGTCGACGTCCGCTGACGCCCGCCCCTTGAACCCCACGAGGGGATCCATGCCGGGCCCCTTGACGACGAGCAGGTCGACCCCCGCTCGGCGAGCGAGGTTGCAGACCGCGGCGTGGGCCAACTCGACCCTGATCGAGGGTGGAATGCTACCCGCGGCATCCAGATTCGTCATCGACGCTCGCCTCGACGGTGGCCCCGGACGAGCACGGAGGCCTGGACGAGAGCATCGACGGCCGCCCGGACCATCGCGGCTGCTTCGGGGTGCGGGCCATGCGCAGCCTCGACCAGGCCGACGAGGTCGGCCTCAGCCACTCCGTCGCCGGCCGCCCGCCAGATGTCGGTCCCGATGCCACGAACGTGGGCGGGGACCGACCCGACGAGCACGAGGATCTCGGTGAGATCGTTGCCGCAGGCGACCGCGTCGGCGTAAGGAGCCCGCCACACGATCTCGCCCTGCGGGTCGACAGGGCCGCGCCAATCCGGCTGATCGGGTGACTCGGCCCGCCAGGCCTGGCCACCGGTGCGGTCCGGCGCGGTCGGCGACGCCATCAGGTAGCGCAGCGCAGGAGCCGCATCGACGATCTCGGCGTAGGTCAGCCGCCACCCGCCGCCGACCTGGTCGAGCACGGTGCAGAGCCGTTGCAGGGGGGCGTCGAGGGCGACGAAGCCGGAGGACTGCCCGACCAAAGCCCGCACCGCCTCGGGCAGGGGCACCCGCGTCAGGGTCGGCGCCTCGGACCATCCCTGCCGCCGATCGAGCAGGACCATCCGGTGCAGTGTGAGTTCGTCGCCAGGGTGGCCCAGACCCAACTCGTCCGGCCCAACGCTCGCCTTGTGTTCCAGGGCCCCGTCGTCACCCGGCGGCCGACGGAAGGCCAGCGGCTTGGGATAGGGCCGCACCCGGCCGTCGAGGTCGCAGGCCAGGGTCTCATCGGTGACATAGCCCCAGCCATGCGTCGCCAAGTAGACCGCCGCTGTCGTCTTTCCCGTCCCAGACGCAGCGACCAGGCCGAGGACTCGCCCCTGCGGGTCGGACAACCCGGCGGCATGCCACATGAACAGTCGACCCGTGCCCACTGCGATGGCGGCGAGCGTGACCCGCATCTGCACGGCATACGGGTAGCCCGTGGTGCCGCCCTCGCGCGGCTCGTCGACCTCGCGGTCAGCGGGCTCGTCACGCTCAGGTGCCAGCAGGCGCCGCCACTGCTCGCGCAGCATCGGAAGGTCGCCGGGCTCGCAGGCCAGGCGCAAGGTCTGCCCAAACAGGCCAAAGCGCAGGTGAGCGCGGCCGGACAGTGGAATTGGCACGCTCCCGAGTATGACGGGTGGCTACATCCCGGCTGGACACCGCGGCGGCGTCGCGCCGATGGTGGCGCTCTCGACGTACATCACGTTGCAGGTCGCCGGGTCGATGACCGCCCACTTGATGACGGTGTTGAGGCCGTTCTCGCTGTCCCTGTATTCGCCACCGGTGACGACGACGTCCACGGTGGAATTGTCGGCAACACACATGAACGACGGAGTCGCCGGGGTGTTCTGGCTGCCGTCAAAGTCGGGGTAGGGAGAGACAAAGGACGGGTCCTTGAGCTTGATCTTGGCGATCAGAGCCGTGAGCGCGGCCGAGGTGGAGATGCACGAGGTGCAGGCGCAGGTGCTGATGGCCTGGTTGTTGTAGTCCGTCACGTGGAGGTAGTCCGGCGCCTGGGTGCCGTTGACTGTGAACGCGTAGAAGAAGACCTGCATGCAGCCGTTGTAGGGCGAGAGGCCACCAGTCTCGTTGGTGATCGAGAAGAGGTACTTGTACGCCTTCTCGTTCAACGGGTCGGACCTACCCGGACTCTTGCAGGCGATCCCCTCGTAAGTGACGGTGATCTTCGAACCCGCCGCCGCCTGAGCCGCTGGAGCAAGTGCCACCACTGGCACGGCCCACGCCGCGCCGGCCCACCACTGTCCTGCGGCTGATCACCGAACTCGACCCATAGGTCGTCCTGCTGCCCATATTTCCTCCTCCGAGCCCCTGAAAACACGCATGGGGGCACATGCCCGCGGCCCCCCACTTAGGCGACGCTAACACCTGTGTCGGCAACCTGTCGCGAAACCCAAGGATTGGGACTGACATGTGAACGAAAGGACGATGGGCGCACCGTGACAAACCGGGTGGCAAGCGGCATACCCCCGAAGGCCGATGCGGCAGACTGGGACGATGCGGCGAGCGGCGGACGACACCCCCGATGGCGGCGTGCTCGTCGTGTGCACAGGCAACATCTGCCGCTCCCCCGCGGGTGAACGGTTGCTGCGCCACTCCTGGCCCGCCGCCGCGCTCACAGTGACCAGCGCAGGCACGTATGGCGTCGTCGGACACCCGGTGGAACCAGCAATGGCGCGGCTGCTACAGGCCGACGGGGTGGACGTCTCGGGCTTCGCGGCCCGCCGGCTCACGGAGGGCCTGATCGCCCGCGCCGGCCTCGTACTCACCATGGAGACCGGACATCGGACTTCGGTCGTCCAGACCCACCCCCAGGCGTTGGCCCGCACCTTCACCCTGCGCGAGTTCGCTCACCTCCTGGAGGTATGCCGCGTGGCCGAGCCCGCGGCATACCTCGCCGCCCTCGGGACCGACCCGACGACTCGACTGCGCGAGTTCACCCGGCTGGCGGCCGACGCGCGGTCGCGACGCCTGGCCCCACCGTGTGCCGAGCCCGACATCGACGACCCCTACGGCCGCGGGGACGAGGCCTACCAACGGGCGTATGCCGAAATCCGCGCTGCCGTGGATGTCATCGTTCGACACGCAAGCCGGGTCGACGACCGATAGTGTCGCCGCCGCGTCCGACCCGCCGGGGTGAGGGATCACCGCGGTGTTCGGCTCTGTCGCCTATCGACTGATCGAGCACCCGTGCTTGCGCTGGGCCCGGTCGGTGCCCTCGCCCACCGTGCTGACTACGGCGCGGGAGTCGATGCCGAACGGCGGGCGGCAACCGCGATCCGACCGGCGGCGACCCCACCCGTAACCAGGCCGGCGGCGGCGACACCGGCGCGCAGAACCCGGCCACCCGCCCGACGGATCCGGGCGCGCGGCGCCAGGTCGCTGTCGACAAGGGCTCCCGCGCCCTCCTTCAGCCCCCCGGCGATGTCCTCGCGCAGGACGCTGGCGACGTAGCGGCGGGTCCGCGGGTCGCGCGTGCCGATCGTCGAGGTCAGCAGCACGATGTGGTTGCGGTGTCCGTAGTAGTGGTAGCGCAGGTCGAAGCGCCGCCCGTGCACGTAGGGCGCGGCGACGTGCGTCACCACCGCGCTGGGCGTGTAGACGATGCGGTGACCGGCCTGGCGCACCCGCAGGAACATGTCGGACTCCTCGCGCAGGCAGGTGCCGGGGTAGTTGTCCCGGATGCCTCCCAGGGCCAGCAGGACCTCCCGCCGCACCGACATGTTGGCGCCCAACAGGTGGTCGACGTCGACGTCGTGGCCGGGGTCTGCGGCGAAGAAGCCCAGGAGTTTGCCGTCAGCCGTCAGCAGCCCGATCTGGTCCAGGCCCTCGGTCTCCTCGCCCGGCTGCCCGTTGCGGGCCCTGCCGCCCACTGCGGCGACGGTCGGGTCGGCATAGGGCAGCAGGAGTTGCTTGAGCCAGTCGGGGTCGGCGTTGGCGTCGTCGTCGAGGAACACCAGGACGTCGCAGGTCGTCGCCGCCAGCGCCATGGCCCGCGAGGTCGCCATCGTCCCCGGGCCGGCGTCGCTGTGCAGGTAACGGACGGTGGGGAAGTCGGCCACGACGTCACGGGTCAGCCCGTCCGGCGACGCGTCGATGACGTAGGTCTCCTCGGGCGCCCGGGTCAGCGCGGCCAGGTGTTCCAGGCAGGTGCGGACGAAGTGCGGCCTGCGGTAGGTGATGATGACGACGGCGGCCGTCAGGGCTTGGCTTTCAAGCATGCTTCGCAGTCTCTCATCTGGCGCCGGCTCCGGTCACGAGGTCGTCCAACGCCGCGAGCAGATCTGCTGAGTGACCCGACGACACCTTCCGGCAGAACGGCGAGCGCGAGGCCTGGAGCTCCGGAAGGTCGGCCAAGGTGAGGACGGCGGGCCGATCGAGCGACGGAAGCCACCGCACGAAACTCACCGGGTGGGGGATCGTCGGCGGCTCCACCGCGTGCAGCGCCGTCTGGATCGCCGACTCGTCCGGGATGATGGACCGCTCGAAGAGGCGACGCAGCGGCATACCCGCGGCAAGGTCGCGAAGCACGACGGCGGCGAGGTCGCGGTCGAAGGCGATCCATTGGTCGCACTTGACGAACACCCGCCCGCCGAGCGCCCGCCGCGATCGGGGCAGCCCCAGATGAGCGCCCCGGCCGCGCGAGACGAACCGGACGGCCACGACGGGAGCGGCCCGGAGAAGGACCGCGTCGCGGACCCGGGCCGCGCCGTGGCGGGCTCGTTCCGGGAACCGTCGGCCCATCCGCGCCACGGCCGGGGGAAGCGGCCACCACCGGAAGGAGTAGCGGGTCAGGTCATCATCACCCACGCCCGGTCGGCGTCCCCAGGTTGGCCGATATCGAAGAGGGCGCGGGCGACCGATCCACCCACCACCCGCTGCCCGGACCTCGTCCTCCCACGTCCCGAGGTGCCGCGCGGGGTAGTCCTGCCCCGAGACCAGCACGAAGAAGTCCGGGTCGGCGAAGGCCCTCGCCTGCGCCACCGCCCCGAGGGTCGCCTCGACGAGCTCCCAGGACCCCCAGTCGGTCGCCAGCCCGTGGCACCACACGAGGACGTGCTCGTCCGCGAACGCCGGGGGTGGCTGCACGCGGGCGTCGTGCGCCACGATGACGACGCACCGGGGGCTCGACCGACGGATCGCGGCGACCAGCCGGACGACCGCCGCCGCGTCGGTGTGGGTGAGCACGAGGTATGCCGTGCGCCACCCCTGCGTCGATCCGACGTTATGGTTCTGCACGACCGTCAGTATTCCCGCGTCGCCCCCGCATGACATCATCAGGGCAATGCCTGCTCCAGGATTCACGCTCGTCATCCCGACCTATCATCGCCCGGATCTGGTGGCCGAGGCAGTGGCGAGCGCACTCGCCCAGGTCGTGCCCTTCGCACGGATCATCGTCGTCTGTGACGGCGACCAGCCTGCCGTCGGGGGGAGGTTGGCCGGCCTGCCCGTCGATGTCGTCACGGTGGCGCACGGTGGGGTCGCGGCAGCCCGCAACCACGGGCTCTCCCTGGTCGACACGTCCTGGGTGTGCTTCCTCGACGATGACAACCTGCTCCACCCGGCCTACCTCGCGTCGGTCCAGGAGTTCGTGTCGACCCGCGACGCGGTTCAAGCACTCAACACCTACTACTGGGTGTTCGCCACCGACTTTCTCCCCGGCGTGGACGTCGTGGCCCACAATCTGGCGGAGTGCCTGGCTGCGGCCGCCACCGAGACACCGGTCAACGATCTGAGTTATCTGCATATCGCCGGCCAGAGCTACCGCCTGCTGCTCGAACGGCTGCGCGGTTCGGTGAGCGGCTGCGCCATCACCACCGAGGTCCTGCGGGCCGCCGGGGGGTTCCCGGCGGGCCGCACCTGCGCCGAGGACTGGACCATGTTCGTCAACGTCGCCCGGCTGACCGAATGGCAGGTCATCGAGGACCGCCTTGTCTTCTTCCGGGACCACCCGTTGACGAACACCCGAACCGGGTTGTCCGCCAACGGTGTAGACACCGTGCGGGCCATGCATGAGTTCTGGACCGACCCGCGCCTGCACGAGCCCTGCCCGGTCGACCTCGGCGACTATCGCGCGGCGTACAGAACGACGGTCCGGTTCGCGCTGGAGGCGGCGCGGGTGGACGGGTCCAGCGGGCGGTTCGCCGAGATCCAGCGACTGGCGCCTGTCGTGCTCCCCCGCCGCGTCGACCGGATCCTCGCGCGCGTCCCGCCGCGATGGTGGGACCGGTTGAGGGTGGCGAGGTCGCTCATCGGGGTCCCTCGACGCGAGGCCGATGCTAGGGTCGCGGCAAAGAGTGTGGGGTGAAGGGCGGGTACGGGAGCTATGTCGGCGGCTACGGCCATCAGCGTCCGCGGACTGGGCAAGACCTACCGGATCGCTCACGCCTCGGACCGGCCTACTCGCGCGACCGAGGCCATCGTGGCTCGGCTGCGCCACCCGCTGCGTCGGACCACATTTGATCGCTTCGAGGCGCTCACCGAGGTGAGCTTCGACGTCGCCGCCGGCACCGCGTTGGGCATCATCGGCCGCAATGGCGCCGGGAAGTCGACGCTGCTGAAGATTCTGACGCGGATCACGCCGCCCACGCGGGGCCAGGCCGAGTTAGCCGGCCGGGTCGGGAGCCTCCTCGAGGTAGGGACGGGGTTCCACCCGGAGTTGACCGGGCGGGAGAACGTCTTTCTCAATGGCACGCTGCTGGGAATGCGGCGTCAGGAGATCACCCGGCGCTTCGACGAGATCGTCGACTTCTCCGGATGTGGGCAGTTCCTTGATACGCCAGTCAAGCGGTACTCCTCAGGGATGTATGTCCGATTGGCGTTCGCCGTCGCTGCCCACCTCGAAACCGAAATCCTCGTCATCGACGAGGTGCTCAGCGTGGGCGACGCCGACTTCCAACGGCGCTCGGTGCAGAAGATGCGCGACGCCGCGGCCCAGGGGCGGACCGTCCTGTACGTCAGCCACCAACTGCACACCGTCACGGCCCTGTGTTCCGAAGCACTGCTGTTGGACCGTGGCACGGTGAGCGCTTACGGGGCCGTCGAGGACGTGCTAGCCACCTATCGGGCGTCAGTGGCCGAGCATGCCGTCGTCCAGCGAGAGACCCGCGCACAGGTGCCAGCCGGGATCCTGCACGTCGTCGCGGCGACGACGACCCGCCTGACCTATCTGCCAGCCGAGCCCAAACGATTCACCTTCACGATCCAGGCCGAAGCGGCGCCGGACGGGCCCTACTTCCTCTCCTGCCACATCAATGACGCCAACGGCGGCGTGGTCGCGCAGTGCGACTCCCGGCTGGGCGGGCTGTGGTTCCACCCCGACCAACCGCAGGAGGTGACCCTTGACCTGCGCCAACCCTGGCTCAAGCCCGGAACCTACACCGTCGACGTCTTCCTGTGTCGGGTGGGGATCGTTGATGTGTGGGACGGCGCGGTCACCTTTGATGTCGAGCAGGAACTGCCGTATGCCGTGACGGGGACCGCGGAATCCTTCGGTCGGGGCATGGTGTTGGCGGATTTCGATTTCGGTGTGCGGTGATGGCACCGCACACCGTTATCGGTCCCCCCGGGCCCCTGCACCTGCCACGCTGGTCAGAGTTGTGGGAGGCCCGCGAGGTCCTCTGGAGGTTCGGTCAGCGGGACATCCTCCTGCGCTATCGCCAGACACTCATCGGGGTGGCTTGGGTCATCCTGCAGCCGATCGTCACCGCCGGGGTGTTCGCGCTGGTCTTCGGGCGCGTGGCCCAACTCCCCACGGGGGGCATTCCCTACTTCCTCTTCGGTTATGTCGGCACCCTGCTCTGGACCGTCTTCGCGTCGACCGTGAACCGAGCGGCCGGCTCGCTTGTCAGCAACCAGGCCCTAGTGTCCAAGGTGTTCTTCCCGCGGTTGTTGGTGCCGCTGTCGACCTGCGTGTCGGTTCTCGTGGACTTCCTCGTCGCGCTCGTGATCGGCTTCGGACTGCTGTGGTGGTTCGGTGTGTGGCCTGGCTGGGCCATCCTCACCATCCCCGTGTGGGTCACTCTGTGCGTGGCTCTCGCGATGGGGATTGGGCTCGCTGCAGCGGCCATCATGGTTCGCTATCGCGATATCGCCTACGTCTTGCCGTGGGCCGTCCAGACCCTGTTGTATGCCTCCCCCGTCGCGTATTCCCTCGAAGCCGTTCCCGACGCGGTCCGGCCCTACCTCCTGGCCAATCCCCTCACCTGGGTGCTCGAAGGGATGCGGTGGGCCATGCTCGGCTCGGCCGCTCCTCCGGTCTGGCAGATCGTTGGCGCCGTCGTCGTCAGCGGTCTCGTCCTGTTTGCCGGACTGCTCGTGTTCCAGCGCTACGAGCGCGAGTTCGCGGACTTGATCTAAGGAGCTTTCATGAACCTACCCCGAGTAGATGTGGTGATCGCCTCCAACCGCGGCGGCCCCTTCCTGGACGAAGCCATCGACACCGCCCTGGATCAAGAAGGGGTGTCGGTTCGGCTCATCCTGTCGGGTCGGTGCTCTTCCGGAGCCAGACCTGTCGTGCCGTAGGAGGTTTCGCCGCAACCTACCGGTACGCGGAAGACGACGACTTTACCCTTCGAGTTCTTCAGCGAGGCGCACTCAGGGGAGTGGATGAACCGCTTTTCGGCTACCGGCGACACGCGAACAACGTGTCGAACACTGATCGACGAATCACGGCAGCCGCCTCCGACCAGATGCTTCGGGCCAGCCGCGCCGACGCCCTTGCGCGGGGGGACCTGACTGCAGCGGACTGGCTTGATGAGAACCGTCGCCGACTACGCGGGGGCGTCGCGCGAGGCTTCGGGCACGAGATTCCTGCTCGGCTCCGCGTCCGAGACTTCTCGCGCGCTCGGGAACTGTCCAATTACGGCCTGCGAACGGATCCACGAAACTTGGTCCTGGGGGTGGCTCAGAAGCTCGTCTCCTTTGCCCGATCGACCGTGGGTGCCAGACGGTGACAGTGCCCAAGCATCTACGGCTGCAGCCCAACGCCTACGTGCTGGCAGCCGATCCGGCGTGGATCGAGGAGAGCGTCGCCAGCTACTACGACTTCGTCAAACGCATCTTCGTCAGTTTCGACGAGACGGGGACGTCGTGGACGGGGCACCCCCTCGACCCGACGGAGGCGGTGAGCCGTCTGAAGGCGCTGGACCATCAGGGCAAGATCGTCCTCGCGCCGGGCAGGTTCTTCAGCCTGGGACGAAACGCCCTCGCCAGCGATACAGCCCAGCGCCAGAACGCCCTGGACCTGGCGAGCGAGGGTGCCGCCTGGGTCCTTCAACTGGACTCCGACGAGATCGCCGCCGACCCCGCCACACTCTTGTCATGCCTCGAACAGGCTGACCGGGAGGGTTTCGACGCCTTGGACTACCCAGCCCGCTACGTCTACCAGCACATACGGGACCGGTGGTACCTGGAACGTGGCCGACGGCTGTGGCGCGCTGCCGCGGCATACCCCGGGGCCGTCGCCGTGCGGGCGGGGACCCGGTTGCGCCTGTCCCGCCAAACCGACGCGGCCCTGTTCCGCGTGGACTTCTCGCGCCGGAACACCGATCCCTGGCATCCGCCGAGCGCGATCGTGCATCGGGTCGTCCACCCCGGGCAGGCCATCATGCATCTGAGCTGGGTGCGCTCCGAATCGGCCATGCTGGCCAAGACAAGCACCTGGGGACATGCCGGCGAACGGGATTGGAGCGCCGACGTCCTTCAATGGTCTAGGCGGGGCCGTCGTCCGTTGCGCACCGTCGCCGCAGGGCAGCTGTCCCGCAACCCCGACAACTGGCTGCGGTTCCTGCGATTGGCCGACACACCGGACGCAGCAGCTCGGGCTCGCAATGGGCTGACCAGCTGAGTCGCCTCAGAGCGGGCCCGGGGCATGCACCCGCTGCTGTGCAGCCACCAGGCCCTGTTGGATCAGCAACTCGACCGCATCGGCGCCATCGCTCACCGTGAACGGCAACTCGGCGCGCTCGGTCGGAGCGAAATCGCGCAGGACGAAGTCGGCCGGGTCCATGCGGCCGGGAGGCCGTCCGATGCCGACCCGCACCCGCAGGTAGTCACGCGATCCCATGGCTCCCGTGATCGAGCGCAGCCCGTTGTGGCCGCCCTCGCCGCCCCCGAGTTTGAGCCGGATCGTCCCCGCGGTGAGGTCGAGGTCGTCGTGCACGACGACGAGCTGCTCCAACGGCGTGGAGTAGAACTGCGCCAGCGCCTTCACGGGCCCACCGGACTCGTTCATGTATGCCGTGGGCACCGCCAACGCCGCTGCCGGGCCAGGGGCCCCGCCGGGCAGGGTCCCCAGGCGCACCGCAGCGACATGGGCTCTGGCCTTGTGGGCCTTGAGGTGTTCGAGGCTGGTGGTGACCACCGGGGCCCCGGAGGAGGGAGTCGAGCCGGACCCACCGGCATACCGGCGGGCCAGCTCGGCCACGACCATGGCGCCGACGTTGTGTCGGTTCCCTGCGTAGCGCGGCCCGGGGTTGCCCAGGCCGACGACCAGCCAGGTGGCCATGGCGGGGTGGGCTACTCCGCGGCGTCGGCGGTGGCGGTAGCGGCAGCCGCCGGCTCAGCCTCGGCGTCGGCGTCGGGCTCCTGCGCCGACAGGCCGGTGATGTTGACGATGAGGGCGTCCTCGTCGGTGACGAGGGTCGCGCCTTCGGGGAGCACGAGCTCGCCGGCCTTGATCTGCGTGCCGGCCGGCAGGTCCTCGACGGACACGACAACCGACTCGGGGATGTGCGTGGCCTCAACGAGCAACTCGATGGTGTTGGACTCGACGTTGACGATGGTGTCCGGCCCGGCCTCGCCCTCGATGTGCACCGGCACGTCGACATTGACCTTCTCGCCCTTGCGGACGATGACCAGGTCGATGTGCTCGATGATCGGGCGGATCGGGTCGCGCTGGATGTCCTTGGCCAGGGCCAACTGGCTCTTGCCCTCAAGCTCGATCGACAGCAGCGCGTTGGCGTGCTTCAGCGCGAGTGCCGTGTCGTGGGCCGGGAGGGTGATGTGCACCGGGTCGGTGCCGTGTCCGTAGAGCACCGCGGGGATCTTGTGGTCGCGGCGGATCTTGCGGGCGGCACCCTTGCCGAACGAATTGCGACGCTCGGCGGGAAGCTTGATTTCGGACATGACGCTCCTTGCAACAGACGTGAGCGACAACCACGGAGGTATGCCGCAGGGCTTGGGCCTCGACGCGGGACGCGACACGCGCGGCAGAGGCGAGCCGACTGAACGGCACACCTTGTCGATCACGGACGAGCCGTCATGGCACGTCCCTCGCCGAGGCAACTGCCCAATCCTAGGCGACGGGGCCTACCCAGCGGAAATCAGGCCTGATGGACGGGTCGCCGGGCGACCATGCGGAGCAGGTCCTTCGGCGGCCAGGCATAACCCTCGACGAGCGCGCTGTTGCGACGACGTCGCCAGGAGTCACCTCCGGAATACAGCCGGTCCGGGATCTCCATGAGCTCGACCACCTCAAGTCCCACCGACTCGGTCAGCAGCCGCAGCCCTTCGGGGCTGAAGAGGATGACGTGGTCGTCGGGTTGGGTGCCGTCCCACTGCACTCCCAACCGCTCGCACTCGCTCGATGCCCCGTTGGGGACCTCAAGGACGACCAGCCCGCCGGGACGGGTCACGGCAGCGACCGCGCCCATGAGTCCGTGAGGGTCGGGGGTGTGCTCAAGCACGTGCCACATCGCCACGACGTCCGCGTGCAGCCCCGCGTGGGTGTGCGCCCACTCCTCAAGTGTCCCGGCATGGACCCGCACGCCCAAGCCCTGCGCCTGGTGAGCCGCCCACAGACTGGGCTCCACGGCATACGTGTCGAATCCCGCGTCGAGGGCGACCTTGGCGAACTCGCCGGTGCCGGCCCCCACCTCGACGAGCACGCCGTCGGGTTGGCGCAGCAGGATCCAGTCCAGCCGTTGCCGGGCCTCAGCGAACCAGACCGGCCTCCGGGCCAGCCGTTGCCCGCCGTACTGACCGACCCAGATGCCGTCGCTCTCCACCTGATGGCTCGGAGGCGGCCACACGGTTTTGGACCCGCACCGCGGACAGGGCAACAGGGTCGCCTCCCCGTGGCGGTGGACGCCGGGATGTTCAGTCGCTCACCGCAGGCGACACAGACCCCCGTGTCCACCACCGTCGGGTTTGTGGTCGGCTCGATGGTGGTGGCAGCGGCGGGGCTTGGGACGCGATCGGCCGGCTCGGAACGGCGGCGCGCGCCGCGGACTGTTGCCGCGGCATACCGGAGCAGTCGTCCAGCGACTGATCTGGCCTTTCGGCGTCCCACGCCCAGCAGCGGACGCGCCCGCTCTGCGGGCGTGAGCGCCGTGAACCACTGTGGGTGGCGATCCATCAGCCGGTCGTTTGCCTGGGCGAAAGCGATTTCGTCGCCGAACCCGCCCTTGGTGCGATGCAAAAGGTCAATCTGACGGACGAGACGACTCGCAGGCCGCTCTGGCGTGCCTGCAGGCAGAGATCGATGTCGTAGCCATGGAAGAATGCCAGTCCCTCATCGACGGAGAGCCGTTCGAAGGCTGGGGGCGCGAGGGCGAGGAAGAGGCCATCGACGACGTCGACATCGGCGTGCGGCACGCCGAGGTCCTGTAGATGGCGCGACTCGAAAACGCGGCCGGCCGTCACCCGCGCGGTCCACCACTGCGCATCGACGAGGCCCCGGCCACCGACGACGCCGACGACGCCGACCTCCGGTTAACGCAGAGCCGCCAGGGTCTTCGCTCGGAAGTCGGGGTCAATGATCTCCACGTCGTCATGCAGGAGGACGACCCCTTCGCAGTCTCGCTCCGAACGGGCTGCGGCAAGAATGGCGTTGTAAACTCTTGGTATTCCTTGGCCATCACCGGGGAGCACCATGATTCGGTCCTTTGGGCCGAGGACCTGCCGCAACGCGGGCTCGCAAGTAGACCGAAATCGGCTACCGTCCCCGCTGACGCACGCGCCGAAGAGGATCATGATGATCTCTCGGAAGCGGGGGGCTCCGGCGCCTTGGCCGGAAAGCTGCCGACGATCCGCCGAACGTGCCACGTCGCAGCTTTCACCCCCCACAGGCCAACGTCAGCCGTTGCTCGAGTCAGCGCGACCAACCGCGCAAGCCGTTCACGTCCCACGAGCCAGTTGTACGCCGGCACGATTCGAATCCTCACCCTGCGACGCCATTTGGGCCAGAGGTCCTCGTAGGCGCGGGCCCCGTACTCATACTCTGACGCACGATTGATCATGCGCTGAGAGTCTGTCTCGAAGCCACCAGTGAGAGTTGGATGTGCGTGCTCGAACGCCATCGAACGTCCGTCGAGAATGAGCGCCTGCCAATACGCTCGGCGGGTGATCTCGTCATCGCAATACACCCCCCGCATTTGTGGCGCGAACAGCCCAAATGAGTCGTAGAACCGCCGCGACACGACTGGGTGGCGCAAAAGCGTGTCAGAGGGGCTGGGCGAGTCGGTGATTTTGACCGCGTAAGCTATTGATCGTGGATCCCAACCGCCGATGACCTGCCAAAGGCAGGTGTCCCATCCCTGCTCAGGGAACAGGTCGTCTGCAAGCACCACGAGTAGGTCCGCGGACGACACTGCGGCGGCAGCGTTCCAGTTCCGTACAGCCGACACTGTTCCATCCGCGGGACCGATCACCCGACGCCAGCCGGTTGTTTCGGCGACCGCCGGATCGTCGCAATCCATGGCGACGATGTAGTCCACGAGATCTGCTCGGTCGGCCCGCTCAAGCCACGCTTCTCGCAGGGGACCCACCCCGCCGGGCCGGTGATACGTCGCGTGCAACAGCGCGATAGTCGGCCACGTTTGGGGTGAAGAGAATGGCGCTCGCCCTTCGACGCGTGAAGGCATGCGCCCCATCCTAAGGTCACCATCGAGGTGTTGCCGTGGCCTGGATCTGCCCGTGTCGAGGTGGGACCTGGTGATGCAGTGGGTGAGGTGCGAAAGCCGAGGGCGGAGCCACGGAGGTGTTCGAGGCGCCCGTTCAGGCCATCGCAGCCGCAGCGGTGTGGGCGCTCATCGCCGTTTCGGCCATCTGGCCGCTGCCCGGCGGCTGGTTGCCGGCGGCCGACAAGTACCTCCCGCCCCGTTGGCTGGGGTTCGCGATGGGGATGTATGCCGCGACGCAGGTGCGCGGCATACCTCACCCGCGGGCTGCGACCCACGCGGTCTGGGCGTGCGGGCTCGGTCTTCCGGCCGGTCTCTACGGGTATGCCGAAGGCCCCGACATCGTGCGCACGCTCGGTTTCGGGGCGCTCGGGGCGGGGCTGCTCATCCTGCTGCAGCGGGTCCCCGAGCGGTGGTTTGGGCGCGGCCCGCTCGCCTGGCTGGCTGGGCTCGGGACGATCTCGTACAGTTTCTACCTGCTGCACCAGCCGATCATCCTGTTGCTGAACGGCTGGGGGCACAGCTTGGGGCTGGCACTGATCCCCCTGTTCTTCGTCGCGCTGGCCACGTCGGGCACGCTCACGGTCGCCGTCGCGACGGCGCTCTACCGCGGGGTCGAGCGACCCTTCCTCGTGCGCGGGAGCATGTCAGCCGTTGTCATAGAGGGCGACCGACGCGCGGGTTGACACCGATGATTACGCGCGACCTTCGAAGAGGCTGGTGACCGATCCGTCCTCGAAGACCTCCATGATCGCCCGCGAGATGAGCGGGGCAATCGGCAGCACGGTGAGCTTGTCGAACTGCCGGTCGATCGGGATCGGCAGGGTGTCAGTGACGATGACCTCGCGAGCGCTCGAAGCCCGCAGTCGGTCGACCGCGGGACCCGAGAGGATCGCGTGGGTCGCGGCCACGATGACGCCCGCAGCGCCCTCGGCCATGATCGCGTCGGCCGCCTTCGTGATGGTGCCGCCGGTGTCGATCATGTCGTCGACAAGGATGCACATCCGCCCGGCGACGTCACCGACGACCCGGTTGGCAACACTCTCGTTGGGCCGGGTGATGTCGCGGGTCTTGTGGACGAAGGCCAGCGGTGCGCCGCCGAGACGGGCCGACCACTGCTCGGCGACCTTGATCCGGCCGGCATCCGGCGAGACGACCGCGAGCTTCTTCTTGCCGTAGTTGGCGATCACGTAGTCGGCGAGCATCGGCAAGGCCATGAGATGGTCGACCGGCCCGTCGAAGAAGCCCTGAATCTGAGCCGAGTGCAAGTCGACCGCCATGAGCCGGTCAGCCCCCGCGGTGCGGAACAGGTCGGCCGTTCCTCGATCGGGACATGGTGGAACGCTGATATCGTCCGTTGAATGACGGCCGCCCCGATATCGGGCCCACGAGCCACGCGTCGTTTCGCCTACATCGATGCTCTCCGCGGGTTCGCCGCCCTGTGGGTTTTCGTCCTGCACGTCCACCAGTACTGGCTCGATGACGTCCGCCCGCCCATTCTCAGCGCCGATGGGATCCTTGTACGCCTCATCGGCTTCGGCGGCGCAGGCGTGGATCTGTTCATCGTCCTGTCCGGCTTCTGTCTCACCCTGCCTCTCACGCGAGCGGGCACGGCTGCGCTCTCCAGCATCAACGTCCGTGGTTTCTTCCGCCGCCGGGCCTTCCGGCTGCTGCCCGCCTACTACGCCGCGCTCGCCGCAGTTATCGCCCTTGAGTTGATCCCCGCGATCCGGCCGGCGCTGGTCGCGGGGGACCTCACCGGCCTTGATGTCATCACCCACCTCACGCTGACCTTCCCACTGTCAGCGGCCACGATCGGAGCTGTCAACGGCTCGCTCTGGTCGATTCCCCTCGAAGCCACCCTCTACCTCGGGTTCCCGCTGCTGCTCTGGCTCGCCTCCCGGCGAGGCATCAGCGCCGTGGTCCTGGCCACCCTGGGCATCGCTGCGGTCTGGGGGCTCGTCACCATGTCGGCCATCTGGCCGTTGCCCGGCGGCTGGTTGCCGGCGGCCGACAAGTACCTCCCGCCCCGTTGGCTGGGGTTCGCGATGGGGATGTATGCCGCGACGCAGGTGCGCGGCATACCTCACCCGCGGGCTGCGACCCACGCGGTCTGGGCGTGCGGGCTCGGTCTTCCGGCCGGTCTCTACGGGTATGCCGAAGGCCCCGACATCGTGCGCACGCTCGGGTTTCGGGGCGCTCGGGGCGGGCCTGCTCGTCCTGCTTCAGCGGGTCCCCGAGCGGTGGTTTGGGCGCGGCCCGCTCGCCTGGCTGGTTGGGCTCGGGACGATCTCGTACAGTTTCTACCTGCTGCACCAGCCGATCATCCTGTTGCTGAACGGCTGGGGGCACAGCCTGGGGCTGGCACTGATCCCCTGTTCTTCGTCGCGCTGGCCACGTCGGGCACGCTCACGGTCGCCGCCGCGACGGCGTTCTACCGCGGGGTCGAGCGACCCTTCCTCGTGCGCGGGAGATGTCAGCCGTTGTCATAGAGGTCGACCGACGCGCGGGTTGACACCGATGATTACGCGCGACCTTCGAAGAGGCTGGTGACCGATCCGTCCTCGAAGACCTCCATGATCGCCCGCGAGATGAGCGGGGCAATCGGCAGCACGGTGAGCTTGTCGAACTGCCGGTCGATCGGGATCGGCAAGGTGTCGGTGACGATGACCTCGCGAGCGCTCGATGCCCGCAGTCGGTCGACCGCCGGGCCAGAGAGGATCGCGTGGGTCGCGGCGACGATGACGCCCGCGGCGCCCTCGGCCATGATCGCGTCGGCCGCCTTCGTGATGGTGCCGCCGGTGTCGATCATGTCGTCGACCAGGATGCACATCCGGCCGGCGACGTCGCCGACGACCCGGTTGGCAACGCTCTCGTTGGGGCGGGTGATGTCGCGGGTCTTGTGGACGAACGCCAGCGGCGCGCCGCCCAGCCGGGCCGACCACTGCTCGGCGACCTTGATCCGGCCGGCATCCGGCGAGACGACCGCGAGCTTCTTCTTGCCGTAGTTGGCGATGACGTAGTCGGCGAGCATCGGCAAGGCCATGAGGTGGTCGACCGGCCCGTCGAAGAAGCCCTGGATCTGAGCGGTGTGCAGGTCGACCGCCATGAGCCGGTCGGCCCCCGCCGTGCGGAACAGGTCGGCCATCAGCCGCGCCGAGATCGGCTCGCGGCCGCGGTGCTTCTTGTCCTGGCGGGCATAGCCATAGAACGGCAGCACCACGGTGATCCGCTTGGCCGAGGCGCGCTTGAGCGCGTCGACCATGATGAGGTGCTCCATGATCCACTCGTTGATGGGCACCGTGTGGCTCTGGATGACGAACGCGTCGCAGCCGCGCACCGACTCCTCGTAGCGCACGTAGATCTCGCCGTTGGCGAAGTCATAGGCCTGCGTCGGCACGACCTTCGTCCCCAGGTCGGCGGCCACCGCATCGGCCAGCGCCGGGTGGGCGCGCCCAGAGAACACCATGAGGTGCCGCTTGGGCTTCCTCCGGATCACCGTCACCGTTGCGTCTCCTGCTCGTTGTCTCCGGTATGCCGTTCACTCGCCCCGCTGCTGCCCCTGCTGCTGCCGCCGCGCGCGCAGCCTCCGTGTCGGGCCGATGCTCAGCCACCCACCCCTCGATCACGCGCTGCGGGGCATCGGTCAGCACGAGGGCACCAGGCGGAACGTCACTGCGGATGACGGTCCCGGCTCCGGAGTAGGCCCCGTCGCCGATCGTCACGGGCGCGACATACATCGTGTCGCTGCCCATCCGGCAGTGGTCGCCGACCGTCGTGCGGTGCTTGGCCACCCCGTCGAAGTTGACGAAGACCGACGAGGCACCGATGTTCGTCCCGGTGCCGATCGTTGCGTCGCCGACGTAGGACAGGTGCGGAATCTTTGACCCCGCACCGATATTCGCGTTCTTGGTCTCGACGAACGTGCCGATCTTGGCCTCGGCGCCGAGCTCGGTGCCCGGCCGCAGGTAGGCCCACGGGCCGACCGTGGCACCCGGGCCGACGACCGACAGGGAGCCTTGCGTGCGGCATACCGTCGCGCCGTCCCCGACCTCCATGTCGACCAGCGTGGTGTCGGGCCCGATGAGGCAGTCCGCGCCGATGGTGGTGGCGCCCCGCAACTGGACGTTGGGCTCGATGACGGTGTCGCGCCCGATCGAGACGTCGGTGTCGATCCACGTCGTCGCCGGGTCGCGGATGATTGCGCCCTCGCGCATCGCGGCCTCGACGGTGCGCCGGTTGAGCTCCGCGCCGAGGCGGGCGAGTTGGATCTTGTCGTTGACACCCTCGGTCTGCCACACGTCGGCGAGGACGTATGCCGCCACGGCCCGCCCCTGCGCGCGGGCGACGCCGACGACGTCGGTGAGGTACTTCTCGCCCTGGGCGTTGTCGGTGCCCAGGCCGGAAAGGGCCTGCGTGAGGAGCGTGGCTTCGAAGGCGTAAATGCCCGAGTTGACCTCGGTGATCGCCCGTTCGTCGTCGGTGGCGTCCTTCTGCTCGACGATCCGGGCCACGCTGCCGTCGGCGTCGCGGACGATCCGGCCATAGCCGGTCGGGTCCGAGATGTGCGAGGTGACGACCGTGACGGCGACGGAGGCTCCCTCATGGGCGGCCAGCACCTCGCGCAGGGTCTCGGAGGTGAGCAGTGGGACGTCGCCGTAGGTGACGACGATGGTGCCGGTCAGCTCGGCGGGAAGGGCAGCCAGGCCGCACTCGACGGCGCGGCCGGTGCCCTTGATCTCGTCCTGATCGGCGATGAGGCAGTCGGGGTCGCACTCGGCGATGTGGGCAGCGACGAGGTCACGTTCGTGCCGCACGACGACCTCAAGGTGGATGGGGTCGATGCCTCTGGCTGCCGCGATCGCATGGTGGACCAGGCTGCGCCCACCGATGGTGTGCAGGACCTTCGGCATCGCCGACTTCATCCGGGTGCCCTCGCCCGCGGCGAGGACGATGACTGCTGTCGGGCGCGGTGGCGTCACGTCGAACGATCCTACCGGTCGCCCCGACTACCCGGCGCGCCGACGAGAACCGCGACGACTTCTGGAACCGTTCCGCCGGCATGCGTCGACCCCCGGCCCTAGGCTCGCGGCACAACGCTCCTACGCGAAGGGTCGAGGGCCATGTCCACTCGGGGGTATGCCGCAGCAGCGGTAGCCGCGCTGTCCGTCTGCCTGACCGGGTGCGCTGGTGGCGGTTCCCAGAGCCCTGCCACGGTCACCGTGACAGCCACGGCGCCGCGGGCCTCCGCCGCCGGCGCCACCTCGCCGGCAACCACAGCGAAGCCTCCGTCTCCGGCGGCACCTTCGACCACCGCGGCGCCGAAGCCGTTCGCCTTGGGCGTCGGCTCCTTCGGCGGCCTCAAGCTGCCCGCGACGCCGGAGGCGGTCCTTGCGGCGGCAAAGCCCCTGTTGGGCAACCCCACCAAGCACACCACGGGTCCCGGGTGTGAGCTCGGCGGCCCCGGTTGGACGTCGGTCGCCCTCCAATGGGGAGACGTCTTGGCCTACGGCGAGGCGGGCCCCGGCCAGAAGGTGAAGATCGACTCCTGGATCGTGCGGGGGAAAGCGACGCCGAGCCCGGTCACCCTTCCCTATGGGACAAGCATGGGAATGTCGCGGACGGCACTCGCCAAGGCACTGACCAACGAGGACGTCGACACGGAGCACATGTTCGCAGCCGGGGACATCTATATGCAGGACAGCATCTGGTGGTCCCTGGACAAGGCCAACACCACGGTCGTCCAGATCACCTACAACCCGCACCTGTGCGAGTAGCCAGTCGCCAGCGTGTGACAGCGGTGTTGCTCCCCGGGCTGGAATCGAACCAGCGTCGCTAATCCTGATTCAAAGTCAGGCGGGCCCTGCCAGCAGACCAACCGGGGATCGGCACCCTCGCGGCCCGGCGAGTGCCGGATCGACGAAGGACCCGCCTAGGTTACCCGTCACACGGGTGGCGGGCGCACGGCATACCACCGGGCACAATGGCACCGTGACCCCACGTGAGAGTGCGCCCCCCAGCCGCCGCGCCCGGATGACGGGCAAGGAGCGGCGGGAGCAACTCGTCGACGTGGGGCGGGCAGTGTTCGCCGCCAAGGGTTTCGAGGCCGCCACCGTCGAGGAGATCGCGGCGAAAGCGGGGGTGAGCAAGCCCGTCGTCTACGAGCACTTCGGCGGCAAAGAGGGCCTGTATGCCGTCGTCGTCGACCGCGAGATGGTGGCACTTCTGCAGGCGGTCACCTCCGCGCTGGAGACGCCGGGCCCGACCCGCGCCGTCGTGGAGTCGGCGGCGTTGGCGCTGCTGGACTACGTCGAAGGGTCGACCGACGGGTTCCGCATCCTCGTGCGCGACTCCCCTGCCGGGCAGTCGACCGGGTCGTTCGCCAGTCTCATCGGTGACATCGCCACCCAGGTGGAGGCCATCCTGGCCGCGGAGTTCTCCCGCCGGAAGCTCGACCCCAAGGTGGCACCGATCTACGCGCAGATGCTCGTGGGGATGGTTGCCCTCACGGGTCAGTGGTGGCTGGAGCACCGCCGGTTCAAGAAGGCCGACGTAGCGGCACACCTGGTCAACCTGGCCTGGAACGGGCTGATCGCGCTGGAGAACAAGCCGACCCTGCACACCGCCAAGACCCGCTGACCTTCGCGGGACTCGACGTCAGCCGACCGGGCGGGTCGTATCGGTCACCACGACGGCCCCCGACGGGCTGACCGTCACGACAACGGTCGTCAGAGTCGGGGTCGACGTGGCCGCAGGATCACTGGTCGCAGTCGGGCTGTTAGTGACATTGGGGTCCGTCGTGACCGAGGGGTCCGTCGTGACCGAGGGCTCCGTCGTCCCCGTCGGGTCGGTGGTGCCCGTGGGAGTCGACGTGGCCGTCGGTTGGGTCGTGGGCGACGGTTCGGTCACTGAACCGAGGATGACCTCGGCCAGCGTGACCGTCCCGTCGGGATCGGTCAGCTCGACGGTCACCGTGGCCGGCTTGGCCACGGCCGCGTTGCCGTGCAGCGCCGAGACCCTGGCGGGAGTCCGTCGCCAAGACCGAGAACGTCGTCGACCCGGAGCCCGTGCAGGTGATCTGTGAGCCCTGGTCGTCGCAGACCCAACTCGTCGCCCCGACCGCGGCGACCGCCGGGGTCACCGTGAGCGAGAGCTGGCCGACGGGGACCGACTTGAGGACCACCGACGAGACCCCGACGAGGGGAACGACGACTTGGACCGGGAAGGGCTCCCCGAACGCCGCAGCAACCGGCGTCACCAGGGGTATCGACGGCACCGGAGGTGTGGTGCTCGTCGGAGGAGACGAAGTGGTCGGCGTCGGCGTCGTTGACGGGGACGGCGTCGTTGACGGGGACGGCGTCGGCGTCGGCGTCGGCGTCGGCGTCGTTGACGTCGAGGAGGTCGTTGTCGAGGCCGATGTCGTCGTGGTGCTCGATGACCGCGCGGTCGTGGTCGTGCTCGATGTCGCAGAAGGAACCGCCGTCGGCGACGGCACCGCGGTCTGGCTCGGCGCCGCTTCTTGCGAGGGCGCGGCGGTGCGCGGCTGCGCAGGCACCGCACCGGGCACCACTGGCGCAGCAGCGACGGGACCGGCTCCCCCATTGCCGGACCCTCCAGCAGCGCCACCTCCGCCGCCACCGACGCCCGCCGCCGCGGCATACCCCGTGGCAAGCACGGCGGCCACACCCAACGCAGCGATCTTGGTCCCGACGTTGGCGGCGAGCGCGGCCGCGACCGCCGCCTTGCCCTCCTCGCGGGGCCCCACAGAGGCGCCGGACGCACCCACGCCACCGGCAGCACCGGCAGCACCGGCCCAGACGCCGACGAGTGACGACCCAGCCAGGAAGATCAGCGGAACGATGACCGCAGGCAGGGCGCGGTTGACCTCGGCCATCTCGTAGGCCAGGCCCTGGGCGTGCCGACACGAGCGCAGGTGTTCTTCGACGCGGGCGCGCTGACGGACCGGGAGCTTGCCCCGGACGAAGCGACCCATCTGGCCCAGAACCCATGCGCATTCGGCGTCTTGGGCCCGGCTGATCGCCCGATCGGCATGTGCGTCAAGGTACTTCGCACGAAGGCTGTCGCGAGCCCGCAGCGCGATGACGCTGACGGTGTTGGCGGTCAGCCCCATGGAGTCGGCGACGGCGGCAGGCGTGGTGCCCTCGACTGCGGTCTGCCAGAGGACCTGCTGATCACGCTCGGCGAGTCGAGCGAAGGCCGCGCGGACCAGGGCGTGGTCGACGGTGGGGCTCGGGTCGTATGCCGCCGTGGCCGGAGCCGCTGCCTCCAGAGAAGCGTCCTCGGTCGGGACGGCACGCAGGTCACCTCGGGCATGGTCGACGGCGATGGTGCGCACTGCCGACAAGAAGTACGACCGGAAGTTGGTCAGCGGGCCCTTACCGGCCCGGATGAGGTCATAGACCCGAAGGCTGGCCTCGGCGACGACGTCCTCGGCCGAGGTCCGCCCGCGGTAGCGGTGGGCGACGCCATAGGCCGCCGGGAGGTGGCGGCGCCACAACTCGGCATACGCCTCGGCGTTGCCATCACGAACCAGGGCCAGGAGGGTGCTGTCATCAGCGTCAACCCATCCCTGCCCCCACAGTACGGCTGGCGCGGACATGTCAGACCCCTCCCTTCCTCAAGCTAGACCCCTGCATATGACAGACGCAGAACCATTGTGCCCATGACACCCGTTTCGGCGGAAGTTCTGGATCTCTCGAAGTCAAGACTCTTGACGCTCTCGCTACATTGAGTGGGTGGGTGAGGTGAGCGCACGTGCGCCGGGCGAGGTCGGGGACCGACCGCCCGATGACGTCGACCGTATCGTCGCGGCTTGGCGGCGCGAGTTGCCGCACCTGGACGTCGAGCCCCTCCTCGTGCTCTCTCGCATCACTCGACTGGCCCGACGGCTGGACCTGGCCCGAGGGGTCGCCTTCGCCACGCATCACTTGGAAAGCTGGGAGTTCGACGTCCTCTCGGCGCTGCGCCGGGCCGGACGGCCCTATCAACTGTCCCCCGGCCAACTCGTCACCGAAACCCTGGTCACCTCGGGAACGATGACGAACCGCGTCGATCGGCTAGAGCAACGCGGACTTGTCCGGCGCGGGCCGGATCCCGGTGACCGCCGTGGCGTCAAGGTGCGCCTCACCCGGGTCGGCCGCGAGGCGGTCGACGCCGCCCTGTCCGACCTCCTGGCCCACGAGCGGGAGTTGCTCGGCGAGTTGACCCCCGAGGAGCAGGCCACCCTCGCCGGGATGCTGCGGCGGCTCAACGCCCCGCTCGAGCCCTGAGCTACTCCTGAGGTGCACCTGGTCACGGCGCATCGTCATGCCCCGACCCTGTTCAGCCGACGATCTCGGCAGCGGCCAGCCAGGCCATCTCGAGGTCGTCACGTTCGTCGACGATCGCCCGAAGATCGCCGTTGAGGCGCAGGACCGCGAGGTGATCGGTCGCCTCCTTGGCCATCTGGGCATGCACGCGATCCTCGCGCTCGGCCAGCCGGGTCAACGCCCGCTCGATCCGCGCCATCTCCTTGCGCGCCTCGCGCTGTTGGATCTGGGTCGGGCCGGCGCCCGAGCCTGCGCCCGAAGCCCCCGCCGACGCGGCGGCCGACGACGCGGCGGGCGGCACGGCATACCCGGTGGTGGGGGGCATCGCGGCACGCAGGGTGAGGTATTCCGCGACCCCGCCGGGCAGGTCGCGGACCCGGCCGTCACCGAGCAGCGCGACCTGCCGGTCACAGACCCGCTCGAGCAGGTAGCGGTCGTGCGACACGACGAGCAGCGTGCCCGCCCACCCGTCGAGGACGTCCTCGAGCGAGGTGAGGGTCTCGATGTCCAGGTCGTTGGTCGGCTCGTCGAGGAGCAGCACGTTGGGCTCGGCCATGAGCAGTCGCAGGATCTGCAGCCGCCGCCGCTCGCCACCGGAGAGGTCGCCGACACGGGTCTGCTGCCGCTGCCCGGTGAAGCCCAGGCGAGTGGCCAGTTGGCTCGCGCTCACCTCACGGTCACCGAGCATGATGCTGTGCCGGACCGCTTCGATCGCCTCGATGACCCGGTATGCCGCGAGCTCGTCCAGCTCGCGCACCTCCTGGGTGAGGTGGGCCAGGGAGACCGTCTTGCCGACCTTGCGACGACCGCCCGCGAGTGGGACGTCGCCTGAAATCGCTTGCAGAAGAGTCGATTTCCCGGCTCCGTTGACTCCGACGATGCCAACCCGCTCGCCGGGAGCCAACTGCCAGGTCACCTTGTCGAGGAGGGTCCGCTCGCCGTAGCGCACCGTCGCGTCGAACAGGTCGACGACGTCCTTGCCCAGGCGCCGGGTCGCGAACCGGACGAGTTCCACCCCGTCGCGCGGTGGCGGCTCGTTCTCGATGAGGGCGTTGGCGGCATCGATGCGGAACTTCGGCTTGGTCGTGCGGGCGGGTGCCCCGCGGCGCAGCCAGGCGAGTTCCTTGCGCAGCAGGTTGTCGCGGCGCTCGGCCGTCACCGCTGCCACGCGCGAGCGCTCGGCCTTGGCCAGCACGTATGCCGCGTAGCCGCCGTCGTAGCTGTGGACGGCGCCGCTGTCGACCTCCCAGGTGAGGGTGGCCATGGCGTCGAGGAACCACCGGTCGTGGGTGACGGCGACGAGCGCCGTGTCCGGACGGGTGCGGCGGGTCGCCAGGTGCTCGGCGAGCCAGGCGACCCCCTCGACGTCGAGATGGTTGGTGGGCTCGTCGAGCAGCAGCAGGTCGGGGTCGGCCACGAGCAGTGCGGCCAGCGCGAGACGCCGTCGCTCGCCACCCGACAGGGGTCCGACGAGGGCATCCGGACCGCCGACGGCGAGCATGCCCACCCCACCGAGCAAACCGTCGAGGACCTCCCGGACCCGGGCGTCACCAGCCCACTCGTGCTCGGGACGATCACCGACCAGGGCGTGCCGGACGGTCGCGGCGGGGTCGAGCCGGTCGTCCTGGGCCAGCAGGCCGACGGTGAGCCCGCCGACCGAGGTGACCCGTCCGGAGTCGGGCTCCTGACGGCCTGCGAGCACCCGCAGCAGCGTCGACTTGCCGCCACCGTTGCGCCCGACGACCCCGATCCGCTGTCCACCGAGCACGCCGACGGTGAGGGCATCGAGGACGTGCGCAACGCCGTGGACGACGGTGACGCGTTCAAGTGAGACGAGGATCCCCATGCAGGTGTCAGCAACTCACTCGCGCGTCGGGCCGGGAAGGATCTGGACGCCGTGAACCGGCCCCTTGGCGCGGGTCACCTGATCGACGACCCCCGAGGCGGTCAGCGCGACGCACAGGTCCAGGGCGTGTTCGGACGACCCGGTGAGGAAGGCGACAGTCGGGCCGCTGCCGCTGATGATCCCGCCGAGGGCTCCGAACTCCAGCCCAGCGTCGAGGACCGCCCGAAGCGCGGGGCGTAGCGAGAAGGCTGGCTCCTGGAGGTCGTTGACGAGGGCATCCCCGAGGGCCTCCGGGTCACCGGAGCGCAGGGCCGTCATCATCGCCGGTGATGGCTCGGGTTGCGGCACCGAAATATCCGTGGTGAGCCGGTCGAACTCCCCGAAGACCTCGGGGGTGGACAGGCCCTGCGAGCTGAGCGCGAACACCCAGTGGTAAGTCCCGCGAGCCAGGACCGGCGCGAGACGCTCGCCGCGCCCCGAGCCGATGGCGATGCCACCGGCGAGGCAGAACGGGACATCGCTGCCGAGCTCGGCGGCCAACTCCATCAACTCGTCGCGGTCCATCCGCAGGCCCCACAAGTGCTCACAAGCCACGAGAGAGCCGGCTGCGTCGGCGGACCCTCCGGCCATGCCCCCCGCGACCGGGATGTTCTTGTCGATGCGGATCGCCACCGGCGCGCGGGTGACCCGCATGTGTCGGGCGAGCAGTCGAGCCGCGCGCATCGCCAGGTTGTCGCTGCCGGACGGGACGTGGGCGGCATACGGGCCGGTGGTTGTCACCGACCAGCGTTCGGCGCGGGTGACCGTGACCTCGTCGTAGAGGCCGACCGCCATGAAGACCGTCGACAACTCGTGGTAGCCGTCCGCCCCCAGAGGGCCGACCCGCAACTCGCAGTTGACCTTGGCAGGCACCCGCACCGTCACCGACCGGGGCGGGGCGCTGACGGTACTCACGGGCACCACCCTAGGGGGTCACCCTGTCTCGACGAGCGGCGGCAATGGCGGCGAAGGCCGTCACGGGCAGGGCCTCGCCGCGGGCACCGGGGTCGATACCGGCGGCTCGCAGCACGGTTTCGGCGGCGGCGGCGCCACCGGCCCACCCGGACAACGCGGCACGGAGGGTCTTGCGACGTTGGGCGAAGGCGGCGTCGACGACGGCGAAGACCTCGTCACGGGACGCGGTTGTCGTTGGGACCGGCCTGCGGCGAAGCTCGACGAGACCGGAGTCGACGTTGGGCACCGGCCAGAAGACGCTTCGCGGGACGGTGCCGGCCAGGCGCCCCGCGGCATACCAAGCGGCCTTGACGCTCGGCACACCGTAGGCCTTGCTCCCCGGCCCGGCCACGAGCCGTTCGGCAACCTCCAACTGGACCATGACAAGCACCCGGTCGAGGGTCGGGAAGCGTTCGAGGAAGGACAGGACGACCGGCACCGACACGTTGTAGGGCAGGTTCGCCACGAGCGCGGTCGGCTGCGGGTCGGGCAGGGAGTGCACCTGCAGAGCGTCGGCGGTCACGACCGTGAGGTATGCCGCCCGCTCCGGCGCGTGTCGCGCGACCGTGTCGGGCAACGCGGCCGCGAGGACCGGGTCGACCTCGACGGCGCTCACCCTCGCCCCGCTGTCGAGCAGGGCGAGGGTGAGTGAGCCGAGTCCGGGGCCGACCTCGACGACGCTGTCGTCAGGGCCGACCTCGGCCAGGCGCACGATGCGGCGCACGGTGTTGGCGTCGACGACGAAGTTCTGTCCCCACGACTTGGTCGGCCGCAGCCCGAGGGTCGCGGCGAGTTCGCGGATCTGGGCAGCACCCAGCAGCGCTGCCCCGGAGGTCACGCGGCCGAGCGGCAGCCCCAGGGCTGCAGCCCGCGCTGGGCGTAGAGGCGGTTGGCGACGGTGATCTGCTCCGCACGGCTGGCCAGGTCGGCCCGCGGGGCGAAGTCGGCACCGCCGACGGACAGCCAGGTCGAGTAGCTGAACTGCAGCCCGCCGTAGTAGCCGTTGCCGGTGTTGATGTTCCAGCGGCCACCGGACTCACACTGGGCGATCCGGTCCCACATGGCGGCGTTGGCGAGGTTGATGCCCGCGCCCGAGGTGTTACCGGCGCTCACCGGGGCGGAGGCGGCAACCGGGGCCGCCTTGGTGCCGACGAGGACGACCTTGTCGGTCGCTGCCTTGGTGACGTCGGTGCCCGTCGCGGACTTGCCCTCAAGCTTCCCGTCGACCCAGGTCTCGGTGAAGGTGACGACCTGCGAGCCGTTGACGCCCGGGGTCTGGACCTTGGTCTGGCCCTTCGTGATCGTCGCGTCGTCCTTCTTGACGGTCTTGAAGGCCACCTTCTCGGTGGCAGTGGTGGTGCGCAGCTCGACCCGCTGGACGGCGACAGCCAGTCCTTCGGTGACGGCGGTGTCGGCGGCGGGAACGACGCGGTCGTTGGCGCCGAGCGTCACGCCGAGCGCATTGAGCAGCTCGGCAACCGTCGCGGCCGAGGTCGCCTCAGCGCGAGTGGCGCCATCGACGGTGATCGTCACCTGGCGCGGGTTGGTCACGGTGAAGGAAATCCCCTCACGGCCGAGGCCGGCGGAACGCGAGACCGACAGCGTCGCGCCGGACAGCGCGCGGATGCCAAGCTCGTTCATCGCCTGGTCCACCGTGGTGGCCGTCGTCCAGTAGTCGGTCGTTGCGCCGTCGACGGTCACGGTGACCTTGCGGCCATACCGCACGACGACCTGACTGCCGTCCTCGATGGCTTGGTCAGCCGCAGGGGAGACGAGGTCGTGCTCGCCGACCGTCACACCGCTCTTGGCGAGGGCGTCGCCGACGGTCGAGCCGAAGACGTGCATCGAGGTGAGCTGGCCGTCGACGTTGAGGTCGATGGACTTGTCGAGGCGAGCGGCGCCGAAACCGGCGAGGGCGATGGCTGCGACGGCACCGACAGTGGCGGCACGGCCGATAAGACTGCTGATCACAATGCTCCGAACGTTGGACGACCCGGGCGGGCACGAGACGCCGTGAGCGGTGAAGGCACGTCCCAGGTGGGCCGTGTCCTCCGCCTCCGAGCCCTGTCACCAGGTCCAGACACGGCGCCGGGAAAGGGGTGGTGCCTCCCGGCGATCTGACTCAACGGTGACGGACGAGCGCCCGAAGGTCAACTTTTGGTAACGGAACTCCGCTTGGCAAGTGACGCAGGTCACAGAATCGGCGCCTCAATAACCCCATATGTCACACCCGTTGGGAGTAGGGAGATCCGTACTCGAAGCCGCTCACCAGGGTCCGTAGAGGCGCTCGGAGTTGGCGGCGATCGCCTGGCAGAGGGTCGGCACGGCAACGCCGAGGACGTGGGCCATGGCGCGGACCGTCACAGGGATGAGGTAGGGCGCGTTGGCCGCCCCCCGCCACGGGTGCGGGGTGAGATAGGGCGCGTCGGTCTCGACAAGGACCCGGTCCAGCGGCACGACCGAAAGCGCATCCCGCAGGCCCTTGGCGCTGGAGAAGGTCACCGTGCCGGCGAAGGACAGATAGAGGCCGCGTTCGACGGCCCGCTGGGCCATCCCCACATCGCCCGAGAAGCAGTGCAGCACCGTGCGCTCCGGCGCACCCTCCTCGTCGAGGATCCGCAGGACGTCATCATGCGCATCGCGGTCGTGGATCTGCAGGGTCTTGCCCAAGCGCTTGGCCAGGTCGATGTGCCAACGGAACGCGTCCTGTTGCGCGGGCTGCCCCTCGGGGCCGGTCCGGAAGTAGTCGAGCCCGGTCTCCCCCACGACCCGCACCCGAGGGTGTGCGGCCAGTCGCTCGATCTCGGCCAGCCCGTCAGCGAGCGCCGCCGCCGAGGGGAACCGGGCAATCTCGTTGGGGTGCAAGGCAACTCCGCCGAGGAGGGCGGCATACTCCTCGATCATCCCGATCGTGAGCCGCGCGCCGGGCAGGTCGCACCCGATCTGGACCATCCGCGGGACCCCGACCGCGGCAGCCGCGGCGATGGTCTCGCCGACGTCGCCGCGCTCCTCACCGTGGCGCGCGATGTCCAGGTGGAGGTGGTTGTCGACGACGTCGATGGGCAGCGGGTCAGGAGCGGGAGGTATGCCGCGCGCGGCCTTCCCGGCGCCCGACGTCCCTCCCCCAGTCACCGGCTCAGCCGTCCCCGCGCATCCGGGCGATCTCGTCGTCGACGACGCTCGGGTCGAACTTCGTGAAGACCGGGGTCGGCGGCCCGATGGGCGTGCCGGGACCACCGGGCGCGACTCCCACCGCGGGGTGTTGCCGTAGTCACCCATGATGACCGGGTAGCCCGGCCCACCGTCGAGGTCGTCGACCTCGCGCAACTCGGGCATCGGGACGAATTCGCCTGTGCCGCCCATGATCTGGTGGATCCGGTTGGCACCGTGCGGGAGGAACGGCGCGGTCATGGTGTTGAGGTCGCTCACCGCCTGAGCCAGCACATGCAGCACCGTCCCGAGCCGCTCGCGCTGGTCGTCGGCCTTGAGCTTGAACGGCTCGGTCGCCGAGACGTAGCCGTTGGCCAGCCCGACCAGACGCATGACCTCGCTGATACCGGCCTTGAACCGCTGCCGCTCGATGTGCCCACCGACGGTGTCGAAACCACCGCGGATCGCCGCGAGCAACTCCTCGTCGATCGGCTCCAGCGGCCCGGCCGCGGGGATCTCGCCGAACCGCTTGTGGATCATCGACGCGGTCCGGTTGACGAGGTTGCCCCACCCGGCGACGAGCTCGGAGTTGTTGCGCTGGACGAACTCGGCCCAGGTGAAGTCGCTGTCCTGGTTCTCCGGGCCGGCCGCACAGATGAAGTAGCGCAGCGGGTCGGGGCCGTAGCGCTCGAGGACGTCGCGCACATAGATGACGTGGCCGCGGCTGGTCGAGAACTGCCGCCCCTCCATCGTCATGAACTCGCTCGCCACCACCTCGGTCGGCAGGTTGAGCACCCCGTATGCCGCCCCAGGCTCGCCACCGCGGTCTCCGCGACCGGCATACCCGAGCAACTCGGCCGGCCAGATCTGGGAGTGGAAGGTGATGTTGTCCTTGCCCTGGAAGTAATAGGACACCGCGTCGGCGTCGTTCCACCAGCGGCGCCAGGCCTCGGGGTCACCGGTGCGGCGGGCCCACTCGATCGACGCCGAGAGGTAGCCGATGACCGCGTCGAACCAGACGTAGAGCTTCTTGTTGGGGTTGTCCTCCCACCCGGGCAGCGGCACCGGGATGCCCCAGTCGATGTCGCGGGTCATCGGGCGCGGACGCACCTCGTCGAGGATGTTCTTGGAGAACTTGATGACGTTGGGGCGCCACAGCCCGGTCGCCTCGCGCCCGTCGAGCCACTCGGCGAGCGCGCCCGCCAGGGCCGGCAGGTCGAGGAAGAAGTGGGCTGTCTCCTCGAAGCGCGGCGTCTCACCGTTGATCTTGCTGCGCGGCTCGATGAGCTCGGCCGGGTCCATCTGGTTGCCGCAGTTGTCGCACTGGTCGCCGCGGGCCTCGCCGTAACCACAGATCGGACAGGTGCCCTCGATATAGCGGTCGGGCAGGGTCCGCCCGGTCGACGGGCTGATCGCCACGAGTTGGGTCTGCTCGATCATGTAGCCGTTGGCGTGGTTGCCCCGGAACAACTCCTGACTCACGGAGTAGTGGTTGGGCGTCGTCGTCCGGGTGAACAGGTCGTAGGCCAGGCCCAACCCGACGAGGTCCTCGGCGATGACCCGGTTGAAGCGGTCGGCCAGCGCGCGCGGGGTGACGCCCTCCTTGTCGGCCTGGACGAGGATCGGCGTCCCGTGCTCGTCGGTGCCCGACACCATGAGCACGTCATGGCCGGCCATCCGCATGTAGCGGCTGAACACGTCGGAGGGCACACCAAAACCGGCGACATGGCCGATATGGCGCGGGCCGTTGGCATACGGCCAGGCGACGGCGGACAGGACCTTGCTCATGAGCTCGATCCTAGAGGTCTGCAGCAACCACGTTTCCGGGCTCACGGCCAACAGCCAGTGGCGCGGAGTCGGGCGCTCCGTCGCGATGAGCTCCAACCTGCACACCGTCTCTAACTGTTTACAGATATGATTCACCTGTAGACAGTTAGGAGCGACCATGGGCAGTCCAGTGCTCACCCTCTCCTCCGCAGCGCAGGCGGGACTTCGGAAGGACCAGATCTACGCGCTCACGGAGTCCGGCGAACTCGAGAGGATCGGGCGCGGGGTCTTCGTCGACCCCACCCGGATTGATCCTGCCTGGACATCGCTGGCCGCGGCGACGGCACTCAAGCCGGCGGCCACCCTGTGCCTGACAAGCGCCCTAGTGCACCACGGCCTGAGCGATGCCATCGCATTCACTACCGACATCGCGCTCCCGCGCGGCAGCCGCCATCCCGCCGGGTTTCACCACGTGAGCTGGCATTCGTTCGACCCTGACACCTTCCACGCCGGCAGGACCGTGACCGACCAAAGCGGTCTCATGCTTGCCGTCTACTCCGCTGAACGCACGATCATCGACTGTTTCCGCTTGGCCCATCACCAGGGGGCAGACCAGGCCTACGAGGCGCTGCGCCGCTGGGTCCGTCAGCCGGGGAACCAACCATCGGAGCTGTTGGCACTGGCCGCCGCCTCATTCCCGAGGAACCTGCCCCGCGTCCGCGCGGCCCTGGAAGTCCTCCTGTGACGCCCAGGCCAACCCGAGACACACCGGCAGGACGGGCGTACAACGATCTTCGCAATCTTGCGCGAAGGCAGGGCCGGGATGTCGCGGAGTACCTCACGATGTACACCCTCGAGGGGTTTCTCGCCCGGTTGGCCCTCTCGACGCAAGCGGGTGACTTCGTTCTCAAGGGAGGCGTGCTGATGGCAGCTTTCGCCGACAGGCGGCCCACCCGCGACATCGATCTGTTGGCATCCGGCTTCGCCAACGAGATCGCCGAGTGCGAGGGCCGCGTCCGCGACATCGCCAACATCCCCTTCGACGATGGCCTGACATTCGACCGGTCCTCAGTCAAGGGCGAGTTCATCCGAGACGAAGCCGACTACACCGGTGTCCGCGTCCACATCAGCGCAACCCTGGCCAGCGCGCAACTGGGAATCCACGTCGACATCAGCTTCGGCGATCCGATCTGGCCCGGGCCGACAGAAACCGATCTTCCCCGCCTCCTCGGTGGAACGGTCCAGCTCCTGGGGTACCCCGACCACATGGTCCTCGCCGAGAAGCTCGTCACCGCCATCCAGCGCGGAACCGCCAACACCCGCTGGCGCGACTTCGTCGACGTGTACGCGATCGCTGAGGGCCGGCCCATCGCGCAACGAGATCTGCGCAAATCACTGGCGACCGTCGCCCTCCACCGAGGGGCAAATCTCCGCCCCCTTGCCCAAGCCCTCGCCGGCATGGCCGAAGCCGCTCAGCCCCAGTGGGCGGCCTGGCGGCGCAGGCAACGCCTCGACGGCACCACACCGGAGAAGTTCCAGGACCTACTCGACGCAGTGATCCGGTTCGCCGACCCGGCACTTGGCGACGAACCCACGAGCCGGGCATGGAATCCGCAGAGAAGGGAATGGTTGTGACCGTCCTGGGGATTCAGCCCCCGGGCGTTGAAGTGCGGGAAGCGAAGAAGCCCCCGCGCGGCTGATGCCCCTGCTCAGGTGGGCTGACGGCCGTTCGGCCCTCGGTAGGAAGCTAGGCGCGGTCACTCGAGCTTGGCTGAGGGACGTGTTCCGCGTCCAGCAACTCGGCGAACGGACCGGGCAGCAGGTCGGCGGCCAAACCGGTCGACAACTCCGCCGGCACGTCGATCGCGTCGTAGTGCTGCCGCCCCACAGCCGTCGTCGCCGTCACGGTGGCCAGCCCAGCGCGGCGTTGGAAGAACGACTCCCGGATCGTCACCCCAATGACCCCCTCCCGGGCGAGGACCACGCGGCGCCGGTCGAACGTCCCCGACCGGACGACTAGATGCCGCGGGGTCAGTGCGTGGCCGAGCGCGGCATACCGGTCGGCGGCGAGCCAGGGCGAGGCGAGCAGCGGGAGGCAGCCCGCGACGACGAGCGCCGTCGGCAGGTCGTCGGTGGCACGGGTCAGCAACAGGGTTGCGGCGCAGAGGACGGCCGCAGGGAGGATGGCGCGGGTGAACCGCCGACGCCGAGCCGCGGGGCCGTGTGACAGGAGTGGACCGCGAACCGCCACCTCGTCTCCGACCACCGCGACGGCGGTCCGGTCGACGACCTCGGCGGGCGCCGGAGGGGTGAGCCAATCGCTGCCGCTGCGGGCACCCTCCTGGCCCAGCCCGCTCGTCGCTGCGCTGAGCCGGGCGGCACCCGCGAGGCGCAGACCCAGCGGCTGGCCGATCTCGACGCCGCGGATCCGTCGCTCCTCCAGGCTCGTCGCCCGCGCGGTGATGAGGCCGCGGCTGATGTGCAAGGTGCCGCCGGTATGCCGCGTGAGCCGGAACCCCCAGTAGGTCAAGACATACCCCGACACGGCCAGAACCGACACGGCGACCAGCGCCGAAAGGAAACCGGCGAGCGCCGCCACCCCGACGCCGAGCGCGGCGACCCGGTCGACGGCACCCTCGACCCGATCCTTGAGTTCATCGACCTGGCCGATGTATTGCGCAGAGAACGCCCCAGATGGCGGCTGCCGACACCAGCCCACTGGTCGTCAAGGGGGCGTAGCGGACCCACGCCGGGTCCAGCCTGACGAGGACCTCTTCGGGCTCGTCGACCGCCGGCCCTACCGAGACTCTCAGCTCGGCGTCCGAGTCGGGCGCGTCGGCCGGCACGCCGTCGCCACGGCGGTCGCCACCCGGTGCAGCAACTCCCCGCGCAGCTGCGCCGCCACCGGCGCGGCCAGGGCGTCGAGGACGATCCGGTGTGCGCCCAACCCACCGCCCGCGGTTCCGATCTCCACCCGGGCCAGTCCAAGAGCCCGGTGCCAGATCGGCGCAGTGACGTCGACCGTGCGGACCCGATCGGCCGGCGTCGTCAGCAGCCGCCGGTTGACCAGCCCCTGGCGCAACTCGATCTGGCCACCCCAGATCCGATACCGGGTCGTGAACCAGCGCATGATGCCCAGCACCACGATGATGGCGAGGATCCCGAGGTCCCACCACTGGCTGCGATCGCTGGAGCGCCCGGACAGGAAGACCACCAGCAGGGCCGGGAGGAACCGCACCGCCTCCTGCACCGGGTGGACAAGGAGCATCCGCGCATCGAGGCGGCGCCACTGCGGGTCGCCAGCAAGGATCGGAGGTATGCCGTCGCTCACGTCGCGTCCCCGCGCTCGGCGGCCGCCGCGGCGGTCAACCGCTCAACCAGGGCCGCTGCCTCGTCCTGATCCAAACCGTGGACGACCAGGTGACCGGCGGCGGAGGCGGTGGTGACCCGCACGGTCGCCAGCCGCAACAGTTGGGCGATCGGCCCTCGGGTGAGGTCGACGGTCTGGACGCGGGAAAGCGGGGCGATCCGGCGCTCCTGGCTGATCCAACCGGTCTGGGTATAGACGGCACTCGACGTGACCTCCCACCGATGGACCCGATAGCGCCAGATCGGCATGACGACGAGGTAGGCGAGGACGAGCACCCCGAGCACCACGGCGACGATGATGTGCGGGGTTCGGGAGCCGCGTTGGTCGATGAACCACCACCCCACCTGAAGGGCGGCCAGCAGCACGGCCTCCCCCACACCGCCCGCCAGCCACAACCACCGCGCGCGAGGGCACACGAGGTTGGCGGGCTCGCGCAACTGCGGAATCTCCGGGGCGGTCATGTGTCCAGCAGATCACACGTGCCCGACACACGGCACCCCGAAGCGGCGGCACACAGGCGGCTGGGACAGGATGGTCCCATGGCCGACGTGCGCGAGACCCTGCACATGGACGCGCCCGCCGAGCTGGTCTACGACCTCGTCGCCGACCTGCCCCGGATGGGTGAGTGGTCCACCGAGTGTGAACGGGTCGTCTGGCGTGGCACAGCGACGAAGGCCGAGCACGGGGCCGGCTTCATCGGGCACAACCGGGCCGGCACGGTCCGGTGGATCACCTTCGGCAAGGTGACCGCCGCCGAGCGGGGCCGCTACCTCGCCTTCGACATCTTCGTCGGACCGCTCCAGGTCTCGCGGTGGGAATACGTCTTCGCCCCCGACGAGGACGGTCAGGGCTGCACCGTGGCCGAGCAGTGGACCGACCGGCGCTCGGCCGTCCAGCGGACGCTGGGCAACCGGGTCGTCGGCGAGCGCGTCGAGAAGAACCGCGAGGGCATCCGCCAGACCCTGCGAACCCTCAAGCGGGTGGCCGAGGCGCAGTTCCACCCCGCGAGCTGACTGCCGCGTCGTAGAGCGTCCGCTTCGCCAGACCGGTCGCTGCCGCGACGTCGGCGCAGACGTCCTTGAGCCGCTCCCCCGCGGCAACCCGCTCCTGTATGCCGTGCACCACCGCCGCGAACTCCGCACCGCCCGCCTCGACCGGGGCTCGGGCCGGTCGGCCAGCGACGACAAGGGTCACCTCGCCGAGGACCCCGGCCTCGGCCCACTCGGCGAGTTCTCCCAGCCCGCCGCGGCGGACCTCCTCGTAGGTCTTGGTGAGCTCGCGGCATACGGCACCGGGACGGTCGACCCCCCAGACCGCAGCCATCGCAGCGAGCGTCGCGGCGGTGCGGTGCGGTGCCTCGAAGAAGACCATGGTCCGCGGCTCGTCCGCGAGCGCAGTCAGCGCCCGGGCCCGCTCCCCCGGTTTGCGCGGCAGGAAACCCTCGAAGCAGAAGCGGTCGACCGGGAGCCCGCTGACCGCGAGCGCCATGAGCACGGCGCTCGGGCCGGGGACACAGGTGACCCGGACGCCAGCCTCGACCGCAGCGGCAACAAGTCGGTAGCCAGGGTCCGAGACGGACGGCATACCGGCGTCTGTGACCACGAGAACCCTTGCGCCAGAGAGCAACTGCTCGACCAGCTCGGGAGTCCGGGCGGCCTCGTTGTGCTCGTGATAGCTCAGGACCCGCCCCGAGATGGTCACGCCGAGGTCGGTGGTGAGGCGCCGCAACCGGCGGGTGTCCTCGGCCGCGACGACGTCGGCGCCGGCCAACTCCTGTGCCAACGCGGGGTGCGGCGTCGCGGGGGTCGCCGATCGGCGTCGCAGCGAGGACGAGGACACCGCTCATGTCCGCAGCCTAAGGTGAGGTCATGACCCGGCACGGCATGCGCGGCCTGCTCGGCGCGCGCGGCGGCCTGCTGACCGAGGTGCTCATCGTGCTCGGGCTCTCGCTCGGCGCGTCGGCGATCTGGTCGGTGCTGCGGATCGTCGAACGGCTCACCCGGGCGGTCCCCCTGGGCCAGCAGACCTCCTCGCTCAACACGTCGGTCACGCCGGACCGGCCCTGGCTGGACCTGGCCTACCAACTGACCGGCATCGGCCTGGCCCTCGTGCCGGTCGCGCTGTGTCTCTATCTGCTGGCGCGAGTCGAGCCGCCCGAGCCGGGGACGGCGGCATACCGGGTGCTCGGTCTGGACCTGCGCCGACCGCGCCTGGACCTGGGCGGCGGGGTCGTGCTGGCTGCGGCGATCGGCATCCCCGGGCTGGGGCTCTATCTGGCGGCGACCAGGCTGGGGTTCAACACCCAGGTCGCCCCCGCCAACCTCGCCGGAGCCTGGTGGACCGTGCCGGTGCTCGTCCTGTCGGCCCTGCAGAACGCCGTCCTCGAGGAGGTCATTGTCGTCGGCTACCTGCTCACCCGGCTCGAGCAGATGGGCGTGGGCGCACGCTGGGCGGTCGGGATCTCCGCGGTGGTGCGCGGGTCCTACCACCTCTACCAGGGCTTCGGCGGGTTCGTCGGCAACATCGTCATGGGGGTCGTTTTCGCCCTGGTGTGGAGACGCTGGCGGCGTGTGGGGCCACTGGTCGTCGCGCATGCGCTCATCGACATCGTCGCCTTCGTCGGCTATGCCCTGCTCAAGGACCACCTGCCCTGGGGGTGAGCCTGCGTCGGCGAAGGCTTGGTCAGGGAGAGGCGGACTCCCACTGCGGTGCGTCGTAGGAGCGGGGGTCCTCGATCGGCTCCAAATGGGTGTCGACGACGATGTGGCCGAACTTCTCGTGGAACCGGCCCTCGATCTCTTCCAGGAGGTCGTGGCCCTGGGTGACCGTCCAGGTGCCCGGGACCAGGACGTGGAAGGCGACGTGCTGGACGTGCCCGGCGACGCGGGCCCGGACCCCGTGGAAGAGGACCGGGGACCCTTCGCGGTGAGCGAACTCGTCGAGGATCGCCTGGATGTCGGCCTGGCACTCCGGCGAGGGGGCGTGGTCCATGAGCCCGTCGACGGACTCGCGCACGAGGTGCCAGCCGGTCCAGATGATGTTGCAGCCGACGAGGAAGGCGATGATCGGGTCGAGGCGCAGCCAGCCGGTCAGCACGACGAGCAAGACGCCGACGACGACCCCGACCGAGGTCCAGACGTCGGTGAGCAGGTGTTTGCCGTCGGCGGTGAGGGTGATCGAGTTGTGCTTGCGACCGGCCCGCATGAGGACGAACGCCACCACGCCGTTGAGCGCCGACGCCGCCACCGAGATCCCCAGACCCATCCCGACGTTCTCCAGCGGCTCGGGGGCGAAGAAGCGCTGCACCGACGACCAGAGGATGAAGATGGCGGCGACGAAGATCATCACGCCCTCGACGGCAGCCGAGAAGTACTCGGCCTTGGAGTGACCAAACTGGTGGTCCACGTCGGCGGGTTGGGCGGCGACGTGCAAGGCGATGAGGGCGACGAAGGCCGCCACGAGATTGACCACGGATTCGGCCGCGTCGGACAGCAATCCGACCGATCCGGTCAGCAGGTAGGCCCCGAACTTCAGCGCAATCGTCGCTACGGCGGCGGCGATCGACAGCCAAGCGAAGCGGGTGAGGTTCTCACGGGCAGGCGCGGGCGGCATACCGGACAGTCTGGCACTGCCGCCGGAGTGCCTACGATGTCGCTCATGACGAGCGAGGAGCAGCTGCGCCGGCGGCTGCTGGGGGACCCACCCCCACGGGACCTGCTCGGCTGGCTCGGCCCGCTCGTCGCCATGATCCTCGGCGGGATCATCCGGTTCTGGGACCTCGCTCGGCCCCACCAGCTGGTCTTCGACGAGACCTACTACGTCAAGCAGGCCTGGTCGATGCTCGAGTGGGGCGTCGAGATGCGCAACAGCTCGGCCTTCGGCGACAAGCCCGACGAAGCCTTCACCCACGGCACGCCCAACGTCTTCAACTCGACCGACGGCGATCTGGTCGTCCACGGCCCAGTCGGCAAGTGGGTCATCGCCTCGGGCGAGGCGATCTTCGGCGGCGACAGTTCGTTCGGGTGGCGGTTCGCGGTCTGTGTGCTCGGGACCATCTCGATCTTCATGCTCGGCCGGATCGCCAGACGCCTGCTCGGTTCGTCGGTCCTCGGCACCATCGCGGCGGTGCTACTCGCCTTCGAGGGCCACCATTTCGTCCACTCCCGCACCGGGCTGCTCGACCTCATCCTCATGTTCTTCGCGCTCGGGGCCTTCGGGGCGCTGTTGCTCGACCGCGACCGATCGCGGGCGGTCCTGGCGCGCCGGATGGCCGCCGCGTCGCCCGACCGGCTGCGCGACCACCGGTGGCTGGGCCCCTCGATGGGCTGGCGCCCGTGGCGCTGGGTGGCCGGCCTGTCCCTCGGCCTGGCAGCGGGGACGAAGTGGTCGGGGCTCTACTTCCTCGTCGTCTTCGGGCTGATGACGGTCTTCTGGGACCTCGGCGCCCGGCGTGCCGTGGGGGTCCGGGCCTACGGCCTGGCGACGGTGGTGCGGGACGGCATACCGGCGTTCTTCACGGTCGTGCCGACGGTCGCGGTGACCTACCTGGTGTCGTGGTGGGGGTGGTTCGTCAGCGACCACGGCTACAACAAGGCGTGGGCGGCCACTCACCCGGCCTCGTCGACCTGGGCGTGGGTGCCCGACGACCTGCGCTCGTGGTGGAACTACCAGGCCCAGATCCTCGAGTTCCACCGCGGCCTGTCCTCGCCGCACAGCTATCAGTCCAGCCCCTGGTCGTGGCTCGTCATGGGCCGACCGACGTCGATGTTCGCCGAATACCCCAAGCTCGGCGAAGACGGCTGCACCGTCGACATGTGCGCCAAGGTCATCACCCCGATCGGCACGCCGACGATCTGGTGGCTCGGGGTGGCCGCGGTGGTCATCCTGGTGTTCCAGTGGGCGCTGCGGCGCGACTGGCGGGCTGGCGCCATCCTCGCGGGGTATGCCGGTGGCTACCTGCCGTGGTTCCTCGTCGGCGACCGGACCATCTTCCAGTTCTATGCCGTCGCGTTCGTCCCCTACGTCGTGCTGGCCGTGACCTACGTGCTCGGGATGATCGCCGGACGCCGCGACGCCCCATGGCGGCGGCGGCAGATCGGTGCCGGAGTGGTCGGCGGATTCCTCGTGCTGACCGTGCTGCTCTTCGCCTGGTTCTGGCCCCTCTACACCGCCCAGGTCATCCCGTATTCACAGTGGTGGCTGCACATGTGGTTCCCCTCCTGGGTGTGAACGCGCGCCACGGGTGAGCGAAAGCGGCATACCGGGACGTATGCCGCGCCACGCGCCGCAGCCGTCGCGCGATCTCGCTGACATGATGAGTCCATGACCGGCACCGCGCTCAGGGGGGTGTGGGTGGCGATCATCGCCGTCCTCGCACTCGCAGGCGGGTGTGGCCTCGACGGCCCCGCGACGGTCGGCCCGAGCACGTCGGCCGGCGTCGACCCGGCGTCGGCACCGACCACCGCGTCCGCGCCGACCACGCCGGGGGAGAATCTCGTGCCCGCCGGTCCCGGGTTGGCGCTGTCGATCCTGCCGGTCGGGTCCAGCGAACAGGCGATCACCGTCGACGGCCGGATCCGGATGTATCGCGCCTATCGACCGGCCCGATTGGCTCGGACCGCGCCGCTCGTCGTGATGTTCCACGGCGGGCTCGGGAGCGCTCGGCAGGCGGAGAGCGCCTACGGGTGGGACACGCTGGCCGACCGCGAGGGCTTCGTCGTTCTCTACCCCGACGGCATCGGCGCCGCGTGGAACGTCGGCGGTGGCTGCTGCGGGCTCGCACCAGCGCAGGGGGTCAACGACGTCGCCTTCGTCAGGGCCGCGATCGACAACCTCCGCACTCGCGTCTCGCTCGACCCCGGCCGCACGTATGCCGCGGGGATGTCGGCGGGGGGCATGATGGCTTTTCGGATGGCTTGCGACACAACGCTGTTCGCGGCGATCGGGCCGGTGGCCGCCACACAGCTCGGCGACTGCCCCAATCCGGCGCCCACGTCGGTGATGCAGGTCCACGGGACCGCCGACCCAACGGTGCCGTTCGAGGGATCGAGGGCGTCGGGGTCGGGGTCGGCTCCGGGGTCAGGGTTGGAGCCCGGGCTGGAGCCGGAGCCGGGGATCGGGCCGGGCATCGCCCAGATCGTCGGGCCGGCGATCCCCACCCTGCATGCGACCTGGCGCGGCATCGGTCGATGCGGTGGCGATGTCATCGCCTCGATTCATGGGGTGACGACCCAGACGGCCGAGTGCCCCGAGTCTCGGACGGTCAAGTTGGTCATCATCGAAGGCGGCGGTGCCGACTGGCCGGGAGTCGGCCGCTCGGGACCGCTGGATGCCTCACCGTCTGCGACCGCAGCGCCCACGGCGACGGTGGCTGTGCCCACCGTGGGGCCGACAGTGTCACCCGACGCCGCGGCGGCTTACAACACGACTGCGCGACTGTGGGAGTTCTTCAAGGCGCACGAGCGCTGAGGCGAGACGGCGAAGGCGCAAGGGGGCAGCAAGGGGGCAGGGCGCGGCGATGCGGCCGTGCGGTCGCCCGGACAGGATGCGCTTAGGGTGCGCGAGGTGACGGGTTTCGGCCAAGGAGAAGGAACTTCGTCTGCAGTCGCTCGCCGGTCGGTCCCACCCACCTCGTCGCGGGTGGTCGCTCCTGCCGATCCGGTGCCACGCGTCGGTCGGGAGCGAGGGGTCGGATCGGCCAGCCGCCGCGAGCCCAGAACGTCAGGCCGGTCGGCGTCGCTGGTGTGCCGCTGATCGTGAACTCACCCTCGTGATGGCGGTCATGGTGATAGGGGCACAGGCTGACGAGTTGGTCGAGGTCAGTCCGGCCACCGTTGCGCCAGTGGACGATGTGGTGGGCCTCGACGTGCCCCGCCCCGACACAACCCGGGTAGCGGCAGCCCTGGTCGCGCGACTCGATGAGGCGGCGGGTGCGGTCGGGGACGACACGCTGGGATCTCCCGACGCTCACCGGCTCCCCGTCGGTCTCCCAGACGGGCGCCAGGACGCCATCGCAGGTCATTGCGTCGACGATGTGCGACGGCAGGCGGCCACCCTTGCCGATCCAGCCACCGTCGGTGTCGAGGTGGACATAGATGCGGTACTTCGCCGACCGCGACGTCCCCTCCACCGCCGACAACGACCGGTTGGCAACCTCGGCCAGCCCATCGGCCAGCGAGACGTCGACGAGGCCGGCGTGGAAGAGCGAGTCGCGCGCCTCGCGGATCGCCGTCTCGACGAGGGCACCGACGGACGCGGGCGCCGAGTAGGACAGCTCGAATCGTCCGTCCACCGTCGACATCGACAGCCGGGGCCGCTCGGTCTCCGGTCCTGGATGCGGGGCCTCCTCGGCCTCTTCGGTGTTCTTGGTGTCCTCGGTCGACGCCTGGTCGGGCGAGTCACCCGCCTCATCGGCGAACGCATAGCGCGCCAGTGACCGGCGCAACTGCGTCACCGTCGCCAACTCCGCCAACTCGCTCGCCTGCGCGGAGTATGCCGCGGGCACATACCGCGCGACCACTGCGGCTTGATCGACACCCAACCGGCCGTCAGACATGGCCGAGAGCGTCTCGGGCAGCTCGTCGCTGCGTGCGGCGAGCAGGGCGATCTCGCGGGCTCGACTCGGTGACAGCCCGGCCCGCACGATGAGCCAGTGCTGCGGCGAGCGGATGCCGCCCTCGGCCCAGAGCTCGGTCTCCAACACCTCGCGGGTGATCTCGACGAGCTCGGCGTGGGCCCTGGCCAACCGGGCGCACACGGCAGCGGTGCGAGCGTGGACGTCCTCGACATCCGCCGCTTGCACCACCGCTGTCGCCGGTTGACTCATACCTCAATCATACAAGTGTTCGAGTCCTTCGGCAAGGTGTCCGGCCATCAATTCACTTCGGGCACAATGGTTTCGGACGAGACTGCCTGCCCGGCGCAACGAAGAAACCCCGCCCGACCACAGGCGTTGCTGCTGGTCGAACGGGGTTTCCATCGAGTGGAGCTGAGGGGATTCGAACCCCTGACCTTCTCATTGCGAACGAGACGCGCTACCAACTGCGCCACAGCCCCAGATGCGTCGGACACTCTAACACCAGGCGCCGCAGCGGCACCAAGCCAGCACCCCCACAGCCCGGGTATGCCGCGAGCGAACGAGGCGCACGGCATACCCTGTGGCCATGCCGAGCACCCCCTCACCGATCCCCGCCCCGGTCCGCGCCGCGAGCGAGTGGGCCTGGCGCCTGCTGGCGATCGCGGGCGCGGTCGTCGCGTTCGCCTACCTGCTGGGCTTCGTCAGCGAGGCCGTGATCCCGGTCATCGTCGCGGTGCTGCTCGCCGCGATGCTGAACCCGGTCAACCAGTGGCTGCGGGCCCGACTCGGGCGGCCCGCCCCGGCCGCCGCGCTCACGGTCCTGGCGACGATCCTCGCGATCGGGGCACTGCTGTTCCTCGTGGGCAGCCAGTTGACCGGCGGCTTCCCGCAGATGGCCGCGCAGGTCGGCACCGGGATCGAGACGATCAAGACCTGGCTGCAGACAAGCTTCAAGATCAGCGACACGCAGTTCACCCAGTATCTCGACGACGCCAAGAACGCGTTGCAGACAAGTGAGGGGCTGCGCTCGGGGCTCACCAAGGCCGGACTCGGGGCCTCGCACGTCGTTGCCGGGCTGTTCATCAGCCTGTTCGCGCTCTTCTTCTTCCTCTTTGAGGGTGCCCGGATCTGGGGGTGGGTCGTCCGGTTGTTCCCGCGGACGGCCCGGGTGCGGGTCGCCGGCGCAGGAGAGGTCGCCTGGACTCAGCTCACCGCCTTCACGCGCGCGACCATCCTCGTGGCCCTCGTCGACGCTGTTGGCATCACCGTGGTCGCTCTGCTCCTGCGGGTGCCGTTCGCCCCGGCGATCGGTGCGATCGTCTTCCTCGGCGCGTTCATCCCTATCGTGGGCGCGCTCGCGTCCGGCATGGTGGCCGTGCTGCTCGCGCTCGTCGCGCACGGTCCGATCGCCGCTTTGCTCATGCTTGCCGGGGTTCTCGCGGTCCAGCAGATCGAGTCGCACGTGCTCCAGCCGATCCTGCTCGGCCGAGCGGTGAGCGTGCACCCCCTTGCGGTGATCCTCGCGATCACCGCCGGCGTCGTCGTTGCAGGGGTCGTCGGCGCGCTCGTCGCAGTACCCCTGGCCGCTGTGGTCAACGCGGTCGTCAAACAACTCACCGGGTCCGGCGCCGCCCCAGACGAAGGCGCGGGCAGCGCATCAGGTGGCGGGGAGTCCGACGAGGACCCCGCGCTGTCGCCGTCCTGATCGGCGCACTCGGCCGGGTCAGTCGCCGACGGCTCGCACGTGGGTGTCGTCTGCGGCCGACTCGGCAACCATCGGCTCGGGGGTCGCGGTCACCTCGGCAGGCTCGGGCTGCGGGTGGGCAGCGCGTGCCTTGAGCGTGTAGGTAGGCGGCGGGACAGCCACCGGCTCCCAGGTCCCGTCGGCGGAATACTGGGCGTATGCCGCGCGCCGCGAGGCCCGCTCTCCGGCGGGTTCGATCGTGACCGCGGCCGCAGCGGGCACCTGAACTGCAGGGGTCAGCGCAGCAGGGGTCTGAGCGGCAGGCGTCTGATCAGCCGTCGCCGTCGCGCTCTCGGAGGTTTCCTGGGCGGGAGCGTCAGCAGCCGAGGCCGCGGGGGCAACGGCGGGTGCGGCACCGCCCGGCGTCGCGACAACGCGGCGAGCCGGAGCGGCCGACCGTCGCCGGGGCGCCGGCCGAGCAGCCGACCCGGTCGCCGCGGCGGCACGCTGCCCCGAGAGTTCGGAGGCGGCCATCGACCGCCCGACCTTGGCCAGGGTGCGCTCGTGGACGGCGGCATACCGGAGCATGACCAGACCGAGGACCAGCGAGAGGACCGCGACGAGGACCGAGGTCCAGCGCAACACCGACAGCGCCGACAGCACGACGGTGACCGGAACGAGCGCCACCAGCCCGAGGAAGGACAGCCCGCGGACGCGGCGGCCCCACAGCGCAAGTCGGGGGCCTCGGCGGTTCGGGGCCGTCGCCGTGGGGCGAGGACCAGCGGGCGCGGGCCCGGCGAGCACCTCGGCTGCCGCAGCACCAGACCCAGACCCAACACCAGCCGCAGCACCAGACCCAGCAGCAACAACAGCACCAGAACCGCCACCACTCCGGGCCACGAGCGGCGAGGCGAGGGCGGCATACACCTGGGGGGCTGGGCGGGGCTCGGCGGACACCCGCGCGGGGGTGCGGTCGAGCAGGCGGATGGCCTCGCTGAACCGGTCGACGGACCGCGCGGTCGAGAGGGCCTCGCGGCGGCGCACCCAGTGCTGGACGAGGAAGGCAGCCCAGATCGCAATGATGGCGACGAAGATCAGGGACGAGGGCTGCACGCGACTACCGTATGGACCCCTGACGGCACCCCGGCGGACGTGGCCCGGTGTGTCGCGGATGAGGCGCGTGTGACTGCTGTGAAAACGCCGATCAGCCCGGTAAATGCCACCGTTCGATCGTCGGGAGGCCACCGAGGTCATCGACCGTCAGCGCGAAGGTCCGGTGATCGCGCCAGTCCCCCTCGATGTGCAAGTAACGCTCTCGCACCCCCTCCTCGCGGAACTTCAGGTGCGCGACGACGGCCAACGACGCGACGTTCTCGGGCCGGATGTTGACCTCGACCCGATGCAGCCCGAACGGCCCGAGGGCATAGTCGATCAGCGCCGCGAGCGCCCGGGTGGCCACGCCTTGCCCAGCGAAACGCTCCCCCAGCCAATAGCCGGCCGCCCCGGAGAGCAGCGACCCGCGCATCACCCCGAAGAGGTGGACCTGCCCGGCCAACTCCCCGTCGACCTCCACGGCGAACGGCGCGATGTTTCCGGCCCGCGCGTCCCGGTTGAGGGAGCGGACATACCCACCGAAGCCGGTTCGCACGATCGTCCCGTCAGGGGGTGTGGGCTCCCAGCGGGAGAGGTATGCCGTGTTGTCCCGGCGCAGGGCCTCCCACGCCGACTGGTCGCGGCGGTGCAACGGCCGCAGGACCAACGACGGGGTCAGCCCGTCGGCGACCCGGAGGCTCACGGGCCATCGCCCGGGGCTCATCCGACAGCCTCGTGGTCGCCGCCGGCGAGTTGCTCGACAACGTGATCCAGGATCGGCCCGAGGACGTCGATCGCATCGCGCACCCCGCCGCGCGAGCCGGGCAGGTTGACCACGAGGGTCCGGCCGCTCACGCCCGCAAGCCCCCGCGAGATTGCGGCCAGCGGCTGTCCGCCGGCGAACCCCCGGGCCCGGATCAGCTCCGGTATGCCGGGCAGCTCGCGATCGAGGAACGGTCGGGTCTGCTCGGGGGTCCGGTCGCTCGGGGACACCCCGGTGCCGCCGGTCGTGAGGACGACCTCAGGTGAGTCGCGCAGGGCGGTCGCCAAGGCCAAGCCGACCGGGTCACCGTCGGAGACGACGATCGGGCCGGTGGCGGCATACCCCCAGGTGGTGAGGGCGTCGACGAGGGTGGGGCCGGTGCGGTCCTCGTAGGTGCCGTCGGCGGCCCGGGTGGAGGCGACGATGACCACCGCTCGGCGCGGAGGCGCTGCGCTCACGAGCCCGGCTCCCGCCAGTCACCGGAGCGCCCACCAGACTTGGCGGTGACCCGGATCTCGGTGATTCGCGCGTGCCGGTCGACGGCCTTGACCATGTCGACGAGGGCCAGGGCAGCGACCGCAACGGCCGTGAGGGCCTCCATCTCGATCCCGGTCCGGTCGGCCGTGCGGACCGTGGCCCGGATCTCCACGCCCGCATCGTCGACCGACAGATCGACGGAGGCGGCGTGAACCGCGACGGGATGCGCGAGCGGGATGAGGTCGGGGGTGCGTTTGACGGCCTGCAGACCGGCGATCCGCGCGACGGCGAGGGCATCGCCCTTCGGCACGGTGCCCCCGCGCAGGGCCGCCACCGCTGCGGGGGACAACTCCACCCGTCCGGCGGCCGAGGCCTCGCGGGCCGTGATCGGCTTCGCGCTGACGTCGACCATGTGCGCGCTGCCATCGGCGCGGACATGGGTCAGCCCCGGCGCCGCCTCGCTCACCGGGTCGGTCATAGGAGGATGCTCTCGACCTCGTCGCCCACCTGCAAGTGGGTGACCTCGGCGGGCACGAGCAGCAGCGCGTCGGCGGCGGCCAGGTCCGCGACGAAGTGCGAGCCCTGCCCGGCCACGGGGGTCGCCAGCCACCGCCCGTCGTGCGGGTCGCGGGACACGGTGGCGCGGGCGAACTGCATCCGGCCCGCGGGCGAGCGCAGCGCCGCGGTGAGGCGCACCCGGGTGGTCGGCGCGAGCGCCGGCTCGAGCCCGAGCAGCCGGCGCAGCAGCGGCCGGACGAACGCCTCGAACGACACGAACGCCGACACCGGATTGCCCGGCAGCCCGAAGAACGGCACCCGCCGCTCGCCCAGCACCCCGAACCCCTGCGGCTTGCCCGGTTGCATGGCCACGGTGACGAAGTCGACCTCGCCGCGCTCGCGCAACACTGCCTTGACGACGTCGTGGACCCCCATGCTGACCCCGCCGGTGGTGACGATGACGTCGACCTCGGTGGCCAGCCGGTCCAGCAGCGCGCGCACCTCGTCGGGGTGGTCGCCGATGCTCCCCCGGTATGCCGTGTGCCCACCTGCCGCGTCGACGAGGGCAGCGAGCAGGTAGCTGTTGGAATCGTGGATCTGCCCAGGCTGCAACGGTTTTCCCGGGGCAATGAGCTCGGCACCGGTCGAGACGACGGCCACCCTGGGGCGGGGGTGGACCGTGACGGTGGCGTGCCCAGAGGCCGCGAGCAGACCGACATGGCGGGCCGTGAGAACGGTCCCGGACGCCAGCACCGGGCCGCCGACGGGGAGGTCCTCACCGCGCCGACGGATCGACGAGCCGAGCGGGGTCTCGACGAAAACGGCGACGACCGGCATACCGGCGTCGGTGTCCTCCACCTTGACGATGGTGTCGGCGCCATCGGGGACCATGGCTCCGGTCATGATCCGGGCCGCCTCGCCGGGGCCGACCGGGCGTGCGGGGGCGTCGCCGGCGGCCAGATCGGCCACGACGGGCAACCGCACGGGGGCGTCCGGGGTCGCTCCGAGCAGGTCCGCCGCGCGCACGGCATACCCATCCATCGCGGAGTTGTCGAAGCCGGGAAGGTCGACGAGGCAGACGACATTGGCGGCAGCCACGAGACCGACCGCCGCGCCGAGCGGGAGGGCGGCGGGCGGCAGCGGGCGAGCGACCGCGAGGACCGCCGCCAGGTGTTGCTCGACCGTGCGGTCAGCCACCGGACCCGCTCGCGCCGGCCGACTCAGCCGTCAGCACGGCGGCGTCGGGCACGGCGACGGGGCCCTGCACGAGCACGTCACCCCGGCAGACCACCCCGGCCCCGAAGGTGACGTCGCCACGCACCCGCAAGGAGTCGCACTCACGCAGGGAGGGCACCCCGGCCGGGAAGAGCCGCTCAAGGTCGTCGACGAACGCGAACTCGCTCGACAGATCGATGAGCGGATCGGGACGTTCGGTCGTCGCCGCCACCCGCCAGTCGGGCTCGAACCGGAACAGGTCTGAGCGCACGAGGGTGAGCTCGTTGGTCGTCTTCACCGGCCGGAACCGGCTGCGCGGCACATGCATCGCCCGCGAACCGTCGATTGCCTCGATGGCCGTCCCCATGGCGCACTCGATCTGGATGACCTTCGTCGAGGACTTGTCGGTCGGGTCGACGGTCTTGCGGTTGACGATGATCGGCAGGCCCAGCACCCCGGCGCGCTCGTCAAGCATCCTGGCGACGACGTCGAGGTCGACCCAGAGGTTGTTAGCGTGGAAGGTGCTGTGTCGGGTCTCGTCGGCGAAGAAGGGCTCTTCGCCAGGGACCACCATCGCGTTGTCCCGCAACACAATTCGTCCGTCGCTCCGGCGGCGGGCGAGGTGCCCACCCTTGCGGTCGTTGACCGTGCGGGTACACACCTCGGCGAGGTAGGGCACCTGTTCGCGCAAGAGCCACGCCGCAATGTCGGGGTCGCAGGTGGCCCCGAGGTTGTCGGCGTTGGAGAGGAACGCGTAGCGGATCCCCATGCCCCGCAACGCATCCAGCAAGCCGGTGCGGGCCAGCGACAGATAGACATCGCCATGGCCGGGCGGGCACCACTCCAACTCGGGGTTGGCCGGCCAGTCGACCGGGCTGAGGTCATCGACCCGCAGCTTCGGCTCGGCGCTTTGCAGGAATCCCAGCGGCAGCCCCCGCACCGGCAGGTCGGGGTAGGCCGCGAGGATCGCTTCCGTCTCCTCGTGCGTGCGGAAAGAGTTCATGAAGATCACCGGGAGGGGGGCGGCATACTGCGCGCGCAGAGCGAGCACCTGCCGGGCGATGACGTCGAGGAAGGTCAGCCCGTCACGCACGGACAGCGCCGACTTCGCACCCGCCAGGCCCATGCTCGTCCCGAGCCCGCCGTTGAGCTTGATGACGACGACCTGACCGAGCGCCTGTGCCCGCTCGGCCTCGGTCGCCCCGACACCATCGAGGCGGGTCAGGTCGACCAGCGGCTCGATCGAGTCTTCGGGAATAGTGCCTTGGGCGCCCAACTCGAGTTGGTGGTAGTAGTCGCTGAAGACCGCAATGGCCCGCTCGTCCAGACCCCGCTCATGCATCCGTCGAGCGGCTTCGGCCAGACCGGCGGCGCTCATTTGATCCTCCAGGGGACGGTGGGCAGAGTCACCGCGCCAGCCTAACGGCCCGCCCCGCGGGCCTACGATCCGATCATGAGCCTGCCCGAGGTCCGCGCCGCGAAGACCGCACTCCGGCGCGCGATCCGCACCGGCCGCCGAGCCCAGGCCGCCGCCGGGGGCCGCGAAGCCGCGGGTGAGGCGCTCGCCGACGGGGCCCTCGCCCTCGCCGAGGACGTGCGCAGTCGCACCGGGAGGGTATGCCGCGTGGCGGCATACGTCGCGCTCCCGACCGAGCCACCCACGATGGCGATGCTGGAGCGCCTGCGCGCTGCCGGTCACGAGGTCTTACTGCCGGTGCTGCTCGCCGACAAGAGCCTGGAGTGGGACCTGGACCGAACCTGGCAGGGACCGGAGGCCCTGGCCTCCTGCGACCTCGTGCTCACCCCGGGGCTGGCCGTCGACCGGTCGGGTCGCCGGTTGGGGCAGGGCGGCGGCAGCTACGACCGGGCCCTCGTGCACGTGCGCCCCGATGTCGACATCGTCACCCTGCTGTGGGACGACGAACTCCTCGACACAGACGTCCCCGCCGAGCCACACGACCGGCGGGTCACTGCCGTGCTCACGCCGGGCCGCGGACTCATCCGGCTGGGGTGAGAAGGAGTTCCTCGCGGCGGGCGGTGCTCAGTGCCGTGTCGCTGAACGGCCAGGGGAAGGTCGTCCCGTCGGCCCAGGCACCGAGTTGGTCCGCGTAGTGGGGGCTCGCGGGATGCCCGCTCTGGCCGGACTGGTTGACCCAGGTCGACGCGTCGAGGTCGCCCAGATCGACGACCATCCGCATCGACGGGGCCCAGTTGACCGCGAAGCCGACGGAGGCGTTCCACCCGGTGGCGTTGACGACCGCCGAGCCACCGGGCAGCGCGAAGGGGCCGCGGTTGACCAGGGCCCGGATCGGCGCGGCGACGGTGTCGGCGCCGAGAACCCGGTGGCGCAGGGTCAGCGTGTGGACCCGCCCCCAGGACCAGCCTTGGACGTCCGAGCCGAGCGACTTGGTGAGGGCGAGGCGGGCCTGGACGAGCGACTGGCGCAGGATCTCGTCGCGACTCTCGACGATCGACGGGGTGCGCTTGTCGTCCCACCACGGGTTGGTCGGGTCGGCCAGGAGGGTCGAGATGACCAGCCGCCAGCGCGAGCCGCCATCGGCGCGCAGGTCGACGGGCAGTTGGTCGTCGAAGGCGGCCTGCAGCAGTTTGGTCCACACCGCATAGAAGTAGGCCGCGGCTGCGGACGACGGTGATCCGTCGGCAGGGGTGGTGAGGTCCCAGGAGCGCAACAGGTCTTGCGCGCTGCTGGTGAAGGGATCGTCGGCCAGGTCGACAGCGAGTAGTGCGGGGACGAGTTTCTCGGCGAACCCGTCGGTGCTGTCACCCTGGATCGAGGCGAGGTCTGCGGCGGTGAGGGTGCCCGCGCCGGCGGCGAGGATCCGCTCACGGATGCGCTGACTGCGCCAGCCGGCATCCCACTCGGTGGTGAGGAACGGGCTCGTCGCCGCGGTGACCTGCTGGTTGGCCGCGACGATGAACCCCTCGGCGGGGTTGAGCGCCCACGGCAGGTCCTCGAACGGCACCCAGCCGCGCCAATCTCCTTGCGACACCCACCCGGGGCTCGGGAGGAATCCCGCAGGCAGTCCCGCCGTCGCCGAGCGACGCAGCGGGATGAGCCCCGGCGCCTGGTAGCCGATGTTGCCCGACGTGTCGGCATAGACGAGGTTCTGCGACGGCACCGCGAAGAGCTTGGCCGCTGCCCGGAACTCCTCGAAGTCACCGGCGGCGTCGAGCGCAAAGATCGCATCGGCGCTCGTTGAGGGCACCAGCCCGGTCCAGGCGAGGGACACGGCATACGTCTCCAGCGCGGAGGTGGCCCCGGGCAGCGGTGACTTGCCGACCTCGGCGACCCCAGGCATGACATCGCTGACGATCGGTCCGTGGCCGGTGGCGCGGACGGTGAGGGGGACGTCCGCCCCGCCGCGGACTTTGATCGTCTCGGTGGTCACCTGGAGCGCGACCTGGCGTCCGTCGAGTTGGTATGCCGTGTCCGTCACCCGCTCGAGGAAGAAGTCGGTGACGTCGGGCCCGAGGTTGGTGAAGCCCCAGGCGATCGAGCCGTTGTGCCCGATGATCACGCCGGGGACGCCGGCGAGGGCGAAGCCGCTGACGTTGAACGGGCAGTCGGTGCTCACGGTGCGGCAGCGCAGCCCGACCTGGCTCCAGATGCTGGGGATCGAGACGCCGAGGTGCGGGTCGTTGGCCAGCAGCGGCTTGCCGGACTTGGTGAGCTTGGGCCCGACGACCCAGGAGTTGGAGCCGACGCCGTCACCCCGGCCGAGGAGCGGGACGAGGGGCGCCAGGAGGGCGGAGGCCTGCGCCATCGCGTCGGCGGCGATGGGGTCGGTCAGCGCGGCGGCGAGCTCGGGGGCGAGGGCGGCAGGCGTCACGGGCTTGGTTGCGGGCTGGGCGGCCGGGAGGGTGAGGGCGCTGGGCAGGATCGTCTGCAGGCTCGAGGTCGTCGGCGACCAGTCGTCGGTCGACAGGATCGGTGGGTGCTCGGTCGTCGGATAGGCCGGGTAGAGCGACCCGACGAGGCCCGCCCCCAATGTGCCGGTCAGGCGGCCCCGCGTGAGCTCGTCGGCGAAGTTGCCCTTGATGTCGTAGGCCATCGCCTTGAGCCAGACGAGGGAGTCGACGGCCGACCACGGCTCGACGCGATACTCGGGCAGTTGAGTTGCCAACAGTGGATATTCGACGGCGAGGTTGGCCGGTTCGCCGGCCTTGGTGAGGTAGTCGTTGACCCCGTCGGCATAGGCGCCGAGATAGAGCCGGGTGTTCGGTGCCAGGGTGGGAAGCTCCGCCTCGGCGACCTTGCGCCACCCCATCGTCCGGACCGCCTGGTCGGCCGCGAGGCCCGTCGACCCCACGAGCTCGGCCAGACGGCCGGAGCCGATGTGCCGTCGCAGGTCCATCTCGAAGAACCGGTCCGACGCCGCCACGAACCCCTGCGCGCGGAAGAGATCGGTCGCGTTGTCGGCCGTGATCGTCGGTATGCCGCGCTCGTCCCGGGCGACCGACACCGTCCCGCCCAGCCCTTCGAGGGCGATCGTCCCGCTGGTCTGCGGCCAGGCACGCCGCACGGCCGATGCACCGAAGCCGCCCGCGGCCACCAACGCCACGACCACAAGAGCACCGACCCACAACAGGGTCCGGCGGACCACCTTGGCACGCGTCACCCTGCGAGACTAAGCCACACCAACGGAAGGACCACGGATGTCGCCCCGCCTCGCGTCGATCGCGGGCATCGACGTGCCTGGGTTGGCCGCGGCATACGGGCTGGCGGACCTGACCCGGAGCCTCCTGGTCGGGGCGGCGGTCCTGCTGCTGGCCTTGGTCGCGGTGCGCGTGTCGGCGCGATCGGGCCTGCCGACGATGCTGCTCTACCTCGCCATCGGGTTCGCGCTCGGGGAGGACGGGCTGGGGCTGGCCTTCGACGATGCGCGCCTCACTCAGGTCCTGGGCTATTCGGCGCTCGTCTTCATCCTCGCCGAAGGTGGCCTGACGACCTCGTGGCCGGGGATCCGCAAGTCGGTCGCCCCAGCCGCCATGCTCTCGACAGTCGGCGTGCTCGTGTCGGTCGGGGCGGTCGCGGCGGCGGGGCACCTCCTGCTCGACCTCAGTTGGCCCGTGGCCCTGCTTGTGGCCGCGATCCTGTCGTCGACCGACGCCGCCGCGGTGTTCTCCGTGTTGCGTAGCGTGCCCCTCCCCCGGCGGTTGGCCGGGCTGCTCGAAGCCGAGTCGGGCTTCAACGACGCGCCCGTCGTCATCCTCGTCACGGCGTTGTCGCTGCGCCTTACCGACGCCGACCAGTTGCCGTGGTGGGCGCTGCTGCTCACCGCCGTGCTCGAGTTGGCCGCCGGATCAGCCATTGGGCTGGCCATCGGGTGGCTCGGTGGCCGGGTCGTGCGCCGCCTCGCGGGAGGCGCGTCCGGATTGTTCGCCATCGGGGTGCTCACCGTCGTCGTCCTCGCGTATGCCGCCGCGGCGAGCGTGCACGCCTCCGGCTTCATCGCGGCATACCTCGCGGCCCTCGTCCTCGGGAACATGGGGTTGCCGCACCGGCCCGCGGTGCACGGCTTCGCCGAGGCGTTGGGGACGCTCGCCCAGATCGGTCTCTTCGTGCTGCTCGGGCTGCTGGCCAGCCCCAGCCGGCTGCCGGCCCAGATCGTGCCGGCCGTTGTCATCGGTCTCGTGCTGCTCGTCTTTGCGCGGCCGCTGTCGGTGTTCGTCTCGCTCACGCCGTTCCGGATCGGGTGGCGCGATCAAGTGTTCCTGTCGTGGGCGGGGCTGCGCGGTGCCGTGCCCGTCGTCCTGGCAACCGTCCCGCTGACGGTCGGCGCGATGGGGACCCAGTGGATCTTCGACCTGGTCGTCGTCCTCGTCGTCGTCTATACCCTCGTCCAGGCGCCGACGCTGGCGTGGGTCGCGCGCCGACTGGGCGTCGTCGAGTCAGTGAGCCAGACGTCGATCGAGGTCGAGACGACTCCGTTGGAGGAGCTCAACGCCGACCTCATGAGCGTCTCCATCGGGCCGGAGTCGCGGCTGCACGGGGTCGAGATCTTCGAGTTACGGCTGCCCCCAGGGGCTGCAGTGACGCTCGTCGTGCGCGGCTCGGAGACGCTCGTGCCGATCCCGAGCACCCGGATGCGGCGCGGCGACCAGATGCTCATCGTCACCACCGCAGACGTGCGTCGGCAGGTCGAGAAGCGTCTGATCATGGTCAGCCGCCACGGGCGACTGGCCGGCTGGGTGTCCGACTCCACCGGCCCGACCGGGCCGGGTCACGGGAATTCGGGCACCCGGGGCACCGTTCCGTAGACTGGCCCACCGCCACATCCCGAAGATCGACCGAGGACCACCGTGCCCACGTACGCCTACGCCTGCACCGCCTGTGACCATGCGTTCGACGCTGTCCAGTCCTTCAGCGACGACCCGTTGTCCGTGTGCCCCGAGTGCGACGGTCGGCTGCGCAAGGTTTACGGCTCGATCGGCGTGACCTTCAAGGGGTCCGGCTTCTACCGCACCGACTCCCGCGCCGCCTCGTCGAAGTCGTCGACGGTTCCCGCGTCCTCCGGGGGGTCGGGCTCTGGCTCGTCGGGTTCTGGCTCGTCGGGTTCTGGGAACGGTTCGTCGTCGTCCGGGTCTGGGTCTGGGTCCTCAGGCTCATCGTCTGGCTCGGGGTCGTCCGGCTCGTCGCCCGGGTCTGGTTCCCCGGGCTCGTCGTCGTCCGGCTCAGGGTCCTCAGGCTCGCCGTCTGGGTCGTCGAGTTCGTCCAGCGCCTCGTCCTGAGGTCGTCCACACCCCCCTGGCCGGTCGTCCCACCGTCCACAGGCACCCGAGGCGAGGGGGCGGCGGCATACCGCAGCCTCTAACCTTCGGGACATGACGAGCGTTCCGCAGGCGCAGATCGGGGTCATCGGCGGCTCCGGGTTCTACAGCTTCCTCACCGGCGCGACCCGGGTGACGGTGGCGACTCCTTTCGGGGAGCCGAGCGACGACCTGGTCGTCGGTGAGTTGCATGGCCGCAGCGTGGCGTTCCTCGCCCGACACGGGCATGACCATCGCTTCCCGCCGCACCGGGTCAACTACCGGGCCAACCTGTGGGCCCTGCGCTCCCTCGGCGTCCGGCAGGTCATCGCGCCCTGTGCGGTCGGCGGGCTGCGGCCGCAGCTCGGGCCGGGCACCGTCGTGGTCCCCGATCAGCTCGTCGACCGGACGTGGGGGCGCGCCCAGACGATCTACGACGACGTGGGCGCCGTCGTGCATGTGAGCTTCGCCGACCCTTACTGCCCGGCCGGGCGAGCTGCGGTCGCAGCGGCTCTCGCCGACACTGACATCCCCCATCAGCTCGGCGGCACACTCGTCGTCGTCAACGGGCCACGGTTCTCCTCACGCGCCGAGTCGCTGTGGCACCAGTCCCAAGGGTGGGATCTCGTCGGCATGACGACGATGCCAGAGGCCGCGATCGCCCGTGAGCTGGCGATGTGTTTCACGACGGTCGCCATGGTCACCGACCTCGATGCGGGGGTCGAGCACGGCGATGGAGTGACCCATGACGAGGTCCTCGCTGCCTTCGCCGAGAACATGCCACGGTTCAAGGCGTTGGTCGGAGACGTCGTCGGTCGGCTGCCCGAACCGACGCCCGACGAGACGGCGACCTGCGCCTGTCGGCGCTCCCTCGACGGCCTCACCCTGCCGTTCGCGTTGCCATGAGCCCGCCATGAGCCCTGTCTTGAGCCCTGCCCAGGGCGGTGCGCTACGTCCGGCCCGCCGATCCCGTCGGCAGCGGTTCCTGCTGACTCGGGCCAGGCGGGCACTGACGGCACTCCTCGTGGGGGTCGCCGGGTGGGTGGCCGTGTCGGCGGCCCGCCCCGCTCCCGTCGAAGGCGGCATACCGGTGCTCGTGGCGGTCCGAGACCTGGCAGCGGGGGCGCGGGTCGGATCAGGGGACCTCCGCGCGGTGCGGGTGCCGCCGGACGCGGTCCCGGCGCGGGCGATCCTCGACGCGAGCGCCGCGGCGGGCGCCCTCCTCGCCGGCCCGCTGAGCGAGGGCGAAGTGCTCACTGCGACCCGCCTGCAGGGTCCAGGCCTGCTCGCCGGGGCGTCGTCCGACACGGTCGCAGTGGCCGTCCCGTTGGCCGATCCATCGATCCTCGCGGCCCTGCGACCCGGAGATCGCGTCCGGGTGCTGGCCGTGGGCACTGGCGCCGTCGTCGGCGATGCGACCGTCCTCGTCGCGACGGCGCCGGCCGACGAGGTCAGCGGGCTGGTCGCGACGGGTTCCGGCCCCGGCAGTCTCATCGCGGCCCTGGACCGGCAGGCGGCCTCGGCTCTGGCGGCTGCCCAAGGCCCGTCGGGGGTGTCTGGGGGGTTCGTCATCGCGCTGTTGAACTCCGACACGATACGCGCGCCGATGTGACCTAATTCCCATTTTGTGCACGGACGGAGTAGCCTGAACGTCGTGCTCGGGGAAGCTCTCCTCTGGCATGCCAAGCGAAACACTTCATGCTCCCCTGGGCGCACCTGCCGCCCACGCCACCCTCAACTGAGGCTGGATCTCCCAGGGTCGGGAGCCCACCCCACAAAAGGATCACGCACCCATGCTCAAGGGATTCAAAGACTTCCTCATGCGCGGCAACGTCGTCGACCTCGCGGTCGCCGTCATCATCGCCGGCGCGTTCGGCAAGGTCATCGAGGCCTTCGTCACGATCGTCATGGACATCATCGGCAAGCTCGGCGGTCAGCCGGACTTCTCCGCATGGGCCCCGGGCGGCGTGCACCTCGGCAGCTTCATCACCGTGACGATCTCGTTCCTCATCATCGCGGCCGCCGTCTACGCCATCGTCGTCGTCCCGCTCAACAAGCTCGCCGAGCGCCGCAAGGCCGGCGAGGTCGTCGAGGACGAGGCCCCCTCGGCCGAGGTTGCCCTCCTCACCGAGATCCGCGACGCCCTGCGCACTCGCTGATTGCACCACAGCACCACTGGCACGACCTGAACCACGGGCACGACCTGAACCACACGCACCACCTGTTCGACCACGAAACGCCCCGGCGGGGCGGGAGCCATTGGCACCCGCCCCGCCGTCGGCTTTCACGGGCGGGTAGGCCTCTGGGACCACGTGCCCACATCGTCCGACCGGGTGCCAACCTCACGCTGGGAAGGCACACTTGATGGGTGACTTGGCTTGTCCTCGGCATCGCTCTGATCGCCGCGTTCAGCGCGTTCACCCAGATCATCACCGGATTCGGCTTCGCCCTCGTCGGCCTTCCGCTCCTCGCCCTCGTGACCGACCCCGTGACGGCAGTGGTCTCGATGACTGTCCTGAGCACTGCGCTCACCCTCGGCGCCTCGATCCAGCAGCGCCGCGACATCGAATGGCGCCCAGCCGGAAGCGTCACGGCCACTGCCCTGCTGGGTATGCCGGTCGGGCTGCTTGCCCTGCGCCTCGTCGACGCGCGCTGGCTCAGTGTCCTCATCGGCATCGTGCTGCTGGCGTTCACCTTCGCGCTCGTTCGCGGGATCCGATTGCAGGGTCGCGCCGTGACCCCGACCGCGGGCTTCGTCAGTGGCGCGCTGCTCATGTCGACGGGCATGAACGGCCCGCCCCTGGTCGTTGCGTTCCAGAACAAGGAGATGAGCCCGCCGCAGTTCCGCGCCACCCTGCAGGCGGTCCTCACGATCCAAGGCTTCTTCGGCCTCGTAGGCTTCGCCGCCGTGGGGTTGTTCAGCCCGCCCGTCTGGTCGGTCGTGGCCTACGGAGCGCCGGCAATGCTCGTCGGCTGGTGGGTCGGGCATCTCGTCTCCCGACGGATGGATGCCGCGCTGTTCCGACGGCTCGTCCTGGTCACGTTGGCCGCCAGCGCAGCCACCTCCATCGCCACGGGCCTGCTCGGCTGAGCAGGGTTGAGCGGCATACCTGCCGAGGTCACTCCCAGTGCGGAGGGCGCTGTTCCTCGAGCCAACGGTCGTGCTCGTCGCCGCTGCGGGGCCGCTCGCCCCACCCGGTGTCGGTGTCGTCGGCGCTGCGCTCGGCAGAACTGCGCTTGAGCTTCTTGCGCTTGCCCGGCTTGGCAGCCTCGCCGACTTCCCCGACCTCGCTGGCCTTGGCGGCCTCGGTGGGTTTGCTCTCCGCAGCCGCCTCGGTCTCCTGCGCCGAATTGGGCTCCGCCACTGACGGCTCAGGCTCAGCGGCCGGCTCGGGTGCCTTCGGCTCAAGCGCCTCTGCGGCCGCGACTTGGGCGTTCCGCGCCCGCAGCGTGGCCGTCACGGCGGCGACAACGCGCACCACTTCGGGCGCCGGGTCGCGATAGAGATCGGTGCTCCAGACCCGAATCGGCTCCCAGCCGAGTCGGCGAAGTTGCCGCGGGCGCAGGACGTCGCGGGCGCGGACGCCCGGGAGGGCGGCATACCCGGGTCCGTCGCTCTCCACCGCGACCAGCCAGCGGTCGGCGACGGAGGGGTGGCCGACGGCGAGTTCGACGCGGTGGGGGCCGACACCCATCTGGGCCTGGACGGTGAGGCCCTCCTGGCGCAGCCGCGAGGCGAGGTAGGACATGAGCGGGTCGCCACCTTGGGCGGTGGTCGACTCCCCCTCGTGTATGCCGCCCGCCTCGGCGTGCGCGAGCAACTCGACCAGGCGGCCGGCCGGGGTCGCCCGCAGGCGGCCGGCGTCGAGATCGCCGGAGCGGAGCGTCGACACGACCACGAGTTCCTGCCGGGCCCGCGCCGTGGCGGCGATGAGGGCAGCTTCGCCACCGGGAAGGTTGAGCGCCGGGAAGCGGTGCAGCACCCGGCCGTGCGGCGTGCGGCCGTAGCCGACGGCGAGCAGCACGACGTCGCGCAGCAGGCCGTCGGCCTCCTCGACTTGGGCCACGACGAACGGCTCGACCCCGACGCCGGCGAGGAATTCGCCCGCGGCGACGTCGCCGTCGAGCCGGCCGATCCCGTCGCGAACGCCGTCGCGCACCAGGTGAGCCATGTCGGCGGTGAGGGTGAGGACGGCCAGGGTCTGGTCGCGGCGGTGCCGGGCGTGTTCCAGGACGAGCTCGACGACCCGCGCGACCTCGGCAGCGGTCCACTCGATGGCGCTGTCGGTGCCGGGCAGCACGGCCGCGGTGCCCTCGACATGGTCGAGGCGCAGCGCGGGGACTCGCAGCGGCGACGGGGCACCGTGGGTGATCCCCTCCGGAGGCAACAACGCGAGTCGGGCGTCGAGGTCGGTGTGCCACCAGGCGAGGCGACGCTCGGGCAGGACGGCGGTGGCGGCGGCATACAGGGAGGGCGGGGCGGCCGACGGGTCGGTGACGGGACGGGTTCCGGCGCTGGCGCGGAAGGCGCTCGGGACGGCTCCGTCGGGACGACCGATGACGAGCGTCTGGCGGCCTCGGGACAGCGCCGACACGGCTTCGGCGACGCTGACCGTGGTGGCGTCGTCGAGGACGACCACGTCGACGGCGGTGCCGGGGGCGAGGACCTGCGCGACGGCATACGGGCTGACGGCCAGGCACGGGCGCAAGGCGCCGATGACCCGGTCGGCCTCGCGGTGCAGGGCCGCAAACGGCAGGTGCCCATGGCCGAGCCCCGCCTGCGCGTGCAGGAGGTCGGTCTGGCGGGGGTGCTCGCGAGCGCGCTGGCGGGCGCGACGGTCGACGACCGCGCGGACCCGGCCCGCGTCGCTCGTGCGCCCGACCTCGTCGAGCCCGGCGAGTTGGTCGGCGGCCAGGCGCAGCGCGCCGCCGTCGTGGTTGGCGTAGCGCGGGTCGCGGGCGCGGATCTCCTGGCCCAGCGACGCCCACCAGACGTGCTCGACCTCGGCGGGCACGTGCTCGGCGGCGACCCCGCGCGCGGCGAAGTCATCCATCACCTCGCCCATCCGCGCGGCCCGCAACTCGTCGACGACCGCAGTGACCTGGGGCAGGATGTCGAGCCGGTCGAGCCGCTCGGCCAGCCGGGTCAGGCGGGCGCGCAGCAGCGGGAACGAGGTCGTGAGCATGGGCCCGTCGTCGGGTCCGGGGCGCAGCCGCTCGTCGAGCCAGGTGAGGTCGGCAACGAGCCCTTGGTATGCCGCCTCGCCCTCCTCCAACCGCGGGGAGATCTCGGGCCGGCCGCCGGCGCCGACGAGGTCGTGCCAGGCGATCCGTTGGTTGCGGGCGCGGACCAACTCGGCGTGCAGGTCGGCCGGGGGGCGACCCGGGACGGAGCATTCGGCGGGCCTGGCGGCGCACGCGCGAGCGCGACCAGCCGCCGAGCTCGACGGCCGACTCGGCGCGATAGGCGCGGCTGCCGGTGGCGACGACGTGCTCGTCGAGGGGGACGTCGAAGATCTCGGGCCGGAAGACCTCGAGGGTCTCGTGGACGCCGCGCATGGTGACGAGGGCGTGGCGCCAGTCGGCGGCGGAGCGGGCCGGGCGCAGGCTGGACTCGACGAGGATCGAGTCGAGATCGGCGGTCGTCGCGGCCAGATCGCCGCCGGTGAGCCGCGTGACGATGTCGCGGGCCCGCTCGACCTCGGCCTCGGAGCGGATGGTGGCGCCGTACCAGGGGTCGCCGCCCTCGGCCGACCAGGCTCCCGCGGCGGCTGCGGCCTGCAGGTGCTCGGCCAACTCGGTGACCCGTGCGCGGGAGAGCTCTTCGAGGGCGGCGCCGCCGATCCGCACCCGGGAGCCCGGCGCGGGGTGACGCGCGGCGAGGGCGCCCATCGCCTCCTGGATTTCGTATGCCGTGACTCCCCACGGGCGGCGCACCTCGTGGATCGCGGCGACATGGTCGGCGAGGGTCTGCTCGGACTGCCCGACGGTGGCCGCCCGGTCGAGGCGCCCGCGAGGGTCGGCGGCGTCGGCGAGGTCGCGGTCATCGAGGGTCGCGAGGCGGGCGAGTGCTTGGCCTAGCTCGCTCGTGACGGCGCGGCGATCCTCACCGGCGCCGGTGAGGTCCAGGACGAGGTCGTCGAGGCCGACGGAGGCGAGCCGGTCCTGCAGTTCGCGCAACGACCGACGCTGGGAGGTGACGTAGAGGACCTGCTTGCCGTCGTGGGCGAGGGCGGCGACGAGGGCGGCGACCGTTTGGGTGGCACCGGTGCCGGTCGGGGCGGTGAGGACGAGTTGGCGGCCCGCGCGGACCGCCTCGATGACCGACTCCTGGGTGGCGTCGAGGTCGAGGACCCGCATCTCCAACTCGGGGTCGGGGGTCTCGGCGGGCTCAGGGAGGGCCTGACGCAGCCGGGTGATGGCCGGCTCGTCCCCGGCGAGGGCGGCGACGAGGTCGACCTGGGCGAGCCATTGGGCCTGACCGCTGACGTCGGCGACCATGTCGGGCTTGCCGTAGGGGTAGGTCCCGAGAACCAACCTCGGGGTGACGGCGAAGCCGGGGAGGTCGGCGCAGAGGCGACCGAGGGCGGCATACACGGGGTAGGGGTCGAAGCCACCCGCGGAGCCCTTGAGCGTCGTGAGCGCGGCGAGGGCGGTGGGGTCGACGGCGATGCCCGCGACCGAGCGCAGGTAGTTGACGAGCACGGGGTTAACCTCGACGGTCGGCCCAAGGTCGAGGTCGAAGTCGTGCTGGGCCGGGCTGGTGGGGCGCAGGGTGCAGGTGCGCAGCAGGACCGGGGCCTCGACGATCGCGCGGGCGCGCGGCGGGTCCCAGGTGGCGACGCCGATGGCGACGAACCCGACGACCAGGCCGCGCTCGTTGAGGAGCTCGGAGGCCTTGGCGTGGATCGCCCGGACGGTGTCGCGGGCCTCCTCGAAGGCGGCGGCCTCGCGGACCAGGTCGGACAGGCTGGTGGGACGGCCGGCGAGCAGCATCGAGACGCCGCCGGGGTGGGCGGTGGTGAGATCGAGGTAGCCGTCGCGGTCGGGGCCCTCGGGCGCCCAGAGCAGGGTGTTGCGGCCGCCGACCTCGGACAGCTCCCGGGCCCAGCTGGCTATCGTCTGCGCAACACTCACCGGGTCAGGCTAACCGGGGCAGCGCGGTTGGCTCGGGTGCCCGCGCCGAGGGAGCGCCGTTTGGTGTGGTTCGGGGCTGCCTGGGTATGCCGCGTGCCCCGGTTCCGTGCGGGTCCGGCTTCCGCGGGTCCGGCTTCCGCATGCCCGGCGGCTCCGCTTGGGGATTGGCTCGGGGCTGGGGCCGCCTGTCACAATGGCGGTCGCGGCTGCGCCCGTCCCGGGACGGCTGGCTGCGCCCCGCCCTCGTAGCTCAGGGGATAGAGCACCGCTCTCCTAAAGCGGGTGTCGGCAGTTCGAATCTGCCCGGGGGCACCCAACCGTTCCCCAGGTCTACGGCCATTTTCGGCCTCCTCTCGCTACTCCGCTTCGAGGCATGCTCCCCCGCTGGGGCCCCATGGGCTTCCCGAGACATCGCACTTCACGATCGCCCCTCGAGTCGGGCAACCCGGCGAGACAATCCGGCAATGGCCTCGTTCGCCACCGCCAGCGACGACTCAAGGGATGCCGCTCGATCCCCGACCGCCAGCTCGTTGGCGCTTTTCATCTTGCGCTCGATGCCGCCACGCAGGGGTCCCTGCGGGTTTGGGCCGAACTACTGCCAAACGCCGAGTTGGCCGGAGCCGAGGAGGGCATGAGCCGCCGTCAGGGCAGCCTCCGCCACTCTCAGTGCGTCCTCCAGGTCTCCCGCGTCGGGGCCGGCTTCGTCGGAGTCGGGGTATTCGTATGCGTTGCGATTACGGCGAATTCGACCGAAGGAGCGGAAGGGCGAGCCGGGCCCACCAAACTGCGCCTGGACGGCGTCTTGGATAGCGATGTGACCGCCGCGGCTGGTGGCGCGGAGCCCTTGGACGGCGAGCAGCGCGGCGGCAGCCTTACGCAGTGCGTCGTATGCCAGTTGGTAGGCGCCGGTCAGGTCGCTCAGTCGTTCAGCAGATCGGGCTGACTCGATGTGGCGTGTGCCGTCCGCGAGGAGCCGCGCCGCGAGGGCCGCGTCCGGAGTGACCCGTTCAAGCTCTCCGCCGGCCACGAGGGTGGACACCTCGGCACGGCCTGGCCCCCAGGTCAGGACGCGTCACCTGTCTCAGGCACGGAGCGGATGGGGACAAGCGGGCGGCTGGTTACTTCGGCGTGGAAGCCGTCTGTGCCGTTGCGCCACCACGCCAGCGACCGGATCGTCACATTCACCTCGCGCCCCAGCCGACGGTAGGCACGCTGGGCAGCATCGTCGAGCTCGTCACGATCGGGACGACCGATCACGAGAACATCGAGGTCCGCAGGTGCCCGGCCGGGCACACCGGCATACCGCGCGGCCCAGGACCCGTAGAGATACAGACCTTCGATGCCCCCAACGGAAGCGAACTCCTCGGCGATCACCTGGGGCGGGCCGAACGACCGGAGCAGCAACTCGGTCAGCGGTTGGGTGATCGGCGAGGGCAGTGCGCGGACCAGCCGAGTGTTCCCGACCCGCCGTGAGACAACAACGCCGGCATCCTCGGCCCGGGAGACCTCTCGTTGGGCTGTCGAAACCGAGGCGCCAACGCGGTTGGCGAGCTCCGTGAGCGACCATTCTTGTTCCGGGTTCAGCAGGATGAGGGCCAGGACCTCCCCTTGCAGGGCAGACCGCAGCAACGGCAAGAGCTGCGGAGCTGGAGATTGCATAACCTGGAAGATACTTTGCACGTTACGGTAAGTCAACGTAGGCAGCGTGCTCAAGGCGCGCTGGGCGGCATACCTCTGCGGGGAGGTGGCAGCACGGCGTGAAGTACCGGGTCGGCTTCGCTCCCGAGGCCGCCGAGCAACTGGTCGCGTTGCAGCGCTACCTCACCCCGATCGCCACGGCGGCTTCAGAGCGTCACGGTTGAACTCAACGGGATGTCGTCGACGCTGGTGCCGACCATGACGTTGAAGGTCCCCGGCTCGTGAGCCCAGCCAACTCCGTTCTGCCAGTGAGCAAACGCCCGTGCCGGCACGCTGATCTCGACCGCCACGGACTCGCCCGCGTCAGCGCGCACCACCGCGTGACCCGCCAGCCAGCGCACGGGCCGGTCAACGCTGCTTTCGGGACGCGCCAGATAGACCTGGACCACCTGCTTGCCCCGGCGCGCGCCCGTGTTGGTCACCGTCACCCCCACGCGCACGTCGCCGCCGCTCGCCGCAACCTCCTCCACCACCAGGTCGCGCAACTCCCACGTCGTGTAGCCGAGACCAAAACCAAAGGGGTATGCCGCCCGCGGCACCTCTCGCGGCTCATCCCCCAGCCCATCCCCCAGCCCCGCCCGCAGCCAGGCGCGGTAGCCGAGGTGGATCCCCTCGGCATACTCAAGCTTTCCGTCGACGGGAGTGACATCGAGGACCGGCACATCGGCCATGCTCGCCGCCCAGGTCGTGGGCAACCGGCCACCCGGCTCAACCCGACCGAGCAGCACGTCGGCCAGCGCATTCCCCATCTCCTGCCCACCGAAGTAGGGCAGCACGATCGCCGAAACGTCGTCACGCCAGGGCAATTCGACCGGTGACCCGGAGTTGACGACCACCACGGTCGGGGTGCCCGTCGCCGCCACCGCCGCGACCAGGTCGTCCTGTCGACCGGGCAGCCGCAGGTCGCTGCGGTCGAAGCCTTCAGACTCGACCTGCGCGTTGGTCCCGACGACGACGATGGCCACGTCCGAGGCGGCTGCGACAGCCACCGCGTCCGCGATCCGAGCCTCCGGGTCGGTGTCGGACGGCGCCACGCCCAGGGTGATCCCGAACGCGCCATCGGTCGTCTCCTGCATGATCGCCAGGTCGAGCTCAAGGACCACATCGACGGGCCGCCCGGCAGTGACCGACACAGCAACCGGAGCCACCGCCTTCGGCGGGTCGAGGATGTTGGCTCCCACGTCGGTGCTGTCGCCGACCGCCACATCGTCCAGCACCAGCGCCCCGTCCACGCTGATCCGCCCGCGGCCGATCGACGCGAAACCCACTGTCACATCACCGTTTTCGGTCGGCGTCCACCGGCACGACAACTCCAGCACCGACGCCGTCAGGGTCGGAGCGTTGCCTGCGAAGAACACCAACGAGGTCGCGAACCGGTCCTCTCGCATCAACTCGACACCAGCATCGTCGAGGAAGCGCACCAACACACCAGGCCCACCGGTCGACGGATTGGTCAGCTCCGCCAACGGCAGCGCCGTGATCCCCATCGCCGCCACCGCCCCGAGCCGATAGGTCACCTCGGCGTCCGGCAGCGCCGCGACAATCCCCTCCCACGGGCTGACGACGCGCTCCGGGATGACCGTCGCCGACCCGCCGCCCTGGGTCCGCGCGGCCACCGCGTTCTGACCGATCACCGCGACCCGACGCAGCCGCGCCACATCCAACGGGAGCACCCCATCGTTGGCCAACAACACCGTGCCCTCGGCCGCCGCCTCCCGCGCGAAGGCGACGCCGTCCTCGACCCGCAGCAAGCCTCCAGCATCAGCCGGCCCACCGGCATACGACTCAAGCGCCCCGACCCGCTGCGCGAGCGTCAACAACCGCGCGACCTTCCGGTCGATCGCCGCCTCCGACACCCGCCCGTCCCGGACCGCCTCGACCAACGCCGCACCCCACGCCCCGTCCGGCCCGGGCATCGCCAGGTCCTGCGACGCCGACGCGGCGGCAACGCTGCGGACCGCGGTCCAGTCGCTGATCACCACCCCGTCGAAGCCCCACTCGGAGTTCAGCGGCGTCTCCAACAGGTCGTTCTCCGACGCGGTCACCCCGTTGATCGAGTTGTAGGACGACATCACCACCCACACCCGCGCCTCGACGACCGCCTTCTCGAACGCCCGCAGATAGACCTCGCGCAGCGTCCGCTCGTCCACCTCGCTGCTCGCGGTGAACCGCTCCGTTTCATACTCGTTGGCCACGTAGTGCTTCACCGTGGCCCCAACGCCGTTCTCCTGCACCCCCATCACGTATGCCGCGGCCAACTCCGCGGTCAGCCACGGGTCCTCGCTGAACGCCTCGAAATGCCGGCCACCCAGCGGCGACCGGTGCAGGTTGATCGTCGGGCCGAGCACGACATCGACGCCCTTGCGCCGGGCCTCCTGCGCCGAAACATTGCCATAGCGCCGCGCGATCTCCGGGTCCCACGACGACGCCAGCGCAGTGGCCGACGGCAGGTTCAACGACGGCGAGCGCTCATCCCACAGCGGTCCGCGCACTCCCGACGGCCCATCCGAAAACACTATGGACCGCAACCCGATTCGCTCGATCGGCCACGTCGACCAGGTGTCCCGGCCGGTGAGCAGCCTGACCTTCTCCTCCAGGGTGAGCACCGCGATGAGCGCGGTGTGAGTCGCCCCAACCATCTCGTCCTGCGATGTCATCCCCGCGCCTCTCCCTGACTGGTCAACTGGTCATCGAACCCGCCGCAACGATCCCTCGTCGAGGTGATACTCCGCGTCCGCCTGATCGGCGCACCACGAGTCATGCGTCGCCAGCAGCACGACCGCCCCCGCGTCAGCCTCGGCGCGCAACAACGCCACGATCGTCTCGCGGGTCGCCCCGTCCAACTCGCTCGTCGGCTCGTCCGCGAGCAGCACGCTGTGTCGCAACGCCAAGGCCCGCGCGACCCCGACCCGCTGCTGCTCGCCGCCGGACAACTCCTCAACCAGGTGGTTGCCCGACTCGGCCAGCAGCACCGACGCGAGCGCCGCGTCCGCCCGCGCGTGCGCCTCCCCCGCGCCGACGCCGTGCATCAGCAGCGGCACGACGAGGTTCTCCCGCGCCGTCAGGGCCGTCACGAGGGCGACCCCCTGCGGCACGAGGACGATCCCCGCACGCGCCGCGGCGACCCGATCGCCTACTGGCGCAGCGGCATACATCACCGTCCCTGACGTCGGAGCGAGCGCGCCGGCGAGGATCCACAGCAAGGTCGACTTGCCTGCCCCCGACGGTCCGGTGAGCGCGGTCATCGTCCCCGGCGCGAGCGCGAGCGCGACGTCGTCCAGGACCCGCCGCCCGTCACTCAACTCGTAGACGACGCCCGTCGCCACCAGCGGCCGGGCGGCCCGCATCACGTCGGTCGGCACGGCTCCCGCTCCTCCTGCCTGCCAGTGGGTATGCCGTGTACGGTACAGGCGCGGGCGCCGCACCGACCGTGCCGCACGGGGAGGGCAGATGTTGGGAGCGTTGCGCTACCGACGAGCACAGGCCGTCGTCGTCGTCGTGCTCTCGGCCCTCGTCACGGCGTGCCTCGTGCTCGCTCCCCTCTACACCCGGGCACTTGAGCAGTCGTCGGTCACCACCCTCCTGCGCGCCGCCACTCCGACAGAGTCCGGCATCCGCTTGGCCTCGTTCAGCTCGGCCGAGCCCGGCATCGCGCTCGACCCCGACGACCTGGCCGAGCTCATCCCGAGCGGCATCCGCGCCCGCTACGGGACGGCGATCGCGGCGACGTCGGTGGGCGTCCGGCGGATGCCGCTGGGGCCAGAGCCCGGCGGGGTGCTCCTCGCCCGGGACAACGCCTGCGCTCACGTCACCTTCCTCGAGGGTCAGTGCCCGAGCGCCGCCGGCGAGATCGCCGTGTCCGCCGACCAGGCCAAGGTCTATGAACACGCCATCGGGACAGCCGTGTTCGTCGGCGAATTCGACGGCGCCGTCAGCCTGCCCACCGCGTCCCCCCGCACCACCCTCCACGTCGTCGGCATCTACGAACAGGTCGACGGGAGCTACTGGTTCGGCGAGCGCCTGACCGGGCAGGCCTCTGCCAGGCTCGGATTCGACACAATGCTCACCCCTCTGACCACGCTCACCGAGCGGGTGACTGCCGTCGACGGCCAGTTGACCACGTGGTTCGAGCGGCACTACGCCCTCGATCTGCCGCTGCTCACCGACACCGTGGGAGTCGATCAGATCGGCCCGCTCGGAGCGACCGTGGCCGACCTCGTCCGTTACCCGATGGGCGTCGAACGATCCGGCACCCATGTCGCCGACACCGTCACCGCGCGCAGCGGCCTGCCCGCGATCGCCGAGCAGGTCCGCGTCGGCAGCGCCCAGGCCGGCATCACGGTGCCGCTGCTCATGGCCCAGGCGAGCCTGCTGCTCGTCGCTGTCCTCTGGCTGGTCCTCGTCGCCGCCGCCGACCAGCGCCGCAGCGAGGTCGCCGTGGCCCGGCTGCGCGGCCGCGGCTCGCGTGGCGCCCGCCGGATCCTGCTCGCCGAGACCCTCCCACCGATCATCCTCGGCGCTCCTCTGGGAGCAGCTCTCGCGGCGGGGGCGGTCTCGGCCGCACGGCATACCTTGCTTCCGTCCCAGCCGCCCTTCGAGGTGCCGGTCGGAGCGGTCGTCGCGCTCGCCGCAGCGCTCGCGCTCATGCTCACTCTCGCGGTCGTCTCGGTCCGGAGGGTATGCCGCGAGCCCGTCGCCGCCTTGCTGCGCACCGTCCCGCCGCGGCGGGGAAGCGTGCGGCTGGGCGTCCTCGAAGCGATGCTCGTCGCGGCGGCTGCGGCGGCGTTCGTCGCCTTGGTCACCGGATCGGTCGGCGGCGCGGTCGGGCAGATCGCGCCGACCCTTCTCGCGCTCGCTGTCGGGGTGATCGCGGCGCGCGTCCTGTCGGCCGTCCTCGCCGCCGGGGGCCGGCGACTCCTGCTCGCCGGACGGTCGACGTCAGGTGCTGCCTTGCTGACCGCCAGCCGCCGCGGGACCACTCGGTGGCTCGTCCCTGTCGTCACCATTGCGCTGTGCATCGTTGTCGTCAGCGCGGATTCGCTGGCCGTCGGGGCTCGCAACTGGAGCGATCGGGCCGGCGCAGAGGTGGGTGCCGCCACCGTGCTGACCCTCGACTCCGCCGACCTGTCCGCCGTCGCCGCAGCAGTGCGGGCCGTCGACCCGACGGGCGAGCACGTCACGCCGGTTGCCCTCCTGCAGCCGGCCGCGGAGGGCGGCACGACCACCGTCGGCGTTGTCCCGGGGGCATTCCGTCGGATCGCCCTGTGGCCCGGAGTCGACGTCGCCGCCCTGCCGTGGGACCGGCTCACGGCCCCGACCGCTCCCCCGTTGGTTGCCACCGGGAGCCGGATCTCCTATCACGTCACCGCTCCGGCCTTGACGGTCGTCGGGCCCGCGATCCGGCCAGCCCCGACCTCGTTGGCCCTGGCCCTGCGCGTCGTCCGAGCCGACGGGTCGGTCGAGTCGGTCCCCCTCGGGACGATCCCCGCGTCTGGCATTGATGCCGATCAGGAGATCGCCGCCGGCTGCTCGGAGGGCTGTCGGATCAGCGGGATCGGGGTCCTCGGCCCACCCGGAGCGGCGGGCGTTTCCGGCACCGTGGCGGTGAGCGAGTTGGCCGTCGACGGGCGCCCGTTCGACCTCGGCGGCGCAGGCTCGTGGCACGCACCGGCGCCCGTAGACCCGGGCGGAACTCCCTCGGGCGGAGCCACGGTCAGCGGGAGTTTCGCGCCCGGATCGACCACGCTGACCTATGACACCAACGGCGCCGACAAGGCGTTCCTCGCTCACGCCTCGCGGCCCGAGGTCGTGGTCGCGCTGACCACCCCGACCTCCACACCGAGCGCCACTGCCGCCACCTTCGGTGGGTCCTACGTCGACGGAAGCTCGCTGTTGCTCACGTCCGCTGGCGGGGTGGCATTCGTCCCCGGCGGCCCCGCCGCAGCGAGCATCGTCAACCTCGACAACCTGCTGGCCCAGGGATGGCGCGGGCGCGGGTCGGCCACGCTCACGGCATACCTCGACACGGCCGACCCCGACGCGATCGGGCGAGTGACAACGGCCTTGCAGGCCAACGGGATTCACGTGGTGGCGACGCGGCATGCGGCGGCGGTGGCCGCGGCATACGGGGAGACCGCAGCCGCGTGGAGTCTCAAACTGGCCCTTGCGGTGGGTGTCCTGGCGATCCTTGTCGCCGGGGTGGGGATCGTCGTCCTCGCTTCGACCGCCCGTCGCGCCCGCAGCCGTGACTATGCCGCGCTGGCCCTCGTCGGGCAGCGTCCCCGCAGCCTCGCGCTGCTGGCCCAGCTCGAGACCGTGCCCGTCATCGTCGCGTCAGCGCTGCTCGGCGCCGCTGTCGGGTGGTGGGCGGCCCCGGTGGCCGTGTCGATGATGCCGCTCTTCCCGGCCGCGTCGGCGACCTTCCCCCTCGACCTGCGCACGGCGGTGCCGCCCGCGCTCGTCGCCGGCCTCGGCGGCCTGGTCGCCCTCACTCTCGTCGGCGTCGCGACAAGCCACGCGGCCGCGCGCCGGGCCGATCTGCAGCAGTTGCGGGAGGCCGGATGACTCGCGCCGAGGTCACCCGCGCCCAGGTCACCCGCCCCCAGGTCACCCGCGCCCACGCGATCACGACTGTGGGGCTGGTCCACATCTACCGGTCTGAGGGGCACGATGTCGCTGCCCTGTCTGGGGTCGACCTCAGTGTCCGCGCGGGCGAGGTGGTCGGGCTGCTCGGTCCGTCGGGGTCGGGGAAGTCGACGTTGCTTGCGCTGCTCGGCGGTCTGTTCCGACCGAGCGCAGGCAAGATCTTCGTTGGTGACCGCGAGCTATCCGCGCTCACCGCAGCCGAATTGGATGACTTCCAGGCGAGGGATACGTCGCTCATGCTCCAAGGGGCGCGACGCAACTTCGTGCCCTATCTGACGGTGCGCGAGAACGTCGAGTTTGCGCAGGCGCAGGCCCGCCGGCTCGGCGCGCAGGTCGACCCGGTCGAGCGGACCCTGGGCCTCGTCGGGGCGAGCGACTTCGCCGACGCGCGCCTGGGTCGCTTGTCGCAGGGACAGGCCCAGATGGCGGCGCTTGCCGTGGCGATGGCACCGTCGCCTGGGGTGCTGTTGGCCGACGAGCCGACCAGCGCACTGGACCGGCGCGCTCGCGAGGTCATCATCGAGGCGTTATTGCGGATCAACGCGGAGCAGGGCACGACTGTCGTTGTCGTCACCCACGACCCCGAGGTCGCCGCCCGCCTCCCGCGCACGGTGACGATCCGCGACGGCCGGATCGGGGGTGAGGGCCGCAGCGGCCAGGAGTATGCCGTCGTCACGGCCGACGGGTTCGTGCCCCTTCCCGTGCATCTGCGGGAGGAGTTGCCGCCGGGCACGCTGTTGCGCATCGAGCGGGTCGAGAACGGCTATCTGTTAGCTCCCGAGGTCTTGGGTCATGAGGTCTTGGGTCATGAGGTCTTGGGTCATGAGGTTTTGGGTCATGAGGTTTCGGGTCACGAGTCGGACGGTGCGACAGGCGCTTAGGGCGTGCCGACGCGGTCGGCCGCGCCGTTGGGCGCCGGTGAGGTGGGACGACTCGCCCGACTGACCAGCCGACTGCGGCAGACGGCGACGGCTGACGACGACAGCCGACCGTCAGATCGTTATCATTCTGTGATGTGTTTGCCTGTGGAAGAGGCTGTTTGAGACCTATTGCCTGTCAGTGGTCGCTGTTAGCGTCGGGGTTATGGACAGCAGCGAAGCGACTCGTGACTCGGCATCTCGCCGGGCTGAGATTCGTGCTGCGACGAGGACCGTCGCTGAGTTGGTGGCGTCGTTGTGGCAGGTCCAGGGTGGCGAGTTGGGGGCCTTGTTGGGTGAGTTCGACGCTCTTGCTGCGGTCGCGTGCGGTGCCCGGGTCGCCGTCGTTGGTGAGGCGGAGTCTCGTGGTGAGATCGCGGCGTCGCAGGCCGGGTCGACGGCCGGGTGGGTCGCTGAGCACGCGCCGACTCTGGCGGCTGGCAGTGGCGCGGGTCAGGTCGCACGCCTGGTCCGCGAGTGTGCTCGCCCCGACATGACGATCGTCCAAGCAGCTGCCGTCTCTGGCCAGGTGAGCGTATCGACGGCTCTCACGGTGGTCAGTGAGTTCGCCCGCCTGAAGCCACGCCTGCGGGAGGAAGCCGCCCCGACCGTCCTGCAAGGCTTGTTGGACATGGGCATCGCGGACGGACCGAAAGGGGTCCGGTCACTGCGGCCCGCCCTGTTGGCCGCGCATGGCGCGGATGGTGAGTTCCAAGCCGACGCCGACACCGCCGAACGACTCGTCTCCCTCTCGCGCCCGTCAACCGACGAACTGGGTGCCCTCACCTACCAGCTGATCCTCGACCCGGTCGGCGCCGCCGCGTTGGAGGCGGCGATCGGCCCACTGTCTGCCCCAGTCCCCGGCCCCGACAGTGAACGCGACCCGCGCAGCCCGCAGTTACGTCGCGGCCAGGCCCTGATCGAGGTATGCCGCCGCGCCACCAGCGCCGGTGACCGGCCACCATCTGGGGTGAAGACCACGCTGATGCTCACCATGTCGTACGACGACCTCGCTGCCCGCACCGGTGCCGCGACCGTGATCGGTTCCGCCCAGGGCGGTTCCCTCATCGCGCCGGAGACGGTGCGTCGGTTGGCGTGCGACGCCACGATCATCCCCACCGTTCTGGGTGGCCGCGGGGAGATCCTGGACCAAGGTCGGTCGACCCGGTTGGCGACGCCTGGGCAGTTGGCGGCGCTCTGGTTGAGGGACGCGGGGTGCAGCTTCCCTGGTTGTACGACCCCGGCGCATTGGTGCGACGCCCACCACCTGGTCCACTGGGCCGACGGCGGCACATCCGACCTCACCAACCTCGCCCTGTTGTGCGGGCGACATCACTCGGTCGTCCACCGAGACCACCTCATCGGCCACGTCACAGACGCGAGCGCTGCCACTGGGGCTGTCACCTGGAACGTCATCCCCGGCAGCTACGACCGGCGACACCACGCGATCCCACCACCCGGCGATCCACCACCGGGTGGACAACCACCCGGCGATCCACCCGACACCGTCGCGTTGACGCAGTCTTCCTCCGACGCAGATCCCTGGGGAGATCTGTGGGCTGGCTCCCGAGACCCGGACGAGCCACCCTCGACGGATCACTCTGCCCGCGACCGAGACCACACCAACCCCGAAGCAGACCCCTGGTACCGGGCCGAACACCCGCACGATCAGCGGCCGCCGGACGACCCTGTCCCGGATCGGGACACCGCACCTCCCGAAGCAGACCCCTGGGCCGACTCCCGGGAGCCGGACGAGCCACCGGCGACGGATCACTCTGCCCGGGACCAGGACCACGCCAACCCCGAGGCAGATCCCTGGGGAGACCTGTGGGACGACACCCCTCGGCGAGCGTCGGAGTCGACAGAGCACCCGCCACGGCACGACGCCAACCCCGAGGCAGATCCGTGGTTCGACTCAGGCGTCGCTTAGGCCTCGTCCCTCGACGTCACCTAACCCGCTCTGCGCTCGTGCGACAGAGGCGTACGCCGGCCCCCGGCCCCGGGCCCCCAGTCCCCAGTCCCCGGTCGCCGGTCGCCGGTCGCCCACTGTCCGTCGCACGATGCCGTTGCCGCCGTTGCCGCCGTTGCCGCCGTTGCCGCCGTTGCCGCTGCCGCCGTGCCGCCGTTGCCGCCGTTGCCGCCGTTGCCGCTGCCGCCGTTGCCGTAGTTTCCGCCGAGGCGCCGTCAGTCGTCGAACTCGAAGTTGGCGTCCTCGGCGGCCTTGATGAGTGACCGGACCCGCTTGGGGTCCGTGACGACGGGGAGCATCAGGGCCCGCAACGCTTCGAGGTCGGCCCGGTCGCCGTAGGCGCAGAACATCCCGCCCTCGCTGTCGTAGTCGAATCGCCCTTCCAACGTGGGCGCCTCGGTCTCGACGAGCCATTCGGCCACGCCGTCCCAGAAGGTGCCATTCGGCTCGTGACCGAGTTTGCGCACCATGGCATCGACGACCAACTCGCCGGTATACATCGTCAAGGCGACATCATCCGGGGCGGTGTCGATGAGGTTCAGGGGATCCACCGGAGCATCGTTGCAGACCCGTCCGGCCTCAAGACGTGAGGGTCCGACCCGCCCCCGACGAACGCAGGACAAAGGTTCGGAACAACTCGGCCGCCGGGAGCAACCGCCGCTGGGACGACCAGGCGAGTCCGACTTCGCGACGGGCCCCGGCGTCGGCGAGCGCGACAAGGCGAGGCGCGGCGGCATACCGAGGCAGGGGGTCCTCCCCCATTGCGGGGACGATCGAGACGCCCAAGCCCGCTCCGACGAAGCCGCGCACCGTGGCGAGGTCGTCGCATTCGAAGGCGACCTTCGGCTCGAAGCCTGCTCCATGGCACAACTGGTCGAGGGCCGAGCGGATCACCGTGCCCGGCGGCAGGACCACCCACGGCTCGTCGGCCAACTCGGCCAGCGGCACCGTCTCGATGTCCTCGAACCGGTGGCCGGGGCCGACCGCGAGGAACAACGGCTCGCGAAACAACGGCTCCCAACGCACGCTCGCCTCGCTCGCCCCACCCCCCTCTCTCGCCCCGCCGAACAGCGGTGCGTTGGGTCGGCTGGCGAGCACAGCGAGATCGACCCGGCCCTCATCGAGCACGGCCAGATCCTCACCGCCGACAACGAGCGTGAACGACACCTGAGGATGCACCGCGAGGAACTCCCCGACCAAGGACGGCACCAACCAGGTGCCCAGGGTCCGCTCGTAGGCGAGGGTGACGGTGCCTCGCTCCGGGTCGACGAGTTGGTCGACGGCCGCGAGAGCGTCGTCCAACCGGTTGACGATGGCGTCGGCGTGGCGCTTGAAGACGGCACCGGCGTGGGTGAGGCGCAGCACCCGCCCGGACTTGACGAGCAACGGCGCCCCCACCTCACGCTGCAGGGCCATGAGGTCGCGCGAGACCTTGGGCTGACTGACCATCCAGAGATCGGCCACCTCCGTGACGGTTGCCCCGTCGGCGACCTGCTGGAACCAGCGCAGCACCTCAGTGTCCATGACTCATGACGCTAGCGCATGGATTCAATAGCATCCTCACATTGGACGTATGAATCTAGTCGGGGCACCATTGAGGCCATGAGCACTTCAACGACCACCACCCCGACCACCACCACCGAGCGCAGCGGGTTCTGGGCCAGCGTCCGCGATGACCTCCGCGAGCGCCGCGAGGCCCGCGCGATCCGTGCCCAGATGTTCCGCGAGCTTGAGGGCTACCAGAGCCGCGGCGACATCCTCGACCTCCTCGCCGCCGCCGACCGGCACGAGGGCCCCGAAGCCGAGCTGATGCGCGGCGTGCTGCAGAGCAAGTTGGCCGACGTCAACCGCTCGTCGCGTCGGGCCAGCTGACCCAACCACAACGAAAGGCCCCGCCCGGCAACCCGGGCGGGGCCTTTCGTTGTCTCTGGGCCTAGTTCGCCTCGATCAGAACCGGCCGTACGAGACGTTGCCGGAGTAGATCTTGCGCAGCTGGCTGACCGTGCCGGTGTGCGGCGAGTCGTACATCATGCCGTTGCCGGCGTAGATGCCCACGTGTGTGGCCGGGACGCCGAAGAAGACGAGGTCGCCAGGCACCGGGGAGGTGACGCGCGCCGAGCCCTTGCGCTGGCCCTCGGCCGTGCGCGGGATCGTGATGCCACGGGCGATCCGATAGACGTAGGACGTGAAACCAGAGCAGTCGAAACCGGTCGACGGCGAAGAACCGCCGTAGCGGTAGGGGATGCCGAGCAGGCTGGCCGCAACCGAGAGGACCGACCCACCGGACACAGGCGCCGGGGCCGGGGCGGGCGTCGCAGCCTTGGCGGCCGGAGCCGGCGAGGTGCGCGGCGCGGTCGAGCGCGACACCTGGGTGACCGCGGGGACGGTGATCGTCTTGGTCTTGAACCCCAACGCACCGAAGGTGGGCAGGCCCGCAACGGTGTCGGGAGCGGTCACGACGGGGCCGACCGCAGCCTCGACGGCCTCAACCAGACCGGCGGCCGCAACCGGGGCCGGGGCCGCAGGCGCCAGGCCCGGGCCATCGGTCGACGGCAGGCCGCTGATGCCAAGAAGGTCGCTGACGGGAGTGTCGAGTGCCTGACCGTCCGAAGACACGCCATCCACGCCGGCCACGATGGTGGCCGCCTGTGCCGGCACGACCATGCCCGCGAGCATGCCGGTGGACACAGCCATGACGGCAGTGGCGCGAACGGCAGGCTTGGCGGAATCGCCAGCGATCTGGGTCAGCTCGGTCAGGGGGGAGAACCCCGGGGCGCGGTGGCGCCCAACGTGCTTTGCCACGATGTACCTCTCCAAGATCGCCTACGAGGTGAGCTGTCGGGTTCGGGTGGGAGTTGATCACCCGGCTCTCGGCCCGGCCCGGTGAGGGGCCGATCCGCGAACTTCACCCCAAGGGCGTCTCACGACGCCCACTAAGTGGGTCCCCCGCTCCTGCCTGGCGGTTTGAGCAAACCCTCGGCGGTGGCAGGACTCGGCGATCCGCTTCGGGGCCCGCCCGGTGCTGGGCGAGTGCCCAAACTTTAGCCGACGGGACCCCCGAATGTCACGCCAAGGTCACGGAATGGCGTCCACAAGGTCACGACCGCCTCGGCTGGCGATCAGCAGGTATGCCGCGCGGCGGCATACCGGATCGTCGTGACCGCCCGCTCAGGCGCGCCGAAAGACGAACACGTAGGCGGCGACCTCGGTCGGCACTACAACGGGTTCGCGATCGGCGACGCCCTCAGGGATCGCGCGAATCTCATTGCCCTGCAAGGAGACTCGCGCGCTCCGACCAGGCACGAGGCCAGCCACCGTGAGCAGCGACAACGCGGTGTGATCCACCTGGACCGGCTCCCCGATCCGGCTGGTAAGCACGACGACGCTCTCGCCGGACGCCTTGGCCCCCGCGATGGGGCCGTGATCACTGACGCCGAGCACCTCAGTGAGGGGTTCCTCACTGTCTCGTTCCGCCGTCGTGTCGCGGCCCACCTGCCCGCCGAGCTCGGCCAGCCCAGGGATGGCGTTGCCATAGGGCGAGCGCGTGGAATCTCCGACGAGAGCCAGGATCCGCCGCTCGACCTCATCGCTGATGACGTGCTCCCACCGGCACGCCTCGGCGTGCGCCAACTCCCACTCCAACCCGAGCACGTCGACGAGGAGCCGCTCGGCGAGGCGGTGCTTGCGCATCACCCGGGTCGCGGCCCGGCGACCCGACTCGGACAACTCAAGGTGGCGGTGATCGGTCACGGCGAGGAGGCCGTCGCGCTCCATCCGCGCGACCGTCTGCGACACCGTCGGCCCAGAATGCCCCAGGCGCTCGGCGATGCGAGCGCGCAGCGGCGGGATCCCATCTTCCTCGAGCTCGAAGATGGTCCGCAGATACATCTCCGTGGTGTCGATCATGTCGGTCACGGGGGCTAGCCTCTCACCGATGAGCACACGTGTGTGGTGGCTGCGTCGCGACCTGCGCGTCGCTGACCACCCTGCCCTGCTCGCCGCGGCCGACGGCGGGGCCGTGGTTCCGCTCTTCGTCCTCGACCCAGCCCTCTGGGCGGCCGCTGGTGCGCCGCGGCAGGCCCGCTTGCTCGCGTCTCTCCGCTCGCTCGACGCCGACCTCCGCGACAGGTATGCCGTGTCGCTCGTCGTCCGGATCGGCTCACCTTTGACTGTGGTCCCGGCCCTGGCGACTGAGGTCGGTGCGGTTGCCGTGCATGTCACGGCCGAGACCACGCCCTATGGACGCCGCCGAGACACCGCTGTCCGGGCCGCTCTGAACGCCCAGGGCCGAGAGCTCGTGGCGACGGGCACGGCATACGCGATCGGGCCTGGGACAGTGCGGACGGGAGGTGGGACGCCCTATCGGGTGTTCACGCCGTTCGCGCGCGCTTGGCGAGCGCTGGGGGCGCCTGGGCCGGCGCCCGCACCGAGTCGCCTGATCGGGCTGCGCGCCGTCCCCTCCGACGACCTCCCGCTGGTTGAGAGTTCTGGTGTGGCGGCGGAGGGTGTGGTGGCTGGCGAATCGGCCGCCCGCGTACGCTGGGAGGAGTTCCTGCGCGATGGCGTGGCCGACTACGGCGAGCGCCGCGACCGGCCGGACCTCGACGGCACCTCGCGGCTGTCCGCGGCGCTGAAGTTCGGCGAGGTGCATCCGCGCACGCTGCTGGCGGAGCTCGGTCGCTCCCCTGCGGCCGGCAGCCCGGGCGCGACCACCTTTGTCACCGAGTTGGCCTGGCGGGAGTTCTACGCCGACGTGTTGTGGCATCACCCGGCCTCGGCGTGGAGCGACCTGCGGCCGATGGCGGGGATGGTTTATGACGAGCCGGGCGAGGGATTCGAGGCGTGGCGGGCGGGGCGCACCGGGTTCCCGTTCGTCGATGCGGGGATGCGCCAGTTGGCCGCGACCGGCTGGATGCACAACCGGGTGCGGATGGTGACGGCGAGCTTCCTCGTCAAGGATCTGCACGTGTGGTGGCCGCATGGCGCCCGGCACTTCATGGCGCTGCTGGCCGACGGTGACCTCGCCTCCAACTCGCACGGCTGGCAGTGGTGCGCCGGCACCGGCACCGACGCTGCCCCCTACTTCCGGGTCTTCAACCCGGTCGGGCAAGGGCTGCGCTTCGACCCCGACGGTGCTTATGTGCGCCGTTGGGTCCCCGAGCTCGCCCACGTGCCCGGCGCGGCTGCGCACGAGCCGTGGCGCCACCCGCAGGGGTATGCCGCGGGCTACCCCACCCGGATCCTCGACCACGCCGTCGAGCGCGAGGAAGCCCTGCGCCGGTATGCCGCGACCCGCACCTGAGCGCTCGACTCCTGCATCGGTTTCGGTCGCACTCAGACCGCCGAACTAACACTGGCCCCCAGCGAGCGCGGGACCGAGTGCGATCAAGGGGGTGATCACCCCACCAACCGCACTCCGTGCCGCACTCGACTGGCGGTGGCGCCTGATTCGTGGCCTGGGCAGGGGTTACCCACGAGGGCGCAGGGCGATCGGGGGAACCGCTGTGGCCGGCGGCGGGGGGGGGGTCGAGCGAGTCTCGACCAGCCCAGCACGGCCGGCTCAGACGGCGGGTCTGATGGCGGGCCCAGGGCAGCACGCGATCACTGGACCCGGCGCCCCTCCTCAGACCTTGCTCGGGGCCCTTGGTGGGGGCGGGCGTGTAGATGACGTTGCTCATCGGCTTTGCTCCAGACACTGGCGTGGAGGCGGCGGTCGCCCCACCCAGCAACATGCGCCAACGGCCGGCCCTACGTCGGTGGGCGGACGGCATACCCTCGGGGTCGTGACTGAGGTGCGTGTGCGTGAAGCCGTCCCTGCCGACTGCCCGGCGATCTACGAGCTCGTCGTGGCGCTGGCGGTCTATGAGAAGGAGCCCGACGCGGTCGAGGGCAGCGTCGATGACCTGCGCGCGCACCTGTTCGGGCCGACGCCGCAGGTGTTCTGCCATGTCGCCGAGGTGAGCGACGACGCGGGCGGGTGGAGCGTCGCGGGGATCGCCATCTGGTACGTCACGTTCTCGACCTGGAAGGTCCGGCACGGGATCTGGCTGGAGGACCTGTTCGTGCGGCCCGAGGCGCGGGGGCTGGGCCTGGGGCGGCTGCTGCTCACCGAGTTGGCCGGGATCGCGGTGGAGCGGGGCTACCCGAGGTTCGAGTGGTGGGTGTTGGACTGGAACACGCCAGCGCAGGGGTTCTACGAGAGCCTGGGCGCCGCACCGCAGGATGAGTGGACCGTGTGGCGCACCGACGGCGCGGCCCTCACTGCTCTGGGGTCGAGCGCTCCCGGCCTGATCGGGTCGAAGCGGGGGACCCAGACCTTCAGCCACGCCGCGCCGGCCCAGGCCACGACCCCCATCACCACCGACGCCGTCCCGAGCGAGGCGAGCACGGCAACCGCCGACACCAACGCCGGGCCACTCGCCCAACCGATGTCGCCCATCAGCCGCCAGCCGCCGAGGAACTGAGCCCGCCCGACCTCCGGCGACGCATCAGCACCGAGCGTCATGAGGATCCCCGACCCGATGCCATTGCCGATGCCCAGCACCGTCGCGACGACCACCAGCGCCCAGAACGTCGAGGCGAACGGCACGAGGACCATCCCCAGCCCCAACACCAACATCGACGGCACGGCGACATGGACCCGGCCGAAGCGGTCCATCGCCCAGCCCGCCGGATAGAACAACAGCATGTCGGCCGCCCCCGACAGCCCGAAGACGATGCTCGTCGACGTGGCGTCCAGCCCGATCGCCTCAGCCCACAGCGGCACGATCGCGTTGCGGGCCGCCCGGGTCGCGGCGACGGCAATGACGCCGAACCCCAAGGTGGTGAGGACCCGCCGGTGATCCCGCAACACCCGGAACACCGTGAGCGCGGCGCCAGCCCCAGCCCCAGCCCCCCCAACCCCTCGCGCGAGCGCACCGCCGACGCCCGGTCGGCCCGATGGGCGGCATCACGAACGGCCAGGTCCTTGGTCACTGCCACGAGCCCACCGGCGGCCAGCGCGGCTGCTGCCCCCACGGCATACGGGCCGATGCTCCCCCACCACGAGAGAACGAGCGCGCCGACGAACGGACCCACGAAGATCCCCACCCGATGCACTCCCCCGAGCGTCGACAACGCCCGCGCCCGCAGCGAGGGCGCGACCGCATTCGTCAGGTAGGCATGCCGCGCCAGCCCGAAGACCGACCCCGCAAGCCCGAGCGCCAATACGGCGGCGGCGAGTGTCACCACGGAGGGCGCCAGACCGGCCGCCGTCATGCCGACCGCTTCGGCGACGCTCGCAGCAAGCAAGGCGCGCCGCTCGCCGAACCGGGCGGCGAGCGCACCCGCGGGCAGGTCGCCCACGAGCATCCCCACCCCGAGCAGCGACACGATGACCGCAGCCGTCCCGACACTCGCGCCGAGATCGCGCGCGGTGAGCGCCAGGACGGGCAGGACCGCGCCGGTCCCGATGGACGACAGCACCGTCGGCCCGTATGCCGCGACCGCGATCGGCCGCAGCCTGGTCACCTGGGGGGTGCTGCTCACCCCCTGCACGGTATGCCGTTCGGCCGGGGCGCGGCCGAGGGTTCCGCTCCCCGGAGGCGTCAGCGGGCGGCGCGGCGCTCGGCGCGGAAGGCGAGCAGGACGAGGACGGTCTGCGCGGCCGTGATCGGGGCCCAGATGGCCCGTTCGACCGGGGACGGCGTGGCGAGGTTCATCGCGAAGGACACCGGCGCGAGCACCGCCAAGCCGGTGAGGACCGGGCGCCGCCAACGGGCCGGCGGCCACGACGTGCCCAGCGACGCGGCGACCAACCCCCACACCCCGGCCGAGACCACACTGCCGACCCGGAACCCCATCGGGAGGACCCCCTCGTGAGCGCCGCCCCAGGCCGCGACACCCCAAGGCGCCCCCGCGGCGAGCGCAACTTGGAACCCGGCGACCCCCGCGTAGGTGGCCGCGGCGGCCTTTCGTGGCCAGGTCGGCGTTACTGGCGTCACCGCATCGCTCGCCATCGTCATGAACCTATCTGTGAGAGATCTTGCCCAGACCCACCTTGACATATCTGTCAGATATAATCAACCGCATGGCCAGGTCCTCGCAAACCCATCTCGCCGTGCTCGGCGCCCTGTCGGTCGAGCCGATGACCGGGTATGCCGTGCGCGCCGCCATCACCCAGACCCTGGGCCACTTCTGGAGCGAGAGCTTCGGCCAGATCTACCCCACGCTCACCGAGCTCACCGCCCGCGGCGAGATCCGCCCCACCGAGCCCGGTCGCACGTCGGGGAGCCGCTTCGAGCTCACCGCCGCCGGCCGCAGCCGACTACGGGAGTTGCTCGCCGAGCCGGCCGCGGTCTCCCCGCCGCGCAACGGCTTGCTGCTGCGCCTCTTCCTCGGAGGGCAGCTCGGGTCGGCCCACTGCCGGGCGCTCGTTCAGGAGTCCGCCGACCGGGCCTCCGCGATGCTCGCGGGCTACGCCACGATCCGCACCGAGACCGAGGCCGAGATCGCCGCCGCCCGCGCGGCCAACGACGACACGGCAGCCGCGTCGGCGGCATACCGGCTGCTCACGCTCTCAGCCGGGGAGTATGCCGCGCACGCCCACCTCGCCTGGGCCGTCGAAACCCTGGCAACGCTCGCGACCCTCCCCGAGCTCGCAGAAACCCCTTGAAGATCGCCCGCGTTGCGGCTTACCGTCTGCGGTACACGAAGAAGGGAGGTGGTCAGGTAGTGAGTTCCTATCGGACACGTGAGGTGGCTGCGCGTTAGCGCACCGTCCCAGCTATGGGACGTCGACGCGACCGCAATTCCAGCAGTCGCCGCGGCTCGTGGGTAGGCACGCCTCGTCCAGCGTGCACGTCGGACCTCCGCCCAGCGGAGACCGGCTTCCCCACGGGCCGTTCCCATGCCCACGACTCAAACCCAGGGGTATGCCGTCACGGCTGGCGGCGGGACACCGTCCACGCGCTCGGGTCGTCCAGGAGCGGAACCTGCCCCGCGCTGGCACCCAGCTCAGCGGCCGACGGCGCCGTGAACACGATCCGGTCGTGCAGGCGGCTGGAACGCCCAGCCCAGAACTCGACCTCGGTCGCCCGGATCCGGAAGCCCGACCACGACGGCGGCACCGGCACGTCGTCCGGGTTGCCCCGGTCAGGGAACTGCGCGGCATACCTGTCGAATTCGGCGAGCAAGGCGGCCCGGCTGGCGACCTGCTCCGACTGGTGCGACGCCCACGCGGCGACCCGCGAGCCCCACGGCCGCTGGCTGAAGTAGTCGGCGAGCGCCTCCGGCTCGATCGGCTCGGCCAGCCCGCGGAAGCGCACGACCCGGAACAACTCCGGCCAGCCGAGCGACGCGGCCACGGCGGGGTTCGCAGCGATTTCGCGGCCCTTGATCGACCCGGCATCGGTGACAAAACCCGGCCCGCGCGGGTCGAGGAAACGCATCAACACCGTCCGCACATTGGGCGCGCCAGCAGCATCGACGGTGGCGAACTGCAGCGCCAGCCCCTCGGGGGATTCGGCGGCTCGGACTCCTTCCGCCTGGGCCTGGCCGATCCAGCGGGTGAGTTGTGCGTAGGGCGTGCTCGCGAGGTCGGCTTCGTCGAGCCCCTCGCCGGTGTAGTCGACGCGGTCGGTCACCCTCCGAGCGTAGGCTTCCCGTCAATAGACGGCGCGGGGAAGGGTCCAGGCACACATGGCCAAGAGCACAATCGTCGGGAACGCGGTCAAATACGGCGTCAAGTACGGTCCGCACGTCATCGTCGCGGCCAAGGCGCTCAAGGAGCCGGCGACGGCATACGCCCAGAAGAAGCTCGCCGAGCAGAAGGCGCGGCGTGCGGCGGCTGCGGAGGCGACCACCCTGCAGGCCGGCACCGTGCTGCGGGTCTTCCACCAGGGTCAGCCGGTGTGGGTCGTCTACAGCGGCGAGGAGCCAATCGCGTCCCACCCCGTCGTCGAGGCGACCCTCGCCCAACTCGTCGAGCGAGCCGACCTCAGCCAGCGTTTCGTCCCCGAGCCTGCCGTGACAGCCAAGGACCGCATCACCTCCGCGGGAGGACAGGCGGCCGGCAAGGCCCGCGCGGCGCTCAAGCGCACGCGTTAGGCGCCTGCCCCGGCCCGTTCCCTGGGCAGGCGGTCCCAGGTGCCCGGGGGGATGGGGCAGAATCGCTAGGGCTTCACTGCCCCACTGTTCCGAGGAGTTGCCCTGTGACCACCCAACCGCTCGCCGCCCCCGAAGACCGGTTCAAGCCGGGTCTGGAGGGGATCGTCGCCTGCGAGACCGAGATCGCCGAACCCGACAAGGAAGGCAGCGCCCTGCGCTACCGCGGGGTCGACATCGAAGACCTCGTCGACAAGGTGTCGTTCGGCCAGGTATGGGGGCTGCTTGTCGACGGCGCGTTCGAGCCGGGCCTGCCGCCCGCCGAGCCGTTCCCGCTGCCGGTCCACTCCGGCGACGTCCGCGTCGACGTGCAGTCGGCGTTGGCCCAGCTTGCCCCGATCTGGGGTTTCCGGCCGCTGTTCGACATCGACGAAGAAGAGGCCCGCGAGAACCTCGCCCGGGCCGCCGTCATGGCGCTGTCGTTCGTCGGCCAGTCGGCCCGCGGCGTCCACAAGCCGATGGTCCCCCAGCGTGAGGTCGACAAGGCCCGCACCATCGTCGAGCGGTTCATGATCCGCTGGCGCGGCGAGCCCGACCCGCGGCACGTCGAGGCCGTCGACGCCTACTGGGTGTCGGCCGCCGAGCACGGCATGAACGCCTCGACCTTCACCGCGCGGGTCATCGCCTCCACCGGCGCCGACGTCGCCGCCTGCCTCTCCGGAGCGGTCGGCGCCATGAGCGGCCCCCTGCACGGCGGCGCCCCGTCCCGGGTGCTGCACATGCTCGAAGCCGTCGAAAACCTCGGTGACGCAACGGCATACGTCAAGGGCGTTCTGGACCGCGGCGAGCGCCTCATGGGCTTCGGGCACCGGGTCTACCGCGCCGAGGACCCGCGGGCCCGCGTGCTGCGCGCCACCTGCAAGCGGCTCGACGCGCCGCGCTACGAGGCTGCCCACGCCCTGGAGGTCGCCGCGCTCGCCGAGCTGCGCGAGCGCCGCCCCGACCGGGTGCTCGAGACCAACGTCGAGTTCTGGGCCGCGGTCATCCTCGACTACGCCGAGGTGCCGCCGTCGATGTTCACGCCGATGTTCACCTGCGCGCGCACGGCGGGCTGGTCGGCGCACATCCTTGAGCAGAAGCGCGCCGCGCGGCTCATCCGCCCGGCCGCCCGCTACATCGGGATCCATGAGCGCCGGCCCGAGGACGTCCCCGGATGGCCGCGCCACATCGACCCGCACGAGGTGCACTGACGCCTACAGCTGCCGCGGCCCCGGGACACTCACCGTCCCGGGGCCGCGGCTTTGCTGTTCTCGGTATGCCGTGCGCGTGCAGCGATTACAGCTGCGGGCCTTGGGCGCGCAGTTTGTCGACCTCGGCCATCTTGGCCCGCAGGTCCGACAGCCAGGTCTCGGTGTGCTGGCCGACCAGGGCAACCGCCCAGGCCAGCGCCTCCGAGCGCGACCGGGCGACCCCGGCGTCGACGAGGGTGTCGAGCACCTGACGCTCGGGCTGACGCAGCCGGGTCATGACCGGCACGGCGAGGTGGGTGAACAGCTCACGCCGCTCCCCGATGCGAGCGCCCCAGCTGACCTTGCGGCCGTAGCGCTCCTGCGCCTGGGTGGCGATGGCGATCCGCTCGTCCCGAGACTGCTCCCGGAACCTCGAGATCCGGCCCTCGGCAGCAGCAGCGCTGTCGCCCTGACCGTCGACCGGGGGCAGCTCACCGACGACGACGATCTCCTCGCGGTCGACGCTGATCTGCGCGTCCCCGATGAACCAGTCGGCCGGGAGCCGGCCGGCGAACCATTCGGCGACGTCATCGGCCGACGGGAGATCGGCTTGCTGCCAGCCGCCGGGGCGACCGAACGGGCCAGGCCCACCGGGACCGCCGCGACCACGGCCGCGACCGCCGGGGCCACGACCGCGACCGCCGGGTCCGCCGGGGCCTCCGGGGCCTCCGGGGCCGAACGGCATACCAGGACCGTCGGGGCCTGCGGCACCCATGGCGAACGCGGGACCGAAACCCATCCCGAAGTCTGGGCCGCGGCGCCGTCCCGGGCCGCGCCGGCGGCCCTCGGTGGGCTCGGCGTCGGTGGGGTGGTCGCCGTCTGCTGACGAAGAGTGATGATGCGGGTGCATGGTGATTCCTCTCTTGCACTGATTACAACGTTACAGGTGCAGAACGTGTGCGCCTCGGCAGTTGTTCCCAGGCGCCCCACCCATGAAGTGACACGCGCCACATCGAGCCCGGCTCCCGCCTGCGCGCGCGGGGCCACGCGTCCACGACCTGGACCCGCTGGCAACGCCGCCGCGCCGGGTTGGGACACTTGACGTGCCCCGCGCCGGCCCGGCGCCCGGCACGACGACCCGCCATCGAAGGTTGAACGATCGTGACCGACCAGCCCGCCACCCTCACCATCCCCACCGATCTGCTCCCCGGCGACGGCCGCTTCGGCTGCGGCCCGAGCAAGGTCCGCCCCGAGCAGGTGGCCCGCCTCAGTGAGATCGGCGGCACGATCCTCGGCACGTCCCACCGCCAGGCGCCGGTCAAGGGCCTGGTCGGTGAGATCCGCTCCGGACTGCGCGACCTGTTCAGCCTCCCCGAGGGCTACGAGATCATCCTCGGCAACGGTGGGTCGACGGCCTTCTGGGACATCGCCGCGTTCGGCCTGGTGCGCGCCAAGGCCCAGCACCTGAGCTTTGGTGAGTTCTCCAACAAGTTCGCCTCGGTGACCAACACGGCTCCGTTCCTCGGCGAGTCGACGATCATCAAGGCCGCCCCCGGCACCCTGGCCACCGCCGTGGCCGAGGCCGGCGCCGACGTCTACGCCTGGCCGCACAACGAGACCTCGACCGGCGTCATGGCCCCGGTCCAGCGGGTCGAGGGCGCCGACGCCGACGCGCTCGTCCTCATCGACGCCACCTCCGGCGCCGGCGGCCTGCCGGTCGACATGAGCCAGGCCGACGTCTACTACTTCGCTCCGCAGAAGTGCTTCGCCTCCGACGGTGGCCTTTGGTTGGCCGCCTTCTCCCCCGCCGCCTTGGCCCGGGTCGAGGAGATCACGGCGAGCGGCCGCTGGGTGCCTGACTTCTACTCGCTGCCCACCGCGATCGACAACTCGCTGAAGAACCAGACCTACAACACCCCGGCAGTCGCCACCTTGGCGATGTTCGCGGCGCAGTTGGACTGGATGAACGGCAACGGCGGGCTGGCCTTCACCACCGGTCGCACCGCCGACTCCGCCTCGCGCCTCTACGGCTGGGCCGAGCGCACGGCATACACGACGCCGTTCGTCTCCGACCCGGGAGCCCGCTCGCAGGTGGTCGGGACGATCGACTTCGACGACACGGTGGACGCGGCGGCCGTCGCAAAGGTGTTGCGCGCCAACGGGATCGTCGACGTGGAGCCCTACCGCAAGCTGGGCCGCAACCAGCTGCGGATCGCGATGTTCCCGGCCATCGACCCCGAGGACATCTCGGCCCTCACCGCCAGCATCGACTGGGTCGTCGGCCAGCTCTGATCGCCGGCTCCCCGTCTGACCCGCCTGACCCCTCTTGGCCCCCGCTGACCCCTCTTGACCCGGAGATAGCGCTCGCACGGTCACTTTTCCGTGTCTGAAGGGCTTCAAACGCCGGAAAGATGACCGTGCGAGCGCTATCTCCGTTGTGGGGCGGGGCGGGGCGGACCAACGCGGGGGTATGCCGCCCGCGCACCTGGGGGTATGCCGCCCGGTCACCTCACGAGGGCGGCGGCCACCCCGAGGACGACGAGCAGGACCAACACGGCGAAGGTCAGCCGCTGCCGGAACCGGACGTTCATCGACGGCCCCGCTTGCGGATCAACATGTCGACATTCTCCCTCTTGACCAACCAGCCACCGACGATGACCACACTCAACCCGACGGCGACCGACCCGACGCCGATCGTCCAACGCGGCCCCGCCCAGTCGCCCAGCCGCCCGATGAGCGGGGCCCCGATCGGCGTGCCGCCCAGGAAGATCGCCATATAGAGGGCCATCACCCGGCCACGCATCGCCGGGTCGACCGACAACTGGACGAGCGTGTTCGCCGTCGTCAACGCCGTCAGCGCCGCGAGCCCGCAGGGGATCAGCGCGAGGGCGAACAACTCGTAAGTGGGGGCGACGGCGGCGAGCCCCGTGGCCAGCGTGAAACCGGCCAGCGCGACGAGCAGGACCCGCAGCCGTGGACGCGCCCGACGAGCCGACAACAGCGCCGCTGACAGCGATCCGATCGCCATGATCGAGCCGAGGATCCCGAATTCGGTCGGCCCCTTCCCAAACGCCTGCGTCGCCATAAGCGCGGTGGTGATCTGGAAGTTCATCCCGAACGTCCCCAGGACGAAAACGAGCACCAGGATGACCTTGATGTCGGTGCGCCCGCGGACATAGACCAGGCCCTCGCGGATCCGCCCCCTGCCGCGCGCGAGCGGCGCCGGCTGCAAATCGTCGGCCCGCATCGTCAGCAAGGCGAACAGGAGCAGGAGGAAGGACAGCGAGTTCACGAGCATCGCCACCCCCGTCCCGTATGCCGCGATGATCAGTCCCGCGGCCCCCGGGCCGATCAGCCGCCCGGCGTTGAACGACGCGCTGTTGAGAGCGACAGCGTTGGCCAGGTGCCCGGGCCCCACCACCTCGGTGACGAACGCCTGCCGGGCCGGGTTGTCGATGGCCTGGGCCAGGCCCTGGACGAACGCGAGGGCATACACCTGCCAGAGTTGAACCACTCCGGACACCGTGAGGATGCCCAAGAGCAGGGCCGTCACCGCCAGCGTGGTCTGGGTCGTCACGAGGATCCGGCGTTTGGGGAAGCGATCGGCGATCATGCCCGTCCACGGTGCGAGCACGAGGAAAGGCGCGAACTGCAGCCCGGTCGCCACACCCAATGCGGTCGAGGAGTGGTCGGTCAACTCGGTGAGGACCAGCCAGTCCTGCGCGACCCGCCCCATCCAGGTGCCTGCGTTGCTGACCAGTCCGCCCGCGGCATACAGGCGATAGTTGTGGACCTGCAGCGAGGCGAAGGTCGCGCTGCGGTCCACCTCGGCATCCTCGCACGGCTGCGGGACCGAGCCGGGGCCGGTCGGTCAGCCGGCGCCGAGGATCCGGCGCAGCGGGTCGATGGCGAAGTAGAGGACGAACAGCCCCGAGACCAACCACATGAGCGGGTGGATTGCCGAGGACTTGCCGCGGACCAACTTGATGAAGACGAACGCGATGAAGCCGGCGCCGATGCCCACCGTGATCGAGTAGGTGAACGGCATGAGGATGATCGTGAGGAACGCCGGGATGGCGATCTCCAAGTTGTCCCAGTCGATGCCCTTGACCTGCTGCATCATGAGGAAGCCGACGAGCACGAGCGCGGGCACTGCGGCCTCGTTGGGGATGATCTCCACGAGCGGGGCGAAGACCATCGACAGCAGGAAGAGCGCGCCCGTGACGACAGACGCCAGACCCGTGCGCGCGCCCTCACCGACGCCGGACGCCGACTCGATGTAGGACGTGTTGGACGAGACGCCCGCAGCGCCACCCGCGGCGGCGGCGACCGAGTCGACGATGAGGATCTTCTGGGTGTTGGGCGGCGTGCCCTCGGTGTCGTTGAGCCCGGCCTCGGCGCCGATGGCGGTCATCGTGCCCATCGTGTCGAAGAAGTCGGCGAGCATGAGGGTGAACACGAGCAGCGCCGCGGCCACGAAGCCGGCCTTGCCGAACGACCCGAAGAGGTTGAACTGGCCGACGGTCGACAAGTCAGGCGTCGCGATGACCTTGTCGGGCAGCGCAGGCACGTTGAGGTTCCAGCCGAGCGGGTTGGTCTTGTTGGAGCCGTCCGGGTTCTGGCCGATGACGGTCGGGCCGACCTTGGCGATGGCCTCGACGATGATCGCCAGGACCGTGGTGATGATGATCGACAGCAGGATCGCGCCGCGGACCTTGGCGACCCACAGGCCGATGACGAGCAGCAGCCCGATGGCGAAGACGAGGACCGGCCAGCCGCTCAGCGTGCCCCCGACACCGAGCTCGACGGGGACCGGGCCGACGCCGGTGCGGCGGATGAAGCCCGCATCGACCAGGCCGATCATGGCGATGAACAGGCCGATGCCGACGGAGATGGCGATCTTCAGTTGGGCGGGGACGGCGTGGAACACCGCGGTCCGGAAGCCGGTGAGCACGAGGACAAGAATGATGATGCCTTCGAGGACAACCAGCCCCATCGCGTCGGCCCAGGTCATCTTCGTGGCGATGGAGAAGGCGACGAAGGCGTTGAGGCCCAGGCCCGTCGCCAGCGCCAGCGGGAAGTTGGCGAAGACCCCCATGAAGATCGTCATCAGGCCCGCGACCAGAGCCGTGCCCGCCGCGATCGCCGCCAGGTTCGGCGCGGCACCGCCGCCGAGGAACTGCCCGTTGGCGTCCTTGACGAAGCCGAGGATGAGCGGGTTGAGGACCACGATGTAGGCCATCGTGAAAAACGTGACGACACCGCCGCGGATCTCGCGTTCGACGCTGGAGCCGCGTTCGGTGATCTTGAAGAAGCGGTCGATGCCGCTCGTCGGAACAGGGGTGCGCGTGGGCGCTGCTTTCGCCATGTCGACCAGGCTAGCGGCGGGCAGGTTTCCGACGTGTGTCGGCTCACCACCCGCCGTGCGCAGCGCCCGATCTGTCCCTGTATGCCGTCCGCGCACCCACCCCGGTAGCCCCAGCCGGCTGCGGATAGGCTGCCCGTCATGACCGAGCCCAGCGCCGAGCGCGAGCCGCTGCGGCCGTTGGCGGTGCCGATGCGCCGGATCGTCGAGTGGGGCCTGGCGGCCTGGGCGGTCGCGCTGGTGCTCACCCTGCTCGTCCCGAGCCTGCACACGGGCGAGCGGTCCTGGTGGCCGCGGTGTGCCGCCGCCGGGTTGGTGCTCGGCGTGATCGGCTATGCCTATCTGCGCCGCGGCCGCGGCAACGCCGCCGGAGCCGGCTGACCTCAGTCGCGCGTGACCAGGATGTCCACCGAGAACTCGTCAAGGATGGGTTCGGGGACCACGACGGCGGGAACGGCTTCGACGTCGATCTCCGAGTGCGCACCGCAGCCGTGGTCGAGGCTGACGACAGCGCCGTCCGAGGGCGACCATTCGTTGGCACACACTCCGAACGAGCGGCGCAACGCCCCGGCCATCGGCAGGTAGTAGCCACAGCTCACACAGCGGTCGGTGGCCTTCTCGGCGACCTCGGAGCGAGGGCCGTGCGAACCGGCATACCAACGCTCGGCGGCGGCCACGCGCCCCTCGGGTGAGAGGACCCGCTTGCGGCCCAGGCCAAGCTCGGCGAAGGCGAGTTGGTCGACCTCGTCGTCGCCCGTGGCCTCGAAACCCGCCTGCAGCAGCGGGTCGTCCTCGCGGTAGGGCAGCACGTCGCCCGCGCCGACGTCGCCGGGGGCGATCCGCGCGGCATACGGGAGCCACTCGGGTGCGAGGATCGCGTCGGCGCCGGGCACGAGGGACGTCTCGCAGACCGTCGCGAACTTCTGGCGCGGCGCGCGGGCCACGCTCACAGACCAGCGCCAGCCTCGGTATGCCGTGTGGTCGCACGCGAAGTAGTGCGTCGCCAGCCGCTCGGCCTCCATGACGACCTCGAGGTGAGCGCCGACGGCGCCGGGCTCGGCGATGGCTATGGCTGCGTCACGGGCCAGGTCGACCGCCCCGGCGAGCGCCGAGTCGGACTTGACCTGACTCATCACGCCTCCAGGTCGGCGGCGACGGCGCGCAGGACTTGGGCGACCTTGCCGGCGTGGTTCTTGTCGGGGTACTTCCCCCGGCGCAACGACTCCGACGTGTTGTCGAGCAGCTTGATGAGGTCTTCGATGATGAGGACCATGTCTTCGCTGGGCTTGCGGTGCGCAGCCCGCTGCGAGGCGACGACCGACGGAGCCGGGTCGAGCACCTTGACCGAGAGCGCCTGAGCGCCGCGGCGACCCTCAACGATGCCGAACTCGACCCGGGTGCCGCCCTTGAGGGTGCTCACACCTTCAGGAAGCGCGTTGGCATGCAGAAAGACGTCGCCGCCATCGTCGTCGGAGAGGAAGCCGAAACCCTTTTCCGCGTCGTACCACTTGACCTTGCCTGTGGGCACCGTCTCACCTCGAGCTCGTGGGCCGGCGGGTCCGGCCATCCGCGCACGTCGCGCGAGGCCAAGCCTAATGGGGCTGGCAAGTCGATTCGCAGCCCATGTCGATGAGCAGCCCGTCGGCCCGTCGGCCGGTCAGCCCGGTCAAGCGCTCAGTCGGCTCCGACGTGCTCGACCACCCAGTCCGCCAAGGGCCCGACGGCGCGCCAGGCCTCGGCGACCTCGGTGACGACCCGGGGGGTGGCCAGCCACTCGGGCGTGCCGATCTCCCGGATGACCATCAATTCGGCCATCCGCAACAAGTCGATCCGCGGATGGTCCTTGGCGAACCCTCGCGGCGCCGTCTTCACGCTGGCGCCCCGCACGGCAAAACCCTTGTCCCGTAGGCCCCCGACGATGGCCTCCAGTGCCGTTCCCGAGGCCGGCGCGTCGACCGCAGCCCGGTAGCGAGCGGTTTGTGCCGATCCGTGTGAGTGGAAGCCTCCGCCGACGAGCAACCCCTCGGCGCTGAGCTGGACATAACACCCGACCCCCTTGGTCGGTCCGGCCACCGCTCCGAGATGGGTCTTGTAGGGGGACTTGTCTGCGCTGAACCGGACGTCCCGATAGGGCCGAAAGGGCGTCGCCGGGCCGAACTCGTCCTCCAACTCGTCCAGCAGCGCGAGCATCGGGTCGCGCGCGGCCGACTCCCAGGTGCCCTTGTTCGCCGTCCAGAACGCCTTGCTGTTGTCAGCCTCCAGCCCGGCATAGAAGTCCAGAGCCTGTGGCGGGAACCCCGTGAAGACCATCTCCGCACCCTGACAGCCGCCTGCCGAGTAGGCAACTCCCGAGCAGGCACGGTGGGCGGGCGGCCTCCCCGCGCGGTCCCTGGGGGTGGGCGGGCGGCATACCCGATGGTCGGGGCGTGCGACGATGATCTGATGCAGCGGAGGCGAGGCACGACCCCACGCGCACCGCATCCGGCGGCGCGCAGCCTGGCCGACGACCTCCGTCATCGCACCGACGAGCAACTCACGACACTGTTGCTTGCCCGTCCCGACCTGGCCCGACCGACTCCGGCCGACGTCGTCGCGCTCGCCGCTCGGGCAACGACCCGCACGAGCGTCCAACGGGCTCTTGAGCGCCTGGATCGCGGTCAGTTGCAGACCGTCGAGGCCCTCGTCGTCGCCGCCGAGCCGAACCGCGCCGGCACCGCCGCGGTCGAGGACGTCGCGGCCCTCCTCGGGGGCGACCCCACCGAGGCACTCGATCGACTCTGGTCGGTCGGCCTCGTCTGGTGGACCTCGTCCGGGCCGCACCCCGTGCGCGCCGTGACGGAAGTGCTCGGGCCGCACCCGGGCGGGCTCGGCCTCCCCGCGGGCGAGGTCTCCTCGGAGTATGCCGCCCACACCCCTCCGCTCCCCGACGACCTTCCCGCCCTGCTCGCCGAGGCGCCGGTGGCCGCCCGAGCAATCCTCGACACGCTCACGTGGGGTCCCCCCATCGGCGCCGTTCCGCCGTCGGGACCGGCTCATCAGGGTGCCTCGTGGCTGGTCACGCACGGGCTGTGTGCGCCGAGCGGGATCGGGCACATCACCCTCGTGCGCGAGGTGGGGTTGGCCCTGCGTGGGGGTCGGCTGCATCGCGAACCCGCGTTGCAGGCCCCTGCGCTGACCGACGCTCAGGTCGATCCGGCCGTCGCCGACCGGGTGGCCGGGGCCGGTGCGCGTGACCTGCTGGGCCTGCTCGATCAACTCGGCGATCTGTGGACGGCTTTGCCGCCGCGAGTCCTGCGCTCGGGGGCCCTCGGCGTCCGCGACCTCGCCGGCCTGGCTCGCTCCCTCGATGTCGAGACCGCCCAGGCCGGGTGGCTGGCCGAGGTGGCGCTCGCCGCCGGGCTGATCGCCGACGACGGCGAGCTCACCCCGGCCTTCTCGCCGACCCCTGAGTTCGACGTCTGGCGCTCACGCTCGGCTGGGGCCCGATGGGCGACGGTCGCCCAGGCCTGGTGGGAGAGTCCGCGCGCGGCATACCTCGTGGGGACGGCACCGAACGGCGGGGCGACCGTGGGCGCACTCGGGCCTGAGGTCCGCTGGCCGGCGGTGCGCGGCGTGCGCGCGGATGTGCTTGGCGAGTTGGCCGGGCTTCCGGCGGGGACTGCGCCGAGCGCGGAGTCAGTGATCGAGCGGCTGCTCTGGCGTCGGCCGTTGGGCGACCGACGGGCGTTGACCGACGCTGCCGAGGCGGTGCTGCGCGAGGCCGAATGGCTCGGGGCTCGGGCCCTGGGCACCCTGACGAGCCTCGGTCGGGCGCTCGTCGATCGGGTGCCGACGGCCGAGTTGGCGGCGGCGGCCGACGCGACGCTTCCGGCGTCAGTCGACCACGTGCTGCTGCAGGCCGACCTCACCGCGATCGCCCCCGGGCCGCTCGACGGCGCGCTCGGCCGCTTCATGCGCTTGGTCTCCGATGTCGAATCCCGCGGTGGCGCAACGGTTCTGCGGCTGTCCGGCGAGTCGGTGCGCCGAGCCCTCGACACCGGGTGGACCGCCGACGAGGTCCTCGACACCTTGCGCGACTCCAGCCGGACGCCCGTCCCCCAACCGCTGGACTACCTCGTCCGCGACGTCGCCCGGCGGCATGGGCAGACGCGGGTCGGCGCCGCGACGGCATACATCCGCTCTGATGACGAGGCGGTCCTTGCGGCGCTGCTGGCCGACCGCAGCCTGGCCCGCGCCGTGCTGCGCCGGATCGCCCCGACGGTGCTCGTCTCGCAGGCCGACCCCGCCACCCTCGTCGAGGTGCTGCGGGCGGGCGGCTACTCGCCGGCGCGCGAGTCCTTCGACGGGACGGTGGTCGTCGAGCGCCCGGCCACGCGGCGGGCGCGACCGCCGGTCGCACGCCCTGCTCCTGAGCCCACGCTGTCGCCGGTCGACGCGGCGCTGGTGCGCTCCGTGGTCGCCACCCTGCGCAACGCACCCGAGCGGCCGGTCGCCGGAGCAGCGCCCCCGGTGACGTTGTCCGGCTCGCCGCAGGAGACGAGCGCGCTACTGCGCCAAGCAGTTTCCGACTCGCTTGCGGTGTGGATCGGGTATGCCGACAGCAACGGCCGCACCGCACGTCACCTCGTCCGCCCTGTGCGCATCGACGGCGGCCGGGTGTATGCCGTGTCCGGCGAGTCCGACTCCGAGCAGTTGTTCATGCTGCACCGGATCACCGGCGCCACCACCGGCTGACCGATCACCCGGCACTGCCGCGGGGCGCCCCCATACGCCCTGAAAGGCTCAAGTTCAGGCCGCGGGCCGACCCCCATACCCCCTGAGTAGAACTGGTACTTCAGGTACTCACTCCGTGCCTGAAGTACGGGGAAATTTCACCCCTCCTGCCGCTTCTCGCCCAGGGCGTCAGGACCCCGCGAGGGCGGTGACGACCCGCGACGCGGAGGGACGCCCGAGCAGTCCGGCCAGCCAGACGCTCGTTGCGACGAGGGCTTCGAGGTCGACCCCGGTCTCGACACCCGCACCATGCAGGGCCCAGACGAGGTCCTCGGTCGCGAGGTTGCCGGTCGCCGACTTGGCATAAGGACAGCCACCCAGCCCACCGGCTGACGAGTCGACGATCGTCACACCGTCGCGCAGCGCCGCCATGGTGTTGGCCAACGCCTGCCCGTAAGTGTCGTGGAAATGCACGGCGATCCGCTCGCGACCGATCCCAGCCGCATCGAGCCCGTCGAGCAGCGCCGGCACCTGGCCAGTGGTCGCCACCCCGATGGTGTCCCCCAGGCTGAGTTCGTCGCACCCGAGGTCCATCAGGCGGCGAGCGGCGTCGACGACCTGACCCACGGGAACATCGCCCTCCCACGGGTCGCCGAAACACATCGAGACGTAGGCCCGCACCCACAGGCCCTCCGCGCGAGCGCGCTCGACCACGGGGGCGAACATCGCGACCGACTCGGCGATGCTGCGCCCGAGGTTGCGCTGGGCGAAGGTCTCGGTGGCCGACCCGAAGATCGCGATCGCTTGGCAACCGGCCTCCAGGGCCCGGTCCAGCCCGCGAATGTTGGGCACGAGCACCGGGCGGTTGCTCCCGACGCCGTCCGGGCCGAGCAACTCCAGCACCTCCGCGGCATCGGCCAACTGCGGCACCCAGGCCGGGTTGACGAACGACGTGGTCTCGACGACAGGCAGCCCCGCGGCCCCGAGACGGCGGATGAGCTCGGCCTTGACGCTGGCCGGGACGACCGACTTCTCGTTCTGCAGACCGTCGCGCGCCCCGACCTCGTAGATCGTCACCCGAGCTGGAAGCCCTGGGTCCGCCTGCACCTGTGGAGCCCTCATCGCCGCCTCCTCGCCCGTGCTACGTTGCGCTCGACTCTCGTCCGGGGATTGTCTCAGGGCTCGGCAACCACGAGCGTTCTCGTGTGAGCGGGTAGTCTCGCCGCGAGGACAGGAGCACGCGATGAGCGACGTGGGCAACACGCCCCCAGGGGAGTCAGCACCAGACCCGGTGGGTATGCCGCCCGCCCCCGACGAGTTCGCAACCACGGTGCTGCCGACTGCGGTCCCGGACGCTCCCGCCGCGTTTCCCCCGCCGGCCTACCCGCCGCCGGGCGGAGCGGCATACCCCACTGCCGCCTATCCTCAGCAGCCCTATCCAGGCCAGGCCTACCCGCAGCAGCCGTACCCGCAACAGACCTACCCGCAACAGACTTACCCCCAGCAGTCCTACCCGCCGCCCGCGGCATACCCTCCGCCGGCGGCATACCAGGGGCAGCAGCCGAGCTACCCGCAACAGGGCGCCTCGTACCCGAGCCAGCAGCCTTATCCCGGCCAACAGCCGTACGCCAGCCAACAGCCCTGGCCGGCACAGCAGCCCTATGGGTATGCCGCGCCCGGCTACCCGGCGCCGACCGCCACAACGGTCGCCCCCAGCAACGTGTCGGCCGCAGTCCTGCTCATCATCTCGATCATCGCGATCATCGCCACCGGCATCATCGGGCCGCCCAGCGGGGTCATGGCGGTCATGTCGCTCGCGCGAAACAAGAGCGAGCCGGAGCGAGCCGCCCGCACGGCGACCCGCGGCTGGATCACCTTCGCGATCAACGCGGTCATCGGCCTGTTCGTGTTGGTGTGGTTCCTCTGGTGGCTCGGCAATCGGAACCGATGACCGGCGGGCCGCTCATCGTCCAGAGCGACAAAACCCTCTTGCTGGAGGTCGACCACGAGGGAGCCGAGGCCGCGCGCCGCGACATCGCTCCGTTCGCCGAACTTGAGCGCGCTCCGGAACACATCCACACCTATCGCGTCACCCCGCTCGGGCTCTGGAACGCTCGTGCCGCCGGCCACGATGCCGAGCAGGTCATCGACGCGCTCCTGCGACACAGCAGGTATGCCGTGCCGCAGGGCCTTCTCGTCGACATCGCCGAGACGATGGCCCGCTACGGGCGATTGACGATCGAGAAGGACCCGGCCCACGGGCTGGTCCTGCGCACGACCGACCGGCCGGTCCTCGAGGAGGTGCTGCGGCACCGCCGCATCGAGCCGCTCCTCGGCGAGCGAGTGGACCCCGACACGATCCTCGTCCACCCGTCCGAGCGCGGGCATCTCAAGCAGCAGCTGCTCAAAATCGGTTGGCCCGCAGAGGATTTGGCTGGCTACGTCAACGGCGAAGCCCACCCGATCACGCTGCGCGAGGACGGCTGGGTGATGCGCCCCTACCAACGCCAAGCCGTCGAAGGGTTCTGGCACGGCGGGTCCGGGGTCGTCGTACTGCCCTGCGGTGCGGGCAAGACCATCGTCGGCGCAGGAGCAATGGCTGCCGCAGGTGCGACGACGCTCATCCTCGTCACCAACACGGTCGCCGCCCGGCAGTGGAAGGACGAGCTGCTGCGGCGAACCTCGTTGACCGAGAAGGAGATCGGCGAATACTCGGGGACCCGCAAAGAGATCCGACCGGTCACCATCGCGACCTATCAAGTGCTCTCGGTCCGCCGCCGCGGGGTCTATCCGCACCTGGAGTTGCTCGACGCGCGCGACTGGGGGCTTGTCGTCTACGACGAGGTCCACCTGCTCCCCGCGCCGATCTTCCGAATGACGGCCGACCTGCAGGCCCGGCGCCGCCTCGGCCTCACCGCCACCCTCGTGCGCGAGGACGGCCGCGAGGGCGACGTCTTCTCGCTCATCGGCCCCAAGCGCTTCGACGCGCCGTGGAAGGACATCGAGGCGCAGGGCTGGATCGCTCCCGCGGACTGCGTCGAAGTGCGGGTCACGCTCGGGCAGGCCGAGCGGATGGCGTATGCCGTCGCCGAGGCCGACGAGCGCTATCGGCTCGCCTCCTGCACCCCCGCGAAGGAGCGGGTCGTGCAAGACCTGGTGGCACGGCATACCGGAGAGCCGACTCTCGTCATCGGGCAGTATCTCGACCAACTCGACACTCTCGCAGAGCGATTGGATGCGCCTCTGATCACCGGGGAAACGACGGTGGCCGAGCGGCAACGACTCTTCGAGGCGTTCCGGTCCGGCGAGGTCGGGCTGCTGGTCGTCAGCAAGGTGGCCAACTTCTCGATCGACCTGCCTGAGGCGTCGGTGGCGATCCAGGTGTCTGGGACCTTCGGGTCACGCCAGGAGGAGGCCCAACGCCTCGGCCGGGTGCTGCGGCCCAAGGGCGACGGGCGGACGGCGCACTTCTACACGATCGTCTCGCGCGACACCATCGACGCCGACTATGCCGCGCATCGGCAACGGTTCCTCGCCGAGCAGGGCTACGCCTATCGGATCGTCGATGCCGACGACCTGAGTCAGGACCCCGACGGCCGCCGGTAGACCGCCAATGGATCGGCCTCGACGGTCTCGACCAAGGACTCGACCAACGGCTCGGGCTCGACCAACGGCTCCGGCTCGACCAACGGGCTCCGACGCGACCTCGCTCGCCGCCTCCTGCTCGGGGAGGGCGATCGGCGCAAGGCGGGGCACGGGTCCGAACCCGATCCGCAGGAAAACCCAACACAGGATCGCGCCGAACATTGCCACCAACGCCCACGCGGCGAACGACCCGTTGAGACCACTCAGGTTGCTGTCGCCGATATACATGGAGAGCGACCCGCGCATGGACTCCCGAGCGAGGATGAGCCACGGGCCGATCGCCGTGAGGACCATCGACATGACCACCCCGAGCGCCGCCAGCGAGCGAATCCCAACCTGCCGTCGCTGGCCGGCCCACAGCACTGCGACTCCGGCCGCGCCGATCAGGCCCAGGATTGGCAATTCAAACGTCAGGGTGGCGTTGCCCATCCCAAACAGCAAGCCGAGGTAGATGCGGCCGAGGCCGCCGACCTGACCGCCGGGCCCCTCCTGACTGATGGGGTTGCCTGCGTCGTCGTAGACCTGGACGTCCGTGGGGAACTGCGCGTCCGTCAGGGACAGATAGACGACGACCATCCACAGAGCTGGCACGGCCAACAACGCCCATGCCAGCCACATCGGCGCCACCCTGCGCAGCAACGCGCCGACATCGACCCCCTGAGTCTGCATGGCCAGCACGGTACGCCCAGGTCCACCCTTGGAGCTCATGGCGCGGTGTGTGAAGTCCAAGTGTGGCCGTCCCAGTACCTGAGTCGGGCGACGCCATGCGGGTCGGGATACCACGCCGCTGGGACCTGGGTCGCCGACGGAGGCGGGCCAGAGTCTCCAACTGGACGCTCCGACCGACTCAACGGCTCGATGGAGGTCGTCTGGTCTGGCTGGCTCAACGGTTCACTGGCGACCGCCTCAGGAGCCGAGGTCGGCCCAGGGTTTGAACCCTCACCTGGGGATTCCATTGGCTCCACGAAATCGTCTGACGGTAGCGTTCCTTCATCTGCAAGGAGCACTGAATCCTCGGCGTCCTCAACCGCATCCCCGTCGGAATCAACCGCATCGCTCAGCGCTTCAAGAGCCTCAGCGGCCGCGTCGGCTGCAGGCTCAGGAGTCTTTCGGTCGACCGACCCCGAGGCGCGCCATTCGATAGCCTCGGGGCTATCCGTGAATTCTAGGAGCATCGCTCCGGCGATGGTCGAGAGTTCAGCGCGAACCTCGGCCGGCGTTGCGTAGAAGAACTCCCGACGTGGATTCACAAAATTCACCTTACGATGCGCCAGCGATTGGTGTAGGCGAGTTTCAAGGCTCACCGCATCCTCCGAGAAGATCATGGCGTGAATATCGAATCGGAATGGCACGCTGGCGTCACCGAGTTCCATGACCCGAGCGTAAGGATCGAGCCTGCGCGTCATTCCAATCTTGACCATATCTGGCCCGAATGCCCCTATGTTCGAGATGACGTACACATGCCCCGTACGGATGTTGGCCGCGCGACGCTCGACGCCTGATATCGATGCCGAAATTTCAGCCAATTTTGCTTCGGCAAAACGGATCGACTCCGCGTCGGAGGGATCCAGCTTCGAGAGAAGCCCCCGGTAGTGCTCCTGCTCCTTCTTGAGCTTCCCCAACTCGGCCAACATCTCGGCGGCCGCTCGCTTCTGCTCTCGGAGTTCAGCCCGACGCTCCCGTTCGGCCTCCTTCTCCTCCTGCTTCTTCACCATGAAATCAGCGGTCAGCTCGATCTCATACAGGCGCAGCCGGTGATATTCCGGCGCCACCCGAATGGACATCATCTTTCCAAGCCGCTCGATAGCCACGGCGGCCTTTTCGAGGCGACTATTCGCCCCCGACCGGGTGTGTGGACGAACCGCCCTCACCAGGGCGTCCGCTTCCGCGTTGTACGCCCTCAACATCAGCGTCGACATGTCCTTCACCATCTTGCGGCCCTGGGCCGCAGAGTTGTTGACAGTCCAGGCTGACGCCGATTCGATGGCCCGACCCGATCGAATCAGGTCCTTCATCCTGCGCTGGGCCTCAGTCAAGGCAGCCTTGTAGGCCACCGCGTCGTCGAGCGGATGCCGGTAGACATAGAAGCCAGTCTCTTCGAGGGCCGCCGCGTCGAGGTCATCAGCCAACTTCTCACGGATTCGCTGCTCTTCAGCAATCGCCTTGGTGACGGCGTCCTGGGCCGCTGCAGCGGCCGCCTTGGTAGAGCGGAGTTGGGCCTGCCACGTCGCGATTTCAGCAGAGAGCCGCACAGCGTCTGTGCCTTGAAGATGAGCCACCCACTGAGTGAGCCGAGCCACCTCAGCTTCCAGTTCCTCAATCTTCTTGCCCGATCCGAAAACCATTGGCCCATCCCTTCGACGAACTACTTGTGCCACCGTAGCGGCCCTCGACCTTCCACCTAGGACTGAGGCGGACGCCGGTTGCACACCGCTTGTTGTATGCCGATGGCACCGGTGATGAGCACGACCGTCGTGTGGAGTTGTCCCTTGCGTTCCGTGCGCACGCGGCGGCGAACTCGACGTTTGCTTCCGCACACCCACAGGATGGTCACAGGTTGCCCTCAGCCAACGCCCAACCGCCGAAGGTGCAGTAAAGGGAGCCGCCAGACCGGCGGAATCCGCTGGCTATAGACGAAAGTATGGTGCATAGTTTTGGCCGCGACAAACGCTCTACACCGGTACTCACCATATCAGTAAATCATCTATACGTTTTGTGACTATCGAGATAAAAAGTAAGAAGAATATTTAGAAGTGGGTGGTGGGGTATTTATGTTTAAAGCGCCTCAAAAGGCCGCTGGAATTGTCTAGGTGCTGCGCTTCAAGGTAGGTAATGAAAGAGTCAATCAAATACTGCGAGCTGATTGCCTCAACCTCATTCCTGCAAGGGAAGGGAGTTATCCAGGTGCTTCGTTGCAACTGAAAACAGCCCATACATCGTAGCTGTCTGGTCAGATTACGGCGTGCAGATGCGTGCTTTTCAGGGATGTCATAAATGATCACTCGCCATGTTTTGTCCCAGACTGCTTGCGGCTGTATGGTAACATCGCTTAGTCGAATGCGTTTTAGGCGCCGGCGTGCCTTTTCGGTTATTTGCAGTCCGTGTTCGTAATCGCCCGCCAGGTAGCCTCTACTCTTCATGTAGTAGAGTATCCGGCGAACTTCTCTTTCTTGTTCGCGGTGATCGAGCTTGGAATAGAGAGCGTCGAACGGTTTTTTTAAGCCAATAAGTACGCCTGGTGCAAGTATCCCCGCAGAAACGAGGGCACCAAACGAGCCAATACGGATTAATTCATCAATAATTTTTGCGGTAGTATCTCTTTGGTGTATTTGCTCGACTGTTTTCATAGTTTACTATTTTACTCGATAGTTATACAAAGTAAAAATATGTAGGAAATGCTGTGGGGTGATGGGCGGTGTGGGGAGGTGGGAGATGGAGGTGGGGGGTGGGGGTAGGGCTGTGGAGCTGCGGGGGGGGGGGGGGGGGGGGTGGTTTGAGTTAGGGAAGCGGGCTGCTATACTACGACTATATAGATTGGGGAGGGGCATATGAGTGATAGCCAACCAGAAGAAACGAGCGGTATAGTTACCAGCGATGGCGTTGTTTCTGAGCATTCAGGTTCGTCGAAGCGTCCTCACAGAATAAGGCTGTGGCTTCTTGTGGGAGTGGGGCTGCTCGCGTTGGTCGTGTTCGGTGTGTATTGGTACGGCCAAAACATCAAACGAACTACGGCTGAAAATGCAGGGCAAGTCATCCAAAAGTTTGAGGGTTCTCTGCGTGGGGGCAAAGTAGCAGAAGGCAGCGGCTCTGTGCTTTCGGCCTACCAGTCAAAAGGCCAATCGTATTTTGTAAAACCCGAAAAAGCCCAGGCCATTACATACAAGGTTGCGCCTAACAAGGCAGAGAAAACATATAAAAAAGCTCGTCACATTCTAGACCGCCAGGGGCTAACCGGAAAACTTATCTCGAGCAAACAGGTAGGCACTACCCCTGGTATGTACTATGACAATGAGTTCGTTCATTGCTACCTTGGTGCGCAGACAGATGAGAATAACAACGCGCTGTTGCACGTTGCTTGTGCAAATACCAAGGCTTATCAGGACGCAGAAAGGCAGCTACAGGTGTTTTACGATTTGTACGCTCAAAACAACCCAGACAAGAAAGCTATAGTGGGTATAACAATCTCTAGCCTAAAAGACAGCCTGAGCAAGGGCTATAAAACAGCAGAAATAACCATCGTGAAAGACAACACCTCCGAAGGTGCGGTGAACGCACTGTATTACCAGACGCCCGATGGCACCTGGCACTACTTTAAGGCGACCTTACTGGAAATATACTGCGAGGAATACAACACGCCAGACATACAGAAGGCATTTATAGGCAAGCCTTGCTATGATGCCAATATGAACTTCTCGAGCGTTAAGCCCTAGTCTGAGCCGGGGCATTCTATGTACGCAGGGGTCGTACATGGGCCTGCTAACCAAAAGCAGCATAACAGGGTAGTGCAAACCGAAAATGGTTGACTATAACGCATATTTAATGTAAAATATGCTGGTTCAGTGTGCCTATAAGGGTGGTTTCCGCTGTTAGAGTTGTTTTTTAGTGACTCCGGTGTTGAGATGCTACGGCATGCGGTACATTAACAAATCAGACTGCACCATACACTTGCACCGACTGGCCTGCTTGTCAGCATAGCTGACAACTCTGCCAGTCTTTTCGGCTCATGCACATTTTTCGACTGCGCTGCTCCCTTCGCCGTATTTAGATACGGCTCGGTCTGCTGCTCGCTCGAGAAGATGCACCTGAACTCGAAATGCACGCGTATGGATATGATATAGGTTTTATAAAACAAAGATTATTTTAAAACTAAAAAGAGCAACTCTTGTGTCACGATGTGGCCGCATGTAATCTTACAAAGATTCGTGCCTGCTTCGTGATGCAAGAGGCAAACTCTACCAGAAAGGAATTTGAGCAACCCGCTCAAAGCCTCGTCACCCCGCGATTCGTGCCCCCAGAGCACGAACGCACCCACATCTAGAAGGGAGAAACCCTGATGTGGAAGCCCAACGCAAAGACCGTACGCCACCTAGTGGCGTCCGTGGCCACAACCGGCGCGGCTCTCGCCGTCGCCTGGCACCTCGTCGGAACGGCCTCGGCCGCCCCGATCATGGGCACATCGGGCACGTCGAGCACGACCACGACCACCACGACCACCACGACGGGCACGGCCGCTACGGTTGATCTCACAGTCACACCGCCTACGGCGTGCTACGTCGAAGATGTCTGGCCGGAAATCCCGACCAGCATCACGAACGGTCTGGTTGCACAGGTGGTTGAATTTTCGATCTACGACGAGGCCGACGGGTCCTTCCTCATCGAGGACAGCCCCATCGTGATGGCTGCGAACGAGACCATCCAGGTCACCTACGGTGACCAAATGTTCTTCGGTCATAACTACACCTTCACCCTGGTCGGGGTGACGGGGGGACGAGACTCGGCGAGTTTCAAAGTCCCGGGCTGGTGCACGGTCACATCGACCACCACCACCACGACCACCACGACGGGCACGAGCACGACGGGCACCAGCACGTCAAGCTCGACCTCGTCAAGCTCGTCGACCTCCCCGTCGTCGAGCTCGTCATCGTCGACCTCCCCGTCGACTGCCAAGGCCACGTCGAAGTCGAAATCGACCTCGACTAAGGCCAGTTCGGGCGCAACACGCCCCGCGGCAGGGCCTGGAGACCTCGACGACGGAACCGTCGCGATGGCCCCCATGGCCTACCATTCGAACGGCAGTTGGGCCTTCTGGGGCATCACCATCACCTTCGCGTTGGTGCTGTTGCTGGGCTACCTTGCCTACAAGCTCCGCGTCAGGGTCGTCAAGTTGAATGACGACCAGGACTAGCAGAAGGGGTGGAGCAGGCCTGACGCGCCGTGCGGCTCTCGCCGCAGCCGGTTCGACAGGCCTGCTCTGGCTGCTTGGCTCCGGGGGCGGAAGGAGGTGACCCTCAACCCCGGAGTCGGCAGCCGCCGCTCCACGTACGTCTTTGCCGGCAAGCGAAACCGCGGCAACCCAGCCCGTTTCGCTTAACCCGGCGAGTCAGGCTGCGACCACGCCCAGCGCGCAGCCCATGTCACCGGAGTCTTCCGATCCGGTGATCCATCCCATCCGTCCAGATGGGATAGTAGTGCCAAAGTTCGGCTCCATCGCGACCACATCGGTCGTACCGATGGCGTCCTACGTAGGACCGAACAAGTGGCTTGGCGGTAAGCCAAGTCTGCAGTACGGTATTCCGCCGAATCTCACGCAGGTGAGCTGGTGGTCTGCCGATCAAAATGGCAGCGCTGCCCCCCTCCTGGGAGGATCGGTTGGCAATGCTAATATCGCCGTGTTCTGGGCGCACACGTCGATAGATGACATCCGCGGCGTCTTCGCCCAGCTGGAGACTCTCCAGCCAGGTGATGTCATCTACATACAGGGTCGCGACCTCGCTGGCAAGCGTGGTACGATGACCCTTCGCGTCATTGTTCCGGCTGTCCTCACGGACAAAACAAAGCCAGAGCAATTGGACGCTGCCCTATCCGCCGCTCCCGCCGCAACGCGTGCCGCTTTTGGCACATGCGCTGGTACGGTAAGTGCGGATCTCCGCTCACACCAGCAGAATGCGTGGGTGTTCGCGGACATAGTGGCTTGGGCGCCGGAGGGGTGAGTGCTTTACTCGCGTAAGTGTCCCACAAGGACACGGCGAGGTAGCAGCCAGCTACGCACTCCTCCTCTGGCTCCGGCCAAACCCTGTGCGGGAAAAGGTGAGCATACGCTCCCGACCTTCTGCGCAAGGAAACCTATATCAGTTTGTTTTCGCCTAGGCGAAAACAATGCAGTCGGGCGCGATCGGCTTGCGTTACCGCGGCATCCGGCCCGGGTATGCCGTGCTGCACGTCGCCACGGGCGGCCTGATCGGCATCTTCGCCTTCACGGCCCTCATCACGTTGGCGTCGTTGGCCGTCGGGCTGCTGCCCACGGTCATCGGCGCCGTGGTGTGCGCCTTCCTCCTGGTGGGGTTCAACACCGGCCTGGCGGCCCTCCACCGCTCCCGGATGAGGGCGTTCCTCGGGCTGCACATCGTCGCGCCGACACCGCCGAATCGCCACGGTTGGGCCGGTTTGCTCCAGGTCCTGACGCGGGCAGCGTTCTGGAAGTCTTTGACCTACAACGCCATCGTCGGGCTGGTGCTGTTCATCCTGGCGACCGTCTTGCTGGCCTTCCTGGCAATCGGTGTGATCCTGGCGACCGGCACGGTGACCCCGTTGCCGGTCCCGATGCCTCCGCTCTGGCCCGACCAAGGACATAGCCCGGTCGCCACAGTCACCGGCTTCGCCCTGGCCGTGGGCGCCATCCTCCTCGTACCGTACGTGGCTCGCGCCGTGGCTTATGGCGATGGACTCGTCGCCGTCGCCCTGCTTGGCCGCACCTCGACCGACGAGCTGGCCGAGCAAGTCGTCCACCTGGCCCAGACCCGCACCGACACCGTCGACGCGGCCGATGCCGAGCGGCGGCGCATCGAACGCGACCTGCACGACGGGACCCAACAGCGGCTGACGGCTCTGGCGATGAACCTCGGGGTAGCTCGGGCCACCCTTCCGGACCTGTCGCCGCCGGCCCAGGCCGCGTTGGAGCAGGCCCACGCTGAGGCCAAGGCCGCTCTCGTCGAGTTGCGGGGCATCGTGCGTGGCCTGCACCCCGCCGTGCTCGACGACCGCGGACTCGACGCTGCCCTCTCGGGGCTGGCCGCGCGCTCCCCCGTTCCCGTCTCGCTGGATGTCCACGTGCCGGGCCGATTGCCCCGCCCCGTCGAGGCGGTCGCGTATTTCGTGGTCTCGGAGGCGCTGACCAACGTGGTCAAGCACTCGGGCGCCAGCCGGGCCCAGGTCGTCGCGCGGGTCGATGGCGGGACGCTGCGGTTGCGGATCGTCGACGACGGTGCCGGCGGAGCGGATGACTCCCGCGGGACCGGCCTCACCGGCCTGCGACAACGCGTGGCGTCGGTCGACGGAACCCTCACTGTCGAAAGTCCCCTCGGAGGCCCGACCGTGCTGGAGGCGTGGATCCCATGCGGGTCGTGATCGCCGAGGACTCGACCCTGCTGCGGGAGGGTCTGGTCCGACTGTTGGCGCTCGACGGGATCGAGACGGTGGCAGCCGTCGACACCGCGCCGGCGCTCATCGACGCCGTCGACACGCTGGCCCCCGACCTCGCCGTCATCGACGTGCGGATGCCACCGACCTTCTCCGACGAGGGGATTCGCGCGGCGCTGGAGATCCGCGCCCGGTGGCCCGAGGTCGCCGTCCTCATCCTCAGCCAGTACGTCGAGGAGCGGTATGCCGCCGAGCTCCTCAGCGGGTCCACGCGCTCGGTCGGCTATCTCCTCAAGGATCGGGTCGCCGACGTCGAGGACTTCCTGGGTGCCGTGCGGCGGGTGGCCGACGGTGGGACGGCGCTGGACCCCGAGGTGGTGGCACAACTGTTGGTCCGGCGGGTCGGGTCGCCCGTGGATCGGCTCACCCCTCGTGAGCACGAGGTCCTCTCGCTGATGGCTGAGGGGCTCTCCAACGCCGGCATCGCCGCCGCGCTCGTCGTCAGCGAGAGTGCCGTCGCCAAGCATGTGAATGCGATCTTCGCCAAACTGCCCCTCTCCGAGACGCCCGCGCCGCACCGGCGGGTCCTGGCCGTCCTCGAGTTCCTCGCTGCCCGGAAGGACCCCTCGTGAACCCCGCGACCCCGCAGGACGCCCCGCCGCCCGGCTCCATCGACGCAGCGACGCCGACGACCTTCTCGTCACCGAGTCACGGCCAGCCCCCTTCCCATGCCCCGGCCTCGATCGTCGACCCCAACCGAAGCGTGCCGGAGCGGCGGGCGTGGGTGACCGTCGGCACGGTGCTCGTCGCTGCGGTCGTCGGTGGAGCGTGGTTCGCCGCCTGGGTCGACGGTCACCAAGTGCACGCCACCCAGACCGCGACGTATGCCGCCGGATCGATCGACCTTCGCAACCTCGGCGACCACAACGTCAACATCAACGGCTCCAATCGGAGCGACATCCTGGTCACCCGCAGGGTGACCTGGGTCGGATCGTCCGATGCGCCGCCGGCGCCCCGCGAGGCCGTCATCGACTCGACGCTTGTCGTCGACAACCCCTGCGACAGCGTCGGCTTGACGTGCAGCGTGGACTATCGCATCGAGGTTCCGCTCACGGCCGCCGTGCACTGGGCGGCGGGCAGCGGAGACCTGTATGCCGCGAACGTCACCTCCGTCGTCGCCAAGGGGTCCAGCAGTGACATCACCCTCCGCGAGGTCGGCACCGTCGACATCACGACGATGAGCGGTGACGTCGACCTCTGCGGTTCGGACACCTCGCTGGCGGTCAAGACGCAGTCTGGCCGGATCGACGCGTGCGACGTCACTGCTGCATCGGTGGTCATCGCGACGGCCTCGGGCGACGTCCGGTTCGACGGCGGCCCCGAAGTGGCGATAATCCGGACCGCCTCGGGCGACGTCACTGTCACCCTCACCGCGCAGGAGCGCTACGACCTGATGGCATCGTCGTCGAGTGGTGAGGTGGATGTCGAGGCGGTCCCCGATCGGGCGTCCTCGCGGACCCTCCACGTCACGACCGCCTCGGGTGACATCATCGTTCGGTGAGTGGGGTCGACGCCGGTTTCGGTTTGACGGTGGCACCCACACGAGGGTAGGAAAGGACGTTCCCCTCGCGCCTGGAGGCGTCTTGTCATGCCCGCCGACGATCTGTCCGATGAACAGCACTACCTCGACCACGCGCGGGCCGAGCTCGCGCGGATGCGCGTCAAGACTGAAGCGCTGCGCGACAGCGCGATCGGTGGCGACAAGGTCTCCACCGAGATCCTCGCGCTCACCCTCCACCGCCGGGTCCAGTCCCTCGCCGACGACCCCACGTCCACGCTCTTCTTCGGTCGACTCGACCTCGACCACGCCGAGCACGGATCCGAGCGTTGGTATGTCGGGCGTCGACACATCAACGACGATCAGGGTGACCCGGTCGTCATCGACTGGCGGGCCGAGCTCTCGACGGCCTTCTATCGGGCCTCGCGCGTGCGCCCGATGGGGGTGCGGCTCCGGCGTCGGTTCGGGGTCGACAAGGGGAGGCTCACGGCATACGAGGATGAGCACCTGGCCGACCCGAGCGAAACCGGCGGTCGCAGCGCGATCCTCCAGCAGGAGATCGAGCGACCCCGCGTCGGCCCCATGCGCGACATCGTCGCGACGATCCAGCCCGAGCAGGACGAGATCGTCCGATCCGACCTGGGCACGACCGTCTGTGTCCAGGGCGCCCCGGGGACCGGCAAGACCGCGGTCGGCCTGCACCGCGCGGCGTGGCTGCTCTATGCCCACCGCGATCGGCTCTCCCGCGCGGGCGTGCTCGTGGTCGGGCCCAACCGCGCCTTCCTCGACCACATCGGGTCAGTCCTGCCGGCACTCGGCGAGGTCGAGGTGCTGCACACGACGGCGGCCGATCTCGTCGGCTCAGCCCCGGCGCGCGGGGTCGACCCCACGGAAAGCGCTGTCCTCAAAGGCGATCCGCGGATGGCCGAGCTGTTGCGACGGGCCGTGTGGGCGCACGTCGGCACGGCCACCGAGGCCTTGGTCGTCCCCCGTGGGGCGCGCAAGTGGCGGGTCGCGGCATACCTCGTCCAGGGCGTCCTCGACGAGTTGCGCGAGCGCGGGGTGCGCTACGGCGCGGCCGGGGCCATGGTCCCCCAACGGCTGGCGCACCTCGTCCTGCTCGCCATGGAGCGCGCGGGCGACTCCCCCGACGACGTCGTCCAGGACTCGGTCGCGCGCAGCACCGCCGTCCGGCAGTATGCCGCGACGCTCTGGCCCACCGTCGACCCGAAGCGGGTGCTCCACGCCCTGTGGACCGACACCGAGTTGCTCGGCCGCCACGCCGACGGGCTCTTGAGCGTCGAAGAGCAGCGAATCCTGTTGTGGGCCAACCCGCCTCGCACCCGGTCGGCCGCGCGGTGGTCCCCCGCCGACCTCGTCCTCCTTGACGAGTTGGCCGACCTCGTCGACCGCACCCCAAGCCTCGGTCACGTCATCCTCGACGAGGCCCAGGACCTCTCCCCGATGCACCTGCGCGCGGTCGGGAGGCGCTGCTCGACCGGCTCGGCGACGGTGCTCGGCGACATCGCCCAGGGCACGACGCCGTGGGCGACCGCGTCGTGGGAGGAGTCCCTGGCGCACCTCGGCAAGCCCGACGCGCTGGTCGAGGTGCTCGACCGCGGCTTCCGGGTCCCCGCCGCCGTCATCGCGTATGCCGCCCGCCTCCTCCCGCACATGGCCCCCGGCCTCGGGGTGCCCGAGTCAGTCCGCGATGAGCCAGGTGATCTCGTCATCGCGTCGGTCGAGGCTCGGGGGCTGGCGGCCTCGGTGGTTGCTGCCGTGCGGGCCGCCACGCAGCGGCCCGGGTCGGTAGGAGTGATTGCCGCCGACGCCCAGATCAGTGTGTTGTCGAAAGCGTTGTCCCGCAACGGGATCGAGCACGGCACTCTCGGAGTGGACCACGGCGACATCGAGCATCAGATCGACCTGGTTCCGGCCACGGTCGCCAAGGGCCTGGAGTTCGACCGGGTCGTCGTGGTCGAGCCGACCGCCATCGCCGACGCCGAGCCCGACGAGCGCACCGGTCTGCGCCGGCTCTATGTCGTGCTGACCCGCGCCGTGTCGGGTCTGCATGTCATCCACTCCGAGCCTCTGCCCGCTGCTCTTTCGCCTGTCATCCCCGCCGATCCCCCTGCCGAGCTCTGAGACGGCGGAGGCACGGCGGCATACCGGGTCGCGTCCAACGGGCGGCGGCGCCAGGTGCGATGACAGACTGAACCATGCCCGCGCTCATCAGTTGGTGGCGACAGGATCTCGCCGACCTGATCCCGTTCGCCCTCGACGATGCCGTCCAAGCCGCTGGCACCGATCTGCTGCGACGGTGGGCCGAGCCACAACGCCACTACCACCGCACCACGCATCTCGTCGAGCTTTTCTGGGCTCTGGAGGAGCTTGAGGACGGCGACGATCTCGACCCTCGCGACGCACTGCTCGGCAGGGTGGCGGGCTGGTTCCATGACGCGGTCTACCTTCCGCTCGCCGCTGCCGGCACCAACGAGGCCGACAGCGCCCGGCTAGCCGTGAGCACGCTCAGCGACCTCGGCGCCGACGCCGACGACACCTCGGCCATCGAACGGCTGGTCCACCTCAGCGCAACCCACGACGGCGACGCGCTCACCTCTCTCGACCGGGCATTCCTCGACGCCGACCTCTGGATCCTCAGCGCCGACCCCGACCGGTTCGACGACTACTGCGAGCAGGTCCGGCAGGAGTATGCCGCCGTCCCCGACGCGGCATACCGGGCCGCCCGAGCCGAGGTGCTGCGAGGGTTCGCGCAGCGCCCTCGTCTCTACCTCACGGATTTCGCTGCGGCGCAATGGGAACCGCAGGCTCGCAACAATCTCGACAGGGAGATCGCGCGGCTCGACGGCCCCGACATCGACGGAGCCTGACCCCCGTGCGGGAGGCCGCGACCGGCGGTCAGGGGCCGAGGTCGAGCACGAAGGCGGCGAGCGGCCACCAGAAGCGTTCGCGACACCGGTCCCGAAATTCGTCATGCGACACCCAGTGGGCCTCGTCGACGTCGTCTCCGGGCACGACAGTCGGCCGGGCGATGTTGAGCTCAGCCCGAAACACCTGCACGAGTGGGCGATTCGCAGCCCAATGCCCCGGGTCGGCCACCGTGATCCGCTCATAGCCGCAGCGGACAAAACCGTCGGTCGGCACCTGCAGGCCGGTCTCCTCAGCCAATTCCCTTGCCGCGCAGTCGGTCACCGTTTCACCTGGCTCGCGGCGGCCACCCGGGCAGTCCCACGACCCGCGCCGGACTGAGTGCACCACCAGGATGCTCTGGTTGCGGTCCATGACGATGGTCGCTGCGGCGCCCGTCAGAGCATCGGGCGTGAGCATCGACGAGGCGACCAGATCGATGTCGGCCGTCACTCCCTCACCGATCGGAGCCCCGAGCCAACGGTGAATACCCTTCTCGCCCTTACGTTTACGCAACCGAAGGCCACTAGCATTGACCCGCCTGACAAGCTCGACGCCCGTGACGCGAGTGGCCCCGGCAGCCAGGCACGCGGCATACCGGCGCTCGGGAACGTCGTAGTGGTCCCCGTCGAAGGCCCCCCGAGGCATGCCGACGCGCGCCGCGAACTCGTGCAACTCCTCGAACGAGGTGTCGCTGACCAGGTGCGCGAACACCGTGCCGTGGGCCGCCCAGATGGGGATGTCGATGAGGATCATGTCGCTCACACGCTAGCGGCCCGCACCCTGTGGATAACTTCTGCGGCACTCGGCGCGATCGGCCTACCGTCGAGGGAAGCCGGACATCGGTCCGGGTCCCATCCGCGACGCACCGTCGGGGGCGCGCGGCACGCGATCAAGGAGCAGCCATGGCATTCACCGTCGACACCGACCGGATCCACACCGCCTCGGCCGACATCGGCCGGATCGCCGGCGACATCGAGTCGTCGGTTGCGGAGATGACCGGCCGCCTGTCCGCCCTCTCGAGCAGCTGGACCGGCACCGCCGCGACCGAGTGGCAGGGGGTGCTCAGCGAGTGGCGGGGTCTGCAGACCCGGCTGCGCGAAGACCTCGTCACCATTGGCCAGCTCACCGCGCGGGCCGGCACGAGCTACCAGCAGACCGAGGATTCGGTCCGCGGGTTGTTCGTCCACTGACGCCTCCGCTGCGGGCGTTCCCTTCGCGGGCGGGGGCCAGTCGGATTCCCTGGCCCCCACGCAAGGTCCGGTATGCCGCGTCGCCGGGCACGCGGCATACCGGGGCATGGGTGCGGGGCGTGAGCTCAGGCGGGCTCGGCTAACATCGCCGCTCGTGTGGTACTGGCTCCTGAAGTTCGCCGTCGTCGCGCCGGCGCTGGTGTTGGGTTACGCCCCGCGATGGCGCGGGCGGGAACACCTGCCGCGCTCGGGGCCGTTCGTGCTGGCCGCCAACCACACGTCGGTCATCGAGACGGCCATCGTGCCGTTCGCCGTCAACCGTCGGGTGACGTTCGTCGCCAAGAGCAAGTACTACCGCGGCCAGGGCGCCAAGGGCCGACTGCTCGGGTGGTTCCTGCGGGCCATCGGCCAGGTGCCCATCGACCCGGCGTCGGCGTCGTCCGCGCAGCCGGCGCTCGATGCGGCGCGGGAGATCCTGCTCGGCGGCGGCGTCTGGGGGATCTTCCCGGAGGGAACGCGTTCGCCCGACGGCCGGATGTACCGCGGCCGCACCGGCGGGATGCGGGTGGCCCTGCCCCTCGGCGTGCCCGTCATCCCGGTCGCGGTCATCGGTGCGCGCGGCAGTGGTCCGTGGTGGACCTGGGGCCGCAATGGCAGCCGGCGGATCCACGTCACCTACCTGCCGCCGTTCGACCTGTCGCCCTGGGCCGGACGCGAGGACGACCCGCAGGCGTGGCGCGAGGCGACCGAGGCGCTCATGGCTCGGATCCGCGAGGTGACCGGCCAGGAGTATGCCGATCGGTACCCGACGCCCGAAGAGCTCCACGCGCGCGACAACCGCTGACGACCGAGCGCGCTGGGTCGGTGAGTCGTCCTGCGCGAGCTAGTACTCCTGCGCGAGCGGGAACCCCTCGCCAAACCACTCGCGCCGCAGCCGCTCCACCGAGTCGACCTCGACCGCCCCGGGCAGGGCCAGCAACTCGTCGATCAGCGCGTCGCTGCCCCCGACCAGGGTGACGACGACATCGATCTCGACGCCGAGACACCACTGCCGCGAGCGCGGCCAGAACAGACTCGGTGACTGCTGACCGGTCCACCAGTTGCTGTCGGACACGACCGGTATTGGCGCGAGATCATGGAGGGATGCCGCGAACAGCAGATAGCCCCGGCTCGGAGGGGCGAACCGAGGTGCGTTGACCACCTCGATCGGAAGCGCAGGTCCGATCTGGGTCTGCTGGGTCGTGCCGGCGCAGCCGTGACCAGGCCCCAGCCTGACCGCGGAGACGCCGCGCGTGAGGCCGCCCCAGCCTTCCCACAGGGCTGCGACAAACTCCCTCGGCCCGTCGGTATGCCGTGCCAGCACCTCGCGCACAGCCGCCGCCAACGTCGGGTCCAACGAGCCGTCGCTGGCCTGGTCGGCGGTGGGTGGGAGCACGGCATACCGGGGCCACTGTGAGCCGACCACCCCGCCAACGGTGCCGAAGCCCCGAAGGTATGGCAGCAGCCAGTCACCGTCGGAGGCTGGCAGCGGCGCCAACTCGCTCCACGCGCGGGGCACGTCAGCCCGCCGCTTGCGGGCGCCGGCGCGGGTCGTGCACGCCGTATGCCGTCCACCACGCCGACCAGCACGCCAGCGACATGAACCACATCGCCGCCGCCCGGATCGGCACATCGGTCGTGCTCCACCCCGGCACAACGAGGGACATCTGGCACAGGAAGGCCAGCACGGCCATCCCTGTGGTCACTGAACCGACGACGCGATGACCGCGACGGGAGAGGAACAGGCCGAGGGCGGCATACCCGGCGGTGGCGACCTGGACCACCCGCCATTCGACGTCGAACGATCCCTGCCGCGAGATGACACTCCACCCACCGAAGAAGGCGAACGACAAGGCCAGCGACGCGATCATCAGGACGGCGGCCGTGGGGAAGGTGAGGCGGCTGTGGCGCGGATCCCCCCACGCGCGGGCGGCCGCGCCCACGACTCCGAGGACGGAGTCCGGGCTCATCGGCGTCTGCTCAAGCAGCGCCCGGTATGCCGCCCCATGCCGGCGACGCCACCACGGCGGGAACAACCAGACCAACCAGCCCTGCATGGGAGCGACCATACGCCGAAGGGGCGGCCCCGGCACCCGGGACCGCCCCACTCGTCATGCTTTTCAGTGCGGCGCCATCCGACGGCCAGGCCGCCGTGACGAGCGCCTTACCTTGCGCTCAGAAGCAGTGATCACTGGACATCTTCCTCGCCACTTGCTTCGCTGCGCGTCTTCGTCAGAAGTCCATCCCACCCATGCCGCCGTCGCCGCCCGGCATCGCCGGCGCAGCCTTCTCCGGCTTGTCGGCGATGACCGCCTCGGTGGTGAGGAACAGCGCAGCGATGGACGCGGCGTTCTGCAGCGCCGACCGGGTCACCTTGACCGGGTCGATGATGCCGGCCTTGACCAGGTCCTCGTAGTCGCCGGTCGCGGCGTTGAGGCCCTCGCGCGGGCTGCCCAGGTTGCGGACCTTCTCGACGACGACGCCACCCTCGAGGCCGGCGTTGACGGCGATCTGCTTGAGCGGAGCCTCGGCGGCGACGCGGACGATGTTCGCGCCGGTGGCCTCGTCACCCTCAAGGGTGAGCGTCTCGAACGCCTTCTTGACCGCCTGGATGAGGGCCACGCCACCACCGGCGACGATGCCCTCCTCGACGGCCGCCTTCGCGTTGCGAACGGCGTCCTCGATGCGGTGCTTGCGCTCCTTGAGCTCGACCTCGGTCGCCGCGCCGGCCTTGATGACCGCCACGCCGCCGGCCAGCTTGGCCAGGCGCTCCTGCAGCTTCTCGCGGTCGTAGTCGGAGTCCGACTTCTCGATCTCGGCCTTGATCTGGGCGATCCGGCCCTCGATGGCCGAGCGGTCCTCGGACGCCTCGACGATCGTCGTCTCGTCCTTGGTGACGACGACCTTGCGGGCGCGACCCAGCAGGTCCAGGTCCGCGGAGTCGAGCTTGAGGCCGACCTCCTCGGAGATGACCTGGCCACCGGTGAGGATGGCGATGTCGCCGAGCATGGCCTTGCGACGGTCACCGAAGCCGGGGGCCTTGACGGCGACCGACTTGAAGGTGCCACGGATCTTGTTGACGACCAGGGTCGCCAGCGCCTCACCGTCGAGGTCTTCGGCGATGATGAGCAGCGGCTTGCCCGACTGCATGACCTTCTCGAGGATCGGCAGCAGGTCCTTGACCGACGAGATCTTCGAGTTGACGACCAGGACGTAGGCGTCCTCGAGGACGGCCTCCATCCGCTCGGCGTCGGTGACGAAGTAGTGCGAGATGTAGCCCTTGTCGAAGCGCATGCCCTCGGTGAGCTCCAGCTCGAGGCCCATGGTGTTGGAGTCCTCGACGGTGATGACGCCTTCCTTGCCGACCTTGTCCATGGCCTCGGCGATGAGGTCACCGATCTGCTGGTCGGCCGCGGAGATGGCCGCGGTCGACGCGATCTGCTCCTTGGTCTCGACGTCGATCGCCGTGGCGAGCAGCTCCTTGACGACGGCGTCGACAGCCTTCTCGATGCCCCGCTTGAGGGCCATCGGGTTGGCGCCGGCCGCGACGTTGCGCAGGCCCTCGCGGACCATCGCCTGGGCGATGACGGTCGCCGTCGTCGTGCCGTCACCGGCGACGTCGTCGGTCTTCTTGGCGACCTCCTTGACCAGCTCGGCGCCGATCTTCTCGTAGGGGTCCTCCAGCTCGATCTCCTTGGCGATGGACACACCATCGTTGGTGATCGTGGGGGCGCCCCACTTCTTCTCGAGGACGACGTTGCGGCCCTTGGGACCGAGGGTCACCTTGACGGCGTCGGCGAGGGTGTTCATCCCCCGCTCGAGACCGCGGCGGGCCTCCTCGTCGAACGCGATGATCTTGGCCATTCGGGTGGTTCCTCCCACGCGAAACGAAGGGATGGCCACGCGGTGCCCGCGACGGACGGCACGGCATACCGGCGCTCCTTGCCGCGCCAGCGGGCCGCACCTCACCTGAGTGGCCGTGAGTTATCACTCTCAGGGGGAGAGTGCTAACGCCATTATTGGCACTCTCCTAGGGAGAGTGCAAACGCCGCCCGCGCGCCCCTCCTCACCCCTTGCCCACGATCCGTCGGAGAGCCCCCTCCCCGCCCCAGCCCTTCCGCCTCCCGGTATGCCGCCTGCTCGCTGTCCCGACGGCACAGTCCCAGCGCTGGTGGCGGCGCCCCCGCGGGAGCACTCCTTCCGCGCCCCCGGTCTGTATCCGTGTGCGCGTCCGTTGCGAGCACGCTTCCGTCCCGGCCTGCCTCCTTCCCGTATGCCGCCTCCTCACCCGTGCCCCTCGCTCCCCGCGGGAGCACTGCTTCCCCCCGCCACCGCTACGTATCCGTGTCCCCGCCCTTCTTGCAGGCGAGCGCATCATGACGGCGCCCATGACGGCGCGCCCACTGCTCCTGCAACGACAGCAGGTGCGCCGTCATGAGCGCCGTCATCTGGCGTGGGGCCTCGGCCACAACCCTCGCGGCGCCCAGCGGAGCCTCCCGGGCCAACCCATCCGCCACGCGTGTCCGAATCACCGCGTCGCCGGGCCCAGCGCTGCCCTCCCCAGGCCCAGCCCCCCTGGCCTCACGATCCACGCCCGGCCCAGCGATTACGCTCGTGGCGCCCCATCGCCATGGGTGCCCTCCCAGCGGCTATCCACACCCCCGCGGAAGTTCGTCGCACCGTCCACAGGTCCGGGGCTTTCCGCGCCCAGGGCAGTCTGCGTCGGAAGACTCGGCAGATGGATCTCGATGAGCCAACGCAATGGCTGTTACGCGACCAGCTCGGCCTGCTCACCCGTGCCCAACTGAAGGAGGGCGGCGTGAGTGATGCTGCGCTCCGCTGGCACCTGGGTCGACACTGGCGAATCGTTCTGCCAGGGGTCTACCAACTTGATCGGCGACCGACGGTTCGCATGCAGCGGGAAGTGGCCGCCCTTCTCCTCGCTGGCCCAGGAGCGGCTCTCAGCGGGCTCACCGCCGCGGCGCGCTTTGGAGTTCAGTCCGCTGACCCCGGCGACTGTGTCCATGTCCTCGTTCCAGCACCCCGGCGCGGCCGACGAGTGGCGTGGGCGAGCCTGACCCGAACCCATCGGCCCGATCCCCTCGCGGTGACGAGTGGCGCTCTGGTGCTGACCAGTCCCGCCCGGGCCGTGCTCGACGCAGCAACCCAGAGCGGCGCCAAGGACACCGCGAAGGCGATTGGCATCGAGGCCGTTCAGCGGCGTCTGGTCACCGTCGACGACTTGGTGCACGAACTCGCCCAGCGCAACCGCCGGGGATCCGCGCTCGCCGGATTGGCCGCGCAGGCCGCCGGCACCGGGTCGTGGTCGCCTCCGGAGGCCATCCTGCTTCGAGCCGTCGAACAGTCCAGTGTGCTCCCCCAGGTATGGCCCAACCCCGGGCTGCGCATTGGACCAACCCGACTCACTACCCCGGACCTGTGGTTCGACGACGTCGCCCTCGCCGTCATGGTGCACTCACGACGCTTCCACTCCGCAGGGGCCGCCTGGGACGCGACCGTCGAGGCCGACGCCGACCTCACCGCGGTGGGGATTGTGGTCGCCGGGGTAACACCGAACCGCATCCACCGCAACCTGGCCGGCGTCGTGGCACGCATCGAACGCACCTATCTGCAGGCCCGACAGCGCCCTCGACCCCCAGTCACCGCCACGCGCCGGAGTCTGCTGGAGCCATCGAAGGGCGGTCGCTCCGCCTAACCGGCCCCGCGACAACGAGTCGCGCTCCATGAGGGCGCCCATGACGGCGCCGCCACTGCTGCTCCAACGACACTGTTCGCGCCCCCATCAGCGCCGTCATGGGTCATCGCTCGCTGCACCGACCGATCGGGAAGCGGGCGCGGCCAACCAGCGCGTGCGGCAGCGCCAGTCCGATCAGGTCAGCGGGCGCGGCCAACCAGCGCGTGCGGCAGAGCCAGTCCGATCGGGTCAGCGGGCGGCATACCGAGTGACGAAGCGGCGCAGAATCTGCGCCGGCCACTGCACGTCCCGCTCCCGCGCGACCGCCTTGAGCACCTGCGCCTCCTCGGGCGGGAAGTAGCCATAGCCGGCGTAGGCGTCGATCCGCGTGCACAGGCTCGCCGCGTCCAGCTCCGGATGGAACTGCGTCGCATAGACGTTCGCCCCCACCCGGAATGCCTGCACCGGGCAGGCCGCAGACGTCGCCAGCACGACCGCGTGCGGCGGCGTCACCGACAGCGCCTCCTTGTGCCCACCGAACGCCTCGAACTGCTCCGGCAACCCCTCGAACAGCGGATCGGCCTGCCCCGCCGCAGTCACCGTCACCGGCATCCGCCCCACCGGCTCGCCGAACGTCCGGTCCACGATGCCGCCCTGATGCGACCCCAGCATGCCGATGCCGTAACACAGCCCGAGGAACGGCAGATCCTGCGCCACGACGACGTCAAGCAGCGACTCCAGCTCGGCCTCGACCCGCACCTGCGCGTCGGACTTCTTGCTCTCCGGATCGCTGCGCTGGAACGGCCCGCCGCCGAGAATCACCCCGCTGTATGCCGTCGGGTCCAGATCGCCCACCGGCGCTTGTTCCATTCGGACCCGGTGCAGCTGGCTGGCGTCGAGCCCGCCGAGCCGCAGGATCGACGCGTACTCGTCGTCCGCGGCAGCGTCCTCGGCCCGAATGGCCAGCAGCAGGAAGGGCTTCACGGCGACCCAGAGTAGGCGCCCGCCCGCAGCCCCCGCGGCTCCCGCTCGCGGGCTGGACGGCATACCGTGTCCTGTCATGGCTCGGGTGACGCGGCGGCTACGGACGACCCGGTATGCCGCGGGCTCACCTCCCCGGGTCCGCGAGGACATCGTGGCGGTCGAGGAACCCCTGCAGATCCGGCTGCGATCATGGGCTGGGAAAGCCGGGGAGAGCAGGGACCTCAGCGTGACGATGCGCACGCCGGGCGACGACTTCGATCTAGTGGCCGGTTTCCTCGTCAGTGAGGGCATCGTGGGCACGGCCGAGCACCTCGCAACGATGCGCTATTGCGCGGGCACCGATGAAGCGGGCGAGCAGACCTTCAACGTCATCGACGCCACGCTGGCAGCCGGGGTGCCGCTGCCGCCGAGTCGGGCAGAGCGGCAAGTCACGACGTCGAGCGCCTGCGGGATCTGCGGGACGACGTCGATCTCGGATGTGGTGCGGGCGTCGCCCGAATGGCCCGCGGACGACACCGTCGTGTCGCTGGACCTGCTCTTGGGGCTACCCGCGCGACTCAGGGAGCAGCAGTCGGTGTTCGAGCGCACGGGCGGGGTGCATGCGGCCGGGCTCTTCGGCGTAAGCCCCGCCGGAGCTGAATTGCTTTGTCTCCGTGAGGATGTGGGGCGGCACAACGCCGTCGACAAAGTGGTCGGGTGGGCGCTACGGGAGGGCCGTATGCCGCTCGCCGGCACGGTCCTGCAGGTCAGCGGCCGGGCCTCGTTCGAGTTGGTGCAGAAGGCGCGGCAGGGCGGCATACCGATCCTGGCGGCCGTTGGAGCGCCGTCGTCGCTCGCCGTCGACCTCGCCCAGCAGGTCGGCCTGACCCTGGTGGGCTTCAGCCGCAGTACCAGCCTCAACGTCTACACCCACCCCGATCGGGTGTCCGGCTAGAGAGGACCGACGACAGCACCCCTGGCCTTACCGCGGGGTCGTGCTCACCCGACCGCCCGCGCCGATCTCCCAATGGGCCACACCGGGATCAAGCTCACTGATGGTCGAACGGGTCTGGTCCCAGACCCGCACCCTCACCCCCTGATCGACGAAGACATGGACCCAGGTCTCGCACCTGCGGACCAGCTGCTCCCAGCCGAGCACCGGATCGGCGAACACCTCGAGGCCGCCGGCGCTGACCTCCCACCACGGCGGGCTGGGTGAGGGCAACACACACGATCGCTCGAGCCACACCACGCCCTTGCCGGAGACCCCCTCACTGCGAACGACCTCGATCCAGGTGTCTCCGGCGTTGACCATGACCTCCGAGATCGGAGTGGACCAGTCCTGGAAGCGCTGGTACTCCGCGACGCTCTGTCGCAGTCCGAGAGCCTCGGCCGCCCACGAGGAGGGCGGGACCAGGGCGCCCAGCACCACGACCAGGCCCGTCGCACGCAACCACCGCAGCCGGGTTCGGCTGGGGCGGAATGATGTTGGGTCAGCCACGGCCCTCTCCCAAGTAGCGCAGCACGGCCAGCACCCGGCGATGCTCACCCATGTCGGCATACAGCCCGAGCTTGCCGAAGATGCTCGACACGTTCTTCTCGACGGCTCCTTCTCCGATGACCAGGTCCGCGGCGATGCCGACATTGGACCGGCCCTGGGCCATCGCCGCCAGCACCTGCCGCTCCCGCGCGGTGAGACTCGCCAGCGGATCGGTATGCCGTGCCCGGGCCAAGAGCTGGGCGACCACCTCAGCGTCCAAGGCTGTCCCTCCCCGAGCGACCCGGCGGAGCGCATCGACGAACTCGAGCACATCCGCCACCCGGTCCTTGAGCAGGTACCCCACCCCGCCGGGCTGATCGGAGAGCAGCTCGACGGCATACCGCTCCTCGACGTACTGCGAGAGCACCAGCACCCCGACCTGTGGCCAACGGTGACGGATCACCACCGCGGCACGCAGGCCCTCGTCGAGGTATGTCGGCGGCATCCTGACGTCGACAACGCACACATCGGGCACCCGCTCCGCGACCACCCGCAAGAGTTCCTCCCCGTCGCCGACCGCCGCCGTGACCCGCAGCCCCTGCTCCTCGAGCAAGCGGACGAGGCCCTCGCGCAAGAGGACCGAATCTTCCGCGACGACAACGCACAACGGCTCAGCAGCCACCGGGTACCTCGATCGTCAAGACAGTCGGTCCTCCTGGCGGGCTGAGGACCGTCAGCGACCCGTCGACCCCAGCGAGCCGGTCCATAATCCCGCGGAGCCCGCTCCCTTTGCTCGCATCGGCGCCCCCGCGGCCCTCGTCAGTGATCGTGGTGACAACGAGCTCCCCGGACCGTCTGATCGAGACCGACGCGCGCCCGGCGCCCGAGTGCTTGGCGACGTTGGTCAGCGCCTCAAGCACCGCGAAGTAGATCGTGGCCTCGGCCGACATCGGCGGCCGCACCGGCAGGTCCACCACGATATCGACGGGGACGGGGGAGCGCGCGGCCACGGCAGACAGCGCGGCGTCCAGGCCTCGATCGGTGAGGACAGGGGGATGCAATCCTCGGGTGAGATCACGCAGTTCAGTTGTGGCAGAGCGTGATTCAGCCTTGGCTTGCGCGATGAGGTCGGCCACTTCGGGTTCTCGCTCGCCTAGTCGCGCCTGCGCCCTGCCCAGCAGGATCGTCAACGCGATGAGCCGCTGTTGGGCACCGTCGTGCAGGTCGCGTTCGATCCGCCGCCGCTCCCGTTCGGCCGCGTCGACCACCAGTCCCCGGCTCACCATAAGTGCGTCGACCCGTTCCTCGAGGATCGCCTCCCGCCCTCCGAGCAGGGAGCCAGCAATCCTCGACTCGGCCGCACCCAACCCCCGGATGACCGGCGCGACGACCAACCGCAGCCACGAGAGCAGCGCCAACGCCCCGATCAGGGGCCAGAACTGGGCCACCGACGCAGGGAGTCCGGCGACCACATCGCTGGCCGGAGGGCGCCATCCCGACCATCCGGCGACGAGGCCCGCAGCCACCACGAGAGGTATCCCGAGCAGTAACACGAGGAGGGCGAGCTCGACGAGCGAGACGAGCGGCCGCACCAGCCAGTAGCCGATCACGGCACGTTCACGCTCCCCCCAAGCCCGGCCCTGCAGCTCCGACGTGAGCTGGGGTCGGCGACGTAGCCGTGGAACGTCGATGGCCACACCCAGCAGGTCGGCGAACCTCACCGCCTCAGCACGACCTGACCAGCGAACCACGACGTCAGGCAGCGCCTCGCCCCGAGTGTCTCCACGGGGGAGTAGATACTCCAAGCCCTGGGCGGCGAACACTCCCAGGACGATGACTGGGCCGCCCATCCCGGACAGGAGCCCCAACCCCAGGTGGGCGGTCACCCTCCACGGGAAACGGCGCCGCCACCAGTTTGTCGGCCCGTCCCGTCGCGATCGGTCTTGGAGGTCGCCGGGCCGGTCCCAGGCTGCGGTGGTCATCACCATCCATTCGCTCGTTAGGTCGTCCATCTCACGCTAACGACCCGGACCTCGCCCGCCCAGGGTGCTGCCCCCCCATCTGGGGCGGGACAGCCTCCCGAATGGCACCCCGGAGGTGGGGCGACAGCCGCCCTCGGTTTCCGGAGGTCACCCGCACAGACACAGCCTGCGGCGGCGCCGACCGTCGAGGCATGACTTTCACAACCCCACAGTGGCTGGCGGCATTCAGCTGGCGGGCCGATCGGAAGGTCGCCGGGATCGTCGCTGCGGCCGTCGTCGGAGCGGGTCTCCTGCGGACGGGCTTGGCCCTGACCGAGCGTCCGTTGGACTTCCTCGTCTATCGACAGGCGGGTCAGGACGTTCTCGACGGGCTATCCCCGTATCGGGATACCGGAGGCCTCCCCTTCACCTATCCGCCAGTCGCGGCATACCTCGCCAGGGTGCTCGCCCTCCTCCCGGAGGGGCTGGGAGCGGCGGCGTTGACGGTAGCCAACCTCGCGGCATACGCGCTGGTCGTCGTCTTGGTCGCCCGCCGCCTGGGTATGCCGCGTGCCCACCTGTTCGTCTGGCTCGGCGGCGGCCTCGCGCTCGCCCCGCAGGCGCGCCATCTGTCCTTGGGCCAGGTGAACCTCCTACTCATGGGGCTGGTGGTGGTCGACCTGTTGGCCTTGCCGACCCGAGGCCGAGGAGTCCTCATCGGCCTCGCCGCCGCGGTCAAGGTCGTGCCCGGGGTGTTCGTGCTCCTGCTGCTGATCCGCGGGGAGCGCGCAGCAGCAGCGCGCGCCCTGGGAGTTGCGGCGCTGCTGACCGGCCTGACCGCCCTGGTCGACCGAGATGCCAGTGCCCTCTACTTCGGGAGGCTGCCGTGGGATCCGGTGCGCGTAGGCGGGGTGACCTACCCGGACAATCAGTCGCTCGTGGGTGTCCTCGCGCGCATCCTGGCGACCAACACCCCGCCGACCTGGGCCACGCTTCCCGTCCAGCTGCTGGCGCTGGCCCTCGCCGTCCTGGCGGCCCGACGGGCGCAGGCTGCCCAGGACCACGTCGGCGCGCTGGTCTGCCTCGCCTTGGGGGCCCTCTTGGCCAGCCCCGTGTCGTGGTCGCACCACTGGGTGTGGGTCGTTCCGGCAGGGATGTGGCTGTGGGTGCGTGCCCAGCACGCGCTCACGGCCGCGCTGGTCGCGCCGGCCCTGGTGGGGCCACTGACGCTCGCGGAGGCGGTCCACCCGTGGCCTTGGACGGGTATGCCGTGGCCGTGGCCGCCCTGGGGTCAGCTCGCCTGCGCCCTCCTGCCGCTCGGCGCCTTGGCGGTGTTGGTCGCCCGGCTGCGGTCAGAGGACGGATCGGAGGCGGGCGGCATACTCGGCCATCTCCTGGGGCGAGTCGTAGGGGACCCGCGGCCAGAGGAAACCCCGCAGGCCGTCGCCCTTGGTGCGCGGGATGACGTGTAGGTGCAGGTGGGGCACCGACTGGCTGACGACGTTGTTGGCGCAGACGAAACTGCCCTGAGCGCCCAGCCCGGCGACCATCGCCGTCGCAAGCCGACGAGCGGCCGCCACGAAGGGCAGGGCGAGGTCGTCGGGCAGGTCCGGCAGCGTCGCTACGTGCTTCCGCGGGACGAGCAGGACGTGCCCCTTGAAGACCGGCCGGGTGTCCAAGAAGGCGACGATGTCCTCGCTCTCTAGGACAATCTCGGCGGCCACGGAGCCCGCGGCGATGGCGCAGAAGAGGCAGTCGCTCATGGGTGCCATCCTCCTCGATCCGGATCACACGGTGTCGGCGGTCTCCCTCGAGCCGTGAACTCTTGATGAACGCCCGAAAAGGTATTGGTGACGAATGGCGGAAAGGTTGTCAAACATAGGCTGCACAACCGCTTCAGCAGGGACTAAGGGCCTTGTCAAGAGCCCGGCGACTCCCATCATTGCCACTCATGACCACCGCAACAATGATCTTGGCCCTGGTCGTCGTCGTCGCTCTGGCCTTCGACTTCACCAACGGGTTCCACGACACCGGAAACGCCATGGCGGCTTCGATCGCCACCGGCGCGCTCTCGCCCAAGGGTGCAGTCACCCTTGCGGCGATCCTCAACCTCGTCGGCGCGCTGCTCTCGGTCGAGGTCGCCCTCACCGTCAGCAACTCGGTCGTCAACCTCCAGGACAAGGCCGGTCTCCCACTGGCAGCGTTCAAGGGAGAGAGCGGAGCGATTTTGCTGCTGCTCATCGTCTTTGGCGGCCTGATCGGCGGGATCATCTGGAACCTGTTCACCTGGTTGCTCGGCCTCCCGTCCTCGTCGTCGCACGCCCTCCTGGGCGGGCTCGTCGGTGGCACCATCGGTGCCCTCGGCTTCGCCGGCGTCAAGTGGGCCGGTGACGGCACGAAGCTCGACGGCGTCATCGGCAAGGTCCTCCTCCCCTCGCTGCTGTCCCCCGTCATCGCGATGATCGTCGCGGCGACGGCCACCCGAGTGATCTTCATGATCACCGCCAAGATCGAGGACAAGTTCCGCGAGCGCCGGTTCCGCTGGGGCCAGGTTGGCGCGGCCTCGTTGGTCTCCCTCGCCCACGGCACGAACGACGCCCAGAAGACGATGGGTGTCATCACCCTCGCCCTCGTTGCCACTGGCACCGTGAGCTCCACTGCTGTCTACGTCCCGCTGTGGGTCAAGCTGTCCGCCGCCCTCGCGATCGCCCTCGGCACCTACCTCGGTGGCTGGCGGATCATCCACACGATGGGCAAGGGCCTGGTCGACATCTCGTCGCCGCAGGGTCTGGCCGCCGACGCGTCCTCCGCCACGGTCATCCTCGCCTCCAGCCAGCTCGGCTTCGCCCTGTCGACCACCCACGTCGCGACCGGCTCGATCATGGGCACCGGCATCGGCAAGAAGGGTGCCACGGTCCGCTGGTCCGTCGCTGGCCGAATGGTTGCCGCTTGGGCGATCACCTTCCCCGCTGCCGCGGTCATGGGCGCCATCATGTTCTGGATCGCGAATGGCATCGGCGGCATCGTCGGTCCGCTGATCGTTTTCGCCATCCTCTGCGGCCTGTCCTTCTACATGTGGAAGCGCTCGCGGCACAACGTCATCGACCACACCAACGTCAACGACGAGTGGCACGACGGCAGCAAGCCTGAGGTGGCCGTCGCCGCCCACGACATCATCGACCCGCACCACGAGCTGGACGCGCCGCAGTCGGCCGGCCCGGCCGCCCACTGAGCCAGGAAGAAGGCATACGCATCATGAACATGGTTCCCCTCGCCCTAGAAGGCGCGTGGAAGGTGCTCGCGGCTGGACTCGTCCTCGGCGCAGGCCTTCCCATCCTCTACGCGTTCGCTGTCCGCGGCCTGGCCATGGCCGCTGGCGGGACCGCGATCGTCGGTGGACGCAGGATGGCAGCGGGCGTTCAGTCGGACAAGGACTGGACAGTCACTATCCTCCTCAGCGTCCTTGTAGGCGGCCTAGGGATGGACCGCTTCTACCTCGGCAGTTGGGGCCTTGGTCTTGGGAAACTGCTGACGGGTGGTGGTTTGGGAGTCTGGTCCCTAGTGGACATGATCTTGGCCGTCACAAAGAACATGCGCGACGCCCAAGGGCGCCTCGTTGGCAAGCCCGAACCTGAAGCAAGTGACGAAGACGTTCACGGAGCCACGCCAAACGTGGCTGGCAAGATACTGGCGGGCGCCCTCTTGCTGGTGATCCTGCTCGCGGTGTCCTACGGCATCAGTTTCATCGTCGCCACCGGCGTCGGCAAAGTGGTCACCTTCGACCACATCATCCCCTGGTTCGTCGACAAGAAGAAGTAGACCGGCCCGCTCGACACGCGGTCGACGGCGCCCGCGGCCCGAAGCACGGCGACGACAGGGTATGCCGCAAGTTCCCCTCCCCGGGGTGCGTCCGGGGAGGGGAGTGCGGGCACCTGGCCGAAACGTTGCGGTGGCACGCCAGGTGCCCGCACACACCCACCTGGGTGGATGGTTGAAACCTCTCTACGTTAACGCAGAGTGAACGAACGGGAAACGAATGCTCGGTCCCGGGTGCGAGCCGCGTGATGCGGAACGCATCCGGGACTTTCGTCTTGTGGGCCACTCGACAGCGCCCCGATCATGGGGCGCGTGACCACCGCAACAGTCATACTTGTCATGGTCGTTGTCACGGCCCTGGCCTTCGATTTCACCAATGGCTTCCACGACACCGGAAATGCCATGGCCGCTTCTATCGCCACGGGCGCGCTGTCTCCCAAGACGGCCGTGACGCTCGCCGCGACCTTGGACCTTGTCGGAGCGCTCATCTCCGTCAAGGTCGCCCTCACCATCACCAACGCTGTGATCGACGGCATCCAGATGAAGAACGGGCTACCCAACCCGCAGTTCATCGGCAGCGACAACGGCAAGCAGGGGACCCTCCTGCTCATGGTCGTCCTCGCTGGCCTCGTCGGCGGCATCGTGTGGAACCTGCTCACCTGGCTGCTCGGCCTGCCGTCGTCGTCGTCTCACGCGCTCCTTGGTGGGCTCGTCGGCGCGACGATCGCGGGATTCGGCTTCTCCCAGGTCAACTGGCTGGGCCACTCGACTGACAAGCTCGACGGCGTCGTGGGCAAGGTGCTCATCCCGTCGCTCATCTCCCCCGTCATCGCCTTCATCGTCGCGGCCGTCGGCACGCGCATCGTCTTCACGCTCACCCGCAAGATGGGTGACAAGTTCCGCGAGTCCCGGTTCCGCTACGGCCAGGTCGGAGCAGCCTCGATGGTCGCGCTCGCCCACGGCACCAACGACGCGCAGAAGACGATGGGTGTCATCACCCTCGCCCTCATCGCCGCGGGCCAGATCGACGTCTCGCAGGAGATCTCCATTCCCCTCTGGGTGAAGATCGGCGCCGCCGTCGCGATCGCCATGGGGACCTACCTCGGCGGTTGGCGCATCATGCGGACCCTCGGCAAGGGCATCGTCGACATCAACGCCCCCCAGGGCTTCGCTGGCGACACCTCCACTGCGTCCGTCATCCTCGCTTCGAGTGGCCTGGGCTTCGCGTTGTCGACCACCCACGTCGCTTCCGGCTCGATCATGGGTGCCGGCGTCGGTCGCAAGGGTGCCGAGGTCCGTTGGTCCGTCGCTGGCCGGATGGCCAGCGCCTGGGCGATCACCTTCCCGGCCGCGGGCCTGGTGGGAGCGGTCATGTTCCTCATCAGCCGCCTGATGCCTGAGCTGATCGGTGCGATCGTCGTGGTGGCAATCCTCATCGGGGTGTCGCTCTACATCTGGCTCCGCTCCCGCAAGGATCCGGTCGACAAGCACAGCGTCGGCAAGGACTGGAACGCGGAGCCGGATGCCGCTCATGTCACCGACGCCATCCCCCACGCCCACCACTGACCGGAAAGCCGACTCATCATGAACAACCTCATCATTGCGATGGACGGTGCATGGAAGGTCCTGGTTGCAGGTCTGCTTCTCGGCGCCGGGATCCCCACCCTGTTTGCCCTTGCGGTCAACGGTTTGGCGACCGCGGAGGGAGGCGAGGCTGCAGCAGGCGCCGCCCCGCGCCCCGTCGGCAAGCTCGTTGCCCTTGTCTTCTTCATCATCATTCTCACGCTGGTCGTCTACGGCCTGGCCTGGCTCATCTTCACGAGCCTCGGCTTCAAGGTCGGCTTCAACGGCCCGTTCCCCACGTTCTCGAAGTGAGGTCTGCTACCTAATGTCCCCGCACACTGAGAGCGCCGGACGCCGTCTGGTCAACTGGCTCCGTGCCGGTCGGCCCGAAGGCATTGCCCAAGGTGACTACATCGCCCTCATGGGCGTGTTGCACCGCAAGCTCACCACCGCCGAGGTTGAGAACATCGCCGTGTCGCTCGTCGAGCGCGACTACGACGACGAGCTCATCACCGAGGACGAGATCCGCGCCATGATCGACGAGAAGGTCCACGAAGAGGCGACCGACGACGACATCGCCCGGATCGCGCACCTGCTGGAAGAGGCGGGCGTGAACGTCGACCCGCACGTCCCCGGAGCAACGCACTGACCGTTCCTCATCAGCACCACAAGACTCGGTGGCCGATCACCCCAGGGTGGTCGGCCACCGAGTCTTTACAGGTCATTCACCCTGCGGACACCGTCCCGTCGAATCTCCTGTCGACAATCTGGCCATGTGGCGATTCGCACAGCGATTCACCAGCCGAGAACACCTCGAGCGGACCACCTCGAGCCGCTCGATTCCCCTCATGGCATTGCTCGGCCGTCGACTCAGCGATCAAGAAGTCCTCGACGTGGCCGATCGTCTCGTTGAACGAGCGCGGGCCAACGATGACAAGACCATCGCCGAGGTCGACCTCGCGATCGAGATCACGGTCGTGACCGATTCCCTCCCGACCACCCGGGACATCGACCGCGTCAGGGACGCCGTCACCCAACTCGGAGTCCCGGTCCGCGGTCGCGTGCCGCAGCCCTCCTGACGCCCAGCCTTCCTCGGCTCGGGTCAGGGGTTCATGCCCAGGCGCCGCGCGCTGCGCTGACGCTGCCGACTGGCGCGCAACCGGCGCAGCCGCTTGATGAGCATCGGGTCGGCTTCCAGCGCCGACGGGCTGTCGATGAGGGCGTTGAGCACCTGGTAGTAGCGGGTGGCCGACATGTCGAACAGTTCCTTGATCGCCTGTTCCTTGGCGCCGGCGTACTTCCACCACTGCCGTTCGAAGGCCAGCACCTCGCGCTCGCGGTCGGTCAGCGGCGTGTATGCCGCGACGACCCGCTGTGCCGTGTCTGCCATCCGACCCCTCCGTGAGTGACTCCCCCCGCAACTATAGAGGGCGAATGACATCCATGTCATTCGCCTCGGCGAGTCGACTTGCGAAACATCCCAGCCTGTGAAACGTGTGACTGCTGAGGTTCGGGGGACGGCATACGGAAGGACCGGAGGCGGGACGACCGTCTCACCCGAGAAGCAGCGCGCGCAGGTCGGCGACTGTGGGGGCGACCGCGTGGGGTGCCGCGGCCCGCACGTCCGCCTCGGTGCCCGCGCCCCACAGGACCCCGATCCCGGCCATCCCGGCCGCGTGAGCCGCCCGCACGTCGACAACCGCGTCCCCGATGTATGCCGCCCTGCCGGGCTCCCCGCCGACCCGCTGCACCGCGAGCAGTAGGGGCGTCGGGTCGGGCTTGTGCACGGCGGTGTCCTCCATCGTCACGACCACCGGGACAAGATCGGTCAGCCGGGTCAGCTCGAGCGCTCGGACCGCGGGCGGCCGCCGTTTGGAGGTGGCCACCGCGACCCGAGCACCAGCCGCCGCGAGGTCGCCCAACAGGTCGGCCACCCCCGCGTAAGAGCGCACCATCGCGTCGGTGTTGGCCTCGTTCCACGCCGTGTATGCCGCGAACAGCTCGTCCGCGTGGTCGGGCGCCGCCTCCTGGAAGCAGCGCACCAGCGGCCGACCGATCCAGGCGCGGATCCGTGCCTCGTCCTCCTCATGACCGAGGACCGTTCGGAAGGCGTGCTGGTAGGACGCGACGATGAGCCCGATGGTGTCGACGAGGGTGCCGTCGAGATCGAAGACGAGGGTGGGCCAGCGCAACGACGGCGACGCGGTCATGCGTCTGCCCCCTGGGCGGCGGACGGCAGCAAGGGCGTCCCGATCCGAAACACCCGCGCCAGGGCCGTCGCCAGCAGCTTGCCGTCGGGGTGGCCGGGTCGGCCGTCCGCGAAGACGTCGATCCGGAAGACGCCGGTCCGCTGGGTCCGACTGATCTCGACGCCTTCGCAGCGCAGCACGTCGTCCTCGACTCCGGCCGAGAGGAACTCGGTGTGCACGTCCTGGGCGACCGCCAGAGTGCCGTGGCTATTGCTCACCGCGGCATGGACGACGTCGATAAGCGCCATCATCGCGCCGCCATGCGCGGTGCCGGGAGCGTTGAGCAAGCGGTGGGTGACCGGCATACGGGCTCGCGCATAGCCCGGGCGAATGTCCTCGAAGACGATGCCGAGGAGGTCGGCCACGGGGTCGGTGGCGAGGTAGGCGAACAGCTCCGCGCTCACCGGCTCGCGGGACTGGGGTGGCAGATCGGCGGCGCTCATGCCCTCGACCCTACCGACCTTCAGGAGCGCGAGTCCGCTGCCTCCGCGGCCGCGGCCACCTCGGCGGGCGACTCGGCCGAGTGAACCGGCTCGGGCAGGTCCAGCGGCTCAGGCACTCCAGCCCGCGGGTAGAACAGCTCGGTGAGCAGCGCCCCGACCAGGGCCCCGACCAGTTGCGCGCCGATGAACGCGGCCACGGCGCCCGGCGCGATCCCGGAGAACGTGTCGGTCGCCGCGCGGGCGATCGTCACCGCCGGGTTGGCGAACGAGGTCGAGGAGGTGAAGAAGTATGCCGCGCCGATCCACGCGGGCACGAGCGCCGGTCCCAGCCGCCCGTGTCCGGTGCGGGTCAGCGCCCCGATGAGCGAGAGCAGGCCGGCCGTGGCGACGATCTCGCCCAGCCACAGGCTGGCCGACGAGCGCACCTTGGTCGACGCATGCCACGCGGGCAGGTCGAACATGAGGTTGCCCAGGGCCGTCCCGGCCAAGCCTCCGACGATCTGGGCCACGACGTAGCGTGCGGCCTCGCCCGCCCCGATCTCCTTGCGCGCCAGGGCAACCAGGGTGACCGCGGGGTTGAAGTGTGCCCCCGAGATTGGGCCCAAGGACCAGATGAGCACGGCCAGGGCTGCCACGGTGGCCACGGCGTTGACGAGCAACTGCAGGGCCACGTCCTGGGTCAGTCGGGTTGCCATGATCCCCGAACCGACGACGGTGGCGACCAGGACAGCCGTGCCGATGGCCTCGGCGGTGGCGCGACGAGATGGCTCGTGGACGGGCACGTGGGTCTCCGTGGTCAGCGACGTAGTCGTGGTCAGCAGCAGCGGGCGGCTGGGTTGGCCGGCAGGTCGAGGAACTCACGCGCGAAGGCCAGCCCATCGGACCGCACCGTGTAGTGCACCCATCGGCCGCGCTTCTCGCGGTTGACCAGGCCCGCGTCGTGCAGCTTTTTCATGTGGAACGACAGGGTCGGCTGGCTGATCCCCAGCGCGTCGGGCAGGTGGCAGGCGCACGCCGTGCCACTCGCCGAGAACGCGAGGTAATGCAGCAGCCGCACCCGAGTCGGGTCGGCGAGTGCCTTGAAGACCTCAGCCAGATCCGCAGCCGAGCGCGCCGGCAGCAGGTCGCACGTCGAGCCCGGGCAGCAGACGTCAGCGTCGTCCGGCCAACCGGCCGCTTGAGCCTGCGCGCCGACCGCGGCGGCGAGGGGCAGGGTGGTGGTCACCACCCGATGCTAGCCGTCACATTGACAAACATCCATGTATGCCGTTGACTTTCCATCGAGAGTTATCGATACATGTGCTCTCGGCCGACTCAACGAAAGGCGTGAGATGACTGCCCCCGCCTCACCCGCCATCCGGGTCTTCGAGCCCGCCTTGTGCTGCAACACCGGCGTCTGCGGGCCGGACGTCGACCAGGCCCTGGTCACCTTCACCGCCGACCTGGACCACGTGCGCGGCCTCGGCGTCGACATCGAACGGCACAACTTGGCCAACGACCCAGCCGCATTTGCCGCCCAGCCCGCAGTGCGTGACTTCCTCAAGGTCGCTGGTTCAGCCGGGCTGCCGCTCACCCTCGTCGACGGCGTCACCGTCGCCACTGGCTCCTACCCGTCCCGCGGTCGGCTCCTGCAGCTCGCCGGGCGAGTGGACAGCGCCCCTGACTCGCCCGCTCGCGTCGACCTCGGACTCACCCCTGTGTCCGCCCCCGCCACGACCACCGGCTCGCCCGGCGACGCAGCCAGCGCGCCCGCCTCCAGCGGCGGGTGTTGCGGTGGCGGCGGCTGCTGCTGACGCGCCCACACGGCATACGGCAGAATGGTGGAGGCGAGCGCGGTGGTGACGTTCCTGGCTGACTTGCCGCGGTTCGTCTTCTTCACGGGCAAGGGTGGGGTCGGCAAGACGTCGCTGGCCTGCGCGACCGCGGTGCGCCTGGCGGACAGCGGTCGGCGCGTGCTGCTCGTCAGCACCGACCCGGCCTCCAACGTCGGTCAGGTCTTCGGGGTGACGATTGGCGCCCACGTCACGCTCGTTCCCGGCGTCGACGGCCTGGCCGCCATGGAGATCGACCCGCAGCAGGCCGCGCAGGCCTATCGCGAACGGATCGTCGGGCCGGTCCGCGACCTGCTTCCGGCCGCCGAGATCGCCTCGATCACCGAGCAACTATCCGGCTCATGCACGACCGAGGTCGCGTCCTTCAACGAGTTCACCGCGCTGCTGGCTGATGACGCGGCCATCGCGGCATACGACCACGTGGTGTTCGACACCGCGCCGACCGGGCACACGATCCGCCTGCTGCAGCTGCCGGGCGAATGGACCGAGTTCCTCGATGCCGGCAAGGGCGACGCGTCGTGCCTGGGGCCGATGGCAGGGCTGGACCGGGCACGCTCGACCTATGCCACCGCCCTCGCGCGCCTGGCCGATCCCGGATGGACCCGGCTCGTCCTCGTCGCCCGCGCTCAGGCCTCCTCGCTTGCCGAAGCTGCACGGACCGCAACGGAACTCGCGCAACTCGGGATCACCGACCAGCACCTCGTGGTCAACGGAGTGCTCCCGTCGGACCACTCCGGCGACCGGCTCGCCGCCGCGGTCCGCGAGCGCGAATCCCGCGCCCTCGCTGCCCTGCCGCCCGCCCTTGCCGGTATGCCGTGCACCCAGGTCCCCCTGCGTGCCGACACGATCGTCGGGGTCGCCGCGGTGCGGCGACTGCTTGCTGACGAATCAGCACCGGCGGTTGGTGATCCCCAGCAGGCGCCCGCGGGCGCGGGGCTTGACCTGCCCGGGTTGGACCTGCTTGTCGATGAGCTGGCCCGCCAGGACCACGGGCTGGTCATGTGCATGGGCAAGGGTGGGGTCGGCAAAACCACGGTGGCAGCCGCTCTCGCAGTGGCCCTCGCCGACCGTGGTCACCTCGTTCACCTCACGACTACCGACCCAGCCGGGCACCTAGACGAGGCGTTAGGCACCGACCCGTCGGAGGCCGAGATCGGTGCTGGAGTCGACGTGCGGGTCGGCGCTGGAGCACGGATCATCGTGTCGCGGATCGACCCGAGAGCGGCGACCGCGGCATACCGGGAGAAGGTCCTGGCCACCAAGGGAGCCAGCCTCGACGAGGCAGGGCGGGCCCGGCTGGCCGAGGACCTGCTCTCGCCGTGCACCGAGGAAGTGGCGGTCTTCGGGCAGTTCTCGCACCTGGTCCACCAGGCGCGGCGACAGTTCGTCGTCATGGACACCGCACCGACCGGCCACACCCTGCTGCTCATGGACGCGACCGGGTCCTACCATCGTGACGTGGTCCGCAACCTTGGGGGCCGCGGCGCGGGTGGCAGCGGGGCGGCATACACGACGCCGTTGATGCGGCTGCGCGACCCGGACCTGACCCGCGTCGTGATCGTCACCCTGCCCGACACGACGCCAGTGCTTGAGGCGGAGGCGTTGCAGGCCGATCTCAAGCGCGCCGACATCCACCCGTGGGCCTGGGTCGTCAACGCCTCGCTTGCAGCTGCGCGACCAACGTCGTCACTGCTAGCCCACCGGGCCGCTGCGGAGGCACCACACCTGGCCCGGGTCCGTGCGCTCGCGCCGCGCACCGCGGTCATTCCCGTGCTCGCCGACGAGCCTGTCGGTGTGGAACGTCTGAGATCCCTTGTCCACCAACACTATTCGAAGGACACCGTCGTGACCGAAGCTGAGAAGACCAAGCCCTCCGTCCTGTTCGTCTGCGTCCACAACGCCGGCCGGTCTCAGATGGGCGCGGCCTACACGACGCATCTGTCTGGCGGCGCCGTCGAGGTGCGTTCGGCCGGGTCGGCCCCCGCCGAGACGATCAACCCGGCGGTCCGCGAGGCGATGCTTGAGGAGGGCATCGACATCTCGGCCGAGAAGCCCAAGATCCTCACCACCGAGGCAGTCCAGGCCTCCGACGTCGTCATCACCATGGGGTGTGGCGACACGTGCCCCTACTTCCCCGGCAAGCGCTACCTCGACTGGGTGCTCGAAGACCCGGCGGGCCAGGGCGTCGCGTCGGTGCGCCCAATCCGCGACGAGATCAAGCATCGGGTCCTGGTCCTGCTCGGTGAGCTAGGCGTCGACGCCGTGGAGCTGCCTCGGTGACCGAGCGCCCGTCGCGGGTGGCTGCCGCCGGCCAGGGGTCACAGCCTGGGTCTCCCGCTGGGCCGGCGTCGCCGGTCCGGCTGTCCCGGGTCGACCGACTGCTGCCCGTATGGATCGGGTTGGCGATGGTCGCCGGGTTGCTGCTCGGCCGGCTCGTGCCGGGGCTTGACCGCGCCCTGGACGCGGTCAAGGTCGGTCAGACGTCACTGCCGATCGCCATCGGGTTGCTGCTCATGATGTACCCCGTCCTGGCGAAGGTCCGCTACGACGAGATCGGTGTCGTCACCGCCGACCGGCGGATGATCGTCGCGTCCCTCGTGCTCAACTGGGTCGTGGGCCCCCTGGTGATGTTCGCGTTGGCGTGGTGGCTCCTTGGTGACCACCCGGCATACCGGACCGGGGTGATCCTCGTGGGACTGGCGCGATGCATCGCTATGGTCTTGCTCTGGAACGACCTCGCGTGCGGCGACCGGGAGATGGCCGCGGTCTTGGTGGCCCTCAACGCGGTGTTCCAGGTGCTCGCCTATGCCGTGCTGGGCTACTTCTATCTCCAGGTGCTCCCCGGGTGGCTGGGGCTGGAGCAAGCCGCGCTTGAGGTCTCGATGTGGGGCATCGCCTCGATCGTGCTCGTCTTCCTCGGCATCCCCCTCGTCGCCGGCTGGCTGACCCGCTGGTGGGGCGAGCGGTCGCGCGGGCGGGCCTGGTATGAGGGCACGTTCCTCCCGCGGATCGGGCCGGTCGCGCTCTACGGGCTGCTGTTCACCGTCGTCGTCCTGTTCGCGTTGCAGGGGCACACGATCACCTCGGAGCCGCTCGCGGTGGCCCGGATCTCGCTGCCGCTGCTCGGCTACTTCGCGGTGATGTGGGTGTTGGGGTATGCCGTGGGGCGGCTGTTCGGGCTGACCTATGCCCGCACGACGACGATGGCCTTCACGGCGGCCAGCAACGACTTCGAATTGGCCATCGCCGTTGCCATCGGGGTGTTCGGGGTGGTATCCGGCCAGGCCTTGGCCGGAGTGGTCGGGCCGCTGATCGAAGTGCCCGTCCTCGTCGGTCTGGTCTACGTCGCACTCTGGTTGCGCGAGCGCGTGCAGTGGCCGGCGTGACCACCCGCCTCGGCGTGCGTCACATCGGCGACCACCCGGCATACCGGGGCGGGTAAGTTCTGCGACGTGACCGCACGGCCGCTGGCGCAGCTCGTCCACCCGTCCTGGGGTGCCGCGCTCGCGCCGCTGGAGCCGACCGTCACCGCGCTTGGGGCCTTCCTGCGCGATGAGGTCGCGGCGGGGCGGGGCTATCTGCCGGCCGGCGAGCACGTGCTTCGGGCGTTCGGGCAACCGCTCGATGCGGTCCGGGTGCTCGTCGTCGGCCAAGACCCCTATCCCACGCCCGGGCACCCCGTGGGTCTGAGCTTCTCGGTCGCTCCCGACGTGCGCCCGCTGCCGCCGAGCCTGGTCAACATCTTCACCGAGTTGGGCACCGACCTGGGGCTGCCTCGGCCAAACACCGGCGACCTCACCCCGTGGGCCGAGCGAGGTGTGCTCCTGCTCAACCGCGTGTTGACGGTCGGGCCCGGTCGGCCGGGCAGCCACCGCGGACGCGGCTGGGAGGACGTCACCGCGGCCGCCATCGACGCCCTCGTCGCCCGCGGCGGTCCTCTCGTCGCGATCCTCTGGGGACGGGACGCTCGGGCGCTCGCCCCGAGCCTGGGGAGTGTCGCTCGGATCGAGAGCGCCCACCCGTCGCCGTTGTCGGCGCGCTCCGGGTTTTTCGGGTCGCGGCCGTTCAGCCGGGCCAACGACCTGCTCGTGCGGCAAGGCGCCGCCCCGATCGACTGGTGCCTGCCATGAGCCGCCCCTCGTGTCGCCTGTCCACCCGTGGTTCCGTCATCCCACCGCTTCGTCACGGAGGTTTCCGCAATGCCTGACGTGTTCCTTTACGACGCCGTGCGCACGCCCTTCGGCCGGTATGCCGGTGCGCTGGCTGGGGTGCGCCCCGACGACCTCGGCGCACTGGTCATCCGCGAGACGGTGCGGCGGGCGCTTTCTCTGGAGGCCGAGCGCATCGACGAGATCGTCTTTGGCTGTGCCAACGGCGCCGGCGAGGACAACCGCAACGTCGGGCGCATGTCGGGGTTGCTGGCCGGGGTGCCGACGTCGGTGCCGGCGACCACCATCAACCGGTTGTGCGGGTCGAGCCTCGATGCCGCGATCGTGGCTTCTCGGCAGATCGCGGTAGGCGAGGCCGACGTCGTCGTCGTCGGCGGGGTCGAATCGATGAGCCGGGCGCCGTGGGTGCTGCCCAAGACCGAACGCCCCTATCCCGCAGGCGGATTGGAGCTCGCCTCGACGACCTTGGGGTGGCGGCTGGTCAACAAGCTCATGCCCAAGGAGTGGACGGTCTCGCTCGGCGAGGCGACCGAGCAGTTGCGCGAGAAGTATGCCGTGACCCGCGAGCGTCAGGACGAGTTCGCCGCCCGGTCGCACCGGCTCGCCGACGAGGCGTGGACGAGCGGGTTCTATGCCGACCAGGTGGTCGCTGTGCCGGGGGTGGCGCTGGACCGGGACGAGTCGATCCGCCCCGAGACGACCGTCGAGAAACTGGCCGGGCTCAAGCCGTCGTTCCGTTCCCCCGAGGCCGGGACCGTGACGGCAGGCAACGCCTCGCCGCTCAATGACGGTGCGTCCGCTGCCTTGTTGGGCTCGGCCAAGGCGGACGCGCTCACCGGGCTCACGCCTGTCGCCCGGATCGCGGGGCGAGGGGCTGCCGCCAACGATCCGCAGTTCTTCGGCTTCGCCCCCGTCGAGGCGGCCAACCTGGCGCTTGCCCGGGCGGGCATCACGTGGGGCGACGTGGACGCCGTCGAGCTCAACGAGGCCTTCGCTGCTCAGGCCCTGGCCTGCGTCGATGCCTGGGGCATCGATCCCGAGATCGTCAACCGGCACGGCGGCGCTATCGCGATCGGCCACCCGCTTGGCGCGTCGGGCGCGCGGATCCTCGGCACCCTGGCCCGGTCACTGCAGATCAGTGGCGGTCGCTGGGGCGTGGCCGCCATCTGCATCGGCGTCGGCCAAGGCCTGGCCGTCGTCCTCGAAAACGTCTCCTGACCCCCGCCCCAACTCACCCCTACTCACCCCCGCACCCCCCAACCCACCCCGTGGAGTAACCGCTTCGATGTTGGCGATTCGACGGTTTGGGGCCGAGAAGGCGTGGAATCGCCAACACTCAACCGGTTACTCCGGGGAGGGGGACTGGCGGGCTGGGGGGACAGATGCTTGGACGTCCTAGTATTCTCGGGCCATGGCAGCAACGAGGCTGATGCCGTCGGACGAGTCCCGCGCGCTCATCGAGATGACCCGGGAGGTATGCCGCAAAGAGCTGGCTCCGCGGGTGGACGCCTTCGAACGTGAGGGCGGTTTCCCCGAGCACGCCTTCCGCACCCTGGGGGCCCTCGGCCTGCTGTCCCTGCCCTACCCCGAGGAATTCGGTGGTGGCGGCCAGCCCTATGAGGTCTATCTCCAAGTCGTTGAGGAGATCGCCACCGTGTGGATGTCGGTCGCCGTCGGCGTCAGCGTGCACGCCCTCACCTGCTACCCGGTTGCCGAATATGGCACCGACGAGCAGCGCAACGCCTTCCTGCCCGACATGCTCAGCGGCGACTGGCTCGGCGGCTATTGCCTCTCCGAACCCGACTCCGGATCGGACGTCGGATCGATGACGACCGAAGCGACCCGCGCCGACGACGGCGGCTGGACCCTCAACGGCACCAAGGCGTGGATCTCGCACGCGGCCCACGCCAACTACTACACGACCTTCGCCCGCATCCCCGACCTCGGCGCCAAGGGCATCACCTGCTTCCTCGTCCCCGACGGCACACCCGGCCTGTCGTTCGGCAAGCCCGAGGACAAGATGGGCCTGCACGGCGATCCGGTGGCCCAGGTCGTCTTCGATAACGTCCACCTCGACCCCGACCGACGCATCGGCGCCGAAGGACAAGGCATGGCGATCGCCCTGCACGCCCTCGACAACGGTCGGCTCGGCATCGCCGCCGCCGCGACCGGCCTGGCCCAGTCCGCGCTCGACGCGGCGACGGCATACGCGATGGAACGGCGCCAGTTCGGCAAGGCGATCATCGAGTTCCAAGGCCTCGCCTTCCTCCTGGCCGACATGGAGGCCGCGGTGACGTCCGCGCGGGCGGCATACCTGTATGCCGCGCGCCTCAAGGACGCGGGCCGGCCCTACACGAAGGAGGCGTCGGTCGCGAAGCTCGTGGCGACCGACGCGGCGATGAAGGTGACCACCGACGCTGTCCAGGTCTTCGGCGGCTACGGTTACACCCGCGACTTCCCGGTCGAGCGCTACATGCGCGAGGCCAAGGTCACCCAGATCTTCGAAGGCACCAACCAGATCCAGCGGCTGGTCATCTCCCGCCAGCTGCAACGCGAGAGAGGCTGAGCCCAGCATGCGGATCACCGACTCCACCGTCGCCCTCGTCACCGGTGGCGCGTCCGGCCTGGGTGGCGCGGCCGTCCGACGCCTGGTCGCCGACGGCGCCAAGGCCGTCGTCCTCGACCTGCCCAGCTCACCCGGCGAGGCGTTTGCGGCCGAACTCGGCGACTCGGTCCGCTTCGTGCCCACCGACGTCCGTGACGAAGCCCAAGTGCAGGCTGCGGTCGACACCGCGCGCGAGCTCGGCGAGCTGCGGATCGCGGTCAACTGCGCCGGTGTCGCCACCCCCGGCCGGGTCATCGGCCGCGGCGGCCCGCTCCCCCTGGACTCCTTCCGCACCGTCGTCGAGATCAACCTCATCGGCACCTTCAACGTCCTGCGCCTGGCCGCCAACGCGATGCTCGCCAACGAGCCCGTCGACGGCGACCGCGGGGTGGTCGTCATGACCGCGAGCATCGCCGCCTACGACGGTCAGGTCGGTCAGGCGGCGTATGCCGCGAGCAAGGGCGGCATCGTCGGCCTCACCCTGTCGGCGGCAAGGGACTTGGCAGACAAGGCGATTCGCGTCGTCACCGTCGCACCGGGCACCTTCGAGACGCCGATGATGGCCGGCCTGCCCGGGGAGACCAAGGCGATCCTCGAGAAGCAGGTCCCGCACCCCTCGCGGCTGGGCAACCCGGCCGAGTATGCCGCCCTCGTCCGCCACATCGTCGAGAACCCCATGCTCAACGGCGAGGTCATCCGGCTCGACGGCGCCCTGCGGATGCCCCCTCGCTGACCCGACCGAACGGCATACCTGCGCGTGTCGAGGCGACACGCCGAGAAGGCGCAAAATTCTTCAGAAGTCACCCCGCCGGACCCCTTGCGCGGGCCGTCGGGACGGCGTAGACCTATCCCTACGCAGAAGCCGAAAGGCGGAAGCGGTCGGACGGCAAACGAGGTTCCACGCCGCGGGAGCAATCCCCGGGAGCAATCCCAAGCGGGCCGGTAGGACGACACCGGAGGATCAGGCGCGCTGGACGAGTTCGAGTCGGCGTCACGGCACGGACGCACGAGGCCCCACCAACTCATACTTGGTGGGGCCTCACCCTTTTTACCGCGCCACAGCCCGCGAGAGTGGGACTTCGGTCCGGCGTGTCACGAGAATCACCCCGGCCAGCCCGCACCCCGCGAGGGTCAGTCCTCGCGACCGGCGACCCCGGCCGAGTCAAACGTGGCCACCTCACGCAGCAACCGCGCGGCCGCTTGGACGACCGGCACGGCCAACACGCCGCCGGACCCCTCGCCCAGGCGCATGCCCAGGTCGAGGATCGGCTCGAGCCGCAGCGTGGCCAGCGCCGCCGTCGCCCCGGGCTCCGTGGAGCGATGCCCCGCCAGCAGGTACGCCGTCACCCCAGGACACAGCGCCGCCGCCGCCAGCGCCGCCGCCCCGGCGATCACGCCGTCGAGGATCACCGGCACCCGCCGAGCCGCAGCCGCGACGAGGAAACCCGCGAGCGCGGCGTGCTCAGCACCGCCGAAGGCGGCCAGGACACCGATCGGGTCGGCGGGATCGGGCTGGTGCCGCTCGATCCCCGCTCGGATGACGGCGATCTTGTGGGCCAGCATGCGGGCATCGCTGCCCGCGCCTGGGCCCGTGACCGCGCCCGGGTCGGCTCCCGCGAAGACCGCGATGAGCGCAGCCGAGGCGGTGGTGTTGCCGATCCCCAGGTCGCCGGTGACCAACAATCGAGCGCCCTCGTCGATGAGCCGGTCAGCGGTCTGGGCGCCGACGAGCACGGCAGCCTCCGCCTGCTCGCGGGTGAGGGCCGGTCCGGTCGTGAAGTCGGCCGTGCCGTCAACGATCCGCGCACCGACCGCGTCGACCCCGGGCGGCAACGCCCCGGCCACGCCGACGTCGATGACACAGACGCTCGCCCCCACCTGACGGGCCAACGCGTTGACGACCGCCCCGCCCGCGGCGACGTTGGCGACCATCTGCACGGTCACCTCCTGCGGCCACGGCGACACCCCTTGGGCGTGCACCCCGTGGTCGCCGGCGAAGACCGCGACGACGGCCGGTTCGGGGATGGGGGGTGGGCACACGGCATACATCCCGGCCAGCCGTGACCCCAGCGACTCGAGCCGCCCCATCGAGCCGGCCGGTTTGGTGAGTTGCGCCTGACGCGCATCGGCGGCGGCGGTGGCGGCGGCGTCCAGCGGCGGGACACCCGTGGCGAGGAGGGAGCTCAGAGCAATGGTCACAAGATCCATCCTGCCCGACGTCGGGCATAGCCTGGTCGCGTGTCGGTGACAGTCGTGACGGGTGGGGTGCGCAGCGGCAAGAGCCGCCATGCCGAAGCGCTCCTCGCCGAGCGCGACGACGTCACCTATATCGCCACCGGCCACCCGCCCGCCGACGCCGACGACGCCGAGTGGCGCGAGCGGGTCGCGCGCCACCAAGCCGCCCGCCCAACGACCTGGACGACCGTCGAGACCCTCGATCTGGTCCCACTCCTCGATATGCCGGGTGGTCCCCTTCTCGTCGAATGTCTCGGCACGTGGGTCACCGGCCTGGTCGACCGGGCCGGTCTCTGGGACGACCTCCCTGCGGCGGCGGCCCTCGTCGAGGCCGAGGGCGCGGCGCTGGCCGAGGCCCTCACCCGCACGTCGCGCGACGTCGTCCTCGTCACCAACGAGGTCGGTTGGTCCCTTGTCCCGCTCACGCCGTCGGGCCGGTTCTTCACTGATGCTCTCGGGCGAGTCAACACGGCCGTAGCGGGGGTCGCCGACCACGCCGTGCTCGTCGTGCTGGGCCGCGCGCTGACGTTGGTGTCGCTGTGAGCACCGGCCGCGACGGCTGGCGGCTCGCCGTGGGCACCCTGACGACCATCCCGGTCCAGCCGCCGTCGGTCGTCGATCGGGCCGTGGCCGGTCGCGCCATGCTGCTCGCTCCCCTCGCCGCCCTGCCGCTGGCGCTCATCCCCCTCCTCGCGCACACAGCAATCCGCTGGCTCGGTATGCCGCCCCTGCTCGCCGCCGCGCTCACTGTCGCTGCGCTCGCGCTGGCCAACCGGGGCCTGCACGTCGATGGGCTGGCTGATACGGCCGACGGCTTGGCTGCCTCCTACGACCGGGACCGGGCGCTTGAGGTCATGCGCCGCGGCGACGTCGGCCCGGCCGGGGTGGCGACGGTCGTGCTCGTCCTGCTCATCCAGGTCGTCGCCCTCGCCGACCTGCTGCAGTTGCCGAGTTGGGACCGGCCCCTGCTGGCGGCGCTCGCGGTGGCGGCGTCACGGCATACCCTCGCGTGGGTCTGCGGGCGCGCCTTCCCGGCGGCTCGCCCCGAAGGCCTCGGCGCGGCCGTGGCTGGGAGCGTCCCCTCGGGTGCGGCGGCTGCGACGGGGCTTGCGCTGGCCGCGGTGGGCGCCCTCGCGATCTCCATCCTCGCCCCCAACGACACGCCGTGGTCGTCGGTCGGTTGGTATGCCGCCCCCGTCACCATCGCGGTGGCTGTCGTCGCGGCGCTGGCGGTGGCGCTGCGGGCCCGCTCACGGCTCGGCGGCGTGACGGGCGACGTGCTCGGTGCCGGGGTTGAGATCTCGCTGGCGGCGGCGCTCACCGTGGCGGTCTGCCTCGGCTGAACGTGCGACCGGACGGTGGCCAGGGACGGGGGCCGGAATCGGGGCCGCCGCCGCGCTGGCCCCTCGCTCAGCGCAGGAGCGCGCGCAACGCCTCGATGGTGTCGGCATCGGCCACCGCTTTGTCCTCCCGATAGCCCTTGACCCGCGCGAACCGCAGCGCCAGCCCACCCGGATAGCGTGACGAGCGCTGCACGCCGTCGATGGCGATCTCGACGACGAGCGCGGGGGTGACGTGCACGGCATACCGGGTGCGCTTGGTCTCCACTTCGAGCAACCGCGTTGTCTGCCAACGGAGCACCTCGTCGGTGAGCCCCTTAAACGTCTTGCCGACCATGACGAAGGCGCCCGGCTCCCCGACCGGCACCACCGGGTCGCGCGCTCCGAGGTGGAGGTTCGACAGCCAACCAGTGCGCCGCCCCGAGCCCCACTCGGCCGCAAGCACGACGAGGTCGTAGGTGTGAACCGGCTTGACCTTGAGCCACTGACGGCCGCGGCGCCCCGCGGCATACGGGGAATCGAGCGCCTTGACCAGCACGCCTTCATGACCGGCGGCGAGCGCCTCCTGCGAAAACGTCTCCGCCGCAATGGGATCGGCAGTTTCCAACGCGAGTATGCCGTGCTCCCCCACCGCCTCGCGCAGCCGCTTCCGACGCACCGACAACGGCTGGTCGATGAGGTCGACACCGTCGGCGTGCAGGATGTCGAAGAACCACGGCCGCAGGATCTCGGCGCGCGCACCCGTCGACCCGAAGCGGCTCATCGTCTCTTGGAACGGCCGCGGCGCGCCGTCCTCGTCGAGCGTCAGCGTCTCGCCGTCGAGGATGAGCGACCCGCCCGGGAAGCCCGAGACGACCTCGACGAGTTCCGGCACCCGCGCGGTGATATCGGCCAGGGTCCGGCTGAACACCTCGACCCGACTGCCCGGCCCGCCATGGCGGTGCACCTGGATCCGAGCGCCATCGAGCTTGACCTCGACTGACACCGGCGCCGGCCCGAGGGCCGTCACCGCTTCGCCAGGCGAGGAGGCCGTCGCCGCCAGCATCGGCAGCAGGGGGACGCCCACCGTGAGGCCCACCCGTGCGAGGTCGGCACCGGTCAGCGCGAGGTATGCCGTCCGCCCCAGGCTCCCGGTCAGCATCGCCGCCCGCCGGACCTCCTCCAGAGGGCGCCCGGCAGCCTTCGCCACCGCATCGGTGAGCACCCCTTCGAGCGCCCCGATCCGCAACTCTCCCAAAAGGATTCCCGTGAGCAGCCGCTGTTCGTCGGCCGTCGCGCGACCCCAGAGCCGGGTGAGCTCTTCGGTCCGCGCCGCCGCCGATCCGGTGCCTCCGAGAGCGGCCAGCCGCTCGATCGCGGCGTCGACCTCGGTGACCGTGAGAGAGGCCTGATCGGCGGGAACTGCGGCTCCTTCGGCGAGGTCGGCAATGGTCCGCCAGCCGACACCGAGGCGCCCCTGGCGCACCGAGGCGGTGAGGAAGCCGATCGCCGGCTCGATCTCGGCGACCCCCACCCTGCCCAGGACGTCGGCCAGCAGCCCGATCTTCGCCGTCCGCGAGGTGGTCGCCGCAACGGCGTCGGCGGCCTGGACGATCACGGCGAACGGCGCCTCACGCGGCGACGACGCCGAGGCGGTCGGGGACGCGGGCACAGACGGCGGCGAGGTGCGCGGCATACCGGCGAAGGAACTCAGCTGCGCACGAGGCGCGCGATGGCTGCGGAGGCCTCCGCGAGTTTGGTCTCCTGCTCGACGCCGCCCTCCCGCGCGGCGGCGACGACGCAGTGCGCCATGTGGTCGTCGAGCAGCCCCAGCGCGACGGACTGCAGCGCGCGGGTCACCGCCGACAACTGGGTGAGGACATCGATGCAGTACTGGTCCTCCTCGACCATCCGGGACACCCCCCGGACCTGCCCCTCGATACGTCGCAGCCGCTTGAGGTGCGCATCCTTGCGCTCGGAATACCCGTGCATGTCGCCTCCTGCTCGTGATACCCCCACAGGGTATGCCGCGCAGCTCCCGTTCGCGGTGTGGCGCGACCTAGGTGCGAGTCGGGTCGGCGACGCGTCCGATGAACAGGGGTGTGCGACTGGCGACGTCGTGGACGACGAAGAGGAACGGGCGGTCCAAGGTCACCTGGAGAGGATCCGCGGGCGCCGAGACCTCACGCATGACCACAGCAGTGGCGGCGGCGGCCTCGGTGCCTTCCTCGTCGACGGCGACGAACCCCTGGTGGAACACCTCGTCGATGGCGAGTTGGACCTCGCGGGTGATCCCTGAGAAGTCGGCCGACCCCTCGAAAGCGGTCGGCATCCCCAGCGCCGACAACACCGGCTTGAGCGCAAGGCGACTGCGGAAGGTCCACTTCGGCATGGCGAGGTTGACCGGGCGCGGGCGCAGGTCTGCGAGCGCCGCGCTCAGGAGGCCAGACTTGAGCCACTCGATGAGGGACTCGGAGTTTGAGCGGCCCGGGAGCACGAGGGTCATGGCAAGTTCGCCCCCGGCATACGGGAGCGAGACGGCGGTGTAGCCGGGGCCGGTGGCCGCCGACGCCCGCTCGAACGAGCCCCTCATCATGTCGGCCTGCACGGTGCCGCCGGCCGCCAGGGTGAAGGGCGCCTTCTGGGTGGCCGAGGCGGCGAAAGGCTCCTCCCACGGCGCCTTGAGATATACGGCATTGACCAGGACGAGTCGGGTCGACGGGTCGAGCGCACCCTCCGGGAGGAGATCGTTGATCTTGTTGTGGGTCGCCGCCGCCGTCCATCCATTGATGCGAGCGCGGGCGGCTTCGGTGGCGGCCACGTAGTCGACGAGGTTCATCCCGGCGCCGAACCACTTCGCCAGGGCGTCCAGGAACGGCTGCTCCCACGTCGTGCCCCGTTGTCCCCACAGGGAGTTGGCGATGTCCAGGGCGATGTCGGCCTTGTTGCCGTCGGACTTGGTCTTGGCTCCGGCGCGGCTGGCGAAGGTCGCCGACAGCGCAGCCAGCCCGGCATCGAGATCGTCGATCGTCAACCCGCCCAGGACGGCAAGCATCTCGGTCGCGGTCTTGCCGCGGGCACCGTTGGCCGTCATCGCGAGCGCCGCTGCCACCGAATAGGGCGAGCAGACGAGGTTGTCGGAACTCCCTGCAAGGACAGAGACGACCATCCGCTCGGTGAAACCGGTGATGGCTTTGGCGGCCGGGTCCGCCGCGCCGGCTGCCGGGGTGGCTCGGGCGACCTTCGACATGGCCAGGTTCACGTCGGCGCCCGTCCCAGCGCCAGACCCGGCTCCGGCGCCGCTGCCGGTGGTTCCGCCCGTCCCAGGCGCACCGGTTCCGGGCGAGGCGCAGGCCGCGAGTCCCGCGGCCGCGCCGGCGGCCAGGCTCATCCAGCCGACGATCCGGCCGAGGTCCCGACGAGAGAGATCCCGACGGGGGAGGTCCCGATGTGTCACCCGACCGGTAAGGGCGGGAGGTATGCCGTGACTGGGTTCCATGAAGGGTTGGACGTCGAGAGCCGACCCTCGGTTCCTGGTCACCGCAAGGACTGCAACGCTGGACGACCTGGGCGGGCATGGTCTGGATCACCCTGCGGGCCATCGTCCGGACCCGGTCGTCGCCGGTCCGCCGCACCACCGACCCGGCGAACTCGGCAGCACCGTCCTGGTGAGCGATCATCCGCACCAGCCAGGCGCTCTCGAAGGCGGCGCCGTCCAGGGCTTCCATCCCGGCCATCTCGACGTCCAGAAGGATCCCCTTCATCGGGTGCCCGCTGTGCACGTTGAGTCGCTCGGGGGCGTTCCATTCGAGCAACCAGGCGCGCAGGACGGCGATGTCTGGCTCCTCGATCGCCCGCACGTCCCGCGCCAACTCGCGCACCTCAGAGCGGATGCCGGCCTTGGTGGTCGCGAGGTCGGCAAGGGTGACGGTCTGCTCGTGATGCAGCAGCGTCATCTGGGCGAACAGGATGTCAGCGCCCCTGCTGGAATACGTCGAGGTGGCCGTGGACGACAGCCCGGCACCTGTCGCGGACCCGGAGGTCGGGGGGCTACCGCCCGCTGTCGCCCCACACCCGCTCACCACCCCGAGAAGGGCCGCCAGAAGGGCGCCCCGAATGACCCGCATGCGGCCAGTCTGTCCTATTTGCCCGGCCGCACGACGGCGATTGCCCCACGCGCCCGACGCCCCTCGGGCGCAGGAACTCAACGGGTCAGCAGGGCAGGGACGTCGGCGATCGAGCGCATGAGGTCGTTGAGATGGGTGCAGGTCGACGGCCCGAACAGCGTGCTGGAGACGAGGTCGCGAAGGTCGGCACACGGCATACCGATGAGGCGCTGGGTGGATGCTCCGGCGACGGGACATTCCAGGTGTGGGAGCACCCGCGGTGCCGGTTGGACGGCGAGGACCCGACCCTCGTTGGCCTCCAAGGTGGCGTGGACCGCGTATTCGTGCAGGACCCGCTCGCGCCCCTCGATGTCGATGAACGAGTCGCGGAACATCGCGTCGACCTCGATCTGGGCCCCGTCGAGGTGGGCATCGACCCGGCGGCGACGCGACATCGCCCACGGCGGCAGCGCGGCCAGCGTGTGCCAGCCGTTGGGGTCGTCGTCACGGACCAGGTCGGGAGCCTCGGGGGTGACCGGCGGAGGCGGGGTGCCGGTGTCGGCCATGATCTGGGCGGCCCGCGAATCGGCCGCCCATCCGGCGCAGACGTCCAGGCGTCGCCCAGGTTGGGGCACTGGCTCACCCGCCGCGGCGAGCGCCCTTCGTCGGGTGAACCCGCCGACGACCATGCCGCCGGGAAGGTCGTCGAGGAGCAGGTGCAAGGCCGACCCCGACTCGACGTCGTCGTGCAACTCGCGCCACAGACCGGTCCGCCAGCCCACGAGCGCCTGGCGACCGACGAGGCGCGGCGCAGCGGCCCGCTCCGGAAAACTCCGCAGCCGGGTGACGATGCCATCGGTGACGGTCAGCGACAGCAGAGCCTTATCGAGCACGGTCATGGCGCCCGCGTCGGCGGTGCGCACGTCTCGAGCCCGGCCGTTGACCTCGATAGGCCCGTCGGGGCCGAGTGGCCGAGTCAGGTCGAGGCTGGTCGTGCGCCGCACGCCCCCCGCTCGACGCGGCGGCGAGCCGGGCAGGGGGCCGGGAAGCCCGTTGTGCGCCACCGTCTCGCTCACCATCCCCCGAGGGTATGCCGCCCGCCCACCGCCCGCCCACGGCCTGTCCACCGCCGACACAACGGCAGGTGCGTCATGCCGAACGCGAGATAGGTTGCGCGTCTGGCATGACGCAACTCGCCGGGGCTCGACTTGAATACCCCCAGGGGTATATGTCACCATAGCCCCACACGACGACAAGGAGGCTCCACGATGTGCAGTCCGGCTCGCTGCTCCACCTGCAACAAGATCACCTGGCGGGGGTGCGGCATGCACGTCGACGCCGTCATGGCCCAGTTCCCCGTGTCAGAGCGCTGCACCTGCCGCGAGACCCAGTCCAGGACCCCAACGCCTCAGCGCTGACCGGCCCACTTGGCCGACCCTTCCTCATGTGCCAGACTTGAATAGTTGCGCAATTGGTCACATGAACAGGTGAAGGGGTGATGCACGTGCCGGTCCCGCTCTATCAGGCCAAGGCCGAGCTCTTCCGCACCCTGGGCCACCCCGCGCGGATCCGGGTGCTGGAGCTGCTCTCCGAGCGCGACTACGCCGTCCACGAACTCCTGGCCGCCATCGAGCTCGAGCCGAGCAGCCTCTCGCAGCAACTCGCCATCCTCCGGCGCACCGGCCTCGTGCGCCAGCGTCGAGTGGGGGGCGAGGTGGTCTATTCGATCGTCGTCCCGGCCACCAAAGATCTGCTGAGCGCCGGCCGAAACGTCCTGCGCGCGGTCCTCGCCGACCAGGATCAGCTGGCCGACCTGCTCGATCCGCCAGTGCTCAAGACCCCTCGGCGGGGTGGCCGCGGATGAGCGCGCTCGACATCGCCAAACTCCTGCGTCGCGTCGGTCGGATCACCGAAACCGACACCGCCGCATCACCATCCGACTACACGCCACCCGCGGCCCTCGCCGGGAGCGTCCAGGTCAGGCACGTCGATTGCGGCTCATGCAATGGGTGCGAGATCGAGCTGGCGGGCGCCTTTGGCCCGGTCTACGACGCCGAACGCTACGGCGCCCGGCTGGTCGCCTCGCCCCGGCACGCCGACGTCCTGGCCGTCACTGGCGCACCGACCCGCAACCTCGCCGAGCCGTTGCGCCGCAGTGTCGAAGCCGCACCCCGCCCGAGGGTCGTCCTCGCCATCGGCGACTGCGCCGCCGGGGAGGGCGCCTACGCCCAGGGGTATGCCGTCGTCGGCGGGGTTGCCGACATCGTCCCCGTCGACCTCGTCGTGCGCGGCTGCCCGCCGCCTCCTGACGCCATCGTCGCCGCACTGCGACAGGTCACTGGCAAATGACCCTCACCGACGTCGGGCTGCTCAGCCAGCCGGTGCTGGCAGGCCTGGCCTTCATCGCTGCGCTGGCCGTCAACGACTCCCGCCGCTCGGCCATCGCCGGCACTCTCAACGCGCTCCTCGGCCTGGCCACGGCCGCCACCGGCGTCGGAGCCCTGCTCGGTGAGCCCGGCTCGCTGACCTTCGCCACCGGCATCCCCGGGATCGCCCACCTCGGCCAACTCGCCCTTGCCCCCGACCGACTCGGGGGTATCTTCCTCGTCGTCGTCGGGGTCGTCGGGGCCCTCAGCGCCTGGTTCGGAGTCGGCTACGCCCACGGCGCCACAGCCACGCGAGCCGCGTGGGCGGCATACCCGATCTTCCTCTGGGGCATGTCGATCGTGCCCGCGGCCGGCGACGCGGTGACCTTCCTGCTGGGGTGGGAGTTGATGGCGCTCGGGTCGACGGTCCTGCTGCACTCCGAGCACGCGACCCGGCCGCAGGTGCGCTCCGCCGTCCTCTGGTATGCCGCGATGACGCACCTGAGCTTCGTCCTGCTCCTGGCCGGCTTCGCGGTCCTCATCGCGTCGGCCAACGGCACGACCTGGGAGGCCCTCGCCGCCTCGCCGCCGACCGGGGTGAGCGCTTCGCTGGCCTTCGTGTTGCTCGCGGGCGGGTTCGCCACCAAGGCGGGCCTGGTGCCGGTGCACGTCTGGCTCCCCCGCGCCCACCCCGAGGCGCCCAGCCACGTGTCGGCCGCGATGAGTGCGGCGATGGTCAAACTCGGCATCTACGGGCTGCTGCTGGTCACCCTGCGACTGCTCCCCGACGGGCCGCGGTGGTGGGCCATCGGGCTGCTCGTCCTCGGCGGGGTGTCGGCGGTCTACGGCATCCTCGAGGCCTCGGTCACGTCGGATCTCAAACGGCTGCTGGCCTTCTCGACCACCGAGAACCTTGGCCTCATGGTCACCGGCTTGGCCGTCGCCATGATGTTGCGCAGCACCGGCCAGCGCGCTGTCGCCGATGTCGCGCTCGTGGCCGTTGTGCTCCTCGTCATCAGCCATGCCGCCTTCAAGACGGTGCTGTTCCTCGGAGCCGGGTCGATCCTGCACGCGACCGGCGAACGCGACCTCGACCGGTTGGGAGGGCTGGCCCGACGGATGCCGCGGACCGCCTTCGCCACCTCGATCGGAGCCCTCGCCGCGGCCGCCCTCCCGATCTCCTCGGGCTTTGTCGCGGAGTGGGTCCTGTTGCAGTCGCTGGTCCATGGCGACACCCGAGGCCCGACCGCCGACCGGGTCATCGCCATCGCCCTGCCGATCACCGTCGCCGTCGTGGCGCTCACCGCGGGCCTCGCCCTGCTGACCTTCGTCAAGGTCGTCGGCATCGCCTTCCTCGCCCGTGGACGATCGCCCGAGGCCACGAACGCCCACGAGAACCCGGCCTCGATGACCGTGCCCATGTGGGTCGGAGCCGGGCTCGTTCTCGGGCTGGGGTTGGTGCCCGGGTGGGTGGCGATGGTGGCCGCAGCCGCTGTGGGTGCCTCCGGCATCGAGCCGGCCGGGCTGGCCGGGGTCGCCCTCCCGAGTGTCAACGCCCTGCTGGACCCGGTGTCGCTCGTGCTCATGTCGCTCGCCGTGGCGGTGCCGATCGCCGTCATCACCGTGCGGGCGGCCCGCAAGGCCCCACGACGAACGGTCGACCTTCCCTGGGGGTGCGGCGGTGTCCGGGTTGACCCCACGATGCAATACACCGCGACCTCGTATGCCGAGCCCCTCGTCCGGATCTTCGACGACGCCCTGCGACCGACCCGCGACCTCGATGTCACCCACACGGTGGAGTCGGACTACCTCGTGCGCGAGGTTGCCTATCGCCAGCGCATGGTCGACCAGGTCGAACGCGGCCTCTACGAGCCGGTCATCAGGCTGCTCTGGCGGATCGGTGACCAGGCCCGGCGGCTCCAAGACGGCAGCGTGCACCGTTACCTCGGGTTCTCGTTTGCGGCCCTCGTCGTCGTCCTGTTGGTGGTGACCTGGTGACCGCCCTCGCCGTGGCCTGGCAGATCCTCGTCGCCGTCGCCCTCACACCGGTCCTCGTCGGGGTCATGCGTCAGGTGCGCGCCCGCCTCGAAGGCCGCGTCGGTGCCGGGGTCGGGCAGCCGTGGCGCGACGTGCGCAAACTGCTGGCCAAGGAGCCGCTCGCCGCCGAGGGGGCCGGACCGCTCATGTCCGCAGTCCCCGTCATCCTCGTCATCAGCAGCCTCGTCAGCGTGGCCCTCGTGCCGCTGTTGGGGATCGCCACCCTGGCCTGGGTTCCCGACGACCTGTTCGTCGTCGTCTCCGTCCTGCTCGTCGGCACCGTCGCCCTGGCCCTGCTCGGGCTTGAGTCGGGAACGGCCTTCGGCGGCATGGGGTCCAGCCGGCACATGATGATCGCCGCGCTCGTCGAGCCGACGGTCCTCGTGGCCGTGTATGCCCTCTCGGTCCCGGTCGGCACGACCGCCCTGTCCTCGATCCTGCAGGCCCGGATGTCCGACCCGACGACCGTCATCTCACCGGTGAGCCTGCTGGCGTTGGTCGCCTTGAGCATCGTCGTCCTCGCCGAAACCGGGCGGCTGCCCGTCGACAACCCGGCCACGCACCTCGAGCTGACGATGGTCCACGAGGCGATGATCCTCGAAAGCAGCGGCCGCGATCTCGGGTGGCTCGAGTTGGGCTCCTGGCTTCGCCTCACCGCGCTGTTGGGGCTCGTCGTCAACCTCGCCCTGCCGTGGGGGGTTGCCGCCGACCTGGGCGTCGGAGCCACCGTCATCGCCACCCTCGCCTTCAGCGTGAAGTTGCTCATCGCTGGGTCGATGATCGCCGCGGCCGAGGTGTTCCTCGCCAAGGTTCGGCTGTTCCGGGTGCCCGAGTTGCTCGCCGGCTCGTTCGTCCTGGCCTTCCTGTCCGTCACCGCCTCCTACCTGCTCGTCTGAGACCACCATGACCGAGAGCCTTTTCGCCCAGACCGTCGCCACCGCGACCGGCCTGCTCATGCTCACGGCGGTGCTGCAGGTGTGGCGCCGCTCGACCGACGCCTCGACCCGGCTCCTGGCCGTCCAGGGGGCGGCGCTGGCCCTCCTCGTGGGCGCGATCGGCCTGGCCGAAGGGCACGCCGAGCTCGTCGCTGTCGCCGTCGTCGTCTTCGCCCTCAAGGGCGTCCTGCTGCCGTGGGTGCTCGCCCGCACCATCGCGCGCTCCGGCATCCACCGGGAGGACTCCTCGGCGGTCAACCCCGTGAGCGGGCTCCTCGCTGCGGCCGGCCTGGCCACCCTCGCGTATGCCGTGAGCCGCCCCCTCGTCGCTCTCGACGCCGGCCCCGCCGCTCACGCCGTTCCCGCCGGGCTCACCCTCGTCCTGGTCGGTTTCCTCGTCCTGCTCACCCGCCACCGCGCGGTCAGCCAGGTCATCGGGTTCCTCGTCATCGACAACGGGATCGCCACGGTCGCCTTCCTCACCGCCGGCGGGGTGCCGCTCGTCGTCGAGCTCGGGGTGCTGCTCGACGTCGTCCTCGTCGTGCTCATCCTGCGGATCCTCTCGGCCCGGCTGGAGCTGGCCCATGGCGAGCTCGATCTGCACGACCTGAGGGAGCTGCACGACTGATGAGCCTCTTCCTCTGGATCCCCCTCCTCGTCCCGGCCGCGTGCGCCGCGGCCGCCGCCACCAGGCGTCAGGCCCGCTGGACGCGGCCCCTCGGGCTCGTCTCCGCCCTCGTCATCCTCGTCACGGGCCTCGGCCTGCTCGGCTCCATCACCGCCGCCGGGGGCGAAGCCCTCACCGCGGCAGGTGACCTGTTCCGGGTCGATGCGCTCGCGGCATACCTGCTCATGACGATCGGCGCAGTGGCGACGGTCGCGCTGTGGGCCGACCTCTCGGTGCCCGCCGAGCCCGACGGGTGGTTCACCGCGCTGGTGTGCGCGTTCCTCGCGGCGATGACCCTCGCGGTGCTCGCCGACAACCTCGGCGTGCTCTGGGTCGCCATCGAGGCCACGACGATCACGACCGCCTTCCTCGTCGGCTACCGCAGCGGGCGGCGGTCGCTGGAGGCGGCGTGGAAGTACGTCGTGCTCGGGTCGGTCGGCGTCGCCATCGCGTTCCTCGGCATCGTCGTCCTGTATGCCGCCACCCGCTCCGCCGGTCACCCCACCCTCTCGTGGGTCGAGCTCGTCCGCCTCGCGCCCCAGCTCGACCCCGCGGTCACGCGGCTCGGAATCGCGCTGGCGACACTGGGATTCGCGACCAAGGCCGGGCTCGCGCCGATGCACTCGTGGCTCCCCGACGCGCACAGCCAGGCACCGGCCCCCGTGTCCGGCCTCATGTCCGGGGTGCTGCTGTCCGTCGCCCTGTATGCCGTGCTGCGGCTTCGCACGATCAGTGACCTCGCGCTCGGGCCGGGTTTCATGCGGGGCCTGCTGCTGGTGCTCGGGGTGCTGTCGCTCCTCGTGGCGGCCACGTTGACGTTGACGCAACGGGACTACAAGCGGCTGCTGGCCTATTCGAGCATCGAACACATGGGGCTCATGGCCGTCGGGGTGGCGATCGGCGGGACGCTGGCCACGACGGCCGTCCTCGTCCACATCCTCGGCCACGGCCTGGTCAAGTCGGCGATGTTCGTGCAGTCCGGGCGGATCCTGCGCGCGGAGGGCAGCAGCAAGGTGGCCGATGTCGTCGGGTTGAGCGCGCGGCGCCCTGATCTGGCCGGGCCGCTCTTGCTGGGAACGGCTGCGCTGCTGGGCTTCCCGCCGTTCGTCCTGTTCTTCACCGAGGTGGCCATCATCATCGCCGGGTGGGCGGCCGGGTTGGCGCCGGTGATGCTCATCGTCCTGGCGCTGCTGCTGCTGACGTTCATCGGCATGTCCCGACAGGTGCTCGCGATGACCCTTGGCCCCGCTCCGGACCGATCGGTGGACGACTCGACGGTGGCTCGGTTGCCGCGGAAGGCACAGGCCCCCGTCACAGTGGCTCTCGGGGCCGCCGTCGCAGCCGGGCTGGTCGCGTTGCCAGCCGCAGCCGCCTTGGGCGCGGCCGTCACGGGCCTGGGGGTGACGCCGTGAGCGGTGAGCGGGCGGCATACCGGGAGGACGTCGTCCCGGGCGCGCTGGGCGGCAAGGTGCAGGCGCTCCTGGGCTCGGGGTGGCGACTGGCGCTGGTCGCCGGGCACGACGACGGTGACGGCTTCCGGGTCGTCTACAGCTTCTTGCGGCCGGTCGGTCAGCGGCGCGAGCTCGTCGTGCGCCTCCCCCATGACCAACCCGAGCTGCCCAGCCTCGCCGGGTTGTCCTATCCCGCAGGGCGATTCGAGCGCGAGCTGCGCGACCTGTTTGGGATCGAGCCGGTCGGGCACCCTCTGCCGCGAGGGCTGGTCCGGCACGGACACTGGCCGACGACCTGGCACCCGATGCTGCGCGACGCCGGCCCGATGCCCGATTTCGAGCCCGACGTCGGGTCCTATCCGTTCGTCCATGTCCAGGGTGACGGGGTCTACGAGATCCCGGTGGGCCCGATCCACGCGGGCATCATCGAGCCGGGGCACTTCCGGTTCTCGGTGGTCGGCGAGACCATCCTGCGGATGAAGGCCCGGCTGTGGTTCGTCCACCGTGGCATGGAGCGGCTGTTCGAGGGTCGATTGCCTTCCGAGGCAATCGAGTTGGCCGAGCGGATCAGCGGCGACACGGCGGTCGGGCACACGGTCGCGTTCGTCCAGGCAGTCGAGGAGGCGCTCGGCATCCCGATCGACCCCGAGGTTGCTGCGCGGAGGGCGCTCCTGCTCGAGTTGGAGCGGCTCTATAACCACGTCGCCGACCTCGGGATGATCCCCAACGACGTCGGCTTCGGGATCGCCCACATCCACACCCAGCGGCTGCGGGAGAAACTGTTGCGGCACAACGCTGCTGTGACCGGGCACCGGCTGCTGCGCGGCGGGATCACCGTCGGCGACACACGGTTCGTCAGGGAGCCAGACCTCGCGCTGGTCGCTGGGGTGGCTGCCGAGATGGCCGAGATCGTCGCGTTCACGCTTAACCACTCGGTCGTCACCGATCGGTTCACCGGCACCGCGGTCTTGCGGGCCGACCTGGGTGGCAGCCTCGGCGTGCTCGGCTACGTCGCGCGGGCCAGCGGCATCGGTGTCGACGCACGCCGCGACCACCCGAGCGTCGACCTCGGACCCGACTTCTCGGTCGTCACCCAGGAGGGTGGCGACGTCCTCTCCAGGTATGCCGTCCGCGCCGGCGAGGTCGCCGTGTCCGCCGGGATCCTCCCCCACCTTGCCGAGTTGGCTTCCGGCGGTGCGGGAGGTGAGCGGGCGGCATACCCCGTGACGGACGGGACCACGGGCGGACCGGCGGCCGGGCTCGGTGTTGTTGAGGCCTGGCGCGGCACGCTGTGTCACTGGGTGGAACTGGCGCCGGACGGACGGCTCACCCGGGTGAAGATCGTCGACCCCAGCTTCTTCAACTGGCCGGGGCTGCCGGTGGCGCTGGCCGACACGATCGTCCCGGACTTCCCCTTGGCCAACAAGAGTTTCAACCAGTCCTACGCGGGGAACGATCTTTAGCCTTCGCCCCCGAAAGTCCCCACGGGTCGGTGGGTGCGCCTAAGGTGCCCAGATGGACGACTCCTCTGGTGTGCTCAAGCGCGCTGCCGCGTCGGCGGCCCTGCCGACGTGGCGCAACCTGCTCGGCCGGATGCACCTGAGCGTCGCGACGGGCGACTTCGCCACGGCGTTGGCGCTCGTCGACCGGGTCGGTGCCATCGCCGAGGAGCAGGGACACCACCCCGAGATCGACCTGCGGTGGGGTCGCGTGCACATCGCCACCGGAAGCCACGACGTCGGCGGCGTCACGGAGCGGGACATTCGTCTCGGGAAAGCCATCGATGCCGTCGTGCAGGAGATGAGCCTCACCAGCCAGCCGGGCCGCCTGACTGAGGTCGAGATCGCCATCGACGCTATGGATCGCGACGCGATCCGACCGTTCTGGGCTGCGGTGCTCGATCGGCCCGACAATGGTGGCGACGAGCTTGTCGACCCTGACCGGGTCGGGCCGGCCGTGTGGTTCCAGCAGATGGATTCGCCTCGCCCGCAACGCAATCGGATCCACCTGGATGTGACCGTCAGCCATGACGAGGCCCCCGGTCGCCTGGCCCGCGCCCTTGCCGCCGGAGGTCGCCTCGTCAGCGACGTCCGCGCTCCGGCGTTCTGGGTCCTCGCCGACGCCGAGGGCAACGAGGCCTGCATCTGCACCTGGCAGAGCCGCGACTAACCGCGGATCCAGCCGGGCCAACGGGCCCACCAGGTCCGCCGAACGGGGAAGGGCGGCAACCTCGGTGGTGTTGTGAGCAGTGACGAAGGGAGGCCGAGATGACTCATCGTGTGGTCGTGATCGGTTCGGGGTTCGGGGGCCTGTTCGTGACGAAGTCGCTACGGAAGGCCGACGTCGAGATCACCCTCATCGACAGGACGAGCCACCACCTGTTCCAACCGCTGCTCTATCAGGTCGCGACCGGCATCCTGTCTGAGGGCGAGATCGCCCCCTCGACGCGCGAGATCCTGCGCCGCCAGAAGAACGTCCGGGTCGTGCAGGGGCTCGTCGAGACCATCGACCTCGAGTCCAAGACGATCGGCTGGCGGTTCCACGATGAGGAGCGGACGAGCGCCTACGACTCGTTGGTGATCGCCAGTGGTGCCGGCCAGTCCTACTTCGGCAACCCGCAGTACGCCACCTTCGCCCCCGGCATGAAGTCGATCGACGATGCTCTCGAGCTGCGCGCCCGGATCTTCGCGGCCTTCGAGCTCGCCGAGATCGCCGACGACCCGGAGGAGGTGAGCCGGCTGCTGACCTTTGTCGTCGTCGGCGCGGGCCCGACCGGCGTCGAAATGGCCGGACAGATCCGGGAGCTCGCCAATCGCACGCTCGCCCGCGAGTTCCGCCGGATCGACCCCACCAAGGCTCGGGTGATCCTCGTCGACGGCGCCGGGCAGGTGCTGTCGGCGTTCGGCGAGCAGCTGGGAGCAAAGGCCGAACGGGACCTCAGCCGGCTCGGGGTCGAGGTGGTCCTGCACGCCATGGTCACCTCCCTCGACGCCACCGGGTTGACGCTCAGGCACGCCGACGGCAGCACCGAGCGCATCGAGGCAGTATGCAAGGTGTGGGCCGCAGGTGTGGAGGGCAGCCCGCTGGGGCGGCTCGTCGCGGAGCAGGCGGGGGCGACCGTCGACCGGGCCGGCCGGGTCGAGGTGAACGATCACCTCACGCTGCCAGGGCACCCGGAGGTCTACGTCATCGGCGACCTGATGAGCCTGCCCGGCGTGCCAGGCGTGGCTCCCGCGGCGATCCAATCGGCGCAGTATGCCGCGGCGTCCATCGCCGCCCGCGTCGAGGACCGGCCCGCACCGGGCCCGTTCGCCTACAAGGACAAGGGCAGCATGGCGACGATCGCCAAGTACGAGGCCGTGGTGAGGGTCGGGCCGCTGCGGCTCACCGGCTTCCTGGCCTGGCTGGCCTGGCTGCTGCTGCACTTGCTGATGATCGCCGGGTTCAAGCAGCAGGTGTCGACGCTCGTTCGGTGGGCCTTGAGCTTCCTGAGCAACGGTCGTTCGGAGCGCGTGACGACCAACCAGCAACTCGTCGGGCGCCTCGCGATGGAGCACCTGGGCGGCCACACCTCGGGCCCCTTGATGCGCGGTGAGGTTCCCCCCGACCCGGTCGACTGACTCGGGCGCGGGTGCGCCGCTCGGGTTGCCGACACCGGTGTCAAGGCCCGCCGCAAACGCACGTAGTCTGTCCGAGTGACCCGACTGACCAAGCTGAGCCTGGCCAACCGCACGGTGGTTCTGCTCGTCTGCGCGATCCTCATCGGCCTGGGGCTGTTCGCCACCAGCAGCCTCAAGCAGGAGCTCATCCCCTCGATCGAGACCCCCGCCGCGACGATCGTGTCGGTGCTGCCGGGTGCCGCTCCCGAGGTCGTCGAGCGTGAGGTCAGCCGCCCGATCGAGGACGCCGCGAAGGCCGTCTCGGGCATCACCCGGGTCACCTCCCGCAGCGCGAGCGCCGTCTCGACGGTGCGCGTCGAGTGGGAGTTCGGGACTGGCTCGGACAAGGTGCTGGCCGATCTGCGTTCGGCCGTGGACGGCATACAGGGCCGGCTGCCGAGCGACGTGACGCCGCAGGTCGTCGCGGGCCGGTTCGACGACGTGCCGATCATCGTCCTGGCCGTGTCGTCCACCGAGAGCAAGGCGATCCTCTCCGGGAAGCTCAAAGACATCGTCGCCGCCAAGCTCAAGACTCTCCCGGGAGTCCGCGATGTCGTCGTCTCCGGCCAGGAGCAGGAGCAGGTCGTCGTCACGTTGCGTCCCGCCGACGTCGACCGCCTCGGCGTCGACACCTCGACGCTTGCCCAGGTCTTCGCGGCCAGCGGCATCGCCGTGCCCGCCGGGTCGATCCCGTCAGCCGGAACCACGATGGATGTCGAGGTCGGCAAGACCCTCACCAGCACCGAGGCGATCGCCGCCATCCAACTGCAGGGCACCGACGGACCGTTGGCCCTCAAGGACATCGCCGATGTGACGATGGCCCCGGTCGAGACGACGTCGATCTCGCGCGCCAACGGCAAGCCGTCCCTGACGATCGCCGTGACCAAGGAACAGAGCGGCAACACCGTTGCCGTGTCGCAGGCCGTGCGGGCCGAGTTGCCCGCCCTCATGGCGCGCGTCGGCGGGGGGCCACCGACTCGATCGTCTTCGACCAGGCGCCCTATATCGAGGACTCCGTCCATGACCTGACCGTCGAGGGCCTGCTGGGCCTCTTCTTCGCGGTCATCGTCATCCTCATCTTCCTGCGGTCGGTGCGCTCGACGATCATCACGGCGATCTCCATCCCGCTGTCGCTGCTCATCGCGATGATCGGTCTCTGGACCGGCAACTACACCCTCAACATCCTCACCCTCGGTGCCCTCACCGTGGCGATCGGCCGGGTCGTCGACGACTCGATCGTCGTCATCGAGAACATCAAACGGCACCAGGGGCTCGGCGAATTCGGCCCCGCCTCGATCATCCGCGCGGTCCGCGAGGTCGCCGGGGCCGTCACGTCCTCAACCTTGACGACGGTCGCCGTCTTCCTCCCGATCGGGTTGGTGTCGGGCCAGACCGGCGAGTTGTTCCGGCCGTTCGCCATGACCGTCACCATCGCGCTGCTGGCATCGTTGTTCGTCTCCCTCACCGTGGTGCCCGTCCTCGCGTCGTGGTTCATGCGCGGCCGGGGAGCGAGCGCGGCTGCGGAAGGTGACGACGCGGCATACCAGAGCGCAGGTATGCCGCTCGGCTCCTCCGAGTCGCCGCGGACCGGGCTGCAGCGGGCCTACCTGCCGACCTTGCGGTGGGCGCTGGACCACCGCGTCGTCACGCTCGTGCTCGCCGCGCTGGTGTTCGGCGGCACGGTCGGGCTGGCCCCGCGACTGAAGACCGACTTCCTCGGGAGCATGGGAGCAACGACGCTGCGGGTCGTCCAGGAGATGCCGGCGGGCACTGCGCTGGACCAGACCGACGCTGCCGCCAAGCGACTTGAGCAGGTCATCGGCGCCGATCCGACGGTCGTGTCCTACACGACGACGGTGGGCGGTGACCCTTCCCGAGTGTTCTTCGGGACCGTCGCCGGTCCGAACCAGGCGTCGATCTCGGTGACGCTCTCCTCTGGCTCGGACGGTGTCGTCGTGGGCGACCGGCTGCGCTCCGCCCTCACTGCCCTCAGCGACGTCGGCACGGTCGAGGTCGTCTCCACCCAGTCCAACAGCGACGTGGCCCTCGTGGTCGAGGGGTCTGACCCGGACTCCCTGCGCAAGGGCAGCGACCAGGTCGCCGAGATGCTCGCGAGCGTGCCGGGGATGCGCAACGTGCGCACCGACCTCACCAACGCCAAGACGATGCTCAAGGTCGACGTCGATGCGGTCGCTGCCGCCAACGTCGGCATGGTGCAGGCCCAGATCGGGCAGGCCGTCACCCAAGCGATCAGGGGCACCAAGGTCGGCACGGTCACGGTGGATGACACGACGGTCGATGTCATCCTGCGCTCGCGCGAGCCGGTGACCACGGTCGAGGGACTGCGGGCGCTCCCGCTGCCGGTCACCCAGAAGCAGACCATCGACGCCCGCAAGGCTGCCGGCACGACGGTCGAGGACGACCAGAAGGCGATGCAGAAGCAGGCCCAGGCCGACCAGGATGCGGCAGTGGCGTCGCAGCTGTCGGGCCTGCGTGAGTCCCGGACCAAGGTGTCGGAGACCATCAGCTCGCTGACGAGCCAACTCGCCGCGCTCAACGCGCAATTGGCGCAGCTCTCGGCCCTTCCGCCGGGAACGGTGACGGCGCCCCCCGTCGACCCGATCGCCACCCTCCGGGCCCAGATCGCCCAGCTGAGCAAGTCGATCGAGACGGCCAAGGCGCAACTGACCGCGACCGACGAGAGCATCGACAAGGTGCTGGAGAGCAAGGCCAAGACCGCACAGAGCCGCGCGGACAGCGAGGCCCTGAGCCAGGCGGCCAAGGACGCCCAGAAGGCGAAGGCGACTCCGGTCCTGCTCGACGCCGTCGCCGACGTCACCGAGGTCTCCTCGCCGGCCTCGATCGGCCGGGTCGACGGGGCCCGCGCCGCCACCGTCAACGGGACACCGCAGGCAGGTGATGTCGGCGGAGTGACCTCGACGATCCAGACCAAGCTCGCTGCCCTTGCTCTGCCGGAGGGCGTGACGGTGCGGTTGGCGGGTGTCTCTCAGGCCCAGCGAGAGTCGTTCTCCCAGTTGGGTGTTGCGATGCTCGCGGCGATCGCGATCGTCTACCTCATCATGGTGGCGACGTTCCGCTCGCTGCTGCAGCCGCTCATCCTTTTGGTGTCGGTGCCGTTCGCAGCCACTGGCGCTTTGGCGCTGTTGTTGATCACGGGGACGGCGCTCGGGATCCCGGCGATGATCGGCCTGCTCATGCTCATCGGCATCGTCGTGACCAACGCCATCGTCCTCATCGACCTGATCAACCAGTATCGCGAGGGCGGCGCGGGGAGAAGCGACTCGATCATCAACGGCGCCCGGTTGCGGTTGCGGCCGATCATCATGACCGCGCTGGCGACGATCTTCGCGCTGCTGCCGATGGGTCTGGGCGTGACCGGCGGCGGGATCTTCATCTCCAAGCCGCTGGCTATCGTCGTCATCGGCGGATTGGTGTCTTCCACCGTGCTCACCCTCGTGCTCGTGCCGGTGCTCTACGACATCGTCGAGCGCACCCGCGAGCGGGTCCGACAGCGTCGGGGCGGCGAGACCGAGGAAAACCCGGCCACCGAGGGCGCCGTCACTGAGGGCGCTGTCGCCGGGGTCACGGCCTGACAGCCGTCGGAGTCGCGGGCAGCGCACAGGGAAGGCCATTGGTGGGGAGCGGGCGGCATACCTGAGCGTGGGAGGGCGAGCGGGTGGCGACCATTGACATTCGGTATGCCGCCCATCGCGCCGCGCCGCGGCGAGTCAGCAGAGTCAGCGCGACTCGAACAGCTCGATGGGGTTGCCGCTGGGGTCCTCGACCAACACCTGCCGACCACCGGGGCCCGAGATCGGCTTGCTCCGCAAGCGCGCCCCAGTCGCGGTGAGTTGGTCCACCGTCGCATCGAGGTCGTCGACCTCGATCACGAGGCGATTCCACCCCCCGGGCTGGGGAACTGACCCATCCGCCAAGGCTCTGCGCGCCGACGTTCCGGGGCCGCTGACCCACAGCTCGAGCCCGTCCCGCTCCATGATGGCGAAGGGAGGTCCCATGCGGTCCACGAGGGTGAAGCCGAGGGTTTCCAGGAAGGTCAGGGACCTATCCACGTCGTCCACGATGTAGCGCACGAGTGCCTCCCGACTGCCGGCGATCCCGGCTTGCTGGGCACAGCCTGTCGTACGACATGGCCGAAGTCCACGTTTGGCGGCCGGGCGATTCAGTCGGCGATGCCTGCGTGCCGGGCGACCCACTGCCACAACTCCTGGCGCTCGGCATCGCTGGCCCGGGTGCGGGACAGATAGCTCGTCGGACGCTCAGACCGGTCGTGCCACAAGCCTCCGGACGGCGGGGCGGGGGTTGCCGCGATGAGCCAGGTCGTCGTGTCAACACCGGCCGCGCCGCGGCGCAGCACCGGAGCGGTGAGCCGTGCGAAGCCCGGCAACGACGAGGTGACACCGGGGCTGGCCGCCCAACCGGGGTGGGCGGCATACACGCTGATGCGGTGGCGACCCCAGCGGCGGGCGAGGATCGGGAGCAACTCCACCTGGGCCCGCTTGCTGCGCGCGTAAGCGACCGCGCCGCGATAGCGCTCGGGGTGGAAGTCCAGGTCGTCCAGGTCCAGCGCCTGCGAGTACATCCCGCCGGAGGTGACGAACACGACCCGCGCCCCGTCACGAGCGGCGGCCAGGGCGGGCAGCAGCGCCTCGGTCAACGCGACCGGGCCGAGGACGTGCACCGACATCGTTAGCTCCCGACCCTGCGCGTCCTCCTGGCGCGTCGACGGCATGATCCCGGCGTTGTGGACCAGTCCGTCGACCGGCAGCCCCGTCGCGCGATAGGCCGCCGCGAACGCACGCACGCTCGCCTGATCGGAGAGGTCACACCGCCAGGTGGTATGCCGTCCCGCCGCCACCTCGTCGAGTTGCTCGCGGACCGGGGCGGCCTTCATCGGGTCGCGCACGACAAGGTGCACGTGGGCACCGAGCATTGCGAGATCCACGGCCGTCCGGATCCCGAGGCCCGAGGACGCACCGGTGACCAGGACGTGCTTGCCGCTGAGAGCGTTGCGGGGCGGGTCGGCCGGCCAGGTCGGCAGTCGCCGGCGCACGGCGTGGCCGGTCGCCGGGTAGCCGAGCACGACGCTCCGATCCAGTGCCGTGTCAACGAGCCGGGCCAGCCGGTCGGTCCACGTCGGGTGGGTCATGACGGTCCGCTCCTGCCGAAAGTGATCTGGGCGACGTCGAGGTAGCCGGTGGCGAACCCCGCCTCGCAGTAGGCGAGATAGAACTCCCACTCACGGCGGAAGACGTCGTCGAAGCCGTGGGTGGCGATCTGCGGCCAGTTGTCGGTGAAGGATTGCCGCCACCGCCGCAGGGTGTGGGCATAGTGCGCACCGAACGTGCGAATCCCCTTGACCCGCAACGAGGTATGCCGCGTAGCCACCTCCTCGAGCGCCTCCAGCGACGGGATGATCCCGCCCGGGAAGATGTGCTTCTGGATCCAGCCGAACGAGTTGCGGGTCGCGAGAAAGCGGTCGTGATCCATGAGGATCGACTGGACGACTGCCGATCCCCCAGGCGCCAGCACTCGGTCGATCGTTTCAACGTAGGCGGGCCAAAACTCCTCGCCGACCGCCTCGATCATCTCGATGCTGACGACCGCGTCGAACCGCCCGGTCACCTCGCGGTAGTCGCGCAACTGCACGTCCACCCGGTCGGCTAGCCCGGCCTCCAGCACCCGCTGCCGAGCTAGCGCCTGCTGCTCCCGAGAGAGGGTGATCGTGGTGACCGACGCGCCTCGGGCCGCAGCCCGCAACGCCAATTCGCCCCACCCTGTGCCGATTTCGAGCATCCGCTTGCCCGCCCGGACGTTGGCGGCATCGAGGGCTGCGTCGATCTTGCGGCGTTGGGCAGTCGCGAGATCCTGCGTTTCCCACGGCCTGGAGCCCTCGAACAGCGCACTGCTGTAGGTCATCGTCTCGTCGAGGAAGCCCGCGAACAGGTCGTTGCTCAGGTCGTAGTGAGCGGCGATGTTGGCGCGCGCCCCGTCCGGGGTGTTGCGGTGGTGGTGCGGGATCGCCCGCTCAACAATGCCGCGCAGCGCCAGGACCGGTCGCGGCAAAAGCCGGTCCACCCGCGCGGCGAACGGCCTGAGGAGGTCGGCCAGATCGGTTCCTTCGCCTGCCTCCCAGTCACCCGCCATGAAGGCCTCGCCGAGGCCGATCTTCGGGTGGGTCTCGAGTCGCCGGAACAGCGCGGCCGGCCGGTTGACTTGCAGCACAAGAGCATTCGCACCGCCCGCGCCCCACGTGCCACCGCCCGGAAGACGCAGCTGGATAGGGAGGCTGCGCACCAGCAGGCGGACCAGGTTGCGGGCCACCAACCCACGAGTGACCCGGTATGCCGCCCTGCCGGCGCGATCCGAGGGTCGACCCCAGGGGCAGCCTGAGCGTCCGCGCTGCTCGGCGGCTTCTCACGCAGGACCGGCAGTCGGCGCAACCAGAGGGCAACACCGTGGACCCGGATCAGGGCGCTCACCCGCTGCGGCATCAACGGGTGCCGGACAAGGACCCGGGTCAGGGAGGCCCCGGTCAGCGGGACCGGGCGACCTGTGACGGTGGCGCTCAGGAGTTGAGCACCGTTGCGCTCCAAGCGGATCGCCACCGACACCCGATCGCGCGTGAGGTGCAGGCGCACGGCATACCTGCCGGTGGTGTCGTTGAACGGCGAGACGAGGAAGTCCTTGTCGACCTCGGCCTTGCCCTGCGGGTCGGGGGTCAGGACGTAGGTGTGGCGCCCGGCGTAGGTGTTGCGGACCTCCAGAATGGCCGCGACGACCCGCCCGTCCGGCGCCAGACACCAGAAGACCGACAGGGGGTCAAAGACGTGTCCGAACACTCGGGCATGAGCAAGGAGCAACACCCTTGTCGAGTCGGGCAGCTCGACCCCAACGGCGCGAACCTCCCGCAGCACAATGGCTTTCAGCTCCGCCAGGGTCGACGCGCGACCATCGAGATGGTCCTCGGCGCGCAGTTCGGACAGGCGACGCAGCCGGGCCGGCAGGCGCGGTGGGTGGTCGAGGTCGACGAGCCATTGGTAGTGCCGGTGGGCGAACGAAGCCCGCAAGGGGCGGAAGCGGGTATGCCGCACGGTGCCGACGACGAGCGCCGGCACCGGCAGGAGGGGTTCAGTCACCAGGTCACCCCCACGTCACCCCGAGAGCCGCCGCGGCGGCCACGCCGGAGCGGGCGCCATCCTCGTGGAACCCCCACCCGTGATAGGCCCCGGCGAATGCCGTTCTGCCGCTGCTGATCTCAGGCAGCCGGCGCTGTGCGCGAACCGCCGCTAGGTCATAGAGAGGGTGGGCGTAGGACATCGTCGCAATGACACTCTCGGGGTGGATCCGGTCGGAACCGTTGAGGGTGACGAACAACTGGTCGGTGCTCGGCAGACCCTGCAGGCGGTTCATCCAGTAGGTGACCAATGGCGGCCCATCGCCGTCGCCCTGGACGAGGTAGTTCCACGACGCTTTCGCCCCGGACGCGGTCGGCAGCAGGGACGGATCGCGATGCAGGACAGCCTCGTTCGTGGTGTACCGGAACGAGCCGAGAAGCGAAGGCCTCCAACGGCACTGGGTCAGCCAGCAACGTCAGCGCCTGATCGGGGTGGGTGGCGATGACGACCCGGTCGACCTCGGTGCGGCCTCCCGACGCATCGATCACCGAGACCCCGTCAGCATGCCGCTGCACGACCCGGACCGGCCGCCCGGAGCGGACGTCCGGCAATCGCGCGGCGATCGCGTCGACATAGGTCCGCGACCCACCGACCACCGTGAACCACTGCGGCGAGTCCCCGATCGACAGCATCCCGTGGTGGTCGAGGAATCGGAACAGGTAGCGGGCCGGGTAGTCGAGCGCGTCCCCTCCCCCGGTGGACCAGACGCACGCGACGACGGGCACGGCATACAGGCGGACGAAGTCGGGACCGAATCCCGCGGCGCGGATGAACTCACCGAACGTCGTGGGATCCTCGTCGGTGCTGCCCTCAAGGAACACCCGGGCCAGCCGGTGGAACCGCCGGACCCCCGTCAGCATCCGCCAATAGGAGCCCCGCGCCAACTGCCCCGGCCGAGCGACAAACCCGGGAAGCCCTCTGCCGCCGGCGAATTCGATGCCAGACCGGTCATCACGCACGCTCATCGACATCTCGGTCGGCCGCCCGCTGACCCCGAGCTCGGCGAAGAGCCGACGCAGAACGGGATAGGTCCGGTCGTTGAAGACGATGAAGCCCGAGTCGACCGCCACCGGTCCTGAGGACCCGGCGACCGAGTGCGTGTGCGCGTGTCCACCCAGCCGATCATCGGCCTCGAAGAGGGTCACCTCGTGGGCCCGGGAGAGCAGGTATGCCGCGGTGAGCCCCGAGACCCCGGAGCCGACGACCGCGACCCGCTCCCGGCGTGCGGACGTCACGAGATCGCCGGGACTGGCCGGGTCGCCGCTCACGCTCGCTCCACCGGAGCCACCCGCCGCGGCCACCAGAACCGGTCGCCGAGGATCAACGCGATGGCCGGGACGAGGACGGTGCGCACGACGAGGGTGTCCAGCAGCACGCCGACGCAGATGATGACGCCGATCTGGGCGAGGACGACCAAGGGCAGCACCCCGAGGACGGCGAACACCGCAGCCAGCAGGATGCCCGCGCTCGTGATGACGCCACCGGTGGCCGAGAGCGCCCGCAACATGCCCGCCCGCGAGCCGTGGACGGCCGCCTCCTCCCGCGCCCGCGTGACGAGGAAGATGTTGTAGTCGACGCCGAGCGCCACGAGGAACAGGAACGTATAGAGCGGCGCCCCGACATCCAATGCGGTGAAGCCGAACACCTTGGTGAAGATCCACCAGGACGCCCCCACGGCCGCGAGGAAGGTGAGGATCACCGTCCCGACGAGGATGATCGGTGCAACGAACGAACGCAGCAGCACGAGCAGGGCGAGCAGCACCAAGACGAAGATGATCGGGAAGATGACGCCCCGGTCGCGCGACGCGGCGTCCGCGGCATCGACGCCCCTCGCCTCCGTGCCACCGACGATCGTTCCCGGTATGCCGTGCACCGCCGCGCGCACGTCCCGCACCGCGGTGCGCGCCGCGTCGGTCCCTGGCTGGGGCGTGAGGACCACGGCCACCTGGGCGTAGCGATCGGTGCGCTGGCCGGGGGTCGCGGAGGCGACCGACGGGACGGACTTGGCGGCCGCCACGACAGCGGCCGGGTCGCCCTCAGTGATGACGACGAGCGGGTCGGAGTTGCCGGCCGGGAAGGACTGGGCCAACCGCTCGGCAGCCGCGATCGCCTCCGGCTTGGAGAGGAACTGGTCGGTCTGCGAGAGGCCACTGCGGACCTGCGTGAGCCCACCGGCCATCAGCGCCAGGACGACGAGGGTCCCGACGACGAACCGCTGCGGCCGCGCGGCGACCAGGTCGCCGACCTTGCGCCAGAACGAGTTCTGGTCGACGAGGGCTGTCTGCCCGACTCGCGGCACGACCGGCCAGAACACCCAGCGGCCGAAGAGCACGAGCACTGCGGGGAGAACGACGAGGGCATATCCGGCGGCGACGACGATGCCGACGGCGCTCGCCAGGCCGAGCCCGCGCGTCGTCGGGAAGACCGACAACAGCAGGGTGAGGACGCCGAGCACGACCGTCGTCGCGCTGAGCAGGACCGCTTCTCCGGTATGCCGCAGAGCCGCGCGCATCGCGGCATACCTGTCGGGCTCGCGGCGCAACTCGTCGCGGTAACGCGAGATGAGAAGGAGGGCGTAGTCGGTGCCCGCGCCGAAGACGAGGACCGAGAGGATGCCGATCGTCGACTCGTCCCACGCGACGCCGGTGGCCTTGAGGACGTGCGTGGCGAGGACCGCGGCGAGCCGGTCGGCGATCCCGACGACGATGAGGGGGACGAGCCAGAGCGTCGGGCTGCGATAGGTGATGAGCAGCAGGAGGGCGACCACGCCGGCCGTGGCGAGGAGCAGCCTGGTGTTGGCGCCCTGGAAGACGGCACCGAGGTCGGCCTGGACCGCCGCGGGGCCGGTGACCTGGACGGTGACCCCCGCCGGCGGGTCGGCCTTGAGGTCGGTGCGCAGGGAGGTGACGGCCGCCGAGATCCCGGCGTTGCCCGTCGCCGTGACCGGGACGACCCCGATCGCGGCGCTCTTGTCCTCGCTGACCACGAGCGGACCGGCGATCCTGCCTTGCAGGCGGGTGCGCAGGGCGGCGATCGTCGGCTCGTCCAGGGTGCCGTTGGTCGCGGTGTAGAGAACGACGGCGCTGCTGCCCTCCTTCTGGGGGAAGGTCTGGAGCACCTCGACGACCGCGGTGCTCTCGGCGCCGATCGGCAATCCGTCGAGCGCGCTCGTCGTGCGGGTCGCCTCCTTCATGGCACCGATGACGCCACCCGCAACGAGCACGAGGAGCAGGGCCACGAGCCACGAGCGACGTCGATGCACGATGAGGTCGACAATGGCTTGACCGAGACGAGTCATGGGACAATCCGATCGGCTAGTCTGGTACTTCACAAACTAAGTAAGTAGATTAGTAATCTAATGAGCGATCATACGTCAAGCCGGGAGCATGCGACGACCGGCACCATGGAAGGGGAGCGGCCGCCGGACGCGCCGCTTCCCCACACGGCGTTCGTCAATCAATGGCGCAGCGGCGACACCCTGCTCACCCTGCGCGAGTTGCTCGACCTCGCCGAGGAGGTCGGCCCGACCATCGCCCGACGCGCCGAGCTCGGGCACACCGAGCTCAAGGCGATCGAGTTGCTCGTGCGGTCACCGCATGGCCCGGTCGAGTTGGCCCGCGAGTTGGGGGTCACCTCTGCGGCATCCTCCGGCATCGTCGACCGGCTCGAAGCCCGCGGCCATGTCCGCCGGGAGGCTCACGCCACCGACGGTCGCCGCACCCAGGTGGTGCTCACCGAGTCAGCACGCGAGGAGGTGCTCGGGCACCTCGTCCCGATGTTCGGCGCCCTCGCGGCGATGGACGCGACCTTCACCGAAGACGAGAAGGTGATCGTGCAGCGCTATCTGCGCGGGGCGATCGGCGCGATCAAGCGCGTTCTGTGACGCTCAGGTGGTCGTCGAGCCAGTCGACGACGTCGGCCATGACCTCGTCGCGGTTGGTCTCGTTGAGCACCTCATGGCGGGCGCCGAGGTAGAACCGCACGAAGACATCCTTGATGCCCAACCGGCGGAACTGGTCGACGACCTGCTGGACGCCCTTGGTCTTGTCTCCCACCGGGTCCTCGGCGCCGGAGAACAGGTAGATCGGCAGACCTTGCGGGATCCGCGCGACCTGGCTGTCGGCGTTGATCAACGCGATGCCGCTGAGCAGGTCCTGGAACATGCCTGCCGTGCAGACGAATCCACACCAAGGGTCGGCGATGTAGGCGTCCACTTCGGCGGGGTCACGGGACAGCCACTCGAACGGCGTGCGCGCGGGTTCGAAGGGCTTGTTGAAGTTGCCGAAGGACAGTTTGTCCAGCAGCGGGCTCGCCGTGCCCTTGCCGCGGACCTTGGCCTCGACGAGCGCCACGACCTGACCGACCTTGCCGAGCATCCCCGGGTCACCGCCGGTGCCCGAGAGGATCAGCCCATCAAGCTCCGCCCCGTGGCGGATGGCGTAGGTCCGGCTGAGCATCGAGCCCATGCTGTGACCGAAGAGGAAGATCGGCAGGCCCGGCTGCTCTTCGCGGATGGTGCGGGTCACGGCATACATGTCCTCGACCACCGTCGACCACCCGTCGTGCTCCGCGAAGAACCCCGCCCGTTTGAGGTCGCCGGCGGTCTGCCCGTGGCCGCGGTGGTCCTGGGCGTAGACGGCATACCCGGCGGCGGTGAGCACCTCGGCGAACCGGGCGTAGCGCGCGGAGTGCTCAGCCATGCCGTGGGCGATCTGGACAACCGCCTTGGGCGCGGCGCCCGCGTCAGGCGACCAGCGGAAGACGTGCAGCGGCGTCCCGTCGGTGGCCGTGACGGTGAACGTGGTGGTCTGCATGGATGCCTCCAGTGCTGGGCTGAGCCGGCGTGCCGAACGAGCAGGTCCAGCCTCCCACGACCCAGGTCAGGCGCGTAGCTTCAGCAGGGTCGACACGGGGATCGCGGTGGTGGCCTTGACGACTCGCGAGCTTGCCGCCGAGTCGTGCCAGCCCCGGTGATAGCCGCTCTTGTCGAAGAAGACCGAGAGGTAGCCGAGATAGCACGGCGCCCCCATCATCCCCAGGACCAGCCACCGAGCAAAGGCCATGCCGACCCCGATCGGCCCTCCGGTGCGGACGTCTTGCACCTCGATGCGCATGGCGTTCTTGCCGATCGTGCGGCCGTGGCGGCCAATCGGAACGGTGGCGTAGGCGATCACTGCGGCCATGAACGCCAGCGCAAGAACGTTGCTGATGATCTGGCCGAAGCCCCGCCTCGTGTCCAGCAGCACGATGACCAGACCGAAAGGCAGCATGGCTGCGGAGAGGACCAGACCGTCCAGGAGGTTGGCGAGGAAACGTTCGCCGATCGTCGCGGGGGTGGGTGCGGCAGCCGAGTCGCCCTCGGAGAAGCTCGGGCCCAGCATGGTTGCGGCTGGCGTCACGTCGGGAGCGGAACCCAGCTCCGCCGGCTCCGGCAGGTGTGCGACGGCATCCGCGGTCAGGTATGCCGTGTCGCCGACGGCCGCGCCCCATCCACCGTTGCCGTCGGCCAGGTCGCTGGCTGGCGGCACGACGATGTCGCCGCCAGTGCTCAGGCCAGCGGGCGGCATACCTCCGCGGGCCAGTTCCGCCCGCAGGGCCGCCCGATTGATCGTGCGCTCCACCGCCCGCGGCTCGTCCGGCTCGTCCGGCTCGTGAACAAGCCCACCGCGTGCCGGTTCGGCGCCCGATTGCCCAAGACCGGCGGACCAGGATCCGTCCCCTGACGTGCCCTGCGGCCGAGGTCGGGGCACGGCACCTGCGAGAGCCCCACACCGGGGGCAGGCGGGTGCGTCGTATGAGGCCTCGTAGCCACACAGCCTGCAGGTCACGGGCTTCTACTCCTTGGACGTATCGATCCATGAATGGCATTGGGCGTGTTCCCTTGTCTTCGCCTTTGCCACAGTTACCACGTCAGCCGCGTGGGGCCGTCCGCGCCCCCTGGAAGCGGACGACCCGACGCCTGGCGATCAGGTGGAAGCAATGCCCTGATCGGCCGCGTTTTGCAAGCAAGTTGTGCCCATGGTCGCCACGTCCTTCGCCACCGACTGCAGCGACGGAACGTGCATGTGCCACTTCGCGAGGAAACGAAGCTTGTCGAAGCCCTCCCAGTTGCGGCCGACATCGCCGACGATCTGCGTGACCTGACCGGTGATGCGTCCGAGAGTTGCGGACTGCGAGACGAGCTGAGCCCCCGAGGCGCCCACCGCCGCGACATCCATTCCGTGATCGAAAACAGCCATGATGCGATCCCTTCTAGATCCGTGTGAGGTTGAGGTTGGTCCGGCCAGCGCTACTTTGACGTGCGCTTCTGCTGGGCGATCTCCTGGTCGAGAGTGGTCTTGAGCTGCTCGATGAACTTCGCCGCTGCCACCACCTGCTGGTGCTGGGACGAGCGCCACTTGTTGACGAACGCCACCGAGTCGTCCCCATTCCAGCTGCGGTCGATCTTGCTGACCTCGCTATCGATCTGACCGGCGAGCGCCACCAACTTGGCGTGCTCCGAACCCAAATCGGCCGACAACTGCTCGCAATCCGATCGGCTAGTCTGGTACTTCACAAACTAAGTAAGTAGATTAGTAATCTAATGAGCGATCATACGTCAAGCCGGGAGCATGCGAAGACCGGCACCATGGAAGGAGCGGCGCCGGACGCGCCGCTTCCCACACGGCGTTCGTCAATCAATGGCGCAGCGGCGACACCCTCCTCACTCTGCGCGAGTTGCTCGACCTCGCCGAGGAGGTCGGCCCGACCATCGCCCGACGCGCCGAGCTCGGGCACACCGAGCTCAAGGCGATCGAGTTGCTCGTGCGGTCACCGCATGGCCCGGTCGAGTTGGCCCGCGAGTTGGGGGTCACCTCTGCGGCATCCTCCGGCATCGTCGACCGACTCGAAGCCCGCGGCCATGTTCGCCGGGAGGCTCACGCCACTGACGGCCGCCGCACCCAGGCCGTCCTCACCGAGTCGGCGCGCGAGGAGGTGCTCGGGCACCTCGTCCCGATGTTCGGCTCCCTCGCGGCGATGGACGCGACCTTTACCGAAGCCGAGAAGGTGATCGTGCAGCCTTCTGCGCGGGGCGATCGGCGCGACTCAGGCGCGTTCTGTGACGCTCAGGTGGTCGTCGAGCCAGTCGACGGCGTCCGCCATGACCTCGTCGCGGTTGGTCTCGTTGAGCACCTCATGGCGGGCGCCGAGGCAGAACCGCACGAAGACATCCTTGATGCCCAACCGGCGGAACTGGTCGACGACCTGCTGGACGCCCTTGGTCTTGTCTCCCACCGGGTCCTCGGCGCCGGAGAACAGGTAGATCGGAAATCCACACCAGGGGTCGGCGATGTAGGCGTCCACTTCGGCGGGGTCACGGGACAGCCACTCGAAGGGCGTCCGCGCCGGCTCGAAGGGCTTGTTGAAGTTGCCGAAAGACAGTTTGTCCAGCAGCGGGCTCGCCGTGCCCTTGCCGCGGACCTTGGCCTCGACGAGCGCCACGACCTGACCGACCTTGCCGAGCATCCCCGGGTCACCGCCGGTGCCGAGAGGATCAGCCCATCAAGCTCCGCCCGTGGCGGATGGCGTAGGTCCTGCTGAGCATCGAGCCCATGCTGTGGCCGAAGAGGAAAATCGGCAGGCCCGGCTGCTCCTCGCGGATGGTGCGGGTCACGGCATACATGTCCTCGACCACCGTCGACCACCCGTCGTGGTCCGCGAAGAACCCCGCCCGCTTGAGGTCGCCAGCGGTCTGCCCCTGGCCGCGGTGGTCCTGGGCGTAGACGCCATACCCGGCAGCGGTGAGCACCTCGGCGAACCGGGCGTAGCGCGGAGTGCTCAGCCATGCCGTGGGCGATCTGGACAACCGCCTTGGGCGCGGCGCCCGCGTCAGGCAACCAGCGGAAGACGTGCAGCGGCGTCCCGTCGGTGGCCGTGACGGTGAACGTGGTGGTGTCCATTGGTGCCTCCTCAGGCATCGAGTTCGCGGGGTCCTGCGCCGTCATGCCGCCACGACGTCACGACGTCGCCACAGCGAGAACCTCGTCGAGACCATCTTGCATGCAACGCATCAGCACATCGACATCGGCCACGGCAGTGCCGTCGATCGTCATCCCGATACAGCAGGTGCCGACGTGCGACATCATCGCCGCCATCATCGCGACGCCCGGCAGCGGGCCGAACAGGTAGACCTGCTCCACGCGGCACCGGCCATGAAGACCTCAGGGCAGCCAGGCATGTTCGACGCCGACAGGTCGGTGGCCGCCCCGAGCCCCATGACCGCAGCGCCGACCGCCGACGGCAGCCGGTTGACCACCGGGGTGATGACCGAGAACGAGTCGAGCGCCGGCTCCGCGAGCGAGGCAAGGATCACGCCACGCAGCGCCGCAACCCGCTCGGCCGGGTCGACGATGCCGATCGGCGCCGCGAGCATGGCTCCGGCGAACTTGTTGCCGCCCATCGGGTCATCGCTGCGTCGCAGGGACACGGGGACGGTGATGGGCAACTCGTCGATCTCGACCCCGTGGTGCTCGTGATAGCGGCGCAGGCCGCCGAGCAGGGCCGCAAGGTAGGCGTCGTTGACCGACCCCCCAGCCCGTTTGGCCGCGGCCCGCAGGTCTGCCAGGGGACACTCGAGGGTGCGCATGACCCACACGCGACCGTCGCGATTGCGCAGCAGCGGCGACGGCGGGGCCGGCGGTGGCGACAGCACCCGGCGCAACGACGCGGCGAACCGCAGCGTCTCGGCCACCGCGCCACCTGGGTTGCGCGCCAACGAGATTCCCGCGTCAGCCGCGGCGAGGGCCAAGCCCGGCAACTGCCCGACGGTATGCCGCGCGCCCTCGACCGTCACCGACAGCGCATCGTCGCTGGCCGGCACGTCATAGGGGTCGGGCTCGGGTGCCGTCGGCTTGTCCGGCGTGTGCTCGCGGGTGCGGCTCTGGACGAGCGACATGAGTTGGATGGCGCCGAGGCCGTCGGTCAGTGAGTGGTGAAGTTTGAGCAGGTATGCCGCGCGCCCACCGTCCAGCCCCTCGATGAGCGTCCCTTCCCAGAGGGGTCGGGTGCGATCGAACGGGGCCATCGCCAGGGTCTGCACGAGCTCCATCAGGTCGGCCATCGACCCGTCCGGGCCGACATGCATCCGGCGCAGGTGGTAGGTCAGCGCGAAGTGCGGGTCGGTCCGCCACACGGGCGGGCCGGTGGGAACGATCGGCTCGACGACCCGTTGCCGCGAACGCGGCACCAGCGACGTGGCCCACTCGTGAGCGGCGACCAGCCGATCCCACTCGGGCACAGTGTCCAGGATGAGCAGGCTGCAGATCGTCGAGGACTGCTGCGGGTGCCGCTCGGAGCGCCACATCGTCGTCCCGAGCTCGTTCATGCGGTCGTCCTGCGCCCAATCCCGTTCCGGGCCAGGCTCGTCCGGAAAGGCCCCGGGTCCGCGCGGGGTGGCGTTCATCGGGCACCCGGCCAGTCGGCCAGCGTCGCGGCGAAGCGGTCACGCAAGGCAGTCACCTGGGCGTCGAGGTCCTCGACAGTCCAGTCGTCGATCGGATCGAGAACCGCGATATCGACGTTGCCAGGCCGAAGCACCCGGCCGTGCCGCGGCAGGATCTCGCCGGTGTTGCGCAGGACGATTGGCACGACAGGCACCCCCGCTTGGATCGCCAGATGGAAACCGCCCTTGCGGAAACGGCCGAGCACCTGCGTCGTCGAGCGAGTGCCCTCGGGGAAGATGAGCAACGAGGTCCCACCCCGGATTCGGGAGACGAGAGCATCGAGGGTCGCTCGCGACTGCTCGGAGTTGCTCCGGTCGATGTATGCCGGTTCCAACAGCAGGCTGCCGACCAGACTCCGTGGGTCGAACCGCGCTTCCTTCTTAGCCACAACCGTGAACTCACCGTGGATGAGCGTCGCCGCGACGAGCGGGTCGACGGAACTCTGGTGGTTGGCGACATAGACCGCCGGCCCGTCCGGGATGTTCTCCTCGCCGACGACCCGCAGATGCACTCCGGCGAGCCGCAACGCGCTCTGGCAGGCCAGGCCGATGCCGAAGTTGATCCCCTGCTGGCGATTGCCGCTGACCAGGCCCCAGGCCACCCCGGCGGCGGCACCGGCATTGAGGCCACTGAGGGCGGCGACCGTGCGCACCACGTCGGACGGGCTGACACCACCCGGGTCGCGCAGCATGACGACCGGCCAGCCGAAGGTCTTGGCCGCTCCGCGCAGCCCCGGGTGCGGGTTGAGCGCGACCGGCGACCCGACAGCCCCAAGGAACGCGACATCCTCGGCGCCGTTGCCGCAGGCGAAGCTTGCCTTGAGATCGATGTCAGGGGATCGGGCGAAAGACCGCACCCCACTGGCTTTCTGGGTGCCCCACAACAGGCGCCCGTCCAGCTCGCCGGTGAGGATGCCGTCCTCGACGGCCAACTGGGTGCAGACGAGGTGGTTGATGCCCAAATCGGTTGCCACCGGCTGGATCTGGTACTTGCTCGCCGCCGAGGCGATAACGACCGTGTGGCCCCGACGCTGGTGGGCGCGCACGAGTTCCCGAGCCTCGGGGCGGATCGTCCCCGCGATCTTCTGGACGAAGAGCCGCTCGCCCAACTCGGTCATCGTCTCTTCGCTCTGGCCGCGCATCGCGGCATACCCCTTGATGGCCCCTCGCGTCGGCTCCCCGCCGAGGTACGTGCCGTCGATGACCGCGACGAAGGTGCGCATGAAGTGCCCCAGGTCGACCTCGCGGCTCTTCACCCGATCGGTGAAGAAGGTGCTCGCGGTGTAGCCCGAGACGGGTGCCGTCGAGGTCGAAGAAGGCGCCGACACTCGCCCCTGCGGTGCGGTCTCGATCCGCGCGAGCTGCTCAGCGAAGTCCACGGCGCTCCTGCTGGCCTGAGTGATGCGGGCGATAGTGTCCAACTGCGTTGCCACGTCTTGGAGTTCGACGAGGAAGGCCGCCCGCCGCGCCCCCAGCGATTCGCCCGGGTATGCCGTGTCGGCACCTTCGCCACCCAGCAGACCACGGTGGCGGGCCAGGCGCAGACCGGTGCGATACAGCTCGAGCGACACTGACTCGGCGCTGGCGATCCGGCGTTCGAGCTCCCACTGCTGGCCGACACGGAGGGCCTCGTCGAGAACATCCGCCTCGTTGACCGCTGAATCCCCAGCTGCCGCAAGGCGATCGGCGACCACGAGGTAAGCGTCGACGAAGGGCCTCAGCACGAGATTGGCACGGCAGGTCGCTGCCGTCCAGGAGCGCCCGAGCGGAGTCGAGGGTCAGCGGCCCGGCCCCGACTGGCGCCATGAGGGCCAACTCACCGCGCAACTCTCGCTCGAAGTCGTCGCGGCCGGGGAAGAAGAACTCGAACTTGAGCAGATCACGCAGCGCCTTGGCCCGCTCCCAGGCGGCGCGTTCGACGTCGGCACCCTCGCCGGCGGCGATGGCATCCAGGAGCGCGACCTCCCCGATGGCCCGGTCGACGAGGATGTGGATGACGGTGTTGCGGTAGAACGCGGCGACGAGATGCTGGTCGGGGGCGATCCGCCAGACCGGCTCGGTGCCGGCCTCGAAGACCGTGAGCACCCCTGAGGCGACGAGCTCCTGCAGGGCCCGACGGATCGTCGAGCGGTCGGTGAGGTTGGCCGCGCCCGCGACCGGCCAGCGGCGGTCGCGGATATAGCGCGCCAATGGCTCGACGGTGTCGAGCACCCGCTCGAAGGTGAGCGCCCGGTCGGCTCCGAGGAGGGCCAGGCAGACCACCGCCACCGTGGTCACGGGCGTCGCCCGGTTGATCCGGTGGCTGGCGTCGATGGCGACCCGTTCGACGGCCTGCGACGTGTCGTTGCCTTCGGCACGCAAAGTCGCCATTCGCTGACGAAGCGGGAAGGGCTCCCCGATGGAGACGTAGGCTCGGCCGAGCCGGCCGCCCTGCGAGCGGGCAAAGCGGATCAGCCAGCCGAGGTCCTCGGGGCGCTTGCGGCTGCCGCGCGCCTCCGCTGTCATCCCGGCGACCTCGTGGAGTTGGTCATAGACGATCGACACGGGGACGAGCATGACGTCAGGCCCGTCGCTCGCCTCAGCGGCATCGGAGAGGTAACGCAGGATGCCGTGCACGGGCGGGCGGAGTTTGCCGGTGCGGGTGCGACCGCCCTCGATCGACCAAGCCAGGTTGGCCCGGCGCTGCACGAGGTGGGAGATGTAGGCGCGCAGGGTGAGCCGGTAGACCGGCATCTCCTTGGTCTCCCGCTTGATGAAGATGATCCCCGTGCGGCTGACCAGCCCACCGACGACCGGCAGATCGAGGTTGGCGCCGCCAAAGGTGAACAACGGCGAGAACCGGCGCGAGGCCATGACATTGGGCAGGACCCAGCCGTCGAGGTAGGAGCGGTGCGAGAAGACGATGGCCAGGCAGTGCTCCCGATCGAGGGCCTTGAGCCGCGCCATGTCCTCCTCGTCGACGAGGACATCGTGGGCCCGCATGATCCAGGCACCGAGCTTGTCCCAGGACTGGGTCGCGCGGGGGTTGTGGGTCGCGACCATCTCATGAAGGTGCTCGGCCGCCTCGGCGCGGACCGGGCCGAGGGGCAGGTCATTCTCGGCGGCATACCTCTCCAGCGAGGCGGCCAGCCCGGGGTCGGCGAGCACCTCCTCGATGTCGGGTCCGGAGCCCGTCACCGCCACCACCGCCTCGCGGGCGCGCCGCGTCGCTGAACCGACCCATCCTCGGGCCGTTTCGGCCAGTCGCTGCGCATCCACGAGAACAGGTCTAACGTCCGGCTGGCCTCGGGTCAACCGCTGTCCGCTAGCGGATTGCGGCTCAACAACGCTCGATCACGGTCGCGTTGGCCATCCCGATGCCTTCGCACATCGTTTGCAGGCCATAGCGGCCGGCGCCGCGGCGTAGGGCGTGCACCAGGGTGACCATGAGCCTCGCGCCGGTCGCTCCGAGCGGGTGGCCGAGGGCGATCGCGCCTCCGAGCGGGTTGGTGCGCGCAGGGTCGGCGCCGGTCGCCTTCAGCCAGGCGAGGACGACGGGCGCGAACGCCTCGTTGACCTCGGCCTGGTCGATGTCTCCGATGGTGAGGCCGGCGCGAGCCAGGACCCGCTCGGTCGCGGCAATCGGGCCGTCGAGCATGACGATCGGGTCGGACCCGACGACCGTGAGCGCGTGAATGCGCGCCAGCGGGGTGAGCCCATGGGTGCGAACCGCGTCCGCGGAGGCAAGCAAGAGGGCCGCGGCGCCGTCGGAGACCTGGCTGGACACGGCCGCGGTGACTCGGCCGCCTTCGCGAACGGTCTTGAGGGTCGCCATCTTCTCCAGCGACGTGTCGGCGCGGGGCCCCTCGTCGGCGGCGACGGCGGCATACGGGACGATCTCGTCGGCGAACGCACCGGCGGCCTGCGCGGCGAGCGCGCGCTGGTGACTGGCGAGCGCGAACCGCTCCATGTCGTCACGCGTGACGTCCCAGCGGTCGGCGATGAGTTCGGCGCCGTAGAACTGGCTCACCTCGGCCTCGCCATAGCGCGCCGTCCACCCCTGGCCACCGAACGGGTGCCCGAGTCCCTGCGCGGCGCCGACCGTCACGGGGCTCCAGATCGGGACGAGGCTCATCGCCTCAACCCCGCCCGCCAGCACCAGATCTTGTTGTCCCGCAAGGATTCCGTATGCCGCGAAGCTCACCGCCTGCTGCGACGAGCCGCACTGACGGTCGATGGTCGTGCCGGGCACCGACTCGGGCAGCCCTGCGCTGAGCCAGCCGGTGCGGGCGATGTTGGTGGCCTGAGCGCCGATCTGATCAACGCACCCCCAGACGACGTCGTCGACTGCGGCCGGGTCGATACCTGCGGTCTCGACGGCGGCCCGCATGACGTGGGCCGAGAGATCGGCCGGGTGGACTCCGGCCAGGCCCCCTCCTCGACGGCCCACGGGGGTGCGAACGGCGCTGACGATGTATGCCTCGGCCATGACTCCACCAAAGCACGTTCCGTGGCCGGCGGGGAGGTGAGGTGGGGGCGCAGGTGCCCGCCATGACCCATCTCACGTCTGGGGGCGCAAGGCTGGCCACGAGGGCGAGGCGGCGGAGGTGAGGACGGGCGGCGCGCGGCATACCTGGGGGTGGGGCAGCCCATGAAGCCGCGCCAGGTGGCGTGATCACGCACCCTGCGACTGCTTCATGCGCGGCCTCACCCCCGCGCGCCGTGGCGGCGCCTATGACGGCGTCCCTACTGCTGCTGCAACAGCAGCCACCGCGCCGTCATCGACGCCGTCATGTGTCGCGCGGGCAGGAGGTTGGCAACCGGGCTTCACAAAGTGGTGGTGAGTGGGCAGGGCGCGACGGCCGCTGTCACCGAGATCTCCACGAGGTATGCCGGTGCCGCGAGCCGCGCTTCCACGGTGGCCCGCGCAGGAGTGGAACTGGGCAGGACCGAGCGCTCCCAAACTCCGTTCATCTCGCCGAAATTCGCCATGTCGGTCAGCCAGATCGTGGCGGTGAGGATCCGCGACCGGTCGCTGCCAGCCGCCGCGAGGGAGCCGATCGATCGACGCGAGAACGTTCGTCGTTTGCTCCGCCACGGTCTCCCCGCACCGACCTGCCCGGCGAGGTAGACGGACGCCGTAGACCACGGCCTGGCTCATGCGTGCGTTCGACTCGAAGCGTTGGATGTCCATGGGCAGATCCTCCAGCGCGGGGTACTTCCTTCCAGGCGCGGGACGTCGCGGGTGCGGCGCGAACGACCTCCCCCGCGCAGTAGGGCCTGACTTGACCGGGGCGGGGCGCGCGACAAAGGTGCTCGCATGACTTCCGACTCCCACGGTCCCGACGTCACCAACCGTCAGGCGCATGCCGAGGCGACGTTCACCCGGCCTTCGGGCCGCGCGACGTCAACGCCCCCGAGGACGACCCCGAGCTGATGAGCATCCTGCGCGGCTTCATCTTTGGGGACGTCTTCGACACGGGCGTCCTCGACGACCGCGCCCGCGAGCTGGTCACCGTGACGGTCCTGGCCTGCCTGCAGACCCTGACCCAGCTCAAGGCGCACACGGCTGCAGCCCTGCACGTCGGCGTCAAGCCCATCGAGATCCGCGAAGCCGTCTATCAGCTGGCGCCGTTCATCGGCTTCCCGCGCACCCTCAACGCCGTGGCGACGATCAACGAGGCCTTCCGGGCTCAGGGCATCGAGTTGCCGCTGCCCGACCAGGGCACGGTCACCGACGCGGACCGTTACGCGCGGGGATTTGCCGAGCAGGAGCCCCTCTACGGAGACGAGATCAAGGCCAACCTGGCGGACCTCCCCGAGCCGTTCAACGAGGCCCTGCCCCGGTTCCTCACCGAGTTCTGCTTCGGCGACTTCTACACCCGGGGCGGGCTGAGCCTGGCCCAGCGCGAGTTGCTGGTCCTGTGCGCCCTGGCAACGATCGGTGACACCTCCGCCCAACTCGGCCCGCACGCGAGGGCGTGCATCGAGGTCGGCCGCAGCACGGCATACGTGATCGCGGCCTGGTCCACTGCTTCCCTACATCGGCTTCCCCGCGCCGTCGCCGCGATCCGCGCCGTCAAGAGCCTCTAGCCAGCCGTCGCAAAAGGACACCGCCCCTCATGAACGTTGCGTTCCTGACCATCGGCCAGTCGCCTCGGCATGACATGGCCGACCCGATCGAGGAGTCGCTTCCTGCGGGCACGACGGTCGTGCACAGCGGGCTGCTCGACGGTCTGAGTCGACCCGAGATCGAGGCGGCCTATGGCGACGGCGGCGCGGGGCAGGGGCTCATCACCCGACTGGCCGACGGCAGCAGCGTGACGATGCGGGTCGAGGCGGTGGAGGAAGGCCTCCGAACCAAGGTCGCCTCGCTCACGGATGGCGGCGTCGACGCGATCGTCCTGCTGTGCACCGGCGAATTTCCGTCGCTCCGTTCCGGCGAAGTGTGGCTGATCGAGCCAGACACGGTGTTGACCGGCTATGTCGTCAGTCTGTTTGCCCAGGTCCGGGTCGGGATGATCCTCCCGATGGCCGGCCAGGTCGACGACGCGCGAGTGAAATGGCGCGGGCTCGCCGACCCCATCTTCGCGTTTGCCTCGCCCTACTCGGACGATGTCGAAGCGCTGATCGCCGCGGCATACGATCTCGTCGATGCTGGCGCCCGCGCACTGGTCCTGGACTGCATGGGCTTCAGCCGGCGCCACCGGGAGGCGCTCCAGGCTCGCGGGGTGGAGGTGCCCGTGCTGGTGGCGAACGAGGTCGTCGGCGGGTCGTGCGAATCGCCTTCTCCTGAAAGCCTGGACGACGTCGAAAGACTGACGCCGAGCGCCAGGCACCGCTCAGTTCGTGGTGGGGAAGCCCAGCCAGAACGGATCGGCGACCTTGCGTCCGACCGAGTGCGCGGCGTCGCGAACAGCCTCGCCGAGCAGCTGCGGGTCGGTCGTCTCGAGGTCCTGGACCGGAAGACCGATCCCGATGCCGTAGGGCCGCCCAGAGGTGGGGTCGACGACGGCCGATGCCACACCGGCCACGCCATGCACCGACTCGCCGCGCGACAACGACCAGCCCTCGGCGCGGACCTGGGCGAGTCGCTCGAGCAACTCCGGAAGGGTTCGCGGCGCGGAGCCAGCCGGCTCAGGCGCGTTCCGATCAGCCCGACACGTCCTCGTCGGTCAGTCGCGCCAGGATGGCGCGACCACTGGACGAGGCGTATGCCGTCCCCCGCGTCCCCTCGGGCGTGTAGGCCTGCAGCCTCCCGGCCCGCCCCTGACGCATCCGGATGACGAGGGTCTCACCGCCCTCCAAGAGGTTGAGATACCCCGTGTAACCCGTGGTGTCGACGAGGCGGACCAGTGCCTCATTGAGCAGGGCAACGACATCAGTAGAGCCGCGGACATGTGACGCGGCTTCGAGGATCAGGGGGCCAGGACGGTAGGCCAGCGTCTGCGGATCCCGTTCCAGGAAGCCGAATTCGGCCATCATGCCGAGGGTTCGTGACACGGAACTCTTGGGTGCGTCGAGACCGGCGGCGACGTCGGTCACCGTGAGGTCGCGGGGATGGCTGGCCAGCAGGCGGAGCACGTCGCGTGCGTTCGCCAGCGTGCTCATCTGCCCCTCCTTCGCGGTCTTGTCGATCGTAGTGGGCGTGACGGACGGCCACACCGCCACACGGGCCGCTGCCTCCGACCCTTGACAAGCGTCACGACGACCATCACCATGTCCATATTCTCGAACCCGGTCCTAGATAGTAGAACGAGACTGGGGCACGGCAGGAACGGTCGCCTCAAGGAGAACCCCCGGACAAGGAGTACGTACATGGCCCACGACACGTCGGCGACGACGGACCAAGTGACAGAGCGTCATCCCCGGGCCCTGGCGCCCGCGAACCTGATTCTCACCGTCCTGCTCAGCGTGTTCGGGGCGCGGATCGGCATCCAGAGCATCGCTACCCTAGGAATCACCCCAACGTCCCTCCTTGGCGCTGGTGGCCATGGCGACCCTCTCGAGGATCCCGCTCACGATCTTCCGCGGCTTCCGGAACATTCATGCCCAGAACCTCGCCCAGACGAGCATCAGCTCGGCGACGTTCGGCGCAGCCAACAGCCTCTTCCTGCCGATCGGCATACCGTTCCTCTTCGGGCAGCCGAGCATGATCATGCCGATGCTCATCGGCGTCGCGGCGGCGATGTTGCTGGATGCCTGGCTCCTCTACCGGATGTTCGACACCGCCTTCCTGCCCGTCGACCGTGGCCCTTGGGCATTGCTGCCGCCGAGGCGATCAAGGCCGGCGACCAGGGCGGGGCGCAGGCGAAGGTCCTCTTCGGCGGCATCGGCGTCGGCACCCTGGGAGCGATCTTCTCGTTGCCCATGTCGGCGTTCGGCGTCGCCATGATCGGCGGTTCGGGCGCGATGATGGCCTTTGGGATCGGCCTGCTCACGCGTGCCTACGCCAAGCCGGTCGCCCAGATCGACCTCATGGCGCTCTACATCCCCACGGGATGATGATCGGCGCCGGTCTCGTGGCGCTGGTGCAGGTGGGCCGGGTCGTCGTCTCAGCACACCGCAACGGCGACAAGGACACGGACGAGCCGGAGCCCACGTCCACCGGGTCAAAGGCCTCGGCATCGTCTGCGGGATCGTCAGCGTCGACCGCGGTCGCAACCGCGCCGGCCCGGTCAACGCGGCCAGCAGGCTCGGACAGTCGCTGCGTGTCGGCGGCATCGGATACCTCGTGATCGCCGCGCTGCTTGCTTCCGGGACCGGCATCTTCACCCAGATGAGCACGGGGATGCTCATGGTTTCGTCCTCTACGCCACCGTCGCGGCATTCGTCCACGAGTTGATCGTCGGCATCGCGGCGATGCACTCGGGGTGGTTCCCGCCTTCGCGGTCGCCTCATCACTCTGATCATCGGCATCATGATCGGCTTCCCGCCCGCCGCCTCGTGGTGCTGGCCGGCTTCACCGCGGCCACCGGCCCCGCCTTCGCCGACATGGGCTTACGACCTGGGCCGGCTACGTCCTGCGCGGTGGCGGCATCGACCCGGCGTTCGAGCTCGATGGGCGGCGGCAGCAGTTGATCGCTGCGATGGTCGGGTTCGGCGTCGCGATCATCGCTGTCGCGGCGGCATACCCGGTGTTCTTCGGCCGCAACATGACCGCGCCGATCGACGTGGCACACATCGCGGCGATCGGGCCGGAGTCTCGGTGAGACGGCGCGGAGCCTGGTGATCTGGGCGATCCCCGGCGCGATCATTCAGTTCCTCGGTGGGTCGCGTCGCCAACTCGGCGTGCTGTTCGCCACCGGCCTGCTGATCTCCACCCCGCTCGCCGGCTGGATGGTCGCAGGCGGTCTCGTGGTGCGCATCGTCGCGAGCAAGGTATTGGGGCCTGTCGCCAGGGAGCGGCTCGAAGTCTTCGCCGGTGGCGTCATCGCTGGAGACGCCCTCTACTCCTTCTTCTCCGGGGCAGTGAAGTCCCTGCGCTCCTAACTCTTGATCCCCCCACACACTCACCCCGACCCAGGAGGCTCCCTGAAGCGCACCTCTCCCCGACGACATCGAAGCCGCTGTCTACGGCGGGGCGATCCTGGGCGGAGGTGGGGCGGCTTCATCGAGCCGGGCCTGCGCACGGCCCGGGTCGCCCTGCAGGTCGGCAGCCCCCAGCTGTGGAGTGTGGATGAGTTCGACGAGGACGTGCTCAGCGCCACCGTCGCGCTGGTCGGCGCGCCCGCTGCCCCGAACGCCCTCGTCCAACCCGCTCACCTCATCCGGGCGCTGGACCTGCTCCAGTCCCAGCTGCCCGGGGGCCGGGTGGCCGCCATCAACACGAACGAGAACGGCGCCGAGACAACGGTCAACGGCTGGTTCCACTCCGCTCTCACCGGGGTGCCGGTGATCGACCTCGCGTGCAACGGCCGCGCCCATCCGTCGAGCGTGATGGGCTCGATGGGGCTCCACCTCGACCCTGACTACACCTCGATCCAGGCCTATGCCGGAGGGCACCCGGAGTTCTATGTCGAGGGTGTCACCAAGGGGCGGATGGAGGCCACGTCGAGCGTCGTGCGTCGGGCCTCGGTCGAAGCCGACGGATGGGTTGGCGTCGCTCGCAACCCAGTGACCGTCGGGTATGCCGCCAGCAACGGGGCCGCGGGGGCGATCTCCTTCGCCATCGAGCTGGGTCGGGTGTTCCTCGACGGCGGCGTTCAGGCCGTCACGGAACGGCTCGGCGGCCGCATCATCGCGTCGGGCACCGTCGGGTCCTACTCCTGTGAGCCGGTGGAGGGCCTCGACATCGGCAAGGTGGTCCTCACGGACGCAGCCGCCACGACCTTGTTGTTCGTCAACGAATACATGGTCGCCGAGCACGACGGCGAGCGCGTCGGCGCCTTCCCGGATCTGATCATGACCTTCGATGAGAACGGGGTCCCCCTGCCGTCCGCGAGGGTGCAGCCGGGGCAGACGATCAGCGTCCTCGTGGCGCCGGCGTCCAGCCTCATCCTGGCCTCGACGATGTTCATGGCGGACCTCTACGAGCCGCTTGAGAAGGCGTTGGGAGTGCAGTTCGCGCCCACCAGTGGCGTGTTGGCGGGGGCCACCGCGTGACGGACACGCACTCGCACCCGTCCCCAACCGGCATACCCCTCGGGGGCGGGTGCGACCCAGCGCTGGCGTTGAGCAAAGTTCAACAGAGGTGGCGCTCCGACCTGCTGGACCAGATAGGCGACTTCATCCGGATCCCCGGCGTTGAGCCCGGCGTTCGATGCCGACTGGGTCGAGCATGGGTTCCTGGACCAGATGGTGGAGCTCGCCGCAACCTGGTTGACGGCGCAGCGCCTCCCGGGTGCCGTGATCGAGATCCTGCGCTCCCCTGGGCGCACGCCGCTGCTGTTCGTCGACATCCCCGCGCAGGGGACCGCCGCCGAGGCGACCGTGTTGGTCTACGGCCACCTCGACAAACAACCGGAAGTTCCAGGGCTGGCGGGAGAGGACCGCCCGTGGACTCCGGTGTTCGACGGCATACGCCTCTTCGGGCGTGGCTCGGCGGATGACGCGTATGCCGTGTGCCTCCTCGGCGCCGCGCTCGGCGCCCTCGTGGCGCAGGGGCGCAAGCTACCCCGGTGCGTCGCCGTCTTCGAGACGGGTGAGGAGTCCGGGGCCCCGATCTGGCCTATTGGTTTGGGCGTCTTGGGAGACCGACTCGGGCAGGTCGGCCTCGTGGCGATGCCTCGACTCCAGGAGCCGCGACTATGACCGCCTCTGGGCGGTGACCTCGCTGGGGAACCGCCAGTGCCACGCTCACGGTCCGGGTGCTGGACGAGGGCGCTCACTCCGGCGATGCCGGGGGCGTCGTGCCGTCGTCGTTCCGGGTGCTGCGCGCCCTGCTTGATCGGGTGGAGTCCAGCGCGACTGGGGAGATCCTGTTGCCCGAGTTGCGCTGTGACATCCCTGCTGACCGCGAGGATCAGGCGCGCGCCACGGCCGAGTTGCTGGGCGCCTCTCTCTGGGAACGATTCTCCTGGGCCAGCTCCGCAGACGGCAGGGTGCGGGCGTGCACGGAGGATCCCCACGAGGCGTTGCTGCGTCGCGCGTGGCACCCGAGCCTCGCGGTGGTGGGTGCTGAGGGTATGCCGCCCCTGGCAACAGCCGGCAACGTGCTTCGACCGTTCACGTCGATCCGGCTGTCTTTGCGCCTCCCGCCGTTGTGTGGTGCGGCGGCTGCTCTGGCGGCGGTCGGGGAGGTTCTGACGGCGGACCCGCCTTACGGTGCCGTCGTGACCTTCGAGCCGAGCCCGCAGGTTGTCGATGGGTGGAACGCACCGCCCTTCTCGGTCGAGTTGTCGGCCGCGTTGAACGCTGTCAGCGCCGCATGTTTCGACGGGGCCGCTCCCGCGTTCATCGGGCAGGGCGGCACGATCCCGTTGATGGGACTGTTGGGCGGCCTGTTCCCCGACGCCCAGTTCCTGGCGTGTGGCGTGCAAGGGCCGGGAACCAACGCCCACGGACCGAACGAATCACTCCACATTCCCTACACCGAGCGACTGACCGCGTCCTTGGCCGTGGTGATCAACGCGCTGGCTCTCTGAGGTCGAGGTGGTTGGCGCTGCCGCGCACCGTGGCGGCGCCCATGACGGCGCGTCCGCTGCTGTCCCAACGACAGCAGGGACGCCGTCATCGGCGCCGTGGGCCAGGCTGAGGTGCCCGAACACGGCGGCAGCAGCGCTTCCACTCGAGCGTGCACGGGCAGCAGCGATGGAAAGCCCCCTCCCCAGGCGTCGCGGTGCGGGGAGGCGGGCACGGCGGCTGTTAGCAGCGGGACTTGTGCGAAACCCCTGTTGATCAAGTGCCGCCGCGCCCGTTGGCAGGGTCGTACCGTCGACCCTGCCAACAACCCCTCAGTATCTGGCGACGATCACGTTGGTGACGTGGGACCAGTTCGGACACGTGGCGTAGAGCGTCCTCGGCGCCGTACCGTAAGCAGTGTTGGCCCCCCAGTAGTAGCACTGGGCTGTAACGGAGAATTGTCCGGAACCATTGCAATATGCCCAGACCTTGTGGCCGTCGATCCAGCCCCACGAGCACCCGGCGGGGGTAGCGCTTGCCGGCTCAGCCGAAATGACGGCTCCCGTTGCAGCGAACACGGCTGCGGTCGCAAGAATGACCGCGCGCCTCTTCATGTGATTCATTTCAACCTCCTGGTTTCCTTCTCGGGTGTCAATAGGCGAGGCCCGCCCATTGCGCGTCTCCAGCACGGCTGTCACCCGACAAGCGGTTGCGCGTGGGATCGTCCGCATGGCGCGATCAACAGCTGGGCGCAGCCGCAGAGTTGGTGCCGGTGTAGACCCAGGCGTCGGAGACGAATCCGGTCTGGCCGGCGTAGGACGTGCGATCCCAGATCGTCTCGGTACCGTAGGGGCCGGTGACGGCGTTGCCCTCGGCGGTGCACTGGATGGTGATGGTGGTGTTGACAGGGATGCAGCCGATCAGTGCGGTGCTCCCGTTAGGGCCTGAACGGAAGTTCAAACACGGGAAGCCAAGCACGTACCTGTCGACCCCGACAGAGGCGGCGGCGTGTAGGCGTGGTTGTTCGAGTACCCCGCGACAGCGGCGGCGGGAGTTGTGGTGGACGTTCCCTTGTAATGGTTGACATGGGTTCGGATCCCCTGATATTGCGACCACGCAGTAGCAGTGCGCCCAAAGTCACAGACGATGTCTCCGCTGTCGCAGATGGAGTGGAATCGATCGGCGACAGTCGCTGGCACGTTCTGCCAGCGAGGTTTGTATGTGTTTCCGGCCGCAGAGGGCACCACGAAACTTACTCCGTAGTCCACGCTCGTATCGGGCGATGTCCCGTAACGATTGCCACCTTGGCCGGGCACGCGGTCGCCGTCGGCGATGACGACAACCCCGTCGATGTTATTGAACCCTTGAGTAGATCCTGCGAGCTGCCACACGGCGCGGTGCACGACCATGGCCCCTTGGGAGTACCCGGCTAGAACGTAGTGTTCGTTGGGGCACGCGGCCCGCCGCGTGTTCACGACGTTGATGATGTCAGTCACGCCAGTGTCCACACCGGAGAAATACATTCCCCGATCCGTCAGTAGGACCGCCACAGCCTGCGCCTCGAAGTTGACGGGGTAGTAGCCAACGTTCTGCAGATTGAGCCGTGAGGTGTAGTTGGTCATGAAGTCGTAAACCTGGGTACCGAGACCGTTGTGGTCGGTGATGAGTTGTCCTGAGCCGCGCGCTCCGATGAACAGAACCTGCTTAACGCCGCGGTCCAGGGGTTGTTCACCAGCTGCGGCGTCACGGCGGCCGAGGCGGGGAAAGCCGACAGTCCGATGGTGGTCAGGCCAAGCAGACCGGCCGCGACGAGTCTCTTAAGTGTGAAGGTGAGTGATGTCATCGTGGGGCTCCCGAGATCTTGTAGGCGTCCGGGTCGCTGGCGACGGCCCTTGCTTCATCCTCACCGTCGGACGACAGGAGGCGCAGTCACCTTTTTGGGGTATGCGAGCGCTCGTGAGCGTCAGCATCACCAGAAAAGGGGATGGACCCAAATCACCTTCGGTGTGGGAGTCTGGGGTTATGCCAGCCCAAAGGTGGCGTGTCGCGTTCGTCGATGACCACAAGATCACGCTTCGGGGGCTTGGTCAATTTCTTTGACCGAGAGATGCCCGAAGTAGTCGTCGCCGTGGCCGTCGCTTCTGTCCAGCAGCTCCTGGAGCACCGCGACGATATTGACGTTGTCCTGTTGGATGTTGAGCTTCGAGACGGGTCGGCTCCCGAGTCGAACGTGGCCGCGCTTGCCGCGCTCGGGGCCCGGGTGCTGCTGTACACGCAGGTAACCAGCACAGTTGTCATCCAACGGTGCGTTAAGGCGGGCGCTGCAGGAATCGTGGGCAAGGAAGAAGACCCTCACGTGTTGGTCCAGGCCATCCGGGAGGTGGCGATCGGCGAGCCATGGTTGAACGCCGAGTGGGCGGCAGCCCTGACCAACGACACGACATTGATGCCCAATCTCAGTCCTCGCGAGGCGGAGGCATTACAGCTGTACGCGACCGGGCTGCCCATGAAGAACGTGGCCACGGCTATGGGAGTGGCGATGGACACGGTCAGTACACACCTAAAGCACGTCCGCGAGAAGTACGCCAGGATCGGCCGGGACGCCCGGACCAAGAGCGAGCTCTACGTCCGAGCGGTTGAAGACGGAATCGTTCAGCCTCCGGCGGCGAGGTAGATCGACGGTGGCGGGCAACGTCACCGTCGATCGGACCATTGTCCGGGCGGTCACCGTTTTCGCGATGCTCAACCTGTTGGTCACGCTGAACAACACTCCAAGCAGGTCCTGGATGTACCCCGCTGGCCTCGGAGCCTTAGGCTGCGTCCTCCTGACCCTGTCGGTGCTGGCCAGTCTGCGAGACTGCTTCCGACCCGTCCCGACGTGGCGCGGCATACGAGTCCTGACCTACATCAGCCTCGGTTTGATGGCCGCCCACTGCTTGACCGTACGGGACCTGTCGCCGCGGGACTACCCACCCCTTCTGCATGCATGCGGAGTCATCATCCTCACCGCTGCGGCGGCGTTTCCGTTGCCGACAGGCTGCGTCCTGATGGGCACCTACGCTGTTGGGTTCTTCTTCGTCCGGCTACAGTCCCTGACTGTTGGCCAGGCACTCACCGAATGCCTGGTCCTGCTGGTTTCTGGAGCGACGGGCCTCCTTCTGGTCGCCCTGGTACGCCGCACCGTCAGCATCGTGTCAACCAGAAGCGACCTCACCCAACAAGAGGCACGGGCTACTGCCCGTGCCCTCGCCCAAGCGCGCGAACGAGCGCGTTGGGATGGCCTGGTCCACGACAAGATCCTTGGTGCACTCCGGAACGCCGCCGCTGGAGACTCCCGTAGGCAGGCATCGAATGCCCAGACACTTGCCCGCGAAGCACTTGCAGCGTTCCGCGCTGACACTCATTCAGATGCCCCCACGGCGCTGGCACGCAAGCTTGAGCAGGTCGCAGATGCGCTCGGGCTGGAGTGCGAGATCGACATCAAGCAGGACCAGATCTCCAGCGAGGTGCTGGACGTGCTGGAGGCAGCAGCCGTGGAAGCACTGACCAACGTGGCACGGCACGCGGGAACGCCCCGGGTGTCTGTCCGGGCCGTAATCGGGCAAGCAGCGGCCCTGCTGATCATCAGCGACAGAGGGCGCGGATTCGAATCCCAGGCACCAGGCCAGCGGGCAGGCCTGAAGACGATGAAGGCGCGAATGGAAGCCATCGGCGGCCAACTCGACGTCCGATCGACCATCGGTGCCGGGACCGCCGTGACTCTGAGCTGGAGCCACGAACAGCCGAGCTGGTTGACAGTTCTTTGGGATGTACGTGTCTTCGCCCCGATGATTGCCATCGGGGCTGTGGACGTGATCCTCAACGTCGGGTTGGGACTGACCCGGCCGGCTCGCCTGTTCATACCCTGGCTGAACCCAGTCTTGGCAGCCGTCGTAATCGGGTTCAACATCGCCATTGCCGTCTGTCCACGCCGTCCCCGGCTCGGGTGGATGTTGGCCGCCTGCTGCGTCCCTCTCCCGGCCGTTTCAGTGCTCAACCTCGTCACGTACGGCGACGCCGGCTGGAGGTACTGGGCAGCAGGTGCACTCACCCCCGCCGTCGGTGCACTCTCGTTCCGATTTAGGTCTTCGCTCGGCGTTTCCTGCTGCGTTGCCAGCCTGCTGGTCCTGATGGTCAGCGAGGCAATCCTTGGCCGAACTAGCTGGGCGCCGGTCTTAGGACCCTTCCCCGTGTCTTTGGGTGTGGCCTTGGTCGGCGGGATGCTCAGGCGCGGTCTGGACGGTGCCACAGCCGCGCTCTCTTGCGAGAACGTCCGGCTGGCCGAGCAGGTACGCCAGGCAGCCGGGATAGCCGAACGAAACGCTGAGATCAGCCGGCGACGGACTGCACTGGCGTTAGACATCCTGCCCATGTTGGAGTTGATCGCTGGACAAGGCCCGCTATCCGTGTCGGAGGCGACTGAATGCCGATTGCTCGAGGCAGCCGCGCGAGACAACCTCGTCGCAGCCACCCTGGTAAACGACGCCATCGCCGCGTCGGCACGCGCCGCCCGCGGACGGGGAGCGGAAGTAGTCTTTCGTTGCGCCGACAACGCCCAGCCCCACGCTGGCTTGCGCATATTCCGATCCCTTGTCGAGCAGATCTGCGCAACCATCGGGGCCGGGTCAAGCGCCAGGTTCGTCTGGAATGGCAGTGGCCGCGACTTTATCGGCACTGCAGTGGTCCTCGGCCACGAGGCGTCGGCAATCAGGGCCGTCGTCGAGTCAGTCGCGCACTCGGGACTCCTGACCGTGACCTGCGACGAGGACTCGGTCTTGATCCAAATGCGCACACATTGACAGCGCTCGGTCACCTATCCACGCGTCAGTCTGCTCGATGTAGGCGGCCCCCCTCCGCCTGCGTCGAGGCTCATGGCCACGAGGTCGACGCGGATGGCCGACGGTTGGTGGTCCGCAACGGCTCGCAGCATGAGTGGGAGGTGATAACCGCGGCCGGAGCGGTGCCGGTGCTGCCACTGTCCATGGCCATTGACCGCTTTCCATGCATGCAAGCACCAGCCCTACTGAAGACATACGCTCATATGGGCGTCAGGGGGCATTCGGAACCGGACGTCGTCTGTTTCAACCGAGACGAGTCACGGGAAGGTCGCTGCCATGTCGCTCAACCTTAAGGTTCTTGATTGGGCCACGGCCACGCCTGAGGAGCGCGCCCGGATCCTCACCCGAAACGGCACGCTTGAGCGGCTCACGCACGTCTCCAGCCTGAATCAGTCCATTGCCCACCTTGTCGAGCAGGTCCGCAGCAACGGCGATGAAGCGCTCGTGCGTGCTCTGCGCGAGTTCGACGGGGTGGAGTGCGCGCCAACTGAGCTCAAGGTAAGCGACAGTGAGTTCGAGCAGGCACGCCAGTCCATCTCCGACGAAGTCGTTGACGCGATTCGCGTGAGCATCTGGCGCTCCCGGAGGTTCAACGAGGCGATCCTTGAGCGGGCGTCGTGGTCGATGACCACTGACGCTGGCACCAAAATCGGGGAGGTGGCACGTCCGATCGAGTCGGTCGGTCTCTTCGTGCCCTCACGCAAGGGTTCCTACCCCTCGGTTCTGATCCAAATCGGGACACCCGCCGTCGTTGCTGGTGTCCAGCGCATCGCCGTCGCCGTTCCACCAAACCCCACACCAGGAGCCGGCCGGGTCGATGCCGCCACGCTAGTTGTCGCAAATGAACTCGGACTGCGCGACGTCTACTGCCTGAACGGCCCCTCCGGTGTCGCGGCGCTCGCGTTCGGCACGGAAAGCGTTCCTGCGGTGCGCAAGATCGTAGGTCCTGGCAGCCCGGCCGTGACGATTGCGCAGCAGCAGGTCCAGGCAATGGGTGTCCAGGTTGCGGCCGGACTGGGCCCGACAGATTCGCTCATCATCGCCGACGCCACAGCCGACCCCGTCACGCTCGCCGCGGACTTCCTGAACGAAGCCGAACACGGAGACGACTCATCAGCCGTAGTCGTCTCCACCGACCGCGGCGTGCTTGAGGCGGTCGCAAAGGAGGTGGAGTCGCAGTGGTCTGAACTACCTGAGCCGCGACGAGGCTATGCCCGGCGCTCCATCGCCGAGAACGGCGGTCTCGTCCTCGCTGCAAGCGACGAACAAGCCTTCGAGATCGCCAATGACTACGCTTCCGAACACGTCCAACTCGCCGTCGCCGATCCCGCGGCGACGCTCTCGTCGATCAGGTATGCAGGCACCGTCCTTCTCGGACAATGGACGTCATTCGCCGCTTCGAACTTCTCCCTAGGTACGCCTGCCACCCTGCCCACCACCAGCTATGCCAAAGGCGTGAGCGGTGTGACCGCACACACCTACCTCAACACAATCGCGACGGCAGCTCTTGCCGAGGAGGACTTCTGGGCGATCGCGCCCGCCATTGAAGCCCTAGCCACTCATGAGGGGTTCCCAGCACACCTCGCCTCCGTCACCTCGCGGCGCCGGATTCACGGACGCTGATCACGAGTTGCAGGCAGGAATCCCCACTTCACAGCCAGGACAGCCCGCTCCACGATGCCTGCGCCCGCCTTCATTGGGCAGGGCGGCACCATCCCGTTGATGGGGCTGTTGGGCGGCCTGTTCCCCGACGCCCAGTTCCTGGCGTGCGGCGTGCAGGGGCCGGGGACCAACGCCCACGGACCGAACGAATCACTCCACATTCCCTACACCGAGCGACTGACCGCGTCCTTGGCCGTGGTAATCAACGCGCTGGCTCTCTGAGGTCGAGGTGGTTGGCGCTGCCGCGCACCGTGGCGGCGCCCGTGACGGCGCGGCCACTGCTGTCCCAACGACAGTAGGCACGCCGTCATCGGCGCCGTCATGTGTCGCCGGCCCGAGCTGGGGTCGGACTCGATTGTTGGTGACTCTGGGCCCGGGGACTCTTACCTGGCCCCGCTCGGCCCGCCATCTGCCCCTCCGGTCGTGCGATCTGCGTGCGATTAGAAGTGGTAGTCGTGGCGTCTTGTGGCTAGTTCTGACCACCTAGTCCGAGATGCCACAAGCCAGTATACCCGCAGGTCAGGGGCACAAACTGTGCTGGATCGAGGAGAGCCGACGAGGGGACTTGAACCCCTAACCCCCTGTTTACAAGACAGGTGCGCTGCCAATTGCGCCACGCCGGCGGGCGGTCGCGGCATACCCGAAGGCGTGCGGCGAGGCCGCGGAAAGCCTACCGGCCCGCGCGGGTCGTCACCCCGCCTCTGGTATGCCGCCCACCCATTGCCCGCCGCGACGTCAGGTGGTCGGGCGGCCGGCGACCGCGACTGACAGCCCCAGCCCGATCATCAGCGCGCCTCCCCCGGCGCCCAAGCGCTCGAGCCGCCGCGGGCTGCGCGCGAACCAGTCTCGCGCCCGCCCCGCCACCAGCGCCCACACCGAGTCGCCGACCAGGGCCATCGTCGCGAAGACCGCACCGAGAGCAAGGATCTGCGGCTGCGGCGCACTCGCCGGGTCGACGAACTGCGGCAGCAGCGACGACAGGAACACGAGCGTCTTGGGGTTGGTCAGCCCAACCGTCAGCCCCTGGAAAAGACTCCGCCGATCCACCGCCGCGGACGCCGCCACACCGGATCCAACCCCAGCCGCCTCGCCCCCGCGCGCGGCCAACAACGACGCCGCCAACTCGCCTCGGTGCCGGATCGCCTGCACCCCCAGATAGACCAGGTATGCCGCCCCCGCCACCTTCACCACCGTGTAGGCCGCCGCCGACGCAGCCAGCACCGCACCCAGTCCGACCGCCACCAACAGGCTCTGCACGAGCAGCCCGGCCGCATTGCCGACCACCGTCCACAAGGCCGCCCGGCGCCCCACCGTGATGGCCCGCCCGATGGTGAACAGCAGGCTCGGCCCAGGAATGGCAACGATCACCGCCGCCGTCGCGAGGAACGCGAGCAGGAGAGGGCCACTAGGCATGGCCGCCAGTATGCCGCCCGCTACCTCAGCGCCAGGACGAGAAGAACCCCGGTGGTCCAGACATCGGCACCCACGAGGGCGACCCACCGTGCAGCACCAGCCACACCAGCGCGCCGAGCCCGCCGACGACGAACAACGCGCTGACGACACTCGTCACCAGGCCCTCGCGCACGACGCCACGCATCACCGACCGGGACCCCCGGCGCAGCGACGCCCCGCCGGGCCCCCACCACGCCATGAGCAGGGCCAGCGCCATGCCGCCGCCGAGCGCGATCGGGTGGTTCGGGTTGGGGGAGCTCGCCGTTGTCGCCGAGAGCGCGAGCGCCACGCAGAACACCCCAGCGATGCCGACGAGCAGCGGGAGGAGGAGGCCGACGGCCGCGGCCAACGATCCGGTCAGGAGGTGCCATGGCCCCAGGGCAACCGTGACCGGCACGTCGCCGCGCCGCGAGCCGTAATGGAATCGGCGCAGCACGATCGATGTCATCGACCGATCGGCGGTGCGGGCGAGCAAGGACCACGCCAGGACAACGAGCAGCGCGACGACCGGCAGCGCGGCCGCAAGCGCGACGACGAACAGGCCGCCCACCGCCAGGGTTCCGGTGCGGTCAGGTCGACCGATGCGCGGGTCGGCAGCACCAGAGCCGGGCAGGTAGGCCCCCCGCTCGTCACCGTCGAAGTCCTCCGCGCCCCCTCGCGCGCCGCCCTCGCCGGCCTCGCCGGCCGGCACCCCCGACACCGCCCCAGCCGACGGCACCCCGCCAGCCGCCGGCCCCAACGCCGCCCCAGGCCCCGCCAAGGACGCGGGTGCGTGCCACGGGGGCTCGCTCGGCCACGGGACGGGCGCCGCGGCATACCCCCCAGGAGTGGGCCCGGCATAACCGGGGGCTGGCGCGGGCGCGGCATACCCCGCGGGCGCCGGTCCGGCATAACCAGGGGCAGGCGCGGCATACCCCCCAGCAGCCGGTCCGCTATACCCCGCAGCAGGCGCGGCATACCCCGCGGCATACCCCGCAGGAGCCGATCCGGCATACCCCACCGGCGGAGGCACGGGGTAAGGCGCGCCCGTGGGCGGTTGGGTCGGCAAGACAGCGGTATGCCGCGGCGCCACCGAGCGACCCGGCCCACCAGACCCAGCCGCCCCAACACCCCCAACACCCAAACCACCACCGTGGATCGGCATGACGTCGGTAGCGAACCCACCGGCGGCATAACGTTCGAGCGCAGCCATAACGATCTCGGCCGGCGGACGGTCGTCGGGGCGCGGCGACAACGCCGCCGACAGCAGCGGCTCGAGCCGCGCGTCGACCCCCTCAAGGTCACTGTTCCCGGCGCGGACGCGCGTGAGGACGATGTTCATCGAGCCCCGACCGAACGGCGGGCGCCCGGTCGCCGCGAAGGCCAACGTCGCGGCCCACCCCCACCAGTCGGTGGCAGCGGTGACAGCAGCCCCCTCGATGACCTCGGGCGACAGATACCCCGGCGTCCCCATGACCAGCCCCGTCGCGGTCAACCGAGGGTCCTCAGCCACATGGGCGATGCCAAAGTCGATGACGACCGGCTCCCCGTCGTCCTCCAGCAGCACATTGCCCGGCTTGAGATCCCGGTGCACCACCCCGACGGCGTGGATCGCCTCCAGCGCGCCATGCAACCCACGCGCCAGGAGCAGCAAATCGCCGGCCGACAGCGGCCCACGAGTGTCGACCCGGTCATCGAGGGCGTCACCGGCGATATACCGCGTGACGACGAAAGGCCGGTCCCCCGACAGGTCGCAGTCGATGATCGGCGCGACCCTCGGATGCCGGATCCGGGCCAGGGTCGCGACCTCACGCTCGAGCCGCGCGCGCGCCTCCGGATCGTGCGCGACGTGCGGCCGCAACACCTTGACGGCGACGGCGCGCCCGTGCGGGTCGAGGGCCAGATGGACAACGCCCATCCCCCCTTCGCCGATCCGTTGGATCAGGCGGTAGGGGCCCAGTCGCTCGGAGAGCGCCTCGGTCTCGGCCGTCATGGGACAACGGTAGGTGAGGGCACCCCTACCGTTGGCATGCTCGGCGTGTCGCCTCACCGAGATCGGGTGGCCCCAACGTCCCCACCGGGAGTCCCAGCCACACGATCCGCGTATGCCGCCCGCTTACTGCTGGATGTACTCCACGAGTTGGTCACGCTCGGACTGCAGCGAGTCGATGCGGTGCTTGACGATGTCGCCGATGCTGACGATGGCCACCAGGGCACCCTCGGCGACGACCGGCACGTGGCGGATCCGACGATCAGTCATCGTGTGGGCCAACGACTCCACCGAGTCGTCCGCGGTGCACGTGGTCACGTCGGCGGTCATGATCTCGCTCACCGGGATGACCAGGACCGCGGCACCCCGCTGGTGCAGATGGCGAACGACGTCACGCTCGCTGACGATCCCGGCAACGGCCGCACCGTCCGGGCTGACGACGAGCGCGCCGACTCGATGCTCGGCGAGGGCTTCGAGCAGGCGGGAGACGGTCTCATCAGGCCGGATCGTGACGACCTCGGTCCCTTTGTTACGCAGCACGTCGGAGATCTTCATACCCGGACCGTAGACCCCCGCGACGACTCAGGCCAGCGTTAGCATCACGCGAATTCCCGTTCAGGGCCGTTCGTCGCTCACCTTCGCAGCGCGCAGCCCCCGGGCCCGAGGGGTATGCCGTTCGCGCGCCTGCACGACGCACGGCGCCGTCGAGCCACGCACCACCAACTCGGGCCGGAAGGTGAACTCCTTGGCCCGGGAGTCCGACCCCCCGATGATCTCGACCAAGGAGTTGACGGCCGTTTCGCTCATCGCCGTGACGTTCTGGCGGATCGTCGTCAGCGGCGGATCGCTGAACGCGATGAGTGGTGAGTCGTCGTAGCCGATCACCGAGACGTCCTGCGGCACCCGCAGCCCACGGGCTCGCACAGCGCGGACCGCTCCCAACGCCATGAGGTCCGAGGCCGCGGCGATAGCCGTGACGCCACGGTCCAACAACCGCGCCGCAGCCGCCGCTCCCCCGTCGACCGTGAAGAGTTCGTGGACGATGAGGTCGTCGATCTCGGCCCGGCTCAACGAGGTATGCCGCGCCATCGCCCCTCGGAAGCCCCACAACTTGCGGATCACCGGGATGAACCGATCGGGGCCGGCCGCCAACCCGATCCGCACGTGCCCCAGCTCGGTCAGGTGGGCGATCGCCATCTCGATGGCGGCGACATCATCGTTGGCGATGGTGGGGACATCGAGCCCGTCGATCGCCCCGTTGACCAGGACGAGCGGCATACCCAACTCGCGCAGTCGGAAGTAGCGGCCAGGTTTGGAGTCGGAGTCGGCGTGCAGGCCGGAGATGTTGATCATCCCGGCGACCCCATGGTCGAGCAACTGCTGGACGTAGTCGTCCTCGTGGACGCCACCGGCCGTCTGCGTGCAGAGGATCGGGATGAAGCCGCGACGGGCCAAGGCTGTCGAGATGAGCTGCGCGAAGGCCGGGAAGATCGGGTTGGTGAGCTCCGGCAGGATGAGCCCCACGAGGCCAACACTCTTGCGCCGCAGGTAGGTCGGTCGCTCGAAGCCGAGCACGTCCAGCGCGACCATGACCGACTGTCGGGTGGCCTCGGACACGCCGGGATGATCGTTGAGCACCCGGCTCACCGTTGCCTCGGACACCCCCGCAGCCTGGGCAATATCCCGTTGCCGCGCGCGCACCATCGCCTACCTCCCTCCCCAGCCGTTCGACCCCCCGGTCCCCGTCGCCCAGATCCGGACCGACACGTCAGGCCCGGTGGCGCCAAGGGTGAGCGTAAACGCTTCCAACTCCCCCCCGCCACCGAATCCCACCATGCTGTCCGAGATCCCCAGCAGGTCCCGCACGTCGATCCGCAGCGGGTCATGCGCCGCGCGCGCGACGTGCACGAGCGCCGTCTCCCCCGGCGCCTCGCGCAGGAAGACGAGGGCGTCGCCGGCGGCATACACCCAGCGCAGGCCGCCCCGGCGCAAGGCGACCGACCCGCGGCGCAAGCCCACGAGATCCCGGTATGCCGCGAGCAGCCCTTCGTCCCACGTCTCACCGTGGGTGCCGTCCCCGGCCGGCCACGGCATGGGGCGTCGGCCGTCCTCACCGAAGCGCCCGCGCATGCCGATCTCGTCGCCATAGGTGACCATCGGTGTGCCGGGCATGGTGAACAACAGCCCCGCCGCGGCCCGAACCAGCGCCAGATCGCCGCCCACAAGAGTGCGGATGCGTGACGTGTCGTGCGAGCCGAGGAGCGTGAAAGACCGCACGAGGGTGGCCCACGGGATCCGCGAGGTGAAGTCGATCATCGCGTCGGCAACCAGCTCACCCGGAAGGCGCGGCACCCGCACCGGTTGACCAAGGAAGTCGGCGGGGGCGTCGGGGTTGGTCGGCGACGTGAGCCAGGTCCACACCGGACGGGTGAACCCGGCGTAGTTCATCACCCCGTGCCAACCGTCACCGGTGAGGTCCGTGGACACGTCGTGGCAGTGCTCGGCGACGACGAGCGCGTCCGGCTTGGCCGCCACACTCGCCGAGCGCAGGTCGCGGGCGACCTCGTGATAGAGGTCGGCGCCGCGATGGCGCCCGGTCATGTTGGCGACGTCGACCCGCCACCCATCCAGCCCGCCATCGGGGCCGAGCCAGCGCTGGATCACCCCGCGCGGGTCCTCGAACAGTCGGCGACGCAGTTCCGGGCTGCTGTGGTCGAGCTTGGGGAGCGAGGGGACGCCGAGCCACGCGGCATACTCCTGGCCGGGTCCGAAGAAGTAGAAGGCGCGCTCCGGGGCGGACTCGTCCGCGCGCGCGGCCTCGAACCACTCGTGGGTGACCCCGGTGTGGTTGCTGGTGAAGTCTCCGAGGACGCGTATGCCGCGTGCGTGCGCCGCGTCGGTGAGCCGCCGCAGTGCCGCGTCGCCGCCAAGGAGCGGGTCGACGGCGTCGAAGGTGTGGGCGTCATAACGGTGGTTGGAGCGCCCGGGGAAGAACGGCGTGAGGTAGACGACGTCGGCGCCGAGGGCCGCGATGTGGTCGAGGTGCTCGGCGACGCCGTCGAGGTCACCGCCGTAGAGCTGGCGGCTGCCACCCGCCCGCGAGCGGGTCTCCACCGGGTCCGACCAGGCCGCCTCGACGGCCCAGTCGGGGGTCTCCCGCTCGTCGGCGGCGGCCGAGCGGGCGAAGCGGTCGGGGAAGACCTGGTAGACGACGGCGTCCAGGGGCCACTGCGGCAGCGGCTCGTCCGCGGCGATGATCCGGAAGTTCGCCGCGTCGGGGACGTCGCGCAGGTGGATGCCGGCCCCGTTGACCCACAACCACCCGATCGCGCCGCCGGAGAGCAGCCAACGGTAGGACGTCACCGGGTTGCGACAAGCCACCTCGGCGCGCCACCACACCTCCCGCTCGGTGGAGCGTTCGGCATCGCGCACGGCCGTGACGAAGTGGGGTTCCCCATCACGCAGAACCCGCACGTATGCCGCGTCGAAGGGCGCCTCCCCGGGGGCCGTCGCGCCGCGGGAACCCGCAACCACAGGCTGACGACCTCACCGAGGCGAGGCGTCTCGGTCGAGACGTAGAGCGCCGAACCGTCGTGGTGGGGCCGGTTCAGACCGATGGCCGCCGTGCTGATCAGCCCGGTGACCGGCCCAGTGACCGGCCCGGTGGCCGGCCCACTGACCGGTCCAGTGACCGGCAGCGCCGGATCGAAGGACGCGGTCACTTCACCGACCCGGCGGTGAGACCACCGATGAGCTGGCGCTGGAAGGAGAGGTAGATGAGGACGATCGGTGCCGAGGCGAGGACCGCCCCGAAGCAGAAGGCCCCGAAGTACTTGTTGCGGTCGGCGGTCAGCAGCGCGTTGAGGCCGACGCCGAGGGTCTGGGCGTCGACATCCTTGAGGAAGACGCTGGCCAGGAGGAACTCGTTGAACAGGCCGATGAACTGGATCATCCCGACGGTGACGAGGATCGGGGTGATGAGCGGCAGGGTGATGGTGAAGAACACCCGGGCATGGCTGGCCCCGTCGACCTTGGCGGCCTCGTCGAGCTCCTTCGGGACCGTGTCGAAGTAGCCCTTGAGCAGCCACACGTTGCCGCCCATGGCGCCGCCGAGGTAGGCGAGGATCAGGCCGAGCGACGTGTTGAGCCCGAACTGCGGGATGACGTCGCCGAGCTCGGTGAAGATCCGGAACAGCGCGACGAAGGTGAGCAGCGACGGGAACATCTGGATGAGCAACAGGGTCATCAGCCCGGGTCGCCGCCCCTGGAACCGCAGCCGCGAGAAGGCGTATGCCGCGCACACCCCGATGAACACCGCGGCGATCGAGCCGATCCCAGCGATGATGAGGGTGTTCTTGTACCAGGACCAGAACGGCCGCGAGGCCGTGAGATCGGTGTAGTTGCCGAGCCCGAACGCGTCGGGGATGAGTTGCGTGGTGTTGAGGTTGCCGGACGGGTTGACCGCGGCGGCGACGATGAACCAGATCGGGAAGAGCGCGAAGATCAGCGCCGCCCCGATGGCCAGGTAGCGCACCACCTGCCAGGGGTCGCGCCGCTTGGCCGTCGGCGGGGCGTCGAAGGCATGGGTCGGGGTGGACGGCGCCGGCGGGGTGGACGGCGTGGACACGGTGGCGGTCATCAGTTCACGTCCTCGAGAGAAGCGGTGCTACGGAAACCCTGCAGGGAGATGAGGGCGACGATGATGAAGATGAACATCGAGATCGCCGCTGCGAAGCCGAAGTTGGGGGTCGTGCCGCCAATGGCCAAGCGGAAGGCATAGGTGATGAGCAGGTCGGTCGAGCCGACCTGGGTCTGGTTCCCCTCGAACGGCCCGCCGTTGGTCAGCAGATAGATGAGCGCGAAGTTGTTGAAGTTGAAGGCGTAGGACGCGACGAGCAGCGGCCCGACAGCGACGAGCACGAGCGGCATGACGATCGAGCGGATCGTCCGGAAGCCGGAGGCGCCGTCGATCTTCGCGGCCTCCTTGACGTCCCCCGGCACGGACTGAAGCGCTCCGGTGCAGATGAGGAACATGTAGGGGAAGCCCAACCACAGGTTGGTGATGAGGATGGCGACCTTGGCCCAGGTCGGATCACCCAGCCAGTCGATGCTCCACCCGAAGGTCTTGTTGATCAGCCCGAAGTTCGGGTCCTGGTTGAACATCTGACGCCACACCAGCGCCGTGACGAAGCCCGGCAAGGCGTAAGGGAGGATGAGCAGCGAGCGCCAGGCGCCCTTCGCCTTGATCCGGTCGTCATTGAACAGCAGGGCGAACCCCATGCCCAGCAGGAACGTCGAGATCACCGAGACGAGCGGGAAGATGAGGTTCCACACGAGGATCTTGAGGAAGCCGTTGCGTAGCGTCTCGTTGGTCAAAGCCTCGGTGTAGTTGCGCAGCCCGACGTTCTCCTGCCAGCCCGACGTCAACGACTGCCCTTGGCCGTCCTCCGGCACCCAGAGCGCGTTCTGCGGCAGATACCGCTTGCCCGTCGTCGTGTCGATCATCCGGTCAGCGGCGGCGTCGTATTGCATCGACGCCTTGCCGACGAACGCCTCCGAGAGCCCTGAGGTCTTGATGCCGCCCCCCTCGGTCGGCACGGCGAGCGCCGACAGGTCCTCGGAGCGGGCGTTGACCTCGCGGGCGTTGAGGATCGTGAAGCCGTTGGCCTTGGTGACCTTGCCGGTCGGGCTCTTCTCGACACCGTCGGTGATCGGCGCGAGGCCGTCCGGCGTACCGGCATACGTCGCGCCGTCCTTGGGGTCGGTGAGCAGGAGCGTGATGGTGCCCGTGGTGACGTCCGCGCCCGTCGGCACCGCGACCGACATCGCGTATCGCGGCGCCCCCTCGACCTCCCTGACCGACTGGGCGATGAGGTATTTGACCGACTCCTCTTTGGTCCCCATGTGGCCGTCGCCGTAGTTGGTGAACGAGGTCGCGATCGTGAAGATGATCGGCCAGATCTGCAGGGCGACGAGGAAGAAGAGGCCTGGGAAGAGGTACTTCAGCGGGACGGCCCGGGTGGTGCCGTAGATCGCGAGCACACACATGGCGATGAACGCGACGCCGACGACGGCCCAGAGGCTGCCCGCGGCGGCGAACTTGCCGGCGATCCACACGAGGAGGGCGAGGACGGCCGCGATGGCCACCCATTTGACGACTATCCAGGGGCTCTTGGTCATGGGGACTCCAGGGCTGCTGCGGGGGCGAGGGCGAGGGGGGACGCGCGGGGCGCGCCGGACGAACGGGGAGCACGCAGGGGTATGCCGCTCGGGCGGGAGCGCGCAGGGGTATGCCGCTCGGGCCGACCGGGTGGCCGGCCGGCCCGAGCGTCAGGTCAGGTCAGCGACGGTCAGCCGGCCTTGACGATGTTCGCCTCGATCTCGGTCTGCGCTGCCTTGAGTCGGTCGGCAGCCGTGGCCTTCTGGGCGATGATGTCGGCCGTGGCCTGGCCGAGCGGACCCCAGACGGAGTTCATCGCGGGGATGTTCGGCATCGGGAGGGCACCCTTGCCGGCCTCGAACCACGCCTTGATGTCGGCGTCCTTGGCCGCGACCTCGGTGTAGGCCTCGGTGAGGGCCGGCGGGCGCTTGCCGATGTTGTACATGTCGATCTGCAGGTCCTTGCGCGTCACGTACTTGGTGACGAACTCCTGCGCGAAGGCGTCGTTCTTGGCCTTGGCCGAGACGTAGAACATCTGGACGCCGAGGAACGGGGTCATCTGCTTGCCGGCGATCGTCGGCAGCGGCGAGATGGCGTAGGAGATGCCGGCCTTCTTCGCCTTCTCGACGGCCCACGGACCGGTCATGGCGTAGGGCGCCTTGCCCGCGTCGAAGACCTGGTCGACGATGCCGCCGTCGACGTTGGTCGAGAGGATGCCGTCCTTGCCAAGCTTGGCCAGCTGCTCGCCGCCGAGGATCGACTCGGGCGAGCCGACGATGACCTTGGTCGGGTCGTAGTCGCCATTGGGCTTCTGGGCGAAGACGCCGCCGCCGAACGCCTTGAGGAACGGGTAGGAGTGGTAGGCGTCACCGGTCTTGCTCACGGTGAGCAGCACGGCGTTGGTCGCCTTGCCGTCCTTGACCAACTGGGTGCCCTTGGTGACCATCTCTTCGAAGGTCTTGGGCGCGTCGGGCGCGAGGGCCGTGTTGCGGACGATGCCGATGTTCTCGACGGCATAGGGGACGCCGTAGACCTGGCCGTTGAACTTCGCAGCGGCCATGGCCTCGGCCGGGAACTTGGCCTGGTCGGTCGGCGAGAGGTTGACCGGCTTGACGGCCTGGTTCTGGACCAGCTCACCGAGCCAGTCGTGGGCGCCGACGATGACGTCCGGGCCCTTGCCCGCGTTGGTGGCGTCCTTGAAGTCCTTGCGGACGTCGGTGGACACCTGGACGGCGACCTTGATGCCCTGCTCGGCGCCGAAGGCCGCGGCGTACTTGTCGATGATGGGCTTGCGGTCCTGGTCGCACCAGATGACGAGGTCAACGGCGGCGTCGCGGACGGGGGCCCCCGTCGTTGCGGGGGCGGCGGCGGTCGTGGCCGCTGCCTTGGCGGTCGTAGCCGCGGTCGTGCTCGTAGCGGTCCCAGTGGACCCGCCACAGGCGCTGAGGACCAGGGCGGACAAGCCGGCGAGGGCTGCCGCTCCATAGACGCGCATGTGCATGGACTCTCCTTCGAAGCCGGACGGCCCGGCGGCCGTCCTCACCCCAACGACACTAGGAGTCTCTGAAAGAAATTACAAGGGTCCTATGAAAGATGTTTCACCGGCTCACTGGACAGTGACCTCATCCATGCGCAAAGATGACAGCGGTTCCACCGTCCGGTGGCGCACATCACCCTTTACAACGGATCGTCCGGCACGTTCCTGCCGGTGAAGGAGTCGTATAACCATGGCAACTGTCCGCTTCAAGGACGCCACCCGGCACTACCCGGGCAACCCCAAGCCGACGATCGACAAGCTGAACATCGACATCGCAGACGGGGAGTTCCTCGTCTTCGTCGGCCCCTCGGGATGTGGCAAGTCCACCTCCCTGCGCATGCTCGCCGGCCTCGAAGAGGTCAACGGCGGCCAGATCTTCATCGGTGACCGCGACGTCACCAACCTGTCCCCCAAGGACCGCGACGTCGCCATGGTCTTCCAGAACTACGCGCTCTACCCGCACATGTCGGTCGCCGACAACATGGGCTTCGCCCTGAAGATCGCCGGCGTCTCCAAGGACGAGATCGCCAAGCGCGTCCTCGAGGCCGCCAAGATCCTCGACCTGGAGCCCTACCTCGAGCGCAAGCCGAAGGCCCTCTCCGGTGGTCAGCGTCAGCGTGTTGCCATGGGCCGCGCCATCGTCCGCTCCCCCCAGGTCTTCCTCATGGACGAGCCGCTGTCCAACCTCGACGCCAAGCTCCGTGTGCAGACCCGCACCCAGATCGCGTCGCTGCAGCGCCGCCTCGGCGTCACCACGGTCTACGTCACCCACGACCAGACCGAGGCCATGACCATGGGTGACCGCGTTGCGGTCCTCAAGGACGGCTACCTCCAGCAGTGCGACGCCCCGCGCTACATGTACGACCACCCGGCCAACGTCTTCGTCGCCGGCTTCATCGGCTCGCCCGCGATGAACCTGCTCGACGTCCCGGTCGTTGACGGCGGAGTCAAGCTCGGCGCCGCCACGGTCGCCATCCCGCGCGAGACCCTGGCCAAGGCCAGCGGCAGCCGGGTCACCCTGGGTGTCCGCCCCGAAGACCTCGATCTGTCGAGCGACGGGGTGGGCCTGCAGGTCACGGTCGACGTCGTCGAAGAGCTCGGCGCCGACGCCTACGTCTACGGCACCCCCGAGGGTGTGCAGCAGATCGGCACCGACGGTGACGAGGTCGGCAACAAGCCGTTCCTCGCCCGCGTCGACGGTCGTCGTCCCCCCAAGCGTGGCGACACGGTCTACCTGGTCCCGAAGCCGGGCCACATCCACCTGTTCGACTCAGCCAGCGGGGTTCGCCTGAACGACTGAGCGCCGCCGCCGGTCCCCGCCTGCGCGGACCGGCATACACCAATGACGGTATGCCGCGGCCGGCGCCTTCGATCCGAAGGTGCCGGCCGCGTGCTGTCCCGTCAACGGACCACCGACCTGCTTCGTCCGGCAGCACCCATCTGGAAGCGAATCGCTCACTGTGGCACTGGAAATCACCTCTGCCCGTCCCGACCCGGCGCTGTTCGACCTGCCGTGGTCGACGCCTCTGGAGGACTGGCCGGAAAGCCACCTCGCCGCCCTCCCCCGCGGTATCTCGCGGCACATCGTCCGCTTCGTCAAACTGTCCGGCGGAGTCCTGGCCGTCAAGGAGATCAAGGCTGACATCGCCGCCCGAGAGTTCGGCATGTTGCGCTCCCTCGTGCGGATGGACCTGCCGTGCGTCACTCCGGTCGGCGTCGTCACCGGGCGAATCGGCACCGATGGTGAGCCGTTGGACGCGTGCCTCATCACTCGGCACCTGCAGTTCTCGCTGCCCTATCGCGCGCTCTATTCGCAAGCGCTGCGACCCGACACGGCTGCCCGCCTCGTCGACGCCCTGGCCGTCCTGCTCGTCAAGCTGCACCTCGACGGATTCTGGTGGGGCGACGTCTCGCTCTCCAACACCTTGTTCCGCCGCGATGCCGGCGCGTTCGCGGCATACCTCGTGGACGCCGAGACCGGCGAGATGCACGCGCGGCTGTCGGACGGTCAGCGGGCCCACGACCTGGAGATCGCGCGGGTCAACATCGCCGGTGAGCTGATGGACCTGCAGGCCGGCGGCTTCCTCGAGGACCACACCGACCCGGTCGAGACGGCGACCGAGATCGTCCGTCGTTACGAGTCGCTGTGGTCCGAGCTCACCGGGGTCGAGCGGTTCGAGACCGGCGACCGTTGGCGCGTCGACGAGCGGATCCGGCGGCTCAACGCGCTCGGCTTCGACGTGGGTGAGCTCGCGATGTCGACCGACATCGGCGGCACGACGATCCAGATCCAGCCGAAGGTCGTCGACGCCGGCCACCACAGCCGTCGGCTGCTGCGTCTCACCGGCCTGGACGTCGAAGAGAACCAGGCCCGGCGGCTGCTCAACGACCTCGACTCGTTCCGGGCGGCCACCGACCGCCTGGGTGACGACGAGTCCGTGGTCGCCCACGACTGGTTGGTCAACGTCTACGAGCCGACCGTGCGGGCGGTGCCGCGCGAGTTGCGCGGCAAGTTGGAGGCCGCGGAGGTGTTCCACGAGGTGTTGGAGCACCGGTGGTATTTGTCCGAGCGCGCCGGGCGCGACCTCCCCCTTGCCGACACGATCCAGGACTACGTGCGGACCGTGCTGCCGACCAAGCCCGACGAAAGTGCCGTGCTGGGCATCGACACCCGCGCCATGCCGGTCCTCGGCGGCGACCTCGATCTCGACGGCGATTCCGACCTCGATATAGCCGACGATGACACGAACGGCGACGTTGGCGATGAGCCCCGCGATGACTCCAGCGATGACCCCCGCGGGGCGAAGACCTCCCCTCGCTAGACTCAAGGGACAACCCACCCATCCGTTTCAGTTCAGGGGACACCCATGAGTTCCGACCAGCCCGGCCCCTACCCGCCCCAGCAGGGGCAGCCCGGCTATCCGCCGCAGACAGGGCAGCCCGGCTACCCGGCCCCGCAAGCCCCGCCGATGCAGGGTGCGCCGATGCAGGGTGCGCCCGCGGCATACCCCATCTATCCGAGCGCACCGCCCGCGCAACAGTGGGTCCAGACCGGACCGCCGCTGGCGAGCTGGGGCGACCGAGTCCTGGCCACCCTCATCGACATGCTCTATCAGCTGCCAGCCATGGTGCTCTACATGGTCGGCATCTTCGTCGCCGTGATCAACGCGCCGACGACCTCCACGCGCGGCGTCGTGGTGAACCGCGGCAATCCCGGGCTCATGTGGCTCGGCCTCGGCCTGCTGGCGATCGGCGCACTGGGGATGATGGCGATCTCGCTCTACAACGTGCTGGCCCTTCAGGGGAAGACCGGGCAGACGTGGGGCAAGAAGCGGATCGGCATCAAGGTCATCCACCAGGAGACCGGCGTGATCCTGTCGGTCGGGCAGACCTTCCTGCGCCAGTTGTGCCACTACCTCGACGGCGCGGTCTACATCGGCTACCTGTGGCCGTTGTGGGACCCGATGCGTCAGACCTTCGCCGACAAGTTGATGAAGACCGTCGTCATCAAGATCAAGTGACGCGCTAACTGGCAACGCTGGTTCCGAGTGCGTGACCGAGTGCTTGACCGAGTGCGTTTGAGGGGGTGATCACCCCGCCAATCGCACTCCGTCGAGCACTCAGTCGCAGTCAGTCGGCAAGGCGGCCGCTCAGCCGGTCACCACGCTCAGCGAGGGCGGTCCTTGTAGCGAACCCGTGCCGGTGCCGGCTCGATAAGGATCTGGCCGAACAGCAGCGCGACGAAGAGCGCGAAGGTCGCCACGTGAACGGCCGTGCACCAGAGGCAGATCGCGTGGATCTTGAACAACTCGGCCCACACGAGGTAGAGCACCATCGCCAGGCCGACCCCGACGCCAGCCAGGCGCAGCCGATCCCAGCGGACGCCGGGGCGCCGGAACATCGACGGCCGACACAGCCAGGCCATCCCGGCGAAGAACGCCAGGCCGAGCGGCGCCACCGGGATGCCGAACAGCTTCGACCACTCGCTCTCGGTGACCTTGGCGCAGTTGATCGTCTCGCCCTCGGGGCAGGCCAGCGTCACCCCGGTCGTGAACGCCTCGATGGTGAGGTAGATCGACACCAGGAAGCCGATCGCACAGATCGCCAGCGCCACCTTGGGCAGCCAGTCGGGCACGATCCGGTCGCGGGACCGGCTGGGCCGAGCGGCCGACCCGGCCGACTTGGTCGGCTTGGCCGACCCGCTCGACTGGTTTGACCCGCCGGCCGACGCCCCGGACCTGGACGACGACGTGCTCACTGGAGTTTCGCTGCCGCCGCGACGACCCCGGGAGCCGTGCACACGGCGGTCGGCTGCTGGTTGGTCGACTTGCAGATCTGGGCGGTGAGCACGTTGGCCGCGCCGTTGACTCCCTTGGCGATGTCGGTCGTCGGGTCAGCCAGCGCAGTAGCGATCTCGGCCTGGGTCTTGTTGAGGATCACCGCGCTGTTGTAGGACGCACCGGCCTGGATCGAGGTCCCGCCGAAGTTGATCCACGGGATCGCGCCGCTGCTCTGGACATACGGCGGGGCGTTGAACTTCTGGAACAGCGCCAGGTCCTCGCCCTCGAGGGTGTCGAGCTTGCCCCACTGACCGTTGGTCTGCTTGTTCGTCGAGGTCTCGTAACCGGTGAACGAGACGTACTGGCTGGAGTACGTCGCCCCGTGGAACGAGACCGTCGCGGTGTTGGGGTTCACTTCGGGGGCAGGCGCCGAGAACGACGCGCTGAGGTTGTTCCACGTGCCGAATCGCGACAAGGCGACGACGAGCGGCCACCGCTCGGTCGCGCAGTAGGGGCAGTACTCGGCACCGACGTAGAGGACGCGGGGCTTGCCGTCCTTGGTCAGGGCGGGAGCGTCGATCGTCTTGGGCGGGTTGTCGCTGGCCCCAGCGCCGACGGTGTCCAGCGACGCGGCCGGCACACTCGTCACCTTGGCGAAGGTCGCCTGATCCAAGGCGGTCGACGACTGCCCGGTGACGTCCGTCCCTCCCTGCAAGGCGGCGATGACCAAGGCGATGACCACGATGGCAACCACACCGACGGTCGCGCCGGCGATCATCAGCTTGCTGCGACGCTCGGCCTTGGCCTGCTGCGCACGCAACTCCACGAGACGGGCGTTCTGAGCCCGGGCGCTCTTCCCCACGGCATACTCCTTGCTGTCCTGGCACCGCGACGAGCGGTGGCCACATGCTAACCAGCGGACCTAGGTGTCGGGCACCAAGCCGTCGTGCACCTGTCCTTTCGGACAGTCGGGCTGGCCCTATCGGACGCGGCGGGCCGCGACGTTGGCGCGCTGCCGGGCGATCTCATAGAGCGTGACACTCGCGGCGATGCCGGCGTTGAGTGACTCGACCGGGCCGGCCATGGGAATCGACACGACCCGATCACACGTCTCCCGCACGAGGCGGGACAGGCCCTTGCCCTCGGATCCGACGACGATGACGACCGGGTCGTCGCCGAGATCGATCTCGGGGAGCGTGACGTCGCCGTCCATGTCGAGACCGACGACGACAAAACCTGCCTTCTGGAAACGTTCCAGGGCGCGGGTGAGGTTCCCTGCGAGCGCGACCGGAACCCGCGCGGCTGCTCCGGCCGAGGTCTTCCACGCGCTCGCGGTCATGCCGACCGACCGGCGCTCGGGCACGACGACCCCGTGACCGCCGAACGCTGCGACTGAGCGCAGGATGGCGCCGAGGTTGCGCGGGTCGGTGATGCCGTCGAGGGCCACGACCAGGGGCACGCCGGGGGTCTGCGGGTCGATGAGATCGTCGGGGTCGGCATACGTGTAGGGCGGCACCTGCAGCGCGAGGCCCTGGTGGACGGCGCCGTCGGTGATCCGGTCGAGTTCCGCGCGGGGACATTCCAGCATGGGTATGCCGCGTCGCGTCGCCAGGGTGAGCGCCTCACGGACTCGGTCGTCGGAGTCGATGCGGCTGGCGATGTAGAGGGTCGCGGCCGGGATGTCGGCACGCAGGGCCTCGACGACCGAGTTGCGCCCGGCGACGATCTCGGAGCTCGGCTTGCCGCGGCGACCGCTGTTGGTGGGCCGGCTGTTGCCCGGACGTCCCGAACCCGCAGATCGGCCGCCTGAGGAGCCAGGCCGCCCACCCGAGGAGGGCCGACCACCGGAGGCGGGGCGGGCGGCATACCTGCCGCCGGAACCGGAGCCCCCGGAACTGGAGCCCCCGAAACCGGCACCCTGCCCCGAGTCGGCCGGGCGTTGGCTGCGCTTGTGGGCGATGTGCTTCTCGCGGTCGGCGGCCTTGGGGGTCGGGCCCTTACCTTCAAGGCCGCGACGGCGTTGGCCTCCCGAGCCCACGGTGGGCCCCTTGCCGCTCTTGCGGACCGCCCCGCGGCGCTGGGAGTTGCCGGCCATGTCAGTCCTTCGGTTGGGGAACGGACGGGGCGCCGGGCGCCGCGTCGGGGTGCCGGGCCAGCGACCAACGCGGGCCGGACGGGGTGTCTTCGATGGCGATCCCTGCGGTGGTGAGCTGATCGCGAATGGCATCAGCGGCGGCGAAATCCCTTGCCGCCCGGGCTGATTGACGGGCAGCGAGCTGCGCCTGGACGAGTGCGTCGAGCGCGCTCGTCGCATCGCCCTGGCCGGACGTCGTCGCCCCCGCCCAATGCGGGTCGAGCGGGTTGACGCCGAGGATGTCGGTCATGGCGACGACCGCCGCAGCAAGCTCGGCGGCCCCATCGAGGTCGCCGTCGTCCAGAGCGGTGTTGGCCGCCCGGACCGTGTCGTGGACGACCGCGAGGGCGCCCGAGACGTTGAGATCGTCGTCCATCGCCTCGCGGAACGCGGGCGGCAGCACCCCGACGCGGTCGGCGAGCGGGCGCACCTGGTCGACCCGCTCGAGCAAACCCTCGATCCGATCGACCGCGGCACCGGCCTCGGCCAACGACCCCTCGTGATATTCGATCATCGAGCGGTAGTGCGCCGCCGTGAGGTAGTAGCGGACTGCGAGGGGGCGGGCCACCTGAGTGACGACCTGGACCTCCAAGGCGTTGCCGAGCGACTTGCCCATCTTCTGGTCGCGCACCGTCACCCAGGCGTTGTGCAACCAGAAGTTGGCGAACGGCAGTCCGGCCGCGCGCGATTGGGCCTGCTCGTTCTCGTGGTGCGGGAAGCGCAGGTCGATGCCGCCGCCGTGGATGTCGAACGCATCGCCGAGGTAGCGCCGGGCCATCGCCGAGCACTCCAGGTGCCAGCCCGGTCGGCCGGCGCCGAAGTGGGTCGGCCATTGGGCGCTGTCGGGCTCGCCGGACTTGTGACCCTTCCAGAGGGCGAAGTCGCGGGGATCGTGCTTGCCGCGCGGGTCGGCATCCTCGGCCGGGGCCATGTCATCCAGCGCTTGCCCGGTCAGCGAGCCGTATTCCGGCCAGGACTTGACGTCGAAGTAGACGTCGCCGCTGCCGTCGGCGGCGGCATACGCATGGCCTTTGGCGACCAGCGTGTCCATGAGCTCGACCATCTCGAGGATGTGCCCGGTCGCGCGCGGCTCGTAGGTCGCGGGGAGGACGCCGACCAGGTCGAGCGCCTCGCTCGTCAGCCGCTCGTTGCGGTAGGACCAGGCCCACCACTGCTGCTGCGCCTCGGTCGCCTTGGCGAGGATCTTGTCATCGATGTCGGTGACGTTGCGCACGAGCGTGACATCCAGACCGTGCCCGATGGTGAGCCAGCGGCGCAGCACGTCGAACGCCACCGCGAAGCGCACGTGGCCGATGTGGGGGGCGCCCTGGGTCGTGAGCCCACAGATGTAGATCCCGACCTTGCCGTCCTCCAAGGGGCGGAACTCGCGCATGGCGCGGGTGGCGGTGTCGAACAGGTGCAGGCTCACCCGGGCAAGTTTAGGGGGTATGCCGTTCGCCCCCTCCCGAACGCGACGCGCACCGCTGCCGGTGCATCGGGGAGCGGACGGGGAGGCTCGGAGATGGAGGAGCGGACATGGAGGCGGGGCGGGTCACCGTGCCCCTCAACCCGGTGACCCGCCCCGCCGTCTGACGAGGTCGACGCCGATGCGTCAGTGACCTCGAGCCAACCACTCCCCCAGGTGCGGTTGTTCAGCCCCGATCGTCGTCGCGTCGCCGTGCCCGGTGAGCACGACGGTGTCGGCCGGCAGCGACAACAGCCGCTGCTCGATCGACTCGACGATGGTCGGGAAATCACTGAACGAGCGGCCGGTCGCGCCCGGGCCGCCGTTGAAGAGGGTGTCGCCGGAGAAGAGGACACCGAGCGCCGGCACCGAGAAGCAGCAGGCCCCCGGCGCATGACCCGGCGTGTGCAACACCTGGACCTCGACGTCGCCGACCTGCAGCACGTCGCCGTCGGCCAAGTCGTGGTCGGGCGCGCTCGCGTGGACGCGGTCCCACAGCACGCGGTCGGCAGGATGCAGGTATGCCGTGGCGCCGGTCGCGCCACACACCTCCAGGGCCGCCGTGACGTGGTCATCGTGGGCGTGGGTGCACAAGACCGCAAGCAGACGCCGATCACCGATCGCCGCGAGGATCGGGCCGGCGTCGTGCGGGGCGTCGATGACCACGCACTGGGTGTCGTCACCAAGGATCCACACGTTGTTGTCGACATCCCACGTCCCGCCGTCGAGGCTGAAGGTCCCCGACGTCACGAGGTGCTCGACCCGCACGCCGGCCGCCGAACGGGGCAGGGCGGCGACGACGTCGGCGAGGGTGGGCGGCATACCGGTCATGCGGAGGGGCCCCCCGCGATCTCGACGACCGAGCGGAGGACCTCGCCGTGGTGCATCTTCTCGAAGGCGGCCTCGACGTCGCCCAGACCGATCCGCTCGGAGACGAAGTCCTCCAAGGGGAAGCGACCCTGACGGTAGAGCTCGACGAGCATGGGGAAGTCCCGAGAGGGCAGGCAGTCGCCGTACCAACTGGACTTGAGGGCGCCGCCGCGACCGAAGATCTCGATCATCGGCAGGGTGACCTGCTTGTCGGGCGTGGGCACCCCGACGAGGACGACGGTGCCGGCCAGGTCGCGGGCGTAGAACGCCTGCTCATAGGTCTCGGGGCGTCCGACCGCCTCGACGACCACATCGGCCCCGTGCCCCCCGGTGAGCTCCCGGATCGCCTCGACCGCGTCGCGCTCGCGCGAGTTGATCGTGTGGGTCGCCCCGAAATGGCGGGCTCCCTCAAGTTTTCGCTCGTCGACGTCGACGGCGATGATCGTCGTCGCGCCGACGAGCTTGGCTCCGGCGATGGCGGCGTTTCCGACACCTCCGCAGCCGATCACCGCAACGGAGTCCCCCCGATGGACTCCGCCGGTGTTGACGGCGGCACCGAAGCCCGCCATCACTCCGCAGCCGAGCAGCCCCACCGCGCCCGCATCGGCCTCGGACACCTTGGTGCACTGACCCGCCGCGACCAGCGTCTTCTCGATGAAGGCCCCGATCCCCAGCGCCGGCGAGAGCACGGTTCCGTCGGTCAGGGTCATCTTCTGCGTGGCGTTGTGGGTGGCGAAGCAGTACCACGGCTTGCCCTTGAGGCAGGCCCGGCAGTTGCCGCACACCGCACGCCAGTTGAGGATGACGAAGTCACCTGGGGCCACGTCCGTGACGCCCGGTCCGACGGCCTCGACCACTCCGGCGGCCTCGTGGCCCAGCAGGAACGGGAACTCGTCGTTGATGCCGCCCTCGCGGTAGTGCAGGTCGGTGTGGCAGACGCCGCAGGCCTGGACGACGACGACCGCCTCACCCGGGCCCGGATCAGGCACGACCACGTCGACCAACTCGACGGGCGCGCCCTTCGAACGGGCGATGACTCCCTTGACGGTCTGCGGCATACCGAATCCTCCAGGGCAGCACGAAGTGGACGTGACGTGTCCCTAGGAGAGTGGGCGCGGTGTGGGACGCGCAAGACCAAGGCCCTCGAAACCGGCGTTTGCGCTGGTGGGAGGCGGTCCGCGGAGTTTCCTTAGAGGCAACCGGGCCCTATCGTTGAGCCATGCCTTACCCCTTGTTCGACGAGTTGATCCACGAGCGGACCCGCCTGCAACTGTGCGGGCTGCTCGCGGCGGTCGTCGAGGCCGAGTTCGCCACCCTGCGCGACAGCCTCGGGGCGAGCGACTCCGCGCTGTCCAAGCACCTCAAGGCGCTGGAAGAGGCCGGCTATCTCACGACCCGTCGGCAGCGCGAGGGCGCCCGATCGTTCACCCTTGTCGCGATGAGCGACGACGGGCGGCATGCGTTCTGCGGGCACGTGGCGGCGATCCAGCAACTGGCCGGGGTGGCGTCGATGCGCGGCAAGGGCGCCGCCGGGGCGGCCCGGGTGCCCCGCAAGCACCTGACGATGACGCGCCGACCAGCCGGCTGACCCGCAGCCTAGAACTCCCGCGTGACCCACCTCACATGCGTAGGTGGCGGACCGGCATACCCTGCGTATATTGGACGAACTAGTTAGTTAACTTCTCCCTTCCTCCCCCGGACGGCAGCCATGGACTTCACGCTCACCGACGAGCAGCGGATGCTCGTCAAGACGATCCGTCGATTCGTTTACGACGAGTTGATCCCGCTCGAGGACGACATCGAGGCGACCGGCGCCCTCGACCCCGCCGCGGCCCGGTCGATCTTCGAGAAGTCCCGTGATCTCGGCTTCTACGCGATGAACATTCCTGAGGAGTTCGGCGGCGGCGGGCTGTCGGCCCTTGAGACCATGCTCGTCGAAGAGCAGTTCGGCCACTGCAAGGACATCCTCATCCGGCGGGCCTTCGGCAACGTCTACGAGGTGCTCCTCGAAGGCGACGCCGCGCAGCGTGAGCGTTGGCTGCTTCCCACCGTGAGCGGCGAGCGCACCTGTTCGATCGCCATCACCGAGCCGGGGGCGGGCTCCGACGCGGCCTCCATCACGACCCGCGCCGAACGCACGGCGACCGGCTGGACCCTCAACGGCGGCAAGTACTTCGTCAGCGACGGCCTCTACTCCGACTTCTTCATCGTGTCGGCGGTCACGGACGCCGCCGCCCGCCCGCGCCACATCTCGCTCTTCCTCGTCGACAAGAACCTGCCCGGCGTCCGGGTTGGTCAGGACCAGAAGATGATGGGCCTGGCCGGGTCCTCCCACATCGAGTTGTTCTTCGACGACGTCCACCTCGGGCCCGAGACCCTCATCGGCGGCGAGGGCAACGGCCTGCGCCTGGCCCTCACCGCCCTCGGTCGCGTCCGGCTGGCCCAGGTCGGTGCGCGGGCGGTCGGCAAGGCGTCGCGGCTGCTCGGTTACATGGCTGACTACGCCGGCCAACGTGAGCAGTTCGGGTCGCCGATCGGGAGCTTCCAGATGGTCCAGGCGATGCTCGCCGACAGCGCCATCGAGATCAACCGGTCGCGGTTGCTGCTGCACCGCGCGGCTGCCGCACTCGACGCGGGCGAGGACTACCGCTCGTGGATCTCCATGGTCAAGGTGGACGCGGCCGAAATGCTCGGCCGGGTCGCCGATCGCGCTGTGCAGGTCTTCGGCGGCACGGGCTACACCCACGGCTTCCCCGTCGAGCGGATGTACCGCGACGCCCGCATCTTCCGCATCTTCGACGGCACCTCCGAGATTCACCGCACGGTCGTCGCCGCCGGCGTGCTCAAAGGCGGCGCGAAGACCTGGGATATCGGGGCATAGGGAAAGGCCAGTTGGTATGCCGCGCAACAAGTTCCGCACGGTCGCCGAGGCCGTGGCACTCGTCTCCGACGGCGCGACCGTCGGGCTCGTCGGTGGCGGCAGCGGTCTGCAAGAGGCCGGTGCCCTGTTCGCCGAGGTCGAGCGTCGGTTCCTCGAGACGGGTCACCCCGCCGGGCTGACCCTCGTGCACGCCCTCGGCATCGGCGACAAGGCTGAGCGGGGCCTCAACCGGTTCGCCCATCGCGGCCTGGTCTCAGCGGTCATCGGGGGCCACTGGGTGTGGTCCCCGAGGATGCAGGCCCTGGCCGCCGACAACGAGATCGAGGCCTACGTCCTGCCCGGTGGTGTCGTCGGCCAGCTCTATCGCGAGATCGGCGCCGGGCGGCCAGGCCTGTTCACCCACGTCGGGCTGGGCACCTTCGTTGACCCCCGGCATGGCGGTGGCCGGATGAACGCCGCCGCGACTCGCACGCTCGCTGACGTCCTGGAGATCGACGGCCGCGAGGTCATGCGCTACCGCCCGTTCCCCGTCGACATCGCCCTCCTGCGCGGGTCGTATGCCGATGCCGACGGCAACATCTCCTTCGCCCAGGAGTGCGCCAACCTCGACATGTTCGACCTCGCCCTGGCTGCCCACAACAGCGGCGGCAAGGTCATCGTCCAGGTCCGCACCGCCGTCGACCGCGGCACCATCCCGGCCCGCGACGTCCACATCCCCGGCGCCTGGGTGGATGCGGTCGTTGTCGATCCCACTCAGTCGATGACCTACGACATCGTCTACGACCCGACCATGTCCGGCGAGGTCCGCGGCCCCGTGCCGCCGCGCCCGCCCGAGCCGTTCACCGAGCGAGTCGCCGTCGCCCGCCGGGCCGCCTTGGAACTGCGCGACGACGCGGTGGTCAACTACGGCTTCGGTATGCCGGACCTCGTCGCCCGCATCGTCGCCGACCGAGGCGACACCGAGCGCTACTACCAAACCATCGAGCATGGCGTGTATGGCGGCGACCTGCTCACCGGGTCGCTCTTCGGCTTCGGTCGCAACGCCACGGCATACATCCATGGTCCGTCCCAGTTCGACTTCTATGCCGGCGGCGGGCTGGATCTGGCCTTCCTCGGCTTCGGTGAGTTCGATGCGCAGGGGAACGTCAACGTCTCGATGCTCGGCGGAGTGACGGTCGGGCCGGGCGGCTTCATGGACATCGCGGCGAATGCGCGCAAGGTGGTGTTCTGCGGGACCTTCGAGGCCAAGGGTTTGCGGGTCCGGCCGGTCGACGGTCGACTCGTGGTCGATCAGCCCGGGTCGGTGCCCAAGGTGGTCGCCCAGGTCGATCAGGTGACCTTCTCGGGCCCGCAGGCGGTGGCTCGCGGCCAGGAGGTGCTCTATGTGACCGAGCGTGCGGTCTTCCGGCTCACCCCTGAGGGCATCGTGCTGGCTGAGGTCGCGCCTGGGATCGACGTCCAGACCCAGGTGCTCGACCGGATGGGTTTCGCTCCGCTGCTGCCACAACCGCCCGCGGTCATCGACGGAGCCATCTTCCGCGAGTGACTCTCGCCCCCCTCTCTTGCCGGGTCGAGGTATTCCGCCATCGCCTGGTGATGGCGGAATACCTCGACCCGGCAGAGGGGCAGCGGGTCAGAGGACCAGGCCTGGGTCCCACCGCCACGTTGACATGATCGCGTCGAAGAGCGCGACCAACTGATCGGTGATGCTCGCCGGCAACTCCGGCGTCCGCATCGTCGTGAACGACGCCATCACCCACAGCGCGGCATCGCCCGGCACCGGCCAGATGTAGTCGACCCGCACCCCAGTCATGGCCGGCGAAGTGTCGGAAGCGGCCCCAGTGACCGGCCGGGTCGAGCGCACCGCCGGCCCCGCCGCCATCATCCGGGTCTTCGCGTCGGGCATGGTGGCGGCCAGGTTGGCAATGAGCGCGACGGCGAGCGCTTCCGGGCCCTGGGCGGCCAGGGTGGGCGGGGGCGCCGCCGCGAAGCGCCGGACCGCGACAAGGAACGACGCCGGGATCGGTATGCCGCGCACGCCCCCCAGCGGCAAGTAGAGATCCAAGGCCCCGGCGTCACGGGCTTGGTGCAGCGCCGAATGGGCCTGCGCCCGAGCCTGGGCCACGACCGGCGCGAGCGTCGGTTGGTAGGTCTTGGGCAGGACCCGGTCAAGCTCGGCGTCCAGCCGGGCGCGCCCGGCGTCGGCCCGGGCGTCCAGTCGCAGCCATCCGGGCGGCAGGACGAGGCGATAGCCCACCGCGCTGTCGGGCACCGCCCGCAGGACGGGGGCGTCGTCGTCGGTCTCTGGGAGGTCGTCGTCAGCCACTGGTCTCCATCCGAAGGGTCAGGGCAAGGTCATGGATGTCTGGCTCAGCCGCGATGATCTGGCGCGGCGACCCGCTGGCCCACAGCCGCACGATGCCTAGCGTCGGCCGCCCGTCGTCGAGCAGCCGGATCCGCCAGACGTAGGCCAGCGTCGCGTGGACCTCGGCCAGCCCATCGGCCATCTCCGCCGTGTAGGCCAGGCTGCGCAGCCCGGACCCGAGTCTTGTCGAGGACACCGGCTCGATGATCGGCTCCTCCAACACGCCAGGCACGCCCTCGCCGCAGTAGCCCCGCAGCTCATCGGTCGTCCCGCCTCCGGTCGCCGGGAACCCACTGACGATGACCATCGTCGGCAGGTCCGCCAGGCTCGGCCAGTGGATCCACTTCTGTAACCAGAACGGGTCCCATGAAGGAGTGTCGGGGCTGCCGAGGGTGCGCAGGATCCGCCCGATCGCCGCCGCCTTGGGGCCCGCCGGGTCGTCTGCGGGAGTGAGGAACCGGCTGCCGGCCAGCGTGACCCAGCGGTCGAAGTGGTCCGCGCCGTCGCTGGGGATCCGACGACTCGGCGGGGCCGGGATCCAGCGCCGAGAGTCGTAAGTGACGGCGAAGAGCGCGCCGACCTGGGGCTCGGGCTCCCCACCCGCAGGTATGCCGCCCCGCCTCACCGGAGCTTCCGCCTGTTGGCCCTGTCTGCGGCCAGGATCGTCGCCGGCCGCCGGGGGGGCGGGGGGGGCCGGGGGGCCCCCGCCGCGGGGGGGGGGGGAAGCGCGATGACACCGAGGACCCCGGCGACGACGCAGACCCGAAAGACATGCTCGACCCACCGTTGCGCACCGGGGGGATCTGCACCCGGTATGCCGTGAAAGGTCGCCACGGCGTCAGCCTAACGCCCAGCGGCTCCCACCCCTTGGCGCGCGAACCCGTGCCGCCCAGCGCCTTCCTGCTGTCGCCTACGCACAACATCGTCAATGTTCTGCACACTCACCGAAACATCGTCGAGCAAACGAAAGTTCGTCGACGTTGCCGGGGCCGAGTCCGACTACAGGTCACGCACCGAGAAGTCGCCGATGAAGTCGCCGTTACTGCTGTCCCAACCACAGTCACGACGACTTCATGGGCGCCTTCATGCGCGCAGCGAACGACATCGAGGTGCTCGAGTCCCGCTCATTGCTTTCCGCGAGCGCGCCGACGCGCCCTGCTGGTGGCGGCCGACTTGCGCAGATATCGGGAGTGGGTCCAGAGCCGGATCCTCCCGCTCGGCGCCCCGACAGAGCGCATCCCCTCGGTCGCCAGGCGCGGCGCGAGCACGACCAGCCCGACGATGAGGAGCCCGGCGAGGGCGATCGGCAGCGACAGCAGGGCGAATGCGGGGAACATGGCCGGAATCAACCCAGCCACGATCAGCCTGAGCGCGTCAGCGGGGCGCCGCTCCGGTGGCCACCACCACGGCAACACCACCAGCGGCCCGAGGACCCCGGGCAGCGCCGGCAACCAGGGGCCCCACCACGTGGCCGAGTCGATCCAGCGGAAGATAAAGGCGAAGTAGCCCAGGAAGGTCGCGACGACGCACCACCGCAGGACATGGTCGACCCACAACGGGGCATCAGGCGGTTCAAGGCCCGGTATGTCGCGGAAGCTCGCCACGGACTCAGGCTAACGCCCGGCAGCTCCCACCACCTGATGGCACCGGCTGGGCGGGCACAGAGCCGCGGCCACTCACCGACGCTCTCGCCGGGAAGCCCGGTAGTGGCCAGAGCCTGGCGACGAAAGCGCCCAATGGTGAACATGGACAGGAGCACGGCAAGGGCGATCGGCAGCGACAGCAGGGCGAATGCGGGAGCCCCGGCCGGAATGAGCCCGGCCACGATCAGCCTCAGCGCGTCAGGCGGTTCAAGCCCAGGTATGCCGCGGAAGGTCGCCACTCAGACAGCCTAGGCGGATACGTCTGCCCATCCCGAGACCTGAGTCTCGATCTGACCGTGGACGGTGCCGTTGGCCCGCCTCCGACGCCCTAGGGCCGGTGGAGACTGCCCACCTCCCAAACGAATGTCTCTCTCATCGTGTTCCACCACTCAGGGGAGTAGAAGCTACTCCCGGCCGAGACCACGGTGGTGCCTCCGCTGGTCAGGAACATCGCCGCTGCCTTACCGGTCGCACCGACCGCCTCGTCAACGAGTTGAACCGACTCCGTCAGGCCCTTCAAATACTTTGCGTCCTCGCGAAGTTGCATGCCGATCTTCGCCAAATCTCCGTCCCCGTAGCGAAGGACGTTGCGGACCTTGATAGTCACCTGCTCGGCAAGCCTGGCCTCCTCGGCGGCGACACGCGCGGCGGCGGCCTCTGTTTGACCGGCCTGCTTCACGAGGGCCATCGCGTCCTCAAGCCTCGCAGCCTTGCCCCATTGCCAGATCTTCCACCAAGGGATCGCCGCGCGAGCCTTAGCCAAGTCGTCCACCGCGGCAGCGGCCTGCGCGAGGATGGGAGCAGCAGCCCGCTCGCCGGCCACCGTCGCTGCCTCGACCCGGACCGCGCCGGCCGCCTCGCGAGCCCCGACGCTGAGGAACCGGCCCGCGCCGAAGGTTGCCAGCGAGAAGGCGTCCAGGCCGACATCGAGCCACGTCCCCGTCCCGGTCGCCGCTTGGCCGGTATGCAAGAGCAACGAGGCCGACGTGGCACCGATGCCGACATAGGTCGCCGCGGTGGCGAGCGCCGCGCCCGCGGCGATGTTGAGCCCCGGGACAACCAGACAGACCACGAGCGCGACCAGCGCGATGACGCCGAGGACCTTGCAGATCCCGTCGATGAGCTCTTTGTGAGCGGCAAACCAGTCCTTGACGTTGTCCCACCACGAGTCGGTGAGGTCGTCGGCGCTGGCTTCCTCGATCTTGTCGGCGACCCGCTTGGCGGCGCGATCTCGGCGGTCCTGCAGGTCGTGCACCTTGCGCCGGGCCTCGTTGAGGTCGCCGTTCAACTCGCTCGCCCGACGTTGGCGTTGCTGCGCGTCGGCCTTCTGCTCGTCGGTCATTTGGTCATAGGGGACCGTGATGGTGACGAGCCCGTCGAGCCCCCGTTTGGCCGCCTGAGCGTCGTCGAGCAACCGCTCGGCCTCGCGCTGGAAGTCCACCAGCTCTGGCGCCCAACCGACGAGCAGCCCACCCACCTCGCGATAGCGACGCTTGATCTTGCCCAGATCGCCCTTCACGGCCTCGCAGGCCTCCTGCAGGGTGGCGACATACTGCCCCTGCAAGGACGACGAGCCATCCGCGATCTTGCCGAGCTCAGCGATCTGGCGCTCGATCTCGTCGGCGACACCCTGGAACTTGCGCCCCGCCGACCGGACGATTTCGTCGTCGCCCGGCGTCGGGTCAGTGGCGCACAGCGGTGGCCAGTGTGTCGATCTCGCGATGCTGCTCATCGAGGAGTGTTCCCCCCGCTGGGGGCCGAGCCGGTCTCCTGGATCGAGCCGGCGCCAATCCGATCCTGCTCACGGAACGACTCAGCGACCGAACGGAAGGTCGACTCGGTCTTCTGCAGACGCTCGACCAGGTCCTTCGCGTGCCGGTCCCAGTTGCCCCCGAAGGTCCCGAGCGCCCGCTCGATCGAGCCCGCCCCCATGGCCTTGCCGTAGTGGTCCTTGATGGTCACGGCGTCGTTGAACTCACCGGCGATCCGCCGCAGCGCGTTGGCGCTGTCGGTGAGCACGGCGTAGTTGACCTCGATCGTCACCAGAGACCTTTCTGTCTTTCCTTCGTCCGGAGTGTTTCACCGCCGCCAGCGGCTCACCAGTCCGTACTCGTACTCAGATGCCGGTGGGCGGGTCCGAGCGCGGGGACGTCGGCGGAGGCGTCGGCGCGCGCACGGCATACACGATGGCGGTGGCGATGGCGGCGATCCCCTCGCCGCGACCGGTGAGCCCGAGGCCGTCGGTCGACGTCCCCGACAACGACACCGAGGCGCCGCAGGCGGCCGACAGGGCAACCTCGGCGAGCTCGCGGTGCCGACCGATCTTCGGGCGGTTGCCGATCACCTGCACGGCGACGTTGCCGATCTCGAAGCCCGCCTCGCGGACGAGGCGCGCAGCCTCGGCGAGCAGGGCGCGCCCGGACGCGCCGGCATACTCCGGGCGGTCGGTGCCGAAATGGGTGCCTAGGTCGCCAATCCCGGCCGCGGTGAAGAGCGCGTCGCAGGCGGCGTGGCAGGCGACGTCGGCATCCGAGTGCCCGTCCAACCCGCGCTCCCCTGGCCAGTGCAGGCCGGCAACCCAGAGCTCACGCTCCGAGCCCTCCGGTGCAAAGGCGTGGACGTCCACCCCGACCCCCACCCGCGGAATGACCGGCACGACCGGCTCAAGGCTCATCGCCCGAGCGTCCCACACCAGGGCGCGCGCCGGAGCACGGACCACGCGCGTCAGGAGGTTGCGCTGTGGTCCCAGTCGATCGGCGTGCGGATCACCTTGTGCAAAGCCGCCTGAGCGACCGGCTTGACGATGAGCCGGTCGACGTTGACGTGCTGCGGCAGCCGGACGCAAAACGCGACGCACTCGGCGACATCGGCGGCCACGAGCGGACGGTCGACACCGGCATACACCGCGTCGGCCTTGCCCTGGTCGCCGTGGAAGCGGGTGAGCGAGAAGCCGTCGGTCCACACCATGCCCGGGTCGATCTCGATCACCCGGATCGGCTCACCGGCGAGTTCGAGGCGCAGCGTCTCGACGACTGCCGTCGCGCCGTGCTTGGCCGCCGTGTAGCCCCCGCCGCCCTCGTAAACCAGCAGTCCCGCGATGGACGAGACGACGACGATGGTGCCGCCGGTCGGTGAGCGTCGCAGGGCCGGCAACAGCGCCTGGGTGACCTGCAAGACGCCGATGACGTTCGATTCGTACATCGCGCGCCACTCGTCAGGCTTGCCGTCCTCGACCCGCTCGCTGCCGATCGCGCCGCCCGCGTTGTTGACCAGGACGTCGCACGGCCCGATCTCCGCGGCAGCCGCAGCCACGCTCGCCGCGTCAGTCACGTCCAGGACGATCGCGCGGGCGGTCACCGAGGGGTATGCCGCGCGGATCGCGGCCGCGGTCTCCTGCAGCGGCCCGGGGCGGCGGCCACAGACGACGACATCGAAGCCGTCCTGGGCCAGGCGAGCGGCAGTGGCAGCACCGATCCCAGTGCCCCCTCCGGTGATAACAGCAACGGGTGCCATGGCGGGTCCTTTCACCCTCGGTGGTCGACGAGGCGCTCGGCGTGGGCGAGGTCTGCGGGCGAGGTGATCTTGTATGCCGCGGGGTCACCGGGGACGGTGCCGACGCGCAGGCCAAGCAACTCGACGAGCCCGGCATCGTCGGTGGCCAGGCTGCCATGCGCCGCGTGGGCGGCGAGCAACACATCGCGGCGGAAGCCCTGCGGAGTTTGGACGATCCGCAGGGCGGCCCGGTCCGGAGTCGACACCACGAAACCCTCGGCGTCGACGACCTTGACGGTGTCGACCACCGGCAGCACCGGCACGACGGCCGGGACCGCCTCGGTCACCGCGGCGGCGACCCGCTCGAAGACCTCGCTCGGAGTGAAGGCCCGCGCCGCGTCGTGCACGAGGACCACATCGCACGCCTCGGGCAGCCACCGCACCCCGGCCAAAACAGAGTCGCCGCGCTCGGCCCCACCGGGAACCACCTGCACGGGTATGCCGTGCTCGCGGCTCAGCGGCTCAACGAGGTCCAGCGCCTCATCGACATGGCTGGCTGGTGCGGCAACCACGACGGCAGCCGGACGGGCCGACAGAGCCGCGCGGACGGCATACTCCAGCAGCGGGCGACCACCCACGAGGACGAACGCCTTGGGGACGGAAGCGCCGAGCCGAGAGCCGGAGCCCGCGGCGACGATGACGACGCCGACGGACATCTCCCGCTCCGATCAGGCGCGCCGGATCAGGACGCGAGGACCTCGTCGAGGATGGACTCGGCCTTCTCCTCGTTGGTCTTCTCGGCGAGCGCGAGCTCGGAGACGAGGATCTGACGGGCCTTGGCGAGCATGCGCTTCTCGCCGGCCGACAGGCCACGGTCCTTGTCGCGGCGCCACAGGTCGCGGACGACCTCGGCAACCTTGATGACGTCGCCCGAGGCGAGCTTCTCGAGGTTGGCCTTGTAACGGCGCGACCAGTTGGTCGGCTCCTCGGTGTAGGCGGCGCGCAGCACCTGGAACACCCGGTCGAGACCCTCTTGACCCACCACATCGCGGACGCCGATGTCTTCGCAGCTGTCCGCGGGGACCTGGATGGTCAGGTCGCCTTGCGCGACCTTGAGCGTGAGGTAGAGCCGCTCCACTCCCTTGATCGTGCGGGTGTTGATTTCCTGGATCAGTGCTGCACCGTGGTGCGGGTACACGACCGTCTCGCCGACCTTGAAGACCATATGGTGTTAACCCCTTTCGCGACTCTCAGGATACCACGGGCCCACCGACAGCCGCACGCCGAGAAGCGCGTTTGCGCAGGTCAGAGGCTGTGCCAGGGGATCCGGGTCGCCGAGACGGGCCTTGACAACCGTCGGTCACCGTGCTCTCGCGCCCCTCCACCCGCCCGCCTGGGGACGCGGCATACCCCTGAGGTATGCCGCCGCTCACCTGGACGTGTCCATCGCCACCCCCTCCCGGCCGGACCGAGGCCGGGGCATACCGCTACGCTGTGCCCCGTGACGCGACTCCACCGGGCCCTCGCCGTGACCGGCGCCGCGGCGGCCACCGCCGCCCTTTCCGCCTGCTCGTTCTTCTCGCCGGTGCAGACGGACAACAAATACATTCCGGCCGACGGTGTCCCCGTGCAACTGGGCGTCATTGCCGGCCGCAACCTGGCCATCGTCGCCGACGCAGCCGGCGGCCCCGGCGCCCTGACCGGTGCCGTGCTCAACCAGGGCGACGCAGAGGCCGTGGTGGGTTTCCTCACCCGTGAGGAGTCCGAGGCGGGCGCCTCCGTCAACACCCGGCTGAGCCTGGGTGGGCGCGAGTCCAAGCCGATCAGCGGCGTCGTGTTCGAGAAGGTGACCAGTGCGCCCGGCACGATGACCGACATCTACCTGGTGACCACCGAGGGCAAGCAACTCGTCTCGGTGCCGGTCCTGGCCCCCCACGGCTTCTACGAAGAGCTCAAGCCCAAGGCCTGAGCCAGTAGGTCCTGAGTCAGTCGGCCATAGGGCTGACTCAGGCCTCGAACTTGTAGCCCAATCCGCGCACGGTGAGGATGTGCCGCGGGTTGCCCGGGTCGGGCTCGATCTTGGCGCGCAGCCGCTTCACGTGCACGTCGAGGGTCTTGGTGTCCCCGACGTAGTCGCTGCCCCAGACCCGATCGATGAGCTGCCCGCGGGTCAAGACTCGCCCGGCGTGGCGCAGCAGCAACTCGAGCAGTTCGAACTCCTTGAGCGGCATCGGCGTCGCCTTGCCCTTGACCGTGACCACGTGGCGGTCGACGTCCATCCGCACCGGGCCGGCCTCGACCGTGGCGTCGGCCGGCTCGTCGGCCTCAGCCAGCCGGCGCAGCACGGCGCGCACTCGGGCGAGCAGCTCACGCGCGGAGTAGGGCTTGGTGACGTAGTCGTCGGCCCCCATCTCGAGCCCGACGACCTTGTCGATCTCGGAGTCTTTGGCGGTGAGCATGATGATCGGGACGCTGGACTTGGCTCGCAGCGCACGGCATACCTCCACGCCGGACAGGCCCGGGAGCATGAGGTCCAGCAGCACGAGGTCGGCGCCGTTGGCGTCGAACTCGGCGAGGGCGTCGGGGCCGGTCGCGGCGACCGCGACCGCGAAGCCCTCCTTCTCCAACAGGTAGGACAACGGGTCGGAGAAGGACTCCTCGTCTTCCACGATGAGGATTCGGCTCATGCGGGTCGCACCTCTCTGGTGACGTCGCTGCTCTGTGGACCCGTCGAGGCCAACGCCCCGTCGAGGTGGTGATCGGGTGAAGCTGGGTCGGCGGTGCTGGCGGCGGGGCCACCCTCGCCCCCGCGCACATCGCCTGGGGCGAGCACGCCGATGGATCCGGTCGTGGACTGGTCGTCAGGTCCGTATGCCGGTGCAGGCAGCCGGATCGTGAACGTCGACCCCCGACCGACTTCGCTCCACACGGTGACGTCGCCGCCGTGGTTGGCGCACACGTGCTTGACGATCGACAGGCCCAACCCCGTGCCTCCGGTCGCGCGCGAACGAGCCGCGTCGATCCGATAGAACCGCTCGAAGATGCGCCCTAACTCGCTCTCAGGGATGCCTTGTCCCTGGTCGGAGACGATGATCTCGCGGGCACCGTCAGGGGCGATCAAGGCCCGCACGGCGACCCTAGTGCCGGAGGCGGAGTAGGCGACCGCGTTGACGACGAGGTTGCGCACAGCGGTGGTCAGCAGGCCCGCGTCGCCCCAAACCCAGCAGTTGGCGTCGCAGCGCACGACGAGGTCGATGCGGCGCTCCTCGGCGGTGATCCGGACGTCGTCGACGGCCTGGCGGACGACGCCCCCCAGGTCGACGGCATCCGGGTCGGACAGCCGGTCCTCAGACTGCAGGCGGGAGAGCTGGACAATGTCGCTGACGAGTTGGTCCAGGCGACGGGTCTCCTTGCGCATCCGCTTGGCGAATCGGGCGACGGCCTCCGGGTCGTCACGCGCGTCGCGCACGGCCTCGGCCAGGAGCATGAGGCCACCAACAGGGGTCTTGAGCTCGTGGCTGACGTTGGCGAGGAAGTCGCGGCGCACCTCTTCGACGAGGTAGGCGTGCGAGCGGTCCTCGACGAGCAAGAGGATGTGCTCCAAGCCCAGGTGGGTTGCTCGCGCCTGAACGACCCGTCGGGCGTCGGCCCGGGGGCCGCGCGGTAACCCAAGCATCTCTTCGACGACGCCGCCCTCGATGGCGGCGCGTCGGGCCAGGGCCAGCAGGGGTGGGTGCGAGACGGCGGTGCCGCGGACCAGACCGTGCGAGATCGCGGTGGGAGAACAGGCGACGACCGACTGCCGGGAATCCAGGACGATGCCGCTGGACGTGAGCGCGGCGAGCAGGTCGGTGACCTCCGCGGGCAACTGTTCGACGACATCCTCGGGGTCGGGTGTGGCACCTGCGGCCAACGCTCGACGACGGTCGACACGGGTCCGTCCGAACCGCGCGGAGACCACGACGGCGCCGAACACAGCGCCGAGGATCACCGCGAGAAGGACCTCCACGCCCCTAGGCTAGAGGGCACCCACGATGCCGCGGTTCGGGTGGGGCGTGTCCGGCGCCTTTGCGGGCCCCTGCATCGCACGATGTTCACCTGGGCGCCGATATCCGTTCACCGTGGCCGGGCCGATGCTGTACACCGTGGCCGCCCAGCCACGACCCCCCGCTTCCCACCCGGATCCGCGAAGGAGCAGACGTGCGCGACGCCTTCCACGAGCAGTTGGACAGCATCACGGCCCAACTGGTCGACATGACCCGCCTGGCTGGTTCGGCGATGGCGCGAGCCACCACCGCGCTGTTGGACGCCGACCTTCATCTGGCTGAAGACGTCATCACCGGCGACCGAACGTTGGACAACGCCCGGGAGCATCTGGACGGCCTGGCCATTGACGTCCTGGCTCGCCAACAACCGGTCGCCACCGACCTGCGCACCGTCGTCACGGCGCTGCGGATGAGTGGGGACCTCGAGCGGATGGGGGACCTCGCCCGACACGTGGCCAAGGTCGCCCGACTGCGCTTCCCGAACTCGGCCGTCCCCGCCGTCATTGCGCGCCCACATCCTGCAGATGGGCCAGGTCGCCGAGTTGGTGGTCACCAAGTCGGGCTCGATCATCGCTGCTCGCGACGTGACCGAAGCGCGCAATCTTGAGCGCGACGACGACGTCATGGACGAGTTGCACCGCCGGTTGTTCACCGTGCTCGCGACCACCGAGTTGCCGACCGAGACGATCGTCGACCTCACTCTGTTGGGTCGCTACTACGAGCGGTTCGCCGACCATGCCGTGTCGGTGGCGCGTCGCGTCGTCTACCTCGTCACGGGCGAATACGTCCCGGAGACCTCAGGGGATCACGACGTGTCCGAGGAGGGCGCGCGGATCGCGCTCCTTCGCCGCAGCAGCCCGCGGGGCTGACGAGTGCTCACGCCCTCCTTGCCGTATCGGGCTTGACCGCTGACTCCTGCCGGGCAGGAGTTATATACTGCACCTTACGAGTGTTAAAGGGTGCTTTATTGGAGGACCTATGGCCAAGCGCGCCATCGTTGCGCAACCCGAGGTGCTCGACGCTGCTCGGACGCTGGGCGTGCAGATCCGCATCGCGCGGCACGAGCGCGGGTGGACTGCCGCCGACCTCGCCAGCAAGATCGGCGTCTCGGCCAAAACCGTTCTCGCGATCGAAGCCGGGGCTGTGTCCACTTCGATCGGCACGGTCTTCAACGCGGCCGTCATGGTCGGCGTGCCGCTGTTCGGGGTCGAGGACCGGTTCGAGATGGCTCGGATGCGCCGACGCGGAGAGGAACGTCTGGCCCTGATCGGCCAGCGGGTCCGGGTGCCGAAGCTGGACGAGACCGACCTTGCCAACTTCTAAGCCCCCACAGTCGCTGTTCGTCTGGACCTGGCTGCCCGGCGACACCACTCCCGTCGTCGCCGGGCGCCTGATCGAGCGCTCCGGCAGGGTCGACTTCGTCTATGGCGAGTCCTACTTGCGCCGCGACAACGCGATCAGCCTCTACCGCCCGGAGTTGCCGCTCGGCCCCGGCCTGATCGCACCGCTCCCTGGGCTCGACCTGGCGGGGAGCATCCGTGACGGATCCCCCGACGCCTGGGGCCGGCGCGTCATCGACTCGCGCCTGGGTGTTGGGGATCTCGACCTGACCGAGTTGAGCTACCTCATCGCATCCGGCTCGAACAGGTTCGGTGCGCTGGACTTCCAGACCAGCCCGACCCGGTATGTCCCGCGAGACGAGACCGCGACCTTGGACGAGCTGCACGAGGCGGCGATCATGGTGGAGGAAGGGCGCGCTCTCCCCCAGCCGCTGGCTGAGGCACTGATCCGCGGCACGTCGATCGGCGGTGCCCGGCCGAAGGCGTTGCTGGCCGACGGCGACGGCACCCAGTGGATCGCCAAGTTCTCATCGTCGTCAGACACCCACTTCAGCGTCCCAAACGCCGAAGGGGCCACGATGATCCTGGCGCGGCACGCCGGGATCGACGTCTGTGATGTGCGGGTGACCTCGTCGTTAGGGCGCGAGGTCCTTCTGGTCCGGCGGTTCGACCGCACCGCTTCCGGCGGCCGGATTCACGCGGTGTCCGCCCTCACCATGTCGGGTGAGAGCGAGATGGGCGCCCGCTATGTTACCTACCCGCAGATCCTCAACGTCCTCACGCGGCTTTCCGGCAGCCGTATGCCGGTCGGGCCCGCCCTCTTCCGACGGATCGTCTTCAACGTCGCCGTCAGCAACTCCGACGACCACGCGCGCAACCACGCGGCGCTGTGGGACGGCGAACACCTTCGCCTCTCACCGGCGTATGACCTCTGCCCAGGGCCGCGCTCCGGACAGACCGCTGAGCAGGCGATGGCGTTCGGACGCAGCGGGATCCGCACGTCCACCTTCCACGCCGCCATCAGCGTGGCCGCCGAATATGGCCTGAGCACCAGCGACGCCCGATCCGTGGTGGACGACGTGGTGTCAGCGATCACCGACCACTACGCCGAGGCCGCTGACCAGGCCCGGCTGAGCGAAGCCGACCGGACGGCCATGCTTGGGAGGCAGTTCCTCAACCCTGGCGTCTGGCACGGATTGCCGACCACCTTCGCGTTGCCGGCCTCAACAGCCGCGTCGCCCTCGCCAGACCAAGGGTCCGGCGAGGGCGACTGACTGGCTCGATCCGCGTCGGCTCAGCGGCCCTGATTGGCGACGGCCGCAGCGGCGGCAGCAGCGGCCTCGGGGTCGAGGTACTGCCCCGGCCCGGTCGGCATGAAGTCCTCGCCGATGTCGTAGACCAGCGGCTGGCCGGTGGGGATGTTGAGCTCGGCGATCGCCGCGTCGCTGATCCCGTCGAGGTGCTTGACCAGGGCCCGCAGGCTGTTGCCGTGGGCGGTGACGAGCACCGTCTTGCCGGAAGCCAGGTCGGGGCAGATCGCGCTCTCCCAGTAGGGCATCATCCGGGCGATGACGTCCTTGAGGCACTCGGTGCGCGGGATGTCGATGCCGGCATACCGGGGGTCGCCGGTCTGGGCCCACTCGTTGTCCAGGTCGATGGGCGGCGGCGGGGTGTCGAAGGAGCGGCGCCACAACATGAACTGCTCGTCGCCGTACTTCGCGCGGGTCGCGGCCTTGTCCAGGCCCTGCAACGCGCCGTAGTGCCGCTCGTTGAGCCGCCAGTCCCGGCGCACCGGGATCCAGTGCCGGTCGGCGGCGTCGAGCGCCAGGTTGGCAGTGGTGATCGCCCGGCGGAGCACGGACGTGTGGACGATGTCGGGCAGGACGCCCTTGTCCTTGAGCAGCCGCCCGCCGCGGACGGCTTCCTCGCGGCCCTGGTCGTTGAGGTCGACGTCGACCCACCCGGTGAAGAGGTTCTTGGCGTTCCACTCGGAGTGGCCGTGACGCAGCAGGATGAGGGTGTATGCCATGCGGCCCAGCCTATTGCGACCGATCGCCTCAGGGTCTAGCGGTCCAGCGTCCGCTACGTCACGCTCCTCCGCGCGCTGACCTGAGGCGGGCGACCATGGCCGGCCTGGGACTATCTCAGATTCGGTGTTTCTGGTCCGTGGCGGACCAGAAACACGAATTTGAGATAGTCCCCATGGCGAACGCATGGGGAGGGTCGGCCCCGCCGCTTTGCTTCGGCTGTGGGCAAGAGTTCCGACCGGGGCCCGGTGGGAGGGGAAGCGGCACTTCTCCCCAGGCGTATTCAGAGCGCCGGGGATACACTTGGGGACAGTGAGATTTCGTTCGTCGATGCGGACGGAAAAGGTACCCCTGGAAGCGCTCGGGCGCCCCTCTCAAAGGGCACCCGCTGGAAAGGACGCTCTCGTGTCGATCCATCGCTCGTCGTTCTTCGTTCCAGCCGTTGTTTTCACCCTGTCCGTGTTTGCCGTCCGCCTCGGGGACCCCGTGGTTTGGATGTGGCGCGACCAGCCGATCGTCGGGATCCTTCTCCTCGGCGCTGCGGTCGTCTTCTGGCTGCTGGTCCTGCGGCAGGTCCGGCATGCTCGGCCTCCGTTTGAGCCTCCGTCGACCGGGCAGCAGCAAGGCCGGGGCCGGAGATGACTGACACAAGGTCCTTGAGCGCCCAGGAGTTGACTCGCTACTCCAGGCACATCATCCTCCCGGGAGTCGGCGTGCCGGGCCAGCAGAGACTCAGAGAGGCGCGGGTCGCCGTCATCGGCGCAGGCGGACTCGGATCACCGGTGATCCTCTACCTCGCAGCCGCGGGTGTCGGCACTATCGGGGTGGTTGACGACGATGTGGTCGACGTGTCCAACCTGCAGCGGCAGGTTCTGCATAGTTCGTCCCGCACTGGGATGCTCAAGACTGAATCCGCCAAAATCGCTGTGCACGAGCTGAATCCGCATGTTGAAGTGATCGCCCACTCGGTCCGGCTGTCGCCCGAGAACGCGTTGTCGATCCTCGCTGAGTACGACATTGTGGTTGACGGCACGGACAACTACGAAGCGCGCTATCTCGTCTCAGACGCTTGTGTGCTCCTCGGCAAGCCACTCGTTTGGGGGTCGGTCTTCCAGTTTGAGGGCCAGGTATCCGTGTGGTGGGCAGGGCGCGGCCCATGCTACCGATGCGCCTTTCCTGAGCCCCCAGCCCCGGGTCTTGTCCCGTCGTGCGCGGAGGGCGGGGTGTTCGGAGCCATGTGCGCCAGCGTGGGAGCAGCCCAGGTCGCCGAAGCACTCAAGCTCGTACTCGGGATCGGCCAGCCGGCGCTCGGGCGCCTGCTTGTCTACGACGCGCTCGGATCACGCTGGCGAACGCTGACGCTCCTGGCCGATCCGCAGTGCCCAGCCTGTGGACACGCCCCCACCATCACCGACCTCGACGCAACGAGGACTGTCTGCGGGGTGGCGTCGAGGGACACTCTCATCGCTGAGGTCACGCCTGAGGACTTGGCCGCAATCCTTGCTGATCGACCGGAATCTGTCCGGCTCATTGACGTGAGAGGGCCTCAAGAACGTGCCATTGTCTCCGTACCCGGAGACGAGAATATCCCACTACAGCAGTTCGAGGACGGATCGGCACTTCGTCTGCTATCAGCGCGCGACGACCTTATTCTCTACTGTAGGTCTGGAATACGCTCCGAAAGCGCGGCCCGCCTTATCCCAGATGGCCACGTCAACAGCGTCAAGCATCTCGCCGGCGGCATTCTGGAATGGATACGGCAGGTGTCTCCGGGCCTGCCAACCTATTGAGGCGCCCTCCTCTCGACGACGTCCGTGGCAGCCTGAGTGTCCCCCGGGTCAACGCCAGTGGTCGACAGGAACTCGGTCAACGAGGTGAACCCGAGGCGAGCGGCCAGATCCTCAAGAGTGGCCGCTGACGGCATGTCTGGTCGAGTCGCCAGCGCCGTCAGCACCACTGATGGCGATTCGCCCTCGACGCCCAACTGCATCGGCTCGGCCAGGTGCTCGACCTGGGCCCACCCGCCCGAGGCCGCGACCAGCATCGGAACCTGGTGCCGCAGTTCCGCGGCATACTCCTCGCCCAGCCGCTCTGCCATCAACTGGAACCGGATGGCCCGCTGCCATTCCGCTACGGTCAACTTGGAGGCGAGAAGCCACTGCCGAGTGGTTCGGGCATCACCCAGGCCGAGTACTCGCCGGATCCTTTCTGAGCGCTCCTGCACCTCACGCGCGGATGGGGCGATGCCTAGAGCCTCGCAGACCTGATAGACCAAGTGGGCGAACAACCTGGCCCGCGTGCCGAGCTGCGCATGGCCGGGATCAAGAAGAGCGCCCCGGACCACGTCGATACGGCGGGCGAGTGAAACCTGCGCGCCGTCATCCTCGAACCACGGAGCCACGGACGGGAAGTCGGTCTCCTGCACCAGCCGACGCCAGAAGACAGTCGGTTCCATCTGCCAGTCCGCCTGGCGGGGACCGTCCTCCGGGCGAGCCGACTGGACGGCCCTCAGCACCGCGGCCGCGTCCACAGCCTTGACGTCGTGTTGCGGCTGCTGAGCAAACAGGGTGACGTCCGGGCCCCAGTCCTGATCAAGAGCACCCCACTCCCGCCCAAGCACATCCCAGGTCCGATCCGCGTAGAAGACGTTCTTCGCGGCCTTCAGTGCCCGCTCATGGTCGCGCTCGGGCAGGAGGCCGACGCTCACCGCGGCACTCAGCGCGGCACGCACGGTCACCATAGGCACCGTGAGGCATTCGTAGCCGAATGCCGCATCCAGATGCGAGACCGCGACCTCGTCATCGTCTTCCAACTCCCCGTCGGCATATGCGGCATACACCGTGCCGACTCCGCGGATGCCGAAACTTCGACACTCCGCCGCACGCAACGCTCCCATGCTCGCGCCGCCGAAGACCTGACACCCACGGGAGATGGCGAAGAGGATCTCCTTGTGCCAGACCGATCCCACTGATCCGAAGACCCCGTCGACCAAACCGATGACGCGGGCCTCTCCATGCCCCACCGCACGATAGACATCCCCTGCGCGTGCGGGCGGGAGCAAGGTGACTTCCGGCGCGAGCGCTTGCGCGGCGTTCGGCGGGATGCTCGGGCCAACAAAGGCAATCCTCCTCACGCGGGTGCCGCCGACCCGACTCGGCCTCCGTCGCGGGGACGGGGGTCAAAGGGGATGCCCGAGAGGCCAGGAACGACGACCTTCACCACAGGGATGCCGAGGCCGGGACGGGTCAGGTCAACGGCGATTGCCTCGGCGGCCACCGAGGCAATCGACTCCTTGAGGACTTCGAGATCTCCGGAGAAGGTCTCCGTGGAGTGGTCGGGGATCCGCTCGAAGTCCACCGTCGGCTCGGCCGTGGATACGAACCGAGCCCAGTTCCGAGCGGCCCGGTGGTCAAGGACTCTGGCATACGCGGAAGGCCAAAGATCGTCTCGACCCCCGTGAATCACGGTGAGCCGACTCTGGATGGCCTCGGTGAGTGCCCGAGAGAGCGCCACTCGTGGGTCCAGATGGGCGCCGTACCCGGAGAAGGCGGCAAAGGGCGGCATCCGAGTCGGATTGGTGGGCGCGATCGCGACTGCGAACACCGGCACTCTCGTGTCGCACCTCACGTCGCGGATCAGCACGCCGAGCCCGGCGTCCGCGAGTCGATCGAGAAGTGCGGCGTTGTCTTCGTCGTGAACCGTTCCCGGGTCGACAACCCGATCGGCAGTGCCGGCGCTCGGGCTCCAAAGGGCGACTGCGTCGCGCTCAATCACCTCGTACAACCCATGGAGGGTTGCCTCCGTCAGGGTGTTACCGCTGGCTAGACCGTTCGTCGAACGGATGAACGCAACCCGTTGCACGTCTCCGGTGAAGTCGCTCGACACACAGTCGTACGGGAGCAGAACCGCAACGCCCGACATGACGTCCAGGCCCCTCACCCAGTTGATCCGCGTCGATGACAGCCACGAGACGTCTCGACCTCGGCGGCTGATCCGGCCCACGTCGGCCACCGGGATACCGTTCTCGTCCTCCGCTTCTTCCCGTCGGTAGTAGCCCCCGTCGGCACTGACCCGCTCGCCATGCCAGGACTCGAAGGCTTCCATCAGCGCCGACGCTCGCGCTGCGTCCCGATCCATCCCCTTTCCCTGGGACGTCGAGAGCGCACGGGAGTTCGGTCGGATCGCGGTATACACCGGGACGCCAACCCGGTCGAGTCCGGTGATGTTCGCAATGCGGGTGATACCGCACCTGGGCATGAGCGCCCGCAAGTGATCGTAGGTCTCGGACGGGTCGCAGGCGCGGTGCGTCCCCCGCCGATACCGCTTGAGGTCCTCGCTCACCGGATCCTGGGTAGAGACGGACGTCATTTCACCAGACTCCGCTTGACCCCGGCCGCGTGCACCACCCCGCGGGCCACCGCGAGAAGCACACCAACGACCGCGATCGACCACAGGGCCCAGTTCTGCTGGATCGAAGCCAGGACGCGAGCACCGGGGTCCCAGCCGTTCGGCGACGTCATCAGGGTGTAGCCGTTGAGCAGGAGGATGACGAGGGGGAAGGGCACCCAGATCGCCTTCTCGGAGTTGGCCAGTATCGCAATGGACAACAGGATCACCGCGAAGACCAGCTGTACGACCACCCCGCCAAGGACCCCGGGCATCGTCGGAAGTTGCCAGCTCCACGAGATGAGGGGGCGCAGCCCGGCATACACAAGGTTGACAACCGCAGCGTTGAGAACGGCGTAGCCGGACATGAAGAGGAACTTCGACCAGAAGATCTCGTCGTTGGTCAGCGGGAGCGACTTGAGGAAACGGATCGTGCCGCTGGACTCCTCGGTCGCCAACAGCCGGTAGGCCATCACGAACGTGCCGATGGAGGTCAGACCTTGCAGGAAGGCGCCCGCTGAGGCGCGCATGGGTTCTGGGAACTGGGCCACGAAGCTCAGCAGGGTGAGGATCTCGAACATCACCAGAACGAGAAAGGCCTTCCACTGCATTCGACAGTCTTTGAGGATCAGGACGCTCAGGCTCCTGCCGTCAACGTGCATGCCCACCTCCTCGGCCCATCGCGCCTTCCAACCGCTCGCGGGCGAGGGCACGGTCGCCGGCGATGTCGATTTGATCGATGATCTGCCCCTGCTCGAGAAGCACCACCCGGGAACAGTGCTGGGCAACGTCGTCGCGGGAGTGTGAGGAGACGATCACGGCCAGCCCGGCCTCGACCGACTGGCGATCCACCACCTGCCAGATCCATTCGTTGGAGGCCCCGTCCAGGCCAGCAGTGGGCTCGTCGAGCACAATGACGTCCGGCCGTGGGCTAAAGCCCAGGACCAGGCCGAGCTTCGTCCGCATGCCGGCCGACAAATGCGCCACCTTGGTGTCCAACGGAAGGCGCAACTCGTCGCACAGCTGCGCGCACCAGTCGTGGTCCCAGTTGGGGTAGAGCCGTCGGGCGAAGGCGAGGACCGCACCGACGGTCATACCGGCATACGTTTGGTTGTTGTCGCCGACGAAGCAGACCCGTCGCTTGAACGCCCTTTCATCGGCACGATGGTCGAGGTCGCCCAGGGTGATCGAGCCCGATGTGGGCCGGATCAAGTCGGCAATGATACGGAAGGTCGTGCTCTTTCCCGAGCCGTTGTGTCCCACAAGTCCGACGACCTCGCCCGGTCCGACGGCGAAGGTCACCCCGGACAGGACGAACCCGCCAAGGCGAACCCCGACTCCGTCAAGGGACAGAGTTTCACGACCGCTGAGCATGTGCACCGCCTTCGAGGAATACTTGCCGGCGCAGGGCCTTGGTGTAGCGCCATGCGTTGAGCAGGGCCAACAGACCCAGGACGACTCCGAGAACAAGGGCGAGGGAGTTGGAGTACCACGGCACAAAACGCCGGGCCAGACCGTCGATGACGAGCGCACCGACGACCAGACCGCCAACCGCGAAGGCCACCGAGAGAATCCCGTAGACCACCAGGAAGGCTCGCTCCTCGGTGGAGGCGACCGCCGGAGCCGACCGCCGATGACCCGAGAGCAGGGCGAGCAGCGTGCGCAGCGCCCGAGGCCGCAGATTGGGGATGTGCATCAGGTCGCTCAATAGCCAATAGCCGTCCAAACGGAGGAACGGATTGAGGTTGAAGATGATCCGTGCCAGCAGTGCGTGCAGCAGCACGAAGTTCGCTGCGGCGAAGGTCACGGGCAGGACGTCGAACACCCAGAGCAGCACGCATCCGGCAAGCACGAACGACTCGACGTAGATCCCCGCGAGGTTGACGACGATCCGGTGCCGGTTCTTGCTGAACGCCCAGGCCGCGGACGTGTCCGTGTATGCCGCCGGGGAAAGCAGGTAGAGGGCAAGCCCCATTCGGTGGACCTGTCCGCCGAATCGCCTGGTGGCGAGCGCGTGTCCAAACTCGTGCATCACGGTCACGACCGCGTTCGCCAGGTAGACCAGCGCCCAGGCAGAGACCATCGCGAAGGCGGTCATGTCCGCCACGTAGCGGTCACTGTGCTGCACGACCAACCACACGCACCACGCGAGCAGGGCCAAGAGCGTCCCCGCGGCCATTCGGGAGAACAGCACCCGCCCGACGGGAGCAAGTGCGTCGACGACGCGGTGCGGGTCGAATTCCCCCAGCAGGAGGAACAGGAGGTTGCCTCGCTGGGGACCGCGAAGGTGCGAAGGGACTGGCGGTGGCTGACCGCCCTGGAACAGTCCCAGTTGCTCAGCCCGTTGAGCCATGGCCGAGAAGGTCTGATCGCTCACGTGGACCCCGATCCCGGCCAGCGCGGCATACACCTGGTTGTCATCACGCGAACCGTCGAACATCCGCAGCACGCGCACCGTCGCGCCAGTCATGAGGTAGTGCCTGTTGGCCACCGGATCGGTCACCGTGACCCGCCCCTCGGCGGTTTCCTCGCCGAGGATCAGGTCGTGGCGCAGCGTCCGGTGCACGGTATCGGCCTCCTTGACGGATCGTGTCGCGTTCACGAGAAGGGGTGGGGGTAGGAGTTCAGGTGGGTCAACAGCTGTTCTTGCGTCCCGTCTGGACGCTGGCCGCCGTGGGTGTGCAGCCGACGGTGACCGAGGTAGGGGTACCTGTGATCCGCGTTCAGGGGCACCAACTCCGGGACGAAGATCTTGACGACGACCAGGCCCAGCTCGTGCATGTCGCGGGTTGTGAGGTCGACCATCACGACGTCCGAGCAGTGTTCTTCGAGTTGTCGCAGGGTCCGGACCAAGTCCCCCGCTTGGGGCGGCGCGAACTCCCCGTCGATCTGGTGCACCTCGCTACTTGAAGTGAGGAAGTCGAGGGCTAGCTGCGCGCGTGGGTCGGTGTATGCCCTGCCGTGCCACTCGAAATCCACGACGTCGGAGAAGTCAGGGGCCGGCGTCCACGGGGGCCGCCGAGGGTCCGCGAGTTCGGTGCGCAGCCGCTCATGATCCGAGAGCGCCTCACAGAGCGCCTTGTCGCACGCCCGTGACGGACAGAGTTTGGAGGACAGGCCCACGGTGGTCAGCACTCGGCCGAGCGCTGGGCGGCGCACGACTGCGCACACCACCGGCAAGCCGAGGTCGGTCGTGAGATCAACGAATGTCACGCTCGAACATCCATCCGCCTCGACGGCGGCGACCCGACGGGCCAATTCGCTGTCCGGGCGCGGCTCCAGCCGCGGACGGACCAACTGACCCATCCAGGTGATGGCGAAGGCATCTCTCTCGACGACTTCTAGGAGCCCGCTCAAGCAGGCATCGTCCAGCGTCCAAGCGGCCGACATCCCGGTCGAGAACGAGGGACCGATGACTTCGTCCGGCGAGGTGGGTCGATAGGGCAGGTATGTGAAGGAGGCCGGGATGTACCGCCGTTGACCAGTGAACAGGGATCGCCCCACCGCCCAGTGGATGACGGAGTCCTGACGAAGCGGGACATAACTGAAGTCGCTTCGCCCGTATTGGAACTCTGCGAACCGTTGGATCGCGCAGCCGACGTCGAAGGCGGGGCCTTCCGGTTTGGACAAGAGAAGGGCGGAGTAGTCGACGAACGCGGCGCAGTAGCGCTCCACCGCTTCGAACGTCACTTGCGAGAGACATTGGCGCAGGTCCCAGGCTGAGGCCCCCGGATTGGCTATGTCACCGCCAGTGGGGAGGGTCCCGTAGCTCGCAGGCGCGGCAGCAAAGTGCGCATACGGCGCCTGGCCACCGACCAGCGGCAGCAGCAACGACCGCTTCAAGACCCCCGTGACCGGCGAGATGAGCTGATTGGCCAGGTGCAGGGTGCGCTCGAACGCCAGATCGGTCGTCACTGCTGCTTCTCCGTCCCCATCTCAGCGCCTCGGGGGCCCAGGAGGAAACCCAACTGCACCGGCTCGTCGACGGGGTTGACGCCGAGGAACGCGGCGACCTCGTCGTCGTAGATGCCCCCCAACGCGCAGGTGTCCAGGCCCATCGCCGTGCCGGACAGGTACAGCGACTGGGTCAGGGCACCGCAGTCGTACATGGCGAAGCGGTATCCGCGGTGCTGGTACTTGGACATGGTTCGCTTCAGAACACTGGTCAGCACGAGGGCGACTGAACTGGTCAGGCAGAGGCCCTGATAGGAGGACAACCCAGCGAACTGGGCCCGCAGGTCCCCCGACCGGATGAGTTCAAGGGAATGCTCGATCGGGCGATAGTGGTAGAGGCCAGGCTCAATTCCCGTCACGTTGAAGGCCAGGACGTAGATTTCGGTCGGGAAGAGCGCCCCGGCCGAGGTGGTGGCCCGGAGGTGTTGCACGTCACCTGTTCGAGACTCGATCTTGGACGTTGGCCCGTAGGCCATGACGAGGGTTCCCCCGAGTTGCTCGGCGGTGATCGCCTCCCCGACGAAGTCACGCCCCAGCGAACTCACCGACCGGCGACGCAGCACGGTCTCGGCGAAGCCGACCGTCGGAGCGCGGAAGGGCGGAAGTGGCGTGACTGTCGAGCCCGGGTAGGACTTCCAGCTTCGAGCCATCATGGCGAGCATCGCGGGGTCCGACTTGATCTGCTCCACCCGGTGGCTGATCCGGGCGACATTCATCCGGGTCAACTTGGTGTACTCGTTGTAGGTCTCGCTCTCGGAGTAGTCGTCCTCTTCAAAGAAGTCCACGAGGGAGTAGCTCTGCTTGTTCAGCGGCTCGGGCATCGGGCTCTCCTTGGTGCTGACGCGGAACGCGCTCGGTGATCAGGGAAACGGATGAGGGACTGGGTTGTAACTTCGGTGGATGTCAGCGTCGAACCCAAGACGGGGTGGGACTGTGTGGTAGCGGCGGGCGCCGAAGTTCGGCAGCCCGTGCACGGAATACAGCTGGACACTTCCCGGGATCAGGACACGCAGCACCACCAGCCCCGCGTCTGCGACGTCGCGGGTCGTGATGTCGACGACCAAGGCCTGCAGGCCAACCGCCTCAAGGCAGTCCAGAACCTGCTCCCGCTGGGCGCGAAGCCCAGTGACGTCCGGCGCGGGCGCGAGGCCGTCCCACTCGTCGACGTAAAGGAAGTCAAGGTGTTCAAGCATGCCCGGGTCGCCATAGAGGCGCACGTGGTCCTCGAAGTCCCGGACATTTGCGTAGTCGGGGCCGTGTTCCCAGTGGGGCTTGGTGTCGATGAGGTCGCGCACCCAGACGGCCCCCTGGGCAGCCTCGACGATGGCCTTGCGGACCGCTTCCGACTCATCGAGCCGACAGGACGCCCCCACACAGGCGAACGGGCCTTGATGATGGATGCCACGCGCGACACACAGCACAGAAGGTACGGCGATGTCCGAGCGGAGCCGAAAGACGTCGAAGGTCAGCGAGGAGTCTGCGAAGTACCTGTCGAACCAGGGCCCAACCACGGGGTCATCACGGTAGTTCAGCCGGGTCGGCGGCAGTCGACGCACCCAGGTGAGCATGAACGCGTCGCGCTCGATCACCTCATACAAACCGCTGAGCAGTGCAAGATCGGCGTCGCTGTGACAGGCCTGCCCTGAAGACACCGACAGGGCAACCATGTCGCTGTGTTCGACGAGCCTTGGCACGTAGGGGATGTAGACCAAACAGGCCGGAACGAAGCGCGGCTCGCCGTCTCGGATCCGCGCGGCCGGCACCCAGGTCATCGGAAGGTCCTCGGTATGCCGCGCGAAAGGGAACTGCGGATGCGCGTACTGGCGCTCGTCGAAGAGCTCGAAGTCATCCACGAGCAGGGCCCCCTCCCCGAGTTGCCGTGCCGGAGCGGTGAGGAGGTTCGGCGGCTGGACGGCGCAGCAGTACCGCTCGACACATTCGCCGATCGCGCTGGCTGCAGCCTGCTCCCAGGTCTCGGCCATCGCTCCCGTGTGTCCGGCCATCTCCGCACCAGCGATGGACGTCAACGAGTTCGGGACGCTTGCGACACTGAAGAGTCGGGGCTCGCCCGGAGCGTTGAGGATGGTCCGCACCGCGCGCACGATCGAGGTGGGCCCCACCATCCAGTCCAGGGCCCCACCCAAGTCCTGACGTGATTCAACGCCCATGTCGTCAGCTCCAAGTCCTCTCTTGAGGAACTGAACTCACGGTGCTGCAGTGCGGGCACCGAGGCAGCTTGAGCACGGGGTGGGTCTCCAGGCGCAGCTCCCACAGGTCGAAGGCCAGTAGCGATCCGGCGGTTCGAACGAAGACATCGCCGGCCGCTAGAAGTCGGACACCTTCCAGAGCGACCATCGCTCCGGTGAACGCGGTGACGCTCGGCAGACTGCCGTGCTCGACGTACCGCTCCAGTGAAGCGACGTAGTCCTGAAACTCCTCGTACCGCACCACCGAACTGAGATTGCTCTTGAACCGGAACTCAAAGCACTTCCAACACGCCGTCTGCCCAGGGATCACGGACGGCCCCACGTGGACGTTCGCCCTCTGCAAGAGGGCACCGGTCGTCCACGGCGTGCCGGCGGCGATGGTCGCCCGATTGAACTCATCCATCCACGGCAGCGACACGACCGGGGCATCCTGAACAACAACGGCGACATCGATGTCGCCCAGCAGTTGCTGCCAGCCCAACTTGCTCTCCGGGAATGGCGCGGGCTCGACGAGGGTGGGAAGGTCATTCCGCTTCAAGACCGCCGCGACGACCTCACCCATGGACCGATCCAGATCGGTGGGGCCGATGTGCGTGGACTGGCCGACGTCGACTGCACCCACGGTCCGCCGAGCGGCGACGACAATGCGTCGCACACCACTGGCCGCGAGGCCCACGGCCACGTCGGGCATCAGCGGACCTTCGCCGGCAAGGAGAACCGAGCCAGAGGCGATCCGTGCAGTCGTGCCGTCATCGCCGCCGTGCTGGCGCATGAACCGGTCCTGGCCCCGCAGCTTCGGCAGGAGCTGCGAGGGGACCCCCTCCAACTCGGCCGCGGGTTCAGCGAACTCGACGACCCCCATGTCCAGCAGTTGCCGCAGGCTGGCCTCCAGGTTGGGGAACTCCCCGTCGGAGGCGAGTTCGGTCAGCACCCCTTCGAAATCCCGCGTCCCGTCCAGCAGGGGAAGCAGTCGTGGGAAGACCTCCGAGACGAGGCGGCCCCGAAGGACTGCGCTCCGCCGAGGGGTCCGCATGGTCAGGCCCCCGTCTGCCGCGGGGACGAGGTAGACCTCCCCCAACCGAAGGTTGCCTCGCTGAGGCGCGGATGCGGTCATGGTCACGGCGGAACTCCTTGTTGGACAGCGGGCGGGGGAGAATGCGAGGACGGTTCGCCGCTGTGGGGCACAGACCGCTCCACAGCGGCGTTCCGCTTGCTCACTCAGAACCAGACGACGCAACTGCACGACGTGCAGCCGCAGCTGGTGGTGCACGCACATGCACCACCGAGGAGTTCAGTCCGCTCCTCAAGGTCTTCGATCTCGAGCAGGTCCGTCTCGTTGATTTCCATCCGATTCACCCCCTCCCAGGGACATCCGCCGGCCTGGATGGTCGGCTACCAGGTGTAGACGCAGGTGCAACTCGTGCACGAACAGCTGCACGAGCACCCGCACGACCAGCTGCCAGGGGTCTCGCGCTGCTCAAGCTCCTCGATGCTGAACATCTCGTCGACGAGCTCGACCTCGGTGGACCGATTCATGTGTTACTCCAATCACGGGACGAAATGGCACACGTTCAGGAATGCGCGAATGGACGGTTAGGCCCACGCAACGCAACTTGTGGAGGTGCAGCCGCAACTGCAGGTGCAGGCGCACACGCCGCTGATCAACTCTGATCGCTCCTCCAGATCTTCGATCTGCAAGGCATCCTCTTCGAGGACGATGTCGTGAACCATCGACTCCACTATGTCACCTCCTTCCTCGGTCTATTACTCCCGGGTCACGGCGTTGATTTCATCGTCGATCTCAGCCAGAGATAGAGTTCCGGCAACAACCTTCCGAATCGTTCCGGTTCGGTCGATGAAATACCACGTCGGCGTGACGCGCAATGCCAGGTAGGTCGCGATCGAGGAGTCGGTGTCGACGATCACGGGGAACGGCACCGAATCCAGGGAAAGGGCCTCGCTGGGTGGCCAGGAAAGGAACGGGAGATGGCGAGTGGACACGATCACGATGTCGGCCTTGGGCCGGAAGGTGCCCGCCGCGTGCCCCTGAGACATGAGCGCGAGGTCGGCCTTGCAGTACTCGCACCAATGGGCGACGACGAGCAGAACGACGGGGCGCCCGGTTGGCACTGAGACGGGCTGGTTGGCGTAGTTGACACCCGAAATGCTCGGTATGACCGAATTGACCTCCCCGCCAGGCCCGGATCCACCAACCATGATCGGATCGTCGGTGTGGGTAAGCAGTCCGGGCTTCATCCCCAGCGTTCCGCTGACCACCGCAAGGCCAAGTCCGATGATTGTGACAAACAGTACTATTCGGACCACGATGCGGCGTCGTCGCATCGTGCGCTCGGCTTCGGTCACGTCCCCCCGTGGACTAGACATGGCTATCCGCCGGCGGAGGCAATGACGATGGTCAACTCACTGGCGGACGGCAACGCTGTGTCATCGATATTGATCACCCGATATCCGTCCGCAAATATCAGCGTTGATCGCGGCACGGTGCGATCCGGGGCCCTCACGTATGCGCTGACCTCGGGAAGCCGGTCGCATAAATCGTCCAGGGCTGCACGGACTGTGGCGCCGGAACATCGAACCTGGGGTGGTAGTCCATATCGCGCCCACACAGCTTGGGGCAGGCAGATGTCGTGCTCGTCCATGGACGAAACCTCTGTCATGTATCGGGGGGAGATCCTCTACGCTGCCAACGTAACACGGCACCGTTGGACCCGCAACGCGAATCGGAAAGCGGCCGAACTACACCCGCGCGACACATCAGTGTTTGGTCCGCCGAAACTGTCGGAACGTGTAATGATGCGCATAAACGGCTGCCTCGGGGTCGCACATTCGTGATGGCGCACCGCCGTCGGCGGACCGCGAGGTGCCCGACCTGCGACTCAGCGGGAGTCGGCCCGGTCGTCGGGGGTAGCCGGGTCGACCGGCAACGGGCCCACGGCATACAGGGGGTCGTCCTCGCTGCCGGCCAGGATCGAACGGAACGCTTCGAGGTTGGCCAACGACTCACCGCGAGCGACCCGCCAGGCCCACTCGCGCTTCATCGACGTGAGAAAGCCGATCGCCAGCAGGTCGTTGAACGGCTCATCGGCGGCCTCCAGCAGCGCCCCCACCAGCAGATCCAGATACCGCCCATCCAGCGCCACCGTCGGCACCTGGCCACGGACATAGACGTCACCAGAGCCGTCGACGGCATACCCCAGCAGGGGGCGACGCATCACCCGCCGCAGCAGGAACCGATAGAACTCCGCGTGGTTCTCGTCAGGGTTGCGGATGACGAAGGCGCTCACCGACGTGAGCTCGTCGCGCACGAGGAACGACGCGACGGTCTTGAGCTTGCGCTCCCCCGGAATGGTGACGACCACTTCCCCGTCGCGCGCGCCGGGCTCGCTGGTCAGCTCGGCATCGGCGACGTATGCCGCGAGCGCGGCCACCGCGCGCTGCCCAGGCGTGGCGTCGGCCGGGTCGGTCACGGGACCACCGCTGCCGGCAAGTCGTGTTCTTGGGCCACGATCACAACCCGCGCGCTGGATCGACCAGAATGTCTCGCTTCACGAGATGCCGGTGTTGACGACGGCACCCGTGCGCGCCGCTTCTTGCACCGCGTCGCACACCTGAATCGTCTTGAGCCCAGCGCGCCCGTCGCATATCGGCTCGGCTTCGCCGCGGATCACTGCGGCGAAGTGCGCGATCTGGTTTGCCAGCGGATCTTCGACGGCAACGTCGATGCGGCTGTCGTCAGTGGCAGACCACCACGACTGCACTCCGGGATACGTCTTGAGTCGCATGGTCGGGATCGAGAGCGACCCAACCGTGCCCATGACGTGATAGCTGTCCTCGTCCGGATAGGTGGCGTAGGAGGTGTTCTCCCCGCTGGTTTGCTCCCATGATCGAGGAGAGGCTGCGGTATCGGAGAGCATGAAGGTGCCGAGCACGCCGCCAGCGAAGTGAAAGATCATGGCGGCTGTGTCTTCGACCTCGAAGCCCCGGGTCGCAGAGCTTGTGGTGGCCTGCACAGCGGTGATGTCACCGGCCAGCGCCATCAGGTTGTTCACCTCGTGCGTGAGGTTGAGCAGGATCGGGCCACCCCCGGCCTTGCGCCGCCACCCGTCGCCGACGTCGAAGTAGTCGTCCGGCTTGTAGAACGTGGCCTGACCGACGATAGCCACCAAGCGTCCGAGTACGCCTGAACTGATCACCTCACGGGCGGCGGCCATGTTGGCGGAGTAGTTGCGGTGATGGCCGGTGAGCAGCGGAACGTGAGCAGCCTCTGCGGCCTCGACGAGCTGCTTGGCCCCGGCGGCAGTCTCGGCCAACGGCTTCTCGACGATGACCGGCACCCCAGCCGCGATGCAGGTCAAGCCGCCTTCGACATGGAGGCGATTGGGGGTGGCGAGGATCACGCCGTCGGGCCGATCGTCGGCCAGCGCTCGCTCGAGAGTGGCGTAATGAGGCACCCCGAGCTCGGCGGCGAGGGCACCGGCTTCCGGCGTCGGATCGATGATCGAGGCCAAGCTCGCGTGCGGCGACTTGACGAGCTCTTCGATGTGACGGCGCCCGATCAGACCCGCTCCTGCGACGGCTATGCGCATGCCCTGCAGACTAGCGACTTGCTGGCGCGGAATCGGCTCGGATGTCGGAGTCGGGGCTGAATTTCATGCTGGTCAGAAATGGCTCGCAGCCGGGTTTGCCCATCCGCCAGCGGGCCAGGCCGGGCCGGTCACGGGACGACCGCTGCCGGCACTCCCGTCAACAGGCTCGCCTCGAAGATCGGTGACGGGGTCCGTGTGCGACATGCTTCGCCGTAAGCCTGCAGCAGCCGCTCGGTCGTGGCTCCCCACCCGAAACTGCGCGCGTGGCGCACGGCGCGGCGGCCCAACTCGGCCCGCAGGCCGGGGTCGGCGAGCAGGCGGTCGAGGGTTGTCGCCCAGTCATCGACATCGTGCCCATCGACGAGCACTCCCCCAGGACCGACCGCCGTCGGCAGCCCGCCGACCCGCGCGGCAACCACCGGGGTCCCGCACGCGAGCGACTCGATCGCGACCAGGCCGAACGACTCGTTGTAGGAGGGAACGGTCACCAGGTCGGACGCGCGGTACCACTGCGCGAGAGTCGCCCGGTCGGCCGGTGGCACGAAGCGCACGTATGCCGTCATCCCCAGCTCCGCGGCCAGCGTGGCCAGGCTCTCGGGGTGTTCCAAACCGGTGCCGCTTGGGCCACCGAGGATGCCGACGACCAGGTCGTCGGGCGTCCAGTCGGGGTGCGCGTCGAGCAGCCGACGGGCCGCCTTGACGAGCAGGTCGGGAGCCTTGAGCGGCTGGATGCGGCCCACGAAGAGGACCACGTGCGCACCCTGCGGGAGCCCGAGGCGGGCGCGCGCGGCATACCGATCGCCGGGGGTGAAGACCTCGAGGTCAACGCCCGGCGGGACGACGACCACGCGGGCCGGGTCTGCGTCGTAGAGCGACACCAACTGGCAGGCTTCGTCGGCGGTGTTGGCGGTGAGCAGGTCGGCGGCTTCGACGACCTGGGCCTCGCCGATCTCGCGGCCGGCCGGCTCGGGACGCTCGCCGTCGGCGAGCGCGGCGTTCTTGACCCGGGCCATCGTGTGCATCGTGTGGACGAGCGGGACGCGCCACCGGTCGGCCGCCAGCCAGCCGACCTGGCCGGAGAGCCAATAGTGCGAGTGGACGAGGTCGTACCAGCCTTCGGGGCGGGCCGCGCCGGCGCGCATCACGCCTGCGGCGAACGCGCACAGCTGACCGGGAAGGTCGTTTTTGGCCAACCCCTCATACGGCCCCGCGGTGATGTGCCGGACGGTAACTCCGGGGACCAGCTCGACCGTGGGCGGGAGGGCGCCGGTCGTGGCCCGCGTGAAGATCTCGACCTCGCGGTTCTGGCGGGCCAACTCCTTGGCGACCTCGGCGATGTAGACGTTCATCCCGCCGGCGTCACCGGTGCCCGGCTGCTCCAGCGGGCTGGTGTGGACGCTGAACATCGCAACCCGACGGATCTCCTCCGGCGTCACAGCTCCCCGATCCTTTCCACAGATGCACAGAAGATGCACACATGTCAGCGGCACACGTTTCTCGACAACACCGACGCCGCTGTCGAGATTCCCGGGCGGCATACGCTGCGGTGTGTGAACCGCACCAGAGCCGAGGGTGGACCCCCTTTGGGCAGGATCACCCGAGGGACGACGAACCCCAATCGGCTGCGCCGCTGCGACCGTTGGCTGGCCGGAACGCAGGCCTGGCGGCTGCGCGCGCCGATGGACCCGCCGGTGGTCGTGGACCTCGGCTACGGTGCCTCCCCGGTGACGGCCGTCGAGTTGTTCGAGCGGCTGCGCCGGGTGCGCGGCGACGTCGAGGTGCTCGGCCTGGAGATCGACCCGGCCCGCGTCACGGCGGCCGCCGGGTTGGAGCGGCCGGGGCTGAGCTTCCGACGCGGCGGCTTCGAGGTGCCGACCGCCGACGGGCGAGCAGTGACCGTCGTGCGAGCCTTCAACGTCCTGCGTCAATACGAGGAGGACGAGGTCGAGGCGATCTGGGCCAAGGTGCGTTCACGGCTGGCTCCGGACGGGGTCCTCATCGACGGGACCTGCGACGAACTCGGTCGGCTCGCGTCGTGGATCGCCGTCGAGCCCGCGGCCGGCCCGGTCAGCCTCACGCTGTCGATGCGACTGCGCGAGCTGAGCACTCCGGCCGACGTGGCCGAGCGGCTGCCCAAGGCCCTCATCCACCGCAACGTCCCCGGCGAGCGGGTCCACGGCTTCCTCGTCGCACTTGACCAGGCCTGGCGGTATGCCGCGCCGCAGGCGGCATACGGGGTGCGCGCGAGGTTCCTGGAGACGGCGGCGCGGATGCGGGCCAACGGGTGGCCCGTGCTCGACGGGCCCGCGCGATGGCGCCTCGGGGAGCTGAGCATCCGCTGGGATGCCGTCCGGCCCGGGTGACCTTCTGCGCAGCGTGACCTACGCCTCGGCGTGGTCGGATCCTTCGGCGTCGTCGTGGCGGGCGTAATCGTCCTCGAGTCGCTCGATGTCGCTCTCGTCGAAGAAGCCGAAGCCGACCTCGAGGATGCGCCCGGCCTTCTCACCCGGGTTGGCGATCCGGTGGGTCGCACCGCGCGGCACCCAGACGGTCTCGCCGACGCCCGCCGTCCACGTGCGGTCATCGACGGTGACGTCGATCGGCACGTCGAGCATCGTCCACATCTCGCCGCGGTGCTCGTGCCGCTGCAGGCTCAGCCGGTGGCCGGCCTCGACAAGGATCGTCTTGACCGTCACGGTCTCGTTGGACACGAATTGGGTGAACGACCCCCACGGCCGGTTGGCCACGAAAATGTCCACCCGTGGGTCGCGAAGGCCTTCGACGTATTCGGTGCGGTGGTGGATCACGGGCGGCGGGTTGTCAGTCACAAAACTCCTCATCGGCAGAACGCGTGTGAACGCGCTCGACCAGCCAGTATGCCGCACGCGCCCCGCCCGGGGCTGGTCACCACGGGCCGTAGGGACCCTGGCGCCCGCCTCCGCGGCCCGACACCTGCTTGAGCGCGGGCCGCACGTCGGCGAGGTAGACCGCTGCAGCGACGAAGGCGATGACGCCGAACATCGACAGGACGTTGGAGACGAAGCCGACCGCCGTCGCAACTCCCAGCACGAGGAGCCAGAAGTTCTTGGTGCGCTTGCCTGCTGCCACGAAGGCATCCGGTCGATGCCGCAGGGCGTCGAGCAGGGCGAAGACCTCCGCGCCCAGGGCGGCCAGACCCAGGACCAGGACGACCACGCCCTGAACCGAAGAGATCGAGGAAAACATGGGTGGCCTTCCGACGGCGTGAGTGAACCTCTTAGACGTCCAGCACCAGGGTAACCGGGCCGTCGTTCACCAGATGAACCCTCATATGGGCACCGAAGGTTCCCGTGGCGACCCGCAGGCCCTCTGCGCGCAGGGCCTCGGCGACGGCCTCGACAAGCGGCTCGGCGACCGGTCCGGGCGCCGCGGCCGACCACGACGGCCGCCGACCCTTGCGCACATCGCCATAGAGGGTGAACTGGCTGACGACCAGGACCGGCAGCCCCGCCTCGACCGCGGACCGCTCCGCCCCCGGGCTCTCATCGCCGTCCGGCCCGTCGAAGACCCGCAGATGGGCGATCTTGCGGGCCATCCACTCGACCTGGGTCGGGCCGTCGCCATGGGTGACGCCGACGAGGGCGACCAGGCCCGGGCCGTCGAGGTCGCCGACGACGACGCCGTCAACCTCGACCCGCGCGGCGGAGACCCGCTGCAGGACGACCCGCACGGCGGGCTCAGATCCCGACGGCGACGATCGAGCCGACCGGCTGACCGTGGCCGAGGACGGGAGCGTCCTCGAGGGCGGCATACCCCGCCTCGGACCCGACCCCGATGCGGCGCAGGATCGCCGCGAGAACCACTGGCTTGGCGCGCATGTGACCGTCGGCGATCTTGACGGCGACGCCGCGACCGTCACCCAGCCCCACGGCATACACCGACTCGGCGCCGTCCTTGGCGATGAGGCGCTGGTCGGCGGGGGTTTCGCGGATGAGCGTGGTGACACCGCGGCGGGTGCCGCCGAGGTATTCGGGGTGGGCGCGGATCGCGTCGGCGACCCGCGCCTCGGGGCTGCCCGCGGGGGCCGCGGCGATCCGGCCGAACGCGTGCGCAAGCCCCGTCAGGGGTATGCCGTGCAGCGGCGCCCCACAGCCGTCCACCGCGATCGCGCCGACCGCTGTCCCGGAGAGGCGGGCGACCGCCGCGGTGATGGCCTGCTGGAGCGGGTGCTCGGGGTCGAGGTAGGTCGCGAGGTCCCACCCGTTGGCGGCAGTCGTGGCGAGCATGCCGGAGTGCTTGCCCGAACAGTTCTGTGCGAGTGAGGTTTTGGGGTGCCCGGCGCGGATCCACTCGTCGCGCGCCTGCTCGTCGACCGGGTAGTCGGGGGTGTTGAGCAGGTGGGTCTCGTCGAGCCCGGCACCGTGGAGGATCTCGAGGGCCGCGGCGAGGTGGAAGGCCTCGCCGGAGTGGCTTGCGGCGACGAGCGCGAGCTGATGGGGCGCGATGTCGAGGCCGGCGGCGACCATGGCTGCGGCCTGGATCGGCTTGCTCGCCGACCGGGGGAAGATCAGGCCGGTCGGGTCGCCCCACGCCTGCTCGATCGAGCCGTCGGCGCTGGTCACGACGGCGGAGCCGCGGTGGACGCTCTCGACGACGCCGCACCGCACGACGTGGGCGAGCACGGGGCCCTGCGTGAGCGCGGGAGAGACGGGGTGTGCGGCTGCGTGGCTGGACGGGTTCGACACGCGCGCCAGTGTGCCAGAGGCAGGTGCCCCGCGGACCCGAAGGCGGCGGGACGGCATACCCCCAAGACCCCGGGTATGCCGGTGGGCCGGCTTCCCTGGGAAACCGGCCCACCTCTGTGCACCCCCCTACGGGGAGTTCCGCCTGTGGTCGAGGCGGATGCCGCCCCCGACGACAGGGTTGATCAGTCGCCGACCTTCTTGGCAGCCGTCTTGGCGGCGGTCGTGGTCTTGGCGGCGGTCTTGCGGACACCGGTGCCGGTGGCGCGGGTGCGAGCGGTGGTGCGCTTGACCCCGGCCTGAGCCGTCGTGGTGGTGGTGCGGGCCGCGGCGCGGGTCCGGGCGGCGGAGGCCTTGACGGTCGACGCGACGGTCTCGGCGTCCTTCTCGACAGTCTCGGCGACCTTGGCGGCGACGACCTTGGCCTCTTCGGCGGCGGACTTGATGGTGGCCTTGGCGGCGCGCTCGGTGGACACGGCGGCCTTGCGGGCGGTGGTGACGGCACCCTTGCCAGCGGCAACGGTGGTCTCGACCTGCGACTTGAGGTCCTGGGTCGAGCGCGTGGTGCGGATGCGCTGCACGAGGGCCTCGCCGCGCTCGGCGAGCTCGTCGACCGTGGCCTGGGCCTTGGTGGCCAACTCGATGCTGTGACCGACGGCGTTGGCCGGGACGGTCTGGACGTCCTTGGCCGTCTTGGAGAGCCGCTTGGTCAGGTCGGCCTGGATCTTGGCGAGGTTCTTCTGGACCTTCTTGACGTCCTTCTGGAAGCGCTCGGCGTCCTTCTGCAGGCTCTTGGCGTCCATCTCGCGGGCGACCTGGACGAAGTGCTCCTGGGCCACGCGGATCTTCTCGACGGCCAGGTCGGTCGCGCCGACGACGGCCATGAGTTGGGTGCGGGCCTCAGTGGCGGTCTTCTGCAGGTCCTTCTTCATTTCGTCCATGCGGGTCTTGCGGGCCATGGTGGGTAATCCTCCTCAGGATTCTGGTGTCTCGGTGGACTGTTCTGCGGGTGCGGGTGCCACGTCTCCGTCTGATGCGGACCCCGTGGCCGGGGCAGTTCTGGGTTCGTCGGCGATGTCCACGAACGAGCGGTAGACATCGACGAGGACCTGGCGTTGGCGATCGGTCAGCCGACTGTCGGCGGCGATCGCGGCCAGGACACTGGGTGCGCTCGTGGGGCTGGACTCGTCGAGGATGCCGGCGCGGACATAGAGCGACTCGGCCGACACCTCCAAGCCGCGAGCGATCTGTTGCAGGATCTCCGCGCTGGGCTTCTTGAGCCCGCGTTCGATCTGGGAGAGGTAGGGGTTGGAGATCCCGGCCAACTCGGACAGCTGCCGCAACGAGAGCTTGGCTGCCCGGCGCTGTTCGCGCAGGTAGCTGCCCAAGTCGAGCTTGAGTGTCGGGGTCATGACACCATTATGCTTGCTCTAGTTAGCAAAACGCAAACTGGAGGCAGCGGGCCGCGCGGATGCGAGGATGACGCGCATGGCGGGACTCCTGGTGGCGGGCACGAGCTCCGACGCCGGGAAGTCGCTCATCGTCGCCGGACTGTGCCGGGCGTGGGCGCGCCAAGGCGTGCGGGTGGCGCCGTTCAAGGCGCAGAACATGAGCAACAACTCGATGGTCTGCGCCGACGGCTCGGAGATCGGGCGCGCGCAACACCTGCAGGCGATCGCCGCCGGGGTCGAGCCGTCCGCGCTGCACAACCCCGTGCTGCTCAAGCCGTCGACCGACCGCCGCGCGTTCATCGTCCTGCGCGGTCAGCCGGGCGGCACGTTGGAGGCGGGCGAGTACGTCGGCGGGCGGACGCGGTTGGCTGACGCGGCATACGAGGCGTATGCCGTGCTGGCGGGAACGCACGACCTGGTCGTCTGCGAGGGGGCCGGGTCGCCGGCGGAGATCAACCTGCGGGCGGGCGACTACGTCAACTTCGGTCTGGCGCAACGGTTCGGACTGCCCACGCTGCTCGTCGGCGACATCGATCGCGGCGGGGTGTTGGCGTCGATCTTCGGCCACTGGGGGATCGTCGACGACTCTGATCGGGCGCTGCTGGCGGGGTATCTGATCAACAAGTTCCGCGGCGACCAGTCCGTGCTCGACCCCGGGCTGGACGAGCTGACCCGGCGAACCGGGTTGCGGTGCTTCGGAGTTGTCCCGTGGCTCGACCAGGTGTGGCTGGACTCCGAGGATGCGTTCGCCTTCGCCAAGTGGCCGCGGCTGCCGGGGCGGGCCGGGACGCTGCGGGTCGCGGCGATCCGGTTCCCGCGGATCTCCAACGCCACCGATTTGGACGCCATCGCGTCGGAGCCGGGGGTCGATGTGTTCGCCACCGCCGAGCCCGCCGACATCGAGCATGCGGACCTCGTCGTGTTGCCGGGGAGCCGGGCCACGGTGGCCGACCTGGAGTGGCTGCGGCGGCGCGGGCTGGCCGATGCCCTGGTGCGGCGGGCGGCGGAGGGGCGGCCGATCCTCGGGATCTGTGGGGGTTATCAGATGCTCACCCACGAGATCGACGACCCGGTCGAGTCGCCGAGCGGGGGTGCTGCCGGGCTCGGGCTGCTGCCGGCGCGGGTGCGGTTCCAGCCGGAGAAAGTGTTGGGGCGGCCGCGGGGTAGGTGGCGTGGGCATGACGTGGTCGCCTACGAGATCCATCACGGGGTGGTTGAGCCCTTGGCGGGTTCTGGCGGCGAGGGCGGTTTGGGCGGTGAGCCCTTGGCGGGTTCTCGTGGCGAGCGCAGCGAGAGGGGCGCGGGGAGCGAGCCGTTCCTGGACGGCATACGCGATGGCGCTGTGTGGGGCACGATCTGGCACGGGGCGTTTGAGAACGACGGCTTCCGGCGCGCATGGCTCGCCGAGATCGCCGCCGCCGTGGGGAGCACGTGGGTGCCGCGCGCCGACGCGCCGGGGTTCAGCGAGCGGCGCGAGCGGATGCTCGATGACCTGGCCGACGCGTTGGAGGCGTGCGTCGATCTCCCGGCCCTGTTGGCCGCGGCCAGGGGCGACCGCACATCGACAGGCGCAGCAGGCCCTTGACTCAGCGGGCTCGGCGGTCCTTGATCCCGAGGAGCTCGCGCGCCTGGGTGGTCGAGAGGGCCGGCCGCTGCATCAGCCCAGCCAGCGTGGCCGCCCGCTCGACGAACTCCACGTTGTGCTGGGCGACCTGACCGCGCGCGACGAAAAGGTTGTCCTCCATGCCGACCCGCAGATGCCCCCCGGCCGCGAGCGCGGCGCCGAGGATCGGCAGGTGGGCCCGGCCGATGCCGGTCGCCGACCAACTGGTCACCTCGGCGGGCAGCATCGCGACACCGGCCAGCAGCGCCTCGACGGTGCCGGGCATCGCGCCGGGCACCCCCGTGACGAAGTCGACGTGCACCTTGCCGCCGAACGGCAGCCCGCACGTGTCGATGAGCCGGCGCAGCGCGTGGACATGCCCGAGTTCGAAGAGCTCGAACTCCGGCACCACCTCACGCTCCTGGGCCAGCCGATAGAGGTCCACCATGAAGCCCCACGGGTTGAGGAAGACGTCGTCGCCGAAGTTGGTCGTCCCGCAGGTCAGCGAGCACGAATCGGGGTCGGCGTCGAGCACGGTGAGGCGCTTCTCGAGTGGGTCGTGGACGGAGCCGCCGGTCGAGAGTTGCACGACGAGGTCGGTCGCCTCCCGCACGGCCACGACCGCGTCCCGCAGGTATGCCGCGTCGAGGGTCGGGCGGTGCTCGCGGTCGCGCACGTGGATGTGGATCAGACCGGCTCCCGCGGCCTCGCAGCGCCGGGCCGTCTCGACGAGCTCGTCGAGGGTGGTGGGCAGTTGGGGCACGTCGGCCTTGGCCGTCTCGGCCCCGGTGGGAGCAACGGTGATGAGAGTGCCTGCAGCGCTGGAAGCGGACATCATGCTGTCATTCTTCCATTTCGCCGAAGATTTTTCACCTTGTCACGCCTCCTGCCGGATACTTGGGCGCCGCGGCGTGCCTATGGGGCGACGATGACCTCTTGCGAGGCGGCGATCCCCGGCCCCCCAATGCCGTCGGCCACGATGAGCGGGGCATCGGCCGGGAGCGAGCGCTTGACCAATGCCAACGCGATCGGGCCGGTCTCGAAGTGGTGCGCCACCGAGGTCACGAACCCCACCGCTCGGCCGGCCAGGGGGCCGGTCCCCCCACCGGCGACCGTCACCTCGGCGCCGCGCGGCGGCAGCACATGCCCCGATCCGTCCAGGTGCAGGAACACCAGTCGGCGCGGTGGCTTGCCGAGGTTGTGCACGCGCGCGACCGCCTCCTGCCCGCGGTAACACCCCTTGTTCAGGTGCACCGCCGAGCGCAGCCAGTCGACCTCGTGCACGAGCGTCCGGTGATCGGTCTCGAACCCCAGCCTCGGCCGCCACGCCGCAACCCGCAGCGCCTCGGCGGCCAGCACTCCGGCCAGCGGCCGGTCGTCGATGTAGGTCGCCAACTCCTCGCGAGGCACGATCGCCTCGCGCCAGCGTCGCCCTTGCGCGGGGTGACCGTCGACTGGTCCGTATGCCGCGATCCGCCCCGCCCGCCCGGACGGCGTCAGATCGATGACCCCCGGCCATGGGTCGACCCACACGACCGGCTCACCGGGCGCAGCCACAGCCCCGAAAGGTTCGCCGATGACGGCATACCGATCGGTGACGTCGGCGACCTCGACGCGGAGCATGAAGCGCATCCGCTCCAACCAGGCCACCAGCGCGGGCGCGGTGCCGGGCTCGACGGTGATCCACGTGGTCGTGCCGTCGTCGACGAGGTGTAGCGCATGCTCGACGTGCCCGTGGGGGTCCAGGACGAGCGACTCGGTGCCGACCCCGGGTGTGAGACCGGTGAGTGCCTGGGTCGTCATCGAGTTCAACCACGAGAGTCGGTCGGGCCCGGTCACCGTGACGACGCCCCGGTTGGACAGGTCGACCGCGGCCAGGCCCTCGGTGAGCAACCGCTGCTCGCGCATCGGGTCGCCGTAGTGCCCGGCGACCCCGGCATCGACTCCCTCGGCCGCCACCGCACCGGGGGCGTCGAGAAGGGGTGAGGGGACGGCATACCCGGTCATTGCGGACCTCCGCACGAGGAGCACCAGCCGTGAACGGCCATGTGCGTGATGTCGGCGCGGAACCCCCGCGCCGCAGCCATCCCCGCGACGAACTCCGCCGCGACCTCGACCGGCACCTCGTCGATCGTGTGACAGCCGAGGCAGACGAGGTGGATGTGATCGGCGTGCCCGGCCAGGTGGAACGTGGGGGCGCGATGGTCCAGGTGGGTGTGGGCGACGAGGCCAAGCTCCTCGAGCGCTTCGAGCGCGCGGTAGATGGTCGAGGCAGCGAGGGGGGAGCCGCCGTCGGCGCCCGCTTCGGCGGCAACCGCGTCGGGGGTCGCGTGCCCGAGCCGGGCGAGCGCGTCAACGACGCGGCGCCGTTGGGGCGTCAGCCGCATCCCGTTGGCTCGCAACACCGCTGCAAGGTCACTCACCAGCCCACTGTATGCCGCCCGCGCACCGCCCGATCCCCTGCGATCCCCGGCCGCGCGGCGGGGCGCGGGGGGGGGGGGGGGGGGGGGGGGGGGGGGGGGGGGGGGGGGGGGGGGGGGGGGGGGGGGGGGGGGGGGGGGGGGGGGGGGGGGGGGGGGGGGGGGGGGGGGGGGGGGGGGGGGGGGGGGGGGGGGGGGGGGGGGGGGGGGGGGGGGGGGGGGGGGGGGGGGGGGGGGGGGGGGGGGGGGGGGGGGGGGGGGGGGGGGGGGGGGGGGGGGGGGGGGGGGGGGGGGGGGGGGGGGGGGGGGGGGGGGGGGGGGGGGGGGGGGGGGGGGGGGGGGGGGGGGGGGGGGGGGGGGGGGGGGGGGGGGGGGGGGGGGGGGGGGGGGGGGGGGGGGGGGGGGGGGGGGGGGGGGGGGGGGGGGGGGGGGGGGGGGGGGGGGGGGGGGGGGGGGGGGGGGGGGGGGGGGGGGGGGGGGGGGGGGGGGGGGGGGGGGGGGGGGGGGGGGGGGGGGGGGGGGGGGGGGGGGGGGGGGGGGGGGGGGGGGGGGGGGGGGGGGGGGGGGGGGGGGGGGGGGGGGGGGGGGGGGGGGGGGGGGGGGGGGGGGGGGGGGGGGGGGGGGGGGGGGGGGGGGGGGGGGGGGGGGGGGGGGGGGGGGGGGGGGGGGGGGGGGGGGGGGGGGGGGGGGGGGGGGGGGGGGGGGGGGGGGGGGGGGGGGGGGGGGGGGGGGGGGGGGGGGGGGGGGGGGGGGGGGGGGGGGGGGGGGGGGGGGGGGGGGGGGGGGGGGGGGGGGGGGGGGGGGGGGGGGGGGGGGGGGGGGGGGGGGGGGGGGGGGGGGGGGGGGGGGGGGGGGGGGGGGGGGGGGGGGGGGGGGGGGGGGGGGGGGGGGGGGGGGGGGGGGGGGGGGGGGGGGGGGGGGGGGGGGGGGGGGGGGGGGGGGGGGGGGGGGGGGGGGGGGGGGGGGGGGGGGGGGGGGGGGGGGGGGGGGGGGGGGGGGGGGGGGGGGGGGGGGGGGGGGGGGGGGGGGGGGGGGGGGGGGGGGGGGGGGGGGGGGGGGGGGGGGGGGGGGGGGGGGGGGGGGGGGGGGGGGGGGGGGGGGGGGGGGGGGGGGGGGGGGGGGGGGGGGGGGGGGGGGGGGGGGGGGGGGGGGGGGGGGGGGGGGGGGGGGGGGGGGGGGGGGGGGGGGGGGGGGGGGGGGGGGGGGGGGGGGGGGGGGGGGGGGGGGGGGGGGGGGGGGGGGGGGGGGGGGGGGGGGGGGGGGGGGGGGGGGGGGGGGGGGGGGGGGGGGGGGGGGGGGGGGGGGGGGGGGGGGGGGGGGGGGGGGGGGGGGGGGGGGGGGGGGGGGGGGGGGGGGGGGGGGGGGGGGGGGGGGGGGGGGGGGGGGGGGGGGGGGGGGGGGGGGGGGGGGGGGGGGGGGGGGGGGGGGGGGGGGGGGGGGGGGGGGGGGGGGGGGGGGGGGGGGGGGGGGGGGGGGGGGGGGGGGGGGGGGGGGGGGGGGGGGGGGGGGGGGGGGGGGGGGGGGGGGGGGGGGGGGGGGGGGGGGGGGGGGGGGGGGGGGGGGGGGGGGGGGGGGGGGGGGGGGGGGGGGGGGGGGGGGGGGGGGGGGGGGGGGGGGGGGGGGGGGGGGGGGGGGGGGGGGGGGGGGGGGGGGGGGGGGGGGGGGGGGGGGGGGGGGGGGGGGGGGGGGGGGGGGGGGGGGGGGGGGGGGGGGGGGGGGGGGGGGGGGGGGGGGGGGGGGGGGGGGGGGGGGGGGGGGGGGGGGGGGGGGGGGGGGGGGGGGGGGGGGGGGGGGGGGGGGGGGGGGGGGGGGGGGGGGGGGGGGGGGGGGGGGGGGGGGGGTCCCGCGGCTACCCCGGCAAAACATCGTCGACCTTTTGCACCCTCGACGATATTTCGTCGAGCGAACGAAAGGTCGACGATCTTTTGTGGGCCGGTCAGGCCGAGCGCCGCCTCACGAGGCCACCGATGAGGAAAGCGACACCAATGGCGATCGGCCAAACCCACGCAACCGGCTCGCCGGGGTTCGTCCGGTGCGGGCAGCCCTTGCCGGAGGGATACCGACACTGGGATGTCGGTTTCACTCCGCTAAGGCGTCGGTCAGCCGACGCGCTTGAGCTGGGCCGAGAGGTGCGGGGTCATCGGCTCGCCGGCGGCCGCCATGTCCATCGTGTACATGAGGTCGCCCTCGACCAGCCCATAGAGCCGGGTCGCCGCGTTGTACTCCTTGGCGTGCGGGCTGCGCATCACCGAGTCGGTGCGCAGGGTGATCTTGGCCGGCTCCATCTGCCCGTAGTACATCTCGAGGATCCCCGTCGGGTGCGCCAGCAGCAGCTCGACCTCGCGCCCGTCCTCGCCCGGCCGCCAGAAGCCGGTCTCGATCGATGCCGGCCGCACCCGCTCGCCGTTCTCGGAGTCGAGGATCCAGGCCCGCGCCTCCCATTGCAGGAAGGCCCGCCCGTCATGCCAGCAGCGGATTTCCTGGCCGTAGTGCATCGACTCGATGGTCGGATAGCCCAGCACTCCGGCGCCCTCCCACCGACCGATGAGCCAGGCCAGGGGCCGCAGCCGCTCGGGCAGATTGACGTCGAGCTCGAACATGAGGACCCCTTCCGGACCGGTTCCCCGATCGTAGTCTGGCCCCATGGCCCGTTCCCTCGTCGTCAAACTCACCGCCCTCGGCGACACCTGGCCACCACCGACCGCCGAGCTCGAACGCGTGGCCCAGGCCCTGACGGTCGCGACGACGGCGCTGGCGAGCGGCATACCGACAAGCGTGTGGCTCACCGGGGAGGCGACCCGCCTCGCGACCCCCGGGTATGCCGCGCGCCTCACCCTCCCGCACGCCGCGCCGTTCGAGGACCTGGTCGACCTGCTGCTCGGCGCCGAGGTCGTCACGGTGTGCACCCAGTGCGCGGCGCGGCGGGGTTTGACCGAAGCCGACCTGCTGCCCGGTGCCCGGATCGCCGGGGCTGCGGGGTTCGTCGAGCAGGCCCTCGCCGAGGGAGCCCAGGCCCTGGTCTACTGACCAGCCGCGCCCAGCGGGATCAGACGTCAGCCGGAATAGACCTTGGCCAGCGCACCAAGGGCGAGGAGCAACACGGTGGGCAGCAGAACGGTCGCGACCCCGAGGGCCACCTGTCCGGGGGTCTCCCGAGAGCCGGGGACGGCGCCGAAGATGCGCCGGGCCGAGTAGGAGAAGGACGCGAGGAGCATGCCGGCGCCGAGGCCAGCCGACCCGGCCGACCCGAGCAGCACCGCAGCCAGCCACCCGCCCAAACCGCCGGCGAGCATGACGACGAAGACCGCCTTGGCCCCGACCCGCGGCATCCGACCGGTGAGCTCGGCAACCACTCCGGCAGCGAGACCGGCCAACCCGATGAGGGCGAACCGCACGCCAGGCTCGGTGAGGATGAGGGGCACGAGGGCCGCGCCGGACCCGACGCACGCCAGCCCGGTCGCGACCACCGACATCGCCTCGGTGAGACCGTGCCGGTCGTCGGATCGCAGCAGTTGCAGGAAGAACGAGACGAGCATCCCGATGGCCACCGCGACGGGAAGCCAGACGAGTCGGTGCGACCCGGTCGTCAGGCCGACCGTCGCCGCAATGAGCAGACCGCCGACGGCGAGGCCGACTTGAACCTGCCCCAGCGCGGGTGGGCTGCTGAGGATCGGCCACCCCAGGGCGACGATGAGGGCGAGGATGCCGAGCAGCCCGGCGAGCAGCCCCGGCCCTGCCAGGGAGGTTGCCGCCAGCGCCCCGGTCGTTGTCAGGGCAGCGACGGTGACCAGGCCGGGCAACCGGGTCGAGTCGACGTCGCCGAACCGCCCGACGTGGGGGCCACGACGGTGGCTGGTGGCCGCGGAGGGGTCACTCACGCCCGACATCGTCGCATCACCCGCCCGCAAACGGTGGAAGGACCTCGACGACCCCCGCCGGAGCCACCCGCGTGTCACGGTCGGCGGCCCGCCCGTCGACGAGCACGGAGGCCACCTTCAGGACGCGGGCCAGCTCGGGGTGACGGATGACGGCCGCGTCGAGCAACGGCCCGACCGACTCGCCCTCGACGGGCACCGGGACGGCTTCGGTGTCGACGCCCGCAGCCGCCCGAGCGGCAGCCCAGTAGCGCAGCAGCACTGTGCCGGACGGCATACCGACCCCTTTCGACCACCCGCGACGGTGCGCGCGGACCACTGGCACAGCCTATGCAAGCGGTCTCACTCACAGGACAGACCCGAGGCATGTCGGACGCCTCGATTATCCTCGCCCTGTGGCCATGTTGTTGCTGCTGACCAACACCGTGGCGCCCAGCGCTGAGGTGCTGCCGGCGCTCGCCCTGTTGGGCCACCAGGTTCGCATCCTGCCGGCCGAGCCGGCCGCGCTGGTGCACGCCCCGCCCGGCGACGCTGTGCTCGTCGACGCCCGCCGCGACCTCGCCCACGCCAAGTCGCTGTGTCGGGTCCTGCGAGCCACCGGGATCTCCACCCCCCTCATGGCCGTCCTCACCGAAGGCGGCCTCGCCGCCCTCAACGCCGACTGGGGCCTGGACGACGTCCTGCTCGACACGGCAGGTCCGGCCGAGGTCGACGCGCGTCTGCGGCTGGCGTTCACTCGAGTCGAGACCGAGGAGGCGCAGGAGGCCGGGCCGATCCGCGCCGGCGATCTGACGATCGACGAGGTGAGCTACTCCGCGCGGTTCCGTGGGCGTGCCCTCGACCTCACCTACAAAGAGTTCGAGCTGCTCAAGTTCCTCGCGCAGCATCCGGGCCGGGTCTTCTCCCGCGCCCAGTTGCTGCAGGAGGTCTGGGGCTACGACTACTTCGGCGGCACCCGCACGGTCGACGTCCACGTCCGACGCCTGCGCGCCAAGCTCGGGCCCGAGCACGAGACCCTCATCGGGACGGTCCGCAACGTCGGTTACCGCTTCGTCCCTGAGCGTCCCCGCGACACCATCGTCGCCGAGGTGGATGCCGGGGTCTGACACCGACCGGTTCATGATGGAATCGGGTATGCCGTCGCACCCCCTCGCCGCAACACCGCTCGCCTCCGCACCCCTGGCCGTCCGCTCCCTGCGCCCTGAGCGGGCCGAGGCGGTTCGCGGTCTCGTGGCAGCGGCCGAGGCCGCCGACGGCGCTCCTCCGCTCTCCGAGGCTTTCCTGCTCGGGTTGGCCTCCACCTCGGGCGCCGGACATCTGCTCCTGTATGCCGGTTCGCAACTCGTCGGGTACGCCCAGCTCACCGACCCCGACGACCCCGACAGCGCGGCCGAGATCGTCGTTCACCCCCAGCACCGACGCGAGGGCATTGCTACGGCCCTGTTGTCGGCCATGCCGTCAGGGGTGCGGCATCTGGGCCCACGGGGCCAGCGCCGCCGCAACGGCGTTCGTCAAGGCGCGAGGCCTGACGCCGGTGCGCGACCTGCACATCCTCGGCCTCACTCTCGACGACTCGTTGCCGCCCGCCGAGCTTCCCGAGGGGCTCGTCGTGCGTCCCTTCCGGCCGGGGACCGACGAGCAGGCCTGGGTCGCCGTCAACGCCGCTGCCTTCGCCTCCCACCCCGAGCAGGGTCGGCTGACGGTCGCCGACCTGCGCGCCCGGATGGCTCAGCCGTGGTTCGACCCGGCCGGGCTACTCATGGTCGTCCCGTCCCGCGCGGGCGAGGGCCCCACGGTCGCCGGCTTCCACTGGACGAAGGTCCACGACGGTCCCACCGACGACCCAGCCACGCGCCGCGGTGAGGTGTATGCCGTGGCCGTGCACCCGGCATACCAAGGCCGCGGACTGGGCCGCTCGATGACCCTGCTGGGGCTGCATCACCTGCGGGAAACGGGGATCGGCGAAGCGTTCCTGTACGTCGACGGAGACAACGAGGCGGCCCGGCGCACCTACGATTCGCTGGGGTTCCAGAGCCTCGCGAACGAGACGATGTTCACGCACACGCCACCTAGCGTTAGTGGAACGATGGTCCCCATGAGCGCCAGCGCCGACGCGCGAGTCGAGAGCGAAGCACCCGTCCCACCGTTGACCGAGCCCCTCACTGCGGCGCCGCTCGGGGGTCGGATGCCCGACTCCGCGGCGGCCGATGAGGTCGAGGCGCGGCCCGTGGTCGCCCTCGATCTGCCGCAGGAGCGCTACCTCGAGCGCGAGATCTCGTGGCTGCAGTTCAACGAGCGCGTGCTGCAGTTGGCGATGGACGAGACCGTCCCCCTCATCGAGCGGGCGAAGTTCCTCGCGATCTTCTCCAGCAACCTCGACGAGTTCTTCATGGTCCGGGTCGCCGGGCTCAAGCGCCGCATCGCCACGGGCCTCGCCGTCCGCTCGGCGGCTGGGCTTGAGCCGCGCGAGTTGCTCGACCGGATCCAGCACGCGGCGCAGGAACTCATGCGGATGCACTCGTGGGTCTTCTGGGACCAGATCCGTCCGGCGCTGCACGAAGAGGGCATCAGCATCGTGCGCTGGGGCGACCTCAACGAGGCCGAGCGCGCGCCGTTGCACGGGCTGTTCCGCGAGCAGATCTTCCCGGTGCTCACCCCGCTGGCCGTCGACCCGGCCCACCCGTTCCCCTACATCTCCGGTCTGTCGCTCAACCTCGCCGTCGTCCTGGTCAACCCCAAGACCGGTGCGGAGCACTTCGCCCGGGTCAAGGTGCCGCCGGTGCTGCCCCGGTTCCTTCGGGTGTTCGAGCCCGGCGATGACCACGGCACCCAGCGGGCCCGGTTCATCCCCCTGGAAGACGTCATCGCGGTCCACCTCGACCAGTTGTTCACCGGCATGGAGGTGCGCGAGCACTACACCTTCCGGGTGACCCGCAACGAAGACCTCGAGGTCGAAGAGGACGACGCCGAGAACCTCCTCACGGCGTTGGAGAAGGAGTTGACCCGACGCCGCTTCGGCCCGCCGGTGCGGCTCGAGGTCGAGGACGCCATCGCCGACCGCGTTCTGGACCTGCTCACCCGCGAGTTGGGTGTCACCGAGGCCGAGACCTACCGCCTCCCCGCCCCGCTGGACCTGCGCGGCCTGTTCCTCCTCGGTGACCTCGACCGGTCCGAGCTCAAGGACCCGCCGTTCGTCCCCATGACCCACCCGGACTTGGCCCCGACCGAGCGCTCGCAGGAGGGCGACCTCTTCGCGGCGATCCGCTCGAAGGACATCCTGCTGCACCACCCCTATGACTCGTTCTCGACGTCGGTGCAGTCGTTCATCGGCCAGGCCGCCGCCGACCCGCGGGTGCTGGCGATCAAGCAGACGCTTTATCGCACCTCCGGTGACTCGCCGATCATCGACGCGCTCATCGACGCGGCCACGGCCGGCAAGCAGGTGCTCGCCGTCGTCGAGATCAAGGCCCGCTTCGACGAGGTCAACAACATCAGCTGGGCGCGCAAGCTTGAGCACGCCGGCGTCCACGTCGTCTACGGCATCGTCGGTCTCAAGACCCACGCGAAGCTCTGTCTCGTCGTGCGCCAAGAGACTGAGGGGTTGGTGCGCTACTGCCACGTCGGCACCGGCAACTACAACCCCAAGACGGCCCGCCTCTACGAGGACCTCGGCATCCTCACCTGCGACCCGCAGGTCGGCGAGGACCTCTCGCGGCTGTTCAACCAGCTCTCGGGCATCGCGCCGCGCAGCCGTTTCCGGCGGTTGCTCGTGGCGCCGCGGACGGTGCGTTCCGGGCTCATCGAGTTGGTCGACGCCGAGATTGAGCGGCACGAGGCCGATGGCGGCGGCGCCATCCGGCTGAAGATGAACTCCATCGTCGACGAGCAACTCATCGATGCCCTCTACCGCGCGTCGCAAGCCGGCGTCCCCGTCGACGTCTGGGTCCGTGGGATCTGCGCCATCCGGCCGCAGGTGCCCGGCCTCAGCGACAACCTGCGGGTGCGTTCCACGCTCGGGCGATTCCTCGAACACTCGCGAATCTTCTGGTTCGCCGGTGGCGGGAGCCCGCAGGTCTACATCGGCAGCGCCGACATGATGCACCGCAACCTTGACCGTCGCGTCGAGGCCTTGGTGCAGATCGTCGACACGAGCCACGTCGCCGAGCTGACCAACATGTTCAACATGGGGCTGGCCGACACCACCTCCCGCTTCGAGCTCGGTGCCGACGGCACGTGGACCCGGGTCTACCGGGATGCCGACGGCCAGCCGCTCAACGACCTGCAGACCCTCATGTGGGACCACCACAACAAGGCCCGCCGCAAAGCCCGGCGTCGGTAGAGCCGTCGATGTCCACCATCAACGCTGCGGGGACGGTCCCGTGGCGCGTCAACGGTGATGCCCTGGAAGTGGCGCTCGTCCACCGACCCCGCTACGACGACTGGTCGTGGTCCAAGGGCAAGCTCGAGCCGGGTGAGCGCTGGCCGGTTGCTGCGTTCCGCGAAACGCAGGAGGAGACGGGGCTGCAGGTCCGTCTGGGTATGCCGCTCCCCCCGACCACCTATCGCGTCCTGGATCGCGACGGCGTCCCCGCCACCAAGTGGGTCCGCTATTGGGCAGCCCAGGTCACCGGTGGAGACGGCAGCCTCACCCACGAGATCGACGAGGTGGCTTGGCTCGACGCGACGTCGGCCGACACCCGACTGGACTACTCACACGACCGCGAACAGTTGCGGGCGCTGCTTCGGGCCTATCAGCGCGGGTTGCTCGACACCTGGCCGCTGCTCGTCGTGCGGCATGCCCTGGCGACCCCACGGTCGGCGTGGAAGGGCGATGACCGCAGGCGTCCGTTGTCCCCCGCGGGGCACGTCCAGGTGCCGCTCATCACCGACACGTTGGCGGCATACGGCGTCGAAGCGCTGACGACCTCACCGTCGACCCGATGCGTGCAGACCCTCGCCGGATATGCCAAGCGCAGCGGCCTGGACCCGCACATGCGCAACGCCATTTCCGAGGAAGGCTTCGCCAAGCGCGGCGCGAAGCGGGTCTACCGGGTCGTGGATGAGGTGCTGGCCACCGGAGTTCCTACGGCTGTGTGCAGCCACGGGCCGGTGCTCCCCACGATCCTCGAAGCCCTCGTGGGCCGCCTGGCACCCGTTGACGAGTTGATCCCCGGCGCCGACACCTCCCTCGCCGAGGCCGCCGACCTCGGGATCGAGAAGGGCGAGGTGTTCATCGCCCACGTCTGTGGTGTGGGCGATGCAGCGCGGATCATCGCTGTTGAGCGAATCACCTCCAAGGCCGAGGTCTAGCCAGCGCGCGAACTGTAGATGACCGTGTGGCGAACTTCGGGTTCGCCACCGAATTGGCCTGCAAACGTTCATGTTTCGTTCAACGCGACAGCGCCTGGCGTCATCTGACGTCCCTAGGGTCGGGCACGGAGGGCGGACGATGCGGTCGCCTCCGAATCAACCGAATCCAGCCGAGGCAGACCGTCTCGCTGACCCTGTGAGAGGGACACCCCCGTGATGACCACCCGAAGCAGCGCCATCATCATCGTCGCGATGTCCGGGGCCTTGGCCCTGGGCGCTTGTGGCTCCGACGCCACGAAGACTGGCACCGCGGCCACCGGCACCGCTGCGTCCGACTGCCCGACGGGCACCCTCAAGGCCGAGGGATCCTCGGCCCAGAAGAACGCCATCGAAGCGGCGATCAAGAGCTTCCAGACCAAGTGCAGCGGCACCACCATCAACTACGCGGCCACGGGTTCCGGTGCCGGCATCAAGCAGTTCATCGCCGGTCAGGTCGACTTCGGCGGCTCCGACTCCACGCTCAAGGACGACGAGGCGGCTTCCGCTGCGACGACCTGCGCCTCCCCGGCCTGGCACCTGCCGATGGTGACCGGTCCGGTCGGCATCGCCTACAACCTGCCGTCGGTCTCCTCGCTCGTCCTCAACGCCGACGTCACCGCGAAGATCTTCCTCGGCCAGATCACCATGTGGAACGACCCGGCGATCGCCGCGCTCAACTCTGGTACGACCCTGCCGGCGACGAAGATCAGCGTCTTCTTCCGCTCGGATGAGTCGGGAACGACCGACAACTTCACGAAGTACCTCAAGGCCGCTGCGGGCACCGCCTGGACGGTCGAGTCGGGCAAGAAGTGGAACGGAACGGCCGGCGAGGGCAAGCCGCAGAACGCCGGGGTGGCCACGGCCGCCAAGAGCGTCGAGGGCGGCATCTCCTACATGGAGTGGTCCTACGTCACCCAGAACAAGCTCGGCCTAGCCAAGATCGACAACGGGTCCGGTCCGGTGGAGCTCACCAGCGCATCGGTGGGCAAGATGATCGAGACGGCCACCCAGAAGGGGACCGGCAACGACCTCTCGCTCACGCTGGACTACGCCACCAAGACCCCCGGGGCCTACCCGATCAACCTGGTGACCTACGAGATCGTCTGCTCGAAGTACAAGGACGCGGCCAAGGGCAAGCTGGTGAAGTCGTTCCTTACGCACTTCGTCTCGGCCGACGTGCAGAAGTCGCTTGAGGCCCTGGGCTACGCAGCGCTCCCCTCCTCGGTCTCCGCCAAGATCACGGCCGCCGTCGCGGCTATTGGCTGAGGCTGCGGCCTTCTCGGGGACATTGACGTGTCTGCAACCACAACTCCACCAGAGTTGACCGAACCAGCGGGTTCCTCGTGGACCAACACCGTCACGGCCCCTCGTCGGGGTGGGGACCGCTGGTTCGGGCTGGCCTCGCACGGGGCCGGCGTGGCGGTGGTGGCCCTCGTGACGCTCGTCGGCGTGTTCCTGGTCTCGCAGGCCATCCCCGCGTTGTCGAAGAACGAGGCCAACTTCCTCACCTCCCGTGAGTGGTCGGTCGGCGGGGACAACCCGCGGTTCGGCATCATGGAGTTGCTCTGGACGACGACGACGGCGTCGATCATCGCGATGGCCATCGCCGTCCCCATTGGGGTGTGCGTGGCGCTGTTCATCACCGAATACGCGCCGCAGTGGCTGCGGCGGCCCGCTGCGACCCTGGTCGATCTGCTCGCAGCAGTCCCCTCGATCGTCTACGGCCTCTGGGGGCTCATCATCTTCCGCCCGGTCGTGCGGCCGCTCGAGGACTGGCTCTCGACCCGTCTCGGGTGGCTGCCACTGTTCGCTCCGACCGGCATCACCGGCGGCACGATCATGTTCATCGGCGTGGTCCTGGCCATCATGATCCTGCCCATCGTCACCGCGATCTCCCGAGAGGTGTTCGCCCAAACGCCCACCACTCACAAGGAGGGCGCGCTGGCGCTGGGGGCCACGCGGTGGGAGATGATCCGCACCGCTGTCCTGCCGTTCGGCAAGCCCGGCGTTATCAGCGCCGCCATGTTGGCCCTGGGCCGTGCCCTCGGCGAGACGATCGCCGTCACGTTCATCGTGTCGACGTTGGCGGCCGGCTCCGACTGGACCTGGTCGATGCTCAGCGGCGGGGAGACGTTCGCCTCCCGCATCGCCAACAACGCCGCCGAGTTCGACTCGCCGCAGAAGACAGGCGCGTTCATCGCGGCCGGCCTCGTGCTGTTCATCCTGACCTTCGTTGTCAACGCCGTTGCGAGGGTCGTCATCGAGCGTAGGAAGGCCTTCACCGAATGAGCGCGACCAGCGCCGCAGAGACCACCGAGGCGACGGGCACCCCGCTGGCGCGCCTCGTGGCCGCCAGGCGCGCGGCATACCGAGCGGATGTCGTGACCGACGACCCGCCGCAGCTCACGCGAGGGTCTGCATCCCGGCGGCTGACCGACCAGGTTGCGCGCGTGGTCATGTGGGCGTCCTTCGGGCTCGCGATGGTCCCGCTCGTGTGGATCCTCGGCACGGTGGTGGCCCGCGGCTACGAGTTGCTGCTGGCCAGCTCCTGGTGGACCCTGTCGCAGCGCAACATCAACGCGGCCGACGTGGGCGGCGGCGCAGTCCACGCGATCCAGGGCACCCTCATCCAGGCCGCAGTGACCGCAGCGATCTCGGTGCCGCTGGGCATCTTCACGGCGATCCACCTCGTGGAGTACGGCCGCGGCCGTCTCGCTCGTGCCGTGTCGTTCATGGTCGACATCCTCAGTGGGGTGCCGTCCATCGTTGCCGCGCTCTTCATCTATGCCGTGTGGGTCACCACCTTCGGCTTCCAGCGGATCGGCTTCGCTGTGTGTCTGTCCCTGGTGCTGCTGATGATCCCGGTGGTCGTCCGCTCCACGGAAGAGATGCTCAAGCTCGTTCCCAACGGCCTGCGCGAAGGGTCGTATGCGCTCGGGGTGCCCAAGTGGATCACCATCACGCGCATCGTCCTGCCGACGGCCTTCTCGGGGATCGTCACCGGCGTCATGCTCGGCCTGGCCCGGGTCATGGGCGAGACCGCTCCTCTGCTCATCCTCGGGCCTTACACCAAGAGCATCGCGACGAACCTCTTCGACGGCTACATGCCGACGCTGCCGACGATGATCAACCAGGACCGCACCGAGATCGGCCTGGACAGCGCCATGGAGCGGATGTGGGCCACCGCGCTCACCCTCATCCTCATCGTCCTCGCGCTCAACCTCATCGGCCGCTGGGCCGCCCGGCGCTCCTCCGTCCGGCGCTGACGCGCCCACCCCTGAAAGCGAGACTCCCCATGGCCAACCGGCTCAAGGTTGAGGACGTCAACATCTACTACGGCGCGTTCAAGGCGGTGGAGGGCGTCACGTTGACGTTCGAACCGCGCTCGGTCACGGCGTTCATCGGCCCCTCCGGCTGCGGCAAGTCGACGGTGCTTCGCACCCTTAACCGCATGCACGAAGTGATCCCCGGAGGGCGGGTGGAGGGCAGCATCACCCTCGCCGGCCAGGACCTGTATGCCGCGGAGGTCGATCCCGTGGCCGTGCGCCGCACCGTCGGCATGGTCTTCCAGCGGCCTAACCCCTTCCCCACGATGACGATCTTCGACAACGTCGTCGCCGGGCTGCGGCTCAACGGCCTGCGCAACAAGTCGGAACTCGCCGACGCGGCCGAGCGGTCGTTGCGGGGCGCGAACCTCTGGAACGAGGTCAAGGATCGGCTGAACAAGCCGGGCGCCGGGCTGTCTGGAGGCCAGCAGCAGCGTCTGTGCATCGCCCGCGCGATCGCCGTCGAGCCGCACGTGCTGCTCATGGACGAGCCGTGCTCAGCGCTCGACCCAATCTCGACGCAGGCCATCGAGGACCTCATCGAGGAACTCAAGACCGACTACATGATCGTCATCGTCACGCACAACCTGCAGCAGGCTGCTCGGGTGTCGGATCAGACGGCGTTCTTCAACCTGGCGGCAACCGGTCAGCCCGGGAAGCTGGTCGAGGTCGGTCCGACGCCGCGGATCTTCGAGCACCCCGTGCACGAGTCGACCGAGGCCTACGTCTCTGGCCGCTTCGGCTGATCAGTCCGCTCGCCCCGCTCTCCGTGGGGCGAGCATCCGGCCTGGTCAGTACATCCGGCCGACGACCATGTGGGCCTTGAGCTGGTCCTCGGCGAGCGACGCGAGCGCGTCACCGGTCTCGGTGACCGTCGTGTCGTCGGCGGGCCAGGTCAAGGGCTCGCTCTCGGCGACGGCGCGCAACGTCTCCGAGTAGGGCGTTGTCACTTCGTGGTCGTGCTGCTCCTCGGTCATGAGCGCAGTGTTCCTTCCCCTAGTGCGGGCCACGGTGCCCGGTCCTTCGAGAGTAGACCCGGCATCGACGATCCGCCACAGGGTTCACAGGCCGAGGGCTTGGTCGATCTCCTCGGCGGTCAGGCGACGCTGCGGCGCGGCAGCGGCCGCCATCTCAAGGTTGTCGACCAACTCCATCTCCTCGAGTTTGGCCATGTCGTGAATTTCCCCCTGGGCGCTCAATCCGCTCATGGGGGCAGAGTAGGGAACGGCGGGCCCGCAGGAAGGCGATCGCCATCGTCGGCCGAGGGCGTCGCCGGACGGTCCGGCCCCGACGACGAACGGTCGACGGTTGTGTGATTGCTGTGGGTGCGTCGGGCCGGGAGCGCCTCACGGCGCAAGGCCGCTCGTAGCGGCTATTTGTGGGACCCGGGGCTACCGCGGCCCGACGCAGACCCCGAGGATACCCGCGACCGACGGTTGGGCGGTAACTTCTCCCCCCTCAGGCCAACGCACCCTGACGCCAGGCCCGCGCCGACGCCGTGAGGTCCTCCGCCGTCGCCAGCAGGTCGGCCGCCTGCGTGGCCGCAGCCTCCCCCTCCGACTCCGCGGCCCGGCCCGCACTGACCACCCGCGCGAACGCCGCGGCCCGCTCCAACGCCACCGCGAGATCCCCCTCGAAAACGCCCCGCAGAACGGCGTCGAGCAGGGTGCGCAGTTCTTCTGGCCCAGGCGGATCCGCCGGCCCCGCGACGACGTGGTTGACGGCGGCATACCGGATGCCCGCGGCATACTCACGACTCGCTCCGGCGGGGTCGCGGCGCACCCAGTCACGTAGCACGTAGAGCCGCCACAGCGCGCCCGGGAGGCTGCGCGCGGGCCGCGTCGCCCACAGGTGCGCGAGGGTGTCCAGCCCGACCTCCTCGGCGAGCGCCACGAGGCGTGCGGTGAGCTCCGGGTCGTCCGATGCGCGCCCCCGATGCACGAGGATCGCGGCACTCTCGTGCGCCGCCTGCGCCTCCTGGACGGGGTCGAACGAGCCGGCCTGCGCTTCGAGGCCCGCGCGCTGTCCAGGTAGAGCGGTCGCCGGGGTCGGCCTGCACTGCGGGCGGCGGGGCGGTCCGGGTGATCGTCGACGGTCATGGCGTTCCTTCCTGGTCGCGGCGGCGGGTGGCAGCGGACGGGGCTGGGCGGCATACCTCCTGGGGTGGGGCGGGTTGCCGACCCCTCACGGTATGCCGCCCGCGCGCGGTCCGCGGGTAACGGGGCCGGTCCGTTAGGCTGGCTGATGCTTCGGGCCGGCGGGTGTCGGCCTCTGCCGGGTCTCTAGCTCAATGGCAGAGCTGCGGACTTTTAATCCGTAGGTTGTGGGTTCGAGCCCCACGGGACCCACCATGCTCCCTCGGCCGAGGCGCTGCTCCGGCGCCGCGCCGAACCCTCCTGGACACCCCTGGCCCTCTGGCGCCTGCGGATTTCCCACTTCGCCATGGTTCGGCTGCCGGTCGCGCCATATCCTGGCCAGCAATGACGACGGAGCACGGATCCGGTCGCCATCGGCCTCCCGGTGCCGGTGGCGCCGTCGGTATGCGCTCGATGTCGGTCATCGGCGCCTTCGGGATCGTCGCGATGGTTCTCCTGCTCGTCGGGTGGGGCCTGTGGTCGGTGTTCGGCGGCCAACGACCGTCGGGCCAGCCTCAGGCTCAGGCCGCGTCGTCGATCGGAGCGATCGGGGCGAGCGCCGAGCCGCAGGGCACCGATCCGGCAGTGAACGCCACCTCTTCGGCCACGGACCCGACGGGCCTCATGGACCCGACGGCCACAGCGACCTCGACGGCCGTGCCGACCTCGACGGCAGCCCTCACGTCACCGCTCGGCGGCGGACCGTCGAGCACGACAACCGGAACGCGCACGTCGACCTCCTCAAGCACAACCACGCCGGGGCCGGCGCCGACGACGACCACTCCCGCGCCTCACCCATGGGGGGTGACGAACGTGCAGTTCACCTGCACCTTGACGGGGCGTCGGGTGCAGGCGGTCCTCACCTTCACCTCGACCGAGAACGTCACGGCCATCCTGCGGGCCGGGGAGTCGACGACGACCAAGACCGGGTCCGGGGGCGTCTCCGTCACCGTGTCGGGGCTGCCCACGCCCGCCGATTGTTGGGCCGCCGTCGACGGGCGTACTGTCGGAACGATCCCCGCCACCTGACCGTGTGACGTTCAACCATTTCTCCACGGGTGGTGTGTCGGCTAATGTGACACGCTGGAACGGTCTCGGGGACACAGACCGGGAGACTGAATGGGCAGGCACCGCGACGAAGCGGCCGACGGCTTGGACAGTAGTCGGCGCACAACCGTCATCATCGGCGCCATCGGCGTGCTCGCCGTGGCGCTCGTCTTCGGAGCATGGTGGATGCTGTCGTCGTCCCCCTCCATCGGCAAGGGCGCGACGGCGCTGTCGACCGCGCGAGTGACCCTCAACGAAGTGCCTGGGGCGACCGACGCAGCCGGATCGACCGCGACGTTCGTGGTCCCGACGCCGAGTTTCGTGACGCCGTCGCTCGCGGTTGCGTTGGGTAGCCGAGAGCCCGAGATTCCGGGCGAGACCGCGACGACAACGACCCCTGCAGGGACATCGTCGACCACCTCGTCGTCCTCGTCCTCGTCATCGTCCTCCAACGGTCGCGTGACGGTCTCCAACCTGTCCCTGCAGTGCGGACTCCAAGGCCGCCGGGTCCGGGCCACGCTGACCTTCCACTCGACCGGGCAGGTTCCCGTGACGCTCACCGCCAGCGATCGGACCGAGAACACCGTGGCGTCCGGCAACGTCCGCCTCGATGTCATCGGTGCCGCCCCCGCCTCTGGCACTGCGACGTGCTCGGCCAAGGTCAACGGCATGTCGGTCGGGCCGATCGCGGCCCACTGACGGGCCGGGCGCTCGCCGCCGCGCCGATAGGGTGACCCAATGCTCGGGCTTGCCCCCCTCGCCGCTGGATGTTCTCCCGTCGATGCGTTGCGCCGGATCGCGATGTTGCTGGAGCGCTCGCGGGCAGGCACTTATCGCGTCCAAGCCTTCCGCACCGCGGCAACAGTTGTCGCGGGTATGCCGCCCACCGAGCTCTCATCGCGCCTCGCCGCCGGGACGCTCGGGGAGCTTCCGGGCCTCGGACCGGCCACCGTCGGAGTGGTGACGCAGGCCGCGGACGGTGAGCTGCCGGCATACCTCGCGTCCTTGCAGGAGCAGGCGGCGGTCTCGCTCGCCCCGGGAGGCGAGGGCCTGTATGCCGCGCTGACCGGCGATCTGCACAGCCACTCGGACTGGAGCGACGGGGGGTCCCCGATCCAGGAGATGGTGTTGTCGGCCGTCGAGTTGGGGCAGGAATGGCTGGCGCTGACCGATCACTCACCGCGACTGAAGGTGGCCAACGGGTTGAGCGCGGAGCGGCTGCGTCGGCAGCTCGGGGTCGTTGCTGGCGTGAATGCCGCTCTGGGCCAACGGTTTCGGCTGCTCAGCGGCATTGAGGTCGACATCGTCGATGACGGGTCGCTCGATCAGGAGCCGGGGTTGCTGGCGGAGTTGGACGTCGTCACGGCGTCGGTCCACTCCAAACTGCGGATGCCGCGCGACCCGATGACCCGGAGGATGCTGGCGGCCGTCGCCAACCCGCGGGTCAACGTCCTCGGGCACGCGACCGGTCGACTGGTGGAGGGCTCGCGGGGGACGCGGCCGCAGTCGGAGTTCGACGCCGAGGCGGTGTTTGCGGCGTGCGTCGAGCACGACGTCGCGGTCGAGATCAACTCGCGGCCTGAGCGCTGCGACCCCCCGGATGATCTTGTGGTGATCGCGCGCGACCTGGGGTGTTTGTTCGCGATCGACTCGGATGCGCACGCGCCGGGGCAGTTGGACATGAAGGCCTACGGCTGCGAGCGCGCGACGCGGTTGGGAATCCCCGCCGAGCGGATCGTCACCACCTGGCCGGTCGACCAGCTGTTGGAGTGGGCCGCCCGCGGCCGGTGAGCGCGGCGGTCAGGGCGCGAGTCGGACGTGGCCGGGGTTGAGGTCTGCGACCGTGGCCGCGCCGAGGAGCGCCATCGTGCGCCGCACCTCCCCCGTCAGGATGTCGGTCACCCGCTCGACGCCAGCCTGCCCGCCGGCCATGAGGCCGAAGAGGTAGGCGCGCCCGACCAGCGTGCTCGTCGCGCCGAGGGCGATCGCGGCCACGACATCGGCGCCCGACATGATGCCGGAGTCAACGAGGATCTGCGCCCGCGGCCCCAGCGTCTCCCGGACCGCCGGCACCAGCCGCAACGGCACGGGCGCGCGATCGAGTTGGCGGCCACCGTGGCTGGACAGGACGATGGCGTCCGCCCCCGCGTCGGTCACCGCGCGAGCATCGTCGAGGGTCTGGATCCCCTTAACGATCAACGGTTTTCGCCAGAACCTCCGCACCCAGTCGAGGTCGGCGAGGGTCATCGTCGGGTCGAAGAGCGCGTTGAGTTTGTCGCCGATCGTGCCGTCCCACCCCGCGAGAGCCGCGAAGTCGATCGGCGCCGTCGTGAGCACATTGCCCCACCAGGCCGGGTGCCGGGCCATATCGAGCACCGTCTTGGTGGTGAGCGCCGGCGGCACCGACAAGCCGTTGCGGACATCGCGCAGCCGCGCTCCCGACACCGGCACGTCCACGGTGAGGACCAGCGCCTCGTAGCCCGCCGCATCCGCCCGAGCCATCAACTCCTCGGCCGCCGCCCGGTCGCGCCACACATAGAGCTGGAACCACAACCTCGACCCCGGCAAGCCGCGCACCTCGTCCGCGACCGCCTCGGGGGTGGACGTGCCGAGCGTTGACACGGCATACGGGATGCCCCGCTCCCCCGCCACGCGCGCGACCGCCGCCTCGCCCTCGTGGTGCATGAGCCGGGTGAAGCCGGTCGGCGCGAAGCAGAACGGCACCGCGGCCGGGGCACCGAGGACGGTCGTCGCGGTCGACAGCGCGCCGACGTCCTGCAAGACGCGGGGCTGGAACTCGATCCCCTCGTATGCCGCCCGCGCCCGCCGGTAGCTCGCCTCGGTCTCCGCGGCGCCGTCGACATAGTCGAAGACGGCCCGCGGGACCCGGCGGCGGGCCACGTCGCGCAGATCGGCCACGGTGAGCGCGGCGCCGAGGTGCCGACGGGTCGGGGAGAGCTCAGGTCGCTGGAGTTTGACGAGGTCACGCAGCTCGGACCAACGCGGCACCTGACGACGAGTCATGGCCCCACTCTCCCCGTCGGGCGGGAGCGGCGCCAGAGTGGTCCGGGGTGCGCGTTCGGGGGTGGGAGGCGGCGCAGCCGGGGGTGAGCGGCATACCCTCAGGACGGGTTGGGGCGCCACGAACCTGCGATTTGGAGGGCCCCGGCGCGGTCCCCTATGCTTACCGGGTCCTCAACGGATCCGAGCATGGCTCTGAGGCAGCGAGGATCTGAGGTCACATCCCAGGTCCCCATCGTCTAGCGGCCTAGGACTCCGCCCTTTCACGGCGGCAGCACGGGTTCGAATCCCGTTGGGGATACGTTGTGCAAGCAGTTCGGTCTTGGGCATTAGCCCGCTCAAGGCCCCGTAGCGCAGTTGGTTAGCGCGCCGCCCTGTCACGGCGGAGGTCGCGGGTTCGAGTCCCGTCGGGGTCGCCGGCTCCTCACGAGGGAGCCACCTGGCCAGGTAGCTCAGTTGGTACGAGCGTCCGACTGAAAATCGGAAGGTCGGCGGTTCGACCCCGCCCCTGGCCACCACCACTGCGCTGCCCCACCCGAGGGTATGCCGCGTGACCGGATATACGGTTGCCGCCGGATTGCTTCCCCGCGAGACTCGCCGACCATGAGCCATCGTCCGCCGTGGTCCTCCTTGCCGCCGCTGATCCACAGGTCGGCACCGATGTCCTCAGTGGCTACGTGTCGTTCTTCGTCGATGCGGCGCGCCTGCCGGACCAGCCCGGGCTGGGACCGGTCCAGGAGCACCGACGCAAGCGGGCGGCATACACAATGCCGTTGTTGCGCAAGCGAATCGAGGCGGAAACAACCGACGCGCGCTTCTGATCCGGGGGCGCGCGAGGTATTGATGCTACGCATAGACGGATGCTATCTTCCGTTTATGCGTAGTAATGCCCCCTCGCTGATGCCGGTGTTCCGGTCTCGGCATCAGGCCGATCTGCTCACCCTGCTCTCCCTGCACCCCGATCAGGACTACACCGTCACGGACCTGGCAGCCCGGCTCGGAATCCCGTTGACCACCGCCCATCGCGAGGCTCAGCGCCTAGAGGAGTCCGGTTTGCTCACTGGGCGTGCAGTCGGTCGATCACGCCTCCTGCGGGCCAATACGTCGCACCGCGCCTTCGAACCGCTGGCTCGACTTCTGTTGGTCACCTTCGGGCCGCACGTCGTCGTGGCCGAGGAGTTCGCCGCCCTCCCCGGCGTCGAGCAGGTCGTGATCTTCGGGTCGTGGGCCGCTCGCTATGCCGGCGTCCCTGGAGTCGCGCCCGCGGACATCGACGTCCTGGTGGTCGGCAACCCACCCCGCGCTGAGGTCTACGCGGCGGCCGAGCGGGCGGAAGCCCGACTCGGTATGCCGGTCAACCCGACCATCCGGGCCTCAAGCCGATGGGCCAGCGGCGACGACCCACTCGTGGCAACGATTCAAGGCGGCCCACACCTGGATGTCACTGCCGAAATGCCTCCTGTGGATAAACCAGCTCACGCGACCTGACGCACCGCATCGCCCAGTACGGTGCCTGAATGAGTGGATGGCAGGTGGGTGCAGCCGAGATCGACGAGTTGCTAGCCGACCGTTCGCTACAGCAGGTCACCGGCACTGCCGCAGACGGAGGCCCCGGTCTGGCTCGGGCGCATCAGACATTCACATCGGCGCAAGTCCTGCTCGCCAATGACCCTGCCAATGCGTTCGTGCTGGCCTATGACGCCGCTCGGCAAGCCTGCTCAGCCCTGCTTGCCCACCAAGGGTTGCGCCCCACGGCAGGCGGAGGCCACATTGCGGTTGAACGGGCAGTTCGCGCCCAGTTCGGTGCGGTGTTCGTCGCCTACGGAGGGTTACGTCGACGCCGAAACGAGGTCGAATATCCATCCCATCCAGACGAGGCCGTCGCGCACGACGAAGCCGCGGCTGCTCTGGACGCCGTCGAGGCGATCATGAGTGCCGCTGAGCAACTACTCCCGCACCTCACCCTGTTTCGGGCCTGATCCTCGCCACGCGCCCGGCCCTGCCTAACCACACTGGACGGTGCTGACGTTTCATACCAGTGTCGGAGTCCGTGAGCACACGGGCGGTCAGCCCTACTCCCCTTACGCTTCGCGGATGGATGATCTCGGCGACGCGGCGGTTGCGCTCCTGTCGGACCTCGTCGCGATCGACAGCGTGAACCCTGGCCTGGTCGACGATGCTGCGGGCGAGTCGGCCATCGTCGCCTTCCTCGCAAACCGGCTGCGCGCCAACGGTTTCACCGTCACCATCATCAACGCCGAAGGCCACGCAAACCGCCCGAGCCTTCTGGCAGTCGGCCCCGGGCCAGCCGACGCACCCACCGTTGTCCTCAACGGCCACCTCGACACGGTCGGTGTCTCCGGTATGCCGTCCCCCTTCACCCCCCGCGTCGAAGGCCACCAGCTCTTCGGCCGGGGCGCAGCCGACATGAAGGGCGGTGTCGCCGCGCTCATCGTCGCCGCCGAGCGGCTCGCCACTGATCGCCTAAATGCCGATCGCCTGACCCCCTATCAGCCCACCCACGAAGGCCCAACCCTCGAACAACCAACAGGCGCCCGCGGCGGCATACGCCCCGTCCTAGCGCTGGTCACCGACGAGGAGGACGCGAGCCTGGGCAGCGAAGCGGTCATCGCGGCCCTCGCCGCCCTCAACATTCACCCGGACGTCTGCCTCATCGGTGAGCCGACCGACCTGACCCCGTGCCACACGCTGCGCGGCTTCGGCGTGGCCCGCGTCAGTTTCCAAGGCCGCGCGGCGCACAGCTCGCAACCCCATCTGGGCATCAACGCACTCACCCAACTCGGCCGGTTCCTGCACGCCGTGGACCAGCGCGCCCCCCACCTGCACGCCGAAGGCAGCGACCTCATGGTGACCGTCGCACGCGGTGGCACCTCGGCATTCGTCATCCCCGACTCCGCCGAGTGCCTCGTCGAGATCCGCACGAGCCCCGATGGCCGCGGCACCACCGTCCTCGATGAGGTCCAGGCCCTCCTCGACCCCGTCTGGGACGCCACCGTCGAGCTCGTCGCCGCACGAGACGGCTGGCGCCTCGACGACTCGGGGCCCGCCGCCGACCTCGCGACCCAGCTCGCCGCCGCACTCACCACCGGCGCGACCTTCGACGCCCCCTACTGGATGGAAGCCCCACTCTGGCAAGCCGTTTGCCCGACCCTGATCTGCGGCCCGTCCGGCGGTGGCCTGCACGCCGTCGACGAATGGGTCGACCTGCGTCAGGTCCGCGCGTTCACCCACGCCCTTGTCGACGTCCTGTCCTCCTGGAGCCCCGATGCCGACTGACCCGCGCGGACTGCGTTCTGACGCACCGCTGTTCGACGCGTGGCTGACGTTCCACGAGCAGGCCCTGACCCCGTTCACCATCCCCGGCCACAAACAGCGCCACGACCTCGTCGGCGACGTCGTCGCCGGCGACGTCCCCCTCTACGCGGGCCTGGACACGATGAAGCTCACCACCGGAGTCCTGCTCGACGCGGAGGCTCGCGCGGCGCAACTCTGGGGCGCCGACGTATGCCGTTTCTCCACCGGCGGCGCGACCCACGCCAACCAGGCCCTCGCCCTGGCAGTGGCCGGCGACGGCGACCAGGTCGTCGTCAGCCGCACCCTGCACCGCTCGATGCTGCTCGGCCTGGTCCTCGCCGGGCTCACCCCGGTCTGGGTTCGCCCCGAGGTCGACGCCGCCACCGGCCTGCCGCTAGGCGTCGCACCCGCGACCGTTGCCGCCGCCCTCGCCGAACACCCGAACGCCAGAGCCGTTTTCGTCGGCGATCCCTCCTATGTCGGCACCGTCGGTGACGTGGCTGGGCTCGCGGACGCCGCGCATCACCACGGCGTCCCACTCATCGTCGACGCCGCCTGGGCGGCCCACTTCGGCTTCCACCCCGACCTGCCCGCGCACCCCATGGCGCTGGGCGCCGACGCGATGGTGACCAGCGCCCACAAGACCCTGCCCGCCTGGAGCCAGGCCGCGATCATCCTGGCCAATACGGAGCGCATCGACGCCTCGCGCCTCGACGCCGCTGTCGAAGCGACCGCAACCACCAGCCCCGCAGGCGCGATCCTCGCCAGCATCGACGCCTCCCGCGCCTTGCTCGCCCGCGACGGTGAGGCGCTGCTCGGCACCGCCATCGCCGCCACTCGGGCCGCGCGCGACCACCTGCGTCAGGTCCCCGGCCTCACCGTCGTCGACGGCCCCCACGTCGACCCCGCGAAGCTCATCCTCGTCCTGTCCGGCACGGGGGCCGACGGCAACGCCGTCGAGGAGGACCTCCTGCACGCAGGTATGCCGGTCGAGTCGGCCGACCGCGACGTCCTCATCGCGATCGTCTCCCTCGCCGACACCGTGGAGGGAGTCACGCGGCTCGCCGATGCCATCGCGGCCTCCGTCGAACGTCACCGCAGCGCCCCACGCCCCGTGGTGGGCGCCGCGTCCTACTCCGTCGACCCGGTGACCGTCATGCCACCCCGCCAGGCGTTCTTCTCCGCCGCCACCCCGGTGCCGGTCGAGGACGCCGTCGGCCGCGTGAGCGCAGAACTGATCGCCCCCTAGCCACCCGGCATACCTGTCCTTGCCCCTAGTGAGGAGATCACGGCAGCCGCCCTCAGTGCGCTCCTTGCGGCCCGGGACGCCGGCGTCCGCATCGCGTATGCCGCCGACCCCACCCTGCGCACCCTGCGCGTCACTGCCCCTTAGGAACAACAACTACGGAAGCGTGTGGCGGCCCCTTGAACCGATTCGACTCGTCGTTAGGGACTCGGGAAGGCCTTACGAAGTACGTCTATCAACTGACGAGCAGTCCGCTCGTCAAGTTGGAGGGACTGGCTGCTCTTAGGCCTACTCACCCGCTCCTCCGAGCCGAAGGTGGTCAAATGGACGAACTTCTCACCTGAGGCACTCACGATCGATTGGTAGAAGCAGTCCACCTCCGATGGGTGTACTCGCACATCTTGCGCCCCTTGTTGAAGCGACCTCACTCTGGCCATCTCGCACCTCCGAACCTTGTTCCCCGTTGGCCTGGACTCACAATAGATGCTGGGATGTCCGATTCCGAGGTTGGTAACACCAGCATCCCTTCACGATCTTGCCCCCGGCACGAAGATCAACTCTCTGGCCAGCCCAACCCGCTCTGCGAGGATTAACCTCGCCACCCACCAGCGTGAGCGCCAACGCCGACGCCAAGTCCGGGCACCGACCGGTCGCCAGGCAGACTCATCATGCGCTTCCGCTCAGGGTGTCTGGGCCCTCGCATTCACATGAGCCCGGATACAGCGCAGGCACTCTTGGTGTGGCCAGAGAAAGTATCACAAATGTATCTCGTAGGTTGAGGACCAATGTCGAACCAACTACTTGTTGCGTCGGCTCCGATGTTCTGTCAGTGCCTTCTTCAGTTCTTGCCTATTCACCGCGCGTGGCACAGATACGGGTCGCCCTACAAGTCCACGATATATCCCGTCAGTCACCGTCGGGTCGACCGCAACCTTCATCCCGGGAGTAATCGTAAGAAGTCCGAGATCAAACAGGTTATGAACATCAGCACGCAAGAGGAGAGAGTTCGCCACCGTATGTCGACCACCGTTTCCGATGGGAAGGATGTGAGCTGCCTGCAGCACCCCTTCTTCGGTGGTCCCGGTTATCGCGCAAGTCCCGCCGTACGCCTTCAAGACGCGAGCACGAAACTCCGCTTGGCCGAGCCGCTGGAGCACTTCGCGCTGGGCGAATTTGACGGCCCGAGCTTCCGATACCCACCGAGAGCCGTGATCCAGAAGCCATCCCTCCAGCACTTGAACAGTTGATTTGTTGGCACGAACGGCCGCCCCCTGTACCTGCTGTTGATACTCTGCGTAATCGATAGGCTTCTTCTTCAGAGCTGAGGTGAGCGCTCGGTCCCAGCGAATATGAACGGAATAGCGCCCCCAGCGGGCGTGCCAAGTTACAGGCTTGACAACCCTGCCGACGCCGAGAATCTGTGCGATGGGTTGGCTGAAATAGGCCCAGACCCAATCGCCTGGCTCGATCAGCCGGTAGCCGGTCGACATTCCCCACTCGTCAGTCTTGCCAACCAGTGAGGAAGCCCAGTAGTTATCTGGCGTGATCTGCCGCCCGCCCTCGAAGACGTACCCTCCGGCGTGGCTGAGCGGGTAGATGAAGTGCTGGACTAACGCGTCCACGTGGCTCCTCAAACTTGAAGTACAAATGGTTGAGGATAGCGTTCATACCCCTCTTGGGGCAGTGAAGTCGATTAGGCGGCCAGTTGGACTAGGTCACTCTTCGAGGAGACCGTGGGCCGAGCCGAGGAAGTCACCGACGACCGGGCCGAGCACGCTGGCGCTGGTCACCAGACCGAGGTGACCGTCGTGATAGACGTACAAGGACGAGTGCGGGATCAACGACTTCAGGAGCCACGCGTTCGCCAACGGAATGATGGGGTCGTCGTCACCGGCCAAAATCAAGACCGGCTGACGCAACAACGGCAGCAGCGGCAGGCTCGTCCAGCCCGCGCCAGCCAGCATCTGATAGGCGTAGCCCCGCCGCGACACGCCCCCACGACTGCGGGCGTGAGCGAGGGATGCCACCAGGTCGGGGTGATTCCGAACCTGACCCCCATAGATGCTGGGCGCCACGGCCATCAAATACTCCGGATCGCGGTGCCGACGCGGGGTGGCCATCGTCAGCAGCACGTTCGGCCGGGCCGGCACCATGAGCGACCCGGTCCCTGTCGCCACCAACACCACCCGACGGCAGCGGCGCGGGTTCTGGAACGCGATCTGCTGGGCCAACCCACCGCCCCACGAGATGCCCAAGACGTCGAACCGGTCATACCCGAGCTGGCGCACCAACGCTCCGATGAGCGAGGCGAGGATTGGGAAGCGATACGGCAGCCGAGGGATCGGAGAGCCGCCGACGCCAGGCGCGTCAAACCCGATGACCGGCACGTCCGGGTCCAACGCCTCGACGAACGGAAGCAACAGCGAATAGCCGGTGCCGATCCCGCTGCACAACACGAGAGGCGTCCGGCCCGGCGCACCGGGGCGCGTCCAGATCCGTAGCTCGTGACCACGGACGGTCACGGTCCGCGCGCCGGTGACACCGGGAAGGGGCATGGTCAGCTCTCCATTGGCTCAGGGTTCGAGGACGTAGGTGCCAGGAGCCTGCGCGAGCACGCTCGTGCCGCCACCATCGAGACGCGTGGGCGCCTTGACGAGGGCACCACTGCGCGCCGCCAACCACGCGGCATAGTCCGGCCACCACGCGCCCGCGTGCTGCTCGGCGTTCTCGAGCCATTCGTTCGCGTCGGTGTAGCTGGTGCTGCCGTCGCGGTAGGACGCCTTCGGGTTGTTCGGCGGGTTGACCAGAGCGGCGATGTGCCCGCTCGTGGACAGGATGAATCGCGTGTCCCCGCCGAGCAATTGGGTGCTCTGGTAGCAGTTCTGCCACGGCGTGATGTGGTCGGCGATGCCCGCAACCACATAGGCGTCCGTCGTGATCTCGCCGAGGTCCACGGGGGTCCCGAGCGTCGTCTGCGTGCCCGCGTGCACGAGTCGGTTCTCCATCGCGATATCGATGAAGTCGGCATGCAAGCCGGCCGGCATACGCACCGTGTCGGCGTTCCAGAACAGGATGTCGAAGGCCGGCGGGCGGCGCCCGAGCAGGTAGTTGTTCACCCAGTAGTTCCACACGAGGTCACCGGGCCGCAGCCACGCGAACGCCTCCGCGAGGTCACGGCCATCGATGAAGCCGCGCTGACGCGACGCGCGCTTGGCCAAGTCGGTGGTCCTCGGTCCGGCAAGCGCCGCGGGCATTCCCGCGTGCTCCTGGTCGAGCACCGTCACGAAGAGCGAGAACGCGGCCAGTCGGTCAAGGCGGTCAGTGGCAGCCAGGTGCGCCACGGCCAACGAGGAGAGTATGCCGCCTGAGCAGATCCCCGTCAGGGCCACCGTCTCGACGCCGGCCGCTTTGGCGGTGATGTCCATGGCTTTGATGATCTCGGCCGCGTAGGTGTCGCTGTCCCAATCAGCATGATGCGCGAGCGGATTGCGCCACGAGATGATGAAGACCTGCTGGCCCTGCCCGACGAGGAACTCCACGAGGCTGCGGCCGGGGGCCAGGTCCATGGCGTAGAACTTGTTGATCGTCGGCGGCACGATGAGCAGCGGCACCTCATGGACTGTGGGCGTCGACGGCTGATAGCGGATCAGCTCGAAGACCTCGGTCCGGGCGATGACGGCTCCGGGCGACACTGCGATGTTGCGGCCGAGCTCGAAGCCCGAGCTGTCGACCATCTGCGGGACGCGCGGCTTGGCGGACATGTCCTTGGCGAAGGCGGACATGCCACGGGCGAAGTTGGCACCGCCGGTGTCGATCGCGGCCTTGGCCGACGCGGGGTTCACCAGCGGGAGGTTGCTGGGAGACAGCGCCTCGGTGAGGTTATCGAGGAGGAACTCCACTCGTTGCGCGTCACGCCATCCCAGGCCCGCGTCGGAGACCAACTGCGCCGCGGTGGCCCCGGAGGCGAGATAGGACTGCACGAGCCTGCGCAGCAGCGGGTTCTTGGCCCATGCCTCGTCGGCGAAGCGACGGTCGCGCCGGTCTGGAGCAACCGTCGACTTCCCAGCGACGATCGCAGCCAGGTCGGCCGCGAGGGCCCCCACCCGCCGGCCGGTGGAGACCGGCCGGCTGGCGAGGGTACCGAGCAGACGCGCGGTGGACAGATCCGGGGCGAACCGACGCAACGGGCCCAGCGCCGCCTCGACCAACAAGTGGTCGAGGGGCACGGCGAGGTCGTCGGTGCCCTCAGCCGGATCTACGGTGACGGTGGGCGGCATACCCAATCAGCTCTTTTCCGGCGCAGTGATCATGCGCTTGAGGATCTTGCCCGTGGGGCCCTTGGGGAGCTCGTTGAGCAGCCAGACAACCCGCGGGTACTTGTAGGCCGCGACCCGCTCGCGCAGGTAGGTGCGCAGGTCATCGGCGGTCACGGTCGACCCGGCGCGGACGACGACTGCTGCACCGACCTCTTCGCCGTGGGTGGTGTGGGCGATGCCGATGACGGCGACCTCCAACACGTCCGGGTGCTCGTAGAACACCTCTTCGATCTCCCGCGGGTAGACGTTGTAGCCGCCGCGGATGATCAGGTCCTTCTTGCGGTCGACGATGAAGACGAAGCCGTCCTCGTCCTTGCGACCCATGTCACCCGTGAGGAACCACCCGTCGGGGCGCAGCGCCTTCGCCGTGGCCTCGGGAGCGTTCCAGTAGCCCTTCATGACGTTGTCCCCACGGATGGCGATCTCGCCGACCTCACCGATCGGGAGTTCTTTGCCGTCCTCGTCGAAGACGGTGATCTCCACTCCGCTGACCGGCTCGCCGACCGAGCCCACCTTGCGCGGGCGGCCCATGTGGTTGAAGGAGGCAGCCGGCGAAGTCTCAGACAGGCCGTAGCCCTCAAGAACCGTGCAGCCCCACCGCTCCTCGAAGCGAGCCAACACCTCGACGGGGAGCGCAGCACCGCCGCTGACTGCGACGCGCAGGTGCGGCGCCTCGATCGGGCTGCCTTCTGCCAGAGCCGAATACATCGTCGGGACCGCCTCGACCACCGTGATGTTGTTGTCGAGGATGAGGGCCTGCGCCGTGGCCGCGTCGAAGCGCGGGAGCAGGACGATCGACGCCCCACACAGCAGCGCGGCGTTGAGGCTGCAGGTCTGGCCGAACACGTGGAACAGCGGCAGACCACCAAAGACGACGTCGTCCTTGTCCATCGAGATGAGGTCGGTCCGCATGAGCCCGGCGTTGCTTAGGAGGTTCTTGTGGGTGAGCTCGGCGCCCTTGGGAAGACCGGTCGTCCCAGAGGTGTAGAGGATGACGGCGGTGTCGTCCGAGCCCCGCTCGGGCACCTCGGTCACCGGGGTGGCAGCGGCCAGCCGAGGAGCGAAGGTCTCGTCGACGACGATGACGGTGCAGCCCTCCGGTGCTCCGGCGTGGACCTCGTCGGCCGACATGGCCCCCGTGAAGATCAGGTTGGCGCCGGAGTCGTCGAGGTAGTGAGCGACCTCGCGGCCCTTGAGCAGCGGGTTCATCGGCACGACGATGGCGCCGGCTCGCAGGACGCCGTAGTAGACGACAGCGAACTCCGGGACGTTCGGCAGCATGAGGCCGACGCGGTCACCGACACCGACTCCGGCCTCGGCGAGCAGGCCGGCGGCGCGAGCGGTGAGGTTGTCCAACTCGGCGTAGGTGGTGGTGGCGCCGGATGCGGTGCGCAGCGCGATGCGGTCCGCGTGCTTGGCGGCCGAATCCACGAAGGCTTGGGCGAGGTTCATAGCGAACTCCTGTGCGAGGAAAGGGGGCGGAAGCGGGGAAGGGAGAGGAACGGAAGGGGGTGGAGCGGGTGAATCCGGTGGAGCGGGTGCGGTCCGGTGCGGGGACGTGTCTTAACCATCCGGCATACCGGCTCGTTCGGCGAGGTGACGCAGAACCGAACTCGCTGTGCGCCTGCACAGTAAGGCGCCACCACGGGCGGGTATGCCGAACTACCATGGCCCATGGGCAACGTCGCACTGAGCCTCGCCGCGCGCACTCTCAGCGCGCACCTCCTGGACGAGATCGACGACCTTGCCGCCGAGATGGCGGTGAAGATTCGCGCGCAGGAGCCGGCCTACCGGGATGGCGGGATGGTCTCGGGCGACGAACTCCAACGCGTCTGTCGCGGGAACCTGCACCTGGTCCTGGGTGAGCTTGCCGGCCTGCACGAGTTCGACCCCACCGCGGTCCGGGCCGTTGGCCGCCAGCGCGCGGAGCAGGGGTTGCCGATCGACGTTGTCCTGCACGCCTTCCGCGTCGGCACGCGACACCTCTGGGAGGCCCTTGTCGAGCGCGCTGACGACGAGATCCGCGCAGAGTTGCTGCTCTCGGCCGCCGACATCTGGGCGGTCTCTGATCGCCTCGCTCTGGAAGTGACCGACGCCTACCGCGCTGCCGAGTCCGCCCGCACCCAACTGGACCGTCAGGTCCGCGAGGCCGTGCTCGATGCGTTGTTGCTCGGCGACGGGGAACAGAGCCGCATGTGGGACTCGGCCCAATTGCTCCGTATGCCGCAGGAGGGCCGGTTCGTCGTCATCGCTGCGGAGTGCCCTGGCCCGGGGCAGGAGGCCGTGCCGTCAGCCGAGTCCCGACTCAAGGAGCGCAACGTCTCCTCAGCCTGGCGACTCGACGCCGGCCTGCAGGAAGGTGTCGTCGCCCTGCAACCCCGTTTTGGTGAGCAAGCCCTGGCGAATGCCCTCGCCGCGGGCGCCCGGGGGCGGGTCGGGGTGAGCAGGCCCTACCGACACCTTGATGAGACCAGTCAGGCCCTGGTGGAAGCCCGGCTCGCCTTCCAGACCGTTCCCCCTCGGACGATCGGTGTGGCCTCCTTCGGCCACCACCCCTTGGACGTCTTCATCGTCAGCTCACCGATCGCCGCCGAGCAGTTGGCCCGCGCCGTCCTCGCGCCAATCCTCGACCTGGCGCCCGCCGAACGGGACCCGCTGCTGGACACGGTGCGCACGTGGCTGGCTGTGGCCGGCTCCACCAAGGAGGCTGCGGCGCGTTTGCATATGCACCGCAACGGAGTTCGCTATCGGCTCAACCGGTTCGAGGAGCTCGTTGGGCGTCGATTGGCCGTGCCCACTCAGCTCGCCGAGATCCACCTCGCCCTACAGGCCGTTACCGTCCTCGGCCTCAGCGCTCCGCCGACGTCGTCCCTCTGAACCTGCCGTCACCCAAGCCCGCGCCCGGGCAAGCCGCCCACGCTCACGCCTTGCGCGGCATACCTCGCGCGGAGCGGGTATGCCGCCCGCTCTCGGCTTGCGCGTGCGTCGGAGAGTGCGTTTGGCGGCGCGATAACCCCCTCGATCGCACTCTGTCGCGCCCACACCCCTGAGCCACGGCACAAGTGACCATGCGAGCGCTATCTCCGGGCCGAAACGCCGGGGTCTGCCCCCAAAGATGACCATGCGAGCGCTATCTCCGGGCCGAAACCCCGGGGTCTGCCCCCAAAGATGACCATGCGAGCGCTATCTCCGGGTGCGCTGGCGGCGCCTCGGCGGCGAGGCGGACCAGTTCGGCAGCAACTCCGCCCAGCGGCATACCCGCCGGCCACACCGCCCGCAACCGGCGACCCAGCCGAAGCCCCTCAACCGGTACTCGGACCAACGACCCACTGCCGAGCTCGGTGGCGACCGCAAGCTGGCTGAGGACCGCTGGGGTGTCGCCGGTGGCGGCAGCCGACTTCACAGCCGCGGTGCTGGCCAACTCGAGATGGGTGTCACCCACCTCGACCCCGGTGACGCGGAGAGCCCGCTCAAGGGTCTGCCGGGTGCCCGACCCGCTCTCGCGCATCACCAGGTCGGTGGCGGCCAACTCGTTCGGCCCAACGGGATCAAGGCGCGTAGCCCAAGGGTGGGTTGGGCCCACGACCACAATCAACTCGTCGCGGGCCACGACACGGGACGAGACGGTCCGCGGCACAGTAGGGGCTTCGACGAAGCCCAGGTCGACCGCACCACTGATCACCTGCTCCAGCACCAGATCCGAGTTGGACACCGCCAGGCTTACCCGAACGTCGGGTCGGGCCCGCCGGAGCCGAGAGAGCCACGAGGGAGCCAGATACTCGGCGACGGTGAGACTGGCCGCGACATGCAGGCTCGTGTCCTGCTGCGCAGCAAGGCTTTTTGCGCCGATGACCACACGGTCGACGGCATCGAGCGCAGCCCGAGCCCACTCAAGAACGACCACACCTTCAGGCGTGAGCGACGAACCGCCGGGAGTCCGCGTGACCAACTGGACGGACAACTGCCGCTCCAAACGCGACAGCGCTCGGCTGACGTTCGGCTGGGCCATGCCCATCGCCCGCCCTGCACCACTCAGCGAGCCCGCCTCCGCCAACGCAACGAGCAACTCGAGCAAGCGGAGGTCCGGACGCGTCGACACCCAAGCACAGTAGCGCGGCAGGGTATATCACCAGCGCATAAGGTCAGGTCGAAGTGGTCTCTAGCGGCGCCGTCGCGGCTCGGCGACGCTGACGATGTGACCAACACCGTCCAGACTCCCCCCGCCCACAAGGCGGCACCAAACCACGTGCCGATCGACCGACCCATGGCGCCCGAGCCAGACCCAGCGCCCGCCCCAGACCCAGCGCCCGCCCCAGACCCAGCGCCCGTCCCAGGCCGGCCCCTCGTACCAGGCCTAGCCCTCGCTGCCGGCGGTGGCGGGCTCGGCCTCGCCGTCCACAGCGTCATCCCGGCCCTGAGCGGAGTCCTCATCGCCCTCGCTGCGGGCCTGGCGGCGGCCAGCACTCTGCGTTCACAACCGCACCTCGCCCCCGGCTTGGAGTTCGGGTCGCGGCGGGTCCTGCGATTCGGGGTGGCCCTGCTCGGGTTCCAGTTGGTCGCCGGACAGGCGCTCGCCCTTGGCTGGCAAACCCTGGTGGGCGTCGCGCTCATCGTGGCCGGGGGGATCGTCGGGACCATGCTCATCGGCGCCGCCCTCGGGGTCCCGACCGGGCGCCGACTGCTCATCGCCTGCGGCTTCTCGATCTGCGGTGCGACAGCCGTGGCAGCGGTCGACGGCGTCGTCGAGTCGGACGAGGAGGACGTCGCCACTGCCATCGGCCTCGTCGTCGCCTTCGGCAGCGTGGCGATGCTCCTGCTGCCTGCGCTGGCAGCCGTGTTCGGCCTCGAGGCGCGCGACGCCGGCGCATGGATGGGGGGCAGCATCCACGAGGTCGGCCAAGTGGTTGTGGCCGGCGGGATCGTCGGCGGGGTCGCCCTGGAGGTCGCCGTCCTCGTCAAGTTGACCCGTGTTCTCATGCTCGGGCCGGTGCTCGTCGCCCTTTCCATCAGGGCCCGCCGCGGGCACCTCAAGATCTCGGGCACGCGACCTCCACTCGTCCCCTTCTTCGTGATCGCGTTCGCCGTGCTGGTCGTCCTCGGTAGCGTCCTCACCGTCCCCACACCCATCCGGTCGGGAGTGGGCTTCGTCCAGGAGTTCTCGTTGGCCGCGGCGATGTTCGCCCTTGGCGCCGGCGTCGACGTGCGCGCGCTGCGCAAACTCGGTGCCCGTGAGCTGCTGCTCGGCGTCCTGTCCTCCGCTCTCGTCGCGTCGCTCGCCACCTCGCTCGTCCTGGTCGCCTAGCCTGACGCGGCATACCCCGTGCAGTGGGGGGTATGCCGCACCCGCCGGCTCGGCGTGCGCCACGGAGTGCGCTTGTCGGGGTGATCACCCCCTCGATCGCACTCCGTCGAAAACTCACCTCCCAGGCGCCCGCAAAGATGACCATGCGAGCGCTATCTCCAGCCCAGGACCCCCGCCGAAACCCCCAAAGATGACCATGCGAGCGCTATCTCCGGCCCCAAACCTGGCCCAGCCCCCCAAAGATGACCATGCGAGCGCTATCTCCGGGTCGAAACCCCGGACGCACCCCCCAAAGATGACCATGCGAGCGCTATCTCCGGCGACGATCCTGACCGACTCCTCCTGGGAGCGGTCAGGGTTGGGTCAGGGCTGGCTCAGGGCCTCACCCAGTGACGACCACTGGCCAGCCGGGCGCAGAGTGGAGCCATGACGACGACCCAGCCCTCCAGCCCCACCGCCTCCGGACACGCGATGGACGCCTTCTTCGGCGCCCTGCGCCGCAGCCCCCTCACCCGCTCCGACAACCGCTGGGTTGGCGGTGTCTGCTCAGGCATTGCCGAGCGCATCGGCATCTCCCCCGTCGTCGTGCGGATCGCCACCCTCGTTGTCGGCTTGTTCACGCCGATCCTCGCGATCTACCTGATCGCCGTGCTGCTGCTGCCCAACCGTCGCGGCCAGATCCGCCTCGAGCGGGCCTTGCACGGCTGCGGCGGCTCCATCGTGCTGCTCGTGATCACGGCGCTGCTCATCTTCCCCGGGTCGCTGTTCGACGAGCACGACGCCTGGTTCTGGGCCGCCGGGCTGGGTGCCGCCGCCGGGGCCTACCTCGTCAACCGCAGCCGCTCGACCCAGACCCTCGCCCAGGCCGCGCCGGTCCCGCCGCCCTACTCGGCCCCCTACTCGGCCCCCTACTCAGCCCCGCAGCCCTCCGCCCAGCACCCCTACGGCACCACCGCACCGAGCCCGCAGGACGCTCAGCACTGAGCGCGACCCACAGCCGACGCTGCCCCGGTATGCCGCCCGCGCGGCGGACCGGGGCATCGTCACCTCATGGCTCCAGTTGCGGCACCGCAGTTACTGCGTTACCATCACATCATGAGCACCGCACCTGAGCCACTCGCCGCCGCCATTACCGCCGCCCAGCGGTCGCTGGCCGATGTCGACCCTGGCGACCCGGAGCAGGCCCTCCCGCACCTGCGCGAGGCCCAAATCAAGGTCACCGAGGCGCTCGACGAGGCGATGGCCGCCGCGGTGCTCACCGAGGGGTCGACGATCCGTCAGACCGCCACCCTCGCCGGCCTCACCGAGAACGCCGTCGGCCCGCGCCTGGCGCGCACCAGCCTGCTCGCGGCATACCGGGACGGCGATCGGGTGACCCGCACGGGCGTGGAGCGCGCGCGCTACGACCTCGAAGAGGGGCGCCACAAGGTGTCCCCGCCCACCCCGGACGAGGAGCGACCGCCGCTGCGATTCCGCGCGCGTCGCCCCGAATCCCGTTGATCCACAAGGAGATCCGATGACCGATCAGAACCTCACCCACCTCTACTTCCTGCTCGACCGGTCCGGCTCGATGGCCTCGATCCGGTCCGAGACGGAGGCCGGCTTCAACGCGTTCATCGCCGAGCAGCGCACCGCGCCGGGCCGTTGCCTGGTGACCCTTGCGCAGTTCGATGACCACTACGAGGAGGTGTATGCCGCGCGCCCCGTGAATGAGGTCCCGCCCCTGCACCTCGCCCCCCGCGGCACCACCGCGCTGCTCGACTCCATCGGCCGCCTTGTGACGACTGCGGGCGAGCGGCTCGCCGCCCTTCCCGAGCACGACCGCCCGGGGACGGTCATCGTCGGGATCATGACCGACGGTCACGAGAATGCTTCTCACGAATGGGGATTCGGCGCCGTCCGAGCACTCATCGAACAGCAGACCACGATCTACTCCTGGGACTTCCTCTACATGGGGGCGGACCAGGACGCGATCGAGGTTGGGGCTCAACTGGGTGTCTCACGGGAGCAGTCGCTCACCTACGATCGCCATCGGGTCGGATCGGCATACGCGTCGGCCTCGGGCAACATCTCGGCCATGCGCGCAGCCCGCGCCGCGGGCGCCAGCCCCGCCGCTGCCCGCGAGAAGCTCGCCTTCACCGAGGCCCAACGCAACGACGCCGGGGCCTGACCGCCGCCGCGATCCGCGTAGGCTCCAACGGTGGAGCCTGAGGACTGGACGGTCGAGGACCTCGTGCGGACGCGGCATACCGAGGGCAGCCGCCCTGGGGAACGAAGCGATCCGTGCCGGCTCGCCCTCCTCATCGAAGGCGGCAGTTCCCGATCAGCCTACTCCTCCGGCATGGTCGTCGCCATTGAAGACCTCGGTCTCACAACGGTTTTCGATGCGGTCTATGGAGTCTCAGGCGGCGCACTCAACGGAGCCTGGCTGCTCTGCGGCCGCGCCGCCCAGGTCATGGACACCTGGTGGAACCGCGAGGTCATGCGCGGAGTCATCGCCCCACGCCGGGCCTTGCGCGGGCGGCCGGTCGTTGACACCGACTATCTCGTCAACACCGTCTATGTCGATCTCGTGCCGATGGATTTCGCTGCCATTCTTGGCAATTCGATCACCTTCCACCCGATCGCCACCGACGCGGAGAGCGGCCTGGCCGTCGATCTGGCCCCCCTCATCCACGACGAGTCGACCCTGCGCCTGGCCCTCCGATCCTCGACCGGCATTCCCCTGCTCGCCGGCCCACCCGTGCACCTCGCGGGCAGACGGTTCATGGACGGTGGCCTGGCCGAGATGGTCCCCGTGCGCACCGCACTCGCCCAGGGCGCGACCCACGCCGTCGTCCTGCGCACGCGGCGGCCGGGCGAGGACCTGCGGCCCCCGGGCAACATGCAGTTCCACATCATCCGTCGCTACCTCAAACGCCACGCAGCTGGCGCAATCCCCGCCTGGCGCAACAGGTATGCCGTCGCCCAGGACGAGGAGAAGCTCCTCGCCACCCACCCTCGGGTCCGCCAGATCCGGCCACCTCGCACGGCCCCACCGTGCCCGGGACGTCCCGTGGGGCCCGACGACTCAAGGCCACGGTGGACCTGGGCCGAGCGACGGCCCGCTCCACCTTGACCCGCTGGCTCGCCAATTCCGACCCGGTTGGCTCCACTCACTCCCGCGGGTGAAGGATGGGCTCCATGGTTTCGCCTGTCACACGACGCGTCGGGGTCCTCACCAGCGGCGGCGACGCCCAGGGCATGAACGCCGCGGTCCGCGCTGTCGCAAGAGCCGGGATCCGTTTCGGCGCAGAGGTTTTCGCGATCCACGAGGGCTACCAGGGGGCCGTTGACGGGGGCGACGGGATCTCGGCACTCGGCTGGGAGGATGTCGGCGGCATACAGCACCGCGGTGGGACGGTCATCGGGACGGCGAGGTGCGCGGCCTTCCGCGAGCGCGCGGGTCGCAAGCAGGCGGCATACCACCTGGCGGCCCAAGGCATCGACCGCCTGGTGGTCGTCGGGGGCGACGGCAGCCTCACCGGCGCCAACCTCCTGTCCACCGAGTGGCCGCAGTTCCTCGCCGAACTCGCCGCGGACGGAGTCTTGCCCGCCGACATCGTCGCCACCCACCCGACCCTGCACATCGCCGGGATCGTCGGCTCGATCGACAACGACATGGTCGGCACGGACATGACCATCGGCACCGACAGCGCCATGCACCGCATCGTCGAGGCGCTCGATGCCATCTCCTCAACTGCCGCCAGTCACCAGCGGACCTTCGTCGTCGAGGTGATGGGGCGACGCTGCGGCTACCTCGCACTCACGGCCGCCATCGCCGGTGGCGCCGACTTCGCCCTCATCCCGGAAGCACCCCCCGGAGACGGCTGGGAGGAGGAGCTCTGCGAGAGCCTGCGACGGGCCCGCGAACGCGGTCGTCGCGAGTCGATCGTCGTCGTCGCCGAGGGCGCGCGGGACCGCTCCGGTGAGCCGATCACCGCCGACCGGATCTGCGCCGTCCTCGAGGAACGCCTCGGCGAGCAGGCCCGAGTCACCATCCTTGGCCACGTCCAACGCGGCGGCAGCCCCAGCGCCTTCGACCGGTCGATGGCCACGATGATGGGCTACGACGCCGTCGACCAGGTGCTCACCGCCGGACCCAATGATGGCGCGCAACTCGTTGGCGTGCACCGCAATCGGGTGCGCCGGGTGCCACTCATGCGAGCCGTTCAGGAGAACCAGGCCGTCGCTCGGATGGTCGACGAGGGTCGCTACGAGCAAGCCCTGGCAGCCCGCGGCGACAGCTATGCCGACCTGTTCGGGTTGCTCCGCACCCTGTCGCACCCCCGGACGACCCTGCCCGCCGACCCCAAGCGGATCGCCGTCCTGCATGCCGGCGGGCTGGCCCCCGGCATGAATGCCGCCGTCCGCGCCGTCACCCTGCTCGGCTCCGACGCCGGCCACGAGATCCTCGGTGTCGACGGCGGGTTCACCGGCCTGTGCGACGGTCGCCTTCGCACCCTCACACCGCGCGACGTGGACGGCTGGGCGGGGTTAGGCGGGGCCGAGCTCGGCTCGCGTCGCGGGGTGCTGGCCCCCGAGCAGTTGTATGCCGTCGCCCGCGCCGTTGACACCCACCGAATCGATGCGCTGCTCGTCGTCGGCGGACTCGACGGGTATGAGAGCGCCCAACGGATCGTTCGCGAACGCGGCCGCTATCCGTCGCTGGACATCCCCGTCGTCTGCGTGCCCGCCACGATCGACAACAACCTCCCCGGCACCGAGCTGACCGTCGGCGCCGACACCGCCCTCAACGCGATCGTCGAGGCCATCGACCGGATCAAGCAGTCGGCCCTGGCGGCCCACCGCTGCTTCGTCATCGAGGTCATGGGCCGCGAGTGCGGCTACCTCACGCTCATGTCGGCCCTGTCGGCCGGCGCCGAACGCGCCTACCTCCCGGAGGACGACCTCACCCTCACGGACCTCGCCGCCGACGTCCGGTCGATGACCCAGCGGTTCCGCGACGGGCACGGGCTGTTCCTCGCGATCCGCGCCGAGGGAGCCCATCCCTATTACACGACCGACGTGCTGGCCCGGATCTTCGAGGCCGAGGCCGACGACCTCTATGACGTGCGCCAAGCCGTCCTCGGGCACGTCCAGCAGGGCGGCAACCCTTCACCGTTCGACCGGGTGCTCGCCGCGCGCTTGGCCGCCGACGCGGTGGCCGCCGTGTCTGCAGCACTCGGCGCTGGACGCTCGGATGCCGTGGCGATCGGCCTGGACAACGGGGAGATCGCGCGCACTCCGCTGCGCCGCGTGGACGACCTCGTCGACTGGGCGCGTCGCCGCCCGCGCGACCAGTGGTGGTTGCGGCTGCGGCGCGTGATGCGGGACCTTGCCGAGCCCGCGGTGGGCACCCGGCATACCCCCTGAGCGACCCGGCCCGAACGCGGGATGCGGGGAACCCGGCAGGTATGCCGTACGGTTGAGGCAGCAGCCCGGCCAGTCTCGCTTCGGGTTGCCTGGTGACGTTGTAGCGATCTGAGCCGCACCGCTGGTGGAGGAGTCCACGAGTCGACGTGCGCCGGCGAGACGGTCCCACCTTCCACGACGGAGATTTTTCCTTGTCTATCAATGCTTTTGCTGCTCTCGGCGTGCCCGCCTCGCTGGCGGACCTGCTCGCCAAGGCCGGTATCGACACCCCGACGCCCATCCAAGCGGCCACGCTTCCCGACTCGTTGGCCGGGCGCGACCTGCTCGGCCGCGGCCGCACCGGATCGGGAAAGACCTACGCCTTCCTCCTGCCGATCCTCGCGCGGCTTGCCCCGAACGGAGTGGCTCCGCGCAACGCCCGCACCCCCCGTGCACCCCGCGCCCTCATCGTCGTCCCCACGCGAGAGCTGGCGGTCCAGATCGAGGCCGCCCTCACCCCGCTGGCTCGCTTGGCCGGCCTGAACTCGCTGACCATCTTCGGCGGCGTCGGCCAGTCGCCCCAGGTGCGTGCCCTGCGTGCCGGCGTCGACATTGTCATCGCTTGCCCGGGTCGGTTGGAGGACCTCATCGGCCAAGGCGAGTGCCGCCTGGACCGGGTCGAGGTGACCGTCCTCGATGAGGCCGACCACATGTCTGACCTCGGCTTCCTTCCCGCGGTTCGACGCCTGCTCGAGCTCACCCCTGCGAGCGGTCAGCGGCTGCTCTTCTCGGCCACCCTCGACGGGGCAGTGACCGTCATCGTCAAGCGCTACCTGCGCAACCCGGTCACCCACGAGGCCGACTCGCCCGAGTCGGCGACTCCGGACGTCGAGCACCACGTGTTGCAGGTCGACTCCGAGCAGCGGATGCCAGTGCTCGTGGATCTGACCAGTGGTTCGCGCCGCTCGGTCGTCTTCACGCGCACCAAGCACCGGGCCAAGACCCTCGCCCGCAAGCTCAACGCGCTCGGAGTGTCGTCGGTCGAGTTGCACGGCAACCTCGCCCAGAACGCCCGCACCCGTAACCTCGCGGCCTTCCACTCCGGCGAGGCGAGCACGCTGGTGGCCACCGACATCGCTGCGCGCGGCATCCACGTCGACGACGTCGAGTTGGTCATCCACGCCGACCCGCCGAGCGAGTTCAAGGCCTATGTCCACCGCTCCGGCCGCACCGCGCGCGCCGGCGCTAAAGGCACGGTCATCACCCTCATGGAGCGGGAGCAGGCCGCCGAGGTCCGCGCCCTCGTCAGGGCTGCCGGGATCCGCCCGACGACGACCTCGGTCGGGCTCGGTCACCCGTTGCTGTCCGAGCTGGTGCCGGGCGAGCGCCGGCTAGTCCCGGTCTCCGCTCGACCCGCCGAAACCGTTGCCGCACCGGAGGGCCGCGGTAGTGGCACCGGCGGTGGCGGGCGTGGCGCACGCTCGGGTCGCTCGGGCTCAGGCGGCTCGGCTTCTCCGTCGGCCGGGTCCGGCCGTGGTGGCGCTGCTCGCTCCGGTGGCACTCGTGGCTCGGCCCCCCGCTCAGGCGCGCCGCGTGCGGGTGGGTCCGCTCCGGGCGCCCCGCGCTCGGACGCCGGACGCTCCGGCGCTCCGCGTTCGGGATCCGCGCGTTCCGGATCCGCGGGCGGGCAGCGCTCCGGCGCCGCGCGCGCCGGAAGCCTCTCGGCTGCCCGCATGAGTGAGCAGTCCGGCGGCCGTCGCCGCTCCGGTCGCTGACCTCTCCAACAACACAGTCCCCATCACCGGAGCCGCGGGAGTGCCCGTATGCCGCGCGGGCGGCATACGGTGATGGCGTGAGCCAGCCACCCCCGGTGCCGACCCTGCTCGTCGTCCACCACACGACCTCGCCCGCGCTCGAATCGATGCTCGACGCAGTCCTGGCGGGCACCCGCGCGGACGGCATCGACGGGGTCGACGTGGTCGTGCGACCGGCGCTGGCGGCCACCGCCTCCGATCTGCTGGCTGCTGGAGCGGTGTTGCTGGGGACGCCGGCCAACATCGGCTACATGTCCGGAGCCCTGAAGCACTTCTTCGATCAGGTCTACTACCCCTGTCTGCACGCGACGGTGGGCACGGCATACGGGCTCTATGTCCACGGCAACCTCGACACGGTCGGCGCGGCCCGATCGGTCCACGCGATCGCGACCGGAATGCAGTGGCGCCGGGCGGCCGACGACGTCGTCGTGCTCGGCCAGCCCGACGCGCAGGCGTTGGAGTCCTGTTGGAACCTCGGCGCCACCCTCGCCGCGTCCCTCATGCCCGGGTAGCTACACGGCCCCTCACACCCGGCCACGGCGCCGATCCTGGCCCGCCGAGCCGCGTCAGTTGGGAGAGAAGGACAGGCGGTGCTCGTCCGCCCCCTGGGGAGCCGACGGTGTCGGCATCGACGAGTCGAGGCCATTGTTGGTTTGGGACGCTGATGCCAGAGCGGCGTAGAGGCCGCCAAGCGCCAGTAGATCCGTGTGTGAGCCCGCTTCGGTGATACGCCCCCCGCTGAGGACATAGATCCGGTCGGCTCGTCGGACGGTGCTGAGTCGGTGGGCAATGGTGATCGTCGTGCGGCCAAGAACGAGCCGGTCCAAAGCGACTTGAACTTCCTTCTCCGTGGCGTTGTCGAGAGCGCTAGTCGCTTCATCAAGGATGAGGATCTTGGGGTCCCTGAGCAAGGTCCGCGCGATGACCAACCGCTGGCGCTCGCCTCCGCTGAAACGGTGACCGCGAGCACCGACGACGGTGTCGAGACCCTCAGGTAACCGCTCAACGGTCTCCGCGATCTGCGCCGCGGTAAGAACGTTCCAGATCATGTCCTCGGTCGCCTCAGGCCGCGCCTGCAGGAGGTTGTGGCGAATCGTCGTGTGGGACAGATAGGGATCTTGAGAAACGATACCCACCAACGCGGTGAGCGACCGATGATCGAGTTCGCGGACATCGAACCCGCCGATGCAGACCCTCCCTTCCGTCGGGTCGGCAAGGCGGACAAGGAGCGCCGCAAGGGTGGACTTGCCCGAACCCGTCTCACCCACGACCGCAATAGACGTTCCAGGCGCGACGGTGATGTCGATGTCGTCCAGGATGTTGGTCTCGGAGTCGGGATACCTATAGCTGACGTGCTCAAAGCGCACCGGGCCGAGGAGGTGGTCTCCCGGGACCTGAATCCCGTGGCGAGGAGCTGGCACGTCGACCGGCAGGTCCAGGTAGTCAAAGATCCTGCTCAGCAATGCGAGAGAGGCGATCCACTCCGCGCCGATGTTCAAGAGCCCAAGTGTGGGCTTGAAGACGTTCACCTGGAGCGTGGCGAAGGCGATGAGCGTGCCGAGGGTCAGCCCGCTGGAGGTGGCCTCGAACCCCGCGGCCAAGTAGATGAGGGCAGGCACCGAGGCAAAAGTGACGTTCATGACCGCAGTCCGCCACTTCCCTGCAAGTTTTGACTTCAACTCCAACTCGCTGAGGCTCGCCGACGCCGACTCGAACTGCCGCTGACGGGCGTCTGCGATTCCCAACGTCTTGATGAGTTGTGCCCCGCTGACGGTCAAGGCTTCCTCAACCTGGGACAACAGATCTGACATCGCCTCCTGTCGCTGACGGGTGACCGACTGGCGGATGATCGCCACCCGCCGGGTCATCCATACGGCCGGCGGGATGATCACCATTGACAGCAGAGACAGCCGCCAGCTCAGCGCGGCCATGGCGATCGCCGTCGCCACAACGGTCGTTACATTCGCGGCAATCGTCGTCGCGGTGGAGGTGATCACTGATTGCATCCCAGTGATATCGCTCGTGATGCGGGACTGCACCTCGCCGCCGCGGGTCTTCTTGAAGAAGTCCATCGACTGTGACTGAAGATTGGCAAAGACATCCGCGCGCATTCGGTGCATCACCTGTTGCCCGATGGACGTCGCCAGCCATGCCTGCAGCACCCCGAGAACCCCGGTGATGATGGAGACGAGGATCATCCCCGCCACGGCTAGTTCAAGTAGCGTGGTCCTCCCATACGGAAGCGCGTCGTCGATGATGAGTCGGAGCAGCAGGGGCTGCCCAAGGGAGATGACGGACGAGGTCACAATGATCAGCGACACCACGAGTAGTTTGCTCCGATATGGGCGGAACAGCCCCGCCACACGGGCGAACGTGACCGGCGTTTGGTTGAGTTGCGCTCGATCTTTTGGGTTGACCTTGTGGACCTTGGAACTCACGTCGCCCTCCTGTGATACGCGTGACGAACCCGCGAACATCTAGTCGCTCAGACCCCGATCGGCGACAACCATCATGACGAGTTCCCCCGTTTGGTGTCGTGGAGTCTCACCCGCGGCGCCAGCAACCAATGTAGCCCCCGCCTACGTGTCTCCTGAGTGGCGTTGAGGTAAACACGAGGTGTCCGCCAGGTTCGGGACGGCCGGACCGGAGCGGTCAGCCGGGGAGGTTGCCGGTGTCTCCCTCGTTGGTGCCCTCGTCGTGAACGCCGGTCCGCGTCCGGCGCGGCGGCTGGACCCGTCCGCTCGTCCCGCCGGGAGGGGCACCTTCCATGAGGGCGGCCGTGCTGGGCTCGATCCGGCCTTCGCTGGCTGCGTCGTGTTCGAGGTTGTCGTGCATCGAGCGCCGCCGCCGCTTGGGCCGGGGCGAGGGGTCCGACGCACTGGCGCCGCGTTCGGAATCGGCACCGGCCCACGCCGCGCTCGACCCTGAGTGCTCAGGCGCCGCAGGCCGAGCCGAGGCCCCGCCCGCTTGGCTCTCGGCCTCGCGGTGGGCCTCCGTTGCACCGTCGACGTCGAGCCGCCCGACGATCAAGCGGCCGTCGGTGAGCTGGGCCCGCAACCGAGTCACCTGCTCGCGATAGCGGTCGACGTTGCGCATCTTGACCTCGTCGTACCCTCGCACCAGGTCCGGCAGCGCCGCCAATTCGACTGCCACAGCATGATTTTCGACACTCAGCCGCTGAATGATCTCGTCCAGCAGCGCGTCATACTCGGCGATGAGGGCGCGCTCAACCACCCGTACATGGTCACGCCCGAACGGGTCGAACCGGGTGTTCCGCAACCGCTTCATCGGCGCCAGCGCCCCGAAGGCAACCTTCGCCACCGGCCGCGACAACCCCACCTTGCGCTTGAGGCCGATCGTCTTGAGCACGGGCGGCAGGAGCATGACGGAGTATGCCGCGTCGCCCCCGAACCGCTCGGCCAGATCGGCCTGGAAGGCCGGATCCCGATGCAGCCGGGCAACTTCGTATTCGTCCTTGTAGGCCATGAGTTTGAACAGCGAGAACGCTGCGGCCTCGGCCAGCGTGCTTCGGCCCGGCGTGCGCTGGGCCTCGGCCGCGCGGACGGCCTCCAGGCGCACGGCATACCGGCGGGCGTATGCCGCGTCCTGGTAGTCCACGAGCATGGGAACCCGCACCGCGACCATCCGAGCGAGCTCCGAACCCGGCTCTGCGCCAACGAGATCGGTGATCGCACGCAGCTCGCGCGGCAGGACGATCCCCGGCCGTGACCCCGACGACCCTGAGGTTGGCGTCGCCGACAGCGACAGGTCGGCAGCGCCCGCAGGCACGCGCGAGGCGCCTACAAGCTCATCGAGCGCAGCCCGATCGGCAACGGCCTGGCGCCCGCGCCGGAAGGCTTGCAGGTTGGTCTCGACGGCCACGCCGTTGAGGGTGAGGGCCGCCTCAATCGACTCGGCCCGCAAGGGCAGCGCCCCGATCTGATATGCCGCCCCCACCAGCAGGATGTTGGCGACCTGGTCGGTGCCGAAGAGCCGCTCGGCGATGCCCGGGGCGTCGAGGGCCACGTTGAGGTCCGACCGGGTGGAGGCGTCGATCCGGGCCACGAGCCCGTCGACGTCGGGGAAGGCGAGTTGGGTGTCGACGACCATCTGCCCGGTCGGCACCTGAGCCGTCGAGGTCACCGCCACCGTGCGCTCGGAGTCGGTCACCGTCAGCAACTGCTGCTGAGCCCCGACCAGGACGTCACAGGCGAGGAAGAGATCGCAGTCGGCGACGGTGAGCTTGTTAGCCTGATCCATCGGGCTGGTCGTGATCCGCAGGTCGGAGATGACCGGCCCGCCCTTCTGGGCCAACCCGGTCTGGTCCAGACCGCGCACGAAGCGCCCGTCGAGCAGGGCCGCAGTGGCCAACGTCTGGGCCACGGTGACGACACCCGTGCCGCCGATGCCGGCGATCCGCATCCCGAACTCGTCGGCCGGCACCCGCAGGGTCGGCTCCGGCAGGTCGTCGGCGCCGAGGGTTGCTGAGGCGCCACGGCGGGGCCGCACCGCGGTGCCCGGAACAACCTTGACGAACGACGGACAGTTGCCCTGGACACACGAGTAGTCGAGGTTGCACGACGGTTGGTGGATCTGGGTCTTGCGGCCCAACTCGGTCTGGACCGGGTGCACCGACAGACAGTTCGACTTGATGCCACAGTCGCCGCAGCCTTCACAGACCGCCTCGTTGATGAGGATCCGGGTCTTGGGCTCCTCGAGTGTCCCGCGCTTGCGCCGACGACGCTTCTCGGTTGCGCACTCCTGGTCGTGCACCAGGACGGTGACTCCTTCGACCGCGCTGAGAACGCTCACGGCCTCCCCCAACCGGGAGCGGTCCCACACCGCAGCGCCGTCGGGGAGTCTCACACCGGCATACCGGCGCAGGTCCTCGGTCGTGATGATGACCTGGCGGACCCCCTCGGCCAGCAAGGTCGTCACCAGGTCGGGGACGCCCGAGATGCCAATAGCCGGCTGCGCGCCGGTCATCGCCACGTGGTCGTTGTAGAGCAGTTTGTAGGTGATGTTGACCCCGGCGGCGACCGAGGCGCGAATGGCCAAAGACCCCGAGTGGGCGTAGGTGCCGTCGCCGAGGTTCTGGATGAAGTGCGGCAGGCTGCAGAAGGGCGACGCGCCGATCCACTGGGCACCCTCGTTGCCCATCGCGGTGATACCGAGGATGTCGCCGACCTCGTCGGGGCGCATGAAGACGGCGAGCACGTGGCAGCCCGTCCCGGCACCGACCGTCGTCCCCGCGGGGACTCCCGCCACGGAGGAGTTGTGGGGGCACCCGGAGCAGAAGTAGGGGGTGCGCGACATGGCCAGCGGCGCCAGGGAGCGCGGGCGGGTGATCCGCTCCAGCCGCTCCTCCAGCACCGCGAGCTCACCGGGAGCAGCTCGCTTGAGCAGCCGTTCGGCGACCAACCGGGCGATCGACACCGTGTCTAGCTCGGCGTGGATCGGGACGAGCCACTTGCTGTCCTCGTCGAGTTTGCCCAGCACGAGCGGCCGGTCGGCCAGCCCATAGAGCTCGTCCTTGACGAACAACTCGACGAAGGGGCGCTTGTCCTCCAGGACGAGGATCTCTTCCAGCCCGGCGGCGAACTCCCGGATGATCCCGCCCTCGAGCGGGTAGGGCATCCGCAACTGCAACAGGCGCACACCGAGGCGCTGCAACTCCCGGTCGTCCAGCCCCAACTCCCGCAAGGTCTGGCGCATCTCGAAATAGGTCTTGCCGGACGAAATGATCCCCACCCGGTCGGCGTCGGTGCGCAGCGTGATCCGGTTGACGTCGTTGGCCCGGGCATAGGCCAAGGCCGCCCGCATTCGGCCATAGACCATGGAGTGCTCCATCTCCATGACCCGGGCGCCGTACATGTGGGTCGAGGGCCGATGGAGGTAGGGCCGCCCGTTCTCCTCGATGTCCACCATGATCGGCTGGACGCGCCCCGGAGCCACCACCGCAGACCCGGACCCGTCGGCGACCGTGGTCGACATTTTCACCGCCACCCACAGACCACACGACCGCGAGAGGGCCACGGCGTGCTGCCCCAGGTCGAGGACCTCTTGGACATCGCCCGGATAGAGCATCGGCATCATGATCGCTGCCGCCGCGACCTCACTGGCCCCCGGCGTCGGCGACGACTTGGCGGTCGGGTCGTCTCCGACCAGGGCCAACGCGCCGCCCGTACGCACCGTGCCGGCGAGGTTGGCCTGGCGCAGCGCATCCAGGGCCCGGTCGAACCCGTTGGCCTTGCCGTACCAGAGGCCCAACACCCCGTCGAAACGCGGGCCTGGCAACTGCATCGCCAGTTGGCTGCCCATGACGGCGGTCGCCCCGAGCTCCTCGTTGACTCCCATCTGATGGACGACGTGATGGGCGTCCATCAGCCCCCGGCGCCGCTGCAGTTCCAGGTCAAAACCGCCCAACGGCGAGCCTGGATAGCCCGAGATGAAGGTGGCGGTGTTGAGACCGGCCGCGAGGTCCAGCCGTCGCTGCACCATGGGCAACCGGACGAGGGCCTGCACCCCGGTGAGGTGGATGATCCCCTCGTCGACGGTGAACTTGTCCTCCAGCGACAGCGGTGGAAGCAGGGTGCTGCTCATCTCGGCATCCTATGTCCGCGGCATACCGGCAACCGGTGCTGCGAACGCGCGGATCAGGACGTTCCGACGAAGCCCCTGGCCTGAGTGCCGCTGTCCGTGAGGTAGACACCGACGTTCCGCAAGGCAGAAGCGACCTCGTCGAGCACCTCGGCGATCGACCCCATCGAGGCCGCCAGCGTGCCCAACTGCGCCGTCGACTCGCCCATGTCCTTGGCCGCCTCCGCGAGGTGCCCCGCCGGGCCACCCATGAGCGGCACCTTGGCGGCCCCCTCGGCGGTTTCGGCGATCCGCGCAATGCCGCTGTCAAGCGTGGTGACGATGCCGGCGAGCGCCGTCGCGGCGGACGCCAGCGCGCCGCGGGCGCCGGACGCGCCGTCGGCGCCGACCAGCGCGAGCGCAGCGGACCCGGCCTCCTGGCCGGCCCCCTGGAGGTTGTCGGCGAACTGCCCGAACAACTCCGGCAGGCGGCCCAGTTGCTCAATCATCGCGCGATTGTCGACGACCACCTTGACGACGTCGGCGATGGCGTCGGTGTCGATCCCGCCCAGCAGGTTTCCCAGGTCCATGCGCGCATCCTAGGGCCGTCGGCACGGCCGGTTCTCGGCCCAGAAGTGCGCGGGATCCCAGCGGAAGTCACGAGCTCAATTCTCGGCGCACCAGTTTGCCGTTGGCGGTCCGGGGTAGCGTCGAGACCAGTCGGACCACCCGCGGGACCTTGTATGCCGCGAGGTGCTCCGCGGCATACGCCCGGACCGCCTCGGGGTCGCACCCCTGTGGGCGCGCGACGACGAACGCGCCGACGACCCGGACCCCGGCCCGGATCTCGACCTCGGTGACCCCGACGTCGGCCACGCCGGGTGCGGCGGCGAGGACGTGCTCGACCTCCTGGGGCGAGACCCGGAATCCGCCGGGGTTCATGACATCGTCGGCCCGCCCGTGGTGGATCAGGTAGCCGTCGTCGTCCAGGTGGGCCAGGTCGCCGCCGACGAACCACTCACCGCGGCGGGTGGCGGCATCCTCGTCGGGCCGCTCCCAATAGCCGAGCATGAGGCCGGGGTCGGTGCGATGGATCGCCAGCAACCCGGTGTGGCCCGTCGGCAGCGGCGCGTCGCCTTCATCCGGATCCGTCGGCTCGACCGGCAGGATGGCGATGCAGCGGCCTTCCTGCGGCTTGCCCGGCGAGCCGGGCCGGGTCGGCACGGTCGGCCCCGACGAGACGTAAGTGGAGATCTCGCTCATCCCCAGCGCCTCGTAGAGCGGCAGCCCGGTGGCCTCCTGCCACGCGGCATACATCTCGCGCGAGAGCGCCTCGCCGGCGGTGAGGCCGTGTCGCAGGGTGGCCACATCGGCCGGTGCGAGCGCCCCGCTCGCTAGCAGTTGCCGATAGACGCCCGGAACTGCCGCGAAGATCGTTGCGCCACAACGCTTCACGAGCCTCCCCCAGACGGCCGGGTCGCGGGGGCCGTTGTACACGACCGCCGTCCCGCCGTTGGCCCACGGGTCGGTCAGCCCGACGCCGAGCGTGTAGGTCCAGTTGAACGCACCCGCGTGGAGCATGACGTCACCCGGTCGCAGACCCTCCCACCCGGCATACATGGGCCGCCGTCCCCACGCGGAGCGGTGGGCGTGCAGGACGCCCTTCGGCTCGCCCGAGGTCCCCGAGGTGTAGACGAGGAAGGCCGGGTCGTCGGCTCGGCTGTCGCGCCACGGAGCGGGGGCGAGGTCGGCGCGCCACTTCGCGAGGTGTTCCGGACCGACAAGGGGTATGCCGTGCGGCACGGTCGCTGCGTGCTCCGGCGCCGCGATCACCAGGGAAGGGCGGGCGTCGGCGACCACCGCGGCCACCTCGTCGCCGGTGAGCATCGCCGAGGTCGGCACGGCAACCAGACCGGCGGCGACGGCTCCGAAGAAGGCCAGGGCCGCGTCACTCGTGTTGCCCATCCGCAGCAGGACCCGATCCCCGGGGACGAGCCCGACGCCCAGCAGCCCGGCGGCGATCCGGCGCACCGCCTCGTCCAACTCGCCGAAGGTCCAGCGTTCGTCGGCGTCCGGCGCGGCGTCGGCATCGTGGACGACGACAAGACCGAGCCGGTCAGACGGGCGGGCGTCACCCACGGCCAAGCAGTAGCGAGCCATGTCGAACCGCTCGGGAGGCCGGGGACCTCGAAATCCCAGCGAGACCATCTTTGGGTCCGCCCCCATGGTCGCCGGCCGGCTCATCGCTGCAGGCGCGAGTCAGGCAGTCTCGGCCGCGCCCGTTGGTGGCCCGGCGTCAGCAGAGTCACCGTCGGAGCCTCCGTCGTCGTCCTGCAGGGTCTCCAACTCGGGGAGCAACTCGTGGCGCCGTCGGAACGTGTCGGCAATGGTGATCACCGCCGCGGCGACGGGAATGCCGATGACGGCCCCGATCGGCCCCATGAGGGCCACGCCGACGAACACCGACCCGAGTGCCACCGCTGGGTGCACGTCCATCGTGCGGTTGCTGATCTTGGGGGTCAGCCAGTAGCTCTCGAACTGCTGGTAGATCGTGGCGAACACGACGATCCACACGGCGTCGAGCGGGTCGCGAAGGAGCGAGAACAAGGCGGGGACGACGACACCGATGTAGGTGCCAATGATCGGGATGAACTGGCCGGAGATCCCCATGAGCACCCCAAGGGGCAGCCAGAAGGGCACGTCAAGGATGAGGAAGAACAGCGCGTACGCGACTGAGGAGAAGGTCGACAGGATGACCTTCGAGACGACGTAGCCGCCGGTCTTGTCGATCGCGATGGTCCAGATGGTCATGAGCATCGGCTGGTACCGGGGCGGCAGGTAGGAGCCGATCGTGCGGCGCAGTTTGATGCTGTCGGCCGACAGGTAGTAAGCGAAGACGAGGATCGTCACGAGGTTGAAGATGAACGTGACGACCGCACCGAAGACACCGAGCAGGCCGCCGCCGAAGCGCTGGGCCAACTCGGAGATCCGCTCGGGCGAGAGTTGGAGGGCGGTGTAGATCTGGTCGGTGTTGAACGACGTGTTGAACGTGGTGTTGACCCACGCGACGGCTTGGCGGACGGCGTCAGGGAAGGCGTCCTTGAGCTCCTGCGCCTGCGAGATGAAGACCTGACCGAACATGGCCGCGATGCCGACGGTGACGGCCATCAGCCCGAACAGGACGGCGGCTGACGCCATGGCCCGACTCATGCCGCGGCGGATGAGCCACCCGACCATCGGCTCCATGGCGATCGACAGCAGCCAGGCCAGCAGCAGGAGGAACAGGAAGCTGCCCAGCGCCTGGAAGACCGACACGCCGATGAGCAGGGCGAGCCCCGCGGCCACGAGGACCCAGAGGACTCGCTTGGACTGCGCGAGGGCGACCCAGGTCGGCCGACGATCGCTGTCTCCCGGCACCCTCGCGTGCCCCCGGTGGGCCGGGGTGCCCTCAGAACCGCTCTCATTGCTCACAGAAACCACTGTAGTTGGGCCGCGGCGCAGGGGGCAGAGATGGCGCCCGGTATGCCGCGAGGCTGTTCAGGGCAGCACGAATCGCAGAACGTCGTTAACCCGCATTATGCGGCGAACGTTCTGTTTGCTCTAGCCGTGCGGCGCCTTCCCCCGAAGGCACTCCGATCGCTCCGCACCCCCACGATGCGTCACGACCGCGTTCCGCTTGGCCTACTGCCCGCCGAGCAGCCTGTGCACTTCCGAGCTGCGGTAGCGCCGGTGTCCGCCCAATGTGCGGATCGCCGTCAACTTGCCCGCCTTAGCCCATCGGGTGACCGTCTTCGGGTCCACTCGGAAGAGCCCTGCCACTTCACCAGGCGTGAGCAAGGGGTCTCGCTCCTCGCCCGCTCCCAACATCATTCTTTGGTACTCCATTCGGATGACCCCGCGTCAATCCCCTGCGCGGGACACTCTCGCACGACCGAGGCACCTCTGGTGGGAAACGCTCCCAACTGATCACCAGGAAGGACCCGTCAGACAGAACCGCCAACGTCGGGTAGCGTTGTCCCCACGGAGACACACATTTCCCGGGGCCGCTCCGCGGCGACCCGCCGTGCACTGCCGATCGGCACGTGACCGGCGGGCCTGGCGATGCCGCCCCGGCAGACGCATGAGGGGGTCACGCCATGGGGCGCGGCCGGGCCAAGGCCAAGCAAACTAAGGTCGCCCGGGAGTTGAAGTATTTCTCTCCCGACACCGATCTCAGCGCGCTTGAGCGCGAACTACACAGCGCCACCCACCGTGGCGGCCAGTCGTTCAACCAGACCGACGACGTCGATGATGACGAAGACGACGAGGAAGAGGACGACGACGCTGACGACGGTGAGGTGGACGACGACTACGCGTCGTGGGCGGCTGGTCGCTGAAGCGACCGGCCCTCACCCGTAGCGGCACCTCATGCGGTCCTAGACCGTGAGTTGCTGACACCCGACCGCCGGTCGGGCCCAAGGCATGCCCTCAAGCGCCGGGGACTGGCGACTCAGTCGCCGGCCGCGCCATCGATCCGTTCCCGGATGAGGTCGGCATGACCGTTGTGCCGCGCCCACTCCTCGACCATGTGGATGAGGATCCACCGGTTGCTCACCGGCCCGCGCCTGGGGTGCATCCACGCGGCTGTCGCGTCCAGGTTGAGCGTGGCGAACACCTCATCCGACCGACGGATGGCTGCCTCGAACGCCTCCCAGTCGGCTGCCACGGTCGGTGCCGTCGCCTCGCAGAGATCTTCGTCCTGGCCGGGATAGCGATCGGTTGCCGACTCGTCCCCCACCGCGACCCGTCCGAACCACCAGACCTCGACGTCGGTCATGTGCCGCATCAGCCCGGCCAGACTCATCCGCGAGGGCGGCGCGCTGGCCTCGCACAGCTGCTCCGGGGTCAACCCTGAGCACTTCCAGCGCAGCGTCTGACGATGGAAGTCGAGCCAGGCCTGCAGCAACTCGCGCTCGGTGCCGACGGTCGCCACTGCGGGCGGGTCGAGGGCGGGGTCCATGCCGCCTGCGGACGGGGTGGCGTCGCTCATCGCCCCACCGTAGGCCAGTGCCGGGCGCCCGCGCCTCAGGGTTTCGGGTGCTCCCCGACGACCTGCACCGCTCCCCCGTCGACACCCTTCGCCCCACGGGTCACCTCGACGTCCGGCTGCGGCGTCCACGTCGCCTCCTCGCCGACCTCCCCCAGGACCCACGCCGGTATGCCGCGCGCGCGGCAAACCTGCTCGGCGGCGGCTGCGTGCGCGGCGGGGAGGACGGCCACGAAGCCGATGCCGAGGTTGAGGGTGCGCTCAAGGTCGCTGCGGGGCACCCGGCCGAGTGCGCCGATGACCTCGAAGACCGCCGGCGGGGTCCAGGTCGACCGGTCGACCCGGGCGTAGCTGCCGCGGGGCAGGACGCGGGCGAGGTTGGCGGCCAGGCCACCGCCGGTGACGTGCGAGAGCGCGTGGATGTCGATGCCGGGGGTGCGGATGAGCGAGAGGAGGTCGGCGGCATACACGCGCGTGGGAGTGAGAAGCTCCTCACCCAGCGTGTGCCCGAACTCCTCGACGTGCCGGTCCAGCGACCAGCCGGCCGCCGCAATGACCCGGCGGACCAGGGAGTAGCCGTTGGAGTGCAGGCCCGAGGACGCGAGCGCGAGGACGACATCGCCGGCCTCGACGCGCTGCGGGCCGAGAATACTGGCGTATTCGACAACCCCCGTCGCGGCGCCCGCCACGTCGTATTCGTCGGGGTCCAGCAGCCCCGGGTGCTCGGCGGTCTCGCCGCCCACGAGAGCGACGCCAGCCTGCTCGCAGGCGCGGGCGATGCCGCCGACGATGGCCGCGATCCGTTCGGGGACGACCTTGCCGGTGGCGATGTAGTCAGTCATGAAGAGGGGCTCGGCGCCACAGACGACGATGTCATCGACGACCATGCCGACCAGGTCGAAGCCGATGGTGTCGTGCCGATCGAGGGCCTGGGCGATGGCGACCTTGGTGCCGACCCCGTCGGTCGACGTGGCGAGGATCGGGCGGGTCATCCGGGCCAGGGCGCTGGCGTCGAAGAGCCCAGCGAAACCGCCGAGGCCGCCAAGCACCTCGGGTCGGGTGGCCCGGCGGATCGACTCCTTCATCAACTCGACGGCCTTGTCGCCCGCTTCGACGTCGACTCCTGCCGCGGCATACGTGATGGGGCCCCGCTCCGAGGTCGAGGTCGAGGTCGAGGTCGAGGAGGCTGGCGGCGGGGTCGACGGAGCAGTCACGTGCTTAGCCTAGGGTCCCCGCCAGAGTCAGGGGTGCAGCAGGGCGTTCTCGGCGCCACCGTCGACACCGAGGCCCACGCCTTCGACATCAACTCGTATGCCGCCCGCGCGCCCGCCCATGTCCGCCCCCGACAGGGGGGCCGGATCGACGTCCCGCACCGAGTGGGAGAGGTCGATGGGCAACGGCTCGAACAGGTGCTTGCCGATCCGACCGTCCTCCGGCAGGTCCACCGGGTAGGTGCCGGTGAAACACGCCGCGCACAGCCGGTCAGCCGGCTGGTTCGTGGCCTCGATCATCCCCTCCAGGGAGATGTAGCCCAACGAGTCGGCACCGATCGAGGCCCGGATCTCTTCGACCCCCAGGCCAGTGGCGATGAGCTCGGCGCGGGTCGCGAAGTCGATGCCGTAGAAGCACGGCCAGTTGACCGGCGGCGAGGAGATCCGCACGTGGACCTCGGCCGCCCCCGCCTCACGCAGCATCCGGACCTGGGCCCGCTGGGTGTTGCCGCGCACGATCGAGTCGTCGACGACGACCAGCCGCTTGCCCCGGATCGTGTGGGCCAGCGGGTTGAGCTTGAGCCGGATGCCCAACTGGCGCAACGTTTGCGAGGGCTGGATGAAGGTCCGCCCGACATAGGCGTTCTTGACGAAACCCTGCCCGAACGGGATCCCCGACGCCTGGGCATAACCGACGGCGGCCGGAACACCGGAGTCGGGCACCCCAATGACCAGATCGGCATCGACGGGATGCTCGATGGCCAACCGCGCGCCCATCGCCACGCGCGCCTCATGCACGACACGCTGGTTGATGACGGCATCGGGCCGGGCGAGGTAGACGTATTCGAACACGCACCCCTTGGGCGCAGGCTCGGCGAAGCGGTGCGACCGCAGCCCCTGCTCGTCGATGACGACGAGCTCACCGGGCTCGATCTCACGGATCACCGACGCGCCGACAGTCTGCAGGGCAGCCGTCTCCGACGCCACGACCCAGCCGCGGTCGAGCCGACCCAGCGCCAGGGGGCGGATGCCGTGGGGGTCGCGGGCGGCATACAGGGTGTGCTCGTCCATGAAGACGAAGCAGAAGGCGCCCCGCAACCGCGGGAGCACGTCCAACGCCACAGCTTCGAGCGAGCGGTCGGGGTCGGAGAGCAGTGCCGTCACCAGGGCCGTGTCGGTGGTGTTGCCGCGCCCCAACTCTCCGGGATGCCGGTCGAGGTGCCCGTGCCGTTCCGCGACGAGGTCACGCAACTCGGCCGAGTTGATGAGGTTGCCGTTGTGGGCCAGCGCAACCGTCGTCGTGTCGGTGCCGCCGAGCGTGGGCTGCGCGTTCTCCCAGGTCGACCCGCCGGTCGTCGAGTAGCGGCAGTGGCCGATCGCGACGTGCCCGGTGAGCGACTGCAGCGCCGACTCGTTGAAGACCTGGCTGACCAGCCCCATGTCCTTGTAGACGAGCACCTTGTGGCCGTCGCCAGTCGCGATGCCGGCGGACTCCTGGCCGCGGTGCTGCAACGCGTAGAGCCCGAAGTAGGCGAGCTTGGCCACGTCCTCCCCGGGTGCCCAGACTCCGAAGACCCCACAGGCGTCCTGTGGGCCCTTCTCCCCCGGCATGAGATCGTGCGTTAACAGCCCGTCGCCACCTGCCACGTGCGCAAGTGTCCCACAGGTATGCCGTGCTGCCGGTCAGCTCCTGCGGTCGAGCACCACGAACACGACGGCCCCCAACAGCGCGCCCATGAGCGCGCCGAACAGCCCGAGATACCCGGCCTGCGAGTTGAACGAGTAGTTCTGCAGTCGCTGGGCGGCCTCGTCTGCCACGGGTCGGGCGGCCAACAGCAGCCCGACGACATATCCGAGGATGGCGCCGGTCGCGATGAACGGCACGAGGCGCGGGGCGCGACGGCGTCGCTGGCTCGGCGGCGGGGTCCCTGGTGACGTCACCCGGACAGCCTACCCAGCGGCAGCCACTCGCCCAGCGCCGCCCGCTCCCCCGACGCGCGCACCGCCCCGGAGTCGAGCGCCTCGGCCCAACCGAGGTCCCCGACCGCCACAGACAACCAGGTCACGGCGTCGGTCTCGACGACGGAGGCCGGGGTTCCCCGCCGGTGGACGGGCCCCGGCACGCACTGGGTCGCCCCGAACGGAGGCACCCGCACCTCGACCGATCGTCCGGGCGCCAGCGTGGCCAACTCCTCAAGGGTGAACCGCACAGCGGTCGCGAGCGCCTCCCGGGGGGCCGACGCGAACCCTGCCGCACGGCATACCTCCAGGGCGATGAGGCCCTCGGCGGGCGGGATGCGGCGGCGGGGTGGCACCCCCACATGGTGTCACCGCGCGCAGACACGGGAGGATGGAGCCATGCGCGCGACCACCCTGCACGGGGCCTTCGACATCCGGGTGTCCGACCTGCCCGACCCCAAGCTCCACCGGCCGACCGACGCCCTCGTGCGGGTGACGGCCTCCTGCGTGTGCGGGTCGGACCTGTGGCCCTACCGCGGGATCAACGCGAGCAAGCCAGGGCAGCGGATCGGCCACGAGTTCGTCGGCATCGTCGAGGAGGTCGGCTCGGAGGTCGCCACTGTGCGCCCCGGCGACTTCGTCATCGCCCCCTTCGCGTGGTCGGACAACACCTGTCGGGTATGCCGTGTCGGCATCCAGACCTCGTGCGAGAACGGCGGTTGGTGGGGAGGCCGCGACCGCGAGGGCTTGCCGGTCGACGCCGGGCAGGGCGAGTTCGTGCGGGTGCCGCTGGCCGATGGCACCCTCGTTGCGACCCCCGAGGTGCCCTCGGCCGACCTCGTGCCCGACCTGCTCACCCTCTCGGACGTGATGGGCACTGGCTGGCACTGCGCGCTCAGCGCGGGCGTGCGACCGGGCGACACCGTGGCCGTCGTCGGTGACGGCGCGGTCGGATTGTGCGCACTGCTGTCGGCCCGGTTGCAGGGCGCGACGCGAATCATCGCGATGTCGCGTCACGAGGCCCGTTCGGCGATCGCGGTGGAGTTCGGGGCGACCGAGGTCGTGGCTGAGCGGGGCGAGGCCGGCGTGGCTCGGGTCCGCGACCTCACGGACGGCTTCGGTGTCGACGCGGCCCTGGAGTGTGTGGGCACCGCCGAGTCGATGCGCACCGCCCTGGATCTCGTGCGGCCTGGTGGCCGGATCGGCTTCGTCGGCGTCCCCCACGACGTCACGGTGCCGATCGAGGACCTCTTCGCCCGCAACGTCCACATCGGCGGTGGCGTGGCGCCCGTGCGCGAATATCTGCCCGCGTTGCGCGACCTCGTCCTCGCTGGCGAGATCCACCCGGGACGCGTCTTCGACCTTACGGTCCCCCTCGCGGACGTCGCCGAGGCGTATGCCGCGATGGACCAGCGCCGCGCCACCAAGGCGATGCTCCTGCCATGAGCAACCACGGAGGCGAGATCGCCGGGACCCTCATCGGCCTGTTCTGGGTGCTCTTGGGGTGGTGGATGATCGCGGTCGGTCGACGCCGCGGCCGCGTCGGCGGCGATTGGGTGCCGGCGGTCGGGACCATCGTCGACAAGAGCGGGGGCACCGAGGGTCTGTTCCTGCGCAACCCGCACATCCGGTATGCCGCCCCCGACGGCTCCGAGCACATCGTCGCCAGCCGCTCGCACGGCGACCTTTGGGAGCCCGGCCAGTCGGTCGACATCCTCGTCGACCCCACCGAACCGGGTCGCGCGGCTTTGCTCACCCACGCCGCTCGGGCGACGCCCTACGTCGTCATCGGGTGGTTCATCATCGTCGTCGGTCTGCTCACGCTCATCGCGTCGCTGATGCTCGCTGTCTGGGTGCCGCCGCCATCGACGTGACTCGGCTGACTCGGCTGACTCGGCTGACTCGGCTGACTCGGCGGATGCCGCAACGGCGAGGCGCGACCCCGTGACTGGATCAGCCGAAGGGCCATCGTCCGAGTCGGTGCGGTTCGAGCCGGACGGCCACGGCGGGTGGACGGTCATGCTCGACGGCCAGCCCCAGTCCCATGTCGACCTCGCCGACCCCGGGCTGATCACCTTCGAGTACGTCCAACACTTCGCCCTCGCCATCGGCGCGTGCTCGCCCACGGCCCCGGCGCCGCTGCGGGTCACCCACGTCGGTGGCGCCGGGCTCACGCTGGCTCGCTGGGTGCAGCACACCCGGCCGGTCTCGCCGCAGATCGTCCTGGAGCCCGACGCCGCACTCACCGCGGCCGTCCGCGAGCGGTTGCCGTTGCCTCGCGGGCACCGGATCCGGGTGCGTCCCCTCGACGGCCGCACCGGCGTTCGGGGGCTGGCGACAGCGAGTGCCGACGTCCTCGTCCTCGATGCGTATGCCGCGGGCCGAGTCCCGGCCGAGCTCGCCACTCCGGAGTTCCTCGCCGACGTGGCTCGAGTGCTGGCCCCTGGTGGGTTGCTGCTCGCCAACCTGGCCGACGAGCCCGGATTGCGTTGGGCGGCAAGGTTCCTCGCGACGCTGGCCTCAGTTGAGGGGTTCGGTGGGCCAGCGGTGTTGGCGGTGTTGGCGACCCACGACGTCCTCAAGGGGCGCCGTTTCGGCAACCTCGTCGCGGTGGCATCCCGGGGAGCCGACGACCTGGCCAATCCTGCACCCACTGATGCTGGACCCGCTCGTTCGGACTCCGCGAGGCTCTCACCCACCGACGCCGAAGCCAATCGCTCGGGCTCCGCGAGGCTCTCACCCACCGACGCCGAAGCCAATCGACCAGACTCCTCCGGCCTATCGCGGACCGGGGATGGCCAGCCCCGCCTGGACCTCGCCGCGCTGCGTCGGGCCGGTGCGAGCGCGCCGATCCCGACCGGCATACGGTCCGGGCCTGAGGTGACCCGACTCATCGCAGGGGCGCGCCCATTCGCCGACGCGGATGCGCAACCCTCACCTGTCCCGCCCGACCCCGGGGCCTGGCGCGTCCGCTGACGCTGATCCGCCTCGCCCGCGCCTCCCCCCCCTCCGGCCGGGAAACTCGACACTCGGTGAGTTCCCTCCGAGCACCAGCCCGACCCCGGCCGGAAAGTCGACACTCGCTGACTTGCCTGCCCACCCTGCCTGCCTTCGTGTCAAAAGGTCGACGATCTTTCGCCAGGTCGACCGAATTTCGTCGAGCAACGAAAAGGTCGTCGACCTTTCGAACGGCGATGTGGCGCCCGGCCCAAGCCATCCATCCAGCCAGTCGGCCAGCGCAGGGTTAGCTAGACCAGGTCGCAGATCGCGGCGACCAACGCCGACATGTCGTCGATGACGACGTCGGCATCAACCAACTGCCCCCGCGAGGTGACGCTGCCCGCGAAGCCGACGCACGGCATACCGGCGGCTCGTGCGGCGGCCACCCCGTGCGGCGAGTCTTCGACGACGACGCACCGCTCGGGCGCGACGCCCAACTGCGCGCCCGCCCAGAGGAAGAGGTCGGGCGCCGGCTTCCCGCGCGCCACGTCGGCGGCGGTGAAGACGGTCGCCTCGGTGAACCACTGCGCCAGCCCGCACCGGGCGAGCTTGCGCCACGTCGTCGCGCGCTCGCCGCTCGTCGCGACACACACCGCCCAACCGTCGGCCACGAGGTCGGCGATCGCCGCGCCTACCCCGGGCACGGCCTCCAGCTGCGTCTCGTATGCCGCGTGATAGGCACTTCGCCAGCGCAGCACCCACTCGGCGGGCACGGGCCGGCCGATGACCGACTCGATATCGGCCGTCGCGTCGGCCTCCGACAGCCCGACGTGCCTGGCAATGACTTCCTCGCGCGTGATCGCCCAGCCCAACTCACCGATCGCTTCCACGTCGAGCGCGACGTTGAGCCGTTCGCTGTCGACCAGCACGCCGTCGCAGTCGAAGACGACCAGCCGCCCCCTGCCCGACACGCCCACGCCCGACACGCTCATCGGCGCTCAGCCCACCCAAGCCCTCGCGTTGCGGAACATCCGCAGCCACGGGCTCATCTCGTCGACCGAGCCGCTCGTCCATGACATCTGCGCGTTGCGTAGCACCCGCTCCGGGTGCGGCATGAGCACGGTGAAGCGCCCGTCCGGGGTCGTCACGGCCGTCAGCCCACCAGGGCTGCCGTTGGGATTCGCGGGGTATGCCGTCGCCGGCCTCCCAGCCCCGTCGACGAACCGCATCGCCTCGTGCACCGCCGCCGCATCGCCCCGCTGCGAGAAGTCGGCCAGCCCCTCACCATGAGCGACTGCGATCGGGATGCGGCTGCCGGCCATCCCCGAGAAGAAGATCGACGGGCTGTCGAGCACCTCGACGAGTGACAGCCGCCCCTCGAACTGCTCACTCCGGTTCCGGGTGAACCGCGGCCACGCTTCCGCTCCCGGGATGTGATCGGCAAGCGCAGCCATCATCTGGCAGCCGTTGCAGATCCCCAACGCGAAGGTGTCCGGCCGGTGGAAGAACTCGTGGAACGATTCTGCGAGAGCAGGATTGAAGAGCACCGACCGCGCCCAGCCCTCGCCCGCCCCCAACGTGTCGCCGTAGGAGAAGCCGCCACACGCGACGAACCCCTGGTATGCCGCGAGGTCGGCTCGCCCGCTCTGCAGGTCGGTCATGTGGACGTCGTAGGTGTCGAAGCCCGCCCGGTCGAAGGCGTAGCTCGTCTCGACGTGCGAGTTGACGCCCTGCTCACGCAGGATCGCGACCTTGGGCCGCGCGCCGAGCGACACGTACGGCGCTGCCACGTCAACAGCAGCATCGAAGCTCAAGGCCACCTGAAGTCCAGCGTCGTCCGGGTGACCGGCAGCCGCGTGCTCCTCATCGGCGCATTCGGGGTTGTCGCGCAGCGCGGCGATCCGCCACGAGACGTCGTCCCAGGCTTGCTGGAGCTCGTGAATCTCCTTGTGCAGCAACACTTCATCGCCCCGCGTCACCGCAACGGCGGACGTCTTCATAGTGCGACCCACGACCTGCACGCAGTCGCCGAGCCCGTGCTCGCGCAGCAGGGCGACGACGTCGCCCAACGAAGCCCTCGGCACTTCGAGCACAACACCGAGTTCCTCGGCGAAGAGGGCGCGCACGACATCGGCATCCGACAGGCCGGCCGGCAGCCCGAGTTGCACACCGACCCGACCGGCAAACGCCATCTCGGACACCGTCGCCCACAGGCCGCCGTCGGAACGGTCGTGATACGCCAAGACGAGATCGCGCTCGCGCAGGTCGGCCATCGCGGCATACAAGGCGCGCATCCGGGCCGGGTCGTCGAGGTCAGGGACCGCTCCCCCAAAGCCGCCGCGCACCTGGCCGAGGATCGACCCGCCGAGACGGTTCTGGCCCGCGCCGAGGTCGACGAGCACGAGGTCCGAACCCCCGCCTCGCAACTGCGGCGTGAGCGTGCCGCGCACGTCGGGCAGCGCCGCGAACGCCGTGACGACCAGGCTGACCGGCGCGACGACCTTGCGCCCCTGCCCCGACTCGTCGGTCCACGTCGTGCGCATCGACAGCGAGTCCTTGCCGACTGGCACGCCGACCCCCAACGCGGGGCATAGCTCCATCGCCACCGCTGCCACCGTGTCGAACAGCGCCGCGTCTTCGCCGGGCTCTCCGCAGGCCGCCATCCAGTTGCAGGACAACTTGATTCGCTCAAGCTCGGCGGGCGCAGCCAGCAGGTTGGTCAGCGCCTCGCCGACCGCCATCCGCCCGGAGGCGGGGGCGTCGATCGCCGCAAGGGGCATCCGCTCGCCGCTGGCCATCGCCTCGCCCGCAAAGCCGTCGTATGCCGCGAGCGTCACCGCGACGTCGCCCACGGGCACCTGCCACGGCCCCACCATCTGGTCGCGGTGGCTCAACCCCCCGACGGTCCGGTCGCCGATGGTCACAAGGAAACGCTTGCTGGCCACCGTCGGGTGGCGCAGGACGTCGAAAGCAGCCACCCCGAGGTCGATCCCCTCAAGGCTCAACTCGGGCTCGGTGCGAGCCACCCGCTCGACGTCGCGCTGCATCTGCGGCGGCTTGCCGAGCAGAACCTCCATCGGCATGTCGATGGCCCGCTCGCCGTCGGGGCCGTCCGCCAGGACGAGCATCCCGTCGTCACTGGCCACTCCGACGACGGCGAAGGGGCACCGCTCGCGCTCACACAACTGGGCGAAGAGGGCCAGCGACTCCGGGGCCAGGGCCACGACATAGCGCTCCTGACTCTCGTTGCACCACGCCTCCTTCGGCGCAAGCCCGGTCTCCTCCAACGGAATTGCCCGCAGATCGAAGTGCGCACCCAGACCCGCACCATCGACCAACTCGGGGAAGGCGTTGGACAGCCCGCCCGCACCGACGTCGTGGATCGCCAGGATCGGGTTGTCCTCGCCGAGCGCCCAACAGTGGTTGACGACCTCCTGGGCCCGCCGCTCGATCTCGGGGTTGCCGCGCTGCACCGAGTCGAAGTCGAGGTGCGCAGCGTTGGCACCGGCCGCCATCGACGACGCCGCGCCGCCACCCATGCCGATCCGCATCCCCGGCCCACCGAGTTGCACGAGCAGCGTCCCGGCAGGGAAGGCCACCTTGTGCGTCTGCGACGCTGAGATCGTCCCGAGGCCACCGGCGCTCATGATCGGCTTGTGGAAGCCCCGGCGCACGCCCGCCACCGTCTGCTCATAAACCCGGAAGAAGCCGCCCAGCCCCGGCCGCCCGAACTCGTTGTTGAATGCCGCGCCGCCAATCGGCCCGTCGAGCATGATCTCCAGCGGCGTCGCCAAGTGCCCCGGCCGACCGATCGGGTCGCGCTCCCACGGCTCGTCGGTGCCGGGCAGGTGCAGGTTCGACACGGCGAAGCCGGTGAGCCCGGCCTTGGGTCGCGACCCCCGCCCGGTCGCGCCCTCGTCGCGGATCTCCCCGCCCGCGCCGGTCGCCGCACCAGGGAAGGGCGAGATGGCCGTCGGGTGGTTGTGCGTCTCGACCTTCATGAGGACGTGCACGGTGTCCTCGTGCGCGGCATACCGGCTGGGCTCGCACTGCTCGGTCGGGAGCCAGCGTGGGACGACCCCGCCCTCCATCACCGAGGCGTTGTCGGAGTAGGCGACCACGGTATGCCGCGGGCTCACCGACTCGGTGTTACGGATCATCTGGAAGAGCGAGCGGTCCTGCACCTCGCCGTCGACGACGAACCGGGCGTTGAAGATCTTGTGCCGACAGTGCTCGCTGTTGGCCTGGGCGAACATCATCAACTCGACGTCGCTGGGGTCACGCCCGAGCCCGCGGAACGCCTCGACGAGGTAGTCGACCTCGTCGTCGGACAGGGCCAGCCCGTAAGTCGCGTTGGCCTCGACGAGCGCCTCGCGCCCCCGCTCGAGGACGGCGACGTGCGCCAGCGGCTCAGCCTCACGCTCGGCGAATAGCGCTGCGGCACTGTCGTGTCCGAGCAGCACGCTCTCGGTCATCCGGTCGTGCAACACCTCCGCAGCGGCGGCCAGGTCGTCGCCAGCAAGGGCGACACCCTCCAGCCGGAACTCGGTCACCCGCTCGACCCGGCGGATCTCGAACCCGCAGTTGTGGGCGATGTCGGTCGCCTTGGACGCCCACGGCGAGACCGTCCCGAGACGGGGCGCGACGACGAGGACGGTGACCGGGCCGTCGCCCGCACCGGCGGCCTCGGGGGCCGGGGCGGCATACGGGTCGCCGTAGTTGAGCAACTGCGCGAGGCGCGTGTGCGTGTCGGCGTCGAGAGGAGTCGCACTGGCGACCCAATGGACGTGTCGGGCGGTCACCCCGGTGATGGTGGGGACCCGGTCGCGCAGGCGCCGCAGCAGCCCCACCGCCCGGAAGTCCGAGAGGGCGCGTCCGCCCTCGAAGCTCGTTAGCACCGGGGCGGGCGAGGCTCCCATGACAGGCGGACTCCTCAACAAAGGGTGGGCGCGCCGGGTCGGCGACGGCTCACGCAGAGCCTACCGGGCTGACGGGGCGGCTCCCCCGGGAGTCTCGGCGGCTACGTGCGGTCAGGCGGGATCGGGTATGCCGCCCGCCTCCATGTCGAACACGTCGCCGGTCTGGCGGCGCACCTCGTCCATGACGGCGAGCATGGCGATCGAGTCGGCCAGCGGCCGCAGCGGCGACTGCGTCAGCCCAGCCGCGATGCATCGGGCAGCCTCGACGGCCTCGAAGTACAGCCCCTCGTGGGCGATCCGGGGCTCGTCGTACCGAGCGGCGCGGCCATCCCGCAGCCGGAGGGTCACCCCGCCCGGTTGGTAGAAGGGCGGGTCGAGGAGAGCGTGCCCAAGTCGCCGCTGATCTCCCCGGCCGTGGGCGTCGCTGTCGCCAGCGATGCGTGCACGAGGGCGAGCGCACCGGCGTGGTCGCCCTCGTCATACCGCAGGATCGCGGCCGTCTGGCTGAGGACTCCGCTGGGATCGGGCTGCGCGAGGGCGCGGACCTCGCTCGGCGCGCCGAGGATCCACGTGGCGAAGGCGACCGGATAGGTCCCCAGGTCGAGCACCGGGCCGCCGGCGAGGTCACGCCGCAGGATCCGATGGTCGCGGTCGAAGTACTCCCCGATGTCGGCCGTGACGGTGTGGATGCGACCGAGGACGCCGGCGTCGAGCACCTGCCGGACGACGTCGAACTTGGGCAGGCACACGCTCCAGAGCGCCTCCATGACGAAGACGCCCGCGGCCGAGGCGGCAGCGGCGATCTCGCGAGCCTGGGCGGCATTGAGCGCCAGCGGCTTCTCGACGACGACCGGCTTGCCTGCGGCGATGGCCGCCAGCGTGAGCTCGTGATGCGAGTGGTGGGGTCCGGCCACGTAGACCACATCGACATCGGGGGCGGCCAACAGGTCCGCGACGCTCGAGTGGACATGGGGTATGCCGTGCGCCTGCGCGAACGCGGCGGCGGCGAGCGGGCGCGGTGCCCACACGGCATACGGGATCTGCGTGGTGTGCGCGCGAAGGGACGTGACGAACTTGTCGGCGATCCACCCCGCGCCCAGCAGGCCCCACCGAAGCGGTGGGGCCTGCTGGGGGTCGGGCGTGCGCGGCGCCGGCAGCGTCACACCCTGGCCGGCGACGTCGGTCACCGGTTCTTACGCTCGTCGAGGATGACGGCGATGATGATGATGGCGCCCTTGACGACCATCTGGACGAAGTCGTTCATGCCGAGCAGCACGAGGCCGGTGTTGAGGCTCTGGATGATCAGCGCGCCGATCACCGTGCCCCAGATCGTGCCGATGCCGCCCTTGAAGCTCGTGCCGCCGATGACGGCCGCGGTGATGGCGTCGAGCTCGATGCCCGTGCCGAGCTGCGGGTTGCCCGAGCCGATGCGGCCGGCCGAGATGATGCCGGCGATCCCGGCGAGCAGACCACAGAGGGTGTAGATGATGATCGTCGCGCGCTTGATGTTGATGCCCGAGACACGGGCTGCCTGCTCGTTGCCGCCGATGGCGTAGACGTGCCGACCGAAGCGCGTGTAGTTGAGCACGACGTGAGCCGCAACGGCGACCACGGCGAAGATGATGATCGGGACGGGGATGCCGATGATCGAGCCCTGGCCGAGGAAGTTGAAGCCCGGGTCCAAACGCGAGATCGGTCGGCCGTCGCTGTAGATGAGGGCGAGGCCGCGGGCCGCGCTCATCATGCCGAGGGTGGCGATGAACGGAGCGATCTTGAACGCCGAGATGAGGAAGCCGTTGGTGAACCCGCCGATCGCTCCGGCCGCCAGACCTGCGACGATCGGAATGATGAGCGAGAACGACATATTCGGGAATTTGGCTGTGTCCGAAGGTATCTGAGCCAAACTCGTCGCGACGACCGCCGCTACCGCCAGCAGGGACCCGACGGACAGGTCGATGCCCAGGGTGATGATGACGAAGGTCATGCCGATGGCGATAATCCCGATCGCCGCGACCTGCGTCACGACGTTGAGCAGGTTCTGCGCCTGCAGGAACTTGCCGCCGGTGGCGAGGGACAGACCGAGGACGAAGAGCACGAGGATGCCGACGATGGCGTACTGCCGGACGAAGGCACCGCGGTCGAACTTGGTCCTGGTTTCAGCTGCTGCTGTGGTGGACATCGAGTTACCTCTCAGGCTGCGTCAGCGGGGCCGGTGACGCCCGCGGGTCCGGTGGCGAGCTGCATGATGCGCTCCTGGGTGGCGTCGGCCCGGTCGACGATGCCGCTGACCTTGCCGTCATGCATGACGACGACGCGGTCGCTCATGCCAAGCACCTCGGGCATCTCCGAGGAGACCATGATGATGGCCTTGCCGGTCTTGGCCAGGGCCGACATGAGGCGGTGGATCTCGGACTTGGCACCCACGTCGATGCCACGGGTCGGTTCGTCGATCATGAGGATCTCCGGCAGCGTGAGGAGCCATCGCGAGATGAGCACCTTCTGCTGATTGCCACCCGACAGGTTCTGGATGTGCTGGTTGAGCGAGGGGGTCTTGAGGGCCAGGGCCTTGCGTTGGTCCTGACAGGCGTCCTCGATCAGGGCCTTCTGCAGCATGCCGCCGGGGCTGTACCTCGGCAGGGCGGCCATGATCATGTTGTCGCGGACCGACAGCACGCCCATGATCCCGGTGAGTTTGCGGTCCTCGGTGAGCAGGGCCAGGCCGGCGTCGATCGCGTCCTTGGGCTGACGGATCCGGACGGACTTGCCGTCCACGACGATCTCGCCGCTCTCGGCCGCGACCACCCCGAAGAGGGTCTCGAGGACTTCGGTCCGACCGGCGCCCATGAGCCCGGCGAAGCCGAGGATCTCGCCGCGACGCAGGTCGAAGCTCACGTCCTTGACGACCGAACCTCGATGCAGGTTGCGCACCGAGAGGACGACCTCGCCGATCTCGACGAACTCCTTGGGGAACATCTCGGTGAGCTCGCGCCCCACCATGAGGGTGATGAGCTTGTCGCGGTCCAACTCCGACGCCGGCAGGGTCTTGACGAGCTGGCCGTCGCGGAAGACCGTGACGTAGTCGGAGATGTTGAAGACCTCGTCCATCTTGTGCGTGATGTAGATGATCGACGCACCGGTGGACTTGAGCTGGCGGATCATCCGGTGGAGGTGCTCGACCTCCCGCTCGGTGATGGCCGAGGTGGGCTCGTCCATGATGATGATCCGCGAGTCGAAACTGATCGCCTTGGCGATCTCGACCATTTGGGTCTGGGCGATGGACAGGGTGCGCATCCGGGCCCGGGGATCGATGTCGATCTCCCAGCGCTGGAACAGCTCACGACACGAGCTGACCATCTGCTTGCGGCTCACCAGGCCGAACCGGGCCACGGGCTCGCGGCCGAGGAAGATGTTCTCCGCCACGGTCATCTCCGGGACGGGCGACAGCTCCTGGTGGATCATCGAAATACCCAGACCCAGGCCGGCGGCCGTGTCGGGGATGTCGACCTTCTCGCCACCGAGGATGATCGTGGCCCCCGGGTCGGCTTGGTACATGCCGATGAGGATCTTCATCAAGGTGGATTTGCCCGCGCCGTTCTCGCCCATGAGGGCGTGGACGGTTCCGGGTCGAACCTCGAGGTTGACGCCCGCGAGCGCCCTCACCCCTGGGAATGTCTTGGACACGTCCTGCATCTGCAGGAGGAACTCATCGCTCACGGATACCTCGCCCTGATCGCGGCCGCGCCTGGCGTGCCTGGGACTGGTGGCTGTGGGTTTGCGGTGGGCGGGCGACTCGTCGCCCGCCCACCGCGGGTCACTCACTGACCGGCAAACTCACTGACCGGCAACTCACTTACCGGCGAACTGTGCCATGTTCTCGGGGGTCACAAGGACGTAGGGAACGTCGACGTAGGCCGGCACGGTGTCCTTGTTGTAGAGCTTGATCGCAGCGTCAACGCCACCGGCGCCCTGGCCCTTTGCGTCCTGGAACACCGTCACCTTGAGCTCGCCCGCCTTCATGGCAGCCAGCGCGTCACCCGTCGCGTCCACGCCACCGACGATGGTCTTGTCGAGCTTGCCCGCCGCCTTGAGGGCGTTGATCGCACCGAGCGCCATCTCGTCGTTGTTCGCACACACGACGTCGATCTGGTCGCCGGACTGCAGCCAGGTCTCCATGATCGACTGGCCCTTCTCGCGCTGCCAGTTGCCGGCCTGGGTCTTGATGACCTTCATGTCCGGGTTCTTGGCGACGACGTCCACGCAGCCCTTGGTCCGCAGGACGGCGGCCTCGTTGGACGGGTCACCCTGGAGGATGACGACGTTGCCCTTGCCGTTGGCCAACTTGGCCAACTGGGTCATCTCCAGGTTGCCGGAGACGAGCGAGTCGGAACCGACGTAGGGGACGCCGGCCGGCAGGTCAGCGGGCTTGCGGTTGACGTAGATCAGGGGGATGCCGGCGGCCTGGGCCTTGGCCGTCATCGGGCCGGCCGCGTCGGTGTCGACCGGGACGACGATGATCGCGTCGACCTTGTTGGCGATGAAGGTCTCGACCTGGGCCAACTGGACGTCGGTCTTCTCTTGCGAAGCCTGGATGTTGACCTCGACGCCGGCCTCCGCCGCGCGGGCGCTGATGCCGTCGGCGACCTTTTGGAGGAACTGGTCGAGGATCGGGAAGGTCACGCCGATCTTGAGCGCCTTCCCGTCCTTCGGCTTGACCACGGCGGAGCTGCCCGCGGCAGCAGGAGTCGTGGTGGTGGCGGCAGCGGCCTTGGTCGCGGCGGCTGTCGTCGCGGCGGTCGTTCCGGCCGTGGAAGAGCAAGCGGCGAACAGGCTGGTCGTGGCGAGCAGAAGTGCCCCCACCTTGAGTCCGTGCGAGATAGCCATGGTTCCTCTCTGTGGGTGGGACAGGGCCCGCAGGGCCTGCGGCTAGCCCAAACGGGTGCCGGTGAGCCACCCGTCCTACCGGCTACGTGTCGCAGCTGGTAAGTCAGACGCTATTGCCGCCGTAACCTCCTGTCAATACATACGAACAAAGATGTTACAAACTAGTGACCCGGTTCGGCAGGCCTCTGAGGTATGGGCCGCCTTGACCTCAGAGCGACGCGATACCGTTGTACCCCAATGCATTTCGTCAGCAGTGGTCCCGCGGGCCCTCTCACTGCCAGCCCTGTGCGCCCCCGGAGCCCGTGGGGTGGAGGACCCCATCGACCCTTGATCTGCCACCGCGTATGTCCTGACAACCGTCACAACAGTCGAGGCCCGACCGAGACGGGTCTCGGTCGGGCCTCACCTACTGACGCCCCGCTTCCCTGCGTCAGGCGTAGAAGTCCGGCTTCGCAATCATCTGCACGGGCACGACCCCGTCGTCGGTGAGCGCCTTGACACCCGCGTCGCAGACGCAGGCGGCGGCATACCCGTCCCACGCGGTCGACCCCGAGTGCTCGCCCTTCGCCGCGGCCGTGATCCACTCCTGGACCTCGGTGACGAAGGCGCCCCAGAACCGCTCGTTGTGGTTCATGGAGATCCGGTTGTTGCGGCCGACCGAGTCACGCCGGGTGACGACGTTCTGGTCGGCCAGCGAGACGGCGCCCTTTTCGGCGACCAGCTCGCAGCGGATGTCGTAGCCGTACTGGCAGTTGACGAACACCTCGTCGTCGACGCGCACGCCTGAGGCCGTCTCCAGCACGAGCACCAGCGGGTCCTGCAAGTGCTCGAAGCGCAGCGACGTCTTCTTCGGCTTGTCGACCCGCGCCGACACGAACTCCTCGCCGAGCAGCCACCGCATCGTGTCGATCTCGTGGATCGCCGTGTCGTTGATGGCCATGTCCCACGTGTAGAAGTCCGGCACGGTGGGGTTGCGGTGCGCACAGTGCACCATGAGCGCCTCACCGAGGTCGCCGCTGTCGAGGATCGCCTTCATCTCGCGATAGGAGGCGTCGAAGCGCCGCATGAAACCGACCGTGACGAGCCTGCGCCCGCCAGCCTGCTCGGCCTCCATGATCCGCAAAGCGGCGTCGGCCGTCGGGGTGAGCGGCTTCTCGCAGAAGACCGGCTTCCCGGCCGCGATGCAGGCCAGGACGTCCGGCTCGTGCGCCGGCCCATGGCTGCAGATCATCACTGCGTCGACGTCCGGGCTCGCGATGAGCTCAGCCGAGGTGGCGTATGCCGTCGCGCCGATCCGGTCGGCGACCGCCTGAGCGGTGGCCGCGTTGACGTCGCTGACCGCGACGACCCGGCCGCCGGCGATGACGGTGTGGATGCGTTCGATGTGGGCCTGCCCCATACCGCCGGGGCCGATCATGCCGATCCGAAGAGTCATCGGAGGGTCACCCTTCTGCTGCTACTTGAGGCCGAGGCCGAGGGACGCGAGGTACTCGCGGGTGGTGACGGCGTTGGGGAACGGGTAGTCCTTGGCGCAGCCGTACATGTCCTGCTCGCAGACGACATAGAGCTCCTTGTCGAGGTCGGCGAGCGCCTCGATGAGCTGACCCATGTCGGGCAGACCGGCCGGCGGGGCGACTGAGCACCCGGCGTGGACGGCCTTGACGAACGGCCAGTCCTCGTCGTGGGCCTGGGCCACGAGGGCCTGGTCCATCGCCTTGATGTGAACGTAGGAGATCCGCTCGGGGTACTTGCGGCACAGCTCCATCGGGTCGCCGCCGCCATAGACGATGTGCCCGGTGTCGAGGCAGAAGCCGACGTACTCGGGGTCAGTGGCCTGGAAGATCCGGTCGATGTCCTCGGGGGTCTCAATGTGGCTGTCACCGTGGGGGTGCAGCACCATCTGCAGGCCGTAGTCCTCCTTCATGATCCGCCCGAGCTTGTCGGCGTTCTTGATGTAGAGGTTCCATGCCTCGGTCGACAGGGTGCGGTCGTCGGTGTAGGCGCCGGACTTCTCGTCGCGGAACATCGGGGGGAGGTGGACGACGAACTTCGCGCCGACGGCCGCGTGCGTCTCGCCGATCGCGCGGAAGAAGGTCTCGGTGTCGTTCCAGGCTTCGGCCTTGTGCAGGATCCCCCAGCCGGTGCCGGCGACGACCGTGAAGCCGTGCTCGTCCATGACGTCACGCAACTGCGTCGGGTCCTTGGGGAAGTAGCCGAACGGGCCGGTCTCCATGACCGAGAAGCCCGCGGTCTGCATCTCCTTGAGGGCGACGTCCCAATCGATCTGCTTGTCGTCCTGCGGGAACCACACGCCCCACTGGTCGGGGCAGACGCCGATGGTGAGCTTGCTGTAGCGGGGGTCGGTGTTGCGAGCCTTGGACTCGGCCATGGCAGTTCCTTTCGCGGGGGTTCCTCTGGGTTGACCCTAGATCTGTCCTAATGTGCTGTCAATAGACCAAGGTCATCGGTCTAGTGGTGTGATCCATTCGACGCGTCGGCGAGCGGAAGCACCCTGCCGCAGACGTGCGTGGGCGCGCGGCATACCCCTGAGGTATGCCGCGCGCCTCGCCGTTGGTGCGGCTGCGTAGCGCGGGGGCTACTTGTTCTGCGGGAAGCCGAGGTTGAGGCCGCCGTGGCTGGGGTCGAGCCAGCGCTGGGTGACCGCCTTGGTGCGGGTGTAGAAGTGCACGCCCTCCATGCCGTGGGCGTGGCTGTCGCCGAAGAGCGATGCCTTCCACCCGCCGAAGGAGTAGTAGGCCATCGGGACGGGGATGGGCACGTTAATGCCGATCATGCCCACCTGGACCTCGTTCTGGAACCGCCGCGCGGCGCCGCCGTCGTTGGTGAAGATCGCGGTGCCGTTGCCGTAGAGGCTGGAGTTGATGAGCTCCAGGCCCTCGTCATAGGACTCCACGCGCACGACCGACAAGACCGGCCCGAAGATCTCGTCGGTGTAGATCGACATGTCGGTGCTGACCTTGTCGAACAGGGTTGGGCCGACGAAGAAGCCGTCAGCACCCCCGTGGAACTCGGTCTCACGCCCGTCGACGACCAGCTCGGCCCCGGCGCCGACCCCGGCCTCGATGTAGCCGACGATTCGGTCGCGGGCGACACCGGTGACGATCGGACCCATGTCGCAGCCCATCGAGCCGTCGCCGGTCTTGAGGGTGGCCATCCGCTCGGAGATCTTCGCGATGAGTTCGTCGGCGATCGAGTCGACGGCCAAGAGCACCGAGATCGCCATGCAGCGCTCGCCGGCCGAGCCGAAGCCGGCGTTGACCGCGGCGTCGGCCGCCAGGTCGAGGTCGGCGTCGGGCAGCACGAGCATGTGGTTCTTGGCGCCGCCGAGGGCCTGGACCCGCTTGCCGTTGGCCGTGCCCTTCTCGTAGACATAGCGCGCGATGGGCGTGGAGCCGACGAACGAGATCGCCTTGACGGTGGTGTTGTCCAGGAGTGCGTCGACCGCCTCCTTGTCGCCATGGACGACGCTCATGACGCCGTCGGGCAGGCCAGCCTCGCGCCACAGCGCCGCCACCGCGTTGACCGCCGACGGGTCCTTCTCGGACGGCTTGATGACGACGGCGTTGCCGCAGGCGATGGCGATGGGCACGAACCACATCGGCACCATGGCCGGGAAGTTGAACGGCGAGATCACGCCGACGACCCCGAGCGGCTGCAGGATCGAGTAGGCGTCGACGTTGGTCGAGACGTTCTCGGAGAAGCCACCCTTGAGCAGGTGCGGGATGCCGCAGGCGAACTCGGCGATCTCCAGACCACGGGTCACCTCGCCGATCGCGTCGGAGGTCACCTTGCCGTGCTCGGCGGTGATGAGCGCCCCGACGCGCTCCTTGTTGTCGTTGAGCAGCTGGCGGAAGGCGAACAGCACCTGGGTCCGCTTGGCCAGCGACGCCCGACCCCACTCGGCAGCGGCGACGGCAGCGTTAGCAACGACCTCGTCAACCAGTGCCTTCGACGCGAAGTCGACCTTGCCGGTCACCTCGCCGGTCGCCGGGTTGAAGACATCACCGGTCCGCTCGGCGGTCCCGTCCCATTCGGAATGCCCGATGAGATGGGTGATGCGGCGGGGGGTGCTCATGCGCGCTCCTTGGGTCGTGGTCTCATTTGTTCTAACATATTAACGTAAGACGAGGCTGGGCACCAGACTCGGATGGGACGGGACGGATCAGGAGCCCGACGCCGGACGACTCACGCACCGGGGATCTCGGCCAGCGCCACCGGGCGGCCCTCGCGGCGGGAGATCCCACAGGCCTCGGCGACCCGGAACGCCTCCAGCGCGTCGGCCACCGTGCATCGGCTCGGCACCGCACCGGCTGCGACCTGGACGAACTCAGTCATCTCCGCACGATAGGCCGCGGCGAACCGTTCGAGGAAGGACTGGTGCGCGGGACCCGCGGGGAACCTCGCACCCGGCTCGGCCGAGGTCATCGGGTAGCGGTCGTCCAGGCCTGCGGCGAGCGCGCCCAGCGAGCCGTGGACCTCCATCCGGATGTCGTGCCCGGCCCTGTTGTAGCGAGTCACCGACGTGACGACGAGGGTGTCGTCGTCGAGCGTGAGCAGCGCGGCTGCGGTGTCGACGTCTCCCGCCTCGGTGAAGAACTTCTGCCCCTTGTTGGCGCCCGCGGCATACACCTGCGCGACCTCGCGTCCCGTGACGAAGCGGATGACGTCGTAGTCGTGGATCGCCGCGTCGCGGAACAACCCACCGGACGTCGGGAGGTAGCCGGGGGGCGGCGGGCTCTGATCGTGCGTCGCGGCGCGGATCGTGTGGACGAAGCCCAACTCACCGGAGGCGATCGCGGCACGCAGGCGCCCGTATGCCGTGTCGAACCGCCGCTGGAAGCCCACCTGGATCGGGACTCCGGACGCGGCCTCGAGCCGCGCGAGCTCGATGGTCTCGTCGAGACTGGCCGCGACAGGCTTCTCGCAGAAGGTCGGGAGGCCCGCCCGCACGCCGGCGAGGAGGACCTCGGCATGGGTGTGGGTCGCCGAGGTGACGAGCAGGGCGTCGAGGTCTCGCCGCAGGAGGGCGTCGAGGTCAGGGGCGACCGTCGCACCGAGTTGGGACGCGACCGCGGCAGCCGCCGTCGCGGACGGGTCGAGCAGGACGAGGTCGGTGACGGTCGGGTCGGCTGCGAGGGTCTGTGCGTGGAACGAGCCGATCCGGCCCACGCCAACGATTCCGATGCGCACGGCGTCAGGGCACCTGCGTGAAGGGCAGCCGCGCGTCCACCGGTGCGTCGACCCACGCGCCCCGGACCCAGGCGTGTGCGGGGTCGTCGCAGATGAGCCAGGCCCGCGTCTCGCCGGGGCCGGCCATGACGTTGAGGTAGTAGAGGTCGTAGCCGGGCGGCGCCATCGCCGGGCCATGCCAGCCGTGCGGAATGAGGACGACGTCGCCCGAGCGCACCTCGGCCAGGGTGTCGATCGGCGCGGACTCGGTGCCGTAGTTGCGCAGATAGGCGATCCCCGCCGCGCTCCCGTCACCACCCTCGCGCTGAACCTCGACGTAGTAGATCTCCTCAAGCGCCGACTCGACGCCGTCACGGTCCTCGTCGTGCTTGTGGGGCGGATAGGACGACCAGTTGCCAGCCGGGGTGATGACCTCGCAGGCAATGATCGAATCAGCCTCCAGCACACCGGGAGTCCCGAAGTTCTGAACCTGACGGGAGGAACTCCCGGTCCCCCGCATCTCGACGGGGACCTGGGAACTGTCCACGCGGCATACCGGGAAGGCGCGGCTGGCCTTGGCGAAGGGGAAGGCGATCCGGCCCCCGTCCGTGCTCGTCACGGTGAACCGCGAATCGCGCGGGACGTAGACCAGGTCGGTCGGGCCGGCGAAGACGTGGGCCCGGCCGGTGAGGAAGTAGACCCGCTCGCCGACCTCCACGACCGCCGAGCCACCGGAGAGGGGCAGGACGATCCACTCGCAGTCACCGGTGTCGACGGTGCGTGACTCGCCGGCGGCGAGGGTCACGGCATACAGGCCGGTGTGCGACCACCCGGGGTCGCCGGGGGCGATGCGGACGTCGAACTCGGCGTCGCCGCTGGAGCCGGCGGGCCGCAACCAATCACTCATCGAGCGCCTCCGTGGACGAGATCGGCGGCGACATCGACCGCTGCCGCGACGTCGCCCCCCGGTGGATAGAGCAGGGCGCGGCCGACGACGAGGCCCACCGCGGGCGGACAGGCCAGGGCCCGACCCCAGGTCGCGTAGGTCTGCGCGGGCTCGTTGGTCGGGTCGCCGCCGAGCAGGAGTGTCGGCAGGGTCGTCGAGTCGAGGACCCGCTCCATCTCGGGCACGACCGGCAGTTTGAGCCAGGTGTGGGCGCTCGTTGCGCCGAGGCCGGAGGCGATCGCGACGGAGGTGATCACGGAGTCGGGGTCCAGGAGGTTGCGCACCCAACCGTCGGCGCTGCGGCTGGAGAGGAAGGGCTCGACGAGGGCGATCTTGCCTCGCTCGGCGAGATCGGTGACCGCCCGGCCGCAGGCCTCCAGCGTCGGCGCCGTTGCGGGGTCGTCGTAGGCGACGCGGGCGAGCATCTTGCCCCCGTCCAGACCCAGCCGCTCAATGGTCGCCGCGTCGTATGCCGTGAACCGGTCGTCGAGCTCGAACACCGCCCCCTGCAGGCCCGCTCGGTTCATCGACCCGTAGACGAGGAGGCCGTCGAGCAGCCCCGCGAGCAGCAGGTCTTCGAGGATGTCGGGGGTGCCGAGCACTCCGTCGACGCCCGGCCTGGAGACGGCAATCGCCAAGCGCTGCAACAGATCTGAGCGGGATGCCATGGCGCGCCGGTCGTCACGGACGCCCAGGGCTCCACGCGCCGGATGGTCGGCGGCGATGACGAGCAACCGACCATCGGCGGGCACGGCACCGGCGCGCCGCGCCGCCCACGCCGCAGGTATGCCGTCCGGCTCCAGCATCCGCCGGCGCATCACCGAGGCCAGGTCGAGGGGCGGCGTCACGACCGACCCGCTCGGGCCTGCAGTGCCCGGACCTCGGCCTCGTCGGGCATCGCTGTCGCACACTCGAGCCGGCCCGCGACATGGGCACCCGCGGCGCTCGCGAAGGAGATGGTCTCGGCCAGGTCCCAGCCGTTGAGCAGGCCGTGGCAGACGGCACCGCCGAACGCGTCACCTGCTCCGAGCCCGTTGACGACCTCCACCCAGACCGGAGGTGCCTCAACCCGCTCGTCGGCGGTCATCGCGAGAACGCCCTTGGGTCCTTGCTTGACGATCGCCAGATCGACCCCGCGGTCGAGCAGGGCGCGGGCCGCGCGGTCGGGGTCGGTCTCTCCGACCGCCACTCGGCATTCCTCGAGGTTGCCGATGGCCACCGTCGATTGCTCAAGCGCGTCGCTAGCCGCGCGACTCGCATCAGACTCGTGGACCCAGAACATCGGCCGGTAGTCGAGGTCGAGGACGGTGTGCGCCGTGCGTCCGCGCAGGTGCCACGCGGTCGCGTGGGCCGTCCGGCTTGGCTCTGCCGAGAGGCCGGTGAGCGTCGTCCAGAAGACCCGACTGTCGGCCACCGCCACCGGCGGGATCTGTTCGGGGGCGACGCGAAGGTCAGGGGCCTGCGGGTATCGGTAGAAGTAGAGCGGGAAATGGTCCGGCGGGAAGATCTCGCAGAAGGTCACCGGGGTGGGCAGCCACGGGTCGATCCCGAGGTAGTCGGTGTTGACACCCAGGTCGCCCAGGGCCGTCGCGACGAACCGACCGAAGGGGTCGTCGCCGGTGCGGCTGATGATCGCTGCCGAGTGACCGTAGCGAGCGGCCGCCACAGCGACGTTGCCGGCACTGCCACCGAGGAACTTCCCGAAGGTGCGGACGTCTTCCAGACCGACTCCGACCTCCATGGGGTAAAGGTCGACACCGACCCTTCCGATGCACAACACGTCGAAGGACGGGCCGGCCATCATCGGGTCCACCTCCTGGGCTGTCGTTGTCGCTGGGTGCGTCGCTGCGCTGGCTTTCCCAGGGTGCCGGACCGACCCCTGCGTTGTCAATGTTTGTTAGGACAATTGCTGATCCACGACAAAACACTGTTCCTGACATATGCTCGGTTTCGTGCACCAGATCCCCGTGATGATCGACCGGGCGAGCCCCGTCCCGCTCTATCACCAGCTCGCCGAGCAGCTCACCGCTGCCGTCGAGGACGGCACGTTGCAGCCGGGCGATCCGTTCGAGAACGAGCTCGCCCTCGCCGATCGGCTGGATCTCTCTCGGCCGACGGTTCGCCGGGCGATCGCCGAGTTGGTGTCGCGCGGGTTGTTGGTGCGGCGCCGCGGCGTCGGGACGGCCGTGGCCAGCGAGGTCATCCACCGCCGCGACGAGCTCACGAGCCTGTTCGAAGACATGGAGCGCAAGGGCAAGCGTCCCATCACGCGAGTGCTGGACATCGACCGCCACTCGGTCACCCCCCGGGCTGCGGCGGCTTTGAACCTGCCGCAGGACACGCCGCTGTTCTATGTCGAGCGGTTGCGCCTGGCGGGCGACATCCCCACGGCGCTCATGCACAACTGGCTCCCGCCGCAGTTCGCCGACATCACCGAGGAGGAGCTCGCCTCCGGCAGTCTGTATGCCGTGTTGCGGGCTCGCGGGGTCCGCCCCGTCGTCGCCCACCAGACGATCGGGGCCCGCCGTCCGCGAAGCGCCGAACGCAAGCGGCTGGACCTGGCGCCGGGCGACCCACTGCTGACGATGACCCGTCGCGCCTACGACGCGGCCGGCACGGCGATCGAATTTGGTGACCACTGCTACCGGTTCGATCAGTACGCGTTTGATGTCACCGTTCACGAGCGCTGAGTCACGAGCGCTAGTTCAAAGTGGGGATGGCGCTTCGGGCGCACTGGCGCTAATGTCCTGACATAGTGACGTCAGGCTCGCCAGAGGAGGCACCATGAAGATCGCCCAGGATCCGACTCCGTTCCACCACGACTACCGCCTGCTCGACTTCCCGCGGGTGGTGGCCGACCTCGGCTACGAGCACATCCAACTGACCCCGCACCGCGACCTCATCCCGTTCTTCCGCCACCCGAAGGCCGACGACGCCCTGGTGCGCGCCTTCAAGAAGGCCTGCGACGACGCCGGCGTGGGCATCGCCTCGGTGCTTCCCGTGCAGCGCTGGTCCGGCCCGGACGAGGTCGCCCGCCGCGTCTTTGCCGAGGACGAGACGGCCGGCGACATGGCGCGCTTTCAGCTCGCGACGATGCAGAGCTACGTCGCCAAGCACCACGCCGGCTGACCTGCTCGCACCGCACAGCGGTCCATCCTCGCGCTAACAATTTGCGAGAATGTTAGGACAAGCTATTGACACGGCAGGCAGGGCGAGAGCTAGTCTCGACTCACCAGCCGCGAGCTTCACCAGCACCGAGTTCGCCGCGACACCGCTGTCTCGGACCACCAGCGCCGCCCGCCCCGGAGGAACCCATGTCAGACAACGCATCGCCACTGCAGACGATGACCCAGACGACGACCACCGCGCTCTGGAACGACTCGGCCGACCCACGCGAGCTCGCCCAGTCCATCGAGTGGGGGGCCGTCGGGGCCACGTGTAACCCGGTCATCGCGGTCACCTGCGTGAAGGCCGACCTGCCCCGCTGGTCGGCCCGGATGCTGGAGATCGCCGAACAGCGCCCGACCGCGTCTGAGTCGCAGATCGGGTGGCAGGTCGTCGAAGAAATCTCCATCGAGGCGGCCAGGCTGCTCGAACCGGCCTTCGAGAAGTTCAAGGGCCACAACGGTCGGCTCTCGATGCAGACCGACCCGCGGCTGCACCGCGACGCGGTTGCTCTGGCCGACCAAGCCGAGCGGTTCTCCACCCTGGCGCCCAACGTCATTGTCAAGATTCCCGCGACCCACAAGGGAATTGCCGCCATCGAGGATGCCACGGCACGCGGCGTCAGCATGAACGTCACCGTGTCCTTCACCGTCCCACAGGCCGTCGCGGCGGCCGAGGCGATCGAGCGCGGGTTGGCTGCCCGGGAGGCGGCGGGCCACGACGTGTCGCACATGGGCCCCGTCGTGACGATCATGGTCGGGCGCCTGGACGACTGGCTCAAGGACGTCGTCAAGCGGGACGGGATCGACATCGACCCCAGCTACCTCGAGTGGGCCGGGGTCGCGGCCTTCAAGCACGCCTACGCGATCTTCCAGGAGCGTGGCTTCCGGTCCCGGCTGCTCTCGGCGGCCTTCCGTAACCAGTTGCAGTGGAGCGAGTTTGTCGGCGGAGACGTCGTCATCTCCCCGCCGTTCGGCTGGCAGCAGAAGATCCAGGCCAGCGGCGCGGACGCGGCGCCCCGCATGGACATCCCGGTGGACCCGACCATTCTCGACGCCCTCCTGCAGATCCCGGAGTTCCGTCGCGCCTACGAGCCCGACGGCATGACGACGGAGGAGTTCGACGAGTTCGGCGCGACCCGCAAGACGCTGCGCCAGTTCCTCGCCGCTGACGAAGAACTCGACCACCTGGTCCGCGAGGTCATCCTCCCCGCCCCGTGAGGCGAGCCCGCGGCATACCCTCCGAATGAGCACCACCCCGACCACGTGAGAAGGACGACGACCATGACCGAGACGGTGCGGCTGACGGGGGCCCAGGCCCTGGTGCGGTTCCTGGCCAACCAGCACTCCGAGCGTGACGGGGTCCAACAGCGGCTCGTCACAGGCATGTTCGGCATCTTCGGGCACGGCAACGTGGCCGGCGTCGGGCAGGCGCTTCTGCAGGACCAGACCGCCGCCGAGGCGGGCGAGCCCGGCGAGCACCTGCCCTACTTCCTGGTCCGCAACGAACAGGGCGCCGTCCACGCGGCAACCGCCTACTCCCGCACCAAGAACCGCCTGCAGACGATGGCCATCACCACGTCGATCGGCCCCGGTGCGACCAACATGGTCACCGGCGCTGCGCTCGCGACGACCAACCGGATCCCGGTGCTCCTGCTGCCCTCCGACCAGTTCGCGACGCGCTATCCCGACCCGGTGCTCCAGCAGTTGGAGGACCCCGGAACCCTCGACGTGTCGGTCAACGATGTCTTCCGCCCGGTGTCGCGCTTCTTCGACCGGATCAACCGGCCCGAGCAACTCATCCCGTCGTTGCTGGGCGCGATGCGGGTGCTCACTGACCCGGCCGACACCGGGGCCGTGACGATCTGCCTCCCGCAGGACGTGCAGGCCGAGGCGTTCGACTGGCCCGTGGCACTGTTCCGCCCGCGGGTCTGGCACATCGGCCGCCCGGCCCCTGAGGCCGCAGCGCTCGCCCGCGCGGTCCAGGTCATCAGATCGGCAAAGCGGCCGCTCGTGGTCGCCGGCGGCGGTGTCGTGTATGCCGATGGGTCCGAGCAGTTGCGCGCGTTCGCCACCGCGACCGGCATCCCCGTGGCCGACACCCATGCGGGCAAGGGCGCCATCAACTGGGACCACCCGAGCGCCGTCGGCGGGATCGGCTCGACCGGCACCTCGGCCGCGAATGCGCTTGCGCGACAGGCAGATGTGGTCATCGGCATCGGCACTCGGTACTCCGACTTCACGACCGCCAGCCACACGATCTTCGCCAACCCCGACGTGCGGTTCGTCAACATCAACACCCTCGGCTTCGACGCAGCCAAGCACTCGGCGAGCATGCTCGTCGCCGACGCCCGCGAAGCCCTCACGGCGCTCACCGGGGCACTGGACGGGTGGAGCGTCGACGCGGCATACCGGCAGGAAGCCGTCGACCTCGATGCCGCGTGGCAGCGGGCCGTGGAGGAGTGCTACCACCGCGACCAGACCCCGCTGCCCGCCCAGACTGAGGTCTTCGGAGCCCTCAACGAGTTGATGGGGCCCGAGGACGTCGTCATCAACGCCGCCGGCTCGATGCCCGGTGACCTGCAATGCCTGTGGCGCGCATCGACCCCCGTGCAGTACCACGTCGAATACGCCTACTCCTGCATGGGATACGAGATCCCGGCCGCCCTGGGCGCCAAGTTGGCCCTCGGTGACGGGCACGAGGTCATCGCGATCGTCGGTGACGGCACCTACCAGATGCTTCCGCAGGAGATCGCGACGATCGTCTCCGAGGGCGTCAAGGTCATCATCGTCCTGCTGCAGAACCACGGCTTCGCGTCGATCGGCGGGCTGTCAGAGTCGCGAGGCTCGCAGCGCTTCGGCACCAACTACCGGATGCGCAACCGGACCTCTGGACGCTTGGACGGCGAGCATGTCCCCTTCGACCTCGCGGCCAACGCCGCGAGCTGGGGTGCCGACGTGCTGCGATGTGCGACCATTGCCGACTTCCGGGCCAACTACGCCGCGGCGGCCGCCTCCGACCACACGACGGTGCTCTATATCGAGACCGACCTCTATGGCCCCAACCCGCCCGGCTCAGCGTGGTGGGACGTGCCGGTCTCGCAGGTGAGCGACCTGCAGAGCACCCAGACGGCATACACCGAGTACGTCCGCGAGCAGGCCGCCCAGCGTCACTACCTGTGACCCGACCGGCTGCCCCGCCTAGACACAAGGGAACGAATCCTCATGCGTGACATCGGAGTCGGCGTCATCAGCCTCGGCTGGATGGGCCGGTTGCACTCGACGTCCTACCTCGCCGCGCCGCTGCGTTACTCCGACCTCGGAGTGCGGACGCGCCTCGTCCACGCTGCCGACCCGGTGCCGGAGGCGCGGGAGTATGCCGCCGAGCAGCTCGGTTTCGCCCGCGCCAGCGCGGATTACCGCGAGCTGCTCGCCGACCCCGAGGTCGATGTCGTGTCGATCTGCTCGCCGAACTTCCTGCACAAGGAGATCGCCCTCGCGGCGGCCGCGGCCGGCAAGCCGTTCTGGATCGAGAAGCCGATGGGCGTCAGCGCCGACGAGAGCGCCGACATCGCCCGCGCCGCCGCCGCGGCCGGAGTGGTCACCTCGGTCGGGTTCAACTACCGGCACGCGCCGGCGGTCGCCCGCGCCCGGCAGCTCATCCGCGACGGTGCCCTCGGCCGGATCACCAACATCCGGGTCTGGCTGATCGCCGACTATGCGTCGGCACCCGAAGGGCCCCTCACCTGGCGCTACGACCGGGACCGAGCCGGCTCCGGGGTCGTCGGTGACCTCATGTCGCACGGGCTGGACCTCGCCCAGTTCCTCGTCGGCCGGGTCGCCTCGGTCACCGCGCTGAGCTCGACGTTCATCACCGAGCGTCCGATCCCCACCAAGGTGGGCGTCGGGCACGGCGGCTTCGAGATCGGCGACGAACGCGGACCCGTCGGCAACGAGGACTACGTCGGCATCCTCGCTCGCTTCGACAACGGCGTCGTCGGCACGCTGGAATCCTCACGCGTGTCGATCGGCCCGCGCTCGGAGTATGCCGTCGAGGTCTACGGCACGGGCGGATCGCTGCGCTGGAACTTCGAGAAGATCAACGAACTGCAGACCTGCCTGGTCAGCGCCACCGGCAACGGGCCTGAGCACGGCTACACGACGTCGCTGGCCGGGCCGCAGCACGGCGACTTCGCCCGCTTCCAGCCCGGTCCCGGCGTCCCGATGGGATTCGACGACCTCAAGGTGGTCGAGGCCCAGCTCTTCCTGCGCTCGGTGCTCACCGGTCAGCAGTTGGCACCGTCGGCTGCCGATGGCTGGTCGGCTGCGGCCGCCGCCGATGCCGCAGTCGAGTCGGCCGCGGACGGCCAGTGGCACGCCGTGCCCGAGGTTGAAGGCATCACCACCTACGACGCCTGACCACGCGGCATACCCGTCAGACCCGGCAGACTCGTCGGTCAGAGCCGGCAGACCCGTCAGGGAAGCGTGTTCCCGGTGATCCGCTCGTAGGCCTCGAGATAGCGCGCCCGGGTCGCCTCGACGACGTGTTCGGGCAACGGGGGCGGAGCCTCACCCGACGAGCGGTCCCAACCGCTCTCCGGCGAGGTCAGCCAGTCGCGGACGAACTGCTTGTCGAACGACGGCTGCGACCGGCCCGGCTGCCACTGATCGGCCGGCCAGAAGCGTGACGAGTCGGGGGTGAGGACCTCGTCGGCCAGCACGATGACGGGGCCGCCGCTGTCGTCCTCGCGGGAGCGGTCGATGCCGAACTCCACTTTGGTGTCCGCGATGATGATGCCGTTGGCGCCGGCGATCTCGTTGCCACGGGCCAGGATTCGGCGGGTCAAGACGTCGATGCGGGCCGCCACCTGGGTCCCGACCGCGCTCTGAACCTCCTCGATGGTCATCGGCTCGTCGTGCTGGCCCATCGCGGCCTTGGTGCTGGGCGTGAAGATCGGCACCGGCAGCCGCGAGCCGTCCTCGAGCCCGGCCGGAAGCGGGACGCCAGACACCGCCCCCGACTGCCGATACTCGCTCAGGCCGCCGCCGGTGAGATAGGCCCGGGCGATGCACTCGACGGGGATCATCTCCAGGCGCCGCACCAGAACGGCGCGGCCGGCCACCGCGGCGGGCACGTCGGTCGAGACCACATGGTTCTCCAGGCCCACGAGCCGGTCGAACCACCACAGCGACAACTGCGTCAGCACCCGCCCCTTGTCGGGAATGGGGGTGTCCAGGACGTAGTCGAACGCCGAGATCCGGTCGGACGCGACGAGCAGCACCTGGTCGGTCCGGCGCTCACCCGTCACCGGATCGAGCGGCGCATACAGGTCGCGGACCTTCCCCGAATAGATGTGCTCATAGCCCGGCAGGACGAGGGCCGTCGAGTCGCTCATGTGTCACTCCCTGGGATGTGGATCTCGCCTCGCGCCGCAGCAAGCGCGATGTCGCTGCGATGGTGCCCACCGGCCAACTCAAGGCAGGACACCGCGCGGTATGCCGTGTCCCTCGCCGATGCCAGGTCGGCACCCACGGCCATGACGTCCAACACCCGGCCGCCGGCCGCGACGATCCGGCCGTCCTCGGCCCGGCGCGTGCCCGCATGAAGCACCCAGGCCCCGGGCACCTCCGCCGCCGCATCGAGGCCCTCGATCGTGCCGCCGGGCACCGGCGCGGCGGGGTAGCCCTCCGCAGCGAGCACGACGACGACCGCCGACTCGGGTCGGTGGTGCAGGTCGTCCGCGTCGTCGAGGCGGCCGGTCGCGGCGGCATACAAGAGCGTGCCCAGGGGCGTGACCAACCGAGCGAGCGAGACCTGCCCGTCGGGGTCGCCGAACCGCGCGTTGAACTCCACCACCCGTGGGCCGCGCGACGTCATCGCCAGGCCGACGTAGAGGGTGCCGACGAACGGAGTCTCCCGACGGTGCATCTCGTCGATCGTCGGCTGGGCGATGTGCTCGATGACCCAGTCGGACAGGTGCGGCGGCGCCCAGGGCAATGGCGAATAGGCGCCCATGCCACCGGTGTTGGGCCCGAGGTCACCGTCGCCGACTCGCTTGAAGTCTTGCGCGGGTGACAACGCTCGCACGCTGGTGCCGTCGCAGATGCAGAAGACCGACACCTCGGGCCCGTCGAGGAACTCCTCGACGACCAGTTGACCATCCGGCTTGGCCAGGCAGGCGCGCGCGTGGGCCAGGGCGGCCTCGCGGTCGTCGGTGACGACGACGCCCTTGCCGGCGGCCAGCCCGTCGTCCTTGACGACGTGCGGCGCCCCGAGCGCATCGAGGGCGGACTCGACCTCGGCCATCGTCGTGCACACATGGGCCAATGCGGTGGGCACCCCTGCCGAGGCCATGACCTCCTTGGCGAAGGACTTGCTGCCCTCCAACTGGGCCGCCGCGGCGGACGGGCCGTAGACGGCATACCCCGCCTCGCGCAAGGCGTCGGAGACTCCCGCGACCAGGGGCGCCTCGGGGCCCACGACGACCAGATCGACGGTATGCCGCGCAGCCACCGCGAGCACAGCGGCGGCATCGCACACGTCGGCGAGCGGCTCGCACTGGGCGATGAGGTCGATCCCGGGGTTGCCCGGGGCGGCGACGACGGCCGATACGTCGGGATCGGCGCTCAGGCCGCGGACGAGGGCGTGTTCGCGGGCACCGGACCCGATGACGAGGACCTTCACACCCCAACCCTAGGGCCCCGGGCCGCCGTCTCGCCCGGGCTGGGCGGGCGCGCGAGCGGCCGCCGCTGCACTAGACTTGTGCGTTCCGTGGCCGGGCGACCGGCCTCTCGAAACGACGGGACGGAAACCTGCGACCGGATGGACGCCGTGACCAGGACGGGTGCTCGATGACGACGGCACACGACCTGCCCCAAGCGCCCGCGGGGGCCGACGACGCCCTCGCGGCAGAGCTTGCGATCGAGCAGGCCCACGTCGACCGTGTTTACGCCGAACTCGACAAGGCGTCCCAGCGCGCGCGACTCGTGGCCGTCGAAGGCCTGGCTCGTGGCCGCACCGAGCGCACCGGCGAGGCCCGAGACGAGGAGCTCACCGGGCTGTTCGAACGCGACGCCCTCGTCTTCCACGCCGCTCGTCGTCAGCATGCCCTGGACACTCAGTACGAAGGGTTGGTCTTCGGCCGCCTGGACCTCGACCACCCCGTGGCCGGCCGTGACAGTGAGGCGCTCGAACGCGAGGTCCGTTACATCGGGCGACTCGGGGTCCGCGACGACGACTACGAGCCGCTCGTCATGGACTGGCGCGCACCCGCCGCCGCTCCGTTTTATCGGGCGACGCCGGTCGAGCCCATGGGTGTCCTGCGTCGGCGTGTCCTGCGCTGCCGCGGGCCCGTCGTCATCGGCGCCGAGGACGACCTCATGGTCCCCGAAGCCCCTGACGGGTTGGTCATCCTCGGGGACGGCGCGCTCATGGCGGCGCTCACCCGCACCCGCGGCGCCCGGATGCGTGACATCGTCGCGACGATCCAGGCCCACCAGGACGAGGCGATCCGGGCTCCGGGGCGCGGCGTCACCGAGATCACCGGAGGCCCCGGCACCGGCAAGACCGTCGTCGCGCTGCACCGCGCGGCATACCTGTTGTATGCCGACCGGCGGCGTTACGAGAGCGGCGGCATCCTCGTGGTCGGGCCCTCGGCGGCCTACACGGCATACATCGAGCGGGTCCTGCCCTCCCTCGGTGAGGACAGCGTCGCGCTGCGCGCCCTGGGCGACATCGTCGACGCGATGTCGACCGACCGGCACGACACCCCGGCCGCGGCTGCGGTCAAGGGGTCGCTGCGGATGCGCGAGCTCATGGCGCGGGTGGCGCGCGGCCTGCCCGACGGCGTCCCCACCGAGCTGCGCACCTTCGTCGCCGGGTATGCCGTGCGCCTGGACTCGACTGTCCTGCAACGGATCCGCGCGCACGTCCTGCGCCAACACCCGCACAACCTCGGGGTCGAGGCGGCCCGCCAGACCCTCGCCGAGACGGCCCTGCGGCTCGTCGGGCACCCCGACCGCGACGACTTCCTCGGCCGCTTCAGCGACCACATCGAGGTCGACGCATTCCTCTCGGCCTGGTGGCCGCAACTGGACCCGCGCGAGGTGCTCCTCTGGCTGACCGATCGCCAGCGTCTGGACGCCTGCGCGGCCGGGCTCCTTGGCCCCGCCGAGGTCGACGCGGTCCATGCCTCCTGGATGGAGGCCCTTGAGACCGGGACCTGGTCGATCGCCGACGTCGCGCTCGTCGACGAACTCGCGGTGCGCCTAGGCCCTGAGCAGGAGCAACCCGTCGAGGAGCGCGGCTTCTTCGAGATCGAGAACCTCGACGAACTCCTCGAAGGCGCCACGGGCGGGTCGTTCCGTCCGGAGGAGGTCGAGCCGGCCTACTCGACGACTCCGTCAGATCCGCGCGATCGGCTGCTCGTCGGACGCATCGGACGGGTCGCCGACTATGCCCACGTGCTCGTCGACGAGGCGCAGGACCTGTCGCCGATGCAGTGGCGGATGCTCGGGCGGCGCGGCCGACGGGCTTCCTGGACCGTCGTCGGCGATGCCGCCCAGAGCGCGTGGCCCGACCCGGTCGAGTCGCTCGTCGCCCGTGCCGAGGCCTGGGGTGGGCAGGAGCACCGGCTCTTCCACATGGGCACCAACTACCGCAACGCCCGCGAGATCTTCGACTACGCGGCAGCCGTCGTGCGGACCGAGGTGCCCGACGCCGACATCCCCGAGGCGGTGCGCGAGACCGGCATACCTCCGCGTGAGGCGCGCCTCGGCGAGCGGCCCCTGGAGTCGATCGAGGCCGAGGCTCAACGACTGCTGACCGAGGTCGACGGCAGCGTCGCGATCATCACCCCCCGCCGGTATGCCGCAGCGCTGGCGTCGTTGGACGGCTCCGCGCAAGGCCGGCTGCGGGTGCTCGACCCGCTGTCGACCAAGGGTTTGGAATGGGATGCGACCCTCGTCGTCGACCCCGACGAGATCGTGCGGGAGTCTCCCGGCGGCATACGCACCCTTTATGTGGTTCTTACCCGTGCGGCACACCGGATGACGGTGCTTCAAACCCGCAGACGCGGTGACGATCACTGAGGTCTGCCCGATCGGAAGCGCCTCAGGCGAGGGCAGCGCGGTGCGTCGGCGGCATACCTCCTCGCGTGGTGGGGGCGCTCAGTCCTCGCCGAGCAGGTCGTGGCGCACGATGATCGCGTCACGGCCGGGGCCGACGCCAATCGCGGACACCCGAGCGCCGATGAGCTCCTCGACCCGCAGCACGTAGGCCTGAGCGTTGGTCGGCAGCTCCTCGAAGGTGCGGCAGCCGGTGATGTCCTCCCACCAGCCGGGCAACGTCTCGTAGATCGGCTGAGCGTGGTGGAAGTCGCTCTGGTTGACCGGCATCTCGTTGTGGCGGACGCCGTCGACGTCATAGGCGACGCAGATCGGCACCTCCTCCAGGCCGGTGAGGACGTCGAGCTTGGTGACGACGAAGTCGGTCACCCCGTTGATCCGGGTGGCATAGCGGCCGATGACCACGTCCATCCACCCACAGCGGCGGGGCCGGCCGGTCGTCGTGCCGTATTCCGTGCCGACCTTGCGCAGGAACTCACCGTTGGCGTCGAACAACTCGGTGGGGAAGGGGCCCTCCCCCACCCGGGTCGTGTAGGCCTTGAGGATCGCGATGACGCGGGCCACTCGGGTCGGCGGGATGCCCGAGCCGGTGCAGGCGCCGCCGGCCGTCGCGTTGGACGAGGTGACGAACGGGTAGGTCCCGAAGTCGACGTCCAGCAGCGTGGCTTGTCCGGCCTCCAGCAGCACCGTCTCGCCCCGGTCGAGCGCCTCCTGGAGCACCAACGACGTGTCGCGGACCATGGGAGCCAGCCGAGCGGCATACGACTCGAGTTCCTCGACCACCTCCGCGACCGAGATGGCCCGTCGGTTGTAGATCTTGGCGAGCACCTGGTTTTTGAACAGCAGCGCCGCCTCGACCTTCTGCTCGAGGATGTGCCGGTCGAACAGGTCCTGGACCCGGATGCCGGTGCGCGACATCTTGTCGGCATAGGTGGGGCCGATGCCCCGGCCGGTGGTGCCGATCTTGCGGGCACCGAGGAAGCGCTCGGTCACCTTGTCGAGCACCCGGTTGTAGGGCGTGATGATGTGCGCGTCGGCGCTGACGATGAGCTTGGAGGTGTCGACTCCACGCGCATTGAGGCCGTCGATCTCGCGGAAGAGCACCTCGAGGTCGACGACGACGCCGTTGCCGATGACCGGCGTGCAACTCGGCGTGAGGATGCCCGACGGCAGCAGGTGCAGCGCGTACTTCTCGGTGCTGCCGTCGGCCTGCTCGATGACGACCGTGTGACCGGCGTTGTTGCCGCCGTTGAACTTCACGACGTAGTCGACGCGGCGACCGAGCAGGTCAGTGGCTTTCCCCTTGCCTTCGTCGCCCCACTGGGCGCCGACGAGGACGACTGCGGGCATGCGCGGGTCCTTCCGTTCGCGAGGTGGTCGCCGGAGCGACATCCCAGGCTACCGGGGCGCGTGGTGCTGAGGTCACCGCGTCCGTATGCCGTGCACCGCACTCTCGTCAGGGCGCCCTGTTCGCCCCGCTCGCCGCAGTCAGCCGGACGCTTCGTGGTCCGGGCAGTCCAGGCGCAGGGAGGTGTCGGGCAGGTCGGCCCGGAGAAGCTCGCAGTGCGCGACCCCACCAGCGTCGGATGCTTCCCGGAAGAACCGACACGTGAGGCACATCCGGGCGCGCGGCACGAGCCCGTCCGCCTGCAGGCCGGTCAACAGGTGCAGGAGGCCCGAGAGCAGTGCCCCCTGGTCGCCCGAGGGAAGCGCCGCGAGATGGTGAGTGACCGGCATACCCCAGGACGCGACGCGAGCCGCGACGGCCTGGCCGTCCTCGGTGACGCGCAGCAGGCGGCTGCGGCCGTCGAGGGGGTCTGTCGCGACGGCCACGAGGCCCTTGCCCTCCAGAGCCCGCACGGCATCGGTGACGGTCGCTCGGGTGACCCCGAGGCGCCCTGCCAGCTCGGACGGCCGCACCGCGGCGGCCCCCACGAGCCCGAGGATGCGCACCTGGATCGGGCTCAGCCCCTGTGCAGTCGACACCTCCTGAAGGAGGACACGCTGCACCTGGCTGAGCCGCTCCAGGGCGTCGGTGATCGTCGCGGAGGGGACGCCTGCTACCACTGCCCGTCCGCGACGTAGGGCTGGGTCCACAGCGCGACGCTGAGCACGACCGCCTTGAGCCACGCGCCCATCATGGCGTCCACGTCGTCATCGGCGTTAGCGCGACCCGCCAAGAACGGACGAACCGTCACGGTGATCGGCACGATGAGCGCGATGAGGTCACGCATCGGCACGTATGCCGTGGAGTCGGCTCCGTCGGTGGTGTTCTTGGCGACCCGGGCGTGGCGACGGCCGATCTCGTGCTGGTAGGCCAGCCAGTCGTCGCCGTAGTCGCCCGCGCAGGTGTCGCGGACCCACTGCCCGAAACGAGCACGGACCTTGTCGAGGTAGTCGCCGATGGGGGCGCCGGACGGGTTGCTGAACTGGGCCAGCAGGTGCGGCTGGCTGCCGACGAAGCCGTACCAGACGTCCAGGAGGGCGTCGATCTGGTCGTCGAGCAACTCGCCGGCCCGGCGCAGCGCGGCGCGGTCGTCGTCGCCGAACAGGACGCTGGCGCGCAGTTGGCTGAGCTCGGCGCCCGACACCGCCGCTGCTGCGGTTGCGGCCCCGACGTGGCCCATGGTGTACCCGTGGATGTGCGTCATCGTTCCTCCTGTGATCGATGTTGCTAAGGACTCCTCACTATTGCTGATGCTGAAGGGATTGTCCAGACCTCGCGGCGAGCTGCGCGGTTTGTTGTGGTCCGTCGTGGTCCGTCGGGGCGGTTCGGCTGCTTGCGGTCAGCCCTGCAGGGGGCGGATCTCCAGTGGGACACCGCAGGCTGCGGAGGCCTCGGCGGCCAACTCGTGCGCCGCCTCGACGCTCGGTGCCTCGATCACCCAGAAGCCGCCGAGGATCTCGGGGCCGGCAGCGAACCGACCCGGTCGCGTCGTGGGCTCGGCTCCCGTGCCGTCGACGATGACCGACGAGGCCGGGTCTTCGATCCCGCAACCGAAGACCAGCGCGCCCGCGTCACGCATCTTGTCGTTGAAGGCGCCGACGGCCGCGAACATTGCGGCCATCTCCTCCTCGGACGGAGTCGGGTAGGCACCGATGTGCCACACGGAGAACAGGTACTGCGCCATAGGTCGCCTCTTTCCTCGGGTTGAGTGCGCCCTCACGGTATGCCGTTCCACCGACACCGGTCGAGCAGCCTCCCCAGTGTGGCCAGGCGTGGCGACGGACGACCCCGCGGCAAGGCGGCATACTCCATCGGGTGCAGACTTGGCCCGAAGAACCTGAGGTGACCGACTGGGAGCCCGTCGACGATGCGACCCTCGCAGGGCGCCTCGGCGCGCTGATCCCGACCTCGGGTGCTGCCCTGGTGCTCATCGACGGACGGTCGGGGAACGGGAAGTCGACCCTGGGCGACCGGATCTGCCGCCTGATCGGAGCCGGACTCATCCACACCGACGACGTGGCCTGGCACCTCCATGCCACGGACTGGGCCGACGCTCTCGTCGGTGGGGTGCTCGAGCCCTGGCGCCGCGGGGACGCCGTGTCGTTTCGGCCGCCCGGGTGGGTGGCCCGTGATCGGCCCGGTTCCATCGAGCTGGCGCCCACCCGGATCCTCGTCGTCGAGGGGGTCGGCGCCGGTCGGGCGGAGTTGGCGCGTCAGGCCGATGTCGTCATCTGGGTCCAATCGGATCAGGCCGAGGCGCGCCGACGAGGTGTCGTGCGGGACGTTGCGCTCGGTCGGCCCCCGACGGAGGCTGAGGCCTTCTGGGACGAGTGGGCCAGTTCGGAGGACCCCTTCCTCGCCGCCGATCGGCCGTGGACCCGGGCCGACTTCATCGTTAACGGGACTCCCCCACGCGCCGACGACCGGACCTGGCTCGCCCCCGGCCCGATCGGCACGGCGACCGGGCCGCTCGACCCACCGAACGAGCCGATCGGCACCTCGCCCGTCGCCTAACGGACCACGATGGTGGCCCGCGCATTAGCGTCGGAGCATGACCGACAACGCGACGCCGCGAGGCGAGGACTGGGCCGGGATCGTCGACGACCTGAACCGGTTGCTCCGGCTCAAGACCACCCCAGTGGGGCTCTCCCGGTTCGCGACCCTCGCCGAGTTGGAGGCGGTGCCGAAGGTTCGCCGGCCGGACGGCATACACACGTTTGACCAGGTGGTCGCGATGGCGGCGCGGCTCGGGTGGACCGTGGGCGCGACGGCCGACGACTTCGTCCAGAAGCAGTGTTCGGCGGTGCTTGGCCTGATCCCGCGCGACGAGGAGTGGCTGGCCGGACGCGCGCTGGCCGGGGTCTGGTTCGCGACGATCGAGGACTCCGCGGCGCACCAGTGCTCGATGGACACGGCCCCGTATGCCGGCCACGCCGGTGTCGTCGTGTCTCCCCTCGCGACGGGGCGGCTGGATCCACCCGACGTCGTGCTCATCTATGCCACGCCAGGCCAGATGGTGCTCATGATCAACGGGCTGCAGTGGTCGGGCTACCGCAAACTCACCATGAGCTCGGTCGGCGAGTCGGCCTGCGCCGACTCCTGGGGCCGGGCGCTGGCCACCGGCGAGCCGTCGGTGTCGATCCCCTGTTATGCCGAGCGCCGCTATGGCGGGGTTGCTGACGACGAGATGCTCATGGCGACGCCGCCGCAGTTTCTGCCGACCATGATCGCGGGCCTGGAAGCGTTGTCCCGCAACGGTCTTCGCTACCCGATCGCGCCCTACGGCATCCAGGCCGATGCCCGCGCGGGGCTGGCCAAGAGCTACGGAAACTAACCCGCGAGCCCACCTTCGAGGGCTGTTCGGGCTCAAGGTGTAACATATGCAGGTGTAAGGTGTAAGCATGGCGCTCAACATCAAGAACGAGCGGGTATGCCGCCTGGCCAAGGAGGCCGCCGAGCGCACGGGCCGCAGCCAGGTCAGCGTCCTGGAGGCTGCTCTCGAAGACTATTTGGCGAAGGTGTCGGCCGCCGATGCCGCCAAGCAAGAGAGCCGAGCGGCACGCGTGGCCCGGGTGCACGCAACCGTCGAGGCCTACAACGTCGGGCTCACCGACGAGGACCGGGCAGCTGTCTGGCGCTTCATGAATGATGAGATGTACGACGAAGACGGGTTGCCCGCATGATCGTCGACACCTCGGCCGTCGTCGCCATCCTGTTGCGCGAGCCGGGCTCGCAAGCCCTGGTGGATGCCATTCTTGACGCCCCCAGCGCCAAGATGTCGGCGGGGTCGGCTCTGGAGTTGCAGGTCGTCGCCAGTCGACGCGGGGGCGACGCAGGCCGTGTGGCCGCCCTCACGATTCTTGACGACTTGTCGATCGACATTACTGCGGTGACCGCGCAGCAGGCCCTCGATGCCGGGGCCGCCCACAGCCGATTCGGCCGGGGTTCAGGGAGCAAGGCCCGCCTGAACTTCGGGGACTGCTTCGCCTACGCGTTGGCCGCGGAGTCAGACGAGCCGTTGCTGTTCGTCGGCGACGATTTCACCCACACCGACCTCACGCCTGTCCTCCCCTAGCCCACCCCGGCTGGGTCGAGGTATTCGGCCATCACCTGGCGATGGTGGAATACCTCGACCCGGCGGGGGGGGCAAAGGGGAACAACAGCTCAGAGGCCGAGAGCGTCGGCAGCCTCGCGGGATGACTCGCGCAGGAAGCCGGCGCAGCGGGCCTCTTCCTCGGACTCCCCGATGACGCGGGCCGCTCGGGCCAGCGCCGCCAGCGCCCGCAGGAACCCCCGGTTGGGTTCGTGCTCCCACGGGATCGGTCCCTGACCACGCCACCCGGCCTTGCGCAGCGAGTCCAGACCGCGGTGATAACCCGTGCGGGCATACGCGTATGCCGTGACCGGGTGGTCCGCGTCGAGCGCCCCCTCGGCCAGCAGGGCCCAGGCCAACGACGAGGTCGGGTATGCCGCGGCAACGGATTCGAGGGCCGCGTGCGGCATACCCTCTGCGGCGCTTCCCGCATGGTCTGGCGACCCGTGGCCGGGCCCCTCACGGAGCCCGGCCACGATGTCAGCCGCGGGGTCGACCGGCAGTAGCGTCGCCGGCATACCCAGCAGGTTTGAGGTCACCCTCAGGCCTGGTGCGTTCCGGCCGAGCGCAGGTCCTGGCAGGCGCGGACGACGCGGGCGGCCATGGCGGCCTCGGCCTCCTTGCCCCAGGCGCGCGGGTCGTACTGCTTCTTGTTGCCGACCTCGCCGTCGACCTTGAGGACGCCGTCGTAGTTCTTGAGCATCCAGCCGGCGACCGGGCGGGTGAAGGCGTACTGCGTGTCGGTGTCGACGTTCATCTTGATGACGCCGAAGTCGACCGCGTCCGAGATCTCCTGCGGGAGCGAGCCGGAGCCGCCGTGGAAGACGAGGTCCAGCGGCTTGCTGCCAGCAGCCAGGCCCTTGGCCGCGACGACCGCGTCCTGGCACTGCTTGAGGATCTCGGGGCGCAGCTTGACGTTGCCCGGCTTGTAGACGCCGTGCACGTTGCCGAAGGTGAGGGCAGCCATGAAGCGGCCGTTCTCGCCCAGGCCCAGCGCCTCGACGGTCGCGAGGGCGTCCTCGGGGGTCGTGTAGAGCTGCTCGTTGATCTCGTTGGCGACGCCGTCCTCTTCGCCGCCGACGACACCGATCTCGACCTCGAGGATGATGTGCGCGGCCTTGGCGAGGGCCAGCAGGTCCTGGGCGATGGTGAGGTTCTCGGCCAGCGGCACGGCCGAGCCGTCCCACATGTGCGACTGGAACAGCGGGGGCAGGCCGGCCTTGACCCGCTCGGCCGAGATGGCCAGCAGCGGACGGACGAAGCCGTCGAGCTTGTCCTTCGGGCAGTGGTCGGTGTGCAGCGCGATGTTGACCGAGTAGTTCTTGGCGACCTCGGCGGCGAACGCGGCGAGGGCGCTGGCGCCGGTCACCATGTTCTTGATGTTGGAGCCCGACGCGAAGTCGGCGCCACCGGTGGACACCTGGATGATGCCGTCGGAGCCGGCCTCGGCGAAGCCACGAATCGCCGCGTTGATGGTCTGGCTGGAGGTGATGTTGATCGCCGGGTACGCAAAGGCGCCAGCCTTCGCGCGGTCGAGCATGTCGGCGTAAACCTCAGGTGTTGCGATGGGCATGGGGCGTCTCCTAGGCGCTCGGCGGTCGGTCCGCCCCCATCCTTCCACTTCCTGGCAAGCGCTTGCCCAGGGACGTTCGCCCCGAACACGTCGGCTACCTCCGCGTCACCCCACGTTCACCTCACCAACGCTGGGCCTCACGCCGGTTCTTCTCCCGTATGCCGTGCCAGCGCGGCTCTCGCGGTCTGCGCCATGAGCCGCCGGGCCGAGGGCGGGTGGACAATCTCGGCGTCGCCGCCGAACGCCAATAGTGCTGCGACAGCGCCCATTTCGCCACGGAAGCACAGGGTCATGCGGATCCAGCCGTCGGAGTCGGTGGTCCTGTCAGCGTGGGTGGCTGCGGGGTCAGTGGCTGCGGGCGGCATACCGGGTGGTGTGGGGTCGGTCTCGTCCGGGGCGAGGAACCTGCGGGCGGCGGTCACCCGAAGCACCATGTCGAGCACGTCCGGTTTGATCCGCACGACGACCTCGACCGGCACCAACCCGCGGGGCCGTTCGATCCGCTGTCGCAGCCGTTCCCACACCGCCGCGAGGTCGAGCCCGTCCGGCTCCGTGGCCGGCTCGTCCAGGGCGACTGCGGTGTTGACCCGGTCGACGCGCCACATCCGTTCGTGGTGGTCCTCGCCGGTGCCGGTGCTGCCGACGAGGTACCAGACTCCCGTCTTGGCGACCAGGCCATAGGGGTCGACGGTGACCGACTCCTCGGTGCCGTCGCCGTGCCGATAGTCCAGGAGCAGTCGGCGCTGCGCCCACACGGCCTCCTGAACGACCTCGAGCGCGGGTGCGGAAGGGGTGCGGCGATACCAGCCAGCATGGTCAACGAGGACCCTCGCGCGGGCGGCTTCGGCAGCCGAGCGATGCGAAGGCGGCACTGCGGCAACGAGTTTGTGGACCGCGCTCGCCAGGGCCGACCCCATGCCCAGATCGTCGGGCACGGCTCGACCGGACATCGCCACCAGGGCCCGCGACTCGGCCGCGGTCAAGCCTGTCATGTCGGTGCGATAGCCGGGCATGAGCCGGATTCCCCCGCCTCGACCCTGCTCGGTCCACACCGGAACGCCCGCCGCCGAGAGTGCCTCGACGTCGCGATAGACGGTGCGGACGCTGACCTCCAACTCGCGCGCGACCTCGGGGGCGACGGCGCTGCCGCGGGCCTGCAGGATGAGCAGCAGGCTGAGGAGTCGGTCGGATCGCATGGATCGAGAATGGCAGAGAAACCTGACCGTAGGTGTCAGGTTCAGGGCTCAGGGTGGAGCCATGAACCAAACTTCTTCCCCCAGCGCCCCCGCCGTCGTCGACCCGCGTCTGACGACCGACCCCCGTCCCGACTTCTTCGCCGCAGCCGACCAGGCGGTCCACCTCATCGACGGCCTCGCGCCCGCCGACCTCGACCGACCGACTCCCTGCGACGACTACGACGTGCGCACCCTCGTCGCCCACCTCTTGACCGTCTTCCGTCGGATCACCCACGTGGCCACCGGCGGCGGCTGGACCGAGGTGCCACAAGTCATCACCGGCGTCCCCGACGAGTCGCTCGCGACGGTTGCCGCCGCCGACCGCGACCGGCTCGTGCAGGTCTGGTCCGACGACGCGGTCCTGGAGCGGATCCTCAGCCTCCCCCCGGGCGTTCAGGTGCCGGGACGCATCGGAGCCTTTCGCTACACCCAGGAGCTCGTCACCCACGCGTGGGACCTCGCTGCGGCCGTCGGTCGCGTGGATCAGCTCGACCCGGCACTCGCCGAGCCGGTCATCATCGGCGCCCAGCAGTTCGTTCCGCGCGATGCCCGTGAGGGCTTCCCGTTCGGGGCGGTGGTCGACGTGGCCGACGACGCCGGTCCTTACGAGCGGCTGGTCGGCTGGCTGGGCCGCGACCCGAACTGGACGCCGTCCGCCTAGGGTCGGCCCGGGTCGCGCCCGAGCGCCTCGCGGCGGCCCAGCAGGTGGGCACGCTCGGCTTCGTTGGTGCACAAGCCAATCGCCCGTTCGTATGCCGCCGCGGCCTCCTCCGCGCGCCCGGCCCGGACCAGCAACTCGGCCCGCACCGTCGACACTCGATGCGACGTGGGCATCACCTCGTCGAGGCCGTCAAGCAAGGCCAGGCCAGCCTCCGGGCCGTCGGCTTCAGCCACGGCCACCGCACGGTTGAGCCGGACCACCGGCGAGGCCGTGAGGCGGTCGAGGGCGGCATACCGGTCGGCGATCCGTCGCCAATCGGTGTCGCCGGCCCTGAGCGCGACCGCGTGCTCGGCCGCGATGAGGGCCTGCAGCCGAACCTCGGTTGCCCGACGACCCAGCACCGCTGGGTTGTCGGGCAACCCCGCGAGCAGACCGAGAGCATCGGCGATCTCGCCGCGCTTCCATCGGCCGCGGTCCTGGTCGGGCAGCAACACCAGCCGTCCGGCATCGTCCACCCGAGCCTCGCGCCGCGAGTGCTGCAGCAGCATCAACGCCAGCAGTGCATCGAGCAGGGGCGCGGATTGCGTTGCAGCGGAAGGCGGCTGAACGGCATACCCCTGGAGGAGTTGGCGCAGCAGGCGGGTGAGCCGGATCGCTTCCCCCGCTAGTTCGGCGCGCACGACATCGGGACCGGAACCGGGCGCATAACCGGCGGTGAAGGCGAGGTAGGCGACCGTGGCGACCACGTCGATCCGCTCGGCGAGCCGCTCAGGCGTCGGAAGGGCGAAGGCAACGCCCGCGACGGCGAGCTTCTTGCGGGCCCGGGTCAACCGCGCCGCCATCGTCGGCTCGGCGACGAGGAAGAGCCGCGCGAGGTCAGCCGTCGAGACGCCCATCACCAGCCGGAGGGTCAGCGCCGCTGCGGCTTCGGGAGCCAGCGCCGGGTGCGCACAGAGGAAGACCAGCCGCAGCCGTTCGTCGGCCAGCGCGCCGGGCTGATCGCCAGGGTCGGCCATCGCCCGCTGAGCCTCCTCCTGGGTGCGCGCATCGACGACGAGCAGCGGTTCCTTGCGGGCGGCGACGGCTTCCGCGCGGAGCCGGTCAACCGCCCGCCGGCGCGCTGCGGTGAGCAGCCACGCCGGCGGGTTGGCCGGTATGCCGTCGCGCGGCCAGGTCCGCGCCGCCGCCTCGAACGCGTCGGCGAGGGCATCTTCGGCGAGGTCGAGTCGACGGAACTGGCCGACGAGCAGGGCCAGCAACCGGCCCCACTCATCGCGCCAGACCCGCTCGATCGTCTTGCTCACCACTGGGTGGTCGACTCCCTCACTCGATCAGCCGGGCAGGTCGATCTGGACGCAGGGCCGGATCTCCAAGGAGTAGCCGTGCGGCAGGATCCGGCACCACTCGACGACGGTGTCCAGGTCGGGGGCGTCCAGCAGGTAGAAGCCCCCGATCATCTCGGCGGTCTCGGCGAACGGGCCGTCGGTGAGGACCGGCTGGCCGCCGACGTGGCGCAGGGTGGTTGCGGCGTCGGAGTCGGCCAGCGCCTCTCCTCCGAGCAGGTGCTCGCCAACGGCCTGGTGGAAGCGGACGTGGTCGTTCATCGACTCGGCCTGCTCGTCGGCCGACATGCTCGACCACCCGGTGGGCGAGTGGGCAATAAGAACGAAGTACTTCATAGGAGGTGTCCCTTCTGGAATGTTGGGGTGGTGTCGGTGTTGGTCTGACCGGAGACGTCGTCGCCCTGCTGGGCGAGCTGGCGCAGTTCGACGAAACCGCCGCCGCTCACCAGCCGTGCGCAGCAGCGGACGAGGTCGTCGCGGTCATTGCTGTCGATGAGGTAGAACCCCGCGAGTTGCTCCACGCTCTCGGCGAACGGGCCGTCCGTGATCGTCGCGCCGCCCTGGCCGTCGGGGCGCATCGAGAGCGCTTGTGCCGACGGGGTCAATGGGCTGGCCGTGACGATCCAGTGGCCACCTTGGCCAAGGTCGCGCTGGAACTGCTCGTGCAACTGCATGCCCCTGACATGTTCCTCGGCTGGGAGGGCTGCCCACTCCGCCTCCGGCGCGGGCAACAGGACGAGATATCGCCTCATCGTTCTCCTTCTCTGGGAGCCCGGCGGGCTCGTTCATCAAGGTGACGGGCGAGGAATCCCCGAATCGACAGCTCACCGCGGGCGGATATGCCGGTGCCGGTGCCGGCGGCCCCAAAAGATCGTCGACCTTCCGCACGCTCGACGATATTTCATCGAGCCAACGAAAGGTCGACGATGTTTCGGGCGGGCGCGCGGGCAGGGGCGGGGGCGGGGCGGAGGTGCGGTGCACGGCATACCTCTGGGCGTGGTTGGCTGGCACCGTGCCGAAGCACCCCCGGACCGTCGTCCTCCTTGAGGGGGCGAGTGATGTCGCAGCCGTCCGCACCCTCGCCGCTGCCCGCGAGGTCAACCTGGAACGAGTCCGGCTGGTCGACCTCGGCGGGGTCACCAACATCCGTCGGGGGCTGCGCCAGGCCCGAGCCGATTGGGCAGACGCCGAGATGCTCGGGCTCTGCGACGCGGCAGAGGTGCGTTTCATCGAGCGGGCCCTCGTCGAGATCGGGCTGCCGGTGCGCGACCCAAGCGACCTTCCTGCCTACGGGTTCTTCGTCTGCCACGCCGATCTCGAGGAGGAACTGCTTCGGGCCCTCGGGCCGGTGAGGACCATCGCCGTGATCGAGAGGCTGGGCCTCGGGGCCAAACTCGGTGCGCTGCAACGACAGTTGGCCTGGCAGGACCGTCCGCTCGCTGAGCAATTGCACCGCTTCTGCGGGGTCGCGTCCGGACGCAAAGAGTTGCTCGGGGGTGCGCTCGCCGAGGCCCTCGACCTGGATGCGGTGCCCGAGCCGCTCGCCCTCTTGCTCGACCGCTTGGCGGACGCCTGAGCCTCGGCTCGGTCGGGCTCAGACCGCGACCGGCAGCACCGCCGCCCTGAAGGCCGACCGACGCAGGTATGCCGTCGCCACCAGCAGGATCGCGGCTCCCGCCAGCATCGCGACCCGACTCCCCCACATGCTGGCCACCCACCCCGACACGAACGACGCGATGGCCAACCCGCCCCAGTTGAAGGTGCGGATCGTGGCATTCATCCGCGCCCGGAGCCGGTCGGGGGTGACTGCGGTGCGGTAGGTCATCATCAGCGAGGCACTCATCGCGGTCAGCCCATCCAGCAGCATCGCAACGACCAAAACGGCGACGCCCCAGGGCCCGGGCTGCGCGAGCACGACGAGCACCGGCCACAGCGGCGACACCCACTCGACGGTGGTGATGACCCGGCCGACACCGAACCGCCGCCCCAGCCGCGGCGCCACCCCGGCGGCCACGACACCCGACACGCCAGCGGCGGCCAGGATGAGGCCCACGGTGAGGGCATCCAGGTGCAACTCCTGGTTGGCGTAGAAGACCAGCACCGTCATCACCATGGCGCGCCCGACGAACCAGCTGTGCAGCCAGAAGGCATACGGCCGCAGGGTCTCGTGCCGATAGACCCACCGGGCACCTTCGCGCAGCTCGGCGACGAGGTGCCGGGACTCGCCACGCACGATGGGCGGCTCCGGCGTGCGGATGGTCGCGATGACGACGGCGGACACGGCATACGAGAGCGCGTCGACGAGCACCGCGATCGGCGCGGAGAGGAAGCGCACGAGCGAGCCCGCGGCCACCGGCCCGACCGAGCCGACCACCTGCCCCATCTGCTCGAGACGGGCGAAGGCGTCGGGGAGGGCGCGCTCGGGCACGAGCCTCGGGACATAGGACTGGTATGCCGCGACCGACACGCACGTGACCGCGCCGAACACGAAGACCAGCCCGGCGACGATGGGGACGGTGAGCCGGCCGGCGAGGGCCAGCAGGCCGATCGCCCCGAAGATCGTCATCCCCAGCAGGTCGGCGGCCACGAGCAGGGGTTTGCGGCGGACCCGTTCGGCGATCACGCCGGCGAGCAGCCCGAACACCAGGTAGGGAGCCCACTGCGCGGCACGGACCAGGCCGATCGCCTGCTCGTCGGCCTGGAGGGTGTCGATGAGGAGGAATTGGATCGCCAGGGTCGAGACGACCGTCCCGATGGACGAGACCGAGTCGGCGGCGAACATCCGCCAGTAGCCAGCCCCGAGCCCAGCGGGAGCCGGGCCCGGTTGGCCGGGAGGCGCCGTCATGGCTGCTGGTCGAAGACGTGGCGGCGCACCCAGGCATGCATGGCAATCGCCGCCGCGGCACCCGCGTTGATCGAGCGGGTCGAGCCGAACTGGTCGATGTGCAGGACCACACGGCATACCTGCTGCATCTCAGGCGTCAGCCCGGGCCCCTCTTGGCCGAAGACGAGGACGCACTCGCGCGGCAGGTCGTAGGTCTCCAGCGCGACCGAGCCGGGCAGGTTGTCGATCCCGATGAGAGGTATGCCGCTCGCCTCCCCCGCCCCCGCTCCCGCCTGCGCCTGTGCCCACGTTGCGAGCGCGGCGGCGTCGGGGTGGTGGTGTTCGTGCTGGTAGCGGTCGGTGACCATCGCCCCGCGCCGGTTCCACCGTCGCCGCCCGACGATGTGGAACGCGGCCGCGTTGAAGGCGTTGGCCGTGCGGATCACCGAGCCGATGTTGAAGTCGTGGCCCCAATTCTCGACCGCCACGTGGAACGGATGCCGGCGGGTGTCGAGGTCGGCGACGATCGCCTCGTGCCGCCAATAGCGGTAGCGATCCACGACGTTGCGCCGGTCGCCCTCGGCGAGCAGCACGGGGTCCCAGTGATCGCCGGAGAGGGGCGGACCGGCATACGGACCGACGCCCACCTCGCCCGCCCCTCCCGCGTCGGGGCCGGTCACAGGCCGACGAACCGGGACAGGAACGCGCGGGTGCGCTCGCGCGACGGGGCGCCGAGCAGGGCCGCCGGCGGACCTTCCTCGTGGATGGCGCCGCCGTGCAGGAAGCACACCCGGTCGGCCACCTGCTTGGCGAAAGCCATCTCGTGGGTGGCCAGCACCATCGTCATCCCCTCGGCCTTGAGGCTGATGAGCAGGTCGAGGACCTCGCCGACCAACTCCGGGTCGAGGGCCGAGGTCACCTCGTCGAGGAGCATGAGCTCGGGTGAGTTGACCAGGGCCCGGGCAATGGCGACCCGTTGCTGCTGCCCGCCGGACAACTCGTCGGGGCGGACCGACGCCTTGTCGGCCAGCCCGACCCGCTCAAGGATCGCCCGGGCGGCGGCGGTCGCGTCGGCCCGAGGTCTGCCGTGGACCCGCATCGGGGCGAGGGTGATGTTGTCCAGGACGCTCAGGTGCGGGAACAGGTTGTAGGCCTGAAAGACCATCCCCATCCGCGACCGCACCCGGTCAGGGTCGACCCGCGGGTCGGTGATGTCCTCGCTGCCGAGGTGGATGACGCCGTCGTCGACGGTCTCCAACAGGTTGACGCACCGCAACAGGGTCGACTTGCCCGACCCGGAGGCGCCGATGAGGACGACGCATTCGCCGGCCGACACCTCCAGGTCGAACCCGTCGAGGACGACGTTGCTGCCGAACGATTTCCGCAACCCGCGGACGGACAGGAGGCTCACGGCATACCTCGGTGGCGGGAGCGGCCGACGGCGGAACCGGTCATACCAGCCCGCTCCCTTGGAAGCCCTGGCGCCGGGCCACCCAGTCGGTGAAGCGCGCCATGGGGACGGTGAGGCAGACGAAAAGGACGCCGGCGACGACATACGGCGTGAAGTTGAAGTCGCGGGCCGTCTCGATCTGGGCCGCGCGGATCGCGTCGACGACGCCGAGGACCGCGATGAGCCCGGAGTCCTTCTGCAGGGACACGAAGTCGTTGAGCAACGGCGGCAACACACGGCGCACCGCCTGCGGCACGATGACGAACCGCAGGGACTGGGTGTGGGTCAGGCCGAGCGACCGGGCGGCCGCGCGCTGCGACGGATGAACCGACTCGATGCCCGCGCGGAAGACCTCTGCGACATAGGCGGAGTAGCTGAGCACCAATGCCGCGCAGCCCCAGAACACCGCCTCCTGCGGCAACCCGTCCAGACCCAACGCGGGCACGCCGAAACCCAGCAGGAGCAGGACGAGCAGCAGCGGCAGACCCCGGAACAGGTCGGTGAACGCCGCCCCGAACAGCCGCAACGGGAAGAAGACCGGGCCGCGCAGGGTCCGCATGACGGCGATCGTCAGGCCCAACACCGTGATGAGGACCGCGCAGACCAGCAGCACCCGGATGTTGAGCCATAGCCCGCTCAGCACCGCCGGGAACGACGCGACGGCCTTGTCCCAATCGAAGAACGTCTCCTGGACCCGCGGCCACCCGGACGAGTGCGTGAGCACCCACCCGAGCGCGCCGACGACGAGGATCGTGCTGATTGACGCGATGGCTGCCGACCGCACCGTCCGCGAGCGGCGGTAGGCGCGGCGCTCCTGCTCCAGCGCGGACGGCACCCAGCGGTCGGTCAGACCGCCGGGTGCGTCCACACGCTCGTCGGGAGGGTTCGCCACGAAGATCCCGAGGGGGTATGCCGTGGTGAGGTGAGCGGGGGGTTACTTGAGCGCCGGGGCGCCGGCGTTGGTGAGCCACTGGGTCGCGAGCTTGGCCAGGGTGCCGTCGGCCCGCAGCGCGTCGACCGCCTTCGAGACGCAGGCGGTCAGCCCGGAACCCTTGGTGAGGACCAGCCCGAACTGCTCCTGCGCGCCGCCAGCCGCCGGCAACTGCCCGACGATGACGCCGTTGTCCAACTGCGCCGCGGTCATGTAGAAGGCGGTCGGGACGTCCGCGACGATGCCGTCGATCTGCTTGTTCTTCAGCGCCTGGACCGCCAGGTCGTTGGTGTCGAACACGGCCGGGGCCGCCGTCGGCTTGATCTGGTCGGTGATCGCCTTGTAGGAGGTCGTGCCCACCTGGGCGCCGAGCTTGGCGCCGGCGAGGTCGGCCACAGCCGTCTTGCCGTCGATCGGCGAACCCTTGTAAGTGATGACGGCTTGGGCGACGTCGTAGTAGCCGGACGAGAAGTCCACTGCCTTGCGACGCTCCTCGGAGATCGACACCTGGTTGATGTCGACGTCGAAGTTCTTCTTGCCGGGGGTGATGGCGTTCGTGAACGGCACGACGACCCACTGGACGTCGGCGGCGGCGAAGCCCATCTTCGCGGCCACAGCGGCGGCGACGGCCGCCTCATAGCCCTGGCCGTTGGCCGGCTTCCCGTCCTTGAACCAGGGCTCGTATGCCGGGTCGTCGGTTCCGATGGTGAACTTGCCCGCGGTGGTCAGCGGCAGCGACGCAATGGCGCAGGCATCGGTGGTGGCGCTCGCCGAAGGGGCCTTGGTCGCAACGGCCGACGTCGTCGATCCCGTCGAGGTGCTCCCCCCGCAGGCGGCCAGGCCGGCCAGCAACAGGGCGGACCCGGAGACGGCGAGCATTCGCGAGCGCAACATGAACGTTCCCTTCGACATCGAACTCAAGGCGCCGAGATCGTCCCGACCCCGGCTGACACCCGTCATCGTAGGGGGCCATCGGAGCGGCGGTTGCTTGGTCCGTTGTTTGTGGAAGGCCCGCGCTGGTGTCCGCGAACACGGCGCGCGCACAGGTGAGGATTACGGGGCAGCCAGGCGGGCGGCATACCCTCGGGGTCGTGATGCCTCCTGCCCTCGGCCCCGACTGGCTCGACCCGAACTATCTGTTCGAGACCTACGGGAGCGGATTCTTCTGGCTCTCGCTCGGCATTGTGTTCGTCGAGTGCGGGCTGTTCTTCCCATTCCTGCCCGGCGACTCGCTGCTGTTCGCGATTGGGCTGTTCATCTCGGGGGGCAAGCCGCACCTGCCCTCGCTGGCGATCGCGCTGCCGACGCTCACCGTCGTAGCGTTCCTCGGGAACGTGTGCGGGTATGAGATCGGGCGGGCGATGGGGCCGGCGCTCTACAAGCGGACGGGGCGGATCCTCAAGCAGGAGTACTTCGACAAGACGCATGCGTTCTTCGAGAAGCACGGCACGAAGGCGCTGGTCATTGGCCGGTTCGTGCCGATCGTGCGGACCTTCATCACCCTCGTCGCCGGGGTCAGCGCGATGAACCGGCGGACCTTCTTCGTGTGGAGCGCCGTCGGCGCGGTGCTGTGGGTGCTGTCGATCACGCTCGCCGGCTACTTCCTTGGCGCGGCGTTCCCGGCGATCGGCAAGAACCTCGAGATCGCGGTGATCGCCATCATCGGGGTGTCACTGCTGCCGATGGTTTTCGAGTGGTGGCGCCACCGCCGGGCCGCCGCGTCAGCTGACTGACGGCGGCTGGTCGGCTGGTCGGCTAGCCGGCTGCGGGCGGCGGAGGCGTCTGCGGGTATGCCGGTGCGTCCTGGATGGGGGAGGGCGCCGGTTGGGCGGGCGGCAGCGGCGCGGCCTGGCCGGCCTGACCGACTGAGCCACCAGCCGAGCCACCGGCCGGGTCGAAGGACACCTTCGGGGCCTCGCGCTCGGCGGGGCCGTCGAGCTCGAAGTACTCGGCCTTGGTCACCGACGCCATGCCTGCGACGAAGTTCGTGGGGATCGACTCGACCTTGGTGTTGAGCTCGCGGACGTTGGCGTTGTAGTAGCGCCGGGCGCTGGCGATCCGGTCCTCGGTGGCGCCGAGCTCAGCCTGCAGCGCCGAGAAGTTCTGGTTGGCCTTGAGGTCGGGGTAGGCCTCGCTGACGGCGTTGAGCCGCACGAGGGCCTGGGTCAAGGCGGCCTCCGACTTGGCCGTTGCGGCCGGGCTCAGCCCCGGCGCCATCGCGGCCGCACGGGCCTGGGTGACGGCTTCGAGCGTGCCTCGCTCGTGCGCGGCATACCCCTTGACGGTCTCCACGAGGTTGCCGATGAGGTCGTGGCGTCGCTTGAGCTCGACGTCGATCTGGGCCCAAGCCTCCTGGGTGAGGTTGCGCAGCTTGATGAGGCCGTTGTAGGCGCTGAAGAACCAGGCGACGAGTCCCAGAACGATGACGCCGATGATGATGAGCGGGATCATGCGAGGCTCCCTTAGCCGGTGGGTTGAGCCCGATCCTAGGCGAGTCCGAGCTCGGCGAGCCCGTAGACGAAGCGATAGGGCAGCCCCGCCTCGGCGAAAACAGCCGCCGCTCCGGTCGCCCGGTCGGCGATCGTGGCGACGGCGACGACGGTTGCGCCGGCCTCGCGGGCGGCGTTGGCGGCCTCCAGGGGCGAGGCCCCGGTGGTCGAGGTGTCCTCGACGATGAGCACCCGACGACCGCTGATCGAGGGGCCTTCGATCCGCTGCTGCAGGCCGTGGGCCTTGCCCGACTTGCGGACGACGAAGGCATCGAGCCGTCCGCCTGCCGCGGATGCCGCGTGCAGCATCGAGGTCGCGACCGGGTCGGCGCCGAGGGTCAGCCCGCCGACGGCGTCGAAGTCGAGGTCACTGGTCAGATCGCGCATGACCCGCCCGACCAGGGGGGCGGCCTCGCCGTCGAGGGTGATCCGGCGCAGGTCGACGTAGTAGTCCGCCTCACGCCCCGATGACAGGGTCACTCGGCCATGAACGATGGCCTTGGCCTTGACGATCTCCAGCAGGCGGGCCCGGTCGGCAGCGATGTCAGTCACAGCCAGCCAGTATGCCGCGTGCCCAGCCTGTGAGTGGCCGCTGCGATAGTCAGCCGACGGGTCGAGGTATAACCGGTCGACACGTCCGACCGGATACACATCCAATCAATTGCAGCCGGACCCAGGTCCACCGGGCGTCAGGCCAGGGTGGGCGCATCGGCGAAGTCGGCCTCGACGATCTCGCGGTCCTCGGGATCGGCGATCTCGACCGCAAGCGCCGCCGCCCACGCCTGGAGCGCCTCAGCGTCCCGGCCCAGCCCGGCCAGCGACCGAGCGCGCAACTCGTGGGCATAGGCCAGGTCGAAGTCGCCCAGCCCATGGGCCTCGCATTGGGCCAGCGTCCGGTCGCCATAGCCGAGCGCCTGATCGGGTCGCGCGGACGCCAGCCACGCCTTCCCGATGAGGTAGCGAGCGCGTGCCTCGTTCGCCGGCGTCGCTCCCTTGGCCCGCTCCCAGTGGTATGCCGCGGCATACGCCCCGCGGACCAGGCCCACCGTGGTGGCGGTGCCCGCCGCAACTCCAGCGAGTTGGTCCCAGACGGCGTTGTTGATCTCGATCGCCTGGGCCCGATGCCAGTCTCCGGTGATGTCCTGCGCCGGGGTCGCGGCCTCGACCCCGCTGTCCGTGGGGTCGGAGGCGACGGGAGGCAGCGGCATACCCGTTTCGAGAACGGTTTTGAGCCCGCCGAGCACCCAGTCCCAACCGCGGCTGACACTGGCCGCGGTGAGCGGGCTGCGGGCGAGGTCGCCGTGAACGACGCGCAGCAGGGTCAACCCCTCCCCTGCGCGGGTGAGGGTCCACTCGACGCGGCTCGGCGGCTCGGCCTCCATCGCCGGGTCGTAGCGGACGTGCCAGGTCTGAACGAGCCGGTGCGGCGGGTCGAGCACCTCGATGGTCCCGTCGACGGCGGGCGTGCCGTCGGGCGTCGACAGGGCGTAGGGCTGACCGGCCCGCGGCGGGTCGGTGAAGGCCGTGCCGTGGAAGTAGCGGCGGGTGAAGTCCGGGTCGAGCAGGGCCTGGAAGACCGCCTCGACCTCGGCGCGGATATAGAGCTGGTAGATCTGGGTGCTCGTCATGACGGCTCCTTCACGGGGGCGGTTCGGTGCCCGATGGGCGCTCGAGGTCGGCCTTGAGCGCGACGAGCGCCTCGGCATACGGCTGGCTGAACTTGCCGACCCAGCGGGCGGCGATGGCGGTGATCGGCACCGGGTTGAGGAAGTGGCGCTTCTCCCGCCCGACGCGTTGGGTGACGACGAGCCCGGCGTCCTCGAGGATCCGCAGGTGCTTCATCACCCCGAACCGGGTGAGCTGGGGGTGCCTGGCAGTGAGGCTGCTCAGCGTCTGCCCGTCCGTGGCGAAGAGGGCATCCAGCAGCGCCCGTCGAGTCGGGTCGGCGAGGGCTTTGAAGACCCCGTCGTCCATGTCCTCGGCCGCCATGCCGAGACAATAGGTGACCCTTTAGTCACCTGTCAACGCCCTCCCCCTGCTCCCCCGGAGATAGCGCTCGCATGGTCATCTTTCCGGGCATTTTGGCCGTCCAGACCCCCAAAGGTGACCATGCGAGCGCTATCACCGGGTCAGGAGGGCCCGGCGACCCCACAAATGACCATGCGAGCGCTATCTCCGTGGCAGGGGGGCGGGGTTAGCTCGGGATCAGGCCTTGGGCCGGCGACGGGAGGCGAGCCCGCCGCTCACCGAGCGTGCCAGGCCGCGCGGCACCACGTTGAGCGCCCCGACGAGCACCTTGTATGCCGTGCCCGGCACCGACACGACGCGCCCCCGGTCGAGGTCGGCCAGGGCATCGGTCACGAGCTGGTCGGCGTCCAACCACAGCGCGTCGGGCAGCTTGGACATGTTCATCTCGGCCCGCTGATGGAACTCGGTGTGCGTGAACCCCGGGCACAGCGCCATCACCTTGACGCCCGTCCCGGCCAACTCGGTGGCCAGGCTCTCCGAGAACACCGTCACCCAGGCCTTGGCCGCCGAATACGAGCCCATGGCAACAAAACTCGCCACCGACGACACGTTGATGATCGCTCCCTGACCCCGAGCCTTCATCGCCCGAGCCGCCGCATGCGACAGGACGAGGACCGCTCGGCAGAGCACGTCGAAGGCGTTCTCCTCGACCTCGACGTCGTTCTGCAGGAAGCCCCGCTTGAGACCGAAGCCAGCGTTGTTCACCAGCAGATCGACCGGCCGGGAAGCGTCGGAGAGCCGGTCGGCGACGACCTGGACCGCGGCCCGATCGGCGAGATCGGCCACCAGCACCTCAGTCGCCACACCGAAGCGCCGGTGCAGGTCAGCCGCGACCCCCTCCAACCGTTGCCGATCCCGCGCGACCAACACGAGGTCGGAGCCTCGCTCGGCGAGTTGGCGGGCAAACTCCAGCCCGATCCCGGCGGTGGCACCTGTGACAAGAGCGGTCGGCATACCGCCAGCGTAGGGCGCGCCTCCGCGGCCCACCCCTGTCACCGGGTGCACCTACGCTGGGGCCGTGCGCATCGCCACCTGGAACGTCAACTCCATCCGCAGCCGCATCGACCGCGTCGAGGCCTGGCTGGCTCGCTCCGACGTCGATGTCTTGGCGATCCAGGAGACCAAGGCCAAGGCCGACCAGTTCCCGATGGAGCGCCTCCAAGCGTGTGGCTACGAGGTCGCCCACCACGGCCTCAACCAATGGAACGGTGTCGCCATCCTCTCCCGGGTCGGTCTCACCGAGGTCCGCCAAGGCTTCCCCGGTATGCCGTCTTGGGGCGAGCCGCCCGCCCAGGAAGCCCGCGCGCTCGGGGCGACCTGCGGCGGCATACAGGTGTGGTCGATCTATGCCCCCAACGGACGGCACCTGACCGACCCGCACATGGACTACAAGATGGAATGGCTCGGTGCGCTGCGCGACGAGGCCGCCGGTTGGCTCGCGGCCGACCCCGCCGCCCAGGTCGTCCTCATGGGCGACTGGAACATCGCGCCGCGCGACGAAGACGTGTGGAGCATGGAGTTCTACGCCGACAAGTCGCACGTGTCGCCGCGTGAGCGGGCGGCCTTCGACGCCATCGTCGACGCGGGCTTCACCGACGTCGTGCGGCCGCACACACCCGGGCCCGGCGTCTACACCTACTGGGACTACCAGCAACTGCGCTTCCCCAAGAAGCAGGGCATGCGCATCGACTTCGTCCTCGGCTCGCCAGCCTTCGCGGCCCGCGTGGACGGCGCGGTCATCGACCGCGAGGAGCGCAAGGGCACCGGGGCCTCCGACCACGCGCCGGTCGTCGTCCAACTCACCGACTGAGGCGGGCGGCATACCTCAGGGGTATGCCGCCCGCTCACCGTCCGCGTCGCGCCCGCCGCAGCGGTGGGCGCGATGTCAGACCGGCGTGGTCACTCGCCGCCGTCGTCGGGGTCGGCGTCGTCATTGTCACGGGCGCGGGTGAGGTCGATGAACAGCATCTGCGGTCCTCTCTGAGCGTCGGTCTGCTGCCCGTGCCGTCGGCGGGGCAATGCGCTCATGGTGACAGTCGGGGGCGGTCTCACGCCAGGGTTCCAGCAAGCTCACCGCCCCCGTTCGGGCCCCGCTCCGCCGGATGCCGGGCGGGCGGCATACGCTGTCGGGAAGCATCCGGCCAGGCGCGCTGAGGCGGGCCCTCGGTCCCCTTGCGGGGTGGGTCGGCACAGAGAAAGGTGGAGCCCGTGAGCAAAGCAACCGCCGCCAGAGAACTGTCGTCCGCACCGGTCCCCGCGAGCCCCGAGCAGATCCGCAATGTCGTGCTCGTCGGCCCCGGCGGTGCGGGCAAATCCACCCTCTTCGAGCACCTGGTCGCGGCGCGCGTGCCGGGTCGACGGCCCCACGAGGGCGAGCACCGACGCTCCGTGGGCGTCGAGGTTGCCGCCGTCGAGAGCGGCGGGCTGACGGTCAACCTCATCGACACCCCCGGATACCCCGACTTCGTCGGCGAGCTGCGCGCGGGGTTGCGCGCCGCCGACGCGGCCATCTTCGTCATCTCCGGCGCGGACGGCATCGACGGCGCGACCGCCCTGCTGTGGCAGGAGTGCGCATCCGTCGGTATGCCGCGCATCATCGCCGTGAGCAAGCTGGACATGCCGCGGTCGGACTATGCCGACACCATCGCCACCTGCCGCCGGGTCTTCGGCGACGCCCAGCCGGTCTACCTGCCGGTCCACACCGACGACAAGACGGTCGTCGGGTCGATGGCCCTCATCAGCCAGTACGTCGCCGACGGCACGGGCAGCCGCCGCGATCCCTCCGAGGACGAAGCCGCCGCCATTGAGGACCAGCGCGGCACGCTCATCGAGGCGATCATCGAGGAGTCCGAGGACGACTCGCTGCTGGACCGCTACCTGTCCGGCGAGGACCTCGACGTCGCCCAGCTCATCGCCGACACCAAGACGGCGATCGGCAAGGGCACCTTCTTCCCCGTCCTGCCCATCTCGCCGGCGACCGGTGTCGGCATGGAGGAGATCTTCGAGCTCATCGAGACGGCGTTCCCGTCGCCGGCAGCGCGCCCGGCTCCGGCGGCGACGACGCCCGCCGGCGGCGATGTCGCCGGGCTGGCGTGCGACCCGAACGGTCCGCTCGTCGCCGAAGTCATTCGCACGAGCAGTGACCCCTATGTCGGGCGGCTCTCCCTGGTCCGGGTGTTCTCCGGCACCCTGCGCGCCGAGGAGGTCGTCCACGTCTCGGGTCACCTCGACACCTTCCTCGGCCATGAGCTCGAAGGCCACCCGGCCCACGACGACGATGAGCGCGTCGGCCCGTTGTCGTCGCCGCTGGTGGATTCGTTGCGCACCAAGGAGGTGGCCATCGCCGGTGACATCGCGCTGGTTGCCAAGCTCGCCAAGGCCGAGACCTCCGACACCTTGTCGGCCAAGGACCACCCGGTGCTCGTCGAGCCGTGGGTGCTGCCCGAGCCGCTGCTGCCGGTCGCGATCCACGCCAAGTCCAAGGCCGACGAGGACAAGCTCGCCTCGGCTCTGCAGCGCCTCGTCGCCGAAGACGTGACGATGCGGATGGAGCACAACGCCGAGACCCACCAGGTCGTCCTCTGGGCGATGGGCCAGGCCCACATCGAGGAGTTGCTCGGGCGGCTGGCCGAGCGCTATGGCGTGCAGGTCGAGGCCGAGCCGTTCCGGACCGCGCTGCGCGAGACGTTCGTCAAGAAGGTCATCGTCAAGGGCCGGCACGTCAAGCAGTCCGGCGGGCATGGGCAGTATGCCGTGTGCGACCTGGAGATCGAGCCGCTCCCCCGCGGTGGTGGCTTCGAGTTCGTCGACAAGGTCGTCGGCGGCGCCGTGCCGCGCAACTTCATCCCCTCGGTGGAGAAGGGCGCCCGCGGTCAACTCGACAAGGGCGTGCTCGCGGGTTATCCGTTGGTGGACGTGCGTGTGACGCTCTTCGACGGCAAGGCGCACTCGGTCGACTCATCCGACATGGCCTTCCAGACGGCGGCGGCGATGGCCCTCAAGGAGGCCGCCAACGAGTCGACGGTGGCTCTGCTTGAGCCGATCGACGCGGTCGACATCACGGTGTCGGACGACTACGTGGGCGCGGTCATGTCCGACCTGCGCGGTCGCCGCGGCCAGGTGTTGGGCACCGAGCCGGCCCGCGAGTCGGGCTGGACGATCGTCCACGCCGAGGTGCCCCAGACTGAGTTGTCGCGCTACCCGATCGACCTGCGTTCGGTCTCGCACGGCACGGGGTCCTTCGCCCGTCGGCAGTTGCGCTACGACTACATGCCGGCCGACAAGGCCAAGGAGTACGCCAAGCCCGAGAAGTAGGCCACCCCTGCCGACCCCTCCGCCGGGTCGAGGTATTTCGCCATCGCCTCATGATGGCCGAATACCTCGACCCGGCAGGGGCAGGGCGCGGGGTTCGGCTATTTCGCCCGGGCCAGGATGGCCGCCGCACTCGCCAACAGGAATGTCCCTGCCGCGGCCATCGCCGGCCCGTCGCCCGGCAGGAACGCACCCGCAGCCATGACCGGCAGCGCCGCGGCGAGGAGGCCAGCGCCGACCGATAACCGTCGATCACCACGAACGACCTGCCGGATGACGTTCTGCTGGCTCGGGCCGACGAGATTCCGACGCCAGGCCACGACAAAGTAGATACACAAGGCCACGACGACGGCCAGAAGCCCGAGTTTCCCCCGCAGGGCCGAGGAACTGTCGAGCACGACTTTCCCCGGCCTGGACGGGGGGCCGCCGAGCATGAGGATCCCGACACATGCCGCTGCCATGACCATCTGGCTCTGCACAAGGACTAACCGACGCAACACGAGGCGGATGTTCTCCAACGCCCCCTTGCCCACCCCAATCGGGTCAGCGAGCACGGCTCCCGTGAAGCCGGCCAGCACCTCCGACGCCGCCCCGCCGCCCACCCCGTCCACCCCGGAGCGAACGAGCTTCAGCCGCGCCAGTTCGTGCTGGTAGGTCGCGTTCGAAGGCTCCAGGCGCAGCGCCTCTCGCATCGCGCGTTCGGCGAGGTCGAGCTGGGCCCGGGTGCTCGGCCCGACGGGATACACCACGCAGGCCACCTGGTAGTGCGCCAGCGACTCCTGCGGAGCCAGCTCCACGGCCCGGTTTGCCGCTTGCCAGGCAGCATCGCGGCTGTCGGGCATGGCCATGAGGCACTGTGAGTAGCGCAGATGGTTGACCCAGTTGTGCGGCGCTAACGCAGCAGCGGTGTATGCCGCCGACGTCGCCTCCTGCGCCCTTCCCACAGTGAGCAGGGCCGTCGCCAACGCTCGATGCGCGGAGTCGGAGTCGGGGCCTGAGGAGATGGCCATCATGGCGAACCGAATAGCGTCGTCGTGCTGCCCGAGACGGTAAGAGGCGATCGACGACAAGGTGAGCAACCCGGTGTCGGTCGGGTTGTGGGTGAGGGCCCGGCTGCACGCTGCGAGCGCCTCCGCGTCGCGGCCAAGCAAGAGATAGGTCCGCACCCGTTCGCTCGGGTCCGGCGTGACGTTTCTGGCCATTCGCCCTCAGAGCTTCTTCGTGCGCTTCATATAGGTGCGCAACTCGTCGTAGGTCCCGTCGGTGTTGGCGAACTGCACGACGTTGCGGGCGGCGTCGAACCACGGCCCGGTCGACGGGCGGACCTCGCGGAGGGCGGCATACAGGTCGTCCATCCGGATCATCCGCACGGCGCCGCTGCGGATTCCCTCCATCATCGCCCGCTCGGCGGCACTCTCGCAGATATGGGCGAGGTCAGCCCCGGAGTAGCCGTCGGTTGCCTTGGCCAGGGAAGCGAGGTTGATGCCCTCGATGGGTCGATCCTTGAGGTGGTAGCCGAGGATCGCCTCCCGAGCCTCCTGGTCGGGAGGCAGCACCAGGAGGGTCCGATCGAACCGCCCGGGCCGGCGCAGCGCCGGATCGACGTCCCACGGCTGGTTCGTCGCGCCGACGACGTAGACCCCCTCGTTGCTGTCCGACACTCCGTCCAGCTCGGCGAGCAACTGGTTGACCGTTCCGCGCATCGCCGAGTGCCGGGTCAGGCTGCGCTTCTGGCCCAGCGCATCGACCTCGTCGAGGAAGATGACGACGGGGGCGTTGCGTCGGGCGATCTGGAACAGCTCGTGCAGGTTGCGCTCGGACTGGCCGATATACATGTCCAGCACGTCGGACAAGCCCACGTTGATGAACTGCGCACCCATCTCTCCGGCGATGGCCCGCCCGATGAACGTCTTCCCACATCCCGGCGGCCCATAGAGCAGGATGCCGCCGCGCAGACTCTTGCCATAAAGCTTGCGCATCTCCGGGTTCTGCATCGGCGCTAGGAACGACACGAGGATGCGTTCCTTGACCTCGCGCATCCCGCCCACATCGGCCAGTCGCACGGTCGCTCGCTCGACGTCCCAGGCACCGACCTCCGGCTCCGCACCGGCGTCGCCCTCGACGAACATCGGCTCGGGTGCGATGTCCTTCACCTCGGACTCCGCTGCACTCCAATCGAATCCGTCCGCCGGTGCCGACTCGACGGGCGTCGCCTCGGCAGGTGGTCCCGTCTGCGGTTGCGGTATGCCGCCCAGCGCCCGGCCCATGAGCGCCCGCGCCGACCCACTGGCCGGGTCCTGTTGCAGAGCGGTCGCGCAATGCCCCAGCGCGGCATCGAGTTGGCCGTCAGCCAGCAGCATCTCGGCCAGGTGCAGCCGCAGCGCAACATCGGTGGGGGCCGCCTCGACGGCCTTCGCCAACGATGCGATGAGCGGATTCGTCATGCCGTGATCGTAGGGCCGCTCCCCACCCCCGCCGGGTCGAGGTATTTCGCCATCGTCAGGAGATAGCCGAATACCTCGACCCGGCAAAGGAAACCGAGCAGAAAACGTCAGCGCAGGACGAGCGAGTCGGCCTCGTCGTCGCGATCCACGGTGACCGTCGACCCGTCCCGGACCTCGCCGGCCAACAGCGCCCGAGCCAACCGGTCGCCGATCTCGCGCTGCACCAACCGGCGCAACGGACGAGCACCATAAGCAGGGTCGTGACCCGTGACCGCCAGCCATTCCTTGGCGGCCTCGGTGACCTCCAGCGTGATCCGCCGGTCGGCCAACCGCGCAGACAGCGCCCGCACCTGCAACTCGACGATCCGCGCCAACTCCTCCGTCGACAGCGGGTCGAAGATGACGACCTCGTCGAGCCGGTTGAGGAACTCGGGCTTGAACGACGCCCGCACCATCCCCATGACGGCCTCGCGCTTGGCCTCATCGGTCAACATCGGGTCGACGAGGAACTGGCTGCCGATGTTGGAGGTCATGACGAGGATGACGTTGCGGAAGTCGACCGTGCGCCCCTGCCCGTCGGTGAGCCGCCCGTCGTCGAGCACCTGCAGGAGGATGTCGAAGGTCTCCGGGTGGGCCTTCTCGACCTCGTCGAGCAGCACGACGGAGTAAGGCCGACGCCGCACCGCCTCGGTGAGCTGCCCACCCTCTTCGTAACCCACGTAGCCCGGAGGCGCACCGATGAGCCGCGCGACCGCGTGCCGCTCGGAGTACTCCGACATGTCGATCCGCACCATGGCGCGCTCGTCGTCGAAGAGGAAGTCGGCCAGCGATTTGGCCAGCTCGGTCTTGCCCACGCCGGTCGGCCCGAGGAAGAGGAACGACCCGGTCGGCCGATCGGGATCGGACAGGCCCGCGCGCGAGCGCCGCACTGCGTCGCTCACGGCCCGCACCGCGTCGGCCTGGCCGATGAGGCGCGCGCCGATGAGCTGCTCCATGTGCAGCAACTTCTCGGTCTCGCCCTGCAGCAGCCGCCCGGCCGGGATGCCGGTCCACGCCGAGATCACCTCGGCGATGTCGTCGGCACCGACGCGGTCCTTGACCATGACGTCCTTGTATGCCGTCCCGCCGGCTCCCGCGCCCGCCGCACCTTCGGGGCTGCCGGCAACTCCAGCACCGGCGCGGTGGGCCGCCTCGGTCTCTTGAGCGCTGGCCAACTCCTTCTCCAATGCGGGGATCTCGCCGTAGAGCAGTCGGGCGGCATCCTCGTACTGAGCCTCGCGCTGCAGCCGGTCGGCCTGGGTGCGCAGATCGTCCAGGCGCACCTTGAGCTCGCCGACCCGGTTGAGGCCGGACTTCTCGGCTTCCCAACGGGCGTTGAGCGCAGCCAACTCGTCGGTCTTGTCGGCCAGGTCCTTGCGCAGTCGCTCCAGTCGCGCGACCGACGCAGCGTCGGTCTCCTTGGCCAGGTGCAACTCCTCCATCCGCATCCGGTCGACGGTGCGTTGGAGTTGGTCGATCTCGACGGGTGAGGAGTCGATCTCCATCCGCAGCCGCGAGGCAGCCTCGTCGATGAGGTCGATCGCCTTGTCGGGCAGTTGGCGACCGGTGATGTAGCGGTCGGACAAGGTGGCGGCAGCGACCAGCGCAGAGTCCTCGATCTCGACCTTGTGGTGGGCCTCGTATCGCTCCTTGAGCCCCCGCAGGATCGCGATGGTGTCCTCGACCGACGGCTCGCCGACGTAGACCTGCTGGAAGCGCCGCTCCAGCGCGGGGTCCTTCTCGATGTGCTTGCGGTATTCGTCGAGGGTCGTCGCGCCGACCAGCCGCAACTCGCCGCGTGCCAACAGTGGCTTGAGCATGTTGCCGGCGTCCATGGCGCCCTCGCCGCTCGCGCCGGCACCGACGACCGTGTGCAACTCGTCGATGAAGGTGACGACCTGGCCCTCGGAGTTGGTGATCTCCTCGAGGACGGCCTTGAGCCGCTCCTCGAACTCGCCGCGGTACTTCGCCCCCGCGACCATCGCCCCAAGGTCGAGGCTGATGAGCTTCTTGCCGCGCAGGCTCTCGGGCACGTCGCCGTCGACGATCCGCTGGGCCAGCCCTTCGACCACGGCGGTCTTGCCGACACCGGGCTCGCCGATGAGGACGGGGTTGTTCTTCGTCCGCCGGCTGAGCACCTGGACGACCCGCCGGATCTCGGCGTCACGGCCGATGACCGGGTCGAGCTTGCCCTCGCGGGCCCGCGCGGTGAGGTCGGTGCCGTATTTCGTCAGGGCATCGAAGGTCCCCTCGGGGTTCTCCGAGTCGACGCTCCGGCCGCCGCGCAACGTCGGAATGGCGGTCTCGATGGCGCGGGCGTCCAGCCCGAAGCGACCCGTCTTGGCCAGCGCCAGCAACAGGTGATCGGTCGAGACATAGGTGTCGCCCATGGCGGCCATCGCAGCCCGAGCGGCTTCCAGAACGGCCATCGCCGATCGGGAGAGCCCCGGTGCGCTGACCGACGAACCGGAGACGGACGGCATACCGGACAACGCCTGCTCGGCCACGCGGGAAGCGGCCTGGAGGCTGGAACCGGCTGCCTCAAGCAGCGCGGGCGTCGTCGTGTCGGACTGCTCGGTTAGTGCCTTGAGCAGGTGGGCGGGCTCGGTGTGGGGGTTGCCGGCAGCGGCTGACGCGCGGACGGCAGCCGACAGCGCCTCCTGGGCCTTGGTCGTCAGCTTGAGATCCATGGGTATGTCGTGTGCTCCTTATGAGGGGATGGGCCTTCTCTAGGGCAACTCCGTCAAAGTTGAGTCTATTCCGCTCAACCTCAGCCAGGGAGGTTCCCTCCCCTAGGGTTTGGGGCCCGGCCCGACATCACCTTCTGGACCGCGAGCGAGGGCGATGCGGTGGTGGGCTGCGCCGCACTGCGTGAACTCGCGCCGGACGAGGCGGAGCTCAAGTCGATGCGCACGGTCCCCAGCGCGCGCGGGCGAGGCGTCGGCACCGCCCTCCTACGCCAGGTCCTCGACGAAGCGCGCGCCCGCGGCTACCGCAGGGTCAGCCTGGAGACCGGCACCCACGCGTTCTTCACGCCCGCGCATCAGCTGTATGCCGCGCACGGTTTCCTTCCCTGCGCGCCGTTCGGGACCTACGTCGAGGACCCGCATTCGCGGTTCTTCACTCTCGACCTCGGCGACGCGAGCGCCGCGGGCAACACGAGCAACGCATCGAGCCCCTGACGCGTCAGAGGTGCAGCACTCCCTGCACCACGGCATCCACCCAACGCCGGACGTCGGCCTCGGGCTGCATGTCGTAGAGCAACTGGCTGGCGACCCCTTGCATGAGGGCCAGGACCGACCACGCGACGCCCTCGGGATCGACGCTGCTCTCGATCTCCCCCTCGCTCTGGGCGCGACGCACCAGCCGAGCGAGCAGAGCCCGCAGCCGATCGTCGTCTTCGGCGATGACCTGACCGATCCGGTCGTCGAAGGGGGCCAACTCGGCGAAGGCGTGCCCTTGGCGCTGCATCGCGCGTCGCCGGTCGTCGAAGGGGGCCACGGCGATGACAAGCTCGACCAACCAGACGTGCAGGGTGGGACGGCCGGGTTCGCCCGGGACCTGCGGCTCCACAGAGGTGCGTAGCCGCTCCAGCATCGCCGCCTGCAGGTCTTCCTTGCTGCCGAAGGCCCGCTGGACGGCACCTAGCGACCATCCCGACTCGGCCGCAACGGCCCGGAAAGTCACGCCGCCCATGCCCTCGCCTGCGACCAGACGCAGCCCCGCGTCAGCCAATTCGATCTGTCGACCAGTCCGCTCCACGGGGTCACTCTATGGTCGCAAATCGCCCATTGGTGGCCAAAGGATCTGATCTCTGTCGTCTCCCGGCATATCCATCCAAACGGACGATGGCCACGATCACCCCTACCGTTGGGCGCAGGCCGCTATCGACACCCGAGGAGGAAGCCGTGACGTCCCAGATCGAGGCGATCCGCGCAGACCTCACCCGCGAGAGCCTGGATGCCATCGTCAACGCCGCCAACGCGACCCTGCTCGGGGGCGGCGGGGTCGACGGGGCGATCCACGCCGCGGCCGGCCCGCGCCTGCTGGAGGCGTGCCGCGGGGTGAGGCGCACGGCATACCCGCAGGGACTCCCCGTGGGGTATGCCGTGGCCACCGGCGCCGGGAACCTCCCCTGCCGCTGGGTGATCCACACGGTCGGCCCCAACTGGAACCGCGGCCAACGCGACGAAGCCGACCTGGCGGCCTGCTTCACGAACTCGCTGCGCGAGGCGGTCCGGGTCGGCGCCCGCTCGGTGGCCTTCCCTGCGGTCAGCGCCGGCGCCTACGGGTGGGCCGGGCCGACGGTGGCGAGGGTGGCCGTGGCTGCCGTGCGCTCGGCACCGGAGTTGGCTGACCTCGACCTCGTGCGCTTCGTCCTGTTCAGCGACCGCCTGCTGGCCGACTTCCGCGCCGCCCTGAACGATGAGGCTCGCGCTTAGTCGGTCAGGCGGAGGCGGTCAGAGTCGAGGGGCGATGGTGACGCGGACCTCGGCGATGCGCTCGCCGAGGTCGACGCTCACCGTCCCCTCGCCACGTGCCGGAGCGTCGGCCGGCCGGAGGGCGACCTGGGCGACACACCTGCCGCGGCGCGTCATCACGTTAAGGGCTCGGGTCGGGCGAGACAGCACGACCGCGACCACGGCTTCACCGGGGAACCGAACCTGCTCGCCGGCGGTTAGGTCGACGGTGGTGCCGTCGATCGTCAGGCGGACCGACCCGAGAGGGGTGAAGATCCGGTCGAGGCCCGGCACCGAGGAGAACGACGCGCTCTGATCGAGGTCCGCGAGGCTGACCCGCCACAGGGTTTGCCCCTCGGCGTCGCGAGCCACGGCCAGCTCCCGAGTGGTCCCGGCACCGTTGGCCCAGGGAACAGGGTCGAACGCCGCCGGATCCAGCATCACCGCAGGCTCCGCGTCGTCACGGCTAGGCGAGGGAGATGAAGAGCTTCTCCATGAGGGCGGTGTCGACCTCGTTGTCGCCCCGATCGTGGGCCTCGGTCACACACTGCTTGAGGCCGGTGGCGATGATCGAGAAGCCGACCCGGTCGACCGCTCGGCGGACCGCGGCCAGCTGCGTGACGATGTCCTGGCAGTCGCGACCCTCTTCGATCATCCGCAGCACACCCCCGATCTGACCCTGGGCGCGGCGCAGCCGGTTGGCCAGCTTCGCCAACTCGTCAGGCGTCAGTTCCACCTTTGTCATACCCGTCATCCTCCCACGACTCCTTCGGCTGATCGGGGGGTTCGCTTTGCTGCACGGCACACAGGGGAGGACCTTCGGCCCCGCTGGACAGCATACCCGCGGGGGTATTCTCTCATGTATCAGGTTACTCCGCGAGAACTACATAAGGACCCAGCAATGCGAACCCTCGTGATCCTCGGCGGGGGAACCGCCGGAACCATGGCAGCCAACAAGCTGCGGGGTCGACTGGCGGCCGAGGAATGGCAGATCATCGTCATCGACAAGGACGACAACCACGACTACCAGCCGGCCTACCTGTTCGTGCCGTTCGGCATCAACAAGGTCAAGCAGGTGCGCAAGTCCCGCCGGTCGTTCATCGATGACGGCATCGAGGTGCGGATGGCCGACATCGAGCGCGTGGACGCCGAAGCCCGACTCGTCCACCTCGGGGACGGCAGCGAGCTCGGTTACGACTACCTCATCATGGCCACGGGGACGACCCCCCGGCCGGATCAGACCCCCGGGATGCTCGGCCCCGAGTGGCGCAAGAGCGTCCACGAGTTCTACACGTACGACGGCATGTTGGCGCTGAAGAAGTCACTCAAGGACTTCCAGGGCGGCCGGCTGGTCATGCACATCACCGAGCTGCCCATCAAGTGCCCCGTCGCCCCGCTCGAGTTCGTCATGCTCGCCGACGACTTCCTCACCAAGAAGGGCGTGCGGGCCGCCACCGAGATCGTCTACGTCACCCCGCTGGATGGCGCCTTCACCAAGCCGGTCGCCAGCCGCGAGCTCGGCCATCACCTGTCCACGCGCAACATCAAGGTCGAGCCCGACTTCATGATCGAGTCGGTCGACCAGGAGGCGAAGGTCATCCGCTCCTATGACGAGCGCGAGGTGGCCTACGACCTGCTGGTCACCGTGCCGCTCAACATGGGCGCCGACTATGTGGCTGCCTCCGGCCTGGGCGACGAGCTCAACTACGTGCCCGTCGACAAGCACACCAACCAGTCCACGGCATACCCGAACATCTTCGCGCTCGGGGACGGGAGCAACCTGCCCACGTCGAAAGCCGGCTCGGTGGCGCACTTCTCGGTCGAGGTCTTCGTCGACAACTTCTGCGAGCTCATCGAGGGCCGCCCGATGACCCACTCCTTCGACGGGCATGCCAACTGCTTCGTCGAGTCGGGCAACGGTCGGGCGCTGCTGCTGGACTTCAACTACGAGACCGAGCCGCTCACCGGACACTTCCCCCTGCCGGTCGGCCCGATGAGCCTGCTCAAGGCCACCCGCGCCAACCACGTGGGCAAGCTGGCCTTCCGGCACGTCTACTGGAATGTCCTGCTCCCCGGCCGGCCGCTGCCGTTGCACGCGGAGATGTCGATGCTCGGCAAGCGCGTCGAGCCCCAGCCCGTCGACGCCTGATCCACCCGCCAGACAATCCTGCCCCGACTCCCATCCACGACCCAACCCCACCAGCAGAAACCCAAGGAGAACTGACCCCCATGCCCACCACCACGATCGCCGGCCGTCAGATCGACGTCGACGCCGAGGGCTTCCTCACCCAGCCGGATCAGTGGGACGAGGACCTCGCCCTGACCCTCGCTGCCAACATCGGCATCACCCTGACCGACGCCCACTGGGTGCCGATCCACTTCTTGCGCAAGGACTTCGAGACCCAGAAGGAGACCGCGACGTTGCGTCGCGTGTCGACCGTGGGCGGCATACCGGTCAAGGAACTGTTCGTGCTCTTCCCCGGGAAGCCCGCCAAGAAGATGTCCTACATCGCCGGCCTGCAGAAGCCCAAGGGCTGCGTCTGATCGCCCAGATCAGCCAGTTGACTACGAAGAGAAGAAGATCACGATGACCGACATGATCGTCCCGTCGTTCGACGACGAGACGCCGACCGGGCGCAAGCTCGCCATCATTTGCTCCAAGGGCAACCTCGACATGGCCTACCCCGGCCTCATCCTCGCCAACGCCGCCCTCGGCGAAGGCATCGAGGTGCACCTGTTCTTCACCTTCTGGGGCTTCGACATCATCAACAAGGAGACGATGGGCAACCTGAAGTTCTCCTACCTCGGCAACACGGCGATGCACATGCCCGGCCACTTCGGCATGTCGATGCCGCAGGGCATGGCTGGCCTGCCGGGCGTCACCGCCATGACGACCAAGATGATGAAGAAGCAGATCTCCGACCTCGACGTGCCTGAGGTGCCGGAGTTCCTCGAGCTCCTGCACGGCTCCGGCGCCAAGATGTGGGCCTGCCGGATGAGCGCCGACATGATGCATCTCGAGTTGGAGCACCTTTACGACGGGGTCGAGGCGATCATCTCGGCCACCGACTTCATCGAGCTCACCGACGGGGCACAGATGCTGTTCATCTGAGGTCGTCCCATGCGGGAGGTATGCCGCGCGCTCACCGTGAGCGGGCGGCATACCTGTGTCTGGGTTGGGCTGAGTTTGGCAGCAATTCGCTTGTCCTGCAATTCGATTCCGCTTGTCATCGAACGGGTGTTCGGGTAGAATCGAGGGCATGGAAGCCCCCGTCAGCACCCTCGCCGCGACTGATGTCGTGGCGTTGGTCGGCACCACGGAGGCGTCCCCGGCAGCCGCCGCGCTGGCGGTGATCGAGGTCGTCGAGCGGATGAAGTCGCATCTGGACGCCCTGGTTCTGCCGGCCTGGCGAATGCTCCACGCGGCATACGTCGAGGCGTTGGAGTCGCCGGAGCGACCGCCGATGACCGCCCGCGAGCGAGAGCGCGAGACGTCCGTCGCCCGATCCGGAGCGGTCGATGAGGTCATGGCCGCGACCGGGCTCGGGGAGTCGGAATGCCGTCGGCGCCTCGGGCTGGCCCTGGCCGATCCGGTGCGGGTCGACTCCCTGGTCCGGCTGCTGGCCGCCGGGGAGTTGGCGCTCTGGCAGGTGCTCGGGCTGCACGACGACACTGCCGACCTGGACCCGACCGCGGCCGACGAGGTGGTGCAGGTCGTGTCCGCGCCGACCCGTGCGGGTGATCGCCCGTCGGCCCAGCTTCGGCGACGCCGGCTGCGGCGCGAGTTGGCTCGGCGGGGTGCCCAATCCGCCTGTGGATCACGGCGACTCGCGGCGCGGGACGCGCGCGCGGAGCTTGAGCCCGACGGCACGGGCCGCCTCTGGATCACCGGAGAAGGCGGCCGCGTCGTGGCGGCGATCGAGCGGGTCGACCGGTTGGCCCGCGGGATCCGGGCGTCCGGCCAGCACCCCGATCGCACGCTCGCCCAACTGCGCTCCGACGTCGCCCTCGACCTCATCCTGCACACGACCTCCGTCGAGGGCGCCGAGTGGAGCCGGTTGGGTGACCTCCCGCCGGCGCAGGTGCAGGTGGTCATCGGCCTCGACGTCCTCTCCGGTGCGACCGACGGCGTGGCCGAGATCCCGGGCCACGGATGGGTGCCCGCCGACGTGGCTCGCGACCTCGCGCACGCACCGGGCAGCGTCTGGCAGCGGCTCGTCATCGACCCCGCCACCGGGGCGTTGGTCGAGTTGTCGTCGACCCGCTACACGCCGCCGGCCCGGTTGCGCGCGCACGTGGTGGCCCGCGATCGGGTATGCCGTGCCCCCGGATGCGTCGTCCCGGCCACGACGTGCGACCTCGACCACGACATCCCTTGGCCGATGGGCGTCACCTCGGCCGACAACCTCAGCGCCAAGCACCGCCGACATCACCAACTCAAGACCGTCGGCCTCTGGAGCAGTCGTCACGACCCGACGACGGACGCGCTCACCTGGACCACGCTCGCGGGCCGCGCCTATCGCACCGACCCCTTCGACTACCGCGAGGTGCTCGACGCTGACCTCGATGACGGACCGCTCGTGCGCCGCCGGGGCGCAGTCCCGGCCGAGCGCCTCTGCTCAGTCACGGCCGAACGGCACCTCGGTGCCACGGCCAACGGCGGGGCCGGTGGGATCGGCATACCCCCTCTGGCCGATGGTGACCCTGCGCGGAACGACGCGAGCGACCCGCCGCCCTTCTGACAGGGCCGGTCCTCAGTGGTCGGTCCTCAGTGGTCGGCGGGCTGGGCGAGGCCCGTGGCGCGGCCGGCGATCAGGGGCCATTCGGGAAGGAGCCGCACCTGCAACGGTGACGGCACCCGCACCTCCTCGACCCGCGCGGCCCCCAGCCCGGCGATCGCCGTGGCGAGGTCGCGGTCGTGTCGACACCCACCGGCATACCTGATGGTCAGGGGCGTGATCGCGGTCTGGACGAGTCGCTTCACCCCACGCCCGCGGCTGTGCTCGAGGTAGGCGAACACCCCGCCCGGTGCGAGGACCCGACTCACCTCGGCGAGCGCGCGCTCCACATCGGCGACCGAGCAGAGCACCAGGGTGGAGACAACCGCATCGAGCGACCCATCCTCGAAGGGCAACGCCTCGGCCCTCCCGTCAACGGCCTCCATCGGTATGCCGCCCTGCCGCCCATCGAGGCGACGCTGCAGGTGCGTCCGCATCGCCGGGAACGGCTCAACCAGCGTCACGTGATCCGCTGCGGCGTAATGGCGCACGTTGGCCCCCGTGCCGGCCCCGATTTCGGCGACCCGGCCGGTGAGCTGCCCCACCAGCCGAGTGCGGATCGGCCCGAGGAAGGTGCGCTCGACCTCGGCGAACACCCGGTCGTAACCGTCGGCGAACCGGCGGGAACGCCGGTCCTCGGCCAAGGGCGGAAGGCTCATCTCACCACCCTCTCATCCGCCCGGGTCGAGGTATTCCGCCGTCGTCAGGTAACGGTGGAATACCTCGACCCGGCGGGGGCGTCAGGTGGGCGGGGGTGTCAGGTGGGCCTCGGCAGGGGCGGGGGTTCGCGGCGGAGCTCGACGAGGAGGTCGTCGTCGATCGAGATCAGCAGGTCGTAGGAGCCGGCCAACTCCCGGATGTCACCGAGTAGACCGCGCAGCAGCGACTCCTCGGGCAGTTGACCGACCATCGTCACCGACCCCACCCGCCCCCGATGGTCAGGGCGAAGTCGCGCGTTGACCCGCGAGCCGATCGGGGCCACGGCAAGGATGCTGCCGAGGATCCCTCGGAACTCCGCCAGGCCGACATCGCCTTCGCGTTCCTCGGCGGTGACGGCGACCGTCACGCCCCGCTGTCGGCAATCGCGCAGCGTCGCAATCAATTCGGGGGTCAGCAGCGGCGCGGCAACTAACCCATCGCGCACCTCGGCCTCGGCCAGCAGGCACCGCTCGCGGCCTGCCGCGTCGAAGGCCTCCCTGGCGGAGATTCGCTCCAGCAGGGGACCCGCCACGGCAAGGACATCCCGGCTGCGGGCCTGGGCGACCTCGGCCGCTTCCTCGGCCTGAGCGTCGGCCAGGCGCACCTCTCCCCCCGCGGCGGCAGCCTCATTGATCGCGCTCGTGGCGAGGTCGAGAGCCCGGCGGACCCCCCAGATCGCGCACACGAAGGCAACGAGTTGCGGCACCAGGGCCGTGAGGACTCCGAGGTGGACGACACCGGCCGCCAGAACTTGGCCCACCGCAAGGCCGAGCGCAGCACTGGCGACGGCAAGGAACCCCCACCGGGTCCGGAACCGCCCGGTCAGCACGACGACGGTGGCGTTGAGGGCCCCGACGAACCACGTGGCCCACCCCTCGTCGAACGGTCTGCGCAGATTCCACATCCCCAGTGCGCAGACCACTCCCACCCCGACGACGATCAGTGCGGCCACGTCGTCCCGATGGCCCGGGGCCAACGAGGCCGTCAACCCCAGCGCCACGACCAAGGCAAGGCAGATCGCGACGACGCCCGCCGACCTCGTCCGGTCGACCGTGGCGATGGCGGCAGCGGCATAGACCCCGGTGAGGGCAACACCCATGAGGAAGAGCCCGACGAAGTCCTGCTGCCGCCACGTCTCGAGCGGTGGCGGCAGCTGAGGCCGGAGATCACGACCAGCAGCGGGCACCACCAACCGGACCGTCGTGCCATGCCCAGGACGGGTGAGGACCTGAGCGGACCCGCCGACCCGGGCCAGCCGTCCAATGATGCCTCGGTCGATGCCCAGGCGGCCCGGACGCGGGGCCAGCAGGTCGAATCCCGGTCCGGCGTCGATGATGTCGAGGCGCAGGTCACCGCCGACCGACCCTGCGATGGTGACGACCCGGCATCCAGTGTGTCGGGACACGTTGACCAGCGCCTCTTCAGCAGCGGCTAGGACCGCTGCAGCGGCACCATCGGTCGGACCCGAGCCCTCGCGTTCCTCCACCGTCCACCGCAACTGAAGTCCGAGCCGACTGCAGACCCGCTCGAGGCGAGATCGCAAGGCGCGCCCGGAGCCGCCGCCGCCGAGGGTCGCCGGGGCGCTACCGGTGATGAGCGCCTCGCGCGCAAGCTCCCCCGCCGCCCGTCGGTCGCTGTCGTCCCGCGCTCGGGCCGCCAACCGCAGAGCACCCAACACCTTGTCATGAACGAGTCCGTCCCACAGCTGCGTCTGCTCAGCCCTGACCACAGAGCGGGCGATCGCTTCCCGGGCGTCCCAGCGCGCGTCCAACGCCTGCTCGACCTTTGCCGCGGCTCGGTAGAGGAGACTGACGACCCCACCCGCGATCAGCCCCGACCCGAGGACGACCAGGCCGGAAGACACGGCGGGCATCCCCGGATCGACGCCCCACTCGCTGACCGCGAACGCGGTGCCGCAGATCAGCCCGATGGGAACCGCCGCGCGAGGAGAGAGCGCAAACCCCACGACACCGAAGGCAGGGGCCATGGCTTGCAGCAGCGGAGGGATGGTCAACGAGTCGCTGTTGCGCCAGCCCCCCACCATCTGCGTCAACCCCGCGGCGATGGCGACCGCGACTGCTGCTCTCAGGCCCCAAGGGACGCGAGCGCAGCGGTAGGCGTCCCACAAGGCCCAGCCCAGCGTTGCGAGGGCCAACACGAGCCACGTTTGGAAGAGCAGCGGCGGATACGCCACCGGATCGATGAGCTGCAGACCCGGGACCGCGACGACGAAGACACCCGTCAGAGCGCACGCGCCGCGATGCAACCACCGGCCGAGGACCTCATGGGTCAGGATCATCGGGCCGGGTCGGCGGGCGCGCCCTCCCCCGGGGGCGGCAGGTAGCCGTCCTCCACCGCCCGCTGATAGAGGTCAACCTTCGTGTATGCCGGTCGGCCGGCTCGCGTGTATTTGCGCCGCACCCGATCGAGGTACTCCTTGACCGTGTCCTCCGACAGGTGCATGCGCCGAGCGACGGACTTGAGCGGAAGGCCCGTGGCGTAGAGCCCCAAGGCCTCGCTCTCGCGCGGAGCCAGCTCGGGGACCGGCCAATCGTCGGCGTCCTCCACCGCTGCGGCCCAGCCCGAGCTGAGGTAGGGCTCTCCTGCAGCGACGACGCGGATCGCCGCCGCGAGGACGCCCGGCTCCTCGCTCTTGTCGACCACGCCCAGGGCCCCGGCTCGGAAGCACCGGGCCAGCACACCGCGGCGTTGCTCCTGGGTGTAGAGCAGGACGGGAAGGCCGGCATCGACCACCGCCGCGACGTTGGCGGCCGGGTCACTGCCGTCAGCCAGGCGCACGTCGAGGACCACGATGTCGAGGCTGCGATGAGCCCCGAGGAGCGCGGGGACCGTCGAGGTCGTGAACGTCTCGGTGATCTCCGGGCACAACTCAACAAGGATCGTGAGGATTCCGCGCAAAATCGCCGGGTGATCGTCAACGACACCGAGCCGCAGCCCCTCGCTCATACTGCGAGTCTGCCATTCGCGACAATTCTCATAGCACGTGGGAATGTCCCTGAAACGGGGGACTTACTCCAGCGCGGAGATTGGAGCAGGCTAGGTATTGCGTCGCAGGGGGGATTCGAGCCTGCGGAGGCGCTCGAATCTTGAGACGACGTGACGGTCGGAGGGTATGCCGCCCCGCTGGTGCTAGCCGGGCGGCATACCCTCTGCCACGTCGAGGGAGCTCCGACTCGCAGGCTCGCTGCCTGGACTCAGCCGACCACGCTGTCGGACATCGGCGACCCAGTGTTGTGAGTGTCGGGGACATCCGGGCCGGCCGCTTCGACCGGTGTGTCCGGGGACGCCTGGGTCACCGGGATCGAGGCCGTCACGATGAACCCGCCGCTCGACGGGCTTGACCACGTCAGGTCACCGCCGAGCAGTGCGACCCGCTCAGCCATCCCGGACAGGCCGTTCCCCGGGACCAGAGTGGGAGCGCCCCTGCCGTCGTCGCGGACCTGCAAACGCAGCCCGTCGGGCGCACAGCTGACCACGACCCAGGCATGCTCAGCATCCGCGTGCCTGGCGGCGTTGGTCAACCCCTCCTGGACCAGCCTGACGACGGTCTCGGCCACTGGCTCGGGGACCTCATCGAGGGCTTCGGTCAGATCGAGCGAGGTCTGGGGCCGGGGCATCGAGCGGGCCAGGCGAGCGATTTTGTCGCGAGGGGACACCCGCGTGTCGCGCAACTGGCTGACGACTCCCCGCGTATCGCGGATCAACTCGGTGGTCAGTGCCTTGGCCTGGTCGAGGTGGGTGACCGCGGCGCCGTCGACGAGCCGTCCGATCAGGTCCAGCTGCAGAGAGAGTGCCGTCAGTTGATTGCCCATGCCGTCGTGCAGGTCGCGCGAGATGCGCAGGCGCTCCTCCGCCTTGCTCGCCTCGGCCAGCCGGCCGTGGGCAACACGCAGGGCATCGTTGGCGCCGAGCAGGCGGGCGTTGGCCACCTCAAGCTCCGCGGCGACGGTGGCGGCGATCCGCCGGGCAGCTTGCTCACGGACGACCACCGAGACCATGAGCGAGGCGAAGAACAGCAGGCTTCCGTAGAGCAGCGCCCACACCACCGTGGACTTCGCCGTCCACATGAAGAAGGCGAGGATCGCCGTCATCGCGAGCATGAGCGGGATCGACACCTTGGGCGGGACGACCCAACCGGCTACGCCGGCGACCAGGACAAGCAGGACCCCCGACATCAGGTCGGCGCCCCACACCCCGCAGGCGGCGACGGCGGACAGGGTGAGGATCGTGAAGAGCACCCGATCGCGGGTCGAGGTCCGAGGGGTCGAACCACCGAGGGCCAAGAAGGTCACCAGGACGATGACGCAGAGCACCCACCAGATCAGCGGGACGGAACCCCGACGGTAATTCAGGGCAGCGCTGGCCACCACCCCAAGCCAGGTCACCGCCCCACCGAGTGCGGAGCCCCAAGCGACGAAATCGTTCTTTCGCCACGGGACCGCCCGCCAATCGCCGCCCGCCACAGGGCCAGAGTAGGAGGCGGCAGGGGGATTTACCAGAGCACTCAGGCCTATTCGCGGGCGCCTTTGCAGGCCGTCCGGGTCAGCCGCGCTGGGGTCGCCAAACGACCAGCGCCCGCGACGGCCCCGCAGGGCGCGACGGTCGCTGACCCGGACGCATCGCGACGATGTCGCCCGCCGGTCCCGCTGCGAACACCCGGTGCCCGACGGTATGCCGCGCCGCGCCGAGTTCGTCGGTCAGCTCGCTCACTCGCGCCCGCAGCGCCGCGACCTCATGCTCGAGGCGCAGGATGCGCTGGATGCCGGCCAGGCTGATGCCCTCTTCCTGCGAGAGCCGCTGCACCTCGCGCAGGAGCGCGACGTCGCGCGTGGAGTAACGCCGCCCACCACCCCTTGTCCGCGACGGCGTCACGAGCCCGAGCCGGTCGTACTGGCGCAGGGTCTGCGAGTGCATCCCGGCCAGTTGCGCGGCGACCGAGATGACGAACACGGGAGTGTCGTCGGACGGTTGGTATGCCGCCCGCCGACCTCCCGCGCGCTGGTCACTCAACATGCTGGTCACCGACCATGGGGGTCACCTTCCGGGCCTCAGTGGGCGGCCTTGGCGAAGAGCTCGGCCCGGGGGTCGAGGCCCTCCTCCTGGTCACGAAGCCGCTCGAGGGCCTCGCGGGCCTCGTCGGTGAGGCGTTGCGGGACGATCACCTGGACCTTGGCCAGCAGATCACCGTCACCCTTGGCGTGCTTGACCCCACGACCCTTGATGCGCAGCACCCGGCCGCTGGGCGTGCCCGGCGCGACCTTGACCCGCACCGCGGTTCCGCTGAGGGTCGGGACCGACACGGTGGCACCGAGCGCCGCCTCGGCGAAGGTCACCGGCAGGTCGACCGTGAGGTTGTCACCGTCGCGCCCGAACACCGGGTGCGGGGTGACGGCGACGGTGAGGATGAGATCGCCGCGCTCAGCGCCGGGTCCCCCCGGCTGACCCTTGCCGCGAAGCCTGATCTTCTGACCGTCCTTGACCCCGGCCGGGATCCGCGTGGTCAGTCGATCACCGTCACCCGTGGCCAGCGTCACCGTGTCGCCCTGGACGGCCTGACGGAAGTCGAGCGTCGTGCGTGCCGACACGTCGGCGCCGCGTCGCGGACCCCGAGGGGCGCCGTAACCGCCGTAGGGGTCACCGCCGAAGCCCCCGTACGGGTCACCGCCGAAGCCGCCGGCGCCACCCTGTCCGGCCCCGCCGAAGAGGCCGCCGAGCAGGTCCTGCAGGTCGGGCGTCGGACCGGCGCCACCGGCACCACCCCGCCCACCCGTGTTGAACCGCATGTTCCCGCCGTTGCCGAACATCCCCGAGAAGACATCCTCAAAGCCACCGCCGGCACCACCTGGCCCGGCCGTGAACCGGGCACCGCCGGTGGTCATCGCCCGCAACTGGTCGTACTGGTGACGCTCGTCGGGATCGGACAGCACGGCATACGCCTCGCCGATCTCCTTGAAGCGCTCCTCCGCCTTGGGGTCACCGGCGTTCTGGTCGGGGTGCAGCTTGCGGGCCAGCTTGCGGTAGGCCTTCTTGATGGCGGCCTCGTCGGCCTCCTTGGGCACGCCGAGCACTGCGTAGAAGTCCTTCGACAACCAATCCTGACTAGCCAATTCGACGCGCCCTCCTCTCAATGAAAACGGTTGGTGTTATTGGGGATCCGCGACCGCAACGCGGGCCGCGCGAACGATCCGTTCGCCCAGTCGATAACCGGGTTGGAGCACCTGGACGACCGTGGTGGTCGTGGCGCCCTCCGGCAGGTCGGCCTCCATCCGCATGAGCGCCTCGTGGTGGTTGGGGTCGAACTCGTCCCCCGCCGCACCGAACCGCTCGATGCCCAGCTTGGCGAGCACCGCCTCCAGCTTGTCGACGATCGTCGCCGCCGGACCCTCGCCGAGATCGCCATGCTCGCGGGCGAGATGGATCTCGTCGAGCACCGGCAGCATCGACTCGAGGACATGGCTGATGCCCTGGTCGCGCGCAACGGACCGGTCCCGGTCGACGCGCTTCTTGTAGTTGACGTATTCGGCCTGCAACCGACGCAGGTCCTCGAGGCGCTCGGCCGCGAGGGCCGCGTCGCCCGTCAGGGGCGCGAGGGACGGCTCGGCACCGTCACCTTGGGCGGCGGTCCCGTCAGAGACCACAGGTATGCCGGTCCCCTCGGGGTGCTCCTCCCGCAGGCTCGCAGCCGCAGCCGCCGCGATGTCGGCGAAGTCCGGGTGGTCGAACTCGTCGAAGCCACCGGGCTCGGCCGAGCCCGAGTCGCCCGGATGGGCGGGGCCGTGATGGCCCCGCCCCTCCGCGTCGTGCTCGTGCCCGTGGGTCACTTCTTGTCCTCGTCCTCGACGACCTCGGCGTCAACCACGTCGTCCTGCGGACCGGCAGCGGACTCGGCGTCCTGCGGGCCGGCGTCGGCGGAACCGTCGCCCTCCCCGGAAGCCGCGGCCGCGGCATACATGGCCTGCCCCATCTTGGAGCGCACCTCGTCGAGCGTCGCGACCTTCGCCTTGATGTCCTCGACGGAAGCGGTCGAGTCCTTGGCGATCGCCGTCTTGACGTCGGCGAGCGCGGTCTCGACCTCACCCTTGACGTCGGCCGGGATCTTGTCGGCGTTGTCGGCGAGGAACTTCTCGGTGGAGTAGACGACCTGCTCGGCCTGGTTGCGGGTCTCGATCTCCTCGACGCGCTGGCGGTCCTCCTCGGCGTGCTGCTCGGCCTCGCGAACCATCCGCTCGATCTCCTCCTTGGGCAGCGCGCTGCCGCCGGAGATCGTCATCGACTGCTCCTTGCCGGTGCCCATGTCCTTGGCGGACACGTGCACGATGCCGTTGGCGTCGATGTCGAAGGTGACCTCGATCTTCGGGATGCCACGGGGAGCCGGGGCGATGCCGGTGAGCTCGAAGGTGCCCAGCGGCTTGTTGTGCTGCGCGATCTCGCGCTCGCCCTGGAAGACCTGGATGAGCACCGACGGCTGGTTGTCGGCCGCGGTCGTGAAGATCTCGGACCGCTTGGTCGGGATCGCCGTGTTGCGCTCGATGAGCTTGGTGAACCGGCCACCCTCGGTCTCGATGCCCAGGGACAGCGGCGTGACGTCGATGAGCAGGACGTCCTTGCGCTCACCCTTGAGGACACCGGCCTGCAGGCTGGCGCCGATGGCGACGACCTCGTCCGGGTTGACGCCCTTGTTGGGCTCCCGGCCGGTGAGCTCCTTGACGAGCGCGGTCACGGCGGGCATGCGGGTCGAGCCACCGACGAGGACCACGTGGTCAATGTCGGAGAGCTTGATGCCGGCGTCCTTGATGACCTTGGCGAACGGGGCCTTGCAGCGGTCGAGCAGGTCCTTGGTGAGCTGCTCGAACTGGGCGCGGCTGATCGTCTCGTCGAGGTGGATCGGGCCGTTCTCGCTCATCGAGAGGTACTGCAGGTTGATCGTCGCCGAAGTGGAGCTGGACAGCTCCTTCTTGGCCTGCTCGGCCGCGTCACGCAGCCGCTGCATGGCGATCTTGTCCTTGGACAGGTCGACACCGGTGCTGTTCTTCACGGTCGAGAGCAGGTGGGTGACGATGCGGTCGTCCCAGTCGTCGCCGCCGAGGCGGTTGTCACCGCTCGTGGCCTTGACCTGGATCGTGCTGAAGCCGTCCTCCGGGTCCTTGCCCACCTCGAGGAGGGACACGTCGAACGTGCCACCACCGAGGTCGAAGACGAGGATGAGCTCGTCCTCCTTGCCCTTGTCCAGGCCGTAGGCGAGCGCGGCGGCCGTCGGCTCGTTGATGATGCGCAGGACGTTGAGGCCCGCGATCTCGCCGGCCTCCTTGGTGGCCTGGCGCTCGTGGTCGTCGAAGTAGGCGGGCACGGTGATGACGGCGTCGGTCACGGCCTCGCCGAGGTAGGCCTCCGCGTCGCGCTTGAGCTTCTGCAGGATGCGGGCGCTGATCTCCTGCGCCGTGTATTGCTTGCCGTCGATGTCATCGGACTTCCAGTCCGTGCCCATGTGCCGCTTGACCGACCGGATCGTCCGGTCGACGTTGGTGACGGCCTGTCGCTTGGCGATCTCGCCGACGAGAACGTCACCGCTCTTGCTGAAGGCGACGACCGAGGGGGTCGTCCGGCCGCCTTCCGCGTTGGCGATGATGGTCGGTTCGCCGCCCTCGAGAACGGCGACGGCCGAGTTGGTGGTACCGAGGTCGATGCCGACCGCACGTGCCATGAGTGTTTTCTCCTGTGTTGCTGGGCGGCATACCAAGGGGGTATGCCGGGTGGTTGAGTCTTCGACGCTGAATCTGCTCCGCGGGGGGCTAGGTTGTCAACCCGAGGCTCGGCAAAGTTGCGCTTACTAGGCTCAACTCTTGGTATGCCGCGGATGTTCCCGCCTGGGTGGGACTGGTTTCGCGACCCTCGGACCCCCGGATGCCGCGGAACCCTCGCCACTGTGAGGAAGTGGGGCCGCAACCCGCCTTCGGGCCCCGAATTCGCCGGCGTGTGTGGGGAATTCGGGTCAGGGGGGTGGCAGCGAGTCAGGTGCGCGAGGCCTCTGGGGCGCAGCCTTCGACGCGGAAGACGGGGAAGTCCGCAGCGATGGGGACGAAGGCCTCAACGGGCTCCGAGCGGTCGACGGGGACATGCGGTCGGGCTCCAGGAGCCACGTCGAGATAGCGCTTGAGGATCGGGGCCCGCTGCGGCACAGGGACTTCCGCGAGGTGCACGTCCCACGACTGGCCGTGCCGGATGGTGGCCGAGCCACCAGCCGCGCGCACGTTGCGGACCCAGTTGGCGTTCGCGCCGAGCATTGACACGGCATACCAGGTGTCGTTGATGTCGGCGAGGACGACCGGGAAGGCGAGGGACCGGCCGCTCGACCTGCCGGTGACGATCAACTCGACGTCGCGGGTGCGCGCAAGGCGGCCGGAGCCGAAACGAGCCGACCAAAACCGGTTGAGCATCCTGGCCACCGGGTTCGGGCGGTCGCCGCGGTAGAGCCACCGCTTGACACCGTAGATGCGACGCAGTGACGGCCCAGACCTCTCCACAATCCGAGCGTCTCACGCGCGAAGGCCCCGACCCCCAGTTAACGGCGCGCGAGTGAGTCCAGGACTGCCACGCGATAGGCATCGGTCACCGCGGCGTCGGGCAACTCCACGTGCTCCGCGAGATCACCCGCGAGCAACTGGCCGCCTACCCGTCCCGCGCCGTCGGGGCGCTGGGGGTCGCCGGGGGCGACGGCCTCGATCTGATCGATCCCGCGACCACGGACGTCGTCTATGGATACGACATCACCCGGACTATGTGCACGCCTGCGACGCCAGGTATCGCGACACCCTCGGCGAGCGCCTACACCTCATCGAGTCAGCATCGAGCGCACGGCCACGATTCGCCAAGACTTCCGCGTCGCAGCCTGCTGAGCCCGGGCCGAGCTGGCTGCGTCATCCGGGAACACCCCCTAGGATTCGCCGTCGTGAAGTTCCTCCGGCCTGCACCGCCGACACCGGAGCGGTGGTTCCTGCGGCATGGTCTCGTTTCCATGCTCCGGGGCACGCACCTGGCCGCCCATGCCAGCGTGCGTGGAGCGCCCGCGCTCATCGGGATCTTCCTGATCGAGATGCTGTGGCTGATGCCAGACCTGCTCGAGACTCCCTACGTACTGGGGACGGGAGTGTCCGCCATCACGCTGGTTTTCACGTGGGTTGGCGCCAACCTCGTGCGCCGCCGCAGACCGTTCGCCGCGGTCGCCCGATTTGGACGAATCGAAGCCCTGGCTTTCGTTCTGGTGCCCACAGCCATGGTCCTTGCGACGTCGCATTCGGCCATGGACGTGGAGGACTTGGCGCTCAGCGCCGGAGATGTGCGACTGCTGCTTGGCATCACCGTATTTGGCGCGCAGCTGCTGTTGCTCGCCGCGGTGTTCGCGCTCGTCGTCACCGGATTCGTGTCGTTGCTCAGCCTCCTTGGCCGTGAGCTCATCGCTGCACTCTCGCGCGCGAGCGGCGTCCTGACCGCAGTCATTCCGATCATGTTGGGCTTCGTCTTCTTCTTCTTCTTCAACCCGGGCGTCTGGTTGGGCATCGCGAACCTCGACACCTTCTCCTTCGTCGCATTGGTCGTCTTCCTCCTCGCCCTCGGCGGCGGCTTCAGCGGCAGCCGACGCCAGGTCGATCTCGACGCACACGCGGCGTTCGAGACGACCGAAGAGCTCACGGCAGCCTTGGTAGGAACGCCGTTGCCCGATGGAGCAGCCGGGATCCCGACTCCCGCGGTCTGCCCCCTCGACTCGACCCAACTGGCGAGCCTGCGGATGGTTGCGGTGCTCTCCCGACTCGTCACCGCCGCCGTCCTCGGGTCGGCCGTCTTCGGGATCTTCCTTGTCATGGGCTTCATCGTCATCGGCGCCGACACCACGCTGGCCTGGGCCAGGACCCCGCCGTCAATCGTGTTTGGCATCGATCTGGGCGGCGGCGTCGAGCACATGGTCACCTGGCAGCAACTCCGGGTAGCCGGGTTCCTCGCTGCGTTCTCCAGCTTCAACTACATGCTGGTGGCGGCGACCGACGGGCGGCTACGCCAGGATGCCGCCGACGCGACCACCGCCATCGTCCGACAAGCGTGTGCCCTGCGGCTGGCCGTTCTCGGCCAGGCGCCAACCCAACCGACCTCCTGACCCGGCAACACGGCATACCCGCTGATGCGAGGAGATCCGCCGGGGTGGCCGCGCGGAGTGGGACGCTGGACGCGTGCCTTCAGCCCTGGTCGTGATCGGCAGCCCCAACCCGCGCAGCTTCTGTCACGCCATGGCCATGCGGGCGGTCGCCGCGCTTGAACGGAACGGCGTGGAGTGCGACATCCACGACCTGAACGTCGAAGGATTCCAACCGGTGGCGCCGCTCGATGAAGCCTCCACCGCGGGGATGGACGTCGAGGCGGCCGTCGATGCTTGCGCCGATGCCGTGGTGAGAACGCACCGTCGGGCGTTGACCCAGGCCGACTATCTCGTTGTCGCTCACCCGAACTGGTGGGGCAAACCGCCAGCGATCATGGCCGGCTGGCTCGACCGGGTGCTGGTCCCTGGGGTGGCCTACCGGCTAGATGCCCGCGAGGGACTGCCGGCCTCGCTGCTGAGGTTGCGCTCTGTCTTGGTCCTCAACACCGGGGACACGCCACCGGAACGGGAGAGGGAGGTATTTGGGGATCCCTTGGACGACATCTGGCGGCGCTGCGTCGGCGCATACCTGGGGGGCGCGGCCGTCCATCGGGTCGTGGCGAGTCCTCTCGGCGGATCGACCGAGGCGGAGCGTGAGGCCTGGCTTGACGAGGTCGGCCGGGTGGCTGACGCCTTGTGAATCTCGGGCGGGCAAGTCAAGCCGAGCCCAACTCGAGCCGCCGTCCGGCCCAACGTGAGCGCAGCCAACGATCATGGCTGGCCACGGCGACGGCCCCCGGGTAATCAGGCAGCGCCTCCTCGATGGCGTCGACCAGCGGCAGCGACAGATGGTTCGTCGGCTCGTCGAGCAGCAACACGTCCGGGGAACCCGCGAGCAGCACCGCCAGCGCCAGCCGACGCCGCTGCCCCACGCTGAGTTCCGCGATAGACCCGTTTTCCGACGACGGCGGAAGCAGCCCCCACGACGTCAGCGGGAGGCGCTCGGCCGCCTCCCAACCCACGAGATCGGCATACGCCACGGCGGCCGAGCGGCCCTCCCCGCGGCGGGCCGGGTCAGGCAGGCTCACCTCTTGACCAAGCAGGCCGACCCGCAGCCCACTGGGCGACTGCACGGTCCCCCCGGTCACCCTGAGCGCGCCGGACAGCACGGCGAGCAACGTCGACTTCCCCGACCCGTTCGCACCCGTGATGAGCCACCGCTCCCCCGCACCGACGGTCAGCGACGTCGGCGCGAGCCGCCCAGCCACCTCCACCCCGGACGCCACGAGGACCGGACCCGACCGCTCACTGGCGGACCCGGCATACCCCGGGGTCAGGCCGGCGAAGCTCAGTGGCGCGGGCGGCTTGCGCACCTGGGTCCGCTCCAACTCGGCGAGCCGGGACCGCGCGTCACTGACCCGGCGCGAGACGACGCGCGCGTTCCGGTCGGCGTAGAACTTCTTCGCGCCGCGGCCCTCGCTGCGTGGCGCGGCGCCCGGGTGCCCGACGACGTGCGAGTCGCGCACCGCCTGCCGCAGCCGACGGAGCTCCTCCTGCTCGTCGCGGAATCGTCGCTCCCAGCGCTCCCGGCTCTCGCGACGCTGGCTGAGGTATGCCGTGTACGCGCCGGTGAACGCCGCCGGCCCGCGCCCCGCGGTCGGGTCGAGGTCGAGCAAACCGGTCGATGCCTCGTCGAGGAAGGACCGGTCGTGGCTGGCGAAGAGCACCGGGCCCGCCCAGGTTCGCAGGGTCTCGAGCAAGAACGCGACGGCGGCGTCGTCCAAGTGATTGGTGGGCTCGTCGAGCAGCAGCACGTCAGGGCGATGGAGCAGCAGCCACGCGAGTGACAGCCGGGTCTGCTGACCCCCCGAGAGCGTGCCGGTGGGGCGATGTCGGTCGAGTCGGCCAGCCCGAGGCCCGCGAGCGTCGTCGCGATCCGCGCGTCGACGTCCCAGACGCCGAGGCGCTCGGCCACAACCAACGCCTGGTCGTATGCCGCCGCGGCCGACCCTGCGTCAGGCGCGGCGGGCGCCGCCGCGAGGGCGTCGGCTGCCAGGCTGAGCGATCTCTCGGCCTTGCGCACCGGGGCCACTGCCGACTCCACGGCATCAGCGATGGTGTCGTCGGGGTCGAAGGGCGGCAGTTGGTGCAGAAGCCCGAGGGTGGCGCTGCCCCCGCGCGTCGTCGCCGTGACCGCGCCTCCGGTCGGTGCCAGCAGGCCTGCCAGACAACGCAATAGCGTCGACTTGCCCGAGCCGTTCTCGCCGATGAGACCGACCCGCTCGCCGGCCGAGACCGTGAACGTGACATCGGTGAGCAGCGGGCGGGAGGTGGGCGAACCGGCATACGAGAAGGACAGGCCGTCCACGCGAAGGTGGGTCGAGGTGCTCATGGGTCCTCGTCGGAGGTCGGGACATCCCCGGCGGGCACGACGGCCGCAGCGCGGGGCGGATCACGACTCAACTGAGCACGAGGCCGACGCTACCCGGATCGGGCAGAGGGTCGCCAGCGAGTTTTCCGTTGCCGCGCGGCTGACCTGATCACCTGTTGAGCTCGCGCGCCCCATGGACACCGAGAACCCTTGCGACTGTCGGGAAATCGGGCCCCCGAGGGCCTGCGACCCTCGACATCACCGGCGATGGACGTGAAATCGGGCAGCCACCACCGGGGGGGGGGGGGGGGGGGGGGGGGGGGGGGGGGGGGGGGGGGGGGGGGGGGGGGGGGGGGGGGGGGGGGGGGGGGGGGGGGGGGGGGGGCGGGGGGGGGGGCCGGGCGGGCGGGCGCCGGGCGGGGGGGGGGGGGGGGGGGGGGGGGGGGGGGGGGGGGGGGGGGGGGGGGGGGGGGGGGGGGGGGGGGGGGGGGGGGGGGGGGGGGGGGGGGGGGGGGGGGGGGGGGGGGGGGGGGGGGGGGGGGGGGGGGGGGGGGGGGGGGGGGGGGGGGGGGGGGGGCCGGGGGGGGGGGGGGGGGGGGGGGGGGGGGGGGGGGGGGGGGGGGGGGGGGGGGGGGGGGGGTGGGGGGGGGGGGGGGGGGGGGGGGGGGGGGGGGGGGGGGGGGGGGGGGGGGGGGGGGGGGGGGGGGGGGGGGGGGGGGGGGGGGGGGGGGGGGGGGGGGGGGGGGGGGGGGGGGGGGGGGGGGGGGGGGGGCGGGGGGGGGGGGGGGGGGGGGGGGGGGGGGGGGGGGGGGGGGGGGGGGGGGGGGGGGGGGGGGGGGGGGGGGGGGGGGGGGGGGGGGGGGGGGGGGGGGGGGGGGGGCGGGGGGGGGGGGGGGGGGGCGGGGGGGGGGGGGGGCGGGGGGGGGGCGGGGGGGGGGCGGGGGGGGGGGGGGGGTGGGGGGGGGGGGGGGGGGGGGGGGGGGGGGGGGGGGGGGGGGGGGGGGGGGGGGGGGGGGGGGGGGGGGGGGGGGGGGGGGGGGGGGGGGGGGGGGGGGGGGGGGGGGGGGGGGGGGGGGGGGGGGGGGGGGGGGGGGGGGGGGGGGGGGGGGGGGGGGGGGGGGGGGGGGGGGGGGGGGGGGCGGGGGGGGGGGGGGGGGGGGGGGGGGGGGGGGGGGGGGGGGGGGGGGGGGGGGGGGGGGGGGGGGGGGGGGGGGGGGGGGGGGGGGGGGGGGGGGGGGGGGGGGGGGGGGGGGGGGGGGGGGGGGGGGGGGGGGGGGGGGGGGGGGGGGGGGGGGGGGGGGGGGGGGGGGGGGGGGGTGACACGTCCCACGAACCCGCTGATCCTGCACGGGTGCCCCATCCATCCGGGCGGCGGCCGACCTCCCGTCGAAGCCATCGCCATCGACGGCGACCGCATCGTGGCGACCGGCACCCTCGGTGAGGTGCGCGCGGCGGTGGGCGGGGCGGCATACGAGAAGCAGCTCAGTGGTGGCGCGCTCCTGCCCGCGTTCGCGGACCCGCACCAACACGCGTTCCTCGTCGCGGCGGACCCGAACGTCGACGTGCTGCACGGCTGCGCGGACATCCCCGACCTGCTCACCCGGGTGGCCGAGATCGCCCGCTCCGGTATGCCGTCCGGCTGGGTTCGCGTCCATGGTTACCTGCCGCTGGACCTGGCGGAGCGGCACAGCCCGACGGCGGCAGATCTCGACAGCGTCTGCAGCGATCGGCCGGTCCATGTGCTCGCCCGGACCTATCACGAGTCCGTCGTCAACTCGGCTGGCTTGGCTGCACTCGGCATCACCCGCACGACCCCTGACCCGCCGGGTGGGGAGATCGTTCGGGATCGCCGCGGCCGACCGACCGGGGTGCTCATCGAGTCGGCCAGCTTCCTCGCCGAAGCGGCGTCGCGTCTCGACGACCCGGCGCTGTGGGCGCAGCGGTTGCGAGCACACGGACGACGCCTGGCTGAGCACGGCATCGTTCGGATCGGTGACGGCGCGGTGCCTGCGGTCGCGGCGGCGGAGTTCGTCCGGACGTTGGCGGAGGTGGGCATCGAGGCCCGGCCGCTGCTCGTCGGGTCGCGGATCGACGAGCCGGGAGGGGTGTGGGCGCGGGCGCCGGCGGCACCTCGAAGGTGCTCATCGACGGTGGTGAGCGTTGCCACTTCTGTTTTGACACAACGCAATTGCGCCGGATCTGGGTTGCCGCGTTCGGCGCTGCCCTGGGGCCGGACGCCAAGCTCGCTCGGGCCCTGTCGCGCGCCTCCGGGAGGCCTCGCAAGGACGCCCTCGGATGGCACACCGGCTTGCGGCTGACCTCGGCCGAGCGCCTCGGTGAGTTGCTGAGGGACGCTGCCGACAGCGGCGGCGGGCTGGCGTTGCACGCCGTCGGCAACGGCGCCGTTGCTGGAGTCCTCGACGCGCTGGCGGCGGAGCGCACCCGCTCCGGCGGAGGTGCCGGCGCCGGAGTCGATACCGGCGCCGGCGCCAACGTCCGGATCGAGCACGCGCTCACTCTCGACGACGAGTTGGCTCGACGCCTCGGCGCCACGGGGCTGCCGGTCGTCACCCAGCCCGGGTTCCTGCGGACGCACGCCCGCCAGTTGGTGACGATCCCGCCGCCAGCGCCGCTGATGCTCTTCCCGTTGCGGTCCTTGCTCAGCCATGGCGCCCAGCTGGCTTTCGGCTCCGACTACCCGGCTGCCGACCTCTCCCCCTGGCCGGCGATCGCTGCGGCGGTGACCCGGGCGAGCGGCATACCGGGGCGGACGGTCCATCCCGAGCAGGCCTTGACGCTCACGGAAGCACTCGACGCGACCACGGCCACCGCCGCCCGCGTGCTCGGCGTGACCGACACGGGCGTGCTCGCGGCGGGCCTGCGGGCCGACCTGCAGTGGGTCGACGCGGACCCGTTCGCCGTCGCGCCTGAGGCCTTGGCCGACATCCGCGCCCGAGCGGTGTGGCACGACGGTGTGCAACTGGTCGGCGATCTCGCAAGCGGGATCTCGGGGCCGGCGGACACCTGAGAAGCCGCACGGCTGTGAGGAAATCGGGCCTCAACGGGCCTCCGGCGCGCGAGAACACCGGCGGGTGCGAGGAAATCGGGGAACAGAGGGCCGCCAGTCGTACAGTGGCGCGATGACGGCTGACCCGCAGACGGTCGAGGGATATTTCGCGGCGCTCCCTGAGGCAACCCGCACCGCACTCCAAGAGGTCCGATCAACCCTGCACGACGCCATTCCCGGGGCGCAGGAGAAGATCAGTTACGGCATACCGACCCTCACCCTGCGCGGTCGCAACGTGGTCTCGTTCGCCGGCTGGGCCAAGCACCTGTCGATCTACCCGATCCCCGCTGCGCCCGAGGGCAGCGAGTTGGCCCAGCGGCTGGAGGCCCATCGCTCCGGTCGCGGCACCCTGAAGTTCCCGCTGAGCGAGCCGGTGCCGCTCGACCTCATTCGTGCCGTCGGGGTGCTCTTCGCCGATCAGGCCGCTGGGACTGACCCCTTGTCGTAGCACATTGCTACAGTGAGCGTATGACCACTTTGGCGCATCGCGACCTGCGCAACAACAGCGCCGAGATTCTGCGTCGTGCGGCCGCTGGCGAGTCGTTCGAGGTGACCAACAACGGGCGGGTGGTGGCGATGCTCGTCCCACCCCAAGTGTCACCGTTGGAGCGCCTGTTCCTGGCTCGCCTCGTCACGCCGCCTGTTGCTCGACGGCTCCCCCACATCGCGCGCGTCCAGACCACCCGGTCGACGGCCGAGATCCTCGACGACCTCAAGGGCGAGCGATGACGATCCACTACGTCGACGCGTCGGCCTGGGCCAAGTTGCTCGTCGAGGAGCCCGAGAGCGGGCCGCTCGCGGCATACGTCGACGAGCGGCTGGCCGCGGGCGAGACCTTCGCCTCCTCGCACCTCCTGGTCACCGAGTTGCACCGGCTGGCCGCCCGGGTCGGCGCAGCGCCGACGAGCGTGACGGCGGCCCTGTCGGTCCTGGCGCTGACCCTGCCAGATGCCGCGACCTTCCGGGCGGCGGGATTGCTGGCGGGTCAGGTCCGCAGCCTCGACGCGCTGCATGTCGCCTCGGCGCTCGACCTCGGCGTGGTCGACTTCCTGAGCTACGACCAGCGCCAACTCGCGGCCGCGGCCACGGCGGGGATTCCGGCGGCAAGCCCAGGGGCTGTTCCGGCGGCAAGCCCAGCGGCTCATGACGGGCGGGCGCTATGAACTGTTGCCCTCAGCCTCGGCGACCACGCGGGCGAAGCCGCACCGCGGGCATCGGTGGCGCGGGGATGCGATCGACGGGACCGGCATACCCCTTGACGGTCCCGAACCGGATCGAGCCCGCCTCCCACCCCTGCCGATAGGCGAGGATCTCGTCGTGGCTGCGGCCCACGAAGTTCCACCACATGACGATCTCTTCCTCGAACGGCACCCCGCCGAGGAGCACGATCCGCGCGCCGGCCGCCCCTGCGCGCAGTCGCAGCCGGTCAGGGCCGGGGTCGATGCAGGCGAGGTCACCGGACTCGATCGGGACGCCCTCGACGCTCACCTCTCCGGTGTCCAGGAGCACGCCATGCTCGTATGCCGTGTCGACCGCAAGCGCGACCGCCGCACCTGGGTTGAGGATGAGTTCGGCGCCGAGCAGGGGCGTGAAGGTGTGGATCGGCGAGCGATCCACCCCGGCCAACTCCCCGATGAACACGCGTGCCGACCCGACACCGCGCAGCGGCACGAGCGGGGGCGCGTGGTGCTCGAAGTTGCGGTGAGTGTCGCGCGCCGCGTCCGGCAGGGCGACCCACAGTTGCACGCCGTGCAGCCGCCTCGTCTCCGGCGTCGAGACCTCGGTGTGGGCGATGCCGGCGCCGGCCGTCATGAGGTTGACCTCGCCGGGGCGCACGAGGCCGACCGCGCCGCCGGAGTCGCGGTGCTCGATCTCGCCCTCGAAGAGCCACGAGACGGTCTGCAGGCCGGTGTGCGGGTGCGGCGGGATGTCCATCCCGCCACTACCGTCGGCACCAATCTCGTTGGGGCCGTAATGATCCACGAAGCACCAGGCGCCGATGAAGGCGCGGGAGCGGTGCGGGAGGGTGCGCCGCACGTACATCGCCCGGATGCCACCCAAGGGCACCAAACGACCGCGGAGCACTTGGACCGGTGTCGGCGTCGCCTCAGTCACGAGGCCAGTAGAGCACGCGGCCCGGGCGTGCGCACGGCTGAGGGGGCGACCCGGCATACCGGATCGCCCCCTCGCCTGCGCGGCTGGTGCGGTTACCAGTCGAACTTCTCGTCGTGCACCTGCGCGGCGGGTATGCCGCACGCGGCCACATCGGCGAGCACCGCCTCCATCCACGGGTTGGGTCCGCAGACGTAGACGTCAGCCTCGGCGGCCCAGGGGACGAAGTCGATCAGCGTGGCGCCGGCGTCGGTCACCGGCACCCACGACTGACCAGCGCGCGGGCCGACGAGCAGCGCAAGCGAGGCTCCCTTGGCTTCGCACAGTGCGACGACCTCATCGAGCAGGTAGAGCTCGTCGGGGGTCGAGGCGCGCAGGATGACGGCGGCGTCGCCCGGGGCGAACTCGGTCGACTCGAGCAGGGCCCGGATCGGGGCGATCCCGATGCCGGCGCCGAGCAGCACCACCTTGTCGGTCGTCCGGGAGGCGTCGGTGAACATCCCGTAGGGGCCTTCGATGGCGACCTTGGTGCCGGGCTTGAGCGACATGAGGCGGGCCGTGCCCTCGCCGAGGTTGCGGACGGTGATCCGCAGCGTCGAGTCGGTGGGCTCGGCCGACAGCGAGAACGGGTGCGGTTGGCCGGCGAGCTCAGGGGTGAGGAAGCGCCAGTTGAGCCAGTGCCCTCCGCGCGCCTGCAACTCCTTGACCTTGCGTCCAGTGACCTCGATCGAGACGGCGTCCGGGCCGACCGGGGTGACGCGGCTGACGGTGAACTGGTGGGTGAGGCTGGCCAGGATCGGCAGGATGACGCGATAGGCGAGCATCAGGCCGCCAGTGACCAGCCACATCGCGGCCCAGAACGGCCGGCCCCAGGTGCCTTCGGCGAGCATCCCGCTCATCGAGAACTGGTGCGGGATGGAGGCGAGGATCGCGGCATACGTGGTCAGGTGGATGCCGAACCACACCTCGTAGGGGTACTTACGGCGCAGGGCCACCATCGAGGAGATGCCGACCACGCCCAACATGAGGAAGGCGACGCAGGCCCAGATGAAGTCGGTCGACGACGTCCACAACTGGGTGAAGGTCGCGATCGGCGTGATCTTGTCCGACAGCGCGTAGCCGTAGACGAGCAGGATTCCGTGGGCAAGGAGCCCGAAGACCATGCCGCGGCCGAGTTTGGCGTGCAGCGAGGTCGCGCGGTCCTGCCCGAGGGTCGCGTCGATGACCGGCACCCGTGCGGTGAGCACGAGCATGAGGCACATGAAGGCGGTCGCGACGAGGCCAGCGATGATGCCGAGCGCGGTGATCGCGCCGCCCAGCGTGGCGAAGTAGCCGATCCCGTTGTCGGCGAGGAACAGCGCGATCGAGGTCGCGATGAGCGACCAGGCGCCAACGGTGAGGACGTCGCGGCGCACCTCGCGCCGGGTGGCCTGCCCCTGGTAGCGGCGCAGGAGAGCAGATCGGGTATGCCGCGCGCCCGGCTTCTGGTCGAGGTCCCCGCGGGGCGCGTCGAGCTGGGGAGCGTCGAAGGTGTGCGTGGTCATGGCCCTTACCTTCCGGGTCGGGTCTGTGCGGTTCTTGTGAGCCGACTTTGATGTCGATCTGACTCGGTGGAAGCGCTTGCAAGAAGAGGTCGGGATTCTCAGCCAGGCCCCTCGGTGCTCACAACTCGCGCACAGCCTGGGTCGTCAGAGTCGTCGTTAACGCCAGACGCTCCACCCTCTTGGAAGGCACGACGATGAGCACACGTAGCAAGACAGCGGCCGCCCTAGCCTCAGCCGGGATCCTCCTGGTCGGCTGGAACGTCGGCACGGCCAACGGAAAGACCGTCTCGTCCACCACGGCCGCAGGCACCACCACGAGCACCACGTCGGGCACGACCAGCTCCGGAACGACCGGCTCCGGAACGACGTCGGGCACGACCAGCTCCGGAACGACGTCGGGAACGACGAGTTCGGGGACGACCAGCTCCGGCACGACCTCGACAGCGACCGGCACCTACACCGGGACCACCAAGTCCGACCGGTGGGGCACCATCACGGTGACCGTCACCCTGGTCAACGGGAAGATCACCGACATCACCTACAAGACGACGGTGGGCGACAACCGCAGCGCCCAGATCGAGGCCCGCTCGATCCCCGTTCTCAAGGCCGCCGTCCTCGCCGCCAACTCGACCGACGTCTCCACGGTGAGCGGCGCGACCTACACGACCAAGAAGTACCTCTCCTCGCTGCAGTCCGCACTCGACCAGGCCGCCTGAGCCATGACCGCTGCGGGCCGAGGCCAACGCCACGTCTTCGACACGATGGGCACGACGGTCAGCCTGGTCTTCGCCGGCTCGGCCCCCGCGGGTGCGCTTGATGCCGTCGAGGCGGTGTTCGCCGCCCTCAATCGTCGGTTCAGCCGTTACCGCGACGACTCGGAGGCCAGCGCCGTGGCCCGCGGCGACCTCGCCGTCGCCGATTCTTCGCCGCAGTTCCGGGAGGCCTTCGCACTCGCCGAGCAGTGGCGCGCCGACACCCTGGGGGCCTTCACTCCCTATCGCCCGGACGGCTCGATCGACCTCGCCGGAGTCATCAAGGCCCAAGCGATCCTGGATGCGGGCGATGCGTTGCGTCGACACGGCGCCACGGCCTGGTGCCTCAACGCCGGGGGTGACGTCCTGACCTCCGGTGCCCAAGCAGACGGCCGGCCCTGGGTCGTGGGGATCGTCGACCCGACGGACCGCACCGCCCTGATATCCCAATTCACTTGCAGCGCAGTGCATCCTGCGGTCGCCACCAGTGGTGTCGCCGAGCGCGGGGAGCACATCTGGCGCGCCGGTGACGTCGCGTCAACGTCATCGGTCACCGCAGCACCGTCCTCGCCGACCTCACCGGCCTGGCTGCCGGGCTCGACCGAGACTGCCGAGGACCGCCTCGTCCAGGTCACCGTTGCCGCGCGCGACATCATGACCGCCGACGTCCTGGCGACGGCGATCCTCGCCGGTGGCCGCCGCACCCTCGAGCACGCCCTCGTTCGCTGGGACATCGAGGTGCTCGCGTGCTCTGCCGCAGGAGAGTTCCTCGCCACCGAGGCCTTCCGCGCCGCTGATTGAGCCCCGCCGCCGCCCGGCTATCAGCTAGTCGGTGCCAGGCAGTTCGGTGTCGGGCAGTTCGGCGTCGGCGGGACGCAGGTTGGCCAGCAGCCGACCAGTCCCCGGCCCGACGCCCGCCCAGGACGCCACCTCGACGACCGCGACCGCGGAGGTGGGCAGCGCGGCATACTCACCGGTCAACGTCTCCACGAACTCCTCGACCGCCGGATTGTGTCCCACGAGGACGACCGCGCCCGCCGACTCCGGCAACGCCCGCACCACCTCAAGCAACTCGTCGCCGTCAAAGGTGTATGCCGCCTCCTCCACGCGCGTGGTCGGCGGCCGGTCGAGCTGCGCCGCGACGAGCTCCCAGGTCTGGCGAGCCCTGGCCGCCGGTGAGACGACCGCCAGGTCGAGCGCGAGGTCCTGCGCGGCCAACCAGCGCCCAGTCGGCGGAGCCTGCCGGCGCCCACGCTTGGCCAGCGGCCGGTCCCGGTCGGCGGCATCGACGTCCCAGTCGGACTTCGCGTGCCTGATGACGACGAGCGTGTGGGCCATGGGTCCTCCCTTTGTGGGCACGTGGCTGGCTCACCCTAACCCCAGAGCGACGCGATGATCGTGCTGTAGGCGTGGCATAGTTGTGGCATGGCCAAAATCCGGGTAAGCACCACCGTGGACGCCACGTTGTTGGCCCAGGTCCGGGCGCTGGATCCGACCGGCACGGACGCCAGCCTCCTGGAACGGGCCTTCACCGCGTTGTTGGCGAGCCAGCGCCGGGCCGAGGTCGATGCGGCATACCGGGAGGCGTATGCCGCTCACCCCGCCGATGAGCCGGATGCGTGGGGCGACCTGGCAACGTTCGGCGCCGCGGTGGCCCGCTCATGACTCGGCCGGAGCGCGGCGAGGTGTGGTGGTGCGAGCCACCGGACATCGGGCGGCGCCCGGTCGTCGTTCTCTCCCGCTCCGCGGCGATCATCGGGCGGGGGCGAGCGCTCGTCGCTCCCTGCACGACGACCGTGCGCGGCTTGCCCAGCGAAGTGGCGCTCGACCCGCGAACCGACCCGGTGCCCCGCCGCTGTGTCGCCACCCTCGACGCCGTCGAGTCGGCATCCCTCGGGGTGCTCGTCGAGCGGCTCGGCCGATTGTCCGACACCCGGATGCGCGAGATGTGCGCGGCGCTCGCGGTGGCCGTCGACTGCTAACGGGACGAGGCGGCATACGCAAAGGCCCGTGACCCCAGGGGGTGGGTCACGGGCCTTGCGGGTATGCCGCGCGCGGGTGCGGGAGTCCGCGCGCGGGTCGGGTCAGCTGGAGGAGGTGGCGCTCGGAGCGGTCTGGGTGGAGTCGGCCGCGCCGGGGGCGCCGTGCTTGCCGCCGCCCATGCCGCCGGGGCCACCGGCGTTCTCGGTGATCGTCGCCAGGTCGGCGCTGACGTCGAACATCACGTTCGCGCCGGCCTTGGTGCCCAGCACGTCATAGGAACCGTCGGGGTCCTTACGGACCGAGGTCACCGTGACCGTCGAGTCCTTGGCGGTCACCGCGGCCGAGACCTTCGCGGCCTCGTCACCCGTCACCGGGGTGTCCTGCGAAGCTCCGCCCATGCCGCCACCCTTGCCACCGCCGGGGCCGCCGGCGTTCTCGGTGATCGTGGCCAGGTCGGCGCTGACGTCGAACATCACGTTGGCGCCGGCCTTGGTGCCGAGCACGTCGTAGGAACCGTCGGGGTCCTTACGGACCGAGGTCACCGTCACGGTCGAGTCCTTGGCCGTGACCGCAGCCGAGACCTTCGCGGCCTCGTCACCGGTCACCGGGGTGTCCTGCGAGCCCTGCTGACCGGTGGCACCGGTGCCGCCGCGCTGGCCCTTGCCCTGGGTGCCCGTGGTGCCGGAGTCGGCGGTGCCCTGCGTGGACGTGGCCGAGGAGGTGGTCGTCGGGGTCGGGTTGTCGGCGGCGTTCGCGATCGCGGACCCACCGATCGCCAAGGCGGCGACGGCGGCGACTGATGCGGCTGCGATGCTGATCTTCTTGACGTTCATCGGGCTTCTCCTTGTCGGGTCGAGGCCTCTTGACGACCTCTGCTGATGAGAAGACTCGGGTGCCCACCTATGACCAACCTGTCACGCAGGTGGGGGTTGGCTACGACCTGCTCGCGCCGCTCCCCGCTAGGCTCGGGCGCATGGCCACCGAGCGGCTCACCGTCGTGCGAATTCCCGGGAACGGCGCCGAGGACGTGCTCATCGGGCCGAAAGGCCACGTCTGGACGGCCACCGAGGACGGCTCGGTCTTCCGGCTGACGCCCGACGGACACCTCGTCGAGCGCGTCGCGACGACTGGTGGTCGGCCCCTGGGGCTGGAGTTGCTCGGCGACGGCCGGATCCTCGTCTGCGATGGCGACCGAGGGCTGCTCGCGGTCGACCCGGGGTCAGGGAGTGTCGAGGTGCTGACCTCACACGTCGACGGGCAACCGCTGAGGTTCTGCAACAACGCGGCAGTCCACACCGATGGGCGGATCTTCTTCACCGACACGTCGAGCGTCTACTCGGTCCACCAGTGGAAGAACGACCTCGTCGAGGCGACCCGCAGCGGTCGCCTGCTCGTGCGGCATACCGACGGGACGGTCGACGTCGTGCTGTCCGGCCTCGAATTCGCCAACGGGGTGGCCCTGTCCGCCGACGAGTCCTACGTCGCGGTGGCCGAGACGGGAGCGCGAACCGTCGTGCGGCAGTGGCTGACCGGCCGGCACGCGGGGAGCCACGACTACCTCGCCGAAGACCTGCCGGGCTATCCCGACAACATGTCCCGCGGCAGTGACGGGCTCATCTGGGTGGCCATCGCGTCGCCTCGCGACCCGGTGGTTGAGCGGCTCAAGGCCGGGCCGATGCCGCTGCGGCGCGGGGCGTCCAAACTGCCGCTGTGGGCCCAGCCCAAACCCAAGCGCACCGCCCGGGTGATGGCGTTTGACGATGACGGCGAAGTCGTCCACGACCGCACCTTCGACGCGACGCACTTCCACATGGCTACCGGAGTGCGCGAGCATCACGGCCGGGTCTGGCTGGGCAGCCTCCAGGAGCCTGCGATCGCCTGGTTCGACGTCTGACCCTGCCACTCCGCTCACATTCCATCGGGATTGACGATGTATGCCGTGCCCTCCACAGTGGGCGCATGGTCACCGAGCCCGACGCCGAGGCTCCCCGGGGGCCCGGGGCGGGGGGGGGGGGGGGGGAGTGTTCCCCGCGGCACCTCGCCTTCCACGGGACGGCAAGCGACCAGCGAGTGGAGCACGGGCGGCGCCCCCGCCCGGCCCGGCCCGGCCCCCCGGCGGGGGGGGGGGGGCCCCCCCCCCCCCCCGGGCCCGGCCCGCCGCCCCGCCAGCGGGCACGCAAGAGCGACCCCGACGACCGCCGCCGGACGTTCATCTGGCTGACGCCGACCGGGCCTGATCGAGGCCCTGGCCGCCCTGGTTGCCTCAGCACGCGGCATACCGAATCCACCAGAGAGGGAACGAGATTCATGACCACCACCAGCAAGACTGCCTGCCAGAGTTGCGGCATGCCCATCGAGTCGGGGCCCTACTGCCAGCACTGCGTCGACGAGACCGGGGCGTTGCAGGACTTCGAGACCCGGTTCGAGCGGATGGTGGGATGGCAACAGCGCCGCGACCCGAGCGCCTCTCGTGAGGCGCTCGAGTCGGCGACGCTGGATTACCTCGCGACGATGCCGGCCTGGCGCGAGCACCCTCGGGTGACCGCCCGCTAAGCCCGGCATCGCCGCCAGACGGCGGGTCAGACCTCGGCGCCCTCGGGGAGCTTGACCGAGTCGAGCGGGATGATCGGGTAGAGCGGCGCCTCCTGCTCGGGCGTCAGCGCCGTCGGCCCATAGATCCAGTCGGTGAAGGTGTAGTCGTAGGTGTCGCGCCCACGCAGGATGATGTTGCGCTGCTCGCGCTTGACGCCGTCCACGTGCCACAGCTCGCCCCACACCCGGCCGGTGGACAGCACCCGCCGGCAGTGCTCGGGACGGACCGCGTTGTATGCCGCGAGCGCGCTGTCCCAGTCGACGCCGGTGCCGCCGTCAGCGGTCCGCTGCGCCTGCTGAGCTCCGACGTGCTCGGCGAGCACCCACCCGTCTTCGATCGCCATGATCGCGCCCTGCGCCATGTATTGCAGCGGCGGGTGCGCGGCGTCGCCGAGCAGGGCGATCTTGCCGGTGACCCAGTTGAGGATCGGGTTGCGGTCGAACATCCGCCACCAGCGGTCGCGCCACATGAGCGGCAGGCCGAGCTGGATCGGCTCGCACATGCCCTCGAAGGCCTTGTCGAGCTCGTCCGGCGTGCCCCAGTCGTCTTGTCCCGCAAGTGCCTTGGGCGACTGGAAGACGGCGACCTGGTTGAACATCTCGCCGCCACGCAGGGGGTACTGCACGAAGTGACAGCCCGGCCCGATGTAGACGACGACGTCGGTCGTCGAGACCTGGTTCTCCATAACCTTGTCGATCGTCACGGCACCGCGGTAGGCGACATAGGACGAGTTGACCGGCTGGTCGTCGACGAGCAGGCCGCGGGCCACCGAGTGCATGCCGTCGGCGGCGATGACCACCTCGGCCTCTTCGACGTGTCCGTCGGCGAAGGTGGCCGACGCGCCGGTCGGGGTGTTCTCGTAGCCGACGCATTGCTGGTCGGTGAGCAGCTCGACGCCGGCCCGCTGGCAGGCGCGCAGGAAGATCCCATGCAGGTCGCTGCGGTGGATGACCATGTAGGGGAAGCCGTACGTGCGCTCAAGGTCGACCAGGTCCAGCCGGGTCAACTCGGACCCGTCGGTGGCGTCCTTCATGACCATCGCCTGCGGCAACACGCCGAGGGTCTTGGCCTCGTCGAGCAGCCCGTAGTCGGCGAGCATGCGCGTGCAGTTGGGGGCGATCTGCAGGCCGGCGCCCACCTCGCCGAACTCTTTGGCCCGCTCGAGCAGCCGCACCGTCAAGCCCTTGCGGGTCAGCGCGAGGGCCGCGCTCAGCCCGCCGATGCCGCCGCCGACGACGATGACGTCAGGGCGTTGGGTCTCACTCATGATGACCTCCTGTGTCGATCCGTGTGCTCCGCCGTCAAAGCCAGGCGGCCAGGCTGGGGATGGGGGTGGTGTGGTCGTCGCGGCTCGCGCTCAGGTGCGAGTCGCCACGACCGGCGAGGTATGCCGTGCACGCAGCCAGGGGGCCGGTGACGGTGATTGGGGCGGTCGCCTCGGAGCCCGGCAGCTTCCAGCTGAGGCCCTCGACGTCGGTCGGGCAGATGTCGATGTCGGGCGAACCGGCGATCGGTGCCGTGGCCCGCTTGGCGACGATGTCGTCGCACAGTGCCTCGAGGAAGTCGGCCGGCAGGTCGGCGAAGGTGACGCCGGTGCCGAGATCGACGGCGTGGACCATGACCTCGCGGGTGCGCATCCACGGGGTTTCGGACGCGGGGACCGTGCGGCCCTGGGCGGTGACGACCGGTGCCTGCCAGGCGCCGTCGGACAGTCCGTCCCACGCCTTGGCGAGCGCGGTGGCCGTGCTGGCGAACCAGACCGCCAGGTCGGCGCCGGCGGCGTGGCTGCCGGCCTCGATGTCGGCGGCCCGCTGCTCGAGCGAGGAATACATCGGGGTCGGGACGCCGGTCGACGCCCACGTCGCGAGGTTGCGGACGGCCTCAGCGTTGGCGGCGAGGTGCGCGACGAGGTGCTTACGGGTCCAGCCCGGCAACAGGCTGGGCTCGGCGAAGGTGTCCTCGTCGAGCGTGAGGATCGCGTCGCGGCATACCTGAGTGCCGAAGGAGGCCCAGCGGCGGGCGTCGTCGAGCGTGCGGCCCATCAGGCACCACCGTCACTGACCACGCGGTTGACCAGCCGGCCCAAGCCCTCGATCTCGGTGACGACGACTTCGCCGTCGGCCAGGTAACGCGAGGGCTTGCGGGCGTGGCCGACCCCGCCGGGGGTGCCGGTGGCGATGATGTCGCCGGGGTTGAGCCGGACCATCGTGGAGATGTATTCGACCAGGGCAACCGGGTCGAAGAGCAGGTCGCCGGTGTTGTCGGACTGCATGACCTCACCGTCGACCTCGCACCGGACGGCGAGCGTCGGGCGGACGCCGCCGGGCAGCTCGTCGGGGGTGACGAGGTAGGGGCCGACGGGGGTCGAGGACTCCCAGTTCTTGCCCTGCAGCCACTCGCGGGTGCGGAACTGCCAGTCACGGCAGGTGATGTCGTTGAGCACCGTGAAGCCGGCGATTGCGGCCTCGGCCTGCTCGGTCGTTGCGCGCCGGACCGTGCTGCCGATGACGACGGCCAGCTCGACCTCCCAGTCGAACTCGGTCGTCTCGACCGGGCGGAGGATGTCGTCGGTCGCCCCGATGAGGCAGTCGGCGAACTTCGCGAAGAGCGTGGGGTATTCGGGCAGGTCCCGGCCCATCTCCTGGATGTGGGTCTTGTAGTTGAGGCCCACGCACACGACCTTGGACGGCGTCGGGACGAGCGTCGCGAAGGTGGCGTCAGCGGCGGCATACGACGTGGTGCCTGAGACCGCGGCGGCACGTGAGCGCCAATCCGGCTGGGCCAGAAGCGAACCCACGTCTGTCGCCCCGAGGTGAACGAGGGTGTCTCCGTCGACGCGGACCGCAGCGGTCTTGCCGTCGGCCAGGCGGATGGTGGCGAGCTTCATCGGTTGTCCTCCACGAGGGTGCGGGCGAGGTTGAGCTTTTCGAAGATGGGGGCGTCGCCGAACTCGAACAGGTCGAGGGCTCCGGAGTCGGAGTCGGAGGCCGAGGCTTCGGACTTGATCGACAGCGGGAACCACGAGGGCACGACGAACATGTCGCCGCGGCCGACGGTCCAGGAGAAGTCACCGACCGAGACCCGGCCGGAGCCGTCGAACACCTGATAGACCGACGAGCCGGTCTGGCGGCGCGGGGCGGTCTCGGTGCCGGCGGTGATCCGGTGGAACTGGGTGCGGATCGTCTGCGTGACGTCCCCGGCATTGCTGGGGTTGAGGAAGCGGATGGCGGCGTGCCCCGGCTCGATCGTCGCGGCATACCCCTCGCGCTCCAGCTCGAGCTGGTCGGTGAGGGCGGCGTCGGTGTCGACCCAGCGGTAGCACAGCAGCGGCGAGCCGGGGGTCGGGCCGAGCTGCGAGAGCGGCGCGATGCCCGGGTGACCCCAGAGCCGTTGCGAGCGTGAGCGATCGGGGGTGGCGTGCTCAGCCTGGCTGATCGAGTCGCGGCCGAAGTCGAAGAACGTGCTCTCGACGTAGTGCTGGAAGGGGATGTCCAGCCCGTCGATCCACGCCATCGGGCGGTCGGCGGCGTTGTGGTGGGCGTGCCAGTTCCAGGCAAACTGCGGGAGGAAGTCGCCGCGGTTCATCGGGATCGGGTCGCGCTCGACGACCGTCCACACGCCGGTGCCCTCGACGACGAAGCGGAAGGCGTTCTGGGTGTGGCGGTGCTCGGGGGCGTCCTCGCCGGGCATGAGGTATTGGATCGCCGCCCACAGCGTCGGGGTGGCGTAGGGGCGGCCGCCGAGGCTCGGGTTGGCCAGCGCGATCGCCCGGCGCTCACCGCCGCGGCCGACCGGGACGAGGTCGCCGGCGAGGCCCGCGAGCTCGAGCAGCTTGGCCCACTCCCACAGGTGCGGCTGCGCCTTGGACTTGGGCGTGTGCGGCATGAGGTCGCCGATCTCGGTCCAGAGCGGGACGAGCAGTTCCTTCTCGAAACCCCGGTAGAGGTCGGCGAGTTCGGCCGACGGCTCCGGCTCGGTGTTGCTGCTGCCCATGCTCAGGTGGACAGGGGAGATGACCGATGGCTGGTTCATGAGCGGCTCCTTGGATCCTCTCTGATGGTGCCCGCGATGGCGTCGGCACATCGTCGCCCGGTTGCGCCCTGGGGAATAGGTTGTTCTGTCTGACAGAATGGTGACGGGAGCAACAGTTCCGGAGGGGAGACTCGCGCCGTGGTGAAACCCGTGGTGTTCCCGTGGTGATCAGGAGCCGGCCGGCAACCGCGCGCACGGCCAAGACGCGACCGGCATACGCCATCGACAGCGTCGACCACGCGCTGCGGCTCGCGGCGATGCTCCAACTCGAAGGCGCGCTGACGGTGAGCGACGCGGCCGATCGGCTCGGAGTCGCGCGCTCGACTGCCCACCGGGTGCTCGCGATGCTCGTCTATCGCGACTTCGCCGTGCAGGGCTCGGACCGGCGCTATCACGCGGGGCCGGTGCTCGAACTCGCGACTCACTCGCGCTCGTTGACCGCTCGGCTGCGCACGGTCGCCCTGCCGCACCTGGAGGGGCTCGTCGCGGTGCTCGGCGAGTCGGCTAACCTCATCATCCGCACGGGCGACCGGGTGCGCTTCATCGCCTCCGCCGAGTCGACTCAGGCGCTGCGCGTGGAGCAGCGCGAGGGCATGGTCTTCCCCGCGCACCTGGTCTCCGGCGGGTTGGTGCTCCTCGCCGAGGCGGGCGAGGCCGAGGTGACCGCGCTGTATTCCGGTGGGGTTGCCGGTGGGGTCGCCGGTGGGGTTGCTGGCGCGGCTGCCGCTCCCGGCACCCCCGACCTTGCGTGGCTGCGCACCGAGCTGCGCCGCGTGTCCGCCAGGGGGTATGCCGTGAACCGCGAGACCTCCGAGAAGGGCGTCACCGCCGTCGGGCGCGCGGTGCGCGACGAGTCGGGCGTGGCCGTCGCCGCCGTTTCGATCTCGATGCCTAGTGCCCGGTATGCCGCCACCGACCTCCCCCGCATCACCGGGGCCTTGGCGCTGGCCGCCCGAGCCATCGAAGCCGACCTCTCCGCCGACCGCCCGTAGTCAGCCGATCCGCAGGGGGGTGAGCTGTCGGCCAGCGGCGTCGAAGTTGGTCGGGTCGAGCCAGGCCTGGATCGCGGAGCTCACCTCAGGCCAGTCGGCGTCAGTCATTGCGAACCACGCCGTGTCCCGGTTGCGACCCTTGTAGATCGTCGCCTGCCGCCACACCCCCTCGAAGCGGAAGCCGAGCCGCTCGGCGGCATACCTGCTGGGGGTGTTGAGCGCGTCACACTTCCACTCGTAGCGTCGAAAACCCAGCTGCTCGAACGCATTCCGCGCGAGCAGCCACATCGCCTCGGTCGCCGCAGCCGTGCGCCGCAGCCCCTCGCCGAGCAGGATCCCGCCCACCTCCAGCGAGCCGATGGCCGGGTCGATCCGCAGGTATGCCGCGATCCCCCGTGCTCGTCCGGCCGCGTCGAGGATCGCGAACGACACGAAACCGGGGTTGGCGAGATAGCCCGACACGACCTCGCGCAGGTCCGCTTCGGTGTCGCACGGCCCGAACGTCATGTAAGTCCACTGCCCGGGCGGGCCGGGGGCGAGGGCGGCATACAGGTCGGGGACGTGGTCGAGGTCGAGCGGGACGACGGTGCACCACCGGCCGGCGAGGGTGACTGGGCGAGGCGGAGTGGCGGGTTGCCAGTCGACCGGCGCACCGACGCGTTGCCCGAATTCGTTGGCGCACGCGCCCCGTTCGTCGGCTTGGCCGTCAATTTCGCTGCTGGACAACGCCGTTCAGCTCACCGAGAGGATGCGCCCGAGGAACTCGACCGTCCGCTCCCACGCGAGCGCCGAGGCCTGCGGGTGATGCAACACGAAATCGGGGTTGTCGAAGGCGTGGTCGGCGCCCGGATAGGTGTGGAACTCGCACGCCGCCGACTGCCCCACCACCGCGCGGATCCGCTCGACCGTGGGCCCGTCGATGAACGAGTCGGCCTCGCCGAAGTGGTGCAGGCTCGGCGCCTCGACCACCGGGAGTATGTCCACCAGCCCCGGCAGCGCCGACCCGTAGTAACTCACCAGCGCATCGACCGGAGTCTCCACCGCAACGTTGTAGGCCAGCCCGCCGCCGAAGCAGAACCCGACGAGGACCACGCCCGCGCCACCGATTTCGGGCCGCGCGCGCAGCCATTCGACCGCGGCAACCATGTCACCCACCGCTGCGGGCCAGTCGAGGCGGCTGACCAGCCCGATCCCCTCCTCGAGCATCCCCGGCCCGTCCGGCACCGACTCGGCCCCGAGCCGCCAGAACACCTGCGGCGCCAGCACGACATAGCCGAGCGCGGCCAGATCGGCGGCCCGACGATGAATGTAGGGCGACAGCCCGAAGATCTCCTGGACCAGCACGACGCCCGGCCCGGTCCCGCTCTCCGGCACCCAGAGGTATGCCGGCAGCTCACCATCAGCGACGGGGATCAGGACGCGTTCGCTCATGGCCGCTCAGTATGCCGCCCGCGAAACTCAGGCGCGCGGCATACCTCATCTGCGGCACACTCACTCGGGTGACCGTCCGTGACCGCTTGCGCTCCTTGCGCGTGGACACAACCCCGCTACGGACCTCCCCCGACTTCCGGCGGTTGTTCTTCGCGGGGACGGTGTTCTATCTCGGCGGGATGGTGTCGTACGTCGCCCTGCCGTGGCAGCTCTACCACCTCACCGGGTCCAACCTCGCGGTCGGGTTGCTCGGGGTCGTCGAGCTCGTGCCGCTCGTCGCGTTCGGGCTGTGGGGCGGGGCGCTGGCCGACCACGTCGACCGGCGGCTCATGCTCGTGTGGACCGGGGTCGCCCAGGTCGTGCTCACCGCGCTGCTCATGCTCAACGCGGCTCTGCCCGAGCCGCAGACCTGGGCGATCTACGCCGTCGGAGCGGTGCTCAGCGCCGCGGGCGCGCTGCAACGCCCGAGCCGCGAGGCGCTCATCCCTCGCACGGTGCGCCACGACGAGTTGCCCGCCGCGGTGTCTGTGTCGTCTCTCGGCGTGCAAGTGGGGCTGCTCGGCGGACCGGCGCTGGGCGGCATACTCGTCGAATCCGTCGGCGCCGCAGCGGCATACGCGATCGACGTCGCCGGTCTCATCATCGCGACCGCGCTCTTCGCGCGGCTCGGTTCCTATCCCCCCAGCGAGGACGCGACCCCGGCCAGCCTGCGGTCGATCGCCGAGGGCGCGAGGTATGCCGTGTCCCGCCGCGACCTCCTCGGCACCTACGTCATCGACATCGTCGCGATGTTCATGGCGATGCCGATGGTGCTCTTCCCGGCGCTGGCCAACGACGTCCTGAAGTCGCCGCACACGCTCGGGCTGCTCTATTCGGCGGGCACCGTCGGCAGCATGCTGGTCACAGCGACTTCCGGATGGACGAGCCGGGTCCACCGGCACGGGATGGCCGTCGTGGTGTCCGCAGCAGTTTGGGGCGCGGCGGTCGCGGCGGCCGGGCTCACGACGAACGTGCCAATCGTGTTGCTGTGCTTCGCGATTGCGGGCGCCGCCGACATGGTGAGCGCGCTGTTCCGGGGCGTCATCTGGCACCAGACGATCCCCGACTCGATGCGCGGGCGACTGGCCGGCATCGAGATGCTGTCCTACTCGGTCGGCCCGCTCGGCGGGCAGGTGCGCTCCGGACTGGTCGCCGACCGCTGGTCGGTACGCGCGTCGATCACCTCAGGTGGGGTGCTGTGCGTCATCGGCGTGGTGGCGACGGCCGCCTGGCTGCGCGACTTCTGGTCCTACGACGCCCGCACCGATCCGTATGCCGCTGCCGAGCGCCAACGCCGTGCCGCCGACGGCCGCGACTGACGTAGTTCGGGTGGCAGGATGAGTGAGCACCGTCCGGCAGCTTGAAGGGGTCCGACCATGGCCAGTGACGCAGCCCGCACCACCGGCCGCACCGAGCGCCTGACGCAGTTCCAGCGCGATGGGCTGACCTTCGACGTCACCGACTCGGGGCCTCTCGACGGCCCGGTCGTCGTGCTCCTGCACGGCTTCCCCACCGATCGCTCCAGCTGGGACCGGATCTCGCCGCTGCTGCATGCGGCCGGCCTGCGCACCCTGGCACCCGACCAGCGCGGCTACTCGCCAGGCGCGCGGCCGCAGGGGCGGGCGGCATACCGGCTGGGCGAGGTGGCCGACGACGTCGTGGCGCTGGCGGACGCGGTCGGAGCCGACGCGGTCCACGTCGTCGGGCACGACTGGGGCGGCGCCATCGCCTGGATCGTCGCGGGGCGCCACCCCGAGCGGGTGGCCTCGCTGACTGCGCTGTCGACGCCACACCCCTTCGCGATGACCGAGGCGCTGCGGTCGCGCGACTTCGACCAGGCGCGCCGCTCCTGGCACATGCTGGCGTTCCAGGTCCCCGCGATCCCTGACCGCTACCTCGCGTCCCGGCTCGCGGCGGTCCTTCGGCCCAGCGGGCTGCCGGCGGAGGATGCGACCCGGTATGCCGCCCGCTTCTCCGAGCCGGGCGCCCTCACCGCCGCGCTCAACTGGTACCGCGCCATCCCCCTCTCCTCCGGTGTTGTGCACTCCTGCCGGGTGCCGACGACCTATGTCTGGGGGCGCAAGGATCCGTTCCTCGGTCCGGTGGCCGCCCGGTTGACGGCGCATTCGGTGCTGGCCGACTACGAGTTGGTCGAGCTGGATGAGGGTCACTGGCTGCCGGAGCGGGCGCCGCAGGCCTGCGCCCGCGCCATCATCGCCCGGGTCGCCTCCGTCGACTGACCCACCGCCCTGGGGTTTCCCCCAAAATCCTCACACTCGCCGGCACTTTCTGGCTCCCCCCCCCTGCCCCCCCCCCACACCCGCCGGCACCCTCTCGCTCCCCGAGCCCTCGCTGCCCCAAGATCCCCACACCCGCCGATGACCTGGGCGAGGGGTATGCCGGTCGCCCCCAAAATCCCCACACCCGCCGATGACCTGGGCGAGGAGTATGCCGGTCGCCCCCAAAATCCCCACACCCGCCGATGACCTGGGCGAGGGGTATGCCGGTCGCCCCCAAAATCCCCACACCCGCCGATGATCTGCGCCGCCCCGCCCGCCAGGCCAAGGAAGCCCGCCTAGATTTGGCGGCGTGGACTTCGACTCGCTGCCCGACCTGATCCCGGACGACACCGCCTATTACCGCCGGATCAGCGCCGACACCTTCCTCCCCACGCTCAACACCCAAGGCGCTTGGAATGCCCACGAGCAACACATGGCCCCCGTCTCCGGCCTCCTCGCCCACGCCCTGACGACACACGAGCCACGCCCCGAGCTAGCTCTCGCCCGGATCACCTACGAGATCCTCGGCCTCATCCCCGCGATCCCCACGACCGTCGAGGTCCGCACGATCCGCCCCGGCCGCACCATCGAGCTCATCGAGGCGACCGCGAGCACCGGCGGCCGACCGGTCGTCCGCGCCACGGCTTGGCGCCTGTCCCGCCAGGACACCACCGAGGTCGCGGGCGGCGAACCGCCACCCCTGCCCAGCCCCGACGACTGTGTCCCGTGGCGGCCGTCGGAGATCTGGCCCGGCGGCTACATCGCGAGCATCGAGTTGCGGCATACCCCTGACAAGCAACCCGGCACCGGGCGAGCCTGGATCCGCACCGACAAAGCCGTGGTCGCGGACGAGGAGGTGGCGCCGATCGCGGCATACCTCGGGCTCGTCGACACCGCCAACGGGATGAACGTCCGCGTCGACCCGAGCGAGTGGCTCTTCCCCAACATCGACCTCACCGTCCACCTCCACCGGGACCCGCTCGGCGGCCCGGAGCACTGGGTCGGCTTCGACACGCAGGTGACCTTCGGGCGCGAGGGCGTCGGCCTCACCTCGACGACGCTGCACGACGAGGGCGGCGCGGTCGGTCGGGCCGAGCAGATCCTCACCCTCCGCGCCGGGCGCTGACCAGCCAGCCGGTATGCCGTCCGCGCCCCCGCATCCGCTCCTCCCCTGGATCGAGGGGTATGCCGTCCGCCTCGGTTCCCCTCTCACCTCACCGACCGCTTGGGTCACCACCGCAAGCGGCGCCGAATTGGCCTTCGTCGGCGGCCTGGTCGTCAAGCTGCACCACCCCCGCACCGATGTCGCCGAGCTGCGGACCCGACTGGCGCTGGCCACTGATCCGGCGCTCGCGGCATACCTGGTGCTGCCGGTGAGCAGCGAGGTCGCGGTGGCGCCGGACGGTCGGGCGGTGACCGCGTGGCCTCGGGTCGAGGTCCTCGACCCCGCCGACGCCGGCCGTGAAGGGGCCACGGTGCCCTGGGCCGATGCCGGCCGGCTGCTTGCCGGGCTGCACCGGGCCAGGCCGTTGGGGTCGATGCCGGTGCATGGGGGCTGGGCGCGACTACGGCGCGCGGTCGTGCGCGCCGAGGGCGGGGCTGACGTCGACCCGAGGCTGGGGATGGTCGCGGCGGCCGGTCAGCGCGTCCTCGCCGGTCTTGATCTGGCTGCGGCCGACGCTGCCCCGCGGCCCGACCGGCCCCTCACTGTGGTCCATGGCGACTGGCATCTGGGCCAACTGGGGCGCGTCGACGGGGCGTGGCGGCTGCTGGACCTCGACGATCTCGGGTGGGGCGACCCGGCGTGGGACCTGGCCCGACCGGCTGGGTTCTGGGCTGCTGGGCTGCTGTCGACGGACGACTGGGAGGGTTTCCTCGCGGCATACCGTGCTGCCGGCGGTCCCGGCGTGCCGGTGACGGGCGACCCGTGGCCGGCGCTGGATCTGCCGGCGCGAGCGGCAGTCGTCATCGCGGCGACCCGCGCGGTCGGCGCTGTCGGGGCTGTCGGCGCGAGGCGGTCGGGAGCTGACACGCACAGCGACCACACAGCGGAGGCACTGCTGGATGCCTGCCGGAAGATGTGAACTCTCGCCATGAGCCAGATCCCACCGTTCCCGCAGGACTCCGCCACCCCCGCCCAGCAGCCGAGCGCCCTCGTGTGCCCCAAGTGTCGCGGGACGATGCGGACCTACGACCGCAACGGAATTCACGTCGAGCAGTGCGAGACCTGTCGGGGCCTCTTCCTCGACTTTGGCGAGTTCGAGGCGCTCGCGCGGCTGGAAGCCAACGTGCACGCGGCCGCCGCAGCGCCGCCTGCCCCTGCCGCGCAGCCTGCGCCGGGCTATCAGACCGGTTACCCGAGCTATGGCCCGGAGTGGGGCTACCGCGGTGGCCACCACTACCGCAAGCGCGGGCTGTCCGGCCTCTTCTTCTCCAGCTAACCCCCCCGCGCCCCTCTGCCCCTTGCCGGGTCGAGGTATTCCGCCATCACCTGGCGATGGTGGAATACCTCGACCCCCAGGGGGCAGGGGGCACGGCAGGGGGCAGGGGGCAGGGCAAGACAGAAATCAGGCCTCGCCGGGGTAACGCACCCCCATCTGCCGGCGAGCCTCGTCGAGCACGCTCATAACGGCGCGCGAGTCATCCCAGCGCATCCGCTCGCTCTCGACCCGCCCGTCCGCCACGCACCGCGCGACCTCGGCGATCTCGAACTGGAACCCGTTGGCCACCCGACCGTCGAACTCCTCAACGACCTCGCGGACCTTGCCGGGCGCAAGAAGTCGAGCCACCGTCCCGCCATAGAAGTCGCCATCGAGCTCGATCCGCCCGCCAGTCCCACAGACCACGGCCGTCGTCGGCGTCTTGACCTTGAGCGTGCACGACGCCTGCGCGAACACCGGGTCGGGGTAGCCCAACGTCAGCGCCACACTCGCGTCGACCCCGGTCTCGGTGCGGTGCCCGGCCGCATGAACGCTCGTCGGCGCACCGAGCAGGTCCACCACGAAGGCCACCGGATAGACCCCGAGGTCAAGCAGCGCGCCGCCGGCCAACTCGGGTGCCTTGAGCCGGTGGTCCGGCCCGAGGTCCAGGCTCTGACCGTGGTCGGCGACGACGGTGACGACCTCGCCGATCCGCCCGTCAGCGATCCAGCGACGCACGGCGGCGATGTGCGGCAGGTGCCGGGTCCACATCGCCTCCATCGCAAACACGCCCGCGCCGCGCGCCGCGTCGAAGATCTCGTTGACCTCAACGAGGTTGCGCGCCAACGCCTTTTCGATGAGGACGTGCTTGCCGGCCCGCGCCATGGCGACCGCGTGTTCGCGGTGGGCCGAGTGCGGCGACGCGACATAGACCGCGTCGACTTCGGGGTCGGCACCGAGGGCTTCGTGCCCGGCATACGCCCTCGGTATGCCGTGCCGCTCCGCGAACGAGCGCGCCCGACCCTCATCGCGTGAGGACACCGCGACGACCTGCCCGGCAGTGAACTGGCTCACCGCCTCGGCGAACTTGTTGGCGATGCCACCCGGCGCGATGATGCCCCAGCGCAGGCTCGGTGCAGCAGCGGGGTCCAGGACGCCCAGCACGTCGCTCATTCCTGGCCCTCGTCGGCGATGACGGTGCGCACCGGGGTGGGCAGCATGACCGTCCGGCTGACCGTGCACAGTTTTTCGTGCGAGAGCGAGACCAGCCGAGGGACGAGCGCCGCGGCAGCCGCCCCGGACTCGGTGTCCGGGAAGGAGATTCGGAAGGTCACCTCGACCTCCGACAGGTGGTTGCCGAGGTTGTCGGAGACCTTGACCCCACTGCAGTCCACGACGAAGGACTCCGGCTCGCTGCGCCGGGTGGTCACCTCATCGACGTCAACGCTGGTGCAACCGGCGATCGCTGCGAGCAACAACTCGACCGGCGTGTAGTCGGAGTCTTGGCCACGGCCGAGCGTGACCGTGCCGCCGCGGGGGTTGGTCACGGCATACCGGCCGGCGGCGACGCGCTCCAAGCGGACCGAACGCAGGCCAAGGGAAGGGTCAGTCGAGGTCATGGGGACAGCCTGCCACGGGCAACGGGGGCAAGTAGGGTGGTGTTCATGAGCACTGATCCGACGGCGAGCGAGCCCAGCCCGCTCGACCCCACGGCCCCCCTCTCCTCCGGATACGATCCGGCGGCGACCACGCCGATGTCCCCGCCCCCGCCGGTGACGCCACCCCCTGCACCCGTCGGTCCCTGGGACAGCACCCCGGCCGCGCCCCCTGCCCCCGTCGCCCCGCCCGTTGCCGCGGCCCCGCCGGTTCCCGACTACGGGCAACCCGCCGCCTACGGCCAACCCGCTCCTTACGGACAACCCGCCCCTTACCCGCCCCTTACGGCCAGCAGCCTCCCTACGGGCAACAGCCGCCGTATGGCCAGCAGCCGGGTTACGGCCAGCCCGCCCCCTACGCCTCTCCGTATGCCGCGCCGCCCGCCTATGGCGGTGCTGCCTACGCCGGCATCGAGCACCCGCAGGGCACCTTGATCCTCATCCTCGGCATCCTCTCGATCGTCTTCTGCGGATTCACCGGGCCGTTCGCCTGGGTCATGGGTCGCAAGGCCATGCGGGAGATCGACACCAGCGGCCAGCCCTACAGCAACCGCAGCCAGGTCCAGGCCGGCATGATCACCGGCATCATTGGCTCCGTCATCCTCGTCCTCGGAGTCCTCTACTTCGTTTTCGTCTTCTTCATCGTCGGGATGGCGGCCAGCAGCAGCATTCGCTGACCCACCCTCAACCCCGCGAACGTGAGGGGGCGGCATACCGAGTCGGTATGCCGCCCCCTCGCGTTGGTGCGCGAATCGGCTACTGCCGGTAGCTGGCCAGGAAGTTGCCGATGCGTCCGATGGCCTCTTCGAGCTCTTGGACGTGCGGCAGCGTGACGATCCGGAAGTGGTCGGGCCGCGGCCAGTTGAAGCCGGTGCCCTGCACGACGAGGATCTTGGCCTGGCGAACCAGATCGAGGGCGAAGCGCTCGTCGTCGTGGATCTCGTGGACCTCGGGGTCCAGCCGCGGGAACAGGTAGAGGGCGCCGCCGGGCTTGGTGCACGTGACGCCGGGGATCGAGTTGATCAGCTCCCAGGCGAGGTTGCGCTGGGCGAGCAGGCGGCCGCCGGGGAGGATCAGCTCGGTGATCGACTGGTAGCCGCCGAGCGCCGTGGCGATCGCATGCTGCGCAGGCACATTGGCGCATAGCCGCATGTTCGCCAGGATGTTGAGGCCCTGGATGAAGGACCGGGCGTGGTGCTTGGGGCCCGAGAGCGCCAGCCAGCCGGACCGGAAACCGGCGACCCGATAGGCCTTGGACAGCCCGTTGAAGTTGAGGCAGAAGACGTCGGGCGCCAGGGACGCCAGGGCCGTGTGGGTTGCGTCGTCGTAGAGGATCTTGTCGTAGATCTCGTCGGCCATGAGGACGAGTTCGTGCTCACGGGCCAGCGCGATGATTCCGCGCAGGACGTGGTCGGGATAGACCGCGCCGGTGGGGTTGTTGGGGTTGATGACGACGATCGCCTTGGTGCGCGGGGTGATCTTGGCCGCCATGTCGGCCAGGTCGGGGACCCACCCCTCGCTCTCGTCGCACAGGTAGTGCACCGGGGTGCCACCGGCGAGCGCGGTCGCGGCGGTCCACAGCGGGTAGTCCGGCGCGGGGATGAGGACCTCGTCGCCGTTGTCGAGCATGGCCTGCATGGCCATGACGATGAGCTCGCTGACGCCGTTGCCGAGGTAGACGTCCTCGGTGCTCACACCCTCGACACCCTTGAGCCGGTAGTACTGCGTGACGGCGCGCCGGGCCCCGATGATGCCCTTGGAATCGCTGTAGCCCTGGGCCAGCGGCAGCTGGGCAATCATGTCGACGAGGATCTCGTCGGGGGCTTCGAAGCCGAAGGGTGCCGGGTTGCCGATGTTGAGCTTGAGGATGCGGTGACCCTCGTCCTCAAGCCGCTTGGCCTCCTCGAGCACCGGCCCCCGGATGTCGTAACAGACGTCGGCCAGCTTCTGGCTCTGGGTCAACTCGCGCATGGGTCCAGCCTCCCACGGCCGGTATGCCGCCCCCGCACGGGTTTCTCACCACGTGAGCAGACCGGGTTCAGCCAGGCGTGCGATGCTGGCAGGTATGCGGGTCACGATGCTGTTGGCCGATCATGCGGTCGTCGCCGAAGGCAAGCTCTATGTCAATGGGGGCGGTTGGTCGATCCGTCCGGCCGGCCCCACACCGATGTTCCTGGCGCTGAAGTTCGACGTGCCGTGGGATCTGGCCGGTCGTCCCATCGAGGTGGAACTACGCCTGGTCGACGAGGACGGGCACCTGGTCGCCCAGCGCACCCCGCAGGGTGACCAACCCGTGCTCGTCAATGCCCGGCTGGAGGTTCAGCGGCCCCCGGGCCTGACGCCCGGTGCGCCGATCGATGCCGCGATGGCGATCGGGGTGCCGCCGTTCGGGCTGCCCGCCGGTCGGCGGTATTCCTGGCGGCTGTCGGTCGACGGCCACCAGCGCGAGGACTGGGTCATCGAATTCGCCACCCGCCCCGAGGCGTAGGGGACGCTCAGGGAGTCTTGTCGCCCCAGCGCACGAGGGTCCACGACCGCTGCGGTGTCCGGGTCAACTCGAGGACGATGGTGTTGTCCAGGCCGGTCGTGCGCAGGAAGTCGACCGTGAGGTTGGTCGCGCGGGCCGCGGCCCACGTGCGGATCATGGCGCCGTGGCTGATGACGGCGATAGTCCCCTGTCCAGCGGCGTGGGCCTCGTCGAGAACTGCGTCGAACCGCTCTAGAACCTCCCGTCCCGACTCCCCGCCTGGCATCCGAGCGTCGAGATCTGCGTTCCAGGACATGATCGTCGTGAGATAGCGGACCCAGTCGGCGGACATCTCGTCCTCGCCCGCCTGGATCTCCCGGATGCCGCCACGGACGACGACCTCGACACCGTGGCGAGCGGCCAGCGGCGCAGCCGTCTGCTGGCTGCGGGTCAGGTCGGAGGCATAGACGGCCTCGATCGGCTCGTCGGCGAGCGCCTCGGCCAGGGCCCGGGCCTGCTCGAGGCCGACCTCGTCGAGTGGGGCACCGGGGGCCGCAGTGTCGAGCAGTCGGGTGACGTTCGACGCGGTCTGGCCGTGTCGGATGAGCAAGAGTCGCACCCACCGAGGCTAGCCGCTCCCGGCCCTGCGCTCGGCGCGGTTATCGCCACGCAGCGGTTTGAGCTCAGGGCTCCGCGAGGTCCGAGGGGACCGAGACGCCGAGGAAGTGGGCGGTGTCTGCATCGACGGGGTGCGCCCAGACCTCGGCCGTCTCACCTTGCTGCACCAACCGTCCGGCTCGCATGATCGCCGTCCGATCGGCCACCGTGAAGGCATCGCCATGGTCGTGGGTCACCATCATGGCCGTCGTCCCAGTCTCGGTGAGCACGTGCCGCAGGTCAGTGGCCAGCCGCTCGCGCAGCGACCGGTCCAGCGCCGACAGCGGCTCATCGAGCAACAACAACCGCGGGCGGGCAGCCAGAGCCCGAGCCAACGCGACGCGCTGACCCTCGCCGCCGCTGAGCGTGGTGGGGCGGCGCGCGGCATACCCCGCGAGGCCGACGAGCTCGAGCAGGCGGTCGACCTCCGAGCGCGCCTGCGCGCCACGGATCCCCTTGCGCGCCAAGGCATAACCGACGTTCCCGGCCACATCGAGGTGACCGAACAACTGCCCGTCCTGGAACATCATCGCGAAGCCACGCCGATGGGTGGGCACCCCCGCCAGATCCGACCCGTCGAAGCTCACCGAGCCCGACGCGAGCGGCTCGAGCCCGGCGACGGCCCGCAGCAGGCTGGACTTGCCACACCCTGACGGCCCAAGGATCGCCATCACCGTGCCCGAGGGGACCTCAAGGCTGACATCGTCGACCGCGCGGGTCGCCCCGAAAGACACCGACACACGGCTGATCGAGAGCATCAGAAGGCCCCCACTGACGACACCCGCAGGCGCTCAACGACACCCATGACGGTGACGGTGACAACGGCGAGGATGACCGACGCCGCGAGTGCCATGCCGAGATTGTCGACCCCCGGGCGTCCGATGAGGCGATAGATGACCACGGGGAGGGTCGGGCTGTCGGGTCGGGCCAGGAAGCTCGTCGCACCGAATTCCCCCAGCGAGACCGCGAGCGCCAGCCCGATGGCCGCGAGCAAGGGCCGCCAGATGATCGGCAGGTCCACGGTGGCGAGCACCTGCCAGGGGCGAGCACCCAACGTCGCCGCGACTTGCCGTTGCCGGTCGTCGATAGCCCGCAGCACCGGCGCAAGGGTCCGCACCACCAGGGGCAGGGCGACGATCGCTTGGGCGATCGGGATGAGCACCGGCGAGGTCCGCAGGTCCAACGGCGGCCGGTCCAACGTGATGAGGAAGCCGAAACCGACCGTCACCGCAGACACCCCCAATGGCAGCATGACCACCCCGTCGAGCAACCGGCGCCATCGCAGACCGCCCGGCGAGCGGGCCGGGCGCGAGACGAGCACGGCGACGAGCAGGCCGAGGACGACGGCGAGGATCGTGGCATCGATGGCGATCCGCCACGACGTGCCCAGCGCCTCCCACACGGTGACCGGCAGCGCGCTACGACCGTCAGCCCCGCCGACCCGTCCCAACGCAAGGTAGTAGTCCAGGGTCCACTCCCCCTGGCGCCGCAGCGAGCGCACCACCAACGCCAGCACGGGAACCGCGACGAACGCGACCGCCAGCACCGTGGCAATCACCGAGCCCATCGCGTATGCCGTGACCCGCCCCGGCGCGATCGCGGACTTCGCGGCCCGCTGGGTCCCGGCGTCGCGGGAGCGGGCCCGATCGGCCAGCAGCAGCATGGCGACGACGGCGACGAGTTGGACGACCGACAACACCGCCGCCCCGCGCAGGTCGAACAGCGCCGTCGTCAGCAGGTAGATCTCGGTCTCGACGGTGCCGTAGGCCAGCCCGCCCATCGTCAGCACGACACCAAAAGCCGTGGCGCAGAAGAGGAACACGATGGACGCCGCCGAGATGATCGACGGTGCCAGGGCGGGCAGCGTCACGGTGCGGAAGACCGTTGCGGGTCCGGCGCCCAAGGTGGCCGCGGCCTCCTCGGGCCGGCGGTCCAAGCCCTCCCAAGCCGCTCCGACCGTGCGCACGACGACCGCGAGATTGAAGAACACGAAGGCGGCGAGTATGCCGCCCCACTCCCCGTCCAGCCCCAGCCCACCGAGCGCGCCGCCCTCGGCGAGCAACGACCGGAACATCACGCCGACCACGACGGTCGGCAGAACGAAGGGCATCGCGACGATGGCCCGAAGCGTCCGACGGCCGGGCAGGGCCAACCGATAGAGGGCGTGGGCCACCGGCACCCCGACGACGACCGAGATCACGGTCGCGGCCGCCGAGATGGCCAGGGTGAAGCCGATGATCCGTTGGGTCCGGGCCCGGCCAAGGACCTCGGCGAAGCCACCGAGGTCCAGCACCCCGCCCGGCGCGAAGCCCCGGGCGAGCATGCCTGCGACCGGAAGGGCGAAGAAGATGGCGAGGAAGCCGAGCGGGAGGATCGCCGCGACCGTGGTCGCGGCGATCCTCCCGGCTCGGTCCCGGGTCACTTGGCCGTGACCTCACTCCATTGACGCAACCAGGTGTCCCGCTGGGCGGCGATCTGGTCGGGCGACACGACGAACGGCTTGTCCGCGACCTTGGCCCACTTCGCCCAGTCGGTCGGCAGGGTGGCGGTCGAGTCGACGGGGAACATGTACATCGAGTCGGGGATTGACGCCTGCACGGCCGGGCTCAGCAGGAACGAGACCAGAGCACGCGCCCCCTCGGGGTTGCGGGCGCCGGCCAGCACACCGGCATACTCCACCTGCCGGAAGCACGTGTCCAGGAGCGCCTTCGTCGTCGGCTCGGTGGCGGCCTTGGGGATCGTGAACGGCGGCGAGGAGGCGTAGGACAGGACGATCGGGCGGGTCCCGTGGCCCTCGCCGGCGCTGAAGTCGACGGAGTAGGCGTCGGTCCAACCGGCGGTGATCTTCGTGCCGTTGGCCATCAACGCCTTCCAATAGGCCTGCCAGCCATCGCCTTTCGCGCCGATGGTCGCGAGGAGGAAGGCCAGACCGGGGCTGGAGGTCGTCGCGCCCGGCGTGACGAAGAGGTCCTTGTATGCCGGTTGGGTGAGGTCGTCGAGGGTCGCCGGGACCGGTTTGCCCTTGGCCGCGAACCACGTGTGGTCGACGTTGACGCACACGTCGCCGTAGTCGATCGGCGTCAGTTTGGTGGCTGCGGCGCCGGGCAGCGCGTGGGCCGACGCGCCGGCGGGCAGGGTCGGGGAGTAGTCCGCGAGGACGCCCTCGGTGACGGCCCGGCTGGCGAAGGTGTTGTCGATCCCGAAGACGGCGTCGCCGATCGGCGAGGCCTTGGTGAGGGCGAGTTTGTTGGTCAGCTCGCCCGCGTCGCCGCTGGCCAGCACCTTGATCGTGCAGCCGGTCGCCTTGGTGAAGGCCGCGGTCAACTCGTCGGACAGCCCGAACGAGTCGTGGCTGACCAGCAGGACCTCGGTCACAGCGCCGCACCGGGGTGCGGCCGTGCTGGACGGGCTGCTGACCTGGGACGCGGTCGCGGTCCCCGACGTCGTCGCGGGAGCTGTGGCGGTGGTCGTCGAGCTCAGCGAACAGGCCGAGAGCGACGCAGTGAGGGCGACCGCAAGAACGGCGCCGGGGATCGCGAAACGGTTCTTGCGCAAGGGATCCCTGCGGACGGGACTCCTGCGCAACGGAACCCGGACGCGCGGGTGGGCGAACGGCATACTGACATCTCCTCCTGGTTCAGGAGGGGCCGTCGACCCATCGAAGGTCGACGGGTGAGACTCGACTCCCTTCGCCGGTGCTAACCGGAGCAGGTTCGAGGGTCTGCGGCGGACCGCACTCTCAGCGCTGGGGCGCTCCCCTGTCGTGGCGATGATGACTTTACCCCGAGTCCGTGCCAGAGTCGGACGAGGCGAACGACACGGGTTGGCGAGTGGCCCGGTGGAGCAGGAGGTGCGGGATGGGTCCGATGGTGTGGAAGGTGCTGGGCACCGGCTCGGCAGTGCTGGCGGCGACCGTCGCCCAGAAGCTCGTCACCAAGGGCTGGGAGCTCGCCTCCGGTAAGCCGGCCCCCGACGACCCCAACCATCCCGAGGACACAACTTGGAAAGAGGCCGTCCTCTTCGCCGCCCTCACCGGGCTGGCCGTGAGCGCGGCCCGGGTCATGGCGACCCGCAAGGCGGCCCAGTACTACGCGAAGTCGGCTGGTCACCTGCCCGCCGCGTTGGTCAAGGCCGACGGCGCGACCGGCTGACGCGGCATACCGGATCGCGTATGCCGCGCGCGCTCAGCTCGCGTCGCGGATCAACGACAGCGCCTCACGCATGAGCGGGGCGACCGGGCCGAACGCATGCTGGCCGTTCTCGACGATGACCCGACCGCCGACGACAACGGTGAGGACGTCCGCGGCGCTCGCGGTGTAGATGACCTCGGCGGCCTTGCTGCCTGCGGTGCGGGTGGACTCGAGATCCACGGTGATGAAGTCGGCGACGAGACCGGGGGCGATGGACCCGCCGTCATACCAACCCAGGCTCTGATAGCCGTGGACCGACCCGCAGCGCAGGAGTTGGGGGGTCGAGATCCGGCCACGCTCGCCGCTGCCGAGGCGCTCGTGCATCTCGAGTTCACGCATCTCGACGAACGGGTCGATGAAGGCGTGTTGGTCGGTGCCGATGCCGACCGGGACCCCGGCGTCGAGGAGCCTGCGGACCGCCGGGACGCCATCGGCCATGTCCTGCTCGGACGTCGGGCAGACGACCACCTGGCACTCGTGGTCGGCCAGGAGGCTGATGTCGCGCTCAGTGAGGTGGGTCGCGTGGACGGCCGTGAACTCCGACCCGAGCACGCCGATGTCGGCGAGGAGTTCGGTCGGGGTGGTGCCGTAATACATCTGGCAGGCGAGGTTCTCGGCGGGCTGCTCGGAGACATACATGTGCAGCGGACGGTCCCCGACGAGTTGCGCGGCGTAGGCGGCGTCCTCGCGCGACACGGCCCTGATCGAGTGGATCGCCGCGCCCCGACGAAGCAATTCGGTCTGCTCGATGCGGGCGGTGCGGGCGGCCCAGGCCTCGACGCTGCCGTCGCTGAACCGCTGCTGCACACCGTCGAGCGGCAGGTGCCCCTCGGAGGTGAGCCCACCCTGCAGGTAGAGGGTGTCCAGCAGGGTCAGTCGGATCCCGACCTCGTGCGCTGCCCTGGCCAGGGCAGCGCCCATGGCGTTGGGGTCGGAGTAGCGCGAGCCGCCCGGACCGTGGTGCAGGTAGTGGTATTCGCCGACCACGGTGATGCCGGCCAGCGCCATCTCGGCGAAGGTGGCCCGGGCCAGAGCGAGATAGAGATCGGGGTTGAGGCGTTCAGCGACGTCGTACATCTTTGCGCGCCAAGTGATTCCGTTGTCCGCGTCAGACTGGGTGCGTCCGCGCAGGACCCGCTGGAAGACATGGCTATGGGCATTGGCCAACCCGGGAAAGACGACACCGCGGAGTTTGACATCCTCGGGGTGGCGGGTCGCTCGGGGCTCGACGACGACGAACCGACCATCGTCCACGACCAAGCGCACGCCGCGGGCCAAGCCCGACGGCAGCCACACGTGCTCGGCCCAGAACGACGACACGACACTCCTTGTCGATCGACTCGATCGTGCTCGACGGTGCCTCGACCACCACGTGGCCCGTCGAGGACAGCCTCCATCCTGACATTGCCAGGCGTCCAGATGTGACAACCGGGACTACCTGCCCCCTTTAAACCCTTCGTCGGCGTCGACGGCGGCGGCTGCGTCGTCGACGGCGGCACCGCGACGCGGCATACCCTGGGGCGATGGTGGGCACGAGCGAGGGTGAGGCGCGAGCGTTGGCCGCGTTGTCGGCGGCCGGGGTCGCGCACGAGGTCACGCGACACGGGCCGGTCGGGAGCCTGGCGGAGGCTGCGGCGGCGCGTGGGGTGCGGCCGGCTGACATCGTCAAGACGCTCGTGGTGCGGCGCGGGGACGGGGATTTCCTGTTCGTGCTCGTACCCGGGGATCGGAAGTTCTCGTGGCCGAAACTACGGGCGCTGCTGGGCACGTCGCGGTTGTCGATGCCCGACGCCGACGGGGCGCATGCCGCGACCGGTTACGTTCGCGGGACCATCACGCCCTTCGGGTCGAGCCGCGCCTGGCCGGTGATCGCCGACTCGTCGATGGTGGGTCGGACGATTTCGATGGGTGCCGGCGCGCACGGGGTGGCCGTGACGGTGGCGGCTGACGAGGTCGTGCGGGCTCTGGATGCCCAGGTAGCCGACGTCGGCGATACCGAAGAGCCCACCCCTGCCTGATCTGCCTGACCTGCCTGACCTGCCCGTTTCCCAAGATCCTCACACTCGCCGATGATCTGAGGCCTTCACGGGCCGATTCGCCCCAACTTCCCCACACCCGCCGGCGATCTTCTGGAGGGCGGCGCCGTCAGCGGGCCAGGACGACGGCCACTTGACGGCTGATGTCCTCCACGAGCTCAGGAGGTCGCGGGCTGCCACGGGGTGAGCCACGGCGTCGCCGGCCATCCCTCGCGCCCCGCCATGAGCTCGTACATCGTGGCCCCGTCGATCGATTCGCGGATCAGGTCGGCATGGCCGGCGTGCCGGGCGAGTTCCTCGATCAGGTGCAGGGCCACCCAGCGAACGGTCCAGGCCGGCACGTCCTTGGGGAACCAGGGCACGTCCTGCGGAACGGGAACGGAGGTGTTCAGATCCGCCGCGAGGATCGCCGCACTCGTCGCCGCGCTCTCGGCATCGAGACGTGCCAGCGCCACGGCGAGGCTGTCGCCGGGCAACCAGGTGTGCTCCGAGGCCCACCGCTCCTGTGCCTCCTCCATCGTCCCGGGGTGCACGACGAGGGCAGGCGCCTGCTCGATCATCCGGCGCCAACCGGTCTGCACGCTCGCGGCGTGCTTGACCAGGCTGCCGACGGAGAGGTCGCTCCGGGCGGCCTTCTGCCCCGCCTGCTCATCGCTCAGCCCGTAGGCGGCGTTGCGGAAGGCATCCTGTTGCTGCGTGAGGTAGCCAACGAGCAGGGCCTTCTCGTCAACCGAGGCGGGCGCGAGTCCGGGCATGGTCACTCCTAGTGGTCGAGGTGCTCCCATCATGTCCCGGAGGTATGACAGACCCCTTGGTGGCGGCGCGGCGCGGAGGCGCGAAGGCACCGAGGGGCGGGCGAGAAGGACCGGTCAGTATGCCGCGACGCCGGGGTCCTCGATCGGCGGATCGGCAAGCGCGGGGATCCGGGTCAACCACCACGCCAGCCCCACACCGATCAACACCAGCGCGCCCGTGAAGGCCAACACCGCCGTCCAACCGCCACCCGCCCACACCGGTCCCGCCAGCCCGCCGAAGATCGATGACCCCGCGTAATAGGCCACGAGATAGAACGCGGACGCTTGCCCGATCCCGCCGCCCCCGGCCTGCGCCCGAGCCACGACCCACCCCGACGCTAGGGAGTGCACGGCGAAGAAGGCCCCGGAGAACACCACCATCCCCGTCATCAGCAGCCACAACGGGGTCGCCCCCGTCATGAGCAGTCCCACGAGAAACGCCCCGAAGGCGATGGGAAGCACCGGCCGGCGGCCGACCCGGTCGGCGATGCGACCGGCATACGCAGAGGTGAGCGAGCCGGGCGCATAGGACAGGTAGACGAGCGACGCGGCGGCAACGCTCAGGTAGTAGGGAGCATCCCGCAGCCGGAAGCCCACCGTGTTGAAGACCGCGATGAACGAGCCCATCGCCACCGCCGCGACCCCGTAGAGCGCGAGCAACGCCCGGTCGGTCAGCAGCCGACGAACCATCGCCCGCGTCTGGGCCCCCGACAACTCGGCGCGCTCGAACCCCCGCGACGGCGGCAGCGTCAGCACCACGACGATGGCGCACACCAGCCCGATCCCGCCCATGGCCGCGAGCGCCCAGCGCCACCCGGCGAGGTCAGCCACACCACCGACGACGAGGCGCCCGAGCATCCCGCCGATCGCGGTCCCACCGACATAGAGCCCCGTCGCCCTCGCATGCGCCTCAGGGGCCACCTCCTCCCGCAAATAGGCCATCGCCACCGCCGCCATCCCCGCGAGCGAGATCCCCTGCAACCCGCGCAGCACCAGCAGCGTCGGCCAGTTGGGCGCCAGCGAGTGGGCGATCCCCACCAGACTGGTGACCACGACCGACGCCCGGATGATCGGCGTCCGCCCGACCCGCTCGGTAACCGGCCCGACCACCAGCAGCGCGACCGCCATCGCCAGCGTGGTCACCGAGATCGACAGGGTGGTCGCTGACGCCGGCATCCCGAAGTCGGCCGCCAGCTCAGGCAGGACCGCCTGGGGCGAGTAGAGCAGCGCGAACGTCGTCACGCCCGCAGCGAAGAGGGCGACGACCACCCTCCGGTATGCCGCGTCGCCCGGCCGATATCCCACCTCACCAGCCTGCCACGCAGCACGCTCCTGCCCACCCATCGTGACCAACGCCGCGGCTACGCTCGATCTCATGCTGGCGATCACCGTGCCCACTCCCGGCGGCCCCGAGGCGCTCGCCCTCGCCGAGGTCCCCGACCCCACCCTCGCGCCCGACGAGGTCCTCCTCGACGTCGTCGCCGCCGGCGTCAACCGCGCGGACCTGCTCCAACGCCAGGGCCACTACCCCCCGCCGCCGGGCGCATCGGCATACCTCGGGCTGGAGTGCAGCGGGCGCGTGGCGGCGGTCGGCGCGGACGTCACCGGCTGGGCGGTCGGCGACGAGGCCTGCGCACTGCTCGCCGGCGGCGGGTATGCCGCGCGCGTCGCGGTCCCAGCCGGCCAACTGCTGCCCGTGCCAGCGGGGGTGTCGCTCGTCGATGCCGCGGCGCTGCCCGAGGTGGCCTGCACGGTGTGGTCCAACGTCTTCATGACGGCCGCGCTCGCCCCCGGGGAGTGGCTGCTGGTCCACGGCGGGTCGTCGGGGATCGGCACGATGGCGATCCAACTGGCGCACGCGTTCGGCGCTCATGTCGCCGTCACGGCGGGGTCGGCCGAGAAGCTCGAGGTATGCCGTTCGCTCGGCGCCGACGTGCTCGTCAACTACCGGGACGAGGACTTCGTCGAGGCGGTCAAGGCAGCCACCGACGGCGCGGGCGTCGACGTCATCCTCGACAACATGGGCGCGAAATACCTCGCGCGCAACGTCGATGCGCTCGCGGCATACGGGCGGCTCATGGTGATCGGGTTGCAGGGCGGGACGCGCGCGGAGCTCGACCTCGGGGTGCTGTTGCGCAAGCGTGCGTCGGTCGCTGCGACCTCGCTGCGGGCCCGCCCTGCCGCCGAGAAGGCCGCCATCGTCGCGGCCGTGCGTGAGCACGTGTGGCCGCTCGTCGCCTCCGGTGCGGTGCGGCCGATCGTCCATGCGCGTATGCCGCTCGCCCAAGCCGCCGACGCCCACCGCCTGCTCGAGTCGTCCACCCACATCGGCAAGGTCCTGCTGACGGTGTAGGGCCCGGCCGACGACCTCGGCACGATCGCTTGACCTCGCGACATACTCGGTATAGCGTCCCTCACCAGCACCTATACCGAGTATGTCCCAGCGCGTGAGAGCCCCCGAGGAGGTCCGATGTCCGTTCGGCAGAGCCTGTTGGCGCTGCTGCGGGAGGGCCCCCGCTACGGCGCGTTGCTGAAGGCGGACTTCGAGGCCCGCACCGGCGGCGTCTGGCCGCTCAACGTCGGTCAGGTCTACACGACCCTGGCCCGGCTCGAGCGCGACGGCCTCGTCGTCGGCGACGGCAAGCCCGACGAGGAGGGCCGGATCGCCTATCGCCTCACCGAGGCCGGTCGCGCCGAGGCCGACTCGTGGTGGCTGGCTCCCGTCGGCGTCGCCGAGCCCGCCCGCGACGAACTCGTCATCAAACTCGCCCTCGCGATCGCCACCCCCACCGTCGACCCGTATGCCGTGATCCAGACCCAGCGTGGCGCCACGATGCGTCACCTGCAGGAGCTCACCCGGCTCAAGGTGGCCCTCACCGCACCGCTCACCGCGCCCCCGGCCACCATCGGCGTCGACCCCGAGCTGCTCGTCCTCGAGCATCGCCTGTTCGCCGTCGAAGCCCAACTCCGCTGGCTCGACCACGCCGAGGCGAGCCTGGCCGCGAACCCAGCCCCACGGCATACCCACCCCGCAGCACCCACCGCCCAGCCCGCGCCCATCAACGGAACCACCACTCGCGTCACAGCACCGCCCATCTCCCACCCAGCTCACACCGTCCCAACAGGGGGAACCCCATGAGCGACCTCGTCCTGCGTATGACCGACGTCTACCGCGTCCACGGCTCCGGCCCGACCGCGGTCCGCGCCCTCGACGGCGTGAGCCTCTCCGTCCAGGCGGGCGAGCTCGTCGCCGTCATGGGCCCGAGCGGCAGCGGCAAGTCGACGCTGCTCAACCTCGCTGGCGCCCTCGACCTCCCCACCGCGGGCGTCGTGGAGATCGACGGGCAGTCGACCTCGTCGCTGCGTCCCGCCGACCTGGCCGCCCTGCGCCGCCGCCGGGTCGGTGTGGTCTTCCAGGACCTCAACCTCATCCCCTCGCTCACCGCCGCCGAGAACATCGGCCTGCCGCTTGAACTCGACGGCCGTCGGGTCAGCGAGGCCCATCGCGCCGCCGTCGGGGCCCTGCACGAGTTGGGCCTGGACGAGCTCGCCGACCGCTACCCCGACCAGATGTCCGGCGGGCAGCAGCAACGCGTCGCCATCGCCCGCGCGCTCGTCGGCGACCGCCGCCTGGTCCTCGCCGATGAACCCACCGGCGCGCTCGACTCGCTCACCGGCGAGGGCGTGCTCGCGGTGCTGCGGGCCCGCTGCGACGCGGGCGCGGCCGGGCTGCTGGTCACCCACGAGGCACGGCACGCCGCCTGGGCCGACCGGGTCGTCTATCTGCGCGACGGTCGGGTCGTCGACTCCACCGAGGCCTACAGCGCCGCGAGTATGCCGCGCGCGCGGCATACCCCTGCGCCGTCGGGCACGTCGCCTTCCCCTGGGTCAAGCCCGGTCGCGGGTATGCCGCCCGCCCCCGGCCCCAGCGGGGCCGTCACGCCTCCCGGGGCCACCGCGTCGGTCGGCGCCCACAGCGAGTCCGGGCGCGAGGGCTGAGCGATGGCAACCATCACCACCCCTCCCCTGGCCCCTGCCCCCGCAGCCCCGAGCCGCGACGGCGTCGGCGAGTGGCGGGCCGGCTGGCGGGTCGCCCTGCGACTGGCCCGGCGCGACGTGCGACGCCACGTCGGGCGCAGCCTGCTCATCGTTCTCATGGTGGCCGTGCCTGTGCTGCTGCTGGTCGGCGGCAACATCGTCTTCTCCAGCCAGGACCTGTCCAGCGGCCGAGCGGATCCCCTACGCGATGGGCCAGACCCAGGCGGTCGCCACCTACTCCGGCGGTATCCAGATCCCGCCCCAGGTCGAACCGTGGTCCGGCTACTACGGCCGGGGACCTCGACCAAGGACGAACAGGCCACCCCCATCCCGGGATGGGGCACGGACCTGGCCACCCACGCCCAGGCACTCGGCGCTTTGGCAGGCGCCACGGCGATCCCGATCACCGAAGATGGCGGCTACACGACGATTGGGCGTCGGCAGGTCGATCTGCAGATGCGCGGCGTAGACGCCGGGCGGTTCCCGACCCAAACCCATGGCATGGTCCGGCTGGAGTCGGGCCGCTGGCCGACCTCCAGCACGGAGGCCGTCGTCACCAAGGTCGGGGTCTACCACGGGCTGCCCTCAAGCGGCACGCTCGCGGTGACCGACCGGTCCGGCACCCTCACGACCTACACCATCGTCGGTGTCGGCGAGGGATGGATCGCCGCCTACTCCCTGCAGCCGGTCGACCTCATCACCCTCCCGGCCGAAAGGTGCCCAGGAGTACGGCGTCGCGGCATACCTCATCGACCGTCCCACCCCCGTGACGTGGGACGAGGTGAAGCGGCTGGCGACCTACGGACTGCAGGTGACCAGCCGCCAGGTCCTCCTCAACCCGCCGTCCCGCGAGGAGTTGGCGCTCCCGGACGGCGTCCAGTCGATGGCCGATAACGCAGCGGCGGGGCAGGCGATCACCTCGGCGATCATGGCCATCGGGCTGCTGCTCGAGACGACCCTCCTCGTTGGGCCAGCCTTCGCCGTCAGCGCGGCCCGGCAGCGACGGACCCTCGCCCTCGCGGCGAGCAACGGGGCGACGACTGCGCAGTTGCGCCGGACCGTGCTGGCTCAGGCGCTGGTGCTCGGCGTCTTGGCCGCCCTCGTCGGTGCCGTTGTCGGTGTGCTCGGCGCGTGGGCGGTGATCAGGTGGTCTGGGATCTATCGACCGGACACGATGTTCGGCCCGTTCGACGTGCCGGTCCTGCCGGTCGCGATCATCGTCGGGTGCGCCGTGGCGTCCGCCGTCATCGCCGCGATGATCCCCTCGCGCGGGCTGGGTCGGCTGGACATCGTCGCGGTCATGCGTGGCCAAAGCGTGTCGCCACCAGCGCTCGTGCGCACGCCCATCGCGGGCATCGTGCTCGCCGGGCTGGGGGCCGTTGGGGTCTTCTGGGCAGTGGCGTTCACCTCCGGCGCCGAGCGGACCTGGATCGACGATGTCGTGCCGCTGGTCGCGATGGGTGGAGCGATCATGCTCGTCATTGGCGCCCTCCTGCTGGTGCCGATGGTGCTCGTGCTCGCCGGCCGCGTCGCCCGGTCCGCGCCCGTGGCCATCCGGATGGCGTTGCGCGACGCCGCGCGGCAGCGGGGAAGGGCTACCTCGACGGTGGCGGCGATCCTCGGCGGGACCGCCCTGTTGTCGGCGATCCTCGTCGTGGCTGCCAGCGACACGGCCTATCGAGCGAAGACCTACGTGCCGCAGTTGCCTATGGGTCAGGCCCTGCTCATCCCCACGACCGCGATGGACGGCAGCCTGGCGGACCCACGGTGGACCCAGAACGTCACTGACATCGCACACGGGATCGACCCAGCCCTGCAGGTCCACGAAATCGCGCTCGTTGACGTGAGCCGCACCGGCGGCGCCATCCAGAAGCCGATTGGGCCAGAGTCCCCGATGGTCATGCCGTTCTTCGTCGCGGTGCGGACCGGATGCGCCCTCGCACAGGCGTTGGATATGGGGGCTCCGAAAGACGCCAACAGCCCACCCGACACGAGTTGCCTCTCGCTCAACGGCATGGGAATGGGCGATGCACGGTCCGCCATCCTCGTGGGGACTGTCGCCCAACTCGTCCAGACCTACACGCTGGACGCCACGGCCGAGGCGACGTTGCGAGCCGGCGGTCTTGTCGTCGCGGGCGACAAGGCGGTGACCCCGACCTGGACGAAGATGCCTGAGGGCGGGTGGGTTCCCTCCGGTCCGATCCTGGGCCAGGTGGACATCGTCGATGGGCGGGTCTCCCTCGCCCGAGGCACGGCGACCTACGGCTCCGAGGCAGGGCCGACGTTGAGCAACGTGACGACCTTGTCGTTGGCGGCCACCCCGGTGCCAGCCGCGACCCTCAACGCGACCACCGCCGGAGTGGCCGGCCCGAGCTACGGCGGGATGCAGATGGTCGGTGCGCTCATGACGCTCGAGACGGCGAAGTCGCTGGCGTTGCCGTGGCGACCATCGAGACTGACGATCCTCGATCCGCGCGGCCCGCTCAGCGCCGACGCTGGGGCAGCCCTCTCGCAGAGCTTGAGCGACAGCAACCTCGGCTGGTTCTATGTCGAGCGGGGCTTCCAGCCCTACGACACGGTGTTGGCGGCCATCGTCCTGTCGTTCATCGGCCTGATCATCCTCGTGGCCACCCTCGTCTCGACGGCGCTGTCGACGGCCGAGACCCAGTCGATGATGGGCACCTTCGCGGCAGTCGGAGCGACCCGGATCGACCCGACGCAATCTCGCTGCAGCGCAGGCAGGTTCGCTAGGTGTCATCGGTGCACTGCTGGGGACGCTCGTGGGCTTCGTACCGGGGATCGCCCTGGCTCGGTCCTTCACGCGCTATCCGACGGAGTCCGTGGCATACGGCGAATACACACAGGGAGCACCCGCCCTCGTGGATCCGACGGTCGTCATCCCGTGGCTGCAGTTGGCCATCCCGGTCATCGCGGTCCCTGCCCTGGCCGCGCTGTTGGCCTGGCTGGCGATCCGCAAGGCCCCGACGGTGACCCGCCGCCTGACCTGAGCGCTTCTGCACGCAACCGTTTGGCCGACTGCGACGTCTCAACCGACACAGGGGATCGACCTCCGCGGACGCGTGGGCGGCATACACAGGGGGTATGCCGCCCACCGAGTCCCGGAGCCCCCTTCGGGCCGAGTGCGGCAAGATGGAGCCATGAGCGACCAGCCCGACACCTCTGGATCCGGCGCCGACGAGAACCGGATCGTCGTCATCACGCCCGATGGGATGGGCGTTGCCACCTCGGGACACGGCGACGATGAGGGTCACGACTCACGCGACTCACGCGAGGTGACCAACCCGGCCGACCTGGTCGAGCAGCCGGCCAAGGTCATGCGGATCGGCTCGATGATCAAGAACCTCCTCGACGAGGTGCGCAACGCCCCGTTGGACGAGGCGGGTCGGCTGCGGCTGGCCGAGATTCACCGCCGCTCGATCGACGAACTCAAGGACGGTTTGGCGCCGGAGTTGGTCGAGGAACTCGACCGGATCGCGCTGCCGTTCGGTGCGGGAGCACCGAGCGACGCCGAGTTGCGGATCGCGCAGGCTCAGCTTGTCGGCTGGCTCGAGGGCCTGTTCCACGGGATCCAGACCGCGTTGGTCGCCCAGCAGATGGCCGCCCAACAGCAGTTGGCCGGGATGCGTCGCGCGCTGCCGCCGGGACACCCCGACGCTGGCCCAGCAGGCCCCGGTATGCCGCCCGGCTTCCCCGGCGGCCCTGGCCAGGGTCAAGGCGAACAAGGCCACCCCGGCCCGACCGGCCAATACCTCTAGCCCTCGCCCCCACCTTCGGTCTTGGCGCTGAGGTCTCGGTTTCGGTCTCGGTCTCGGTCTCGCCCCAGCCCCGGCGCCCGGCCCGGCTTTGTGGGCGAAGGGTATGCCGGTCGCGCCCCAGATCCTCACACCCGCCGATGATTTCGCGGAGTGGTGACGTGCGTCATGCCAAACGCGACGTATGCCGCGCGTCTGGCATGACGCAAGCACCGTCGCCCAAGAACCACACACTCGCCGGTGTTTTCCGGCACCCCGGGCTCAGATTCCCCCGAATCCCTCACACTCGCCGAGGAATTCTCGGCAGGGCCGGCCAGCTAGAGCCACGCGACTGACAGTCAGACCTTGCGGGCTAGGACGTAACCGAAAGCAACCGAACGAACGCCTTCGTCAACAATGGTGAACCCGGCATCGACCATCAGCGCGCGAACGGCGCCGAGATCGTTGTTCGCCATTTCGGGGCCGGTCAGGGCGTCGATGACGTGACGGGCAACCCGGTTGCGCGGGGGCTGTAGGTCGACGACGAGCAACTGCCCACCCGGCACCAACACCCGATGGGCCTCGGCCACCGCCGCTGGGCGCTGATCGGGATCGATGTGGTGCATCGCCAGGGCGGTCGCCACGACCTGAACGCTCGAGTCATCGAATGGAAGAGCCTCGGCGGGGTGCACGGCATACTGCAGCGACGGGGTGGCGCTGCGCGAGGCGAAGGCGACCATCTCCTCGGAAGGGTCGATCCCGGTGACCAAGCCGGTCGGCCCGACCCGTGCCGCGAGCGCTCGGGTCAGTGCGCCGGTGCCGCAGCCGAGGTCGACCGCGTGATCGCCGGGAGCAGCACCGCTGAGGGCGGCCAGGCCGGCGTAGATGCGGTCGCGACGGCCGAGAGTCACCAGTCGGGTGAGCCGGTCATAGCTCCCCGCGTGCGACATGACACCGTGCCCGTGCGCAGCATGCCCCGACGACTCATGCCCTGACGACTCGTGCCCACCCGCCCCATGCCCGTGCGATCCGTGCCCGTGCGACCCGTGCCCGTGGGCCTGTGGACCGCGGTGTGCGAACAGTTTCGCGAACACGCCCATGCCGACTCCTTCACTACGCCGAGGTTGCTCTACTATTTGCGTATGAATGCAACCATACCTCGACCTGAGGATCCAAGCGACGATGTCGTCACGCTCGCGGTCGAGGTGTTGCGCATCCTGGCCGACTCGACTCGGCTACGGATCGCCACGCTCCTCATCGACGCGGAACTCTCGGTGAGCGACCTCGCCGTCGCGGTCAAGCGGCCGGTCCCCGGCGTCTCGCAGCACCTGGCGAAGATGCGGCTCGCGCACCTGGTGTCCACGCGCAAGCAGGGGACGACGGTGCTCTATCGGATCGACGACGAGCACATTCGGCAACTCGTGCTCGACACCACTCGCCACGTCGAGCACCTGCTGAGCGACCGTCCTGCCCACCACGAATCGAGGCCCAAACCATGACCAACGCCACGGGCCACGGGCCTGACCACGCGGGTCACGACCACGACCACGCCGGGCACGGCGACGACCAAGAGCACGCGGGCACGGGCACGGGCACGGGCACGGGCACGACGATGAGCACGGGCATGTGGGCGGCATCCGTCGGCGATTCGGGCAGGGGCACGGCCATGGTCACGGGCATCACGACGCCGCAGTGACCGACGACCTGGCCATGACGACCGCTGCGGGTATTCGCGCGTCGATCATCGGCTTGATCGGCCTGCTCGCCACTGCTCTCGTGCAACTCGCCCTCGTTGGGCTCACCGGATCGGTCGCGCTGCTATCCGACACCGTCCACAACCTCGGCGACTGCCTCACGGCCCTGCCCATCTGGCTGGCCTTCCGCCTCGCGCGGCGCCCTCCCTCGGCCCGGTTCACCTACGGTCTCGGCCGCGTGGAGGACCTCGCGGGCTTGCTCGTCGTCTTCGCGATCGGCGCCTCCGGGGTGTATGCCGTGTTCGTCTCGATCGAGCGGCTCCTGCACCCCTCGCCGGTGGAGCAGCCGTGGATCGTCGTGGCCGCGGGGCTGATCGGGGTCATCGGGAACGAGGCCGTCGCCCGGTTCCGGATCAACGCCGGCAAGCGGATCGGTTCACTGGCCCTCGTCGCTGACGGTGAGCATGCCCGCTCCGACGGCCTCTCCTCGTTGGCGGTCGTAGGTTCCGGGTTGGCCAGCCTGGCCGGCTGGGCCTGGGCCGACCCGATCGTCGGGCTCGTCATCGCGGCCCTCATCGGCGCCCTGTTCGTCCGGACCGGACGAGCGATCCTGGCCCGACTCCTCGACGCCGTCGATCCCGAACTCGTGGACCGAGTCCGATCCGCCGCCGCCGAACCGGGCGGTGTCATCACGGTCGACGACGTCCGCGTCCGTTGGCTCGGCCATCGTGCACGAGCCGAGATCGACGTGACAGTCGACAGCTCGCTGTCCGTGGTCGAGGCCCGGGCGGTCGCGGATGCGGTGACCAATGAGATCCGCCAGGACTCCCCCGAAGTCAAAGACGTTGCCGTCCAAATCCTCCCCGCGCTGACGCACTAGCCCCGGGCCAGCCTCAGCGCTCCAGGGGCCGGCTGGGTGCGTGACGGCGCAGGGGTCCCACACGGCGCCGCCGACCTCAGCGCTCAGCCCAGCGCCGTCGCCGCCGACCGCCCAGCAACTCGCCCGGAATACAGGCACCCGCCGAGGAAGGTGCCCTCCAACGCCCGGTACCCATGCACCCCACCGCCGCCGAACCCGGCAACCTCTCCCGCGGCATACAGGGCAGGGACCGCCGTGCCGTCCATCCGCAGCACCCGCCCCGCCAAGTCGGTCTGCACTCCCCCGAGCGTCTTGCGGGTCAGCACCGACAGCCGCACCGCGATGAGCGGCCCAGCCGCCGGGTCGAGGATCGGATGCGGCGGCACCGTCCGGGTCATCCGGTCGCCCCGGAAGGCCCGCGCCGCCCGGATCGCCATGATCTGGAAGTCCTTGCCGAACTCGTTGTCCACCTGCAGATCGCGCTCACGCAGGATCCGCTCGACCTTGTCCGGGTCCAGCGGCGCCTCAGGAACCAAGGCGTTCATCCCGGCAACGAGCTCGCGCACGGTCGGCGCCACGACGAAATCCTCGCCGTGATCGAGGAACGCCTGCACCGACGCCGGCACGCCCCCACGCGCCCGCCCGATGACGTCGCGCACCGACCGATTGGTCAGGTCGAGGTTCTGCTCGGAGCCCGACAGGACGAACTCCTTCTCGATGATCCGCTGGTTGAGCACGAACCAGGAGTGATCGAACCCCGACTGCCGCAGATACTCCAGCGTGCCGAGCGTGTCGAAACCGGGGTAGAGCGGCGCGGGCAGCCGGTCGCCGGCCCCGTCCAGCCACACGGACGACGGCCCAGGAATGATCCGTATGCCGTGCTGCGCCCAGACCGGGTCCCAGTTGCGGACCCCCTCGACGTAGTGCCACATCCGGTCGCCGTTGACGATCCGCCCACCGGCGCGAGCGGTGATGCCCACCATCCGCCCGTCGACATGGGCGGGGACCCCGACGACCGCCTCGCCGGGTGGCAATCCAAGACGCGGTGGCCAGGCCGCCCGCACGAGGTCGAGGTTGCCGCCGATGCCGCCGCTGGCCACGATGATCGCCCCGGCCGACAACTCGAACTCGCCCGCCGGCTCTCGCGAGGTCGCGACACCCCGCGCCACGTGGGTCGGCGCGAGCCGGGTCCCGCGGACGCCGCTGACGACTCCTCGGGTGAAGACGAGGTCGTCGACCCGGTGCCGGAACGCATAGCGCAGCCGCCCGGCCACCTCGGCCTCCTTGGCGAGGCGCACGAACGGCTCGCAGATCCCCGGCCCGGTGCCCCACGTCACGTGGAAGCGCGGCACCGAGTTGCCGTGCCCGCCCGCGGTGCCGTCGCCGCGCTCGGCCCACCCGACGAGGGGGAAGAACTTGACGTCCAGCCCGGACAACCAGGCGCGCATCTCGCCCGAGGCGAACTCGACATAGGCCCGGGCCCACTGCTTGCCCCAGTAGTCCTCGCCGCCGGACCCCAGCCGGTCCCAGCCGGCCGTGCCCTTCCAGTCCGACCACGCCAGCTCGTGCGAGTCCTTGATCCCCATCCGGCGTTGCTCGGGGGTGTCGACGAGGAACAGCCCGCCCAAGGACCAGAACGCCTGCCCGCCGAGGTTCTCCCGAGACTCCTGGTCGACGACGACCACCCGCTTGCCGGCAGCGACGGCTTCAGTGGCGGCGACCAGGCCGGCGAGGCCGGCTCCGATGACGATGACGTCGGTGTCGGGCATGGGCCGATCGTACGCACCCGCGCGCGGCGTCTACGGTAGGAACGTGAGCACTTCGCAAAGCCCGCAACCCGGCATACCCCTTGCAGTGCCGACCGAGGAGGCGCTGGCGCCGGTCCCTGCGTGGGGCGTGCTCAGCGCGGCCGCCGCTCCCGTCGTGCTTGCAGCGGGTTATCTGTATGCCGCGTCGCTCACCCCCGGCTTCCAACCTGTGAGCCAGCCGCTGTCGGACCTCGGTGCCGCCAACGCGGGGACCCGCTGGCTCATGGCGGTCACGCTCATGCTCGTCGGCGTCTCCTACATCGTCACCGCGCTCGGACTGCGGCCGGCCGACACCGCCGGGCGCTGGCTGCTCGGCGGGGCCGGCGTGATGATGTTCTGGGTGGCGTTGATCCCCAACAACGTCGTCGGGAAGTGGACGCTGCGGCACATCCTCGGGTCGGCGTTCGTCTTCGGGCTGCTCGCCTTGTGGCCGGCGATGAGCGGCCACCTCGGCCCGCGCGTGCCGTGGCCGCTGCGCCGGCGGGTCGGCGTGATGATCTCGATCGTCGCGTTCGTTCTCATCGAGCTCACCTTGTGGGGGATCATCCTGCGCGCGGACACCGACGGGGCGCGCGAGGTGCTCCTGTATGCCGTGACCGCCCTCTGGCCGCTCGTGGTCGTCGTGTGGACGAAGGTCCGCGGCGCGGGCTGGGCCTATCCGGCGGTTCAGCGCCGGGTGTAGACCTTGCCCGGTTGGGGGTTGCCCAGCAACTGGGGGACGGTCACCAACGTGAACCCACGCGCCTTGAGCCCGGCGATGATGGCGGGCACGGCCTCGATGGTGCTCGCGTGAATGTCGTGCATGAGGATGATCGACCCCGGGCGCACGGTTGCCAGAGCCCGGGAGGTGGTGATCGAGGCGTCCCTGTTCTTCCAGTCCTCGGTGTCGACGTCCCAGAGGATGATGGCCTGCCCAAGTGTCGCCGTCTGCGGTGACATCGAGCCGTAGGGCGGGCGCAACAAGGTCGTGGACACACCCGTGACCCGAGCGATCTCGGCCGAGGTCCGATCGACCTCGGAGCGCGCCTCATCGAGAGAGAGTCGTTTCATGTCGCGGTGGTCCCAGGTGTGGTTGCCCACGACCATGCCGCTGCGAACCATCCGGGTCACCAGGTCGGGATGGATCCGCACGTTCTGACCCAGGACGAAGAAGGTGGCCACGACTCCGGCAGCCTCGAGCCGATCGAGCAGGGTCCCGGTCAGTGAGCCCGGGCCGTCGTCGAAGGTCAACGCGACGCATTTGAGCTTGGCGCAGTCGACAGCGGCGGCCGGCGGCGGTGCCACGGCGGGACTGGCCGGCGGCACCGGAGCAGGAGCGACCGGGGTAGCCGGCGCGACTGGGGTGGGCGCCGCCGAGGTCGGGACGGACACGGCATACGGCAGGCCGGATCGCACGGCGTCGGCCACCCGTCGGCCCCGCTCGGACAACAACGGCTCCGCGGTCGCCTGGGGGACGGTCACGGTGAGGTTCCCCGCAGAGAACGGCGCGACCGTGCCCTGATCCAGCAGGAGCACCAGGTCACCCGCGGCCGAGAAGGTGAGGTCGGTGAGCAACGCGTCGACCCCGGCTGCGCCGACCTCGTCGGGGTCGAGCGTGGCGTGACCCGACGCGCGCACCGCCGACCGAACGAGAGCCGCGACCTCAGCGCGCCCCGCCGTGGTCACGAGGTCCATGCCGGTCCACGTCGTCGACCCGTCACCGTAGAAGACCCGGTGGGTGGTCTGCCCGCTGGCACCACCGAACTCGAACGTCTCCATCCGGATGCCGAGCACCGGACCGGACGCCGTGATGACCTGCCACCCGACGTTGAGCTCAGCCGGCGCCTGCTCACTGGGCGCGTTGTCGGCCCGGAAACTCGATTCGGTGGCGTTGGCCCAGGCCGCGATCGCGTCGGTCATCGACCCCTGCCCTGGGGCGACGGGGCGGCGCACCGCCACCGGCAGCAACGGGTCGTTGCCCATGCTCTGCACCACGGTGATCCCCGCCACGGAGAGCTCGGTGGGCGGCATACCTGAGACTCCGGGGACGCCTGCGCTGCCGGTCGGGGCTGTTGACGCGGTTGGATCGCCGGGTGGGGTCGGTGACCCCGTGCACGCGGTGGCCAGCAGCGCGGCGGCCAGGGGGAGCACCCATCGCCTCGACCGTCGACCAACCGTCATCGCGAACCGTCCGCGCATCATCTTCTGTCCAGCTCTTCGTCAAGCGAGATCGACATCAGTCGATCAGGGGGAGATAGGGCAACGCTGCCCACGCTAGGCGGTGGAAGCGCTTACGTGAGGTAGGCGGTGAGCCGATCCATCGCGTCGTCCAGATCCGCGGTCGTCCCCGCGAAACACAGCCGCACGAAGGCCCGGCCATCCAGGGCCGGGTCCCCTCCCGGCGTCGCCGGCGCAAAATCGACGCCCGGCGTCAAGGCCACTCCCGTTGCGTCGAGCACCTCCTGACACCAGCGCGTCGAGTCGTCGGTGAGGTGGCTGACGTCGAAGTAGAGGTAGAACGCGCCGTCCGGTGGCGCCAGTTTGGCCACGCCGATCTCGGGGAGGCGCCGCAGCAGCAGGTCACGGTTGACGGCATACCGGCGCACGTGTCCGTCGAGCTCCTCGCGCGCCGACGCGGAGAAGGCGGCGACGCCGGCGGCCTGCGAGACCGCGGGCGGGCAGATGTTGAGGTTGCCGATAAGCACCTCGACCGGGCGGACCAGGGCTGGCGGCAGGACCATCCAGCCGACCCGCCAGCCGGTCATCGAGAAGTACTTCGACAGCGACCCGACGAGCACGGCCGAGCGCGAGGACTCCCACGCGCTGGCGCACCGCCGCCCGAACGAGATGCCGTGATAGATCTCGTCGCTCACGAGCAGCGTCCGGTGCGCCTCGCACCAACGGGCGATCGCGGCGAGCTCGTCGGGGTCGATGATCGTCCCCGTCGGGTTGCTCGGGCTCGCGACGACGAGACCCGCGGGCGGCTCGGGCAGGGCCTCGAGCATCGCGACGGTCGGCTGGAAGCGCGTGTCGGGACCGCAGTCGAACTCCACGACGCGAGCACCCAACGCCTGCAACGTGTTTCGGTATGCCGGGTAGCCGGGTCGGCTCATCGCCACCGTGTCGCCGACATCGAAGGCGGCAAGGAACAACGCGGTGAAGGCGGCCGACGAACCGGTCGTCACGACCACCTGGGCGGGGTCGACGGCCAGCCCGTAGGAGTCGCCATAGTGCCGCGCAATCGCCTCACGCAGCGGGCGTATGCCGGTCGCCTCGGTATAGCCGAGCACCTCACCTTCCAGCGCGCGCACCGCTGCCACGCGAGCGGCGACCGGAGCCGGGGTCGAGGGTTGGCCGGCGCACAACGCGATGACATCGCCGTGGCTGGCCTGGCGCAGGCTGGCTGCCTTGATGACCTCCATGACATGGAACGGTTCGACCGCTCCGCGCGCCGACAGTCGGACCGGCGGGGACGCGGGGACGGGGGCGGACGGCATACCGAAAAACCTAGCCGACCGTCGCGGTGGTGACCCTAGACCGGGTCCGGCGCCGAGGTGCTCTCGACGAGACCGACCGACCCGTCGGCCCGGTGGGCGGTGTCCTCGAACTTGACGAGGGTGATCCGGTGGTTGTCCATCTCCAGGACGGTGAGCCGCCCCGATTCGAGCGTGACGACGTCGCCGACCGAGGGCACCCCGCCGAAGGCCTTGTAGAACAGGCCGGCGAGGGTGACGTAGTCGTCGTCCTCGGGGAACGGGAAGCTCACCAGATCGACGAGGTCGGAAATCCGCATCGAGGCGTCGATCTCGTAGGCACTGCCGGTGAGCTTCTTGACCCGCCGCGTCCCCCGGGTGAACTCGTCCTCGTAATCGCCGACGATCTCTTCGAGGATGTCCTCGAGGGTGATGATCCCCTCGGTGCCGCCGTATTCGTCGATGACGATGGCCATTTGCTGGCGCTTGCGCTTGAAGTCGGCGAGCAGGTCGTTGAGCGGTTTGCTGTCGGGCACGAGGAAGGGCGGCTTCGCGAAGTCCTTGACCGGCTTCTTGCTCGCCTTGCTGAAGCTGTCGGAACCACTGTGTTCGGCGACGTAGGTGAGCAGTTCTTTGATGGCGACGACGCCGGTGATCCGGTCGAGGCTGTCGACATAGACCGGGAACCGGGCGTGCGGGATGTCGCGGAAGTAGCGCAGGGCGTCGCCGAGAGTGGCGTCTTGTTCGAGGGCGCGGATCTGGGTGCGCGGCACCATCGCGTCGCGGACCGTCTGCTCGTCCAACTCGAAGACGCCGCGGATCATCTCGGTCTCCTCGGGATCGAGCATCCCGTCCTTCTCGCTCGCCTCGAGGATCATCCGGATCTCCTCGACGCTCATCGTGAAGTGGCTCTCGCCGTGGCCCCCGAGGTTGCCCTGACCCGAAAGGCGCAGCAACAGGTCGGAGGCCCACTTCATCACCGCGATGAGCGGACGGAAGGTGAGGTACATGACGTTGATGAGGCGCCCGACCCGCAGGCTCAGCGGCTCGGCGCGGTGGAAGGCGAGGACCTTCGGGGCCAACTCACCGCCGACGATGTGGATGAACGACACCACGGTGAACCCGATGACGTAGCTGACCGTGTGGGCAGCGGCGTGCAGCGCGTCGTGGTCGCCCAAGGCGGTGAAGATCGCCACCACCCAGGGGTCGACGACCGTATGCAGCGTCTCCATGCCGACGGCGCCCAACCCGAGCGAGACGAGGGTGATGCCGATCTGGGTGACCGAGTAGAACCGTTCGGGCTCCTCGTGGAGCAACTTGACGGTCTTGGCCCGGCTGTTACCCTCCTCCGCGAGTTGCCGGATGCGACTTCGGCGGGCGGAGGAGATGGCGATCTCTGACCCCACGAAGAAGGCGTTCCCGGCAACGAGCAAGAGGATGATCGCCAGCCGCAGCCATAACGGCAGGTCCTCCATGAAAGACCACTCCTCGGGGTCTTCGCAGGGTCGCGGACCGACACCTGCACCCGTGGGCGAGTGTACGAGAAGCGAACGGCGCTACACCGGGGGATGAACGTCCCGAATCCGCGAGCGGACGCGCCGACGCCGCCACCGGTGCGGAACGCCGCCGCCACCGGCGGGTCGGCCGTCAGGAGTGGCCGGAGCGGCGCTTGGCGTCCTCGTCGATGAGCCGGTTGATGAGCTGCTGGATCTCATCGCTGCGGGGGATGTTGCGCAGGAGCTCGTCGGCCGAGTCGCCGGCCGACTCGATGCTCAAGGTGCCTGACCGGATGATCCGGTCGAAGAAGGTCTGGCGGAAGGACACATCGGTGATCTTCGACAAGGTGATGTCCTTGCCCGACTTGCTGAGGATGCCCTTGCGCACCATGACCCGGTGGCTGGTGATGACGTAGTGCGTGGTGCGCCAGCGCAGATACGGCACGACGACCAACGCGAGGGCGAGCACGACCAGGACGGAGATGGCGCCCCACTGCAGACGGTTGCCGGTCGCATCGTCGGGCGTCACCCACGACGTGACGACAGCCAGGGCGATGAGGACCACCCCGAGCAGGGTCGGCCCGAACACCGTCAACGGGTGCGGGTGCAGGCTGCGTTCGACCTTCTCGCCTTGGGCGAGCACGTTCTCGGGAAACCCCATGGCCCCCACGATAACGGGGTGGCAGGCTGGCAGCATGGGCCAACGGATGTTCCTCGCCGTCGTGCCTCCCGAGCCGGTTCGTGAGGATCTCGAGGCCTTCCTCGACGTCCGGCCCGGGATGAGGTGGACGCACCCCCTGCACTGGCACGTCACCCTCGCCTTCTTCGCGTCGGTGCCTGAGCACCGGATCGACGAGCTCATCGAGCGGCTGGCGACGAAGGCGAGCAAGCGGCATACCTTCACGACCGGACTCGCGGGAGCGGGCGCCTTCCCCAACCCGGCCCGCGCCAACGTCCTGTGGCTCGGATTAGACGGTGGCACCGACGAATTGACGCACCTGGCGGCTTCGGGACGCGCCGCGGGCGCCAAGGTCGGAGCTCCGCCGGACGCGCAGAAGTTCAGGCCGCATCTCACCCTGGCCCGACCGCGCCCGCCCATCGAGGCCACCCGCTGGCTGCGGGTCCTCGACTCCTACCGGAGCCCGGCATGGGAGGTGGTCGACGTCGTCCTCATCGCGTCCTACCTCGGCGAGGGGTCGGGTGGCGGCTCCCGCTACGAGACCGTCGCGCAGTTCGCGCTCGGTCGGCCGGGCGCGGGCACCCCATGACCGAACCGCTCCTTCGCGGGCTTCTCGACCCGACCCGCGCCGACGCTCTCGTGCAGGTGGCGGACACGACCCTCTCGTATGCCGCGCTGCTCACCTCCGCCACGGCCGTCGCCGAGGCGATGGCTCGGGAGTCGTTGTCCCGCATAGCTATTGACGCCACACCGACGATGGACACGGTCATCAGCGTGGTCGGTGCCATCTTGGCCGGGGTCGAGGTCGTTCCCATTCCGGCCGATGCCGGGCCCGGCGAGCGAGCCCACATCCTGAACGACTCGGGGGCCGACCTCTGGCCCGCGACGGCTCCGAATGGGGGCGCGACGGAGGGTGCGGCCGAGCGCGCGGCGGAGAGCGGGAGGGCGGCATACCGGCTGCCGGAAGTCTCCCCCGACGCAGGCGCGTTCGTCCTCTACACGTCAGGGACGACGGGGCTGCCCAAGGGCGTGCGACTGTCTCGTCGAGCGGTGGCCGCGGGGCTCGACGCGCTCGCCGACGCGTGGGCCTGGACCGCCGATGACGTTCTCGCGCACGGGCTTCCGTTGTTCCACGTCCACGGGCTCGTGCTGGGGGTGCTCGGCCCACTGCGGATCGGGGGCGGGTTGCGGCACGTGGGCCGACCGACCCCCAGCGCGTATGCCGCCGCCGCCCACGCCGGCGCGACGATGTTCTTCGCCGTGCCGACGATCTGGTCCCGGGTCGTCGCCGAGCCGGAGAGCGCCCGCGCACTGCGCTCGGCTCGGCTGCTCGTGTCGGGCTCGGCGGCGCTGCCGGTCCCGGTGTTCGAGGGCCTGCGGGAGTTGACCGGGCACGAGGTGTGCGAGCGCTACGGCATGACCGAGACGCTGATCACCGTGGCGACCCGGGCCGACGGGGTGCGGCGAGCCGGGTGTGTCGGGGTGCCGGTGGCCGGGGTGAAGACCCGCGTGGTCGACGACGACGGGGCGCCGGTGCCGGCCGACGGGACGAGCCTCGGCGAGCTACAGGTCTGTGGCCCAACGCTGTTCGACGGCTACCTCGGGCTGCCGGAGGCGACGGCCGCGGCGTTCACCGCGGACGGGTGGTTCCGCACCGGCGACGTCGCGACGATCGCTGCCGACGGCACCCACCGGATCGTCGGGCGGGCGTCGGTCGACCTCATCAAGTCCGGCGGCTATCGCATCGGAGCGGGCGAGATCGAGAGCGTCCTCCTCGGTCATCCCGCCGTCGCCGAGTGCGCCGTGATCGGGGTGCCGGACGACGACCTGGGGCAGCGGATCGTCGCGGTCGTCGTGCCCGCAGGCCCGGCGCCCGATGAGTTGGCGACCGAACTCATCGACCTCGTCGTCGCACAGTTGTCGGTGCACAAGCGCCCGCGTGAGGTCCGTTTCGTCGCCGCCCTCCCCCGCAACGAGATGGGCAAGGTCCAGAAGACCCGGCTCACCTGAGGACCGGCGGGGGGGGGGGCGGCCCGGGGGGGCGGGCCCCCGGGGGGGGCGGCCCCCCCCCCGCCCCCCCACCGGGGGGGGGGGGGCGGGGGGGGGGGGGGGGGGGGGGCCCGGGCGGGGGCCGGCCGCGGGCCGGGGCCCCGGGGGGCGGGCCGGGGGGGGGGGGCGGGGCCGGGGGGGGGGGCCGGGCGGGGGGGGGGGGGGGGGGGGGGGGGTCCGGGGGGGGGGGGGGGGGGGGGGGGGGGGGGGGGGGGGGGGGGGGGGGGGGGGGGGGGGGGGGGGCCCCCGGCGGGCGGGGGGCGGCCGGGGCCCCGGGGGGGGGGGCGGGGCGGGGGGGCCCCCCCGCGGGGGGGGCGGCCCGCGCGGGGGGGGGGGGGGGGGGGGGGGGGGGGGGGGGGGGGGGGCGGGGGGGGGGGGCGGCCCCGTGGGAGGGACCGCGGGGTGGGGGGGCGGGGGGGGGGGGGGGGGGGGGGGGGGGGGGGGGGGGGGGGGGGGCGCGGGGGGGGGGGGGGCGGGGGGGGGGGGGCCGGGGGGGGGGGGGGGGGGGGGGGGGGGGGGGGGGGGGGGGGGGCGGGGGGGGGGGGGGGGGGGCCCGGGCCCGGGGGGGGGGGGGGGGGGGGGGGGGGGGGGCGGGGGGCGCGGGGGGGGGGGGGGGGGCCGGGCCCCGCCGCCGCCCCGGGCGGGGGGGGGGGGGCGGGGGGGGGGGGGCGGGGGCGCGGGGGGGGGGGGGGGGGGCGGGGGCGGCGGGGGCCGGGGGGGGGGGGGGGGCCGGGGGGGGGGGGGGGGGGCCGGGGGGGCCCGGGGGCGGCGGGCCCGGCCGGCCGGGGGGGGGGGGGGGGGCCGGGGGGACAGCCTGATCCGTGCGGTGTACCTTCGAATGGAAGGGACATGGCTCGCCGCGTCGTCGATGACGTTGGCTGCCCGTGCGTGTTGATTGGAGGATCGATCGTGAGTTCCCAGGCACCGTCTCCCACTCCTTTCGGTGGCCTCATTCGTAAGTCGTGGCAGGTCCTGCTCGTGCTGAGCATCGTCGAGATCGTTCTCGGCATCGTCGTCATGACCTGGCCCGGGGCGACCCTGCGCATCGTCGGCGTCTTCTTCGGGATCTTCCTCGTCGTCAGCGGGATCTCCGAGTGCGTCGTCGGCCTCTCGACCCCGCTCATGTCGGGGAGCTTCCGCCTCCTCAACGTCATCGCCGGCGTCCTCTCGTTCATCCTGGGCATCCTCTGCTTCCGGGATGGGCTCGGCAGCCTGGCCGTGCTCGGCGTCTGGGTCGGTGCCGGCTGGTTGATGACGGGCTTCTCGCGCCTCTTCACGTTCGGCAGCCTCGAGAGCATGCCCGGCCGCAACTGGGCGATCGCCGGCGCCGTCGTCACGATCCTCGCGGGCATTGCGGCGATCGTCTACCCGATCTCGTCCGTCGTGACCCTCGCGCTGCTCGGTGGTATCGCCCTGCTCGTCGTGGGAATCGTCGGGCTCGTCCACGCCATCCAGTGGAAGAGCACGGTTAACGCCATCCGCTGACCGTCTGATCCCTGCCTCGGCTCAGCGGCCGGGCGGCGCTCCTGGGGGTGCCCCACCGCCGAAGTTGGGGCCCGGCACCAGGACCGCACCGCCCGTGAGGCCACCCGCCCCACCCAACCCTCCGCCGAAGCCGCCGAACCCACCGTTGGTCGGCAACGGCGCAGACGCATCGCCGATGACGACGGTGTCGCCAAGGGACAGACCCGAGAGGATCTGGACCCTTCCGCCACCCACCGCACCGATCTGCACCCGGGTCGCCGTGACGACGCCGCCCTTGAGCAGCCCGACCGACCCGACCCCGGTCGACACCCCCGTGACTGCCGACGCGGGCACGGTGAGGACGCCGTCCACTTTGGTCGTGACGACGGCGACGGATGCCTTGCCGCCCGTGCCGACCGCATCGGGGGCGTTGGGGACAAGGACGTCAACGGCATACGTCGAGGCTGACGAGCCCGTCGTGCTGGTGGGCAGCAACGCGACCTGCGAGACGGTGCCGTCCATCAGCGGAATGCCGGTGACCGTGACGCGCGCGGCCTGCCCGACGGCGATCGCCGCGAGGTTGGCGGCAGGCACCTGGATGGTCACCTTCGCGGCACCGGATCCGACGATCTGTATGCCGTTCGCGGCCGTCGCGGTGTCGCCCACGGCCCATGCAATCGAACCCACCCGCCCGGCCATCGGGGCCGTGAGTGTGGCGGCCGCGAGGTTGGCCTGGGCTTTCACCAGGGCGGCCTCGGCGTTGGTGACGTTGGCTCGGTCGGTGATGAGCTTGGCCTCGGACACGGTCCCGCTTGAGCTACGAACGGCGGCGGCGGCCTGTTGGGCCGCAGCGGCAGCCGCCTTGGCCTGGGCGGCCGCCTGGGCCTGGGCCGCAGCCTGGGCGGCGGCTTGCGCAGCCGCTTGGGCGGCGGCTTGGGCCGCGGCGGCACTGAGAGAACCGGCATACGAGGTGAGTGCGACGCCGGCCGCCTGCTGAGCCGCGGTCACCGCGCTGAGCGCACCCAGGCAGTCAGCAATCTCCTGCGCCGTCGGGGGCGAGGTCGTCGTGGTCGAGGTGACGGTCGAGGTCGCCGTCTGCGTGGACGTGGCGGTCGAGGTCGCGCGGTGCTCGTCGGAGTGGCCGTCGCGACGGGCGACGGGCAACACCGGGGCGCAGGCGGTCTTGGCCAACGCCTGGGCAGCGGCCACGGCGGCCAGCGCGCTGGTCGTCTGGTTCTGGCCACCGCCACCGCCACCGCCGCCTGCGCTGGTCGACGGGCTCGAGGAGGCGCTTGTGCGGCTGCTGCTTGACGTCGGGCTGCTGGAGCTCGTGCCGGACGACGAGGCGGACGAGCTCGACGAGCTCGACGACGCCGTCGTGGTGTCGTTGGCCAGCGTGGCTTTGGCCTGGTCAAGGGTGGACTTGGCATCGAGGACGGCCTGGTTGAGCGGGCCCGTGTCCAGCGTCGCGAGCGCCTGGCCGGCCGTGACGACGTCACCGACGGCGACCGACACGCCCGTCACGGTGCCAGCGACCGGGAAATGCGCCGTCATCTGGCTGACCCGGGTCACCGATCCGGTGAGGGTCAGAGTCTGCTCGATCGATCCAGTGGTGACCTGACCGGTGCGCAACGCGGCCGTCTCCGACCCCGCGCTGACGCCGTTGGCGACATAGGTGCCGCCGACGGCCACGAGCAAGATCGCCCCACCGACACCGACCATCGGCAGCCAGCGTCTCCGCTTGATCCGAAGGACCCGTTCAGCCATTGGTGGCCGCCGAGGTCGGGGGCCACGCCACCGGGACCGCCGCCACCGGGGCCGCCGCCGCCCGGGAACCCCGCGCCGGGGGCACCCGGCCCGCCGAACCCACCGGTGCTAGTGCACGCGCCGTTGACGGCATCCCGCAGGACGATCGAGGTGGCCGTCACCTTGCCGATGTCGTCGGTGGGTCCGATCGCGGTCGCGCACAGCCCCACCGCGATATCGCCGGCTGCGGCGACCTTCGTGGTCGTCACCGTCGTCGATGCGGACGTTGTCACCGTGACGGGCGTGGTCTGGGCCGGCGCCGCCGACGCCGTCCCCGGGCCGCCGTCACCGACGCGAGTCAGGCTCGCCACGGTGAAGGTCCCCGAGCCGACCTGGGTGACCAGGCCAACGACCCCGAACCCACCCGGAACTCGGCCACCGGGGCCCCCCGGTGCCCCGTCGGTCGCTCCGGGCGGCAGCTGGTCGATACCGGGCTGGCCGGTCGGCATACCGGAGGGAATCCCCCCGCCACCTCGGATGCCGCCGCCAAACACGTCGGCGCAGGCGCCGTTCACGGCCGCGGACACCTGCACAGAAGTGGCGGTGACGCCGCCGCCCGCGTCGGGCGCGCTGCCGTCGCTTGAGGCGCTGCGAACGACGACGCACGAACCAGCGACGATGTCCGCGAGGGTGCCCGCGGCAGTTCGGGCGACGCTCGTCGTTGCCGTCCAACCGACGGCGGTTTGCTTGGTGCTCGACTGGACCTGCATGGTCGTCCCATCGACGGCAGCGATGAGTCCGGACACCCCGGGGATCCGTTGACCCCCGCCGGGGCCGGGCCCTGCCGTGCGGGTCGCGGTCGCCACGGCCGGGGTCGTGGTGGGCGTTGACGCCCCAGCGCCACAGGCCGTCAAAGCGAAACCCGCCACAGCGACGGACGCGAGCACAGCGGCGCCTCGAGCGAACCGGAGAAGGGGGGTGCGCGGCATACGGGACATGGGGTTCCTATTCACTGCGAAGGGCTTCGATGGGGGCCAGCCGCGCGGCGCGGCTGGCGGGATAGACGCCGGCGGTGATGCCGATGACGAGCGAGACGCCGAGCCCAGCGGCGGCGGCGACCGGCGAGATGGCAACCGGGAAGTTGACCAGTCGGGGCAGGATCGCGGCGCCGAGCATGCCCAGCGCGAGGCCGGCCAGACCACCGGCGAGCCCGAGCAAGCTGGCCTCGACGAGGAACTGACGCAAGATGATCCGCGGGGTCGCCCCGAGAGCCTTGCGCAGACCGATCTCGCGGATCCGCTCGGTCACCGACACCAGCATGATGTTCATGACGCCGATGCCTCCGACGAGCAATGAGATCGCTGCGATGCTCCCCAAGAGGACGGTGAGGATCCGGGAGGTCGAGGTCGCCGTTTCGACGATCGCCTGCTGGCTGCTCACGCTGAAGTCCTGGGTGGCAAGCGTGACGCCGTGCGCCGACAGCAGCGCGTTGGTCGTCTCCTGGTATGCCGCGGAGAGACTCGTCGCGTCCTTCGCCTCGATGTAGATCGTCGACACGCTGCGGGGGTTGGCGCTCGTGGACAGGCGTGAGGCATAGGTCGTCAACGGCATGACGACCAGGTCGTCCTGGTCACCACCGGTGGTTGAGCCCTCGGTGTTCAGCACGCCGATGACCGTGACGTTCTGCCCGCCCACCGTGATGGTCTGGCCGACGGCGTTGGTCGAGCCGAGCAGTTGGGCGGCGGTGGTCGAGCCGAGCACGGCGACCGAACTCTCCGAGGTGACCTCGGCGGCGGTGAAGAACCTCCCCTGTGCCACCGAGCGGGCCCGGACGCCGAGCCACTCGGCGTTTGTCGCAACGACATTGCTCGTCCACGTCGTGGTGCCGGCCACCAGGCTCTGCGAGCCGCCGCTGGTCGGCGCGACCCGGGCGATGTCCGGCGCCACGCTCGGGTCGGCAAGCACGGCCGCGTCATCGATGGTCAGGGTGGTCGCGCTTCCCCGTCCACCGCGCACGCCCGAGGAGCTCGTCGTGCTGCCCGGCGTGACGATGAGCAGGTTGGAGCCAAGCTTGTTGATCTGGTCGGTCACTTGCTTCTGGGCGCCCTGGCCCAACCCCACGGTGAGCATGACCGCGGCGATCCCGATGAGGATGCCCAACATCGTCAGCGCCGATCGCAGGCGGCGGGTCCGCAGGGAGTCGTATGCCGTGCGCAGCGTTTCCAGCCAGGTCACCGACGTGCTCCTGTCGGCTCATCCAGGCTGCCGTCGCGCATGACGACCATCCGATCGGCGGCCTCGGCGACATCGTGTTCGTGGGTGATGAGGACGATCGTGCGACCCTGCTGGTTGAGCTCGGCGAAAAGTTCGAGCATCTCGGCGGTGGACGTGGAGTCGAGGTTGCCGGTGGGCTCGTCGGCGAGGATCAAGTCAGGCTCGGTCACCAGGGCGCGAGCCACCGACACCCGCTGCTGCTGCCCGCCGGAGAGTTCACCCGGCCGGTGGTCGACCCGGTCGGCCAGGCCGACCCGGGTCAACGCATCGATGGCCCGCCGGCGCCGCTCGGCACGCGACACCCCGGCATAGATGAGGGGCAGCTCGACGTTGCGCCAGGCCGACATCGTCGGGAGCAGGTTGAACTGCTGGAAGACGAAGCCGATCCGCTGGTTGCGCACGACGGCGAGGTCGCTCTCGCCCATCCCGGCGACGTCGACCCCGGCCAGCCAGTAACTTCCGGACGTCGGCACGTCGAGGCACCCAATGATGTGCATGAGGGTCGACTTGCCGGACCCGGAGGGGCCCATGATCGCGACGTAGTCGCCGTGGTTCACGACGAGGTCGACGTTCCGGACCGCGGCCACGTCCAGGGAACCCGAGGTGTAGGTCTTGCTGACGCCGCGCAGCTCCAACAGGGCGCCGTCGGTCAACGGTCGCTCAACGGCGACGGCGTCTCCGGCGAGATCGGTCGCCCACGGAGTCTCGGCGGTCACGGCACTGCCCCAGGCGGCGGCGCGGGCAGATCGCCCTGCCCACCGGGAGGGAAGCCGACGCCACCAAGTCCTCCGGTCCCACCCGATCCGCGAGTGCGGGTGCTGGTGCTCTGCCCGCCCGAGCCGGACCCCGGCCCCGAGAAGCCGGTGACGACGACCTGGTCGCCCTCGGCGATCCCACTGGTCACCTGGGTGAAGCTGCCCTGAACCAGGCCCACTTGCACGGGCGTGGTCACGGCGGCCCCGTCGACGAGCTTGCTGACGACAGTCTTGCCGCCCTCGGTGCGGATGGCCGCCGTCGGCACGGTGATCGCGTCCGCGACCTCCTTGACGATGATGGCCACGCTCGCCGACGACCCGGCATACAAGCCCTTGGGAGAGCCGGTGACCGCGATGGTGACCGGGAAGGTCGCGACCCCGCTGGTGGAGGTCGCGATGACCCCGATCGTCGAGACCGTGCCGAAGACGAGCGTCCGCGAGCCGGACGGCGTGATCTGGGCCTGCATTCCCTGCTTGAGCAGCGGCAGGTCGGCGGAGGTCACCGAGGTCGACACGATCCAGGCGTCGGTGGTGATGACGACGATCGCCGCGCTGGCGGCGCCCGATGACCCGGAGCCGGACGAGCCGGTGCCGCCTGAGGACGTGCCGCCGGCACTCACCTGGTCGCCGACGGCGATGTTGACGGTAGCGACCGTGCCCGCGACCGGGCTGGTGAGCCTGGCGTTGGTGAGGTTGGTCTGGGCGGTGGTCAATTTCGCTTGGGCGGCGGCGAGCTGGGACTTCGCGGCGTTGAGCTGGCTGGTCGTCGTGGCGCTGCTGGCCTTGACCGTCGTGAGGTTGGCCTGCGCCGAGGAGACGTTGGCCTCGGCCAGGTCGAGGGCAGTCTGCAGATCGGTGGTGGTGATCGCGGCGACCTGCTGGCCCGCGGTCACCGCATCGCCGACCTTGACGTCGACCGCCGCCACCGTGCCGGACGAGCCGAACCGCAGGTTGGACTGGACCTTGGGGTTGATCGTCCCGGTCGCGCTCACCGACTGGCTGAGGGTCTGCACCGATGCTGCCACCGCCGAGGTCGGCACGGCTGAGGCGGCGGACGCGGTCGAGCGCGAACGCACCCACCAGGTCGCGCCGGCGGCCAGGAGAACTGCGAGGACAACGATGCCGGTCAGGGCCTTGCGGCCTCGCAACCTGGACGTGAGCTGGGCCATGGCACCTTCCCGGTTGCGCTACGGCCAGCATGCTACTGGCGTGGTTCGCGACTCCGGCTCAATCCACCACAGGAACCTTGGACCCAACCGAGCGAAACCTGTGTGTCACCTGTGCGTTTCGTGCCGCGCGGCTGTGCGCGAGAATCGCCGTCATGGACGCGACGCTGTGGGACGACCGGTATGCCGCTTCCGACCTCGTGTGGTCGGCGGAACCCAACGCCACGGTCGCCACCCTGACCGCCGACCTCCCCGCCCGCGCCTTGGACGTCGCCGCCCGCCGGTCGGCCTGAGGTGTCGGCCGTGACCGTCCCCCTCGGTTGGGAACCGATCCGCGGGGTGATCTTCGACTACCACAGCACCCTCGCGCACGGCGGTGACCCGGCCACCTGGCTGGGGAGCGCATGGGCGGCCACCGACCGGCCCGGAACGCCCGAGGTCGCCTTCGGGCAGACCGGGTATGCCGCCCTCCTGGACTTCCTCGACCACATCTGGGAGCACGCGGGCCGGGTCGACCCCGACAACGGCCGAGATCGCGACCCCGTCCGCCACCGGGAGGTCTTCGACGAGGTCGTGGCCCTGCGCCCAGAGGTGGACGCCGACCTGGCCGACGCCCTCTATGCCTCGATGCTCGACCAATGGCAGGCCTATCCGGACGCGGCGCCGACGCTGGCGCAGCTGCGCGGACGCGGCATACGCACGGCGATCCTGTCCAACATGGGAGTGGACCTGCACCCGGTGCTGGCCCGCCAGGGTCTGGCCCCCCTGCTCGACGCGGTCGTCCTCTCGTGGGAGTGCGGCGCGGTCAAGCCGGAGGCGGAGGCGTTCCACGCGGCGCTGCGTGCGCTGGAGCTGGCGCCGGCCCAGGTCCTCATGGTCGGGGACAACTCGCTCGACGACGCCGGGGCGGCCGCCATTGGGATCCGCACCCTGCTCCTGCCGCGCACCATGGGCGCTGGCGCACGGGGTCTGGGCATCGTCACCCGCCTGGTCTGAGAGCCCTCCAAAAAAGTTTTTGGAAATCTCTCGAAACGTCTGTCATGACCATGGGGGGTCACCGTCCTACATCCGACTCGAAGAACTGAGGCCCGGGGGGATCTCAGAGGCGGGAGCGGGTCAGCGGTTCGCCCTTCCGGAGGGTTCGGAGGGGACCAGCCGGAAGGGCGAACCGCAGTACCACACACGTGGTGGGTGGGCCAGAAGGGAGAGCTGGCCCATCCACCATGACCAGCGCACCGGATGCAGCCCACATCTGGAGGGCTAGTCAATGCATGGCGGGTGGGGCGGCGGGGGATTGCCGTCCCACCCGCTCTGCATTTCTGGCAGCACGCGATCAGCGGCGCCGGGGCGGCCGCGGCAGGAAGCTACTGGTCCGCGCGATGTAGTCGGCGTAACCCGGTCGGGCACCCATCGCCTTCTCGAGCAGCTTCGCTCCAGACACCCGCACGAGCAACACGGTCATGAGCACGGGTGAGAGCACGGTGAGCACGCCCGGCCAGTGCCCGGCGGCCACGAGCCACAGGCCCCAGCTGACCATGGCGTCGCCGAAGTAGTTGGGGTGGCGGGTCCACGCCCACAGCCCCCGGTCCATGACTCGGCCACGATTGGCCGGATCGGCCTTGAACCTGCGCAACTGCGCATCGCCGACCGCCTCGAACGCGAACCCGACGATCCACACGGCCACCCCCAGCCAGCCGAGCACCCCAGCCCGCCGAGCCACCCGGTCCCGCCCCGCCGGTGCCGTCGCCGCCGGTGACGCTCGCGCTCACCTGGACGGGCAACCCCACGAACCACGCAATGGCGCCCTGCGGGACGAAGACGCGCAGCACGGCATACCGATGAAGGTCCCCGCCCGGAGCGTCGGCGAGGAGCGCGACGTAGCGGGGGTCCTCGGGGGCGCCGTGTCCGCGCCGGCCGATGTGCCAGGCCAGCCGCGCCCCCCAGATGGTGACGAGGACGGCGAGGAGCACGCGGCGGGCGAGGTCTCCGGTCCCGAGCGCGAGCGCCACCCACGAGATGGTGACGAAGGCCAGGCCCCACGTGACGTCGACGATGCTCACTTTGCCCACGCGACGGGCGAGGTATGCCGTGCCGACCATGAGCGCCGCGACTGCCAGGGCCGAGGCAAGGGCGACGAGGACGAAGTTCACGGCCGCGAATCCGGTCATCCGCCGGGCTTCCCGCGGCGCTCGACTGCGGCCATCCGCGCGCCCGGAACGGTCATGGCCCGGCGATAAAGGGGTGTCGCCAGGCGCTTGGTCCAGTAGCCGACCCGCCCGTCGGCATCGGTGAGGATGAGGTAACGGCCGGCGTCGACTCCGCGCAGGATGCGTGCGGCGACGACCTCGGGGGTGCGCTTGGCGCGGCTGAGGTAGCGCTCCTTGCCCTCCTCGGCCAGCGTGTCGGCACCCTGGAGCGAGACCGCGAGGTTGGTCCGCAGGAACGACGGACAGACCACGGACACCTGTATGCCGTGCGGCCCCAACTCGTGCAGCAGCGTCTCGGACAGGGCGACAACCCCGGCCTTGGTCGCGTTGTAGGCACTCATCGCGGGGGCTTGGGTGAGCCCGGCGAGCGAGGCGATGTTGACGATCGTGCCGGACTGCTGCCGCTTGAGCATCGGGGTAAAGGTCCGGCAGCCCCGCACGACGCCGAGCAGGTTGACCGCGACGGTGGCCTCCCACTCGGACATCTCGGCGACCTCGATCCGCCCGCCGGCCGCGATGCCGGCGTTGTTGACCAAGAGGTCCAGACCGCCCCAATCGCGCTCGATCGCCTCGCATGCGGCCGCCCAATCGGCGTCGGAGCGGACGTCGAGTTGCCGATAGGTGACGCCGGCCGGGAGCACGCCCTCGGGTGCTGCGTCGGCGAGATCGGCGGCCATGACCTGGTCGCCCCGGGCGGCGAGGGCTCGGACGAGGGCCAGCCCGAGGCCTGAGACTCCGCCCGTGACGAGCGCGCGACGCGGCGGGCGGGGGGTGGGCGGCATACCGGGACCTCCTGGGGTGCTGCGGACGTGCGGGGTCGGCGCGAGCGGAAGTGGTGTGAGGCGTGTGCGTGGGGGTGCGCGTGGGCGTGGTGTGAGGTCGAACCTACCGGCGCTACGGTGGCTCGGTGAGCGACACCACCCCACGGGACCTGGACATCGTCATCTTCGGCGCGACCGGCTTCGTCGGCCGGCTGACCGCGGCATACCTCGCGGAGCAGGCCCCCGCGGGCGTGCGGATCGCGCTTGCCGGTCGCAACCACGAGCGCCTCGAGGAGGTGCGCGCCGGGTTGCCGGACGCGGCGGCCGAGTGGGAGATCATCGTCGCCGACGCCTCCGAGCCCGTGACGCTGGCGGCGCTCGCGGCGCGGACGCGGGTCGTGGCGACGACGGTGGGGCCCTACGTCCGACTGGGTATGCCGCTCGTCGAGGCCTGCGCGATCGCGGGCACGCACTACTGCGACCTCACCGGCGAGGTGTTGTTCGTCCGGCAGAGTGCCGACACCTGGCACGAGACCGCTCGGGAGACGGGGGCGCGGATCGTGCATTCGTGCGGGTTCGACTCGATCCCGTCCGACTTGGGGGTGTTGGTCACGGCCGACACCGTGGCTGCCGATGGGGCGGGCGAGCTCACCGAGACCGTGCTGTCGGTGGTGTCGATGCGCGGCGGGGTGAGCGGCGGCACGATCGACTCGATGCGCCAGCAGGCGATCCTCATGCGGGCCGACGCTGCGGTCCGGGCGATCGTTGCCGATCCGTACGGCTTGAGCCCCGACCGGGCCGCCGAACCGCGCTCCCGTGGTGCTGAGGCCGGAGCCGAGGCTGACGCCGGGGCCGGGGCCGGGGCGGGGGCGGGGCCGGGGCGCTAGCTAAGACGGTCTGGACGTCGGCGGTTCGACTGGTTCGGCGGTCGCCGATCCGCCGCGACCCGGTGACCGGGCACTGGACCGGGCCGTTCGTCATGGCCGGGTTCAACACGCGGATCGTCCGGCGCAGCAACGCGTTGCTGGGCTGGCGGTATGGCCGGGCGTTCCGCTATCGCGAGGTTGTCGACTTCGGCAACAGCGCCAAGGCTCCGGTGCTGGCGACCGGGATGTCGGCAGGTTTGCTCGGCTTGGCCGGGGCGATGGCCTTCGAGCCGACTCGGGCGGTGGTCGACCGGTTCCTTCCCAAGCCTGGCGAGGGACCGAGCGAGGAGAACCAGGCGAACGGCCGGTTTCGGATGGTGATCCGCACGACGACGACCACGGGCGCGGCATACCGGACGAAGGTGGGGGCCGATCGGGACCCTGGTTACAGCGGGACTGCAGTCATGCTCGGCGAGTCGGCGCTGGCCTTGGCGTTGGACGGTGACCTGCTGCCGGGGGGCGGAGGCGTGCTGACGCCAGCGACCGGCTTGGGTTCAGTGCTTGTCGACCGGCTGGTAGCCCAAGACTTCACCTTCGACTGCGAGCGCGTCGACTCCTGACCCCAGCCTGATCTCGCCCAAGCCTGCCCTACCTGACCTGCCCGACCCCTGCCGACCCTGCCCGCCCCAAGAACCACACACCCGCCGACGCTTTCTTCACGCCCAGGCCCCGCCCGCCCCAAGAACCACACACCCGCCGACGCTTTCTTCACGCCCAGGCCCCGCCCGCCCCAAGAACCACACACCCGCCGACGCTTTCTTAACGCCCAGGCCTCGATCGCCCCAAGATCCTCACAGCTGCCAGGGTTCTGGGCGTTGGGTATGCCGTTCGCCCCCGAATTCACCACACTCGCCGGCGATTTCCCGGCCCCACGAACCCCAGCCCGCCCGACGAACCCCCCGCAACCCGACGAACCCCAGCCAACCAGCCTCAGCCAGCCAGCCTCAGAGGAAGTCGGCCGGGTTGAACTCCTCGATGGGAATGATCCGCACCCGGGGAAGGCGCGAGTTGAAGGCCTGCACGTCGTATTCGAGGTCGAACAACTCAACCCCTCGCTGACTCAGCGCGGTGAGCCCCTGGTTGCGGAACTCGGTGAATCCGATGATCCCGACCCGCCGCGTCGAGCACAGGTCGCTCACCTGCGGGATGAAATCCCCGTCGTTGCTGACCAGGATGACGTCGCCCGATCGGCGGCCGATCTCCTCGAGGGTCCGCTGGATGGCCAGATCGACGACCTTCTCGCCGGGGGCGCCGCGCAGCGGAATGACCCGATAGCCGATGGCCAGCAGCGCCTGCACGAACGCCATCGGCAGGTCGGCATTGGCGGCGAGGAAGAACAACCCGCGGGCCGGCTGAGACCACGTGGTCTCGGCGAAGCTCAGCAGCCGCTCCCAGCGAGGACGTTCCTCACTTGCCGGACGCCGCATGAGGATCGACGTCCCCAACGTGGCGTCGACGTTCTCGCCATCAACAAGGACGTACGTGATCGGCGCGGCCATGCACCGAACCTAGCCGACCTGTCGCCGCCGCACCCACGCTTGCCAAGGGGCAAGGACACCGAGGTGAGCGGGCGGCATACCGGAGTCGTCAGAGTCTCCCGACGAGATGACGACCTCCGCGTCCTCCCAGCCATCCGGCAGCGCGACCTCGACCGACTCCCCGCTGAGGTTCGCGACGACCAACAACTCGTCGCCCTCCAGCGCCCGCGTGAAGGCATAGACGCTCGGGTGGTCGGCGAGCAGCAGCTCGAACCGCCCCTCAACGACCACCGGCAGCTCGCGCCGCAGCCGGATCAGCCCCTGGTAGTGGGCGAAGACCGACTCCGGGTCACCCACCTGCGCGGCCGCGTTGATCTCCCGGTATGCCGGGTTGACCGGCAGCCACGGCGTCCCCGTCGTGAACCCCGCGTGCTCGGACGCGTCCCACTGCATCGGTGTGCGCGCGTGGTCGCGGCTCTGGACGTTGACCGCGGCGAGCGCCACCGCCGGGTCCATGCCCTTGCCCACCGCCTCCGCCGACCAGTTGCGCGACTCGACGTCATCGAGCTGATCGAGCGAGGTGAAGGGGTAGTTGACCATCCCCAACTCCTCCCCCTGGTAGACGTAGGGGGTGCCGCGGTGCAGGTGCAGCACCGTCGCGAGCGCCTTCGCCGAGACCTCGCGGTATGCCGTGCTGCCGGCTCCGTAGCGCGACACCGGTCGCGGTTGGTCGTGGTTGCACCAGTAGAGGCTGTTCCAGCCGACATCGGCCAGGCCGTCCTGCCAGCGGGCCATGATCGACTTCAGCCGGACCCAGTCGACGGGGCGGATGTCGTAGCGGCCGCCCATCCCGTGGTCGACGCCCATGTGCTCGAACTGGAAGACCATGTCGAACTCGCCGCGCGCCGGGTCGGTGAACCGCACCGCGTCGTCGACGGTGGCGCCCGGGGCCTCCCCAACGGTGATGAGTTGCTTTCCGCCCCAGGCGTTTTCATGCATCTCAGCGACGAACTCGTGGATCCGCGGCCCGTTGAAGAACCACCCGGTGCCGTCGGCGTTGAACTGCTTGGAGACGAGGTTGATGACGTCAAAGCGGAAGCCGTCGACGCCGCGGTCGAGCCACCAGCGCAGCATCTCGGCGACGGCCGCCCGCACGTCGGGGTTCTCCCAGTTGAGGTCGGGCTGCTTGCGATCGAACAGGTGCAGGTAGTACTCCCCGTCGCGAGATCCGGCTCCCACGTCGACCCGCTGAAGAACGCCTGCCAGTCGGTCGGCTCGGCCCCCGGCGCCCCGATCGTCATGCCGTCGCGCGGCTCGCGCCACCAATACCAGTCTCGCCGTGGGCTTTCCCGCGAGCTGCGGGCCTCGACGAACCACGGGTGCTCGTCGCTCGTGTGGTTGACGACGATGTCGATGACGAGCTTCATCCCGCGCGCATGCAGCTGCGCAATGAGCCGGTCGACGTCCTCGATCGTCCCGAAGAGCGGGTCGACGCCCTGGTAGTCGCTGATGTCATAGCCGTTGTCCGCCTGCGGCGAGGGATAGAACGGCGACACCCAGACGACGTCGGCCCCGAGCGTCTGGATGTGGTCGAGCCGGTCGATGAGCCCCGGCAGATCGCCGAAACCGTCACCGTTGCTGTCCGCGAAACTCCGCGGATACACCTGGTAGACCACGCTATTGCGCCACCACGGCTGCGACATCGACACTCCCTCTGCGGCTAGGCTGAATCGCGTGACCACTGGGGGACGGGCACCTCGCCACCGGGGTCCACGGCATACCCTCCTGTATGCCGCGTGCGCGGCGCTAACGCTACTCGCCACGGCCTGTTCCGGCGCGAGTCCAACCACCGCGACGCCCACCACGACCTTGGTCAGCGAGACACCGACGACCTGGGCCACGCAGACACCAGCGACCACCGTCCCGACGACCGCTGCGGCGCCCACGGCGAGTGAGCCCGCGCCCACCGCGTCATCGACCGCCACCACGTCCTCACCTCGGCCCAGCAGCAGCTCGCCGACGGCGGCCCCCGTCGCGGGAGTCCTTCGCATCGTTGACGCGTGGATTCCCTACTCGCAGCAGCGCAAGGACGAGATGGCGGCATACGCCAAGCGTCACTATGGGGTTGATTCCTGGACGCTGGACCCCCAGGTGATCGTCCTGCACTTCACCGAGACGGACACCTGGGAGCCGGTGCGATCGAGTTTCGCCATCGACTCGCCCAACCGGGGTGAGCTGCCCGGGACGTGCGCCCACTTCGTCGTCGACCAGTCCGGCATCGTCCACGCGCTCGTCCCGACCAACGTCATGTGTCGGCACGCCATCGGGCTCAACCACGTGGCGATCGGCATCGAGATCGTGCAGGCGACCCACGGTCACACGTCGCTGTGGGCCGATCAGCAGATCCTCGCGCGGCCCGCTCAGATCCAGGCAGTGCTGGCGCTGGTCCGGAAGTTGCAGGCTCAGTTCGGCATCGCGAACTCAGATGTGATCGGTCACGCGACCGCCAACGGGCACCGGCTCTTCCTGGACAAGGAAGGCTGGCGCAACGACCACACCGACTGGCAGGCCCCCAGCGTCGCCGAGTTCCGCTCCCGCCTGTAAGCGCCAGCGAATCATCCGCGCCGTGAGCTGTTCTTACCGTGGGCGTCGGGCTGGCATCGGCCAAATGATCATGGCCAGTCCCACCAGCGAAAGGACGTAAACCCACCATCCACGGCCCCAGAGGAACGCCGAGGCGGCAACCAGAACCCCGCCCGGGATAGCCCAACGCAAATATCGCCTAGAACTCACCGCAGAAACGATACGTGTCGACGGCGTCCGGCGCCGGGGTGCCATTTGCCGATTGGCGGGCTGTCACCTCGTCATCTCGGACCGCGGTCCGATGACTCGAACACCACGCGCGGCCGCGGCGGTCGCGAGGAGGCTGGGCTGCGAGCCCGGGCAGGCCCCAGCGTCGCCGAGTTCCGCTCCCGGCTCTAGCCGTTCAGTCCGACGGCTCAGCCCGGCCAGTCTTCACGCATGAGAATGAGGTAATCCGGCGAGAATGCGTCCGCGAGCGAGCCAGCGGTGGCTGCGATAGCGGCGCGTCGCTCTTCAACGTTGGGCGGAACCGATCGGCCGCATCGACCGCCCCGAGCCCGAAGTCCCTCTCGGGGACTGAGTGCCGCAGCTGCTGGATGGGCATCACTCAGTGAAACACGCTCTACCGAAATGTCGCACCTGACTTCGCCTCAAACGCTCCCGCTCATTCGGGGGGCACGGGAACGTGACCTGTGCCACAGTGAGTGGGTCGGTGACGGGGCACCCGACGGTCATCCTCATCAGCGTCGATCGGGAGCTCACATGACTCTTCCCATCCCCTCGGTCCGCCCACTCGCCACGTCGAGCCGACCCCGCGGCATACGCCGCCTGCGGTATGCCGCCATCCTCCTCACCAGCCTCGGCCTCGCCGCCGCGGGCCTCACCTCCGCAACCCAAGCCTCCGCTGACGGGCCCGGAGTAGGCACCCCGTGGGTGGCGAGCCTGGGCGACAGCTACATCTCCGGCGAGGCCGGCCGCTGGGCCGGCAACTCCAACTCCAGTTCGTCGTCGGTCGATGCCCTCGGCTCGACCGCCTACTACGACAACGCCACTCGCACCGCCGAGCAGATCAACCGCTGCCACCGCAGTTGGGCCGCCTCGATCTACATCAGCGCCGGCACCCAGGGCGTCGACCTGGCCTGCTCGGGCGCCCAGACCAGCACCTACACGTCGTCCGACGGCTACTTCAAGCCCGGCCTGGACTTCTATGACAACGGCGCGGGCAAGCAGGGCCAGGCCAAGATGCTGCAGAACTTCGCGGCCGGCCACAACGTCAAGATGGTCGTCGTCAGCATCGGCGGCAACGACTTCAACTTCGCCGGGATCATCCAGTCCTGCGTGACGAACTTCCTCACCTCGCCGTCGTGGTGGCCCAACTATTGCTACGACGACTCGTCGGTCAAGGCCAACTTCACCTCGACGAATGTCGCGACCGTCAAGGCCCGCATCACGACCGCCCTGCTCAACGTCCGCCAGGCGATGCGCAACGCCGGTTACGCCGACAGCGCGTGGACCCTCGTCGTGCAGGACTATCCGTCGCCGATCCCCAACGGCTCCGGCTTCCGCTACAGCCAGTCCGGCTACACCCGCCAGAGCACCGGCGGCTGCGGCTTCTGGAACAGGGACGCCGACTGGGCCAACTCCTCCGCCCTCCCCACGATCAACAACACCGTCAAGGGCGCGCTCACCGCCTCGGGCATCGCCGGAGCCAAAGTCCTCGAGTTGCAGTCGGCCTTCAACGGCCGCCGCCTCTGCGAGAACACCGTCGGCCTGCTGCAGGAGAAGGGCTTCTCGTCCTGGACCCAGGCGGGTGCCGTCGACAAGACCGAATGGATCTCGCAGATCCGCACGATCTCGACGGCCACCGGCCCCTACTACGTCCAGGAGTCCCTGCACCCCAACTACTGGGGCGAGCTCGCTGAGCGCTCCTGCGTCCGCCAGGTGTGGAACGGCGGCGCCGTCCGCGGCGGCACGTGCACCATCGCGGGCACCGGCCTGCTCAACGGCGAGCCCCGGATGTCGTTGCTCTGAAAGGCGATTCGCACCTCACGTGAGCGGGGCGGCATACCCATCAGGTATGCCGCCCCGCCCCACGCCCCAGCCGCAACTGAATGGGGTCACCGAGCCGCGGGCTCAGTCGTGGTGCGCGTGTTCGTGGCCCTGGTGAGTCGGCTCCTCGAGCTGGAAGGTGCAGTGTTCGACGTCGAAATGGCCTGCGAGACAGACGCCGAGGGAGTCGAGCACCCGACCGCCGCCTCCGTCGGCGAGCACGTCCTGCGCCACGACCACATGGACCGAGAGGACCGGCAGGCCGCTGGTGATGGTCCAGGCGTGCAGGTCGTGCGCGTCGATGACGCCGGGAGTGTCCAGCAGATGCTGACGCACCTGGGTGAGGTCAACACCCCGGGGGGTGGCCTCAAGAAGGACGTCCACCGCCTCCCGAAGCAGCCCCCACGTGCGCGGCAGGATCATCAACCCGATGAGGGCAGAGGCGATGGGGTCGGCCTGGGTGTAGCCGGTCAGCGCGATCACGATGGCCGCGACGATCACGGCAGCGGAGCCCAACAGGTCGCCAAGCACCTCCAGATATGCCCCGCGCACGTTGAGCGACTCCTGCTGCCCACCGCGCAGCACCAGCAACGAGATCGTGTTGGCGACGAGACCAACGACGGCAACCCCGAGCATGAGTCCGGTGGCGACTTCCGGCGGCGAGGTGAACCGTCGCACCGCCTCGACCAACACGAAGCCGGCCACGCCGAAGAGCAGCAGCGCGTTGACGACCGCTGCCAGGACCTCAGACCGTTGATACCCGAATGTGCGCTCAGGGGTCGCTGGCCGGCTGGCGAACCAAGCCGCAAGGAGCGCGAGGCCGACGCCGGCGGCGTCGGTCAGCATGTGCGCGGCATCGGCCAACAGGGCCAACGACCCGGAGATCAGCCCGCCGATGACCTCCCATCACTTAGGGGGGGGGGGGGTGGCAGTCGGCCCCACAGTCCGAAGTCGCCGGTCCGGCCACGGTGGCAGCGTCATCGGCGCAGCAACCGTCATCGCAACCCGCGCCCTGTGACGCTCTCGGCTCAGAGCTGCCAGCGGCACAGCAGAGGTCGCCGCGCCAGGCGTTGCGCCCTTCGTTGATCGCGACCCCGGCGATGACGAGCGCCGCGATGGGGTCAGCCCAGCTCCACCCCAGCGCGGCGTTCAGCACGAGGCCGAGAAGGAGAACAGCGAGAGGTAGGTGCCAGCAACGTCCGCGACGAGTCAGCGGCCGGCGCGGCGGGCGACGTTGCGCCCAGGACAGAATGGCATGATGATCAGGGGAGGAGCAGCCCGATGCCGACCGGCGAGGTGTCCGGCTCGACGCCGAACATCAGTCCGCGGACTGATCCGAAGGTCACGTAACCGGCCAGCGCGAAGAACGAGAGCGCCATCAGTCGCTGGGCGACGCGTTCACGCGACTCAGGCAGATGGTGGCTGAACTGCCACAGGATGATAAGTCCGCTGGAGACTTCGACGAGGGAGTCCAGGCCGAAGCCGATCAGCGCCACGGACGATGCCGCCGCACCGGCCCACACCGCGATGATGCACTCGACGATGTTGTAGGCCACCGAGGCGCCCGCCAACTGCCGCGCCCGGCGGCCGAGGCGTTGCCGCTCCTGCGCCGTCAGCCCGCTGGCCCTCGTGTTGGTGCTCATCGCGCCTCCGTGCCATAGCGCGGGCACAGTTCCACGGCATCACCCGTGAGGGCGAGCAGGTTCTCAGCAGCTCGCAGCACCTGCAGCGTCGCCTCCTGATAGGCCAAGGCGTAGACCGAGGCGCGACCCTCAGGTCGCACAGTGACCAGACCGCAATCAAGCAGGCAGAGCAGGTGCTTGCTCACCGTCGATTGAGCCAGGCCCAGGTGTTTGGTGAGGTCGACGACCCGATGCTCACCCAACGCAAGGTGCTGAACGATGGCCAGCCGCGAGCGATCGCTGAACCCGTGGAACAGGCAGGCCGCAGCCGTGAGCGCTGAGGTTTCGCTGATCCCAGCAACCGGGGCAGGAGCGCTCATTTGCGTTTTCATCGTCATATGGCGATGTTAGCGCCAATTGGCTCGCGCTGGAACCACCCGCCCAGCACCCGCCCCGGTACTCGCCGTCAGATGAGCCCGAGGGCCACCATGGCGTCGGCGACCTTGGTGTAGGCCGCGACGTTCGCCCCCATGACGTAGTTGCCCGGGTCGCCGTATTCGTCCGCCGCCTCCACGCAGCGCCCATGGATGTCGGACATGATCTGCTGCAGGCGCGCCTCGGTCGACTCGAAGTCCCAGGAGTCGCGGCTAGCGTTCTGCTGCATCTCCAGCGCACTCGTCGCGACCCCGCCCGCGTTGGACGCCTTGCCCGGCGCATAGAGCACCTTGGCGTCCTGCAGCACCCGGATCGCTTCGGGGGTCGTCGGCATGTTTGCTCCCTCGGCGACCAGTCGAACTCCGTTGGCCACCAGGGCAATTGCGCCGCTCTCGTCGAGCTCGTTCTGGGTGGCGCAGGGCAGGGCCACGTCGCACGGGATGTCCCAGATCGAACCCCCAGCGGTATGCCGCGCGGAGCCTCCGCGCGCGGCGGCATACTCCGTGAGGCGCTCGCGCCGCACCTCCTTGACCTCTTTGAGCAGGTCCAGGTCGATGCCCTTCTCGTCCAGGACGACGCCGTCCGAATCGGACACCGCGACGACCGTCCCACCGAGCTGGGCGACCTTCTCGACGGCATAGATGGCGACATTGCCCGACCCGGAGACCAGGACGCGCTTGCCATCGAAGGACTCCCCCTTGACGCGCAGCATCTCCTCGGCAAAGAAGGTCACGCCATAACCGGTCGCCTCGGTGCGCACCTGGGAACCGCCCCAGGTGAGGCCCTTGCCGGTGAAGACGCCCGACTCGTAGTGCCCGGTGATCCGCTTGTACTGCCCGAAGAGGAACCCGATCTCGCGCCCTCCGACGCCGATGTCGCCGGCCGGGACGTCCCGATACTCACCGACGTGCCGATAGAGCTCCGTCATGAACGACTGGCAGAACCGCATGATCTCCGCGTCCGAGCGGCCCTTGGGGTCGAAGTCGCTGCCGCCCTTGCCGCCGCCGATCGGCATACCGGTGAGGGCGTTCTTGAAGGTCTGCTCGAAGCCGAGGAACTTGATGATCGACAGGTTGACGCTGGGGTGGAACCGCAGCCCACCCTTGAACGGGCCCAGCGCCGAGTTGAACTGCACCCGGAAGCCGCGGTTGATGTGGACCGCCCCGGAGTCGTCGATCCACGGGACCCGGAAGATGATCTGCCGCTCGGGCTCGCAGATCCGGTTGAGGATCGACCACTTGATGTATTCCGGCTGCTTGCCGGCGATCGGGGTCAGGCTGTGGATCAGTTCGAAGACGGCCTGGTGGAACTCCGACTCGCCAGGATTGCGCCGCAGCACTTCTTCGAACATCGGCTGGAGATTGGGGTGCAGGTCGGAGGCGCTCATGCAGGCAGCGTAGGGAGGGCCACTCGACCACCGGACGTCGGGGGTCCCGATTTGCCCGAAATCCCACCTTTCGGGACGTCAGGCTGGATCGAGCCGCCCCGCGTCCAACAACCCCGACCAGGTGTCGAGCTTGGTGCGATCGCGACCCAGGGCGGCACCCCGAGCGATCTCGGCAGCGTCGATGGCCCGCCAGCCATCGAGGCTGATCACCTCGTGGCCCTGCTCGGCCAACGCGGTGAGCAGGTCCGGTCGGTCCGCCCCGGTCACCCACCCCACCGGCCGCCCCGCCATCGCCGGCCCGCGCGGCCACCAAGTCGGCCACGAGGTGGCGCACGGTCTGCGACGCATCCGACTTGTTGGTGCCGATGACCCCGGTCGGGCCGCGCTTGATCCACCCGACGACATACTCCCGAGGCAGCACCTCCCCGTCCGCCCCAACGATCCGCCCCTCGACGTTGGGGATCACCGCGGCACGCTCGTCGAACGGCACCCCGGCCAGCGCGGTCGACCGATACCCGATCGAGCGCAGCACCAACTCGGTCTCCAGCCGCTGGGTCTCGCCAGTCCCCACGACCTTGCCCGCCTCGTCCAGCCGGGTCCGCTCGAGCACGAGCGCTTCGACGCGGCCGTCGCCCTCGATGGCAATCGGCTTGCGCCAGAACCAGAAATGCAGCCGCCGACGCGGGTTCTCGACGACCTTCGCGGCCGCCTCCCGCAGGATCTCGACGTTCGCCTTCGGTCGGCGCTCCAGGTCATCGGGTATGCCGTCGAACGCGTCCTCGTTGACGCTCACCGCCAGCCCCGGCGTGTGGACGAGCTCGCGCAGCTCGACCGTCGTGAAGGCCGCGTGCTGCGGACCGCGCCGCGCGATGACGTGGATGTCGTCGGCCTGGTGCCGGTGCAGTTCAGCCAACACCGCCGGGGGCATGTCGGTCACTTCGAGCGAGTCGGCCGTCTTGGCCAGGACCCGGGCGACGTCGACCGCGACGTTTCCGACGCCGATCACCGCCGCAGTCCGCACGCCGCCGAGGTCCTGCGCGGGGGCGTCCGGATGCCCGGAATACCAAGCGACGAACTCGCGCGCCGACCGGCTGCCCGCCAGGTCCTCCCCCGGGACGCCGAGCTGGGCATCCTCAGCCGCGCCCGCGGCATACACAACGGCGTCGTAGGCCGCGAGAAGCTGCTCGCGCGAGATGTCTCGACCGAGCTCGACGTTGCCGATGAAGCGGACGCCGCTGCTGTCGAAGGTGCGGGCCAGCGCGTTGGCGACCGACTTGATGCTCGTGTGGTCAGGCGCAACGCCGTAGCGCAGCAGGCCGTAGGGCGTCGGCAGCCGGTCGATGAGGTCCACCTGCACCGGCAATTCGCTCTGCCCAACCAGTGATTGGGCAGCGAACAACCCGGACGGGCCGGCTCCCACAATCGCCACCCGGGTGACGTCCCGATCTGCACTGCCCATCGCGCACCTCCGGTGCCACGAGCGTCGACGTTGACGGCCCGAGCCTAACGGGCACCGCCGCGAACGTCGCGTGACCGAGGTCCCACCCACGCGCCGGACCGAGGTATGCCGCGCGGCATACCTCCGCTGCTATCCGGAACGCCCGGGACGCGGTTCAATAGCCAACGTGAGCATCGTCCGCCGCATGTCCCTCGCGATCGGGTCGCTGCTTGTCATCACGGTCTATGGCGTCGTGGGTTACATGATCCTCGGCTACAACCTGCTCGACGCGATCTACCAAGCGGTCATGACCCTGACGACTGTGGGCTATGGCGAGGTCTTGGAAGCGACGCCGGTGCGCAAGGCGTTCTCGACCAGCCTGATGATCCTCGGGGTCGGTATCGCTCTTTACAACCTCACGGTGATGGTCGGGACGGTCACCGAGGGGGATGTCCGGAAGTACTTCGAAAGGCGTCGGATGGACAAGCGAATCTCGGGCATGAGTGGCCACGTCATCATCTGTGGCCACGGCCGGGTGGGTCGCTCGGCGCGCGAGCACCTGAAGAACATTGGTTCGCAGGTGGTCGTCGTCGACAACGTCCCCGATCGGGTCATGCACCTTGAGGACCCGCACCTCATCGGCGACTGCACGCGCGACGAGGTGCTCCGCGCGGCCGGCATCGACCGTGCCCGCGCCCTCATCGCCACCCTGGAGACCGACGCCGACACCGTCTATCTCACCCTCTCGGCGCGGGCCCTGCGTCCCGATCTGGTCATCATCGCCCGCGCCCGCACCGTCGACTCCAAGGAGAAGCTCGTCCTCGCCGGGGCGACCCGAGCCGTCAACCCGCAACTCATCGGCGGTCGCCGCATGGCGGCCTTCGCGCTCAACGCCCATGTCGCGGAGTTCCTCGACGTCGTCATGCACGACGAGGAGCTCGATTTCCGGATCGAACAAATCCGGATCCCAGTCGACTCGCCGTTGGCTGGCCGCAGCCTCGGCGAGTTGGACCTGGAGCAATCGTCCGGCGCGCGCCTGCTCGCCCATCGACCAGGCCCGCGTATGCCGTTCGCCCCCCACCCGTCGTCGGACACCGTGCTGGAGCCCGGGTCGGTGTTGATCGCGTTCGGCACGATGGCCCAGATCGAGCACCTCATGGATCAGGCCTCTCCCGACCCCGGGACGCTCGGGGCAGGGCCCGCCGCCCCCGGTGGCCCCGTCTCCCCCATCATCGCCCGCACGTCGGCTTAGGCAGTCGCGACGACTCAGGCCTCGTCGAGGGGGCGCAGCACCAGGCCGGTGCGCAGTTTGGGTGTGAAGAACGTCGACTTGGGTGGCATGAGCAGGCCCTCGCGCGCCGTCCGCTCGATCTGCTCGAGGCTGGTCGGGCGGATAAGGATCGCCAGGGCCTGCGGGTCGGCGTGCAGCACATCGAGCACCTCGGCCACCCCGTGCTGGTAGTCCAGCACCGCCCCTGTCCCGGCCAGCGTGTGCTCCAGCCAGGCGCCGTCGAGCGCCCGCACGTCGTCGAAAGCCCCCGGCCGCGGCACCAACCAGGTCGCCACCTCCGGTGACTCGATGAGCAACAACCGCCCTGAGCGGTTGAGCTCGGCGAGCAGCGCCGGGCCGGGCTGGGCGGCGGGGGCGGGCACCAACTCGAAGTCCCTCGCCAACGCCTCCCGCAAGGCTGCCGGGGTCAGGCCCCGGACAATGCGGTGGATGGCGTCGATAGCCAACTGATCGGCGACGAGCTCGCCCACGAAGGCCAACGTGGCCCCCGCCCCGGATGCGCTCTCGGGCTCTTTGGCCTCCGCCATCTCATCGCGGTAGCGCCGGGCCACGCCATAACGGTGGTGACCGTCGGCGATCAACACGTCGTCGGCGCCGATGATCGCCGAGATCGCGGCGATCCGGTCGGGGTCGATAACCCGCTCGACGACATGTTCGACGCCGTCGACGACCAGACTCCCCATCGGCTCGGCGGGCTCGGCGAGCGCAGCGGTCAAACCCTGCGCCAGCGACAGCCCCCAGACCGGCGAGAGGTTGGTGCCAGTGGCCCGGGTGAGATCGAGACGGTCGGTCGACGCCTTGGGCGTGGTCCGCTCATGCGGAAGCACCTGACCGGCCCCCTCAGCGACCACCTCCAACCCGCCGAGAACCCCGACCAACTCGCGTCGCTGGCCGGCTTCGTCGACGAAACGCATCCGATAGATCGACAGCGTCGGCACCTCGTCACGGACCAGGACGCCGGTCTCCTGCCAGTCGCGCAGCAGGTGCGCGGAGGCGGCATACCGGGTCGAGTCGGTGCCTGCGGGGATGTCCGCGTGGACGATGTTGTGCGGGTCGCGAGCCCGAAGTGCGGCGACGTCGGCGTCGGACAACACGTCGTAGGGCGGTGCGATGACGGCGTCGAGGTCGATTCCGGGCGCGTAGCGCAGAGCCCGGAACGGCTCGAACCGAGGCCCGCGAGAAGGGGCAGGTGCGGGCGGCATACCTGGAAGTCTAGGCAACGAGTGAGCCTGCCTCCGTGAGCAGTTCGAGATGCGGAACCGCAGACTGTGGGCAACAATGCTCATGTATGCCGCGTGTCGGCGAACGGTGGCGCTCCCCCTCGTGTCCATCGCTCGGGCCATGCCCCTGGCCTCACCGCACGCGGCATACCCATGCCCTCGGGTCGTGGGAGACTCGGGACGGGCTCCGACCCGGGGCCGCCGGACCAGGGAGGCGCGCGGTAGCCGCATGAACTTCTTCTCCATCTATGACCACGGCTTCGCGCGGGTCGCTGCCTGCACGGTCCCGGTGCGTCTCGTCGACCCGGCCGCCAATGTCGCCGCCACGTTGGCCGTGGCGCGCGAGTGCCACGACGAGGGCGTTGCCGTCGCGGTGTTCCCGGAGTTGGGACTGACCGGCTACTCGCTGGACGACCTCGTGCTGGCCGACCCACTGCTCGACGCAGTCGAGGTCGCGCTCGAGGAGTTGGTGCGAGCATCGGCCCAGTTGTTGCCGGTGTTGGTCGTCGGGGCGCCCTTGCGCGCACGAGGGCGGGTCTATAACTGCGCGGTCGTCGTGCACCGGGGGCGGGTGCTCGGGGTGGCGCCGAAGTCTTACCTGCCGACCTATCGCGAGTTCTATGAGTCGCGGACCATCGCGGCCGGCGACGACGTGCGCGGGACCATTCGGGTCGGCGAGGACAACGTGCCGTTTGGGCCGGATCTGCTCTTCCGGGCCGTCGATGTGCCTGACCTCGTCGTCCACGTCGAGGTCTGCGAGGACATGTGGGTCCCGATCCCACCGTCGGCCGAGGCCGCGCTGGCCGGAGCCACGGTGCTCGTCAACGTGTCGGGGTCGCCGATCACGGTCGCCAAGGCGCGCGACCGCGCGATGCTCGCCGAGTCGGCCTCCTCACGCTGCCTCGCGGCATACCTGTATGCCGCTGCCGGAGAAGGCGAGTCGAGCACCGACCTCTCGTGGGACGGCCAGACCATGGTCTGGGAGAACGGGTCGCTGCTGGCCGAGGGCGAGCGCTTCCCGTCGGGGCCACGACGGTCGGTCGCCGACGTGCACCTGGCGAGGCTGCGGCAGGAGCGGATGCGTCAGGGGACGTTCGACGACAACCGGCGCACTCACGCGGCGCGGGTCGGGGCGTTCCGCGAGGTGACCTTCCGGTTGGATCCGCCGCGGGGCGATCTCGGGCTGCGTCGGGCAGTCGACCGCTATCCGTTCGTGCCGGACGACGCGGCCCGGTTGGCGCAGGACTGTTTCGAGGCGTATTCGATCCAGGTGTCGGGGCTAGAGCAGCGGCTGCGCTCGATCGGCCGACCGACGGTGGTCATCGGGGTGTCGGGTGGGCTCGACTCGACCCACGCGCTGATCGTCGCGTGCCGGGCGATGGACCGGTTGGGGCGGCCCCGCTCGGACGTGCTGGCCTTCACCATGCCGGGGTTCGCGACCTCGGATCACACGAAGGGCAACGCGATCCGGCTGATGGAGTCGCTCGGGGTCACCTGGGAGGAGCTCGACATCCGGCCGGCGGCCACCCAGTTGCTCCGCGACCTCGGGCACCCGGTGGGGCGCGGCGAGGAGGTCTATGACGTCACCTTCGAGAACGTCCAGGCCGGCCTGCGCACCGACTATTTGTTCCGAATCGCCAACCAGCGCAAGGGGATCGTGCTCGGCACGGGCGACCTGTCCGAGCTCGCCCTGGGCTGGTGCACCTATGGCGTCGGCGATCAGATGTCGCACTACGGGGTCAACACGGGGGTGCCCAAGACGCTCATCCAGCACCTCATCCGGTGGGTCATCGCCTCGGGCCAGTTCAGCGACGAGGTGGGGGCGACCCTGCGTTCGATCCTCGACACGACGATCAGCCCCGAGTTGGTGCCGACCCGTGAGGGTGAGGCGGCCCAGTCGACCGAGGCCATGATCGGGCCGTATGCCCTGCAGGATTTCACGCTGTATTACGTCCTGCGCCACGGCTTGCGACCGTCGACGATCGCCTTCCTGGCCTGGCATGCCTGGCACGACACGGCGAGCGGGCAGTGGCCGGAAGGTTTCCCCGAAGGTGCGCGCACGGCATACACCCTGGGGGAGATCCGGCACTGGCTGGAGGTCTTCCTCACCCGGTTCTTCGCCAACCAGTTCAAGCGCTCGGCGCTGCCCAACGGCCCGAAGGTGGTCCGCGGCGGTTCGCTGTCGCCCCGAGGCGATTGGCGTATGCCGTCCGACGCGTCCGCGAAGGTCTGGCTCGACGAGTTGCACAGCACCGTCCCCGAAGCCTGACCCGTCCGCCAATCCCGCTCCCCCTCCCCGCTCCCCCTCCCCGCTCCCCAAATTCCACACACTCGCCGGCAAGTTCGGCCCACCCCGGCTCCAGCGACCCCGAATTCCCCACACCCGCCGATGATCTCGGGGACCGGCGTGCGTCAGGCCGGGCGGACGGGTTGGCGCAGGACGGTCTTGAGCTTCTCCGGTGCCGTACGACGCGGGTCACCGACGTAGATCTCGTGGTGTGGCCCGTTGAACGCCAGCCCGTGTTCAGGCATGAAGCGGTCGTGCAGATCGGCCAGCGTGGGGCCCTCGTCGTCATAGGAACCGATGTGCAACACCTGAGCGCAGCGGCCCCCGTTGAGGGTGACCAGCGTCAGCTTCGACAGCGCTGTGCTGCCCAAGCCGGCCCCTTTGACGGCCTGCTTGGCGGCAACCTTGGCCACCGCTGCCTCCAGGGTCACCTCGTCGACCCACGGCGGCTGGACGATGAGCATCCGCCAACTCCAGGCGCCCTCGTCGGGTTCGATGAAACTGCGGGGATCCTCTGCCCACCACAGACCCTCGAGTGGCCCGACGACCATCTCGCGTCCCTGTGCCTTGGCCGCGAACTTGATCGTGTAGGCGACCGAGAAGAGGGCACTGACCGCTTCGACATAGTCGGGTGACATGTTCGGGTCACCGGCTCCGTCCACCGCGATCGCCAGCATGGGGGGAACATCGAGCACTTCCCAGGTGCGCGATCTGGGGGCATAGAGCGACGGATAGTCCTTCTTGAGCTCGAACCTGTCCATGGCCCCCGTCCCTCGATCCCGCGTCGGTGCTCGCAGGCGCACCCCGGTCGGTTCCCGCGGTCGCTAGCGGAAGGGTAGAGCGTGACACCGTGTCAGAGTTTGTTGACTGATCGTTCTTGACTGATCGGCCTGGTCCGGGCGGCAGGCCTTCAGGCGAGTCTACCGGTGTGCGGGATGGGGTCTCGGCTTGGGGGCTGTTCGAGGTCCGGCGCCTTTCCTCCCTCGGGGCCCAGGCCTGCGAGGCCTCGGCGTCCCAGGAGTCAAGTGGGCAGGCACCTTCACGCTCGATGGCGAGCGTCACTTCTGGAACGTCACCGGGTCGGCCGCCACCATCGTCGTGCAGTTGGCCGACGAGCACTACGACCGCCTCTACCTCACCGTCGCCGACCCCAGCGCCACCGTGGACGCCATCAACGCCGCCATCGCCACCCCCGACGGATCAACGGCGACCCGCCACCCCACACACCAGGGGGCCAGGCAGCAGCGACCTCAACCCCGGCCGAGGCCAGGCACCTACGCGAGCGGGTTCCACCGAACCGACAGCACGAGCGCGCCCGCCACGACGAGCGCCGCCAGGATCGCCAGGTATGCCGTGACCTCCAGGTCCTCACGCTGCAGCACGACCTCGCGCGGGATCCCTCGCAGGACCTCGCCGAGCTGAGCGGCATCGCTCGCCTGGTGGTAGGCCCCGCCGGTGGTGGCCGCGACGGCCTTCAGGGTGGGCTCATCGACGACCAGGAAGTTGCGCCCTCCGCCAAACCCACCGCCCGGGGCCTGTCCACCCGGGGCCTGTCCGACCTGCCCGCCGGATCGCGGCCCAAACTCACCGAAAGCGTCCCCGCCCAACTGCTCGGCGGTGCACACCATCTGGGTCGGATTCGTCGTGCCGAAACCGATGGGATAGACCCGGATCCGGCGCTCGGCCGCGAGTTTGGCCGCCGCCACCGGCAGCACCCCACGCGTGTTGGCACCGTCGGTGAGCAGCACGACGATGTCCGACACGAAGCCGCCAGTCGCTCCAGGCGGCGGGTCGATCGAACTCGGCACCGGCGCCGGGACGCCCGGCTGCTGCATGGTGTCGGGCCCGAGCGGCACCTCGCCGATCGGTTGCACCTGGGAGTTGATCGCGGCGATCGCATCGACCGACGTGAGGATGGCCGACCCGATCGCCGTCCCGCGCCCGGTGCTCAGCCCGTCGAGCGACGTCAGCACCGCCGCCGAGTCGGTCGTCGGCGGCACGACGAGTGCAGCCGATCCCGAGAACGCGACCAGCCCGAACCGAGTGTCCCTCGGCTGGGTCTCGACGAACTCCTGGACGGCCGTCCGCGCGGCCGAAAGCCGGTTGGGCGCGACGTCGGTGGCACACATCGAGCGCGACACGTCCAGCGCGAGGATGATCGTCGAGCGCTGGATCGGGACCTCGACCGAGGCCTGCGGCCGGGCGACTGCCAGCCCCAACAGCCCGACGCCCAGCACGAGCAGCGCAACCGGCAGATGCGGACGCCAGCGGGAACGCGCGGGCAGCGCGGCACGCACGAGCGCGAGATCCGGATGCCGGACGGCATACCTGCGCCTCCGTCGCAACGACCAGAGGTATGCCGCGAGCAGCGCCGGAGCGAGCAGCACCGCGAGCAGGGCGTAGGGCCACGCGAACGACACTCAGATCACCCGCCCGGTCCGCAGGATCGACGTGCTGGCGGCGGCGACCAGGATGAGCAGGGCGGCCGCCGCGAACAGCGCCGAGATCTCGATGTGCACGGGGGTGCTGGTCATCGCGAGGTCGATCGAGCCGTAGACATCGGCGAGGGACGCCTCGTCGGGTGCCGCCCGATAGCGCCCACCCGTCGCGTCGGCGATCGCCGTCAGCGTCGCCTCGTCCAACTGCGTCGCCGCCGTGAAGCCGTTGACGGTCACCGTCGTCCCGGCCGGGTCGCCCAGCCCGACGGTGTTGATCTTGACACCCGCGACACCGGCGAGCTCGGCCAACGCCAGGGGGTCCAGGCGCGAGGTGTCCTCACCGTCGGACAGCAGGACGATGGCCGATGACCCGAAGTACCCGATGTCGAGGCTCTCGATGTCCCCCGCCAACTGCTCTTCGGTGATCGCGAGCTTCCCTCCAGCAATTGCCTTGAGCGACGCGAAGATTCCCTGCCCCAACGACGTGCCCCCTTGGGGCGTCAACCGATCGATGGCCGCCACGGCCTCGGCCTGCACGAGCGTCGGAGCCTGCAGGACCACCGCGCTGTCCCCGAAGGACACGACCCCGATCCGGATCGTGCTCGGCTGCCGCGCAACGAAGGCCTTCGCCGCCGCCTTGGCCGCTGCCATCCGGGTCGGCGCCACGTCGGTGGCCGTCATGCTCGTCGAGGCGTCGATCGCGAGGATCACCGTCCCCTCGCGGCGCAGGTCGGGCACGGTGGCCTGCGGACGCGCGGCGGCGAGCACCAACAGCCCCAGCGTCAGACCCAGCGCGGTCGGGACGACCCAACCTCGTCGACGACGACCCCCGGCCAACACCGGAGCGAACCCGAGTGCCGCGAGCTCGGCGCGCCGGGCCGCTCGGCGGGCTCGCACGATTCGGTATGCCGCGGCGAGACCGGGCACGAGAAGGAGCCCGAGCAGCGCCCAGGGGGAAGCGAACGTCACTGGCATCAGCGCCGCCACTTGCTGCGCAGACGGGCCATCCGCAGCAACGCCCCGACGAGATCCTCGTCGGTCGACACGGGGTGCAGCGCGATCCCGGCATGAGCGGCGACCGCCTCCAGTTGGCGCTGCCGCGCCTGCGCCAACTCCCATAGCCGAGAACGGAACTCAACGTCACCGGTGTCGACGAGGACATGCTCCCCGGTCTCGGGGTCGGTGAGCGCGATGAGCCCGGCCTCCGGCAGGTCATGCTCCCGCGGGTCGACCAACTGGATGGCCACGACGTCATGCCGGCGGGCGAGCAGTCCCAACGGCCGCTCCCACCCCGGCGTCGTCACGAAGTCCGACACGATGACGATCAGGGAGCGCTGCCGGGCCATGCCCAACGCCGCCCGCAGCAACCCGCCCAGGTCGGTCGGGTGCCCCGCAGTCGGGGCGTCGGCGAGCAACTCGCGGGCGATCCGCAGCACCTGATCCCGCCCCTGCCGCGGCGGCACCGTGCGATCGACCCCGTCGCCATAGAGGACGGCACCCACCCGGTTGCCTCCGCGCGCGAGAACCAGTGCGAGAGTGGTCGCCAGCTCAAGCAGCACCACATGCTTGGGCCGATCGGTCGGCCCGAAGGCCATGGACGCCGACCGGTCGAGCAACAGCCAGGCGGTCAGCTCACGATCCTCGGTGTATTCGCGGACGAACGGCACGTCGGTGCGCGCGGTGACGTTCCAGTCGATGTGGCGCAGGTCGTCGCCCGGCTCGTATTCGCGCAGATCGCGGAAGTCGACCCCGGTGCCACGGAAGATGGTCCGGTAGTCGCCCTGCAACCGCCCGTCGAGCCGCCGCACCACCGTCCACTCCAGCCGGCGCAGCAGCCGCTCGGGGGCGGCTACTCCGGTCGTCGGTACCATGCGGGGTCCACGTTGGCGGGGATCGGCTCGGCCACCCCTGAGGTATGCCGCCCTCCCGCAGTCTCGGGCAGCGGCACCGCCGCGAGGATCGGGCCGAGCAGGTCGTCGGCGCTGACGTCATCGGCCAGGGCCTCGTAGCTGAGCACCATCCGATGACGCAGGACATCGGGCGCAAGCTCCCGGGCATCCATCGGGATGACGTAATCACGGCCACGCAGATAGGCCAACGCCCGGGCCGCCAGCACGATGTTGATCGACGCGCGAGGGCTGGCACCGAAGGACAGATAGCGGGCCAGTTCGGGAAGCCCCACGACGCCTGGGTCACGGGTCGCACCCGCAAGCGCGACGGCATACTGGATCACTCCGGGGTCGACGTAGACCGTGTCGACGGCGGCCTGCAGCCCCCGAAGTCCGTCCGCGTCGAGGACCGCGTCGATCCGCTCGGCCGCGCGGATCATCCGCTCGACGACGACGTATTCCTCTGTGGCAGAGGGATATCCGACGAGCACCTTGAGCATGAACCGGTCGACCTGCGCCTCGGGGAGCGGATAGGTGCCCTCGGACTCGATGGGGTTCTGGGTGGCCATGACGAGGAACGGGTCCGGCGCGGAGAAGGTCTCGCGGCCGATCGTCACCTGGCGTTCCTGCATGACCTCCAGCAGGGCGCTCTGCACCTTGGCCGGCGCCCGGTTGATCTCGTCGGCGAGGACGAGGTTGGCGAAGACGGGGCCGAGCGACACCTGGAAGTCGCCAGTCTGCTGGTTGTAGATCCGGGTGCCGATGAGGTCGGCGGGGACCAGGTCGGGCGTGAACTGGATGCGCTTGAAGTCCACCCCGATCGCCTCGGCGAGCGTCTTGATCGCCATCGTCTTGGCCAGGCCGGGGACGCCCTCCACAAGCAGGTGCCCGCGGGCCAGGAGCGCGACGAGCATCCGCTCGAGGAGTTGGTCCTGGCCGACGATGGTCCGCTTCACCTGGTAGAGCATCTGCTCGAGCGGGTGGGCGCCTGGCCCCGGCGAGGGGGCGGCGGCAGAGGTGCCGGCGGCAAAGGGAGTCGACATCTGGCTCCTTAGATCGAGGGTCCGCCGGCGGCGCCGCCGGCTGTCGCGATCGGCACGGCGAAACCGATGCCGACGAAGAAGGGTTGCTTGGACGGGTTGGCGAGCGCAGTGACGATGCCGACGACCTGACCAGCCGAATTGAGCAGTGGCCCACCGGAATTGCCCGGGTTGACGGCCGCGTCGAACTGGATGAGGTCGGCGAGCTTGAGCCCTTCCGCCTCGATCGTTCGCCCGGTCGCTGACACGACACCGGACGACAGCGACGCGGTGAGACCGAGGGGATGGCCGACGGCATACACCGGGTCGCCGACGCGCACGCCCCCACCGAGGACCGCTGGCACGACGACCTGCGGGAGTTGGTCGGCCACGAGCACCGCGATGTCGTTCTCCGGCTGCGCGCTCTGGACCCGAGCGGGGGCACGGGTGCCGTCGGCGAAGGTCACCGTGATCGCGCCGCCGCCGCTGACGACGTGGTTGGCGGTGAGGATCGCGCCCTCCTGGCTGACGATGACGCCCGTCCCCAGGCCCTGCGCAGCCGGATCGCCTCCCCCGCCAACGGTTTCGATGATGACGAGGCTCGCAGCAACCTGGGCGTATGCCGTGCTGGCGGCTGACGGGGCCCGCGCGGCTTCGGCCAGCGCCTTGTCGACGACTTTCGCGGCGGCCTTGTCGATCTCGGCCTGGGTGAGCGGCGCGGGGGCGCGTAGGTCCCGCACGAGCAGGGTGCCCGAGAGGCCGGCGAGTGCCACGAGGACCACCGTGAGGATCCACCAGCGGCGGCCCCAGGCCAGAGCGCGCCGGGCCATGACCCGCGCGCGGGCGGGGTGCGGCGTTTCGGGAGCCGGAGCCGGGGGTGCCGGCCGAGGTGGCAACGGGGCCATGACTGAGGGTAAGCCGCCCCTTACCTCCTGAGCGCCGGTGGTTGCGGATTCATCGAAATTTCACAGGTTGGCGCGTTCCGGCGTCGGGCCGGCCGCAGGGTCCAGGCGTCCACGGCGATCAGGCGTCGGGTCCGGCGTCCGGCTCGGGCGGCGTGTCGGCTCCCGCACGCTCGTCCCGCTCGGCCCATTCCAACAAGGCATCCAGCCGGTATGCCGTGTCGTCGATCCCCGCGTGAAGGTCACCGAGGGCGGCATACCTCGCGGGAACCGTTGCGAGCGTGAGGGATCGGGGCTCCACGTCGGCGATCTCGTCCCACCGGATCGGCGTCGAAACGGTGCCGTCGGGGACGCCGCGGACCGAGTAGGCCGCCGCGATCGTGTGGTCGCGAGCGTTCTGGTTGTAGTCGATGAAGACATGCCGGGGGTCGCGGTCCTTGCGCCACCAGGTCGTCGTCGCGTCTCCAGGCAGCCGCCGCTCCACCTCGCGGGCGAAGGCGAGGGCCGCCCGGCGGACGTCGCCGAACTCCCACTCGGGCACGATCCGGACGTAGACGTGCAGCCCGTTGCCCCCCGAAGTCTTCGGGAAACCGACGATGCCCAGCTCGTCAAGCACCTCGCGGACGACCCCGGCGACGACGCGCACCCGGTCGAACCCGGCCTCGGGCATGGGGTCGAGGTCGATCCGCCACTCGTCGGGGCGATCGACATCGGCGCGCCGGACGTTCCACGGATGGAACTCCACGGTCGACATCTGCACCGCCCAGATGACCGACCCGAGCTCGGTGACGCACAGTTCGTCGGCGGTGCGGTTCCAGCGGGGGAAGTGCAGCCGCACGGTCTGCAACCACGGCGGGGCCCCGTGCGGGATCCGCTTCTGGTGGACCTTCTCGCCGGCCAGCCCCTCGGGGAACCGGTGCAGCATGCACGGCCGCTCCCGCAGCGCCCGGACGATGCCGTCGCCGACCGCGAGGTAGTAGTTCGCCAGGTCGAGTTTGGTCCACCCGTGCTCCGGGAAATACACCCGGTCGGGGTTGCTGAGCCGGATCGTCCGCTCACCGACAGCGAGCTCGATCGCGGGGGTCGTTGCCTTCGCGGCCATCACCGCACGCTATCCGGTATGCCGCGCCCGCGGCATACCGCGGTGTCACGCGGCGTAGCCGCGGCGGGTGGCGTCACAACGGGGAACGGGCCCAAACGGGGGTGCCTAGCGCGGGAGCGGGCGACCGAACTCTGCCGATGTGGGCGAATGGTCCCCGGAAACACAAACACGAGCGGCCGCCAGCAGGGGGTCCGGCAGCCGCTCGTGGGTCTGTGTTGGTGTCTGTGAAGACTGTACTACATGCACCTCAGTTAAGAGAAGTGACCTCGTCGGTGATTGCCGACACGGCGTCTCCGCCGATCATCCCGCCGGCCATGGCGACGGCCTGGGCGGCGGGCATGCCGGCCGCCATGCCGATCATGGGGTTGGTCGTGATGCCGGGGGCGTGCTTCTCCATGATGGCCACGACGTCGGGGTCGGCCAGCAGGGTGCCCAAGGTTGCGGTCGTGATGTCGTACCTGGCCATCGTCGTCCTCCCGAGTCGGGTCGCCGGGTGGGGTTACCCGTGGGTAGATCTTCCCTCACCGAGCCGCCGCGCGCAAACAGTGGACGCCTAGCTCCAGCGGGGTTCGGGGCCTCCCCAGGTCAGCCCTGCAGTTGCACGACCTGCCAGGCAGCGGGTCGGACCTGGTTGGCACTGGTGCGGCCCCGGTTGCTGGAGTACATCGCGGCGAACTCCTTGGGTGAGGACCCGGCGTCGCTGGCGTTGAGGTTGATCCCGAACACCTGACCTGTCTGCACCCCAAGGGGCGCCACACCCGTCACGGCCCAGGGCAGGCGCGCCTCGACCCGGTAACCGCCGGGAATGAGCGCAACGACGGCGTCGCTCTCGCCATGGAATCGGCCGGCGTCGATGGTGTTCTTGGTGACGTTGGCACGGTTGATGACGATCTTGGTCCGCGCCGGGGTCGTCGGGGTCAGGCCGACGATGTAGTGCGCGTCCGTGGCCCGCAGCCCAGCCTCGACGGCCAAGCCCCGCGGGTCAGCCCCGAGCTCGAAGCTCACCGAATCTCCGCGCCACTGCTGGTCGGGAGCCGTCTGGTCGGCTGGCATGAGGTTGGGGTCGGCGACATCGGCGACCACATAGAAGGCCTGCTGGTCCCACATCAGGCTCCACGTCGCCTTGATCTTCGTCGCCTTGCCTGCGACGAGGACGTCCGAGACGTAGGGCACGGCTCCGGCCCATTCGTTGGCCTGGCCGTCGATGACCGGCGTTCCGCGCATCGCGACGAACCCGTTGAACTCCTTGGGCGCCGGCCCCGGTCCATTCGTCGCCGCGCCGCCATCGGGCCGCAGCAAGAACGCCGCGACCAGGCCCAAGGTGACGATGACGGCTGCGACGACAGCGGGTGCCACCGCGGGATGGCGCTGCTTCGGCGCTCCCGGCGCGTCAGCAGGTATGCCGCCCGCCCCCGTTTGCGGGGTAGGTGGCGTCGGCACGGGCATCGGCGGGGGTGTTGCGGATGTCGGTACGGGCATCGGCGCGGGAGTCGGTGGAGTGGTCGAGATCGGGTAAGGGATCGGGATGGGTGATGGTGGAGCGGGCGCGGGTGTCGGCGCGGGTGTCGCCACTGGTGTCGGCGTAGGTGTCGGCGGGGCCGCACCTTGAGTTGCCACGTCGAAGATTCGCCCGTCCCGGGCGCGCAGATAGAGGACCGGCGTGCCCCATTCGACGTCGTTGTCCGCAGCGAACACGCTCATCCGGGCATGTGCAAGAGCAGCGTCGATGGGCAGCCCGTCGGCCAGAGCGGCATAGAACTCCGACGACAGGCTGGTGGCTGCGGTATCGGTGATCTCGAACTGCATAGCGACGACCGCCGGCAAGCCCTGACGGACCAGACACTGCGCGACACCCGAGAAGGGGTCGGTGGGCGACTGCCGAGCGCCTTCGCAGGCGTTGAGGACGGCCAAGCGCAGGGTGCGCATATCGTGCAGCAGCGTGCCCAGGTCCTGCCCGGACACGAGGTGGCCCAGATGGTCGGCGTCCTCGAAGGCGAGCACGCCGTCGCCGGCGACCGGGTCGAAGCCGCCATGACCGATGAAGTGCAGGACGTGATAGTCGGTCGCCCGCAGCGCCTGACGCAGCGCCGTGAGCGTCGCGTTCGGCAGCGGGTCCACGATGACCAGCCCACGCTCGACGAGGTCGCGGAGCGATTCGGCGACCCGCGCGACTTCCGCCTGGGTGTCGAGTTGGGTGAGGTTGGTCGGGCTGCACACGGCCAAGAGAATCCGCAGTGGAGGCGTGACGGTGAGCGGCAGAACCTCACGCGGCAGGTCGAGGTAACGGATGATCGGCGTGGACTCGGAAAGAACGAGGAAGCGACCCAGCCCCGCGGCATACAGGTATTCCCAGGGGACGTCGGCGAGCGAGGGGACGTCGGTGAGCCGCAGTTTGATACGCAGGCCCTTGCCCTGCTCGTCCGCCTCATCGAGGCTGCGCCGGAAGCAGGTGCCGACCTCTCCGGAGAACACCGTGTCGTAGAGCTGACCGCCGAAGGTGCGCGCGAGGTCATGCTGCGGGGAGCCCAGCGCGCGGACGCCCGAACGGGTGCGGCCGAGCTTGAGGATGACGTTCTCGAGATCGACGCCGAGGAACGGCATACGGAAATCGGCACTGGCCTCCCCCTTGGGGGAGGCGAGGACCCGGGCGGTGTAGCCGCCTTCACCGGCGTCGGTGAGTTCGAGGTCGAAGTCGAGGTAGTCGGGGATGCGGGCCATCAGAGGCCTCGCTCGGACAACCTGATCATCGGGTGCGGATGGGCACTTGGCTTGAGCATGGGAGAGACGCTCCTCACGACGTAACACCAGAAAGAGGTGTCCGGACTATCGAGAGATACGTCTGTGAGGCTATCCCTGCCCGCAAGGGGTTAAGCCAGTTTGGCGGCGCGCTTGGCCGCGCGCTTGGCCTTCCCCGCCACGAAGGCGTCCTTGACGGCCGAGGCGACGATCTGCCCACGGGAGCGGTCGGGCTCCTTGTCGGGCAGGGCGTAGACGAAGACCTTGGCCCAGGCCGAGGCGAGCTGACGCGGGTAGGAACCCGTGACGTAGTGCAGGCCGTAGCGCTGGCAGATCTCACGCACCTGCGGGGCGACCTGGGCGTAGCGGTTGCTCGGCAGGTCGGGGAACAGGTGGTGCTCGATCTGGTGGCTGAGGTTGCCCGACATGAAGTGGACGAGCCAGCCACCGGAGATGTTGGCCGAACCGAGCATCTGGCGGACATACCACTCGCCGCGGGTCTCGCCCTCGATCGAGTCGTAGGCGAAGGTGTCGACGCCGAACGGGAAGTGCCCACAGAGGATGACCCCGTTGGACCACAGGTTGCGGATGATCGTCGCGACGAAGTTGGCGCCCATCGTCGGGAAGAACGACGGCCCAGACAGCAGCGGGTGGATGAGGTAGTCCTTGAGGACCTGCCGACGCATCTTGGTCAGCATGGCGTCGACCCGAGGCTTGGACTCCTCGCGGGGCATCTTGCCGGTGATGACGTCATGCAGCTTCAGGTCGTAGCTGGCGATGCCCCACTCGAAGAACAGGGCGTTGATGAAGCTGTAGAGCGGCTGACCGAGGTTGGCCAGGTGCCAGGGCTGGTCGGCGTCGACGCGCATGATGCCGTAGCCGAGGTCGTTGTCGCGGCCGAGGACGTTGGTGTAGGTGTGGTGAGTCTCGTTGTGCGACTCCTTCCACTGGGCCGCCGGCGTGACGTGGTCCCATTCCCAGGTCGTCGAGTGGATCTTGGGGTCGCGCATCCAGTCCCACTGGCCGTGGAGGATGTTGTGGCCCAGCTCCATGTTGTCGATGATCTTGGCGACCGACAGGCCCGCGGTGCCGACCAACCAGGCCGGTGGGAAGAGCGAGAACAGCAGGATCGCGCGGCTGGTCAACTCGAGGTAGCGGTTGAACGCAATGACCTTGCGGATGTATGCCGCGTCGTCGGCTCCGCGCGAATCCATGACGGTCTGGCGGATGGCGTCGAGCTCACGACCCAGGGCCTCGATGTCGGCGGCCGACAGGTGCGCGGTCGGGTCGGGACGACCGGACGGCTTGGGGTGCAGGACCCGCTCCTTGCCGTCGACCAGACGCAGGTGTGGGTTGACGCGGGCGTCGACAGGCGGGGCGGGGGGCGCGAAGGCAGACCCGGCCCGCTGGCCGGACCGCTCGCTCGGCATCGTGGGGTCGGTCGCAACGGGGTGCGGCTCGGCGACGAGGGTCATTCAGTGGCTCCTCAGTGCTCGATCTCGCACGCGCCGGCGGCAGCCGACACGCAGGTTTGGATGGCGACACCGTCGCCGGGGGCGGCATACGTGACCTCGCCGGTGCGCAGGTCGCGGACCGCGCCGTCGCGCAGCGGCAAGACGCATTGGTAGCAGATGCCCATGCGGCAACCGTGCGGCATGAGCATGCCCGCCTCTTCGGCGACCTCAAGGATCGGGCGGCCGCCGTCGGCCTCGACGATCGTTCCGGTCTTGGTGAAGGTGACGGTGCCACCCTCGCCAGCGGCGTGCAGGTGGGTGCGGAAGCGCTCGACGTGCAGGCGCTCGCGCAGCTCGGCGGTCGACCAGTGGGTCTCGCACGCGTCGAGCATTCCGGCCGGGCCACACGCCCAGACCTCACGCTCACGCCAGTCGGGGACGAGGCGGTCGAGGTCGACCGCGAGGTCGAGCATGCCGTCGGTGTCGGTGTGCAACTCGACCAGGCGCATCAGGCCGGTGGCGGCCAGCTCGCGCAGCTCGGTCGCGAAGATGACGTCGCGGGCGGTTGGCGCGGAGTGGATCATCACCACGTCGGGCAACTCGGCGATGTGGTTGCGCAGCATCCCCATGACGGGCGTGATGCCGCTGCCGCCGGTGAGGAACAAGACCTTGTCCGGGCGGGCCGTCGGGAGAACGAAGTCGCCTTCGGCCTGGCCGAGGTGGACCAGCGTGCCTGGGCGCAGGTCACGGACGACGTGGTTGCTCACCAAGCCGTCGGGGATGGCCTTGGTCGTGATCGTCAGCAGGCCGTCGGGACGGTCGAGCCGGCTGGTCAGCGAGTAGGTGCGCCACTGCCTGACACCACCGATGTCGATGCCGAAGCGGAGGTACTGCCCGGGGATGTGCCCCGACCAGTCGGCTCCAGGCTTGATGAAAACGGTTGCAGCGTCCGCGGTTTCGAGATGAATCCGCTCAATCCGGCCCGCGAGCGGGTCGGCGCCGGGGCGCAAGGGGTTGATGACATCGAGAGTGTCGGCCGGCATGAGGGCTCCAGTGAGCATCTCGGCGGCGCGCCAGGCGCGTTGTCGAAGACTGCGGCCTCGCGGCGAGGTGACCGTGGCGGACATAGAACTCATTATTCCGGGTTTCTGCGCTAGATTTCTGATGGCTCGACGTGAAGCGGAGCTGAACTTTTGTTCGCGAGAGACAAGGCGGTGAAGCCATGTCCGTCACCCCACGGGCCCCTCGCACTCCCCGAACGCCCCCCAGCGCGGTGCCGGCGGTCACGTCCTTGGCCCTCGAACAGGACGTCTTCGAGAGACTCCGAGGCGTCGTCCCGCGGGTGGCTGCCGAGGCCGTCGAGACCATCATGCGCGAAGTGCCCAGCTATGCCCGGCCGTTTTCGGACGCCATGGGTGCGCGCATCCGTACCGCCGTCGAGCTGGCCCTGGTCAATTTCCTCGAGCTGGCCCGGGTCGGCAGCGGCACCGACCCTGCCGAACCCATCGCCCCAAGCACGGCTGCAGCCTATGAGTTGGGCCGCGGCGAGGCCCGCAGTGGCCGGTCCATGGACGCGCTGCAGGCGGCATACCGGGTCGGGGCGCGAGTCTGCTGGCGCGGTCTGTCGCGGGAGGCAGTGGCGACCGGGGTGCCGGCGGCCACGCTGGGGGCGTTTGCCGAGTTGGTGTTCGCCTACATCGACGCCCTGTCGTCCGCGAGCATCTCGGGTCATGCCGACGAACTGGCCACTGCCGGGCGCGCGCGCGAGCGCTATCGCGACCGATTGGCCGCGCTGCTCGTCGGTGGCGGCGAGGAGGCCGACCTCGTCGCGGCCGCTCGGCGGGCCGACTGGCACCCGCCACGGTCGCTCACCGCGGTGCTCCTGCCCGAGGGGCAACTGCGCGCGGTGCTCGGGCTCCTCGACGCCAGGACCCTGGCGATGTCGACTGAGCCGGCCGGCGTCGACGACGAGGACGCCGGCGTCCTGCTCGTGCCCGACGCCACCGGGCGGGATCGGGAGCGGCTGGTGCGCCAGTTGGAAGGGCGCGGGGCGATCATCGGGCCCGAGCGACCGTGGCTGCAGGTACATCGGTCGTTCCAGCGGGTGTTGCGCGCTCGCGAGTTCCTCCCCCAGCCCAACTCGCGCGGAACCCTCGACACCGACGACCTCCTGGCCGAGTTGCTGCTGAGCGCCGACCCTGAGGCGCTGGCCGACTTGCGGGCTCGGGCCTTGGCGCCGCTCGCCTCGGTGCGCCCGACCGTGCGGCTGCGGCTGGAAGAGACGCTGCGGTCGTGGCTGCTGCACCACGGCCGTCGCGAGCTCATCGCCGCCCACCTGTTCGTCCACCCACAGACGGTGCGCTACCGCATGGCCCAGCTGCGCGAGTTGTTCGGGGACCGGCTTGATGACCCCGAGGAGGTCCTGCGGCTGACGATGGCGCTGGCGCTGCAACCCACGCGGCCACCGACGCCCTGAGCGCGCGGCGTGAGACCGGGGGTGAGGCAGCCGATGAAGCAGCCCCCGGTGGGGTAATCACACCCCCGCAGAAGGCTTCATGCGCGGCCCCGACCCCGGCCCAGCGCCGCGATCAGGTATGCCGTGCGGCGCGGCCAGTCGAGGCTACGCCCCGCGGCTCCCACCGAGGCCGGCCACGGCGTCGAGGACGTCGGCCACGGTGGCCGGCGTGATCGGCTCGTGCAGCAGCCATTCGACCCACGCGGCGGCGAGCTCGCGGTCGCCCTCATCGGTCGCCGAGAGCCAGCGGCGGCAGCCTTCCTCGGCCAGGTGCTCGCTCGTCGCCCCCAACATGGTCAGGTCACCGGCGCGCGAGATCCGGCCGGGCCCTCCGGCGATGAGGTAGGCGGCATACAGGTCGAGCATCCGGGCCGGGTCGCCAAGGCCGTATTCGAACACGACCATCCCCAACTCGTGCGACGGGCTCTCGGGGCCGGCACTCTCCCAGTCGAGCAGGACGATCCCGCCGTCACGCGTCGCGCGGACGTTGTCGGCCCAGAGGTCGCAGTGGCAGGTCCGGACGTCCGCGGGCACCTCGAAAGTCTGCTCAAGAGCGACAAGTTGGGGCACCAGCGCGGCGAGGTCGGTGGCGAAGGGCGCGTCCTCCGCACGCAAGGCCTCGACGAGCTCGCCCCAGACCTGAGGGCCGACCGGCTCGCGGTACCAGGGATCCACAGTTCCGGCAGCGGGCGCCTCGACGTTGTGCACGCGGGCGAGCAGCCGCCCGATCTCGCGCGGATCAAGGTCACGGCGCGGCTCGAGGATGTCGACCCATTCGTAGACCCTGACGGTCGCGTTGGGGGGCGGCCCACCGACGTCGGCCAAGACGTTGCCCGAGAGGGTGCGCAGGACCGCGGGCATCGGTACGCCCGTATCGCGAACGACGTCCTGGTATGCCGCGTCCCGCTCCGCCCGCTCGCGGAACACCGTGCCGAAAAGGGCCTTCACGGCATACCGACCCTCATCGGTGACCAAGCGCCAGACTTCGCCCTTGCGGCCATGGGCGACCGGGCCTTCGAGGCGGGCGTTCGCGCCCAGCCCGAAAGCGCGGGCAATCTCCCCCGCTGCCTTCGGATCCAGCATCGTCGCCCCCCAGGGTCGTTGATTTCGGTGTTACCCGTCAGTAACAGCGTGACAGGTCACCCCCAGGGAACGCTCGATGTGTGATCCGCCTTCCACGAGACGTCCGTCACGACGCTGACAATCGTGGTCAGGGCTCGCTGGGGCTCGGCGGGCCGCCGCCGCGAGCCCGGTCGAGAAGGTCGCCTCAGCTGAGGACGTCCTTGCGGCGGAACACGGCGAAGGCCAACCCGACGGTGAGAAGCGTGTAGAGCACCGACCAGAGCACCCCGTGCCCCATCGCGGTCCAGTCCACCTGGGGCGTCAACAGGTCCTGCCATGCGCGGATGTAGTGCAGCGGGAGGCCGTTGCGCAGGTCGCCCAGGCTGTCGATCTGGCCGAGGATCGACGAGACGATCGCGACCAGCACGGCCACCCCGACGGCACCCAGCGGCGCGTCGGTCCGCACACCGAGCACGAACGCGATCCCCGCCACCTGCAGCAGGGTCACGAAGAGATAGGCCGCCGCAATCGCCAGCCGGGGCAACAACTCGCCCCAACCCAACACTCCCCCAGCCGGATTGGTGAAGGGAGCCCACCCATAGGCAAGACCGCCAACAAGCAGCCCCCAACCGAGATAGACGACGATGGCGACCCCGAGGCTGACGATCGCGACGGCCCATTTGCTCGCCAGCAGCCGAGCCCGCGGGACGGGCGCGATGAGGAGGTAGCGCAGGGTTGACCAGGATGCCTCAGCCGGCACCGCGTCGCCCGCGAAGAGGGCCGCGAGGACGACGAGGAGGAAGTCGGAGGCTGCCGCCAGCGCGAAGATCGCGAAGTTGGCACTGCCCTGCTGGGCGAGGTCCGACAGCCGCGAGCCGCCCGGGGGGCCACTCGTGCGGCCGAGCGCGAACGCGCCGATGAGGATCACCGGCAGCGCGAGCATGATGACGAAACTCCACAGCGTGCGACGGCGGCCCAGTTGTCGGCGCACCTCCGCGCCGAAGGACAACGCCCCTCGGGTATGCCGCCCGCTCGGCTCCGTGGCGCTCGGCTCCGTCGCGCTCGGGTCCGTGGCGGTCGGCACCGTGGTGGTGGGCTGCTTGGCGACCGGGTCCGTGGTCATCGGGCCCGCACCTGTCGCAGTCGTTCGGTGACCGATCCGGTCGGCTCTCCTGCGGTCTGGGCGGCGGCGATGACCCGCAAGAAGACCTCCTCGAGATGTTTGCGGCTGCTCAGCCCGACGACGTCGGCACCGACCTCGGTGAGCGCCCGGACCACGTCGGGGCGCGGCATACCCGCGGTGACGACCAGCCGCGAGTCACCCTCGTCCTCGACGATCTCGACCTCGAGGATCCCGGCGACCGACCGGAGCCGATCAGCAACAGCCGCAATGGTTTCCGCCGTCGCGGCCGGGTCGAGGTGGACGACGGTCGTGTCGGAGGAGTCGATGAGATCGGCGACCGGCCCAGCGGTGACCACCCGCCCGGCGTGCATGACGACGACATGCGAGCAGGTCTGCTCCACCTCGGCCAGCAGGTGGCTGGAGACGACGACGGTGCGGCCGGCGGCGGCATACCGCTGCAGGATCGGGCGCATCGCGGCGATCTGCGGAGGGTCGAGCCCGTTGGTGGGCTCGTCGAGGACGAGCAGGTCGGGCAGCCCGAGCATGGCCTGGGCGATGCCGAGCCGCTGGCGCATGCCGTGGCTGTAGGAGCGCACCGGCCGGTCGACCGCGCCGCCGAGCGCCGCCACGTCGAGGGCCTCGTCGAGCCGGGCCTCCTCGATCGGGCGACCGGTGGCCGCCCAATACGCGTGCAGGTTGGCCCGGCCGGTGAGGTGCGGCAGGAAGCCCGGCCCCTCGACCAGCGCCCCGACGCCGCGCAGCGCCGGTGCCCCTGGGCGCACTGCCCGCCCGCCGAGATAGACCGCGCCAGAGTCGGGGGTGATGAGCCCCATGGCCATGCGCAGCGTCGTCGTCTTCCCCGCCCCGTTGGGTCCCAGCAGCCCGACGACCTGGCCGCGTTCGGCCCGCCACGACACATCGCCGACGGCGCGGTGACCGTCGGCGTAGGTCTTCACGAGGTGCTCGACCGCCAACGGCACGTCGGCGAGGTCGTCCCGGTCGGGCAGCAACCGTCGTCGGCGCCGCTCGCGCCAGGCCAACACCCCGAAAGCGGCCAGCAGCAGCGCGATTGCCGTCCCGACCCCGACCGACTCGGTGTCCAGGTCGCTCTCCGCAGCAAGGAGGTAGCCGTCGACATGCGGCAGTCGAAGCTCCCCGCCGGCGACCGCCACCAGGTCGACGCGAGCCTCGCGGGGGGCGGCATACGCCGAGTCGGTTGAGGTGACCAACACCCGAAGCGAGCTGCCCGCCTCGACCGTCCAGGTGGCCGGAGCGAGCGCGACGTCGACCGAGGTCGGCTGTCCCGGCGTGGTGAGCACCCGCACGGGCGCGACCAGCCGCCGCGGCAGGGTGGCCTGGCCGGCCGTCACTTGCCACAGCGAGAGGAAGAGCACGGTCTCGGGCCCGGTCGAGGTCACCGTGAGGGTCAGTCGCGGCGCGCCGACGATGGCGGTCTGCTGCGCGAAGGGAGGACTGTCGAAGGCGGCGGACTGCCCTGGGAGAGCTGCCAGTTGGTATGCCGCCGCGCCCACTCCCAGCCCCCCGAGCGACGGAATCGCGGTCACCGACGCCGGCTGACCACCCGGTGGCGTGACGATCCGCTGCGGGTCGGACGTCGCGCCCCCCGAGGCGCCGACAAGGGGCGCAAGGGGAACGGCTGTCCAGGTCGCCGTGGGCGGAGAGTCGGGCGTGGTGAAGAGCGGAGCCACCGTCCGTCGCCGCGGAATCGGTGCGGCGTAGATGAACTGGCCCGCGCCGGCCAGAAGCGTGGTGCCGCGGAGGGTGTCGGCCAGCCAATCGCGCAACGCCTGCTCGTCGGCTGCGGCGGTGCTCGACAGCCCGTCGTGACCACCGTCGATCCACCGGATCGCCAGCCGCGGCACCTGGACCGCGATCGCTCGCGCAGTCGCGGCGGCCTGCTCGATGCCGAACAGCGAGTCGGCCATCCCCTGGACGAGCATGGTCGGCGCGCGCAGGCCGGAAAGCAGCGGACGAGGGCTGTGGGCGCGCAACACCGTCAACAACTCGGGGCTCGGTCGCCCGGTCACCGTCGCCTCCAGGAACAGCCGACACACGGTGGGGTCGAATCGCCCGCACACGGCGCCCGCGCCACCACCCGAACTCGGACTGAGCGCCCCGCACCAGCCCCAGCACCCGGCGAACCCGCACCGGCGAGGGCCGAGCCGAAGAATCGGGACGCCCAGAGCGCCTTGAGCGGTCCCGGCTCGGGAGACCGATCCACCTGAGCCGGCCCCATCGGACTCCGCGGCCCGACGACCGCGAACTGCGGGAAGAAGGCGTCGGCCAGGTCGTTCCACGCAACGACTCCGACGACGCTGTCCACGCGCGGGTCGGTCGCGCCGAGCATGATCGCGAGCGCCCCACCGTAGGACGCCCCCACCACGCCGACGTGCGGGTCGCCGGGCGCATCCAGGAGCACGTCACTGCGGGTGGCGAGCAGACTCACGAGGGCGCGGGCATCGGCGATCTCGTATGCCGGGTCGTTGAGGTGGATCCGGCCTCCCGACGCGCCGAAACCCCTGGCGGAGTAGCCGAGCACGAGATAGCCCCGGGAGGCAAGGTCACGGCCACGCTCGATCAGGTCGGCCTTGCTGCCACCGAAGCCGTGGGCCAGCAGGACCGCCGACCAGGGTTCGCTGTGCTGACCCAGCCCGCCTGGGCGGAAGACGGTCACGTCCAGCGCCACCGCCGTCCCGTCGGGCTCCGGGCCCACCGGGACGCTCAGCGTCTCTTCGATGGCCGGTCCCGGTGTTCCGTCCGCGCCCAGCCCGGCAGCCGTCGAGCTCGCGGGCGATGCCGCGAGCCCGGCCGACGCCGCGAGCCCGACCGACGTCCCCGGCACCAGCGCCAGCACCACGGCGGCGAGCAGGGCCGCGGCGGTGCGGCGGACGGCATACATGAGCCGGAGCGTAACCCGGCCCCGCCGGAAGGTGAGGTCAACGCGAAACAGCCGGTCCGAGGGGGCTCTCGGACCGGCTGCTGCGTGACCCGCCGCAAGCGGGTGTCTGTGACGATCAGGCGCTGGTGTCGGCCGTCGTCGAGTCGTCGTCCTCGCGGCCTGGGGTCCGCAGGTTCCACTTGCGGATGACCCAGGTGAAGAGGACGTAGTAGACCACCGCGTAGATCAGACCGAGCACGATGAGCAGGGCCGGTTTGGTGGCGATGTTCCAGTTGAGCGCGAAGTCGAACAGGCCTGCGGAGAAGCCGAATCCGTCGTGGATGCCCAAGGCGTTGGCGACTGCAAGCGACGTGCCGGTGAGGACCGAGTGCAGGACGTAGAGCGGCCAGGCGACGAACATGAACGAGAACTCCAGCGGCTCGGTCACCCCGGTGAGGAACGACGTCAGGGCGCCCGAGAGCATGATGCCGCCGACGGCCTTGCGCTGGGAGGGCTTGGCCGCGCGCCAGATCGCGAAGGCCGCGGCCGGGAGGGCGAACATCATGATGGGGAAGAAGCCGGTCATGAAGGGGCCTGCAGCCGGGTCGCCGTGGAGGAAGCGGGCGATGTCACCGTGGTAAACCTGGCCATCGGCGGCGGTGTACTCACCGAAGACGAACCACGGCACCGAGTTGAGGATGTGGTGCAGGCCGAGCGGGATGAGCAGGCGGTTGAGCGTGCCGTAGACGAGGCCACCGATGATGGTGTTGGCCACGACCCAGTTGCCCAGCGCGGTCAGACCGCTGTTGAAGGCCGGGTAGATCACGCCGAGCAGGACGGCCAGGATGATCGCGGCCAGGGCCGTGACGATCGGGACGAAGCGCCGCCCGCCGAAGAAGGCGAGATAGGGCGGGAGGCTGATCCGGTGGTAGCGCTCCCAGAGTTTGGCGGCGGTGATGCCCATGACAATGCCGCCGAGGACGCCGTAGTTGATGAGTTTCTGCTTCTCGCCGGCGGCGGCAGCTCCGAGGACGAACGGTGAGATCGCGTCGGCCACCCCCTTGAAGACGAGGTAACCCACGACACCGGCGAGGGCGGTCGAGCCGTCGGCCTTCTTGGCCATGCCGATGGCGACACCGACGGCGAACAGCAGCGGCAGGTTGGCGAAGATCGCGTCACCGGCTGCGCCGAGGACGGCGGCCACCTGGGTCCAACCGAGGCCGTCCTTGCCGAGCAGGTCGGGCTGGCCGATGCGCAGGAGGAGGGCGGCCGCGGGGAGGGCGGCGATGGGGAGCATGAGGCTGCGACCGAACTTCTGCAGCGGCGCAAGATCGAACCGTTTCCCACTCGTCTGGCGGGCGGCGGCTTGGGCGTTCATCAAAGTCCTTTCGGGACGGACGAGCGATCGGGAGGGTGGAGCCGGGGGCTTCTCGCCGTGCTCCTGAGGAACTACGGCGGTGCTACTTCGGTGGTTCTTCAGTGCACTTGCGGGGCTTCTGCGGGGCTTCTGCGGGGCTTGCTGTTCGTGGTCCGTACTGATACGCTCTGGTACGTACCAGTAAGCATGACCCAGGCTCCCACCGTTTGTCAAGCCCCGAGGAGAACGCTCCAGATGACAGCCACCGCGATGGCCCGAGAGATCGCCGAGCAGCCCGAGGCGGTTCGCCGGACCCTGGCCGCGCACCTGTCTCGCACCGACGAGATCGCGGCGCTCGCGGTGCCCGCCACCTTGGCCTGGACCCTGACGCCCCTCGCGGGTTGCGCAAGGTCACCCAGACCGAATTCGTCCACTGACCGACCCGATAGATCCGCACTGATATCCCGTAGAACCGCACAGTGATCCACGCAGAACCGCACAGTGATCCCACGAAAGGAACTCAAATGAGCAAGGCAGCACGCATCCTCTCCGGCCTCGGTGGCGCCGACAACATCGTCGAGATCGAGGCCTGCATCACGCGGCTTCGGACCGAGGTCGAAGACGGCGGGCTCGTCGACCAGGCGGCCCTCAAGGCGGCCGGCGCCCACGGTGTCATCGTCACCGGCAACATCGTCCAGGTCGTCGTCGGCCCCGAGGCGGACAACCTCGCCGAGGACATCCAGGACCTCATGTGACCGCGATCCTCAGCCCCTGCAGCGGACGGGTCATCGCCCTCGACGAGGTCCCCGACCCCGTCTTCGCCGGCCGGATCGTCGGGCCGGGCGTGGCCATCGACCCGGACCGCAGCGCGGCCACGGTCGTGGCCCCGATCTCCGGGCGCCTGGTCAAGCTGCACCCGCACGCGTTCGTCATCGCCGGAGCCGATGTCGCCGTCCTGGTCCACCTGGGCATCGACACCGTCCAACTCGGTGGCGCGGGGTTCACCCTGCACGCCACCGAGCGCACCGACATCGCAGCCGGCGACCCGATCGTCACGTGGGATCCGGCGGATATCGAGGCCGGCGGACGCAGCCCGGTCGTGCCGATCATCCTGCTCGACGTCCCCGGTGAGACCCCGGTCGACGCCGTGTGCGGACCCGACGCCGTCATCGGCGAACACTTGCTCACGTGGCCCGCGGACAGCGACCCGGACGGGGCCACGCAGCGTAGAGAATGAGGCCGTATCCACGTCGACTCTCGATTCGACTCTCGATTCGACTCTCGCGTTCGGGCGGGCGGTGCCGCCCGGGCTGCGAATGAAGACCACCTTGTCCACGTGGGGAGGGACCTAACCATGACAGCCGTCACGCTGCCGGATCAGATCTTGGAGGGACCGGTGCCAAAGCATCGGCAGCTTCGCGACGTCCTGGCCCGCCTCGCCGTCCCCGGCGAGGCCATCCCCTCGGAGCGCGACCTGACCGCCACCTACGGCGTCTCGCGAGCCACGGTCCGCAAGGCGATCGACACCCTCGTCTACGAGGGGTTGCTCCAACGCACCCACGGGTTGGGAACCTTCGCCATCCGGCCGCGCCTCGGCACCCAACTGCACCTGGCGTCTTTCACTCAGGACATGCATCGCCGCGGCATGGTGCCCTCGACCCGGTTGGTCTCGATCCGTCGTGAGGTGCCCCCGGACCCGATCGCCCGCGCCCTGGGGCTCGGACCCCTCGACCGGGCCTGGTCACTGCGCCGGTTGCGGCTCGCCGACGGACAGGCCATCGCCCTTGAGGACGCCTGGTATCCCGTCAGCCTCCTGCCGGGCCTGGACCAGCACGACCTCGAGAGCTCGCTCTACGCGCTGTTCCAGAACCAGTACGGGCTGACCATCGACGGGGCCGAGCAGACCCTCTGGGGCGAAGCGGCAACCGGCGATGTCGCCCGCCTGATCGCCTGCCCCGAGCACACTCCGCTGCTCGTCTTCCGCCGGGTCGCCTCCGCCGGTGACCGCCCGGTCGAATACGTCCTGTCCTGGTATCGCGGCGATCGTTACGAGGTCAGCATGTCCCTCGGCAGCGAGGCGGCGGCCAGCCGCGCGATGGTCCCGTCATGACGACCAACGGCGACTCCGGCCCGACGCGCACCCTCCTCACCGGTCGGCTGGTCACCGGCGGCACAACCACGCCTGAGGGCGCCGTCGCGATCGAGGACGGGACCATCGCGTATGCCGGCCCGCTGGCCGACCTGCCACCGAACTGGTCCGCAGTCGCGCCCGATCCGCGGGTGCCGACCGGCGCCACGCTCGTTCCCGGGCTCGTCGACTCGCACCTGCACGGCGGAGCTGGCGGCGAGTTCGGCGTCGACGCCGAGGCTGCCCGCACGGCCATCGCCGAACATCGGGCGCACGGGTCCACCACGCTCATCGGGAGCCTGGTCTCGGCCGGGGCCTCCGACCTGATCACCGCCACACAGACCCTCGGCGCTCTCGTCGCCTCCGGCGACCTGGCCGGCATCCACCTCGAAGGTCCCTTCATCGCCGCAGCCCGCAAGGGGGCTCACGATCCGGATGCCCTGCGGGACGGCGATCCCGGGCTGGTCGACGCCCTGGCCGAGGCCGCCGCAGCGGTCGGCGCTCCTGGGGCGATCCGCCACATGACCTTCGCGCCGGACCGAGCCGGCGCCGACCTGCTGCCCGCGGCGCTGCACCGACACGGCATACGGGTCAATGTGGGGCACACCGAGGCGGACGCGACGCTGACCTTCGACGTCCTGGGTCGGGCCGCAGCCACCGCGGGAGCCCCGTCGCTCGTCACCCACATCTTCAACGCGATGCCGCCGATCCGTGGCCGCTCGCCCGGCACGGCTGCCGGGGCGATCCGCGCGGCCCTGCGGGGTGACGCCGTTCTTGAGGTGGTCGCCGACGGCGTCCACCTGTCCCCCGACACGGTGCGGATGCTCTTCGAGGTGGTCGGCCCTGGGTCGATCAACCTCATCAGCGACGCGATGGCGGCCACCGGGCTGCCGGACGGCAACTACACGCTCGGCGGCCTGCCGGTCGTCGTGGCGGACGGCACCGCCCGGCTCACAAGCAGCGGAGCCATCGCCGGCAGCGTCGCGCACGTCGCCGATTGCCTGCGCTGGGCCGTGCAGACCGCCGGGATCGACCTGGCCGACGCCGTCCTGGCCGCCACCGGCACGCCTGCCAAGGCCTTCGGTCTGGACGTCGGACACCTGGTCACCGGTGGGGTCGCCGACGTGCTCGTGTTCGACGCCGACCTGCGCCCGGCTTTCGTGGTTGCCGGCGGTCAGGCGAGTCCCGCGCGAAGGTGAATGCTGCGCTGAGCGGGCGTGGGAGCAACGTGCAGGTGGCGTGATTGACCGGCCGGGGTTCGATGAGGCCTGGCCACCCGCGGGTCCTGATTCGAGCCGGTGGCTGTCGCTCAGGGCAGGATGAGGCTCTTGCCGCGTGAGTGGAACCGGCCCTGCTGCTCCAGATCGGTCAGCGGGTGAGGAAGCGCCGGGCCAGGCTGTCGGCCAGGGCACCAACGACCACCGCATGCCGCTCATCGACGAAGGCGTCAGCACAGATCCCCTGCAGCGCAGCCACGGCCGCACCAATCGGGTCCTCGCCCGCGGCCAGTTCACCGAAGCCATCGACCTCGCCGCGAGCGCCGAGCCCGGCCAGGGTCGTGATCGCCTCGGTGCAGCCGGTCATTCGGGTCAGATCGTCGGCGGTCCCGCCCATCAGCGCGGCGAACGCCGCCACTTCCAGATAACTCGCGGCGTCGTCCAGTTGGCGCCGCGCGCGTCGGGTCTTGGCCACCGACGCTCGTGTCTCGTCGTGCGTGACGGTCACCTCGCCTCCTCCATGAAGCACCCCGACCTGCGCGCGAGATCGCGCGTCGAAGAGGAGACGTCCGCAACTGCCTTTTATGACGCCGAATTTGGTACGAATCGACCTTCCGGCCCTCTGGGGGGGGGGGGGGGGGGGGGGGGGGGGGGGGCCGGCGGGCGGGGGGGGGGGGGGGGGGGCCGGGGGGGGCTGCCCGTCGGCAGCTGGCGTCCGCCCGCATCCGAGCGCCCTCGTCGATCACCCAGAGGTCGACCAGACCATGGAAGTGATCGAGGAACTCAGTCGCCTCGTGCTCCGGATAGGTCGCCCGAACGGTGTCCTTGAGCATCCGGTCGAAGTCGGTCGAGGTCACCCAGTCGAGCACCTGCTCGTCCAAGTGCGGCAGATGGGTCGCGCACCACTCCCAGTAACGCTCGGTCTCGAAGTGCTCGTCCGCGATCTTCAGGTATGCCGCGAGCTTGCCGTCGTCGTCCAGCGACGGATCGTCGGCAATCGCGAAATACCGCTCGGTCTGCAGGTCGACCTTCGCCGGGCGACCGGTGACCAGGCAGTAGACCGACCAACGCACCAGCGCCTTGATCGCCCAGGGGAAGTAGTAGTGCAAGGAGGTCACCGCGACATCGGGGCAGGCGTTGGCGTAGTCGATGGGGTAGACCTCGTCGCCCTGCACGAGCATCTCGGCCGAGTTGAACTCCCAACCGAAGAAGGCGTTGACGACCCGGCTGATGGCGACGGCCCGCTCGCCCGCGGTGGGCGAGAGGAAGTCGTGGGACACGGCATACCTGCTGTGCATGGGCTTCTCCGCGCGGAAGTCCATAACCATCGTCTCGGGGCCGATCGAGAGGGCGCGCGCGAACTTCTCGTGCGGGACCGTCGCCTGCAGGTGCATGAGCATCTCGCCGGACTCGTTGTAGGCCGAGTGCAACTCGTCCTCGTTCTCGATGCGCGACACCCCGCGCCAGCCGCCGCCGTCGAACGGCTTCATGTAGAGCGGGTAGCCCAGGTCGGCGGCGATCGCGCTGAGGTCGAAGGGCAGGTTGTACTTCGCCGAGGTCGGGGCCCACCGGTCGTTGTCGACGGGGTTCTTGTAGGGCACCAGGACGGTCCGCGGCACCTTGAGGCCGAGCCGGAGCATCGCGCAATAGGCGCTGTGCTTCTCCATCGACTGGAAGGTGAACGGGCTGTTGAGCAGGTAGGTCCCGTTGACGAGCGCGGCCTTCTTGAGCCACTCGCGCGGGTGGTAGTACCAGTGGGCGAGGCGGTCGATGACCAACTCGTAGCGGACCGGGTCGGTGAGGTCGAACGGCTCGATGGTCAGCCGCTCGCTCGTGAACGTGTGGGTCACCCCGTCCGTGGTCACCACTGGTCCGACGCGGCGCAGGATGGCCTCGAACGCGTGCGGCCAGTCCTCCTCGGCGCCGAGCAGAAGCCCGATCGGATGAACGTGTGCCAGGTCCACGATGACCCCCTTCGCATCGGACGGGGAGTCCGATCACGACAGGATGCCAGGCCCACCCGCACACATCCAGGAAGAAGGTCACGACGCCCAGTGATCGTTTGCTCGCAACCGCGCATCGGTCTCCCGCGAGCCGTCACCAAGCCGGCACGCAGGCGGCACGCAGGCGTCAGAGGAACCGCGGGAGGTGGTGGGCCAGTTGCTGCTGCCACCACGGCCAGTCGTGGGCGACGTCCTCGCCCCACTCGTCGAGCTCCGCCCGAATCCCCTTGTCCTGCAACATCCCCGCCAGCAGCCGGGTCGACGGCAGCGCCCGGGTCGGCTCGGTCTCGAACGGCCCGCGACCGACGACGAGCACGAGGTCCAGTCGCGAGCGCAACCAGTCGAGGTGCCCACCCTCCAGATCCGGGACATACCAGGACGGATTCGTCGCGTATGCCGCGTCGCCGGGTTCGCCCCACGCGTGCCACCACGAGGGGTCGTAGCTTCCCGACATCGCCAGGGCCTGCGGGAAGAGGTCGGCGCGGCGCAGGGCGAACTGGACGGCGTGGAAGGCGCCCATGCTCACGCCGGTCGTCACCGGGTCGCCGGCCCCCGGCGAGTCGTGGCGCACCCAATCCAGCACCGGCCCGGTGATCCATCCCTCGTAGGCCAGGTGTCCGCGGGCCCGGTCCTCGATCGACAACCCTCGGTTGGACCAGGTCGCCTCGTCGAAGGAATCGACGCAGTAGAGCTTGACCCGACCGGCGTCGACGAGGGGCGTGACTGCGGCGAGCATCCCTCGGTCGGCGAAGTCCCACGCCCGACCGGCCTCACAGGGGAACACCAGCACCGGTCGCCCCCAGTGCCCGTAACGCAGCACCGTCCCAGGCCGGTCGAAGCCGGCTGCGGAAAGCTCCACGCGAGCGGTGTCCATTCGTCAGGTCCTCGGCATCCAGGTGCGGGTCAACAGATCGGGCAGCAACAGGTCGAGCAGGTCACGCCAACAGGTGAAGTTGTGCCCGTTGTCGACGGTCGCCGTGCGCACGGGCAGGCCCAACTCTCCCAGCCGCTGGGCCATGAGGGCGTTGTTGAACTGGTTCTCCTCCTGGGTGCCCCACCCCAAGGCCACCTCCGGCCGCGACGGAGCCGGCGAGGTGTGCACGCGATCGACGAACCCGACGACCTGCTCCCAGAACTCGAACCCCTTCTCCTGGGGGTCCAACTCCGGCGTGAAGAACGACCCCGACAGCATGAGCAGGCCCCCGAAGGTCCCCGGGTGGGTCCATTCGGCATGCAGCGCCGCAAGCCCGCCGAGGCTCGGCCCGACGAGCACCGGCGGGTGCTCGCTCGGGTGGGCGCGCAACTGCAGCGGCACGACGTGGTCGGCGAGGGCAGCGGCGTATGCCGCGGACGCGGCATACCGGGGATTGCGGTCTCCCGGGGCGAGCAAGGTGACCCGCATCCGTGGCAGCCGTCCGGAGGCGACGCAGGAGCCGATGAGGGCGGTGAGTTCGGCGAACACGTCCAACTCCGGGCCGTCGTGGGCGAAGAGCATCGGCAGCGGTTCGGCGATATGCGCGTCGGCCGGTGACCAGGTGAGCACGTCGATGTCGCCGACCGGAGTGTCGGACACCGTGGCAACGACTCGGTGCGCCGGTTGGTCGGTGAGCATCCCCAGACGTTATCCGCCGGCGGGCTGGACGTCCGGGTCGTTGGTCCGGGCTGGAAGTTGACGCTCGAGGGTTCGCACCGCGGGCACAGTGAGGGCCAGCAGGGTCGCCGCGAGGACGACCCCTGTGACAACCCACAACCAGTCGGCGTACCCCACCGCCTCTGCGAGCGGCCCGGTGAGGGCCAGGCCGACGGGCCGGGCGATGAACGACCCGAGGACGTCGAAGCCGTAGACCCGCGCCAGTTTGTCGGGGGCGACGTTCTCCTGGATCGACAGATCCCAGGCAACGCTGAACAACTCCAGGCCGAAACCGTGCAGGAAGGCCCCGGTGAGGACCAGCCCGAGGTTGAGGTTGGCAGCCAACGCAGCCGGGAAGCAGGCGGTGAGCGTGAGGAACGCGGTCCCGATGTAGAGCGCATGCCGGGGCATCCACCGCAAGGTGACCAACCCGCCGGCCATGAAGCCGATCATCAGCACCGCCAGAGCCCAGCCCCAGGCCGCTTCGCCGTAGCCCATCTGGACGACGATCGGGCCCAGGACGCCTTGGGCGCTGGCGTAGAAGAGGTGATAAACGAGGGCAACCGCGATGAGCACCCACAACCAGGTATGCCGCATCACCTCCCGGGCGCCGACGAGGGCATCGGCCAGCACCGAGCGACCGGGCTCGGCGGCGGGCGAGGGCAGCGACACCGAGGCGAGCAGGATGCTGGCCACGAGGAAGGTTGCCGCGTCGACGAGGATCGCCCACCCCGGGCCGACGGCGGCGACGAGCATGCCTCCGGCCCCGAACCCGATGACGCTCGCGGAGTTGCCGAGCAGTCGCCGGATCGAGATCGCTCGCTGCAGCAGGTATCCGGGGACCATCTGCTGGGTCATCGCCGAGGCGCTGGGGATCGACAGCGACCCGACGATCCCGGTGAGGGCACTGAGGAGCGCAACGAGGCCGATGCTCGACCAGCCCTTGACCAGGCTCAGCCCGAGCACTCCTTGGGTCACCGCCGACGCCATCGCGGCACCTTGCACGACGGCCGCCCTCGGCAGCCGGTCACCGAGCACGCCACCGACAAGGACGGTGGCGACCTCAGCCAGGGCATACGCCGCGACGACCAGACCCAGTTGCGTTGCCGTCCCGCCGAGGGAGAGCACCGCGAACGCGATAGCGACCGGGGTGATCGAGCTTCCGAAGGTGCTGATCACCATGCCGATCGTCAGCACCCGGAACGGTCGTGACTGCCATGGCGTGCGCAACCTCACCGCTTCGTCAGGGGCGCGCGACATAGGTTCCACCGTAAAGGGTCAGCGGACGATGGAATGTCACAGAATGTTCAGGATTTCGTCGAAATTCTCACGGTGAGGATCTGGAAAGGCCCCAGCGCCAAGCGCAGGCTGCCGAACTCGTCGAGGCCTCGAACGGCCGATGGCTGGTCGATCGTGTCCCGGGGTTGCTCGTGCAGGTCGACCTCGTGCGCTTGGGCGAGGTCCAGGGGCACGTCCGGCGCGAGGGCCAAGGTCGCTGCGGCACGGCGGCCGAGGTGCTCGTAGAGCCGCACGACCAGCGCGCCACTGCCGTCCTCGGCGGGTTTGACCGTCTCGACCACCGCCCCCTCGACGCGAACGACGGGCTCGGTATGCCGCCCGGCCCGGCCCGCGACGACGCGCGGCGGGTGGGCGACGGCATACCCCGCGGCGACGGCACCTCCGACGTCGGCGCCGGGGACGAGGCGGAAACCGAAGCGGTGGGTGCCGAGGTCGGCGTCCGGGTCGGGGAACTGCGAGCCGCGCAGCAGGCTCGCCCGCACCGTCGTGAACGTCGCGCCACCGGCGCGGGCGCTGCGGCTGACGTCCCAGCCGTAGGTGCGGGCGTTGGCGATGGCGATGCCGTAGCCGGGCTCGCCGACGTGCACCCACCGCAGCGCGGGCACCTCGAAGCGGTAGCGGTCCCACGTGGTGTTCTCGTGGATGGGGCGCGTGACGTGCCCGAACTGGGTCTCGAAGCGCGCCTCGGCGGTGTGGACGTCCAGCGGCCAGGCGAGTTTGAGGATCGTGTCGCGCTCGCGCCAATCGACCTCGACCTCGATGTCCAGGTGCTCGGCGCCAGGGGCGAGGGAGAGGGTCTGGGTCGCCTGCGAGCCGCGCGTGCCCAGGGGACGGACCACGCGGACCTCGGCGCTGCCGTCGTCGAGGGTCTGGACGCCGAGCTCGTCGACCTCGGTGAGGTCCACCACGGTGTTGCGGTAGAACGGGTCGAGGTCCCAGGCATCCCAGGCATTGGGCAGGTCGGGGTGGCACTGCAAGAGGTTGCCGACGGTCCCGGGCGGGATGAGCTCGCGGTCGGCCGCGAGATCGCGCACCGAGGTGACCAGCCCGCGGGCGTCGATGGTGACCTGCAACCGGCCGTTGTCCAGGACCGCCGCGGTCCCGGTGGCGACGACCGTCACCGCCGGGGCACTCGACTCGCTGTCGCCCAGGTATGCCGTGCCCCCCAACGCGACCCCGTCGCCGGCCAGCGGGTCGGCGCTGAACGACACCCACTCGGTCGGGCCGTCGGCATCGGCGTCCTGGGGTGCCTCGCCTTCGTTGCAGAGGAGGGCGAGCGCCTGGGTGATGAGGTCCTCGAGCTCGGCTTCGACCTCGGCATGGGTCCGCTCGACCTCGTCGTGGACCCAGCCGATCGACGAGCCAGGCAGGATGTCGTGGAACTGACCGAGCAGCACCTGACGCCAGAGCCGATCAAGGGCCTGCGCCGGGTAGTCGCCCAGGCCTCGCAACGCGGCGCTCGTCCACCACAACTCGGCCTCGCGCAGCAGCCCTTCGCAGCGCCGGTTGCCGGCCTTGGTGCGGGCCTGGCTGGTGAAGGTGCCACGGTGGCGTTCGAGATAGAGCTCGCCCACCCACACCGACGGATCCCGGTGTTCGGCCTCGGCCCGCTCGAAGAACGCGGCCGGGCTCTCGACCCGCACCCGGGGCGAGCCGTCCAGGTCGGCGACGCGGTCGGCCTGGGCGAACATCTCTCGGGTCGGGCCGCCGCCACCATCGCCGTAACCAAACGGCAGCAGGGATCGGCGTGCCCGGCCCTTGTCGGCGAAAGCGCTGGCCGCCCGAGTGAGATCAACCGAGGTTAACTCGGACGAATAGGTATCGGCGGGAGGGAAATGCGTGAAGATTCGCGTCCCGTCAATGCCCTCCCAGAGGAACGAGTGGTGCGGGAAGCGGTCGACCTCGTTCCACGAGATCTTCTGAGTGAGCATCCAGCGCATTCCGGCCAGCCGAGCGAGCTGCGGCAGGGCCGCCGAATAGCCGAACGAGTCGGGCAACCACACCTCGTCGCAACGGTGACCCAGGCGTTCGGCGAACCATCGCGCGCCGAAGGTGAGCTGGCGGCATACCGACTCGCCGGCGAGCAGGTTGCCGTCCGGCTCGACCCACATCCCCCCGACCGGGACGACGGCACCGGCGGCGACGGCTGCCTGCAGCCGCGCGAAGAGATCGGGCTGGTCCTCCTCCAGCCACGCCCCGTGCTGGGCGGCGGGCAGCGCGAAGACGACGCCGGGGCGGGACTGGGCCAGGTGGAGAACGTCGGCGACGGTCCGGGCGACCTTGCGTCGGGTCTCACGGACCGGCCAGAGCCAGGCCGAGTCGATGTGGGCGTGCCCGATGGCGCTGATCTCGTGGGTGCCCTCGGCGGCCCGCACGGCGAGCGCCGGCGCCAAGACGGCGCGGGCGGCCGCGGCCGTGCCGACGATGTCGGCCAGGTCGAGGGCATCCATCGCCTCGTCGAGGGCGCGCAGGACGGTCCAGGCGCGGGTGGCGGTCTCGGGCAGCACCTCGGCCAGGCCGAGCAGCGTCACCACGTCAGCGATGAGCTCGCGGACCTCGTGGTGCACCTCGACCAGGTCGGCTCGGGCCAGGCGATAGAGCGGGGTCGGGTCGGCGGTCTGCTTGCGCCCGACGCTCGTGGGCGCGAAGGAGCGGGACCGCAGCACCTCGGGGTTGGCGGCGGCCTCGACGTAGAAGCGCACCTTGCCCTTGTCGTTGGGCCGCACCGGAACCCACGCGTTTCGCGGGTGGATGCCCTTGATGATCCGGCCGCCCTTGTCGAACACCAGGCCCTCGGCCTGCCCACCGACCGACCCGCTCGTCCAGCCGAGGTCGATGACCGCCTCAAGGGGGGCGCCGCGCAGGTCCGGCGGCACGCTCGCGCGGAAGCGGAACCAGGTCGTCCCCCAGGGGGGACCCCACGGCATACCCACTGCGGTGGAGGTGAAGTCGGCGGCGAGGGCCACCTGAGCGGGGACGGGCTCCCCTTGCCCCGGTATGCCGTCCGGCTCGGTCACCGCCCAGGCTGCGGCATCGAGCGGGGTGACCACCGTGGTCTCGGCCGGGCGGATCCGCTCGGCGAGGACTCGGCGCACCCGGGCCAGGATGATGGAGCGCTGATCGTGCACCTGGACTCCTCTGACTAGGTGTCAGATAGAGCGTAGGTCGGTCCCGGCGACCGCGCTTTCGATCCGCTCCAACGTGCGGGCCATGTTGATCCGGGTCTGGGCGCCCATGAGTCGCCGGACGATCGGTCGCGACAGGGTCGCCTCGCGGGAGATGTCCCACGTCTCGCGCACGATGGTGCCGCCGTCGACGGGCTCGAGCTCGTAGCGCCAGACCCGGCCGGTGAGCACCTTGTCGATGGGGGCGGCCGCGAGGGTCTGCCAGGCGATCCGGCGGTCCTCCTCGAACTCGATGACGACGTTGCGGGTGGAGTAGGGGACGCCCAGCTTCATCGACATGCCGAAGGTGTCACCGAGGCCCAGGCGGCGGGAGCCGGGGCTCGATGGGTGCAGCACGGTGCCGGATCCGTCGATCTCGGGGTGGCGGGAGGGGTCGGCCAGCAGGGCGAAGATCGCCGACGCCGGTGCCGGGATGAGGCGTTGGACGGTGACGACATCGCGGGGGCTGGTCATGGTCGATGACGCTATCGCGGCCCGGACGGGGGCCGAACATGAGTGTGGTCGAACGGGGGCCAGGGCCCCCGTTCGACCACACCTAAGTCAGCGCCGCGACGGGCGGCAGGGGATCAGACCGGGTCGGTGTGCGCCGACCAGGTGGTCGGAGCGTCCTGCGGGGTCTCGTTGGACGTGGGCGCCTCGTTGGCCTCGGTCGCCTCGTTGTCGGTGTCGAACGGGGTGTGGTGGGTCGGGCGCTTGGTGGCGAGCTTGTCGACGCCGGACACCACCTGGGCGCGGACCTTGCCGACGGTGTCGTGGTACTTGCCGTCGGTGCGCTGGTCGATCGCCGAGCCGGCCTTGTCCAGGAGCGTGGTGACCTTGTCGCGGTTGTCGTGTGCGAGGTCGCCGGCCTGCTCGATGGCGCGCTTGACGACCTTCTCGGTGGCGACGGTGAGCTCGTCGATGCGGCGCTCAAGCTCGAACTCGTCGAGCTTGGTCTTGAGGGTCTCGGTGATGGTGGGCATTGGGGGTCTCCCCTGCGGTGCGTGGTGTGCGGCGCCGGGAACTTCCGGAGCCGTCCAGCACAACGTGCCCTGCTGGGGCGGTGTTCCCTCGGAGCGCTCAGGGTTCACCCTGGCCTCCCCCTGGCCATCGGAACCCGGCCGGAAGCGGCGCCGAGGCGTTGCGTGGGACAGGCGTCGCCGCTCGGTCAGGCGTTGACCCGGGCGCTCGTCGGGTCATAGAGCGGGCGCAACGAGACGCGGGCGGCATACCTCTGGCCCGCGATGTCGACCTCCCAGGTGCCGGCCGAGAGCCAGTCCGCGCTCGCCGGGCCGTCGGGGTTGGTGACCATCGCCAGGCCGACGGCGCCGCCGAGCGTCCAGCCGTAGGAGCCGGAGCGGACGTCGCCGACCGGCACCCCGTCGCGCAGCAGGATCTCGGCGTCGAAGAGCAGCGGTTCGGGGTCGGCGAGAAGCACCTGGACGAGTCGGCTCTGCGGGGGGCCGGCGGCCAGGGCGGCGAGCGTCGGTCCGCGACCGATCCACGGGGCCGGCTTGTCCTTGGCGACGGCGAAGCCGAGCCCAACCATCGCGAGGTTGTCGGTGTTGTCGATGTCGTGGCCGTAGTCGCGGTAGGCCTTCTCCATGCGCAGGCTGCCGAGCGCCTTGAGGCCGACGTGGCGCAGCCCGATCGGCTCGCCGGCGGCGACGAGGGTCTCGTAGACGTGGCCGGCGTGCTCGACGGGAATGTAGAGCTCCCAACCCAATTCGCCGACGTAGGTGATCCGGATCGCGAGGACGGGGGCGTTGCCGACGTGGACCCAGCGGGCATCGCGGAAGGCGAAACCCTCGGGTGAGAAGTCGTCGTCGCTGGCCGCCGCCATCACCTCGCGGGAGCGCGGGCCCTGGATGTTGACCTGCGCATAGGTCGCCGTCACGTCGCTGACGCGGGCGTCCGCCCCATCGGTATGCCGCGCGAGCCAGGCGGCCACGTGCCCGTGGGCGGTGTCCGAGGCGACGACGAGGAAGCGGTCGTCGGCGAGCCGGGTGACGGTGAGGTCGGCCTCAATCCCCCCGGTGTCATTGAGCCATTGGGTGTAGACGATCCGACCCGGTTGTCCGGCAACGGGGCCCGCGCTGATTCGGTCGAGAACCGTTGCAGCATCGGGGCCTTCGACGATGAACTTGGCCATGAAGGACATGTCGATGAGGCCGACGCCGGTGCGGACGGCCTCATGCTCGGCCCGCCACTGCTCGAACCAGGGCTCGTGGTGCCACGACGGTTGGGCGGTCGGGGTGGTGCCGGGGGCGGCATACCAATCGGGCGATTCCCAACCGGAGACATCCTTGAGGTAGGCACCCTGGGCAATCAGCTTGTCGTGCAACGGGCTTCGCTTGATGCCGCGGCCGGAGCGCAGTTGGGTGCCGGGAGCGTGGGCGGCGTAGACCGTGCCGAGGACCTCGCTGGTGCGCTCGGCCCGCAGTCGGGGGGCGAGCTGCCAGGCCTGGAACCGATCGACGTTGAAGGCGGTGACATCGGCGTCGGGGTGACCGGACGTGATCCATTGCGCGACAAGGCGACCCATGCCGCCACTGGAGAGGATGCCGATCGAGTTGAGGCCCGCGCAGACGAAGTAGCCACGGATGCCGGGCGCCTCGCCGACCGCGGGGAGCAGGTCGGGGGTGAAGGACTCGGGCCCGCAGAAGAAGGTGCGGATGCCGGCGTCGAGGGTGACGGGGACCCGCTCCATCGCGGTGCGCAGGAACGGCTCCATGCGCTCCCAGTCGGGTTCGAGGGTGCCGAAGGAGAAGTCCTGGGGTATGCCGCCCACCTTCCAGGCCGCCGCGCGGGGCTCGAAGAGGCCGACCATGAGGCCGCCGCCCTCCTCGCGGTAGTAGCCGTAGGCCGCGGGGTCCTCGAAGACCGGGGCGTCGGGGCTGACCCCGTCGATGGGTTCGGTGATGAGGTAGTAGTGCTCGGCGGCCTGGTTGGGGATGACGACCCCGTTGCGCTGGCCGAGCTCGCGGGCCCACATACCGGCGGCGTTGACGGCATACTCGCACTCGATGTCGGCGGTGCCGTCACCCTGGGTGACGCGGACTGCGGTGACCCGATTGTTGTGCGTGACAACGGATTCGGCCGAGACGCCTTCAATGATGCGGACGCCGAGTTGTTTGGCGCCGCGGGCGAGGGACATGGTGAGGTCGACCGGGTTGACCCGCCCGTCGCCGGGGACATAGAAGCCTGCGGCGAGGTCGTCGGTCTTGGCGAGGGGGAAGAGGTCGGCGATCTCGCGCGGGGTGATCTCGTGGACCTCAAGCCCCTGGGTGCGCTGGAAGGCGGCGATCCGGCGGTATTCGTGCAGGCGTCCCTCGTCGGCCGCCGCCTCGATGAGCCCAACGGGCTTGAAGCCGGTGGCCAGGCCGGTCTCGGCCTCGAGCCGGGCGTAGAGATCGCGGCCGTAGAGGCGGATCGCGGTCGAGGTGTGCGACGTCGAGCCGAAGCAGGTCATCAGGCCGGCCGCGTGCCAGGTGGTGCCGGAGGTGAGTCGGTCGCGTTCGAGGACGACGACGTCGGTCCAGCCGAGGTGGGCCAGGTGATAGGCGATCGAGGTGCCGATGACCCCGCCCCCGATGACGACGACTCTGGCTCGTTCGGGCAGCGCCGAAGGCGAGACCGGGGCTGGGTCGGACGATGGGCCGGGGGTAGGGATGCCTGCGGTCGAGGCTGCGGCGGCGGTGCTCACCGAACGAACCTATCGCTGGCCGTCACGGCCCGAAGCACTCCGCCCAACCCACCCTTCCCCCAGTTCCTCACACTCGCCGATGACTTCCTGCCCCCAGCCCCCGCCCAACCCCCAGAACCTCAGAACCTCACACACGCCAGCGATTTCGATGCTGCCGCCCGGATCTATCGCCGATGCCGGGCTGCTGGCGTGACCCGAGGGGGCGCCAGCGCGCGGACGGGCAGGACGTGGGGACAGCGTCATGCCAAACGAGAGCTATGTGTCGCGTCTGGCATGACCCAATCCAAGCTGCCGAACCGGACCCGAACTCGAACCCCGAACCACGACGACCAGCGCCTGTGGATAGCGCGGGGTGGGTGTCGGCGGGACGGCATACAGTGCTCGGGTCCGTATCACTTCGGGAGCCGTGATGACCGCAGACCTGGCCGCCCTTGGGGCGCGGCTGCGTCTGCTCACCGACGCGCAGTTGCGTGCCGTCGCCGGTCCGACGACGTTCACCCGCGGCCAGGGGTATGCCGCGCAGCGCCGGGTTTCCGGGCTCGCGGCGAGCAGCACCTGGGTGGTGAGCGCGAAGGTTCGCGGTTCGGGGCGGATCTATCAGACCCAGGTCGAGCTCTATCTCAGCCGCGGCGAGGTGCTCTGGACCGGCGAATGCACCTGTCCCATGCAGGTCGACTGCAAGCACTCCGTCGCCGTCGCCATCGTCGCGCGCCAGACCTTCGGGCTGGCCGGAGCGGCCACCCTCGCCACCCCCGCGGCATACGTGTCCGATTCGGATCTCGCTCGCTGGGCGGTCGTTCCGGCCCTGGATGAGCCGGCCTCGTGGACGGATCAGCCACCGCCCGACGAGTACGACAGGTATGACTACGACGACGACGGCTACCCCGACCCGCTCGCGGCCCTGCACCACCTCCACCCCGGCGCGCCGACCACCCCGGGCCTGCCGGCCTGGGAGCGGGCCGTGCGCGCGGTCGTGGGCGACACGGCAGCGACAACGACCCACTTCACCCCAGTTGGGTTGCTGTTCGAGGTGCAGGTCACCCCGCCCAACCGCTACAGCCCACCCGGCTCCGCCCACGCCAAGCTGCTCGTGCGCCCGATGGTCCCCGGCAAGACGGGCTGGGTCCGCACCGGGCTCACCTGGGGCAACCTCGACTACGCCAGCCCCTACGGCCAGATCAAACTCAACCCCGTCCACCAGAGCGCGCTGCAAGCGGTCGTCGCCATCGCTCGCCAGCCCTATGGCTACCGACCGATCGCCGACCGGGTCGACCTGGCGGTGCTGGGGCGCGGCTGGTTCGCCGCGCTGCGCGAGTGCCAGCGCCTCGGCATCAAACTCCTCACCGACCCCAAGCGCAGTGGCGAGGTCACGCTGGCCGAGGAGCCAGCGCGCGTCGTCGTGCACCTGACGAGCGACGGCGAGGGCGGTCTCCTCGTCGGGCCGACGATCGTCGAACCCGCAGAAGTCGCTGCCACCCAAGGCGATTGGGAAGCGATCGGCTCACCCGCCACCGGGATGTGGGTGTCCCACGGCCACGACCTGGTGATCGCCGCCTTCGAGCCGGCGGTTGACGTGCCGACCCAGCGCTGGCTCGTCGAGGGCGGGCAGCGGGTGCCGGCAGGCGATGTGGCGCGCTTCTTCGCCGGCCACCTCCCCGCCCTGGCCAAGCGCTTCGACGTGCTCTCGCCCGACGGCAGTGTGGAGGTGCCGACAGTGGGCGCGCCTCGCCTCCTCCTGCGACTCACCCACGAACCAGGGCTGCGGCTCTCGCTCGCTTGGTCCTTCACGTATGCCGTGGGGCAGGACCGCGTGGAGGTCGCCGTCGGGTCGAGCACCGAACCGACGATCCGCGACCTCGCTGCCGAGGAGCGGCTGATCGACGGCCTCGACGCGCTCGACAAGGCACCCGGCCTGCGCACTGCCCGGCCGACGGTGGGCTGGTCGCTGCAGCCCCGCTCGGGCCTGGACGGCTCGCCGATGCTGCGCTTCCTCAACCTCGTGCTCCCCCGCCTCGAGGAGCATCCCGATGTCGACATCGAGGTGCTCGGCACGCCGATCCCCTATGCCGAGGCCGACGAGGCCCCGACGGTCAGCCTGGCGATCACCGAGTCGAGCGACTCGACCGACTGGTTCGACCTCGACGTGCAGGTGCGGGTCGGCCCACAGGACGTGCCGATCCGCAGCCTGGTCACGGCTCTGACGCTCGGCGAGGAGCATGTCATCCTGCCCAGCGGCACGTGGTTCCGGGTCGACCGACCCGAGCTGACGGAGCTGCGCCGGCTCATCGACGAAGCCCGGGCGATGTCTGACGACCCCAAGGGTCCGCTGCGGCTCTCGGCCTATCAGGCCGACCTCTGGGCCGAGCTCGAGGAGCTCGGCGTCGTCCAGGAGCAGAGCGAGCGCTGGCGGTCGCTCGTGGCCGGGCTCGCGGGTGCGGCCGAAGGCGCCCCGCCCGAGCCCGTGCCCGCCCCCGACGGGCTGGCCGCCGAGCTACGGCACTACCAGCACAGCGGCTACGAGTGGCTGACCTTCCTACGCCGGGCCGGGCTCGGCGGCATCCTCGCCGACGACATGGGTCTGGGCAAGACGATGCAGACCCTCGCGATGATCCTGCGCGCGGTGCAGGACCGCGAGGAGGCGGCCGACGCAGAGGGCGCGACGGGCGCGGGAGGTGAGCGGGCGGCATACCCCCCGTTCTTGGTGGTGGCCCCCACCTCGGTGCTGCCGACCTGGCTCGCCGAGGCCGCGCGGTTCGCACCGTCGCTGCGGGTGGTCGCGCTCGGCGAGACGACCAAGCGCCGCCGCGGCAGCATCGCCGAGGCCATCGCGGGGGCCGACCTCGTGGTGACGACGTATGCCGTGTTCCGCATCGACGCCGACGCCTTCCGGGAATGCGTGTGGTCGGCGCTGGTGCTCGACGAGGCGCAGTTCGTCAAGAACCACCAGTCGCAGGTCTATCAATGCGCGCGGCTGCTGCCTGCCCGGACCAAACTCGCCATCACCGGCACGCCCATGGAGAACAACCTCATGGAGCTGTGGGCGTTGCTGTCGATCGTCGCGCCGGGGCTGTTCCCGCGGCCGGCCGCGTTTGCCGAGCACTTCCGGCGGCCGATCGAGAGCGGCACCGCGCCGGAGCGCCTCGACACGCTGCGGCGGCGGATCCGGCCGGTCATGCTGCGGCGCACCAAGGACGCCGTGGCCAGCGAGCTGCCCCCCAAGCAGGAGCAGGTCATCGAGGTCGCGCTCTCGCCCAAACACCGCCGGATCTATGACCGGGTGCTCGCCCATGAGCGGCAGCGGATCCTCGGGCTCCTGGACGATGCCCAGCGCAACCGGATCGCCATCCTGCGGTCGCTCACCCGGATGCGGCGGTTGTGCCTCGACCCGGTGCTCGACGACCCGGCTCATGCGGGGATCGGGTCGGCCAAGGTCGATGCGCTGCTCGAGCTGCTCACCCCGGTGCTTGCCGAGGGGCATCAGGCCCTGGTGTTCAGCCAGTTCACCGGGTTCCTCGCGACGGTCCGCGCGCGGCTGGACGCCGAGGGGATCAGCTATGCCTACCTCGACGGGCGCACCCGCAAGCGCGAGGAGGCCATCGCGTCGTTCCGGTCGGGCGAGCGGTCGGTGTTCCTCGTGTCGCTCAAGGCCGGCGGGTTCGGCCTCACCTTGACCGAGGCCGACTATGTCTTCCTCCTCGACCCGTGGTGGAACCCCGCGACCGAGGCCCAGGCGATCGACCGTACCCACCGGATTGGGCAGGACAAGCACGTCTTCGTCTATCGGATGGTCGCCGCCGACACGATCGAGGACAAGGTGCTCGCGTTGCAGGAGCGCAAGCGCGAGTTGTTCGCCCGGGTCGTCGATGAGGGAGCCCTAGCCAGCGGGGTCCTGAGCCCCGAGGACATCCGTGGCCTCCTCTGAGTCCACGGGTGCATCCCATATTGGGATTCATTTCGGTATGATCAGGACTGTGAGCACTCAGATCGCCGTTCGACTGCCCGACGCAATGGTCGCGTTCCTCGATCGCGCCGTCGCCTCGGGAGTGGCAACCAGTCGGGCCGCAGTTGTCGCTTCCGCGGTGGAGCGCGAGATGCGCCGACAGGCCGCCGAACGTGACGCGGACATCTTGCGGCGGCAGGGAACCGAAGACGATCTTGACGGCTTGGTGGCTTGGACCGTTGACCACGTCGCGATCGAAGACTGATGTGCGCGAGATTGCCCTAGTTCGCCTTGACAAGACTCGCCCAGCCCTCGTGCTCACCCGCAACGCTGCCCGCGGGTCGATGACCAAAGTGACCGTTGCCCCCATCACCTCAACCATCAAGGGACTGTCCAGCGAGGTGCTTCTTGGGCCCGCCAACGGGCTGGACCACGAGTGTGCAGCGGCCTTGGACAACGTCGTCACCATCCCCACAACACTGCTTGGTCGCACCGTCGGCTACCTCACCGCTGCCCAGGAGTCGCACCTGGCACGGGCTGTGGTGCTGGCCTACGACCTCGACGTTCCTCTGTTTGAATGACCGACGTGTCCGCAGTGGTCGACGTGCCCCCAGAGTCTGCCGACCTCTCCGGGGAGATGGTCGTGCTGGTCGACGAGGGTGGCGCCGCGATCGGGGTCGCTCCCAAGGCGAGCGTCCACGGCGCTGACACTCCGCGCCACCTGGCCTTCTCCTGCTATGTCATCGACGCGAGCGGCCGACTGCTCGTGTCGCGCCGCGCCACCACGAAACCCACCTTCCCCGGGGTGCTCACCAACTCGCTGTGCGGCCATCCGGGTCCGGGTGAGTCACTTCCCGACGCGGTATGCCGTCGGGCTGGCTCCGAGCTCGGCCTCGATCTCGCGGGGTTGCCGATCCGGCTCGTGCTGCCCCAGTTCTCCTATCGCGCCGAGATGAACGGCGTGGTCGAGAACGAGGCCTGCCCGGTGTTCGTCGTGACGGTGCCGGACGGCATACCTCTGGCTCCCGATGCCGACGAGGTGGCGAGCGTCGAGTGGATGCCGTGGGCGGACTACCGCGACCGGGTGCTCGACGGCTCGCTGCAGGTCTCGTCGTGGTCGACCGACCAGGTGCGACAGTTGGTGGCCCTCGGCGCCGACCCCGCCACCTGGCCCGAGGCGCCAGCCTCCGACCTCCCGCCCGCGGCTCAGCCGCACCCGGCTGGCTGACCCCTCCCGGGAGCGCTCAGGGCAGTTGGCGATAGAACTGGCCGACCAGCTCCACGGGCTCGAAGCCCAGCTCCTCGTTGACCGCCACCATCCAGGTGTTCTCCGCGTTGTTAATCGAGAAGATCTCGACCGCATCCGGTCGATGTGCCTGTAGCGCAACGAGATTCGCCACCTTGAGGCCCAACCCAAGCCGATGCCCGCGATGTTCGCTCACCACGAAGGTGCCCGACTGAAGCGCCTTGGTCGTGCCCCCGATGATGAACAACTCGGTATACCCAACCACCTCGCCGCTTTCAGCCTCGCGGGCTACCGAGGTGATCCGCAGCCGCCCAACGTGTTCGTCCAACTCAGCGAACCCGCGCAGCCGCTCGGGCGTCAGCGCCTCCTCCTCCCATTCGAGTTCCCCACTGGGAGCGTCGGATTCGACCCGGCTCATGCACGCACACAAGGGCGCCAGCAAGGCGTCGGGGACACGAGTGAACGTCTCGATCCGATAGGCGGGCAGGTATGCCGCCCGCGCCCGCTCCGCCAGGCCGCTCAGCACCGGCGCGGGCACCGGCAGCGGCAGCCGCCGGTTGACGTCCAGGCTTCCCAGACGGAAGGCGTGTTGCTCGGCGAACCGGCGGTAGGGGTGGTCGACGGGGCGGTCGGCCGGATACCGCGCGGTGGTGACCACTCGGGTCCGGCCGAGGTCCCGGGCAAAATCCACTACGGCGGCCCACCGCAAGACCGCCGTAGCCACGCCCTCGGTGGTCCGGGTGGACGTCGAGTTGCAGCCACACGGTGTCGGTGTTGTCGTGAAGCGGCAGCCAGAGGGTGACGGTCCCCACCATGTCCGGACCGACGTATAGGCCCCAGAGGTCGCACCGCTCCCCCGGGTCGTCGTGGCGCAGGTCGGCGATGGAAGACGCCTGTGGCTGTGGGGTGTAGAACGGCCGTCCGAGGCGCTGGCTCGCGGCGACGACGGCATACTGCTGCGCCATCGCGCTGTCGTCGGTCTTGTCGATGCCCATGATCTCCACCCCGGCAGGCTACTGGCGGAGGTGTTCGGGTTCGCGGGAGTTAGCCTGAGGTATGCGGCGGACCATTTGGCTGGTCGGAGTGATGGGAATCTGGGTGCTCGCCCTCGGCGCGTGCGCCACATCCGTATCGGGCCCGGCCTCGGCGCCTTCCTCAGGCTCCCTCGATCCGGCCACATTGCGCGATCAACTTCGCAGCGCCGCGGCATCCCTCAAGCCCACCGCGGGGTACGTTCCCACGCCTGCTGCCTCGGGTCTCGATCCGGCACTCGGCGCGTACGTCGCGATCGCCCGCTCCGACCTCGCTGCCCGATTGAGCATCGCCCCGGACCGCATCGGCGTCGCTACCGCGCGCGTGGTCACCTGGCCGAACGCGGCGTTGGGGTGCCCGAAACCAGGAATGGCGTATGCCGATCAGGTCATCGATGGGGCGCTCATCATCCTTCGCGTCGATGAGCGGAGCTACGAATACCACTCAGGCGGGGACACCGCCCCCTTCCTGTGCGAGACAGTCGGCTGACCTTCTCCGACCCAAAACGGTGGCGCCCGGCCCTCCTCGGGAATAGGGTCGCCCCACCCGCACGGAACTCGGGATATATCGACCCGTGTTCGTTGCCGTGCTCATCCAGCACCCGGAGGATGGAATGAGACGACGGATTGCCGGTCTGGCTGCCCTCTCCCTGGCAGTCGCACCCCTGGTCACAACCCTGGGAGCCCTGTCTGCGGCCGCAGCGCCGCAAAAGAAGTCCTACATCGTGGTCATGAAGGCCGACCCTCTGGTCCGGTCGATGTCCGCCAAGTCGCTCGGCACCCCAACGGCAAAATCGCGCAAGGGCGACCTTCGCCGAGTTCAGGACAAGGTGCTCGCCGCGGCGGGACTGCCCGCCTCGGCCAAGTCCACCAGCTACACCAATGCCCTCAACGGCTTCGCGGTCCGGGCCACCGACGCCCAGGTCGATTCACTGTCCAAACGCCCTGAGGTTGCGGCGGTGCTGGTCGACGAATTGCGTCAGCCCACCGCGCATGACACCTCTCGCTCGATTGCGGTCGACCGGGGCGGCCCCGGAAATCGGCTGTACGATTTCTTGGGCCTCGACGGACGCTCCGAGTCGTGGCGCTCCGGCCTCACTGGTGCTGGCGTCACCGTCGGAGTCATCGACACCGGGATCTGGCCCGAACACCCGAGTTTCGCCGATGACGGCAGCTACCCCGTGCATGCGCCGCTCGACACGAGCGTGGGCTCGGCGTGCGCCTTCGGCAATACGGCCCACAACCCGGGCGATGCCGCCTTCACCTGCAACAACAAGCTCGTGGGCGCCCGCGTCTTCCTTGACACCTATCGTGCCAACAGCGGGCTGACTGCTGAGGAGTTCGACTCCGCTCGCGACAACGAGGGACACGGAACTCACACGGCCTCGACCGCTGCGGGCAACGCCAACGTCCAGGCCCAGATTCTGGGAGTCGACAAAGGAATGACCTCCGGCATCGCTCCGCGGGCCCAAGTGATTGCCTACAAGGCCCTGGGTGAGGGCGGTGGCTACACCTCCGACCTCGTCGCTGCGATCGACCAGGCCGTCGCTGACGGGGTCGACGTCATCAACTACTCGATCGGGGGCGGCGCTGCGACCGTGGCTGCCGACACGTTGGCCTTCCTTTTCGCGGCCGACGCTGGCGTGTACTCGGCCGTCTCGGCCGGCAACAGCGGCCCCGGAGCCAAGACGATCGGTGGACCGGCGGACGTTCCGTGGGTCACCTCAGTGGGTGCCAACACGCAGCCGACTTTCTACCAGGGCACCATCGAAGCCGGCGGCAAGCGCTACCTTGGCGCCTCCGTCACCAAGGGCGTCGGGCCGGCGAAATTCGTTGACGCCGCCGCCGCCGGAAGTGAGTTGTGCCTCGAGGGTCAACTCAACCCGGCCAAGGTCGCCGGCGCCATCGTCCTGTGCAAGCGCGGCGGCAACGGGCGCGTGGCCAAGAGCGCCGAGGTGCTGCGGGCCGGTGGGGTGGGCATGGTCCTGTTCAATGCGGTCGATGTCGACACCCTCTTCAGCGACACGTTCTTCGTGCCGACGGTGATGATCGACTTCACCCCCGGCACCCAGCTCAAGGCCTGGATCGCCGGGACGCCCAACCCGGTCGGCCGACTCGTCTCGGGAGGCATCGGGACGTCCCCCTTCTACTCCCCGACGATGGCGTATTTCTCCTCGCGCGGCGAGAATCCGACGGCCGGGGACATCATCAAGCCCGACATCACCGCACCCGGAGTGCAGATCATGGCAGGCAACACGCCCAAGCCATCGGGCAACAGCCAGCCCTCGGGTGAGCTCTTCCAGGCGATTGCCGGGACCTCGATGTCAAGCCCGGTCGTCGCCGGGAGTTACGCGCTGCTCAAACAGGCACACCCCACCTGGTCACCCGCCGCGGCCAAGTCCGCACTGATGACCACAGCCAACACAGCGGTCCGCGACAACGACCGGGTCAGCGCGGCCGGGCCGTTCGCCATGGGTTCCGGAATGGTGGATCTGGGTGAGCCCCGGTCCCGAGGCTCGGCCTACCAGCCCGGCCTCGTCTACGACGCGGGGTTCACGGACTACTTGGGCTTCCTCTGCGCCGAGGGTCCGTCAGTGTTCGGGAACCCGGCGGCGACGTGTGCGTCGTTGGCCGCGAGCGGTATCCCCACCCGGGCGGCCGACCTGAACCTCTCGTCCATCGGCGTGGAAGCAGTGGCCGGGTCGACGACCGTGACGCGCACGGTCACGAGCGTCGCCGATCGCCGGACGTCGTTCGAGGCCAAGGTCCAGGCACCGGCGGGTTACCGCGTGACGGTGACTCCGTCGCGGATCACCCTTGCGCCCGGGGCCAGCGCGACCTTCACGGTGACCATCACCAACACGGGATCAGCGCCGGCGGGCCAATGGCGCACCGGTGCACTCACGTGGAGGGGCGATGGATACGAGGTTCGCAGCCCCATCGCCGTCAAGGGGACGACCTTGTCGGCTCCGACGAGCGTGTCCGGAACTGGCACCTCCGGATCGGCGTCGCTGGCTCTGCAATTCGGCTTCGCAGGCCCTTACACCGCAACCGCCGAAGGGCTGCTGGCGGCAACGCACACTCCCGGAACCATCGCTCAGGACCCGGACACGACCTACCCCAGCCCTGACGACGGCGCTGGCGTGGTGTCTGTCCCGTTCACCCTGAGCGGGGTCGGAGTGGCCAAATGGGCACTGAACATGCCCGATCCGACCGACCTGGACATCTATCTGTTCGGTCCAGGCGGCAACCTCGTCGGTGCGAGCACGAACGGTGGGACGAAGGAGTCGATCTTGCTCAACAGCCCCGCGGATGGCACCTACACGATGGTCATCCACGGTTGGGCCGTGGGTGCGACCCCGCTGCAGTTCGACCTGCGTAGTTGGCTCGTTCCGGCAGAGGACGGTGCTGGAAGTCTGTCGATCAGCAGCGGAGCCAGCACAACCGCGACCATCGGCGGTAGCCACACCGTGGGGATCGCCTGGACCGGCCTCACTGCTGGCGAGGAATACTTCGGCAGCGTGACGCACCGCAACGGCACGGCGGTCGTCGGCCGGACCGTGGTGTCCGTAACCGGTTAGCCAACCTCCGACAGCGATCGGGCTCGGGTCCGGCGTCGATGACTCCTCGTCCTCGGCGTTGGGCCTGAGCCCGTCGCGCTCGGCCCGAGCGCGACGGTCACTCGGTCACTCGGTCACTCGGTCACACGGTCGCGCGGCGACACGCGGCATACGAGCCGATGCTCGCGAGCACGAGGAATGCCGCACCGATGATGACCGTGGCCCACGCTCCCCAACTGGCCAACAGCGGCGCGACAACGCTCCACTTCCACACCACGAGCGCGACGGCCGCAAACAGGATGAGCAGGACACCGATGCTGAGCACCGCCGTCGCCTTCGTGCCGAACGCCCGCAGCACGGTGCCGAACAGGGCGCCGACGGTCAGCGACAGCAGTGCGAGGACGAAGGTGACCGAGAACGTCTGCGCGATGTTGCCGTTGCCGAGCACCGCCACATCGAAGGCATAGGCGCCGACGAACCAGTGGCCAGTGAGCCGCTCCAGACCGAGCATCAGCACCGCCGCGGCCGCGGTGACGGCGGCAGTGACGACGAACCCGGCCGTCGTGCCCAGCCAGAAGTGCCGACGGGTGCTGCCGAAGGCCAGCGCCATCGCGAAGTTGCGGGTGGCCGCCAACACCCCCACCGAGACGAGGAAGCCCGGCAAGGACAGGATCGCGCCCGAGTTGGCCCGGAACCCCTCCTCGAAATCCTTCGACACGGGGAAGCCCGTCGCGATGCCCACCACGATGACGATGAGGATGCTGAGCAGCAGCATGAGGCCCAGCGTGTAGATCGGGACAGCCAGCACGTATTGGCGGTTGGCGAGATAGAGCCGGAAGGAGCGGCGGGAGTAGGTGATCACTGGAGTGACCTCGATTCGGACGCGGACTGACTGGCGGGGAGGGGAGCCGGGTGGGGCGCGAGGTGAGGAGCGGGCTGGTCGGACTCGCCGTGCTGCCCGATCGCCGCCACGAACTCCTGCAGGGTGGTGGGCTCGATCGACACCCGCGCCGCCTCGGCGCGCTGCCGTTCGTCGGAGCTCAGCTCGCCGCGGATGGTCGCCGTGACGATGCCGCCGAGCCGCCTCGTCGAGAGCAGCTCACGACCAGCCGCGAGCGCGAGGACATCGGCCTCGAACCCGCGCGCCAGGAAGGCGGTGCGCCGGGCGTCCTCGACATCGGCCTGCAGGACGATCCGCCCGCGGTCGAGGACGAGCACCTCCTCGATCAGCTCGGCCGCCTCGTCGATGAGATGGGTGGACATGATGAACGTGCGCGGCGCAGTGGTGCCGGCCGCCGCCCGCTCGTGGCTCGCGGCATACACGGCCAGCAGTTCGTCGTAGAAGATGCCGCGCGCGGTCGCGTCCAGTCCGAGGTAGGGCTCGTCCAGGAAGGTGTATGCCGCTCCGCTGGCGAGCGCGAGGACGATCGCCAACGCGGAGCGCTGGCCGCGGGAGAGCTTGCGCGATCGGGTGCGGCGCGGGATCCGGAAGCGTCGCATCAGGCGGGTCGCGATCTCGTCGTCCCACTCGGGGTAGAAGGTGGGCATGACCGCGAGGATGTCGGCGACCGAGAAGGCGTCGTTGTAGGCCTGGTCCTCGTGCACGAAGCACAGCCGGGCGAGGGTCGGAGCGTGCTCCAGCGGGTCGTGGCCGTCGATGCGGATCTCACCGCCGTCGCGGAAGGTGTGCCCAGCGATGCACGCGAGCAGCGTCGTCTTGCCCGTGCCGTTGGCGCCGAGCAGCCCGTAGATCCGGCCGGGCTCCAGGGTGGCCGAGACGTCGACGAGCACCTCCGTCGTGCCGTAGCTCTTGGTCAGACCGCGCAGGGTGATCCCGGCACTTGCCGTGGTGATTCTGGTGGCGATGCCGGTGGGGGTGCCTGCGGTCGCGGTGCCGGTCGCGGGGCCGGCGGTGGGGGTGCTCATCAACGCTCCTTGGTGACGAGGGCGACGATCTCATCGATCGACAACCCGAGCCGGCGGCCTTCTTCGACGAAGGGCCGGACGAACTGCTCGGAGAAGGCGTCGCGGCGCTGAGCGCGCAAAGCCTCGGGGGCGCCGGCGGCAACGAACATGCCCAGCCCGCGTCGTTTGTAGACGATTCCCTGGTCGACGAGCCGGTTGAGGGCCTTGCCGGCGGTGGCCGGGTTGATCCGGTAATGCGCGGCCAACTCGTTGGTGGATGGCACCTGCGTCTCCTCGGGGATGAGCCCGGCCAGGATGTCGGCGGCGATCCGGTCGGCGAGGTCCATGAAGATCGGCCGCCCGTCGGTCCAGTCCGTCATCCCGCCTCCTTCAGTGGTTCCTTCAGTGGTTCGTTACTCCACTAACTAACCATGGTGGCGGCGGGGTGTCAAGCGGGTCGCTCGCGCGGCGTGGGAGAGTTCGTTCATGAGTCCGGTCGACATCGAGGAGGCCGTGCGCAGGTATGCCGCGAGCTGGCCCTCGCTGGTCCCTGTCGCCGACGCCTTCGTCACCACGGTGACGGGCATCCTCGACGACGCGGGCATCAACTATCTGACCGTCACCGGCCGGGCCAAGGCCGTCGCGTCGTTCGCCGCCAAGGCCGCCCGCGAGCGCGACGGCGCCCGGGCGCATCCCGACCCGATGCGGGACATCACCGACCAGGTCGGGGTTCGGGTCATCACCTACGTCCGCAGTGACGTCGACGCTGTCGCCGAGTTGCTGGCCGACCAACTCACGGTGCTCGACGATCGAGACATGGGCCGCGAGACCGCCCGCGCCGGCCGGTTCGGTTACGCGAGCAGGCACCTGCTGGTGTCGCTCGACTCAGGTGAGCACACGGCATACGAGCCGACGAGGTGCGCGTCGATCCAGCTGCGGACCGTCCTGCAACATGCCTGGGCCGAGTTCGAGCACGAGATCCGTTACAAGGGAACGGTGCCCACGGAGTATGCCTCCGACCTGGACCGACGGTTCACGCTGGCAGCTGGGCTGCTCGAGCTGGCCGACCGGGAGTTCTCGACGATCCGCGACACGATCGCGGCCGAGCTCGGCGGCGGCGAGACCCCCGAGGCTGACGATCGCGATCCCCGGATCAGCGCGCAGGAGCTGACGACCTTCCTCGCGGGGCGCTATGCGAGCGCGGGCTGGTCGCGGACCGAGCACTACGAATGGCTGAGCGGGCTGCTGCTGGAGTTGGGGATCACCTCGCTCGATGAGTTGAGCGCGACGTTGCGTGACATCGACACCGTTGGGGTGACCGAGCGGATGGACTACCGCTACCCCGCCGGGGCCGTGCGGCGTCTGGATGACGACCTGTTGGCCAAGGTCGGCGAGCCCTATCTGCAGTTGCACGGCAATGCCCACCGCGTCGAGGGGCTGCGCGCCCGATTGGCCAAGCTCCGCGGCGAGTGAGCCCGCACCGGGGTCCTTCGCGGGCGGGCGGTGAGCGGGCGGTGAGCGGGCGGCATACTCGGGGCATGTCTTTCCTCGGTGACCAACCGCTCGTCGTCACCCGTGAGGACGGCGTCGCCACCCTCTGGCTCAACCGGCCCGAGAAGCGCAACGCCGTCGACTACGCGATGTGGCTGGAACTCGCGCGGCTGGCGACCGAGCTCGGCGCCGACCCTGACGTGCGCGTCCTCGTGGTGCGCGGCGTGGGCAAGCACTTCTGCGCCGGCGGCGACATCAGCGGTCTGGGCGACCTGCCGTTCGAGGAGTACACCCGCGCCAACGAGCTCGCCGATCGGGCGCTGGCCGACTTCCCCAAGCCGAGCATCGCCTTCATCCAAGGGTCGTGCATCGGCGGAGGCGCCGAGATCGCCATCGCCTGCGATCTGCGGCTGGCCGACGCGAGCGCGCGATTCGGGATCACGCCCGCGCGGCTGGGCATCATCTACCCCGGCTTCGCGGTGGCGCGCGCGGTGCAGCTCATCGGCGAATCGGCCACCAAACACTTGCTGTTCACCGCCGAGATCGTCGATGCCGACCGAGCGCTGCGGGTCGGGCTCATCGACGAGTTGCTCGCGACGGAGGTGGCCGAGGCGCGGCTGGCCGAGCTCGTCCGGGTGATGTCCCGCGAGCGCTCGCTGCTCACCCAGATGGCCAGCAAGGAGATGGTCGACAGCGTGCTGGCCCACGGCCACGTGACCGACGAGGTTCAGGCGCGCTGGGCCGCCGCGTTGGCGACCAGCCCCGACGCCGCCGAGGGGATCGCCGCCTTCACCGAGCGACGCGCGCCTGACTTCCGGTGGGCACCGCCGGTGGACTGGGCAGCCCACAGCGACCGCCGCGCAGACCTGCCTGCTGAGCCCACCCCGATCGAGATCACCGCCCCGGTGCTCGGAGTGGACGGCTGCGCCGCCGGCTGGGTCGGCGCCCTCCTCGCGCCCGGACTCCCCCGCCCCCAGCTGTATGCCGCGGACACCATCGCCTCCCTCGTCGAGACCGTCATGGAGTCCTGGCCCTTAGCGGTGGTCGCCATCGACCGGCCGGCCGGTCTGGCGGACGACGATGCCCGCGCGGCCAAGGATCTCGAGGTCGAGGCGTGGGTGCGCACCCGGCCACCTGCCCACGTGCTGAACGTGCACGCTGAGACGTGTTTCGCGCGGATGGCCGGCGAGCCGATCGCGGCGTCCAAGAAGACGCCTGAGGGCATCGACGCCCGGATGGCTCAGTTGGCACGACACGGCATCGCCCGTCCCAGTGTCCTCTCCGACAGCGGTTTTGCCGCCGACGACGTTCTCGAGGCCTGTGCCGCCGCGTGGACGGCCGCCCGGTTTGCCAACGGGGACGCGCGGTCGTTGCCTGACGCACCCGAGACCTTCTCGGACGGCATTCCGGCCGCGATCTGGGCCTGAGGAGTCTTCGCGCTCGTCAGGTGAGCAAAACCGACGGCAGGACGTCGGAATCGCTCACCCGAAGTCCGTCAGCCACCCAGCGCCCTGGTGCGCGTCGTCAGGTGCCGGATCGGCTGCGGATGACGATCCCGGCCACGAGGACGCCGACCAACATCGCGGTGACGGCGCCGAACCCGAGTCGGGCGATCAGCGGCATGGCGATCCCCAGCGCACCGCCGCCGACCCAGGCCGCCTGCAGTCGCGTCTCCGACCACGAGAACACCTGCGCTCGCGTCTCGTCGTCGGTCGCGTCCTGGATGAGGGCGTCCAGACAGAGCTTGGCCAACTGCCCGAATGCCCCGCTGACCAGGCCGAGCAGGATCAGCGTGGGCACCGAGTAGTAGGCCGTCACGAGGGCACCCACGGCAATCGCCGCGAGCAGCCCCGCGGAGGCGATCACGGTCGGGGAGCGGTCGCCGATCCGATTGCCGGCGAAGGAGCCCAGGGCGTTGCCGACCCCCGCTGCCGCTACCACCAGGCCCAGGGCGAGCACGCTCGAGATGCCGGGGAGCGGCTGGTCCCAGAGCAGGAACGACAGGAACAACGTGACGAACCCCGACAGCGCCTTGGCCCCAGACGCCGTCGCGAGGGCGGCGCGGACTGCCGCAGGCAACAACCGCCGCAACTCCCGGGCCCGGGCCCGCCGCCCTTGCCCGGCGCCCTCGGCCGAAGAGGGTTCGGTCGCGGGGGTTTCGGCTGCAGGGGGTTCGGCCGAAGGGGGTTCGGCCGGAGGTGACTCGGTCGCAACATCCGGCGGCGGCGTTCGCTGGGAGTCGACCGCCGCCGGCAGCCGGATCGCAAGCACCGTGGCGCCGATATAGATGAGGAAGGCGACCCGCAGCGACCAGGGCGCGCCGAACCGCCCGATCGGCGCCGCCACCGCTGCGCCAAGCAGCATGCCCATCAACGTCGCGACCGACTGCCGCGAGTTGGCTGTCACCAGACTGATCGCGTCGGGTCGCACGAGGGGTATGCCGGCCGAGAGGGCCACGGCATACGCGCGGGTTGCCATGAGGCAGAGCAAGGCGAGGGGCAGCAACCAGGGCGACCCGTCCGCGACCACGCCGGCGAGCACCCACGAGAGGAAGGCCCGCAGGGCCAGCGTGGTGCCGATCGCCCAGCGCCGACCGTGCCGCCAACGATCCAGCAGGGGGCCGACGAGGGGGGCAAGGACGACGAACGGTGCCATCGTCGTCACGAGGAACAGCGCGACCTGGCCGCGCGCCTGGCCGAGAGGAAGGGCCAGGATCGTGCTGGCCAGCGCCACGGTGAAGGCTGCGTCGCCCGCCGAGGCAAGGACCTGCATCTCGGTGACCCGGCTCAGGCCCGACTCAGCGGCGCCTTCCGATCGGGCGAACAGCCGGAACCGTTCCGTCCCGGCCTTCGCGCCCCGACCCATGAACTTGGCTCCGACGACGACACCCTTGGCCGTGGCCTTGCTCGCCCCGGCGGTGGCTCGTCCGGCGGCCTTGCCGGCCCGCGCCGTCGCACGACCCGTCACCGCTGCCGCCCGCCGGGCCCGTTCGCTCGCCACCTCGACCAGCGCCGGTTGGTCGGTCGCGTCGTTGCGCAGCGGCTGTCGCGGCTGGGGTTCCCCCGCGGCGCCAGTGCCCGCGCCGGGGCCGGCCGCGGCACCCAAGCGGCTGCCCGGATCGGCCCCCGCGTCGCGCATCGCTGGCTCCCCGGTGTCCACGCCCCCATCCTGCCGCGTGGACGCCGACCGGACGGCGCGGCATACCGGGGATTCCCCTCGGGCGACGCGCGGTCCCGGGGTTATGCCACATCTGTGCCCCGCCTTCAGTCAACTGTGTGACTGCCCACGTTCACCTCTAGGGGGGCGATTTGCCGGGAAGTGGCCACTATCTTCGGCAGAGACCTCGTGCATCGATCGCACTGCCGCGACCGCAGTCACTCCAGCGCGCGAAAACCCAGCACCGAGAGGACCCCCCACCGTGCCCGTTGATCGGACATCTGAAGGAGCCCACGCCGACTCACCGTCGGTTGACTTTCGCGACATCGGGCCGGCGTTCCCGCCGACGCATCCGCTGGCCCTCAGCCCGACAGTGGCACCCGAACGCACCGTCGACGGATTCGTGCAGGACTACCTGCGTGAGCTGAACTTCGGCCAGGGCGCAGCACTGACGCGTTCCACGGTCAACCACCAATACCTCGCGTTGGCCAGAACTGTGCGCCACCACCTCATGGCGGCCTGGCTGGAGACCGCCCAACGGCGCCGTGAGCACCCGACCAAGATGGTCGGCTATCTGTCCGCGGAATACCTGCTCGGGCGGCAACTCGGGAACGCACTCATGGCCACCGATCTGCGCGACGTCGTCAACGAGGCGATGAAGGCTTGTGGACTGGACCTGCGCAAGGTGCGCGTCCAGGAGGTCGAGCCGGGGCTGGGCAACGGCGGACTGGGCCGTCTCGCAGCGTGCTTCATCGACTCGTTGGCCACGATGGACGTCAGTTGCATCGGTTACGGGATCCGCTACGAGTACGGGATCTTCCGGCAGACCTTTGTCGACGGACGCCAGGCCGAGGTCCCTGACAACTGGCTGTCCCTCGGGGCGCCATGGGAGTTCCCCAACCCCGAGCGGGCCGTGCGCGTCGACTTCGGTGGCCGGGTCGAGGACGTCGTCGATGAGGCGGGCGTGACCCGCCGCCAGTGGGTGCCAGCCTGGAATGTGCTGGGAATCCCTTACAACTACATGGTTCCCGGCTACCGCAACGGCGTCGTCAACACCCTGCGGCTGTGGAGCGCCGAGGCGACCCGGGCGTTCGACCTCACGATCTTCAACTCCGGCGACTACGCCCAGGCCGTGCGCGCCCAGACCTTCGCCGAGAACATCTCCAAGGTGCTCTACCCGGAGGACTCGACTCCCCAGGGGCGGGAGTTGCGCCTGCAGCAGCAGTACTTTTTCGTCGCCTGTTCGCTGCGGGACTACCTCGACGGGACCTTGCCCCAGGGCTTCGACCTGCGCAAACTCCCCGAGCAGATCATCTTCCAGCTCAACGACACCCACCCGGTCATCGCCATCCCCGAGTTCATGCGCCTGCTCGTCGACGAGAAGGGCATGGAGTGGGACGAGGCCTGGGCGATCACCCAGAAGTGCTTCGCCTACACGTGCCACACGTTGCTGCCCGAGGCGCTCGAGGTGTGGCCGACCGATCTGCTCGGGCGGCTGCTCCCCCGGCATTTGGAGATCATCTACCGGATCAACGAGGAGTTCCTCGCGAGTGTGCGCGCGGCATACCCGGGCGACGAGATGCGCGCGCGGCGGATGTCGATCATCTCCGACTACCCGCAGGCGGTGCGGATGGCACACCTCGCGACGGTCACGGCGGTCCGCGTCAACGGCGTCGCCGAACTGCACTCCCAGTTGCTGCGTGACAAGGTGCTGCCGGACTTCTCGGCGTTCTGGCCGGAGAAGTTCACCAACGTCACGAACGGCATCACCCCGCGTCGCTTCATCCGAATGGCCAATCCGGCTCTCTCGCAGGTGATCACCGACGCCATCGGAGAGGGGTGGGTCACCGACCTCGAGCGGTTGCGTGAGCTGGAGCCGTATGCCGATGACCCGGCTTTCCGTGCCGAGTTCCGTCGCGCGAAGGCCGCCAACAAGAAGCGGCTCTACACGTTGGCCGAGGCGTTCGAGGGTGTCAGCCTGCCGGAAGGGCACCTCATCGACGTCATGGTCAAGCGGCTGCACGAATACAAGCGGCAGTTGCTCAAGGTGCTGCACGTCGTCTCGACGTACGAGGGCATCCTGTCGGGGGCCGTGCGTGCGGAGGACATCACGCCCCGCCTCGTCGTGTTCGGCGCCAAGGCGGCTCCGGGCTACTTCATGGCCAAGGAGATCATCTATCTCATCAACCGGATGGCCACCGTCATCAACAATGACCCTCTGGTCAAGCGGCAGTTGATCGTCGGCTTCCCGGCCAACTACAACGTCACCCTCGCCGAGAAGATCATCCCGGCGGCCGACCTGTCCGAGCAGATCTCCCTGGCCGGCAAGGAGGCCTCCGGCACCGGCAACATGAAGTTCACCCTCAACGGGGCGCTGACCATCGGCACCGACGACGGCGCCAACGTCGAGATCCGGCGCCTCGTCGGCGATGACAACTTCTTCCTCTTCGGGATGCGCGAGCCCGAGGTGGTCGCGTTGCAGGCCAAGGGCTATGTGCCGAGTTCCTACTACGAGAGCAACCCGACGCTGCGACGGGCGATCGACCTCATCGCGAGCGGCCACTTCACCGAGGGCAACCGCGACGCGGTCGGGCCGATCATCGGAGACCTGCTGAGCAACGACCGCTTCCTCGTGCTCGCCGACTACCAGTCCTACATCGACGCGCAGGCTCGGGTGGACACGGCATACCGGGACGAAGAGGGGTGGACCCGATCGGCGATCCTCAACGTCGCCCGGGCCGGCTTCTTCTCCTCCGACCGCTCGATGCGCGACTACATCGACCGGGTGTGGGGCCGCGGCGGCGGGCGGCCCCCGCCGGGGGGGCGCCCAGCCCCGGGGGGTTCCGGGGCGCCCCCGGGGGGGCCCGCCCCCCCGCCCGCCCCCCCCCCCCCCCCGGGGGGACCCCCCCCCCCCCGCCCCCCCCGCCCGCAGCCGAGCCCCCCGGGGCGGGCCGGCCCCCCCCGCCGGGCGGCGGCCCCCCGGGGCGGCGCGGGGCCCGGCCGCGGGGGGGGGACGGCACCGCCGGAGCCGGCGCCGCCCCCCGGGGGGGCGGGGGCGCGGGCCCCGCCGCGTTGCCCGGGGCGGCGGCGGCGCGCGGGCCGAGGCCCCGGTTGGCCCGGGCGGGCCCGGGGGTGGCTGCCCCCCCCTCGGGTAGCCGAGCGGCGCGCGGCCCCCCCCCGCGCCCGCGCCCCCCCCGCCCCCGCCGCCCGCCGCGGGCCGCCCGCGGGCCCGGGCGGCGGGCCGGCCCCCGCCGGCCCCCCCCCCCCCGGGGGAGGGGCCCCGGGGCGGGGGGGGGGGGGGGGGGGGGGGGGGGGGGGGGGGGGGGGGGGGGGGGGGGGGGGGGGCGGGGGGGGGGGGGGGGGGCGGGGGGGGGGGGGGGGGGGGGGGGGGGGGGGGGGGGGGGGGGGGGGGGGGGGGGGGGGGGGGGGGGGGGGGGGGGGTGCGGGGGGGGGGGGGGGGGGGGGGGGGGGGGGGGGGGGGGGGGGGGGGGGGGGGGAGCGGCGGGGCGCGGGAAAACCCGCGGGTGGGTCGAGATCCGGATGAACCCGAGCAGGGTGACCCAGGGCATCCCGATCACTTCGGGCCCATGCAGAGCCTGCGTGAGCCAGCCACGCGCACTGGCGTGATGCGCGGAGCGCTCGCTCACGGCATACAGAAGAACGTTGGTGTCGACGATCTTCATCGGCCGCGCGCGAGGTCCTGGCCGATCTCGTCGGCCTCCAACTCCGCGACGAAAGCGGCGGCATGGGAGAGGTCGACGAACGGCTCACCCATGTCGAACGTCGGGAAACGCAGGTCCAGCGCAGGAGCGGCGGGCGCGAGCCCCGCGCGGATGGCCGAGTTGAGCGCCTCCTTGAACGACACGCCGCGCTCACGCATGGCCCGATGCACCAACGCCTCCACGTCAGGCTCCAGCGTCACCGTTGTCCGCGACATGGGACGCATCATAGCATCACGCTCGATGATGCCGTGATGCGCTCGACGCGAAGAAGAGAGCCCTCGGGGGAGCAAGACCGACATCAGGACGTCGGAATCGCTCACCCGAGGGCCGTCGACACCGCTGGTCAGACACCACCCGTCAGACGAGCGTGCCGAACTTGCCGTTGTTGAAGTCGACCATCGCCTCGCGGATCTCCTCCATCGTGTTCATCACGAACGGACCGTAGAACACGACCGGCTCGTCGATCGGCTTGCCGCCGAGCACGAGGAACCGAGCGCCCACCTCGCCGGCAGTGACCTGCAGACGGTCACCCTCGCGGTTGAAGATGCCCATCTCCTCACGGCCGATCGTCCCTGTCGACGTCGTCAGCTCACCGTCGAGCACGAACGTCATCAGCGTGTGACCGTCGGGCACGGCAAGGTCGGCCGACTCGTCGGCACCGAGTTGCACATCCCACAGCGAGATCGGGGTGACGGTGCGAGCGGGCCCGCGCACGTCGTCGAGCTCACCGGCAACGAGGGTCACCACGCCACCGTCGTCGAGCTTGACCTTGCCCATCGACTCGGCGGTCAGCGGCTGGTAACCCGGCGCGTCCATCTTGTGCGCCGCAGGCAGGTTGACCCACAGCTGCATCATGTGGAAACGCCCACCGCGGGCCGCCCACTCCGGGTCGTGATACTCCTTGTGGAGTATGCCGCTCGCGGCCGTCATCCACTGGACGTCACCCGGGCGGATGACGCCACCGGCGCCGGTCGAGTCGTGGTGGGCGACAGCCCCCTCGAAGGCCATCGTCACCGTCTCGAAGCCCCGGTGCGGGTGCACGCCGACCCCACGGGGAGTCGTGGTCGGCGGGTACTCCTTGACCGGGTTGTAGTCCATGAGCAGGAACGGGTCGGTGAGCCGCTGCAGCTCGGGCGACGCCGGGAGCAACTGGGTCACATAGAACCCGTCGCCGACCCAGTGGAATCCGTCGCCACGGTGGACGGTGTGCAGAGTGCGGATGGTCATGACAGAAACCTCTCAGAGAAGCAGTTGTTGGTCGGGGGATTCAGCGTGGTTTTGGGGGCGGGTTAGACGGTGAGGCCGAGGGCCTCGGCGCGACGCAGCCAGCCCTTGCCCTCGTCGCCCCGCGCCTGCCGGCACAGGACGCGCCCGAGGAGGAGCACGGCATACGGATCGCTCGGATCGGCGGCGACCAACTCGCGAGCCGCACGCTCCGCGCGGCCCAGTTGGGCCGAGTGGTAGTAGGCGCGGGCCAGCAGCAGGCGCGCCTCCCCGGTGCCGGTCTGCTCGGGCAGCTCCTGCAGATCCTGGAGCAATTCCTCGAGCAGGAGAGCGGCCTGGGCATAGCGACGCTGCGAGAAGAGCAGCTCAGCGGTGCGGTAACGGTTGTAGAGGTCAGTGCGGTCCATGCGGTCGTCCATGGCACTATCAACATCATAGTGACTCGGATATTCCCAGGCACTATGAGACTCGGGGTAGACTGATGCCCAACACCCGAGAGGAGGCGTCATGCCCGACGCTGTGCCCGAAGCCGAGCCCGAACCCGGCACCCCTGAGTGCACGGTGGTCGAGAGCGTCCTGGCCTTCCTCGGCCGCGCGTGGGCAGGCGCCGTCGTCGAAGCCCTGCTGCACGGGAACGAGCGGTTCGGCGACATCGCGAAAGCGATCCCTGAGGCGACCGACGGAGTGCTTTCGGCGCGCCTCAAGGACCTGTGCGCCCGCGGCCTGGCCCTACGCGACGTGACCCCGGGCCCGCCGGTCAGCGTCCGCTACACCCTCACCGCGGCCGGCCGTGACCTCGGGCCGGTGCTAGATGCGCTCACGGCATACGGAGCCACCCACCCCGAGGTGCTGATCCCCAAGCGACCCCGCGGCTGAAGTCTCGCGAGCGCGGAGCACCCGTCAGGCGAGGGTATGCCGCCTCACCGCCCCGGGGTTAGTGCCCGAGGAGGGAGGCCATCTTCTTGGCGACCAGGTCGGTGGCCCGCTGCGGGGCGAGCCGCGAGAGCCGGTCGAGCATCGTCGCGTCCTTGCCGATCACCACGCGATAGCTGCCGCGCTCGATGCCGCCGATGATCGCAGCAGCGGCGTCCTGCGGCGAGGTGAGGCTGGCGGCCATCTTCTTCGCGTCGGCGTCGGCCCCGCCCGCATCGGCCTCCGGGGCGCCCGGGATCCGCGCCCCCGAGTTCTGGGCAATGCCGGTGGCAACGCCGCCGGGAAAGACGACGGTGACGGCGACCGGTGTGCCGCGCAACTCGGCATACAGGCCTTCGGTGAAGAGCTTGACCGCAGCCTTGCTCGCGCCGTAAAGCGTCTGCCCCGGCACCGGCACGAACGCGCCCATGCTCGACACGTTGACCACACAGGCCTCCGGGCGGGCGGACAGCAACGGCAGGAACCCCTTGCACATCCGCACGACGCCCCAGAAGTTGACGTCCATGACCGAGGTCATCTCGGCCTCGGTGAGATCGGCGAACCTCACGAAATGCTGGATGATCCCGGCCACGTTGACCAGCCCGTCGACCTGGCCGTGCACCTGCTCGACCTGCGCCGGAAGGGCCGCCACGGCGGCCTCGTCGGTGACGTCGACGATGTGGCTGCTCACCCGCTCGGCGCCCACCCCCGCCAGCCGGATGGTTTCCAGAATGTCGTCGGTTCGCCGGTCGACGATAGCCACGCGAGCGCCTCGGGTGAGGAGCCCGAGGACCACCTCCCGGCCGATCCCATTGCCGCCCCCGGTGACCACAAACACCTTGCGCTCGATCTTCATGATCGATCCCTTCGTCCCCAGCCGAGTCTCTTCCGGGGCTCACCTCAACGCTAACTCTGTTGTCGCACACCGGCGGTCGTCCAGCGTGTCTCGTCGCTCACCTCTGGCCGCGCCGGTAACCCAGAACACGGACGGGCCGGCCCGCACGCTCTACAGTGCTGCCGTGCCTCCCACTGCCTGGCCGTTCGTCGGACGCGAGCCCGTGGTCGCCGACGTGCGCTCGCGGCTCGACGGCGACCGCCACGTGGTCATCACCGGGGCAGCGGGCCTGGGCAAGACCCGGGTGGCTCAAGAGGTCATCGACAGGTATGCCGCGTCCGGCACCCCCGTCGTGCGGGTCGTTGCCAGCCCCGCGTCCGCGCCGGTGCCGTTGGCCCCCTTGGCAGCCCTCGTGGGAGACGCGATCGGCATCGAAGCGATGAACGCCGCCCGACGGTCGGTCGCCGCGCTGGCTCGGCAAGGCTCGTCACGTCCCCTGCTGTCGGTCGACGACCTGCACCTGCTCGATGAGGCCAGCGCCATCGTCATCCACCAACTGCTCACGACGGGCACCGTGCGCGTCCTGGCCACCGTCCGCAGCTCCGCCACCTGCCCACCTGCGGTGGACCGGCTGCGCCAGTCGACCGGGGTCGATCACGTCGAGCTGGGAACCATGGCAGACGCCGACATCGCCGACCTCGTTGAGCGCGCCCTCGGCGGCCCGCTGTCTGGGCACGCGCGGAGCGTCATCATCACCTCGGCGGCCGGTAACCCCATGTATGCCCGGGAGCTTGTCGAGGGTTCCGTCGCCGCCGGGGCCATGCAGCGCCATGGCGGCGTCTATGGGTTCGAGGGCCGCATGGTCGCCACACCGCTGCTGGAAGAGGTGGTGCTCGCCCGCCTGGCACCGTTCGAGGGTGCGGAGCGGACGGCGTTGGAGTTGCTCGCCGTCGGGGGTCGCCTGGAACAGCCACTCGTCGAGCGGGTCGCCGGCTTCGAGCCGTTGGAGCGCCTCGAACGGCTGGGCATCCTCGTGGCCGAGGAGCACGCCGGGAGACTCGTCCTGGACGTCGGGCATCCCCTCTATCGCGAGCTCACCCGGGCGCGCCTGGGAGCGCTAGCCCGGATGCGGATCTACCGCACCCTCGCCGAGGTCGACGCCGCTCTGGCCAACCCCTCCGGCACGAGCACCCCGGACGAGCAGTTGCGGGCTGCCGTCTGGAGCATCCGCGGCGGGCTGCCGGTCGAATCGGTGATCCTCACGGCGGCGGCCCATCGGGCGGCCGCCACGGGTAACACCCCGCTAGCGGCCGAGCTCGCCCATGAGGCAAGCCGACGCACCGGCACCACCCAGGACGCCATGCTCGCGTCGTGGTGTCTGTCGCTCGACGGCGACCACGACCAAGCAATTGCCGTCCTGCGCACGGCTCTGCGCAACGAGACCGACCCGTGGACCCGCGCCGCGGTGCGCCTGCGCATCGCGGAGGAACACTGGTGGTTCGGCGACCTCGACAGCGGTCGCGCGGTGCTCGACGAGGCGGCCGCAGAACCGGGCCCTTGGGACGCGCTGCGGGAAGCACAACTGTCCGCTCACGCCGCCCTTGCCGGCGACGTGACAGAGTCGGTTCGGTTGGGGTCACCGCTCATGGACCACGCCCATCCCTGGGTGAGGTTCGTTGCCGCCGTGGGCTATTGCCTCGGGATGATCTACGGCGACGGCGCCGACGAAGGGTTGCGGGCATCTCGGGCACTCACTGAGAGCCTCGCCGGCACCGATGTCCAGCCCATCGGGGATCCGGGCCAGCATCACGCCATCCAGGTGCTCGGCATGGTGGCCGCCGGCGAACTAGCCGCGGCCCGGGACGCTGCGGACGCGGCATACGCCGGCGCCCAACTGTCCCCCTCGCAACAGGCGCGCGCGTGGGCAGCGATGCTCGTCGGTTTGGTGGCGGAGTTGGCCGGCGACCTGCGATCGGGGGCCCGCGCGCTTGCCGAAGCCGAACGGTTGTGGACCACGGTGCGAGTGTGGGGATTCGCGGTGTGGTGCGGAGCCGCGCTCGCCCGGGCTCAGGCCGAGTGCGGAGACCTCGACGAGGCGGCCACCACGCTGGCTCGGGTGCAGGCCTACCCCAGACCACCACAGATGCTCAACGGCCACCTCCTCGACCTGGCCAGCGCGTGGGTCGCCGGCGCCGGAGGCGACCGAGTCGCTGCCGCCCAACACATCGCCGCCGCGGTGCGTCACTCCGCAGCTGCCGGGGCGGTCGCGAACGAAGCCGAAGCCTGGCACGAAGCCGCCCGACTCGGGGTCCTCGACCTCGTCGACCACCTCCCCGACCCGCGCGGCTGGTCCCGCCCACGCTCGGCGCTTGCGGCGGCCCGCTTCGACCTCGTGCAAGCCCGGCTGACCGGCGACCCCGTCGGGTGGGAACGCGCCGCTTCCGGTTTCGCCGCCATGGGCGCCCACGGGTATGCCGCGGAGGCCGCGACCGGGGCGGCCGCGGCATACCGTCGGGCCGGATCGAGCCGAGACGCCGCGCGCCTTGACGGCTTGGCAGGGACCCACCTCGCCCGCACCACGGCCCTGGCCACCCCTCTCGTTGCGCGCCGTGCCGCGACCGGGCCGCTGACCCCACGAGAGGCCGAGATCGCCCGCCTCGCCGCCGGCCACCTGAGCAATCGCCAGATCGCCGAGCAGTTGGTCGTCAGCGAGCGCACAGTCGAGAACCACCTCTATCGGATCTTCATCAAGCTTGCGGTCACGGGGCGGGACGACCTCGCAGCGGCGTTGGCTGCCACCGAGCAGGGCTGAGGCGGCCCGGTCGGGCCTGGGGGGATCGAGTACCCCCGACGGTGGGTTGAGTAGTCGCCACTCATGCGGCGGCGGGCTTGCGCCGACGACCGTGTGGTCATGGCCGGACTCGACGATGCCCTCGCGCGAATCGCCAACGACCCCGCGTGGGCCGACGCTGTGCGCACCCAGCCCCAGGAGGCGTTGCGCGGCTACGACCTGGATCCGCAGGACCTGGGTCGCCTTGAACATGCCCTCGGCATCAACCCGGGGCCTCCGGCTGCCATCTTCCAAGCGCCGACCACCGGCGCCTCCCCCGCCCCGTTCGCCGCAGCGCCGGCCGCCGCCAGTCCCGCCGCCGCGAGCGGGGTCACGATGGCCGCAACCGCGATCGGCGTCGGGCGGTTCCCGCTCGTCGTTGCTGGCCTCGCCGTTGCGAGCGCCGCCATCGGCGTGGGCGTCGGCTCCAGCGGAGCGCTCGGCTCCCCCACCGGCCCGGCCCTCCGTGCGGACTCGGCCACGGTCTACGGCTGCAGCGACGACACGACCCGCGGTCCGGCCGTCGCAACCCTGCACCGCGGCGACCGAGTCTGGGTCATCGGCCGCAGCGGCAGCTCATGGCTGGTCATTCGTCATCCCGAGCGACTGACCACCCCGGCGTGGATCTCCACGGCGAGCGTGGTGAACTCCGCCGACCCGGCGACCCTGCCCGAGCTCACCTGCAGCACCGCGAGCGCGGTGGCCGCCGTCGGGCCGACCGCGATCCCGACCGGCGCGACATCGACCACGAGCCCCACGGCCGTGCCGACCGAAACCCCCGCCACCTCCGCCACGTCCCCCGCAACCACCACGGTGACGACCACGGCGACGACCCGGTCCTCGACCACGACGACGCGCCCGCCCGGCTCGTCGTCCAGCACATCCAGCACCTCGAGCTCCTCCAGCTCGACCCCACCACCGGACACCACCGGCCCGAGCCTCACGCTCACCCCGGACTCCAGCTACCTCTACTCCGACGGTGGCGCCGCGTGCGCGGCATACCGCCAGCAGGTGACCGCCGCGGTGACGGCGACCGACCCGAGCGGCGCGACCGTCGACGGGGTGACCTGGAAGGCGGGGACGCTCACCGGGAGCGCTACCAAGGTGTCGCCCGGCAGCTACCGGATCGGCCCGATCTACAGCTCCCACAGCGGGACCATCCCCATGACGATCACCGTGACGGCCCACGACGGCAAGGGCAACTCCTCGACCCGATCCACGACCGTCGACTTCCGCCAAATCGCCGAAACCTGCATCGGCTGAGGAGCGCCATGACAAGCACCCCTGCCCCCCAACCCGTGTCCGCAGCCCCCGCAGGAGCGGGGCGACACCGGCGCGTGATCGTCGCGCTCGTCGTCCTCGTCATGCTCGTCGCTGGCGCCCTGGTCGGGCGCGCGCTGCGCCCCGCGACGCCGAGTCTGCCCACGGCATACCCCGTGCTCCCGGCGTCGTCGGTCACCGCGCGCGACGGGAGGGTCTCGCCCGTCACAGCGCAGGCGAGCAGCCCTGCAGGGTATGCCGTCGCGCCTGCGGAGTACGTCGCCAGCGCCGCACCGCCGCCGGCGGTTGCGGTCGGTGCCGGGCTGACGGTCGGCGCCGGGCGCCCCAGCCCCAACCCCGGCGGCGCTCCTGATCTGCGGGCCGATCCGGAGGCGGGGGTGAGCGGGAGTGCCCCGCCGAGCAGCGCCCCGCCGTCAGCACCCGATCTGGCCGACGAGGCGGCACTGGCGCTGGTCACCGAGCGCTACGACGAATTGACCGGAGCCACCGGGGTGCGCCCGACGGCCACTGGGTCGACCGCGCCGTCCAGCGCCCCCACGACGAGTGGCTCCAGTGAGGGAGGCCCGGCGTATCCGGGGATACCGACTGACCTGAGCAAGGTTCCGCTGCGGGCCTTCACCGACCCGTGCGTCCTGGACGCCTCGTCTGCGGCCTGCGGTCGGGGCCTGTCGGCGATTGTCCTGGGGATCCGGGCGATGCCGGAGTTCCAGACCCAGTGGGTCGGTGAGATCCGTCGCAGCGACCTCTATGCCGGTGAGTGCGCCCGGCAGTTCCCGACAGCCCCCATCGATTGGGCGAGCGACACGATCTTCGCTGCCGTCGTCAACCAACCGCTCGTCGCACGGCTGGACCTGCAACTCAACACTCCTGGCGTCTTCGGCTCACTCATCCGGGTGTCGCACCGGGGTGCAGTGGTCACCAGCGAGGCCGCCCTCCCCTCGGCCGACCTGATCGCGGCCTGGATCGATGCGTTCGAACGTGGGGCGCCCACGCCGGGAATCCCGCTGTGCATGAAGGTGTCCCGCCAGACGATGGAGACCAACCGAGATGGGTGCCTCGGTGAGTTCAACTACAACCGGTGGCTCGATTGCTCGGCGCCGTTCCAACTGTCGGTGCACACCGGGTGCTCGTCCACGTCGGTCGCACCGCTGTGCAGCCAGGTGGGCGACCTGCTCGGAGGTCGCGAGATCCCGCAGGTCCGTCAAGGACCCTTCGGCTTCCAATACTCCTATGACCCCCAATGGGCGTTGTGGGACCCGCAGCTGCGCGCGGAGTCCGGGGTCTCCGAGGCCAACCTCCGTCGCCAGGTGCGGTTGACTCCCGTGGACGCCCTCAACGTCGAGGTGGCCATCCCCACCTTCACCGTGACCCTCGGCGAGCCCACCGCCGCAGCCGACCCGCAGGCTCCGCTCACCGGGCGACTCGCGCTGACCGGACATCAGATGGTCGCCGCGGCCGGCTATGCCCCCGGGACCGACTGCCGCACCGTCGACCCGGCCATCCGCAGCACGACGTTGCCGGTGACCCGCCAGGCGAGTGCGACTCGCTACTGGACTCCGGACGCAGGCATCCCGCAGAGCCGCGAAGCCGTCGTCAACCTGACGATGCCGCACCTGGCCGCCGGCGAGGCCGTCGACATTTGCGTCTTCTGGTACCAGCTGCCGAGCCGCTCCTTCGACGACATCGTCGTGACGGCGATCGAGCGGCATACCGTCGTGCCTCCGTCTCGGGCGGCAACCGAGATCGCGTTCGTCGGGGTGGGTCGCGGCGGTGAGGCGCCCAGCACGCCCGCCGGTTCGCTGGCCGCGGAACTGGCGCGCTGGACCTTCCAGGTGATCGGCAATCGGACCCTCACGGCCGCGTGCGGATTCCCCTCGGGCAACACCCCCGACCCGGTCATCCTGCACCCCGTCGGCGACCCCGGGTTCCTGTGTCGGGTGGAGGACAGCAGTTACCTGTTCGAGCCGCGGGATATCGAGCTGTTCACCACTGACCTGGCCGCCAATGCGCCGGAGGGGCGCACCCGGCTGCGGATCGACAACCGAGGCTGCACACCGACCGATTGCGGGACCCCCCGGCAGGCGCGGATCGAGCTCAGCGACGGCCGCTGGATGGAGTTGGTCGTGCGCAAGGTGCCGTTCGCCACTGCGCCGCTGCTGCCGGGTGGTCGGATCGCCACTGAGTGGTCGGCAGACCAGTGGCGCATCGACCCCTCGGGATTCCAGGGCGTGGCACCGACGCTGCGCACTCCAGTCCGGCAGAGCGCACCGGCCTTGGACACCTTCGGCCTGCGGGTCGTGCCGACTCCGGACAGCCCGACCGACTCGTTGGACGTGCACTGGCAGGCCGATCGAGACGTCACCCTGGTCGTTCTCGGCCATCCGCTCGTCCCCGCGAGCCTGGCCCCGACCTGCACGGACACCTGGGTGGAGCCGACCGCCGTCGCCAACTCGGGCACGGTGACGCTGCCTGGGCTGTGTTCCAACACCGACTACGGCCTGCGCGTGACAGTCACCGACGCCGCGACCGGAGCGTCGCAGGTCTATGACTGGCTCCGGGGTGGAGCCAGGGTCGATGTGCTGACCGGGCTGACCTTCAACCTCGTCGGACGCACCCGAGCCCGGCCTGTCCCGCCGGAGTTCCTGGCCGCGTGGTCGGTCAGCGTTGCCGAGCCGACCGGGTCGACTTCCCCGACGGGTGCCGGCACGGGTGCGGTCGAGGGAACCCTGGCTGCCCTCTCGGTCCGGGTCGGCGAGCACACCCTGGTGTCCCGCACCGATCCGGCGACCACCTGCACGCGAGTCGCCCCCGGCACGACCCTTGCCAGCGGGTTCGACGGTGGCCAGCCACTGGGTCAGTTGCGGGTCGCCGTGTCCTTCACTCTCGTGGCACCCGGGACCGACGGCTGTGCCGGACCGCCGGGCACCACGAACTTCAGCGTGCAACAGGACGTGATCTGGGACGGGCGCAGCGAACAGACGTTCCGGCTGAGCGCTCCCGATGGCCGCACCGTCGCGCTCACCGTGCGCCCTGCGACACGGGATTGACCGAAACGAATTCCCTTGATGTCAGAAGAAATTCACCGAAGGAGAACGCTATGAAGGACATCCTGCCGGGCCGTGGTCGGCGAGCCGGCGTCGTGACCCTCGCGCTCGCGCTCGTCACCAGCGTGACCGGCCTGGCCGGCCTAGCGGGGTGCGGGTCCGGTGGCGGGTCGACCACCTCGGCCGCCGCATCGACAGCCGGCGGCGCGGCCGCTCAATCCCCAGCGGTCCAGTCCCCCACGGCAGCGGCGCCTGCAACGACCCCCGCGGGAGGAACCGGTGCCAGCAACGGCTCAGGCAGTCAGCCGACCTGGTGCCAGCCCCCGCAAGGCCCGATGGAGATCCTGCTCGGCAAGGGCACCGTCTTCGAGATCACCGGCGACGACAAGCGGTGTCGGTTCGCGGCAACCGGCGGCAAGCGGGGTGTCGTGGACGTCAGCAACCTCACCGCGTTCGACCCCACGGTCACCTACGAGGCAACCCGCAAGGGCGAACGAGCCGTCCGCTGCAATGCCCCGCTCGTCGAGCCCGCAGGCGTGGGAGAGCAGTCCTGGCTCAACGCCACGTGTTTCGCGCAGACCTTCACGATCAACCTGTATGCCGCCAAGGCCGGCACGATCTACGAATTCATCTACACGGGCGACCCGTCGATCCCGGTGACGGCCGCCCAGGCCAGCACCGAGCTGCTTCAGGTCGCCAAGGTCATCCTGCACTGACCACGGGGACGCCCACGAGCGGCGGCGCGCGGCATACCCAGGGGGTATGCCGCGCGCCTCGAGCAGCGGTGAGTCGACTCCTTACACTGCACGGATGGGTATGCCGTCGCACCGCCTCCGGCCGATGACCGGCCGGGATCCCAACGAGCAAAGCCGCGCGTCGAGCACGCTCGAGTTGCTTTTCGACCTCACCGTTGTCATCGGATTAGGCACTGCTGCAGGACAATTGGCGCACTACCTCGCCGAGGGGCACGCGACGGTCGCGGTGATCGGCTTCCTCATGTCGGCGTTCGCGGTCGTGTGGGCCTGGATGAACTGGTCGTGGTTCGCGTCGGCCTATGACACCGACGACTGGGCGTTCCGACTGCTCACCCTCGTGCAGATGGTCGGCGCGCTGATCCTCTCGCTCGGGGTGCCGGCCGTTTTCTCGTCGTTCGAACACGGCGGCCAGATCGACAACCAGACCATGGTGAGCGGTTACGTCGTCATGCGGGTGCCGATGATCATCCAGTGGTTGCGCGCCGCCCGGTCCGATCCGGCCCATCGCGGCATCTGCCTGGTCTATGCCCAGACGCTCGCCGCCGCGCAAACCGGGTGGGTAATCGTCGCTATCGCTCCCCTGACGTTCTGGCCCAGCCTGTTGCTCGTGCTTGCTCTCGCCAGCACGGAACTGCTCGGGCCGATCCTCCTCAGCCGGCGACACGGCGGGACGCCCTGGCATCCGCATCACATCGCCGAGCGTTACGGGCTGCTCATCATCATCGCCCTCGGCGAGGGCCTCATCGGCACGATGGCCACGCTGTCGGTGCTGTTCGACGCGTCCGGGTGGTCGGTCGACTTCGTCGTCGTCGGGCTCGCCGGAGTCGGGTTGACCTTCGGCATCTGGTGGGCCTACTTCCTCTTCCCCAGCGGCGCCCTCCTGGAGCACTTCCGCAGCCGGTCCCGGCTATGGGGCAACGGCCATATCCCCCTCTTCATCGCGGTCGTGGCCGTCGGCGGCGGACTGCACCTCGCGGCATACGCCATCGACGGACAGTCGCATCTGGGTCCGGTGCCGACCCTCCTCGCGATCGCGATCCCCCTCGCCGCGTATGCCGTGTTGATCTACGCGCTGTTCGGCTCACTGACGCGGGCCCTCACTCGCAGGCATCTGTGGCAGTTGGCCGCGTCGCTCGCGGTGGCGCTGCTCAGCGTGGTCCTGGTGGCGCTGGGCTCGCCGTTGTCGGTGGGGCTGGTCGTGCTCTCGTTCGTGCCGTGGGTGACCGTGATCGCGCAGGAAAGGGACGCCCGTCGCAAGGAACTCAGCAGTGACGCCTTGGCCCTGGGGGCTTCCCCACATCACCGGCGGGTGTGAGGGAATCCGGGACGCCAGGGCCCGGCGAGCTGGAAATCACCGGCGGGTGTGAGGAAATCCGGAAAGAGGGCGGGGCAGCGGGTCAGGCGCGGAGTGCCACCGCCAGATCGCGGAAGTCGCTGACCAACGCCGCCATGTCCTCGTCGGTGTGCGCCAGCGAAACCAGCCACTGCTCGTCCAGCCCGGGCGGCGTGAGGATGTTGCGGTTGACGCCCCAGAGCCAGGACAACTCGGCCATCCGGAAGTCGGTCGCCTTGTAGTCGCGGTAGTTGCGCACCGGCGTCGTCGACCAGGTGACGCAGCCCTTGATGCCCAACCCCACCGTGTGCGCCGGCAACTCGAACTCCTCGATCACGGCATCGACGGCGTCGAGGGCACGGACGTTGATGTCCTCGGCCCCCTGCAACGCATCCCGCGTGCAGATCTCGTCCACCGCGCGGGCGGCGGCCATGACCAGCGGGTTGCCGTTGTAGGTGCCGAAGTGGTGCATCCGACCGTCGACGACGACCTGCATGACCTCCTGCCGACCCCCGAACGCGGCCAGCGGAAGCCCGCCGCCGATGCTCTTGGCCAGCGTGATGAGGTCGGGCTTGACGCCGAGGCGCTGAGCGGCACCGGCATACCCAGCGGTGAGCCCGGTCTTCACCTCGTCGAAGATGAGGACGACGCCGAACTCGTCACAGGCCGCGCGCACCCCGGCGAGGTAACCCTCGTCAGGGACGACGATGGCGAGGTTCTCGATGACCGGCTCCATGACGAGGGCGGCGATCTCGCGGCCGTGCTCGGCGAGGATCCGACGCAGGTAGGCGAGGTCGTTGAACGGCACGACGTAGACGGTTCCCGCCTCGGCATCGTGCGGCACCGACGGCACCGGCGCGTCAGCCGGCCCGATGTCGGCCAGAGCCGGCTTGACCGACACCTGCAGCGCGTCGTACCCACCGTGGTAACCGCCTTCGATCTTCACGATCGCCTTGCGGCCGGTGTAGGCGCGAGCCACGCGCACGGCATACATCACGGACTCCGTGCCCGACTGGGTGAAGCGGAGCATGTCGAGTTGGAAGCGGTCCTGGAACAACTCGGCCACCTCCGTCGCGGTCGGCGACGGCGTGACGAAGAGGGTGCCCACGGTGTCGAGGGCGCTGCGGACGTGCTCGACGACGGTCGGGTGCAGGTGACCGACCATCATCGCGCCGAAGCCCATCGACATGTCGAGCAAGCGCCGCCCGTCGACGTCGGTGACGTGCGCCCCGCGCGCCGTGACGATCGAGATGGGGTAGGGGTCCCAGTGCTGGAAGGACGACGTGACACCGAGCGGCAGGCTCTTGCTCGCGCGGGCATTGTGCTCGGCCGAGGCCGGGGTCTGGCGGACGAACCGCTCCCACTCGGCGGCCAGCAGGGCTTCGACCCGGCCGGGATCCACCGGCGTGGATGCAGCGGGCAGCCACCGGCGGGTCGCCGGGTCGTGCGCGGGCCATGCCTGGGTCGCGGTCTGGTCGGTCATCGCCGTCGTCTCCTCACGGTCGGCGGTCGCCCCGCCGAATCCGGTCATCATTGCCTATCCGTCGCCAGATTCCTAGTCGACAGTAGAAAACGACTCCCAGCCACGCATGAGACGACGGATTCCGTATGCCGCGCTGCAGCTCCGCGCCACGGCTGCGCTGCGCGCTGCGGCGACGCTCCGTGCCGACCGGCTGGCCGAGCGGCGGTGGGTGTACGCATCCTGAGCGCAAAGCCAGCACCGGGGCTACTCTCGAAAGACCACCATTTCGAGAGGAGTGACGACGATGAACGGCAGCACCAGCTTCTGGGATCTTCTCCTGTGGAGCTTTTGGATCTTCATCTGGATCTCGGCCATCATCATCTGGTTCCGCTGTGTGTTCGACCTCTTCACCGACCACACCCTCAGCGGCTGGGGCAAGGCCGGTTGGGCCGCCCTGCTGATCTTCCTGCCGTGGCTCGGCGCGTTCATCTACATGGTTGCGCGCGGCCGCAGCATGGCCCAACGTCAGGTCGACGCCGCGGTCTCTGCGGTGGCCCAACAGGAGAAGTACATCCGGTCGGTCGCGAGCAGCTCGATCAGCCCGACGGAGCAGATCATGCACGCCAAGTCGCTCCTCGACGCCGGCGCGATCAGCCAGGACGAGTTCGCCTCCCTCAAGGCCAAGGCTCTGGCCTAGACTCAGCCGATCACGACGGCCGAGTAGCCACCGTCCTCACGGAGCTCGCCGTCGTGGTGAGCGAAACGCAGCAGGTGCGCTGCTGGCTTGCCCTCGGCGAGGGCGTGAGCGAGATTGGCCGCGCCCAGGTCGCCCAGGCCCCAAAGCATGACCAGACCCTCGACGAGCGCCTGGCCCGGCTCAAGGTCGGTCAGCACGCCGAAGAAGTCCGCCCGCTCGACGCCGAGTTCCTCGATGACCCGCCGGGTGGTCAGCGGCGTGGCGAAGGGGTGCGGCCGGCCGCGGCCGAGGGAACGCTTGTCGATGACCCCGAACTCCAGCCCGGCCGTGAGCACCTTGGCGCTGTCGGCCACCAGCCAACCCTTCTGGGTCCGGAACATCGTCAGCAGATGCTGCTGACCCGTCCCGATCGGGACCCCACGAAGGAGGGTCTTGGCCAACGGAGCACCCAAAGCCCCCAACGCTCCGAACTCGGTCTTCTCCCGCCCAGCCAGCGCACGCAGCAGCGGCGTGACCGCCGGCCCGCCATGGATCAGCTCGAGCGTCCCCGCCCCGGTCACCATCGCCCCCAGACCGAAGATCAGGTCCTTGGCGCTCATCGGCCCGGCGAGGATGTTGAGGTTGCGCTGCCCGACGTGCCGGTCGTGGTTGGCATCCAGCGCGCCACTCCACTGGTCGGCGGGGCAACTCACCGAGGCCATGAGGCACTCGTGCCCAGTCAGCGCCGCAGGGATGTCCCACGTCCGGTCGAGTTCGACGACCTGGACGGCACCCGGCCGGGTCCGGTCCTCCAGGTGCACCATCGCGCCGCCGATCAACTGCGGGGCGTATGCCGGGTTGCTCGGATCCCCGCCGAAGAAGCCGGGATTCACGAACCACGCCCGCACATGCACGCCAATCGCGGGGAACAGCCCGAGGTTCCAGACCCGGACGAACACCCGGTAGCTGCGGCCCGCGGTCGGGCTCGCCACCAGCCGCGCGGGGGTGAACGGCCCGGTGTATGCCGCGTCGATGAGCAGGAGGTCAGGAGACTCCCAGCACGGTCGGGGCGGCCAGGTCGGGCGGACCCCACGGTCGCCTGGGCTGTAGGCCCGGATCAGCAGGTAGGGCAGGACGTCCTCGCGGCGCGGCCGGTGCTCGCGGCCGAACCCCTTGATGAGCTCCTCGGCTTCACCGCGCACCCGATCGGACGGCTGCCAGTTCGGGTCGAGGTCGCCGCTGGGTCTCTTGGTGTGCCCGAACGATCCGGGCGGGTTCTCGCCGCGCTGCTCGGCGTCGTCCTTGTCGGAGAGGATCGGGTGCTCGTCGTGGCCGTCGGTGCCAGGCATGGCGGTCAGCCCCTTCCATGCTTGGCGCGGTCCAGCCACGACGGGTCGGTGTTGGGCTTGTGGGGAGTGCCGGGCTTGCACGTGTCCGGCCCCTTGCCGGGCAGGTAATGCACTGCGAGATCGAGCGATTCGTCGTACCAGCGGTCTGGGGCCGGCGGACAGTCGTGATCGGCGTGGAACATCTGCGGCGACGTGCACGGCAGGGGGTAGCCGTAGTCCTCACCGAAGGCCGGGTTGATGTCGGGGACGCAGGGGATGTCGCTGCGGTCCCAGTCCCAGCAGTGCCAGGCGTATCCGCGGTCGGAGTCGAGGTTGAAGTCGGGCACCCCGAAGTCGGCGTTGCCGACCTCGTCGGCCATCCGCCCGACAAGGTAGAGCCCGTAGTCGATCGGCGCCCCGAGGTGTTGGTTCAGCGGCAGTCGGCCGTCGAGAACCGCTTCGGTCTCGGCGGGGCTGCCCGCCTTCTCCAACTCGGCACGAGCGCCGTTGTCGCCCACCATCCCGGACAGCAGGACGGTCGAATTCGAGCCCACGACGTAGGGGCCCACGTGGGTCGCCGCCCCCTCCTGAGCGACCCCCGCCCCTGCTTGGTTCGTCAAGGGGTAGCGCCAGGGGGCGATCCACTCGGACGCCTTGAACTCCTCGGAAGGTGCGTCTGCGGCATACCGAAGTGGGGAGGTGAGCCCCAGCGCGCCGACCAGGTCGGGTCGACTGATCGCGGACGGGAGGTCACGGACGACGCCACGCGGGTAGGCGAGGTCGAGGCCGCGAGCGTCAGTGGCGTTGAGCCGACCGGACGGCTCGGTGATCGGCCGCGGGCCGCCGCCGATCCCCAGCGGCGAGTCGAGCGCGGAGCCGATGTCGAAGCTGCCTTCGTTGCCGAGGGTCGTCAGGCCAAAGCTGATCTCGGCCGGTTTCGGCATCGCGAAGCCAGACATCACGAGCGCGCGGCGAGCCAGCAGGTAGAGGTTCCACGCCGGGACGATGACGGCCCAGTAGATGACTTCGCGGGCCGGGAAGGTCGTGATGTCGATGATGAGACTGGGCAGGATCGTCAGCAGCCAGACGACGACCTGGGCGAGATAGACGATCCACGCGAAGAGGGCGAGGAGCAGGTCCAACAGGTTGAAGGAGTCGTCATCGTCGACGTCGGCGCCGCGACTGGGGTCATCATCGATCCCCGACCCGCCCCCGCCGGGAGGCGTCGGGAACGAGTGATCGGTGAACACCGAGGGCGGCGGCGGCAGGCGCAGGCTGATCGCGTCGCTGCTGGTCATCTTGAGGTAGCGGTAGGTGATCTCCCACATCTGCGCCATTGCCGGCTCGTTCGGGCGACCGTCGGGCTGCCCGGTCCCCGGGTCGGTCGCCGAGAACGGCGGGTCCTGCATGAGGATGTGTGGCCCGTCGACCCCATAGACATCGGCCATCGCCTCGAGCAGTCCGTCGACGAGATGCCCCGGCAGGGGCCCGGTGTCCAGATCGAAGAAGGTATGCCGGTTCGCCGTCGGCGTGGGCCCGTCACCGTTGTCGTAGGCCGGGAAGCCGGTCCAGTAGTCGTAGGCGGGCGCGTCGTCCCGGCCGTTGTAGGGGGCGTCGTTTCGGTGCCGGAAGGCCAGCCGGAAGTGCAGCGCGGAGGTGCCGTACTCGGCATACAGGGAGCCGGGGTGGCGAGCCACGTAGTTCTCGGAGTCCATGTGGTTCTCGACGAGATGGTGACGCTGCCAGTGGTCGCGGTAGGGGCCACCGGACTTGGCGTTGGTGTAGGGGTGGCCAGTGACGTCGGTGGCGCAGTGCGACATCCAGCCGACCGCGAAGGCGATCCGGGCCTGGGCGTCGGCGCGCTCGTCGTCGGTGGTGGCGGACGCGAGCGCGGCCTGGGCCTGCTGGAAGAGGACGAACGGGAACTGGTAGGTCTTGCGGTAGTGGAACATGTCCGACCAGTAGAAGGCGTCGTCGCCGAACCCTTGCGGCACACCGGAGGTCAGCACGCCGAACCAGTCGCCCATCTGCGCGAGCAGCCCCTTGAACGCGGACAAGATCGCCGAGGTGAGCTCGTCGAGAACCTGGGCGAGCTGGGTCGACAGGCCCCCGGTGAGCTGGGAGGCGAGTTGGGAGTTGTTCGTCGAGATCGGGTCGATCCACTTCTCCCACTTGCTGACGAACTCGCTGTCGACGACCTCCCAGACGTCGAGACACCACTGGACGACCTGGCGGATCACCTGGCCAGTCGTGTTCTTGAAGTCGGGCAGCAGGTAGAAGAGGTCAGGCCCGAGGGAGCCGAGCGCGAGGTAGTTGCGCCAGGTGTGGCAGTGGTTGCCGATGTCCATCGCCTCGGCGGGGCTGATGGGGAAGCCCGCAGGGATCGTGCCGTTCCGCATCGATCGGGCGGTGTCGTGGGCCGCTTCCATGTGGACGTACCAACCGGGCATGGTGACTCCTCTGAAGCGGAACCGTGCGGGAGAGTGCGGGAGAGTGCTGGACAAGCCCTGATGGAGTGAAGGAGTCCCGGTATGCCGGCCAGATACGCCGGCTAGCCGATGCGGCGGAAAGTGGTCCAGAGGAAGGACTGCTCGGCATCGTTTGGAGTGCGATGAACTTCGCGCCCGCTGGAGGCCAACTCCCATTTCGGCCCGACAAGCGCGGCCAGGGAGACCTCGTCGTGCCGAGCCGTGGGCAGCCCGGAGCACTGAGTCGGGCCGTCGGGGGCGAAACCGGCGATGACGGCCACGCTGCCCGGCTCGGTGGCGCGATCCAGCGCGGCGGCATAGCGGCGTTGATCCTCGTCGGTGACGAGGAAGTGCAGGACCGCGCGGTCGTGCCACACGGCATACGTGCGGGTCGGGATCCATTCGAGCAGGTCGGTGACCAGCCAGGTGACCCGAGCCGCGCGCAGACCGGCACGCGTGCGGGCGATCTGGATGGCGGCCGGCGAGACGTCAAGGACCGTGACGTCGTCGAAGCCGAGATCGAGCAGGCCCTCGACGAGTCGGGAGGCACCGCCACCGACGTCGATGACCGAATCGGCCGGTGTCACTCCGGCCGCGTCGAAGGCGGCCACCGAGGGGGCGGCCTCCTCCTGGAACCAACTGCGCGTGTGGTCACCGAGCGCGTAGGCCCGGTCCCAGTGATCACGCAACTCGTGCGTCACATCTGCAGGTTAGCCCCGCGAGAGGCCGTTGGGTATGCCCCGGGCAGGATGGGTATGCCGCGGACAGGCTGGGTATGCCGCGCGCGGAACGATCTGGCGCCGCATACCCCCTGGGGTATATGCTGGAGTGGCGCACCCGCCCCGACCGACCGCTGGGCCAGCCGAAGGAGGCCGCCGCGATGTTCTTCACGCAGTACTACCTTGATTGCTTGTCGCAGGCGTCCTACCTCGTGGGCGACGCGTCGAGCGGCCTGGCCGTCGTCGTGGATCCGCGCCGCGATGTGGCCGACTATCTCGCCGACGCCCGGGCGGCAGGGCTCCGCATCGTGGGGGTCATCAACACGCACTTCCACGCCGACTTCGTCTCGGGGCATCTGGAGCTGGCGGCCGAGACTGGCGCATGGATCGGCTACGGCGAGGCGGCCACCCCGGAGTTCACGCACCGACCACTGGCCGACGGAGAGCGGATCAGCCTCGGTGACGTGACCCTGCAGATCATGGCCACCCCCGGTCACACCCCCGAGTCGATCAGCGTCCTGGTGTTTGAGCACGCCGACGACGATGTGGCCTACGGGGTGCTCACCGGGGACGCGCTGTTCATCGGCGATGTCGGCCGGCCCGACCTGCTCGCGTCGGTCGGGGTGAGCGCCGACGCGCTCGGGCGGATGCTCTACGACTCGGTGCAGCACAAGCTGATGGGGTTGCCCGATGAGGTGCGGGTGTTCCCGGCCCACGGCGCCGGCTCCGCGTGCGGTAAGAACCTCTCCACCGAGAAGCAGTCGACCATCGGCGCCCAACGGGCGCTGAACTATGCCTGCCAACCCATGACGGAGGACGAGTTCCTCGCCGTCGTCACCGAGGGCCAGCCGAGCGCTCCCGCCTACTTCCTCTACAACGCGACGCTCAACAAGCAGGAGCGCGCCACCCGCGGGCTCGACGCCGCGATCCCGGCCCTCGATGATGAGGCTGTGGCGGCCGCTCTGGCCGATGGAGCCGTGGTGCACGATGCCCGTGACGCGGTCGCTTTCACGGCCGGGCACCTTCGTGGAGCGGTCAGCGTGCCGGCCGACGGTCGGCTGTCCGAGACCGCCGGCATGGTGTTCCGGCCCGATCAGCCGATCGTCGTCATGGCGCCCGAGGGTCAGGAGCAGGAGATCGCGTTGCGTCTGGCCCGGATCGGTTTCGATCGCGTGGTGGGCTATGTCGCCGATGTCGAGGCCTACCTGGTGGCCCACGCCGACCAGGTCACGCAGGCGAGCCGGCTCACGGTCGCCCAGGCCGACACGGCTCTGGCTGCCCAGCCGACTGCCCAGCCGGCTGCGGGGGGAACAGTCGCCGCTGGCCCGGCGGCGGCTGGCCCGGCCGCAGCCGGTGGGGTTCAACTGGTCGACATCCGCAACCCCGGCGAGACGGCCGGCGGCACGATCCCGGGCGCCCGGACGATCCCGTTGCCCGAGCTGCCTCGGCGGCTGGGTGAGCTCGACGCGACGGCGCCCGTCATCGTCTACTGCGCTGGCGCCTGGCGGTCCAGCGTTGCGGCAAGTCTCTTGCGCGCCAACGGTTTTGCCGACGTGTCAGACATCCTTGGCGGCTACAACGCGTGGCGTCAGGCTCACCCCATCGCTGGCTGAGCCCGGTCCGCCGGCTCAGCATCGCCACGGATCGACGCCGGTGTCACCGCCGGATCTCAGTCAGGCGAGGTGCACCTGCAGGGTCGCTGCCCTCGGCACGGGCCGACACAAGTCCCTCACGATGGAGGCGTAGCGACGCCCATACTTCCCTTGGTATGCCGCGTCGACCGCATCGAGGTCGCCCTCCTGGGCCTCGGTGAAGGTCACGTCGTATGCCGTGCCCGAGGCCTCGAGTTGGCCGGTACCCGTGGCGATCGCCCATCGGAACCAGTCGGCGTCGCGCCCGTTGACCGACCTGATGAACAGCCGGTCGCTCAGCGCCACCACCCAGATGATCCGCGGGCGTCGCAGGCTTCCGTCCTGTCGCTGCGTCACGATGCGCACCTCTTCAACGATGGCGAACGCCGCGAGCGTCGATGCCGTCCACGCTGACATGGGACCTCCTGCTCGTCCGGGCTTGAGCTGCGGGCTGATCCACGAGCCTACGCGGAGCAGCCTTGGCGCGAGTCGCCCTGTCTGGCGGCCTGGTCAAGAGGCGCCGCGTGGGACCGGGCATGGGGCCGCGCATGAAGCCGCCGTAGGTGTCGTGATCACGCACCCTACGACGGCTTCACGGGCGACTTCATCCCCGGCATACCCCTGCTGCCACCTGAACAGCGCTCAAACCCACGGGGTATGCCGGCCTGCGGCCCGCCCCGTCGGCCGCACGTTCAGTCGGTGCTGTCGTCCAACTCGCGCAACTGGTCGAAAGCGGCACGCTCCCGGGCACGACGCGCTCTGCGTGCGGCCAAAACATCCTCAGCCCGAAGGCGGTGATGTGAGCCAACCTTGTGCGCCTGGATCTCCCCGTCCTTGATCATCTTCATCAGTGTGGGCCGCGAGATGCCGAGCATGCTGGCAGCGGTCGACGTGGTGACGATCTCCGGGATAGTGCCGATGGTGACGGTGCGACCGTCAGCCATCGCCTGCAGGACGCTCTGTAGGACGATGCCGACGTCGCGAGGAAGCGGCCCCACACGCTGCCCATCGAGGTCGACGGACAACGAGCCATCGGGGCGTCCCAAAGTGCCCAACACATCCTTGGCCTGCCGTGCCTCCCGCTCAGTCACGGTGACACGCACGGCCCCGGCCAGGGTCGCAGTCATGGTGAACGCTTCTTCCCCTTGCGTCTTCCAGGTTGCTTACACTTAGAAGTGTAAGTCGCCTGCGGATATATGTGCAACCTCGCGAATTTCAGCGGACGGTCTTGTGCGGAGTCACGGCCCGGGCGAGAGGCCGCGCATGAAGCCGCCGTAGGTGTCGTGATCACGCACCCTACGACGGCTTCACGGGCGGCTTCATCCCCGCCCGAGGGAGGCAAGCACCCGGCATACCCCTGGAGTGGTGGCCGCTCCCGTAGGCAGGACCGGGGAGCAGCCGGGGTATGCCGCTCGCTCGGGTCAGGCGGTCGCGGAGAGGAGGATCATCATGCCGGCCTCGGCGTGATACGTGTTGTGGCAGTGGACCATCCAATCGCCGACCTCGGGGTCGAGGTCGAGCTGACGGGACTCCATGGGGGCCAGCAGCAGAGTGTCCTTGCGCAGCCCCGTGTCGGCGAGCGCGAAGGCCGGCCCGTGCAGATGCAGGGGGTGGCTCATCATCGTCATGTTGACGACGTTGATCCGCAGCCGTTGCCCGGCGCGGGCGAGCAGCGGGGAGTTCTTGCCGTAGGGCGCGCCGTTCATGCCCCAGAGATAGGGCTTCATGGCCCCGTTGAGCGTGAGGTTGACCGTGGCGTCGGGCGCGCGGTCGGGCAGTCGGGACCCCGCCGAAGGCAGCAGCCGCGACCCGAGGAACACCTGGCCGCCCAGTTCGGACGGCATCGCGTCTGGCCCGGGAGCGGCGCCGGCCCCAGTGCGGACCACCGCGAGCGCGTGCCCCTGCTTGCCGAACGGAGCGGCCACGAGGGGAAAGGCGCCGTCGCCCAGGGTGACGATCGCGTCGTAGCGCTCCCCCATCCCGATGTAGAACGCACCGACCTCGGTCGGCTGCACCGGGTGCCCGTCGGCATGGGTGAGGGTCATCCGATGCCCGCCGAGCGCCACCGTGAAGATCGAGTCGGACGCCGCATTGATGACCCGCAAGCGCACCCGCTGCCCAGGCTTGGCGCTCAACGTCGTCGGGTCCGTGGGGGTCTTGCCGTTGATGAGGTAGTGGGGATAGGTCACGTCGCCGGCATCGCCCCAGGGCGCCTGGCCCATGCCGTGATTCATCCCGCCCATCCCGCCATGGTCCATCCCGCCCATGCCGCCCATGCCGTCCATCCCGCCGTTGCCGTTGGCCGGGCCGCCGTCCGCGATGAGTTTGGCAAGGACGTCGTCGGGGGTGGTGCCGACGCCATCGAGCCAATCGTCAAGCACGACAACCCATTCCGCGTCATAGCCACCTGGCTCGGCCGGGTCGTCGAGGATGAGCGGCGCATAGAGCCCACGGTCGAGTTGCAGGCCCACATGCGGGTGGAAGAAGAACGTTCCCGGGTCGGGGGCGGTGAACTCATAGACATAGCGAGCGCCCGGCCGGATCGCGTCCTGCGTCACTCCCGGGACGCCGTCGGCCGCATTGCGCAGTCGTATGCCGTGCCAGTGCACCGTGGTGTCCGCAGGCAATTGGTTGTCGACCGTCACTCGCAGGAAGTCGCCCGCCGTGGCCCGAATCGCTTGTCCCGGAAGGCTATCGCCGTATGCCCACGTGTCGACGGTGACCCCGCCGAGGTCGAGGGTGGTGCGCTTGGGGGTGAGGGTCGCCGTGACCAACTTCTGTCCCGCGCTCGGACCAGCCGACGGCACCGGCCCGATCGTCTTGCCGTTACCCATGTCCATGCCGACGTGCGGCGTGTTGCTGGCGTGTGCGGCGTCGCCGGCATGCCCGGCGCCGCCCGAGGTGCAGGCGGCAAGCGCACCGACGCCGATCACACCCAGACCCCCGAGCAGGAGGGATCGACGAGGCAGCTGTGGGGAGGTCATCGGCTCAGTGTCCACTGGTGATGGCCCGGCGCAACTGAACGTATTCGTCAATGTCGATCTCGCCGCTGACCAACCGCCGATCGAGGATCACCAGCGGCGATTCGAGCGTGGGCTCCACTGCGTCGCGGTCACGGTCACGGGCCCGGTCGCGCAGCACCGCGCGCAGCAAGACGACGACAACCGCCCAGAACCCGACGATGACGGCCAGCATCACCAGCCACATCCAGCCCGAGCCCATCCCATTCCAACCCATCATGGGTTGATGCTCGCGCCTGCGGGTGTCGGACGGGCGCTGCGAAACCTGAAGATCTCGTCAAGATCTGTGCGCACGTTGCCGCAACGCGGGCCCCCAGCACGCCACGCCCGCGATGATGGGTCGCATGACAGCGTCGGCCGGCCGGGTGCTCGTCGTCGAGGACGAGAAGGACCTCGCGGCGATGGTCGGCTCCTACCTCCAACGCGCCGGGTATGCCGTGGACCTCGCCTTCACCGGCCCGGACGGCGTCGAGGCGGCCCGCAGCGCCGAGCCGGACGTCGTCGTCCTCGACCTGGGCCTGCCTGGCCTGGACGGCATCGAGGTATGCCGCCAACTGCGCACCTTCACCGACTGCTACGTGCTCATGCTGACCGCCCGCACCGACGAGATCGACAAGATCGTCGGGCTGTCGGTGGGCGCCGACGACTACATCACCAAGCCGTTCAGCCCCCGCGAGTTGGTGGCTCGCGTCCAGGTGGTCCTGCGTCGACCCCGTCGGCCGGTCGTGTCCGGCGACGACGCCCAGCCCCCCAGGGTTTTCGGCGATCTCAAGGTTGACCTCGACGGTCGACAGGTGCGGGTCGCCGGCCATCCCGTCGAGTTGACCCGCACCGAGTTCGACATCCTCGCCCTGCTCGCCAGCTCTCCGAAGGTGGCCTTCAGCCGCCGACGGATCCTCGACGAGGTCTGGGATCCGGGCTGGGTCGGCGACGAGCACGTGGTCGACGTCCACATGGCCCATCTGCGACGCAAGTTGGGAGACGATCCGGCCGAGGCGGCATACATCACCACGGTCCGAGGCGTCGGCTATCGGATGGTGACGTCGTGAACCCTGCGCGGGTGACGCGGTGAACCTCCGTGCCGCGCGCGCGGGCTGGTCGCTGCGCACGCGGCTCATGCTGGCTCAGGGCATCGTCGTCGGCGCGGGCATTCTCACCGCTGCGCTCGTGGCGGCGATCGTCGGGCCGCAGTTGTTCCACGAGCACCTGTTGCAGGCGGGTCAGGAGCCCAACTCCCCCGAGCTCATGCACTCGGAGGAGGCCTACGCGAGCGCCAACAGCATCGCGCTCGGCGCCGCACTGCTCATCGCGTTGACGGCGGGATTCGTCGTCACCTGGCAGCTGTCCCGCCGAATGACCCAACCGTTGCGCGACCTGGCGACGGTGGCCACCCGGCTGTCGAACGGTGACTACTCGGCGCGGGCTCCGCGTCCGTCGGCCGGGCCCGAGCTCGACCGGCTGGCCGACACGCTCAACGACGTCGCCGAGCGGTTGGAGTCGACCGAGGACACCCGACGCCGGCTGTTGGCCGACCTCGCCCACGAGATGCGAACGCCGCTCGCCGTCATCGGTGCTCACCTGGACGGGCTCGAGGACGGCGTCACCGAGTGGACGCCCGAGACCGCTCGCGTGCTGCGCGATCACACCGAGCGACTGGTGCGGCTGTCCAGCGATGTCGCCGAGGTGTCGCGCGCCGAGGAGGGCCGCCTCGAGGAGCGCGCGATCGTCGAGGTCTCGGTGGGCGACCTCGTGCGCGCTGCCGTCGAGGGGGTGCGGTCGGAGTTCGCGGCCAAAGGGGTCGAGTTGGTGGGTGCCGGCGGCGGTGCTGCGCAGGTGACTGGGGCCACGGGAGTTGACGTCGCAGCCGGACTGGAGGTCCTGGTCACCGTGGACCGCCAACGCATCCTCCAACTGCTGACGAACCTGCTCACCAACGCGCTCCGGCACACGCCCGCCGGTGGGACCGTCCGGGTCGACGCGCAGACATCGGGCGAGCACGTCGAGCTCACGGTCACGGACACCGGCGACGGCATCTCCGCCACGCACCTCCCCCACGTCTTCGAGCGCTTCTATCGCGGCGACACAGCGCGCGACCGCGAACACGGCGGCAGCGGCATCGGGCTAGCGATCGCCCGCGGCATCGCCCACGCGCACCGGGGGACGCTCACGGCATACAGCGCCGGTCCGGGGATGGGCGCGACCTTCACCCTGACGCTTCCCGTGGGGTGACACCGCCGACGAGGTATGCCGTGCGCGTCACGTGAGGGGGCCGACGAGGTGGGCGACGGGGATGCGGTGGGCCTGGCGTTCGATCAGCGGGCCGAGCGTGGCCGCGCCCGTCTCGTCGCTGCGGGGGGTCGCGGCGATCTGGCCGTCCCTGCTGACGACGAACCTGACGGTGACGTCCACGCGCAGCAGGACGAAGAGCCAGCCGAGGTCGGGCACCTCGTGGCAACTCCATTCCCGGTGAGCGAGGCCGCCGGGCTGGGCGACCTGGACCTCGAGCAGGGACCAGGCCTGATCCTCGTCGGCGATCCGCGGGGGCTTCGGTTCGGGAAGTGCAACAAGGATCGCGAGTGCTTGGTGTGGGGTCATCGTCGAGGTCGCGAAGGCGCCGATCCTGCCTGCGGGGGTCACGGCATACCCCTCGTCGGAGCGCACCCCGATGCTGGAGCAGACCCACCCGAGGTCGTCCACCGAAGTCACTTGCCAGTCACGCGCGGGGCGGCCGTCCTGAGTCTCGACCGCGCGGACCAGGGTGAGGGCGTCGGTGACGGGCGCGGCGGGCATCGTCGGCTTCGTGGGCATCGTCGGCACCTCCGGTCGGCTGGCTCTCGACGAAAGGGCCAGCGTAGTTGGCTCGGCGGGGCGATGGTCGGTTAGCGTTGCGCCCCAACGAAAGGGGGTGCCGAATGACTGAGTCGGCGCAGAAGCAGCAGTCGAGCGGGCACCGAATCTTCGCGACCAGCTTCGCCAGCATCTATCCGCACTACGTGGCCAAGGCCGTGCGCAAGGGCCACACCGCCGCTGAGGTGGACGAGGTGATCGCCTGGCTCACCGGGTATGACGAGGCGGGCCTGGCGAGCGTGTTGGCCAACGAGGTCGACCTGCAGACGTTCTTCGCGCAGGCACCGGCGTGGAACCCCAACGCTGCCCTCATCCGCGGGACGATCTGTGGCTATCGGGTCCAGGAGATCGAGGACCCGTTGATGCAGAAGATCCGGTATCTCGACCTGTTGGTCGACGAAGTCGCCCGGGGCAAGAAGATGTCGGCTATCCAGCGCGGCAGCACCCCCACGGCCTGACCCTTTCAGCCCCCGGCGGACGGGCGGCCGGTCAGGGCCAACAGGTGCGTCTGCATGGGTTTCGCGGGCGGGAAGCCGCGGATGAAGCCGCGACTAGTGGCGTGATCACGCATGCAGCGGCGGCCTCATGGGCGGCTTCATCACCGCAGGCACCGTTTGAGCACCGACCATGCAGCGTCAGGTCGCGCTGAGTTTCGTGGTGATCGCCGCGGCCTCGGTGGTGATCGTCGCCGCCGGGACCAGTCCTCGAGAGTCGCCCGACAGCAGGGCTTGCCACCGTGCCAAGGCCGTGGCGCCGGCACCGGAGGTCACCAACGTGGTGGTGAGTTCGGTCTTCGCTGCGGTGACTGCCTGCTGCCATTGCGCCTGAGCAGTGAACCGGGTGACCAGCGGGTTCACCTTGCCGTTCGGGCCTCGGCCACCGCCCTGCGGACCGCCGATCCCTCCACCTGGAGGTGCGCCACCGCCGGGCACTGCACCATCAATCACGGCGCCGTCAGGCACGGCACCACCAGGCACGGCACCATCGGGCACGGCACCATTGGGCACACCGCCAGGCACGGCGCCACCGCCCCGCGCACCGCCGCCGTTCGGCCGGAGCCCGAACGCCAGATTGTGGTCCCAGGCCACGACGGTCATCTTCTTCGTATCGGCGTCCCACCACAGATACGAGTTGTTGCCCGGCCCGTCGATGTCGTCGAAGTTGTCGACCAGCGTCTCGAACGCCAGGTACCTCGCGAAGGCCGCCGTGTCCAACCGATCAGCCAGACCCGCGACGAAGTCGGCGTCGCTGGAGTCGTTGACGAACTGCAGGAACCCCATCAGCGGAGTCAGGTCCTTGTCGCCGGCCTCCTGGTCGAACACCTCGTCGTATGCCGCGGGGTCGGTTCCCCGGTAGGTGTAGTCGCCGGTCGCCTCAGCCTTGTAGAGCTTGCCGTCGGCGTTGAACACCCGGTCCACCCACTCGTCACCGGGGTTCTCCACAATCAGCCGTAGCGCGGGCGCCGAGTCGTTGACGCTCAAGGCGATGTATGCCGCGCGCTGGGCCGACAGGCCACTAGCGGCGAGCAGGTCGAGCGCCACCGCTTCGTTGAGTGCCGTCGCGGAACTGTTGGAGCGCACGACGAACTCGCTCACCCCCTCGTGAGCCTGGCCCTTGACGAACTTGTCGAGCTTGACCAGCCACGGCAGCAGTTGCGGTGCGGTGCCCGCGGCGACCGAGCGCAGCGAGGAGTTGCCCTTCAATCGCATCCCCACGTGCTGGAACGTCCTGCCGTCCAGGGTCACCTCGACATCGATCCACTCCTTGGTGCCGCTGCTCTTGAAGGTCGCCAACGCCCCGGTGAAGAGCGATGCCTCAGCCGCAGCCGTGACCGTGTGGATGACGTCGGCCGCGAAGACCCCCGTGCCACGCCCTGCCGAGGCACCCGCCGCCGACGCTCCGGTCGATGAGGTGCCGGACGAACCGGTCGAGGTCGCGGTCGAATCGGTGCCGGAGCTGGCGGCACACCCGGCCAGGCCGAGGACGCCAAGTCCGAGCATCGAGAGCACGGCCCGTCGGGTCGGGGTGGGCCGGGGCAGGTGCGTTGTCATCGCCCAAAGACACCCTGGGAGCCTGTGAACCCCCTGTGCGCAGAGCCTCCGTTTCACGTGAAGCAGGCGAACGGCATACAGACGAATGCGGCGACAACCGGGCGAGAAGCCGCCCTTCAATCGCGAGCTGCCCGAGTTGTCGAAGCAGGGCCATGGGCCAGCACAAGCGCGGCGGGGCGCGGGGGGCACTAGCGCCGGCTCAGGCGCTCCACGCGGGGTCGACCTCGTCGGGGAACGCTGTCATCCAGTAGTCCGGCAGCACGTCCTTGAGCGTTTTCCACACGATGACCGACGGATCGTTCGGATCCGCGACCGCGACCAGAACCGCCGGGCCGTGCACCGCCAGGCGCTCACGGCATACCCCGCAGGGACTGAGCACCACGAACCTGCCCCCGGGCTGGCGGTGCAAGCAGACCGACGCGACCACAGATTGATCGAGGCGGTATGCCGCGCAGTAGGGCTCGATCTCGTGGCAGACCTCGACGGACGGGTTGATGGCGTTCGGGGAGGTTCCCGTGAGGATCGTTCCGTCGCGGAGCAGCATGGCGGCTGCACCGTGGTGGTCGTCGTCCGGGAATCGCTCCTCGATCAACCGTCGGCAGGCGCCGGCTGTCAGGTCAAGGAGTGCGGGGTCCATGCCGTGACCATAGGGCGCGTCGATGCGGCTGCGGGCGGGAAGCCGCTCATGAAGCCGCGACCGGTGGCGTGATCACGCACGCTACGGCGACTTCATGGGCGACTTCATCCCCTGACCCGCACTCAGCTGGGGTCGTACTCACCTTTGATGACGAAGAAGGAGCCGCGCATGATGCCGGCGAGCTTGGACTTCTGCCGGGCGAACTTGAACCCGGACAACTCCTCGGGCACCTCCATCCCCTCGGACAACTTGAAGCCGACCGCCCGCTTGGCCCCCGCCTCGACGCCGTAGAGCACGTTGATCGCCAGGCCCGACTCGTAGAACACGTGCACCCAGTGGATGCCGTCGACGTCGGCGACCGACACCTCCAACGGGCGCGCGGCGATCGCGATGTTGCGCTCCTGCAGGATCGTCGCGACCCACGCGACGACCTCCGGGGCATCGTCGGCCGGCGTGACGGTGAAGTCGTGGTCGTACTTGTTCTTGAAGTAACGCGACTCGTTCGCCCGCAGGCCCGCGAGCGCGGCGGCGTGCGGCGAGGACTCCAGGCCTGCCGTGGACACGGTGACAAAGTCGACGACTTGGCTCATGCGATCTCCTGACGAGTGGGTGAAAAAGCTTCAGCGGACCTGGATGATGCGCACGAGGTTGCCGGCGGGATCTCGCACGGCGCAGTCGCGCAGCCCCCACGGCTGGTCGAGCGGCTCCTGGACGATGTCGACGCCCGCCGCTTCGAGCTCGGCGAACGTCGTGTCGAGCGACGGGGTCGCGAAGTTGATCGCCCCGAACGTTCCCTTGGCCATCATGTCGACGATCATCCACCGTCGTCGAGATGCTCGGGTGACGGCCGCGGGGGGGACGACGCGCCGCTCGGGGGCCGACGAGCCACCCGGGCCCTTGCCGACATCGCCGCGCAGCTCGAAGCCCAGGACGTCGCAGTAGAACCGCAGCGCCGCATCGGGGTCGTCCTGCGGCAGGTAGGTCTGGTGGATGGTCAGGTTCACGCCCCTCACGCTAGATGAGGGGGTGGGCGCCTGCTTCTCGATTCCTGACCGGTTTGCCGATCCGCTGGGTCACACACGGGGGTATGCCGCGCAGCGCCTCGGCGTCGAGGTCGCGGAAGGCGCTGGGCGGCATACCGACAAGCTCGGTGAAGCGCGTCGAGAAGGTGCCGAGCGAGCCGTAGCCAACGGCGAAGCACACGTCGGTCACCGACAGGTCGCCGCGCCGCAGGAGGGTCATCGCCCGCTCGATCCGGCGGGTCATGAGGTAGCTGTAGGGCGACTCGCCGTAAGCCGCCTTGAAGGCGCGGCTGAGGTGACCCGCCGACAGGTGCGCGCCGCGGGCGAGAGCATCGACGTCGAGGGGCTGCGCGTAGTCGCGGTCGATCCGGTCGCGGACCTTGCGCAGGAGCACGAGCTCGGCGCGCCGGGCGGCGTCATCGTTGGCCACCGGGCAAGCGTCTCAGGACCTGGGTGTCGGGGGGGGGGGCCTGGGGGGGAGGGGCCGAGAGGGGGTGGGCGGGGGCGAAGACCAGAGTTGGGGTAGGGAGAGGCGAGACGGGGGGCTGGGGGGGACCCCCGTGGGGGGGGGGGGGGGTCGGTGGGGGGATCCGGGGCGGGGGGCGCTAGGCGGGCGGGCGGGCGCTTGGGCGGCGGGCCGTTGGTAGTGTCGGGCATGGCTATCGCTCGTTTCCCCGTGGTCGTGTTGGACTGCCCCGACCCGAAGGCCCTGGCCGAGTTCTATGGGGCGCTGCTGGGATGGGAGGTCCAGCGCGGTGATGGCGACAGTGGCGGCGACAGCGACGACGGCACCTGGTGGCAGATCCGCGCGGACTACGGCGACTCGATGGCGTTCCAGGCCGTCGAGGGTTATCGGGCGCCGCAGTGGCCCGGCCAGGAGCACCCCCAGCAGATGCACATCGACGTGGTCGTCGACGATCTCGATGTTGCCGAGGCCGCCGTGCTCGAGTTGGGCGCGACCAAGCATGCGCATCAGCCCGGCACGACCTTCCGGGTCTTCCTCGACCCCGCCGGCCACCCGTTCTGCCTCTGCTCCAGCTGAGCCCGTTCACTCCGCCGGCGTCAAGCGAACAGTGGGCCGAGGGACTTGCTGATCAGGTTCGTGCCCAACATGAGGTAGAGCACGATCATGATGGCCGTGTTGTTCGCGATGAGGACCTTGCGCGCGTGGCCGAGGATGCGAGTGGATTTCTCTGGTGCCGCGAGGACGATGACGCCGGGGGTCACGAGGGTGCTGCAGGCCATCGCGGAGAAGACCAGCATGCCGATCAGGCTGAGCGGCACGCCGGCACCCGTTTGAACGACGTTCGTGCCGACCGAGATCTCCAGCGGAATGTTCTTGACGTTGACCAGGCCGAGCACCATGCCCATGACGAAGATTCGCGGATACGGCAAGGCGTCCAAGGAGTTCAGTCGCTTGACCGAGGACGAGTCTTCACTGTTGGTAGGCCGGTTCTTGTAGGTCAACCACGCCATGCCGCACAAGAGGATGCCCACGATCAGTCCGAGAATGTGCCCGCCCTCCGACCGCGACGGCACCGTGGCGACCTCAGCCTTGTCTGCTCCCAACACCACGAGCATCCCGATCACCGCCATGACCACGAAGACGCCCGTCGAGAAGGTGAACACCTTGCGCGGGCCCGATGGCGCGCTCCCGAGGACGATCGCAGCCACAATCAGCATCGGGCTCAAGGCGGCACCCAGGCCAGGGGTGAGCACCTCGCCAAGGACGGTCCAGAACACGGGTGTCGCTCCCTCGGACTATGACCAACCCTTCGATGGTAGCCACGTCAGCAAGACCCCGAGAAGGGCTCGGACGCAGCGGCGAGGGGCCCGCGCTCAGTCGGCGGCAGCGGCGGCATACCCCTGCTGGTGGCTGGCGACAGCGGGCAGATTGGTGACGGCCCACTCCTCCAGCGCGCGCAACGGCCCGAGCAGGGAGCGCCCGAGGGGGGTGAGCGCATACTCCACACGCGGCGGGATCTCCGGGTATGCCGTGCGCGTCACGAAGCCATCGCGCTCCAGCGAGCGCAGGGTCTGGGTGAGCATCTTCTGCGAGATGCCCCCGACGCGGGAGGCGAGCGCTCCAAACCGTTGCGGGCCGGGGTCGAGCGCGACGACGATCAGGACGGTCCACCGGTCGCCGATCCGGTCGAGCAGCCGCCGCGACGGGCAGGCCGGGTTGAACGGATCTGGTGCGAAATCGCTCACGATGCCGGCTCTTCTCTGCGGGGCTCGGGTCACGCACCCCAAAGTGCGTACTCCCGGGATGGCTTTACATGACTTATGGTAACCCAGTAACCCACAGAGAGTATTGGAGAGAGTCATGGCACGGATCACGGTTCTGGGCGGCAGCGGCTACGCGGGCGGGGCGATCGTCGCCGAAGCCGCCAAGCGCGGACACGAGGTCACGTCGGTCAGCCGCACCGCCGTCGCGGCGCCCGTCGCGGGCGTGGAGTATGCCGTGGGGTCGGCGCTCGACCCGGCCGTCCTTGACGCGGTGACGGCGGGGCGGGACGTGGTCGTCGTTGCCTTGTCGCCGCGCGGGGACATGGCGGGCAAACTCGAGGGCGTCGTGGAAGACCTCATCGGTCGGCTGGCTGGGGGTGCGACGCGGCTGGGGTATGTCGGCGGCGCGTCGTCGCTGCTGGTGTCGGAGGGCGGGCCGAGGCTGTGGGATGTCTCCCAGGAGCACATCCCGGCCGACGTGAAGCCTGAAATCGAGACAGGGCTGCGGGCCTTCGAGTTGGTGAAGGCGTCCCCGGCGACTCTGGACTGGTTCTATGTCAGCCCGCCTGCTGACTTCGGGTCGTGGTTCAACACGGAGTCGAAGGGGACGTATGTGTTGGGCGGCGACGTGCTGCAGCGCGACGCCGACGGCAAGTCGACCATCTCGGCTGCCGACCTCGCGCTGGCGATCCTCGACGAGATCGAGACCCCGACTCATCACCGGGGGCGCTTCACCGCCATTGCGTGATCCGACTGGCGGCCCGGCTACGCGGCCGGGCCGCCTGAGTCGAACCAAGGGTCTGCCTCGGGGTTGGGGTCGCATCGGTCCCGGGGATCAGTTGCTCGACGGTCGTTCCCGTTTCCCGAGGCTGCCCAGAGATCTGCCCAGGGGTCGGCCTCGGGGTTGGCGACGTACTGCTCGTGTTGGTTGGTTGACGAGCGACCGCTGGGTTGCCACAAGTCGGCCCAGGGGTCTGCCTCGGGATTGGCGATGTATGAGTCCCGGCCATCCAACGCCGGGCGGTCGTCATGGCGTCGCGAGCCGCCCCAGGGGTCGGCCTCGGGGGCAGAGTTGTCCCACTCATGGTGGTCGGGTGATGGACGGTTCAGGGATCCGGGCGGGTCACCGGGTGGTCGGCCGTCCGCGGGCGGTTCGCCTGGGGATTTGTCGCCGTGTGGTGGTGGGGGTCCGTCGTCGCCTCGGCCGTAGCTGCCGGGGATCAGATTCCACGTGACAGCCGCTGCGACGGCACCGGTGTCGGCACCCGCGTGGGTGACGTGGCCGGCCAGTTGGTCTCGGTGGACGACGGAGTGGTGTCGCCCGCACAACAACGCCAGGTTGGTGAGATCGGATGCCCCGCCGTCGGCCCAATGGACCAGGTGGTGAGCGTCGCACCAGTGGGCGGGAGTCGTGCAGCCGGGGAAACTGCACCCCCCGTCCCGTAACCAGAGCGCCGCCAACTGTCCAGGTGTCGCCAGTCGAGTGGATCGGCCCTGGTCGAGGACCTCCCCGCGGCTACCCAGGACGGTCGGGATGACGTTCGCGTCGCACGCGAGTCGACGGACCGTCTCGGGAGCGATGAGCGAGCCGCCTTGGGCTGAGCCGATCACCATGGCGGCGCCGGCCCGCGCGGCGAGGTCGTCGTAAGACATCGTCAGCATCAATGTCGTCTTCACCCCAGAGGACGGGCGGTCGCCGGCGCTGGTGGCGCGGCGGCATACCTCGATCAACGCTTGCCCGCGACGCAACTGAGGGCTACGGGAGTCGCGTTCACCATCGGGGCCAGGAACCGGGGCTGAAAGCGGGCCGATCGCGGCCTCCAGTGCCGCCGCTCCAACCGGGTCCAACACCAACTGATAGGTCAACGCACCCAACTCATCCGTCGACGGACGAGACAGGGAGACAAGACGTTCGGCGGTGTCGGCGTCAGCTTGAAACTCACCGTCAGCGCCATGCGCCGCCAACAATGCGGGCCGCAAGGCCCGGACACCCTTCGGCCCGTCCGCGATCCCCATGTCCAACAAACCCCGGAGCACCGTCGGGGCGGCTTCCTCCCGCAGGCGTGGCTTCAACCGGGCGAATTCGGTGACCACCGTGAGAGCCGTCGGAACGCTGATCTGGCCAGAGACAGCGGCGGTCTGGACTGTCGTGAGGTCCGGGCGCGAGCACTCACGGACGAGACGGGCGACCTGCCCCGCACCACTGCCCGCCGCCAACGTCGGGGCGTGTTCCGCGACCCACCCGGCCGTCGACCCGGCCTGCGACGCGGAGATCTCCCCACGAGACTCAGCCTCACCAACAACCGCGACCCGAGCACCACACGCGACCGCAGCAAGGGCGTCGAACTCACCCAACAGCGTCCCCAACTCGCCACCCTGAACCTGCCACAACGACGCCACCAACTCAGCGACAGTCCTCGTCGCAGCACGAATCTCAGCCCGGCGAGATGCCGAGTCACGTGTCGCTTCGCTGCTGTCCATAACCCCGACGCTAACAGCGACCACTGACAGACCCCCCGCCCCAAACCCCCTCTCCCACAGCCGAACACATCACAAGCAGGTAACGATCCACAGCATCCGCTGCGGGCCATCAGGAGGGCCGGCGCTCTCGTCGCAGACCGACGTCGTGACGCAATCACGGCGGGCCCGGACGGCTCGGCTCGCCGGCGAGTTGGCGGCCCTGCCCATCACGGAGGAGGTCGCTCAGATGTGGGCGCAGATGCGAGTGGTCGTGGGGCAATCGGGGCGACGGATCAACGTCAACGACCTCTGGATCGCGGCGACCGCAGCAGTGCACGGTATGCCGGTCTGCACCCAGGACGATGACTTCGACGTCCTCGCCGAACTGGGTCTGGTCGCAGTCCTCAAGATCTAACCGACCCGTCGGGGCGAGCGTCAGTCGTCGTCATCGACGTCTGTGGTCGCATTGCGACGACGGAAAGTCCGTTCGGCAAGTCCGCTGGACATACGGGCATCGTCTCATCCACGGAGTCACCCACGGGTTCAGGACTCGGCGGCGTTCCTCGATTGCCCACCCAAGCCGGGTGTCCGGAGCGAGGGTGAAGAGCAGGTCGATGTCGCCGTGGACGTCGCTGATCAGGCGGCGAGGGTGGCGTTGTCGGGTGTGTGTCCACGACCACGCATGGCGCGCGCGTGGGGGCGAGGGCCCCGGGGGGGGGAGGGGCCACGCCCCGGGGCCGCGCCCGGGGGGTGCTCGGCCAGGTCCTACAACAGGTTCATGAGGTCGTCAGCAGACCGGTGGCTAGGGCGAGGCAGAGCGGCCGGTAGCCCACACGGTCGAGGCGTACGAACTCCGGTGCAGGCGTGGGCAATCGCAACGCCGAGAGCAGCGGGCCCGACGGAACGACAGCTCGACCGAGGAGGGCGGCTCCAGCCAGGCGGCGCAGGGCCGCACTCCCAGGTATGCCGTCCGCGATCGGCAGTGCCGCGACGGCGACGACGCTCAGCCCCAGTCCAACGACCGCGCTGGCAGCACGTGGCGGCATCGTGTCGTCGCCGGTCACCGATCGGGCGAGGTCGGTCGCTCCGTGCCGGGAAGTGCGAGCCCAGCGCCCATGCCAGGTGAAGAGCGCCGACGCCCAGCAGTGTTCCCGACGTCGCCCCTCGAATCACCTTGCGCACGCAGCCAACCTACTCGTCGTGCGTTGGCTGGGCGCTGGCACTTCGGCTGAGCACCGAGCCGCTGAGCCCCTGGCCCGGCGGGTCGGCTTATGTGTGGTCAAACGGGGGCCAGTGACCGCGTTCCACCACACCTAAGCAGCCTGAGTGTGACCGATCAGCAAGGGAAGGTCAGCGCTTGGCGAGCGCGGACTCGACGGTAGCCAAGGCCCTATCGCCGGATGGGCTGCTGCAACTCGGTCACCCAGTCGGACTGGTCCTCGCCCTCGGCCCGCAGATACACCTCACGGCACGGCCCGGCGAATGTGAGCCCGTTGTCGACGATCCAACGGTGCATGGCCTGCCAGGACTCCCCGATCGTCGTCATCGACCCCAAGTGCACCCCGCACACAGCCTCGACCGCGGGCAGGTCGATGACCTGCGCACCGAAAGGCGCGTCACCGGCATACCCATAGCCCACGGCAACATCCATGCCGGCCTCGGTGATGGAGTACGTGGCGATGGGGGTGGCGAGCGCTCCGGGGACGTGCGCGAGCCCCTCCGCCACGGCGGCGAACATCGGCCCGATGTGCTCGCCGAGGCGTTCGGGGTCGAGGGTGGCGGTGCGCGCGACGAGGCGGGCCGCGGGCAGGGACTTGATGACGTAGTCGGCAGACATGTGGTGCTCCATTTCGATCATGCGGAGCCTCGACTCGACCGCCATCAGCCGGGTGCCGACGGCGCGCGCCTCATCCTCGAGCTCGATCCGGCGCAGCCGGAGCATGCCGCGCAACTCCTCCGGACCGACCTGCTCGAGCAGGATGCGACGCACCTGATCGAGGGTGAAGCCGAGGTCCTTGAGAGCAACGAGGCGATTGAGGACGTGGAGCTGCTCGGGAGAGTAGGAGCGATAGCCGGTCCACGGATCCACGTGATCGGGCCGCAGCAGCCCGAGCTCGTCGTAGTGACGCAGCATCCGCACCGACACCTGACCGAGTCGAGCGAAGTCCGAGATGTACATGACTCCGTTCTCCCTCCTCACACCGTGTGAGGGTCAACTCCCCTGCGACGCTCAACTTCCCCAGGTGCTCGCCCTCCGCAGAGGGTATGCCGCCCGCTCGCCTCGCGCTCAGTGCCCGCCGGTCAGTCGCGCCCGCGCGGCGGCATACTCGGGCTTGTCGAGGTAGACGATCTTGATCGCGACGGTGATGTCGTTGCTCTGGGTCGGCAGGATCCCGTAGACATCCTCGGGTCGCAGCCCGATGACCCCGACGTACCAGGCGATCATCACCTCCGCCGGCCGCCCTTGCAGCTGCACGTGATCGACGAAGGCCCGCGGCGCCCCCGGCGGCAGGGAGTCGTAGACCTGCGCCATCATGCCGGCCAACTGCTGCTGTCCCCTGGCCTGGAGATCCTCGAGCCAACCCATGGTGCCCAGGATGGCCGCCGGAGCAGGCTGCTCGCCAGGAAACGCACGAACCTCGTCCGCACGGTGTCGGGTTGAGGTCACCCGCCGAGGGTGAAACGCGCGCGGGCCGCTCGGGCTAGCGTCGCCAGTGGTGGAGGGGTTTTGCGTCCGAACGGGCGCGGAGTCTTCTCGAGGATCGGAGGCCGAACGATGTCAGGCGCGACCCAGGTGGATCCGGACCGGCTGCTGAGCACCTTCCTCGACCTCGTCTCCATCGATAGCCCGACCGGTCACGAGGAGGAGATCGGTCGGGTGCTCGAGGCGAGGTTCCGAGCGTTCGGGTGCGCGACAACCAAGGATGCGATCGGCAACATCGTGGCGACCTATCCGGGGACTCGCGACGGGACCATCCTGGTCGCCACCCATATGGACACGGCCGGCACCGACCGCGGGGTGGTCGCGGTCATCGGTGACGACGGGATCATCAGGTCCGACGGCACGACGATCCTTGGCGCGGACGACAAGTCCGGGTTGGCCGGATGCTTGGAGTTGCTGACCCTCCTCCGAGCCGACCCCGAGATTGCCCATCCCACCATTGAATTCGTCATCACCGTGGGCGAGGAGAGTGGGCTCGTCGGTTCGCGCCAGATGGACGTCGGCAGCCTCCGCGCCACCCACGGCTTCGTCCTGGACACTGCCGGCGTCATGGGCTCGGTGACCTATTGGTCGCCCACGTCGGTCTATCTGACGATCACTTTCCACGGCCGCAAGGCGCACGCCGGCGTGGAGCCCGAGAAGGGTGTGAGCGCAGTGCAAGCGGCCGCGCGGGCGATCTCGACGATGACCCTCGGCCGGATCGACGAGGAGACGGTCGCCAACATCGGCATCATGACCGGCGGTGAGGCGCGGAACATCATCCCGGACCTCGCGGTCCTGTCGGGGATGGCCCGAAGCCACGACCAAGCGAAGCTCGACACTCAGATCGAGTCGATGCGCCTGGCCTGCGAGGCGGCGGCGTTGGCTTTCGGCGCGACCGTCGACTTCGAGGCGGAGGAGATCTATCGCACCTACAAGATCGAGGAGGACGCCCAGCCCTATCGAGAGGCAGCCGCCGCAATCCGGTCGCTGGGGCTGGAGGTGATCGCCCGCAAGTCCGGCGGTGGGACGGACGGAAACTACTTCAACGCCAAGGGGATTCCGTGCGTGGCGCTGACGACGGGGATGGTCGACGAGCACGCCACGACTGAGCACATCGCCATCGATGACCTGGTGATGGCTGCCAAGATCCTCTTCGCGATCGTCACCGGACCGGCAGCGGACTAGGTCGGCGGGCGGGCCAGCAGGCCGGGTTCAGAGCCGGGCCAGGTTGAACAGGCCCGCTTTCAGAGCAGGGCCTGGCCGGGCCGCGGTCGGGTTCCCAGGTTCAGAGCAGGCCGAGGTCGCTCGCGCGGGTGATCGCGGCGTTGCGCTCGGTGACGCCGAGTTTGCGATAGATGCTGCTCAGGTGTGTCTTGACGGTGTTGACCGACACATAGAGGTCGGTGGCGATCTCGTGGTGCATCATCCGCCCCGGCAGGTAGGCGAGGACATCGAGCTCGCGAGGGGTGAGCGGTTCGATCAGGCCCTGCTGCTGGCTTGCGCCCGGTTCCAAGCGGGCGACGACCTTCCCGAACGCAGCATCGCTGAGCCACGAGGTCGCACCGCTGCCTCGGCGAACCACGCGCAGGGCAGCCGGCACCTCGAGGAAGGGCCAGCGCAGACCCTCGGCGCGCGCTGCCGCGATGGCCTCCCGCAACGACCGGTCGGCACCCCGCTGGTCGCCCTCGGCGCGCAGCACGCGGAACTCGTGCAGCCGACGGCATACCTCAGCTCGCACGTCACCCACCGCGGTAGTCCACCCGTCGAGGGCAGCCCGCGCCGCCGGGACGTCCCCCGTGGCCAGGGCCAGATCAACTCGCGCGGGGGCCAGTACCGCGCTTTCCGGTATGCCGGCCGCCACGGTCCGCGCGCCGTCCAGGTCCCCGGTGGCGATGAGGAGATGCGCGAGCAGCGCGTGCCGCTCCTCGCGCACGAGGGTGGCCTCACTGCCTGCGGCGAGCGGCGAGCGCAGGTGGTCGAGAGCAGCGCTCGGCCCGTCCTGCAGTGCGATCAGCCGGGCTTGCAGCACCTGTTCCAGGTCGGCGTTGATGCCCGCGCTCACGCGTCCGTGCACATGGACTTGGGCGTCGGCGAGGCAGCGCCGCGCGTCGTCCGGCTCGACGCGGTCGAGGTGGACCAGCGCGAGGGCCAAGTGCGCATGCGTCGACCCCAGGTGATCGGACAGCCGGACCGACCGGGCCTCCTCGATCGCGGACCGCGCCAGCCCCATGGCCTGCGTGCAGCGGCCCTGCCAGGCGCGGACCAAGGCCAAGGTGCTCAACACGTAGACGTGCCAGACGACGTAACGGGTCCCGGGCAGCGTCCGAGCGTTCTCCAACACGTCAGCCGCGCGGTCGAGGTCGCCGGCGAGGAAGTGCGCCAGACCCGAGGTGTATTCGGCGACGGCCTGGACGGAGTCGGCTCCCCCGATGCCGAGGAAGTCGATGACCTCGGCGGGGTCGAGCCCCTGCAGGGCGACGCGCACCCGATCAGTGACCTGCAGGACCTGCGGCGGCGGCAGGTCGCGGAAGACCAGGAAGGCAGAGAGCGCCTCGGCTGCGGTCCGCTCCCCCAGGGTGAGATCGGGACGGCGGCTGAGCCGGCGATGGGTCTCGGTCGCTGCCGTCCCCTCACCCGCAGCCAACTGGGCGGCGAGCAGGCTGACCTCGACCTCGACCGGGCCATCGGGATCCTCGGCAGCGATGGTGCTCAGCCAACGCACGAGGGTTGCGGCCTCACCCCGCTCGACGAAATGGTGGCCGATGCGGGAGATGACTCGGAACGCCCCGGCCGGGTCGCCGGCATCGAGCAGATGGCCGACCGCTTCCTCCTCGTGCCCGTGAGCCAACAGCCAGCGGGCGGCCCGGTGGTGCAGGGCGCTCACCGAGTGCGGGTTTTCGATCCGCAGCCGGGATCGCAGCGCGTCGGCGAAGAGGTGCTGATAGCGGAAGGTCGTGCCGGCCTCGTCCAGGGGGATGAGAAACATCGACCGGTGAAAGAGCCCGTCAAGCATTCCCGCGGCGATCTCCAGGCCCGTGACGGCGTCGCACAGATCGGCCGACAGCCAGTCGAGGACGGAGGTCTGCAGGAGGAATTGGCGCACGGCCGGCTCCTGCTCGTCGATCACCTCGTGCAACAGGTACTCCGAGACGAGGTGGTCACTGCCGGCGAACGACTCGACGAACCCCGGGATGTCCCGAGAGGTTCGCAACGAGATCGCGGCCAACTGCAGCCCGGCCGCCCACCCGTCGGTGCGCTCGACGAGGAGCGCCACCTGCGCATCGGTGAGGGAGGTTCGCGACACGTCCTCCAACAAGGCCTGGGCGTCGGCCTCCGCAAACGCCAGATCGGCCCCGCGGATCTCGACCAGCCGGTCGTCCAGCCGAAGCTGGTGCAGAGACCAGGGCGGGTCACTCCGCATGGCCACGACCCCGCGGGCTGTCGGCGGCAGGGCGGTGAAGAGGTGCCCCAGGTCGCCGATCACGGGGTGGTTGGACAACTCGTGGGCGTCCTCGAAGACGAGAACGCTGTCGTGTGGTGCCGAGGCAAGTCCGTCCAGCAGGGCATCGACGAGGGGGTGTCCGAGGGTCGCCTGACCGGTCGCGGCGAGGCTGGCGAGGCGCGGATCGACTTGCGGCGCCACAGAGCGGATCGTCGCCACCAGGTCGCGTGCGAGGACCGCGATGTCGGTATGCCGCGGGGCCAGGGTCAGCACGGCCACCCGTTGGCCGGGGGTGGAGGCCAACCACTGACTGACGAGCACCGACTTGCCTGACCCGGTCGGCGCGATCAGGACACCCAGCCCTCCGGCCGGAACCTCGTCGAGACGTCGCTCAACGTCCGGCCGCGGCACGACCCTGCGCACGCGTTGCCGTCGAATATGTCCAGTCACCAGGGAGAGTGACATATCGGAAATGCTGCCAGCAGAGGCCTCCGGCTGCGACTCGATCCGACGGTTTCGGTCCCGACGCCGCGAACGGGGGCGGGCGGCATACCGGATCGCGGGCGGGGGCGGCCGCGGGCCTGGAGGGTGAAGCGACGCCTTTCCGGGCGTGGAACTCACACTTCGTGGGTGACGAGGCCCTCCACGACCCGCGGATACGTTCGCAGTACTCGGGGCCGACGGACGGGTTCCTGAGTGCTCCACTCCGCGCGCGGAAGGAGACGCCATGAGCGTCAGCTTCGTCCTTGAGGCCCTGGTCGTTCTCGGCTCCATCGTCATGGGCACCCGGGCCGGTGGGGTGGGCGTGGGCCTCTGGGGAGGCCTCGGCACCTTCGTCCTCGTCTTCATCTTCGGTGAGGCGCCCGGCGAGCCGCCGGCCGCCGCCATGGCGATCATCCTGGCCGTGGTCACGACCGCCGCCCTCATGCAGGCGGCTGGCGGGATCGATTGGATGGTCGCCGTCGCGGCCCGAGTCATCGAGAAGCGCCCGAAGCAGATCACCCTCATCGCTCCCCTGACGGCCTTTCTCTTCTCCGTCGGCGCGGGGACGAGCAACATCATCTATCCGCTGTTGCCGGTCATTTACGACGTGTCATATAAGAACGGCATACGCCCGTCGCGACCCATGTCCATCACGGTGGTGCAGGCGGGAGTCGCTTTAGCGGCCTCGCCGGTGTCGGCGGCGATGGCGGCCATGCTGACGCTCACGGACGTCGCGCCCTATGAGCTGGGGCTGGCTCAGATCCTCGCAATCACGTTCCCCGCGTGCATTATTGGCATCATCGTGACGTCGCTCGTGGTGAATCGGATGGGGTTGGAGCTGGCGGACGATCCCGAGGTGCAGGCGAGGATCGCTTCCGGACAGTTGGCGGCGCCTGGGATTGACGGCGCGGGCGCGGGCGTGGGTGCGGGCGCGGGTGGCGTGGGTGCGGGCGGCGAGTCGGCGGCGGCCAAACTGACCTACACCGAGGCAGGGCGGAACTCGGCGATCGCGTTCCTGCTGGGGGTCGTGGCCATCGTCGCGTTCGGGATCTTCCCGGGCCTGCGGCCGTCTTTCGAGGTCGGCGGCAAGACCTCGTCAGTCGACATGACGAGCACGATCGTGCTGGTGATGTTCGTGGTCGGCGTGCTGATCCTCTTCATCGGCAAGCCGACGGTGGGCACGGTGCCCAGCCAGTCGGTCTTCAAGGCCGGGATGATCTCGGCGATCGCCCTCTATGGGATCGCCTGGCTCACCTCGACCTTCATCGCCGCCCACGAGGCCTTCATCCTCAAGTCGATCGGCACGTGGGTGGGGTCTTGGCCCTTCATCTTCGCCCTCGCCGTCTTCCTCGTGTCGGCCCTGACGACGAGTCAATCCACCGCCACGCGGACCATCGTGCCCATCGGTCTGGCAGCGGGTCTGCCGGTCGGGGTCGTGACGGGCATGTGGGCCGGTGCCCTGGGTGGCGTTTACACGCTGCCGGCCAACGGCACCCAGATCGCGGCGGCCAACTTCGACCTCACGGGGACGACCAAGCTGGGTGGCAAGTTGTTCGACCACAGCTTCTTCGTGCCCATGCTCGTGCTGTCCGTGGTCACGATCATCGTCGGGGCAGCCATCGGCCTGCTTCTCTTCTGCGAGGCCCCAGCCCGTCGCTGAACAGGCCCCAGGCCGGGGTTGCCCGGGGGCTCGGGGCGCGCGCGGGGGCGGGCCCCCCGCTGGGCCCGCCCGCCAAGGCCCCCCCCGGCCCCCCCCCCCGGCCCCGCCGGGCCCTTCCGGATGCCGCGCCTTCCGACTCGGCCGAGTCAAGCATGAAGCCGAGGCTCAGCATCACTCCCCTCCCGCTTCAAGCGAGCGGCTCCCTCCATGCTGGGGTCGGACCAAGGCTGGTCACCCGCATCGCCGCGAGCGTGCTGGCGCATCGCCGTCTTCCGCGAGGTCGAGGCGATTCGACGTTCGACGAGAAGACCGATTTCGGTGTGCGATCCGCCAGCCGTGTACTAGTTGTCCGTGTTTGAAGTGTTCTGGCGGTTGGCCTTCTTGAGGATGTCGGCGGCTGTCTTGGTCCACGCGAACGGGCGTCTGCGGTCGTTCCAGCCGTCGATGAAGGCGCGGAACTTGGCGTTCCACTCGGGCACGGATCGGAAGGAACCGCGCAGGATGGCTTGGCGTTCGTTCGATGATGCCGAACCAGACCTCGACAGGGTTCAGCTCCGACCCGGAGATTGGGGGGTGAAGTGCACGTGGATGCGAGGGTTCGCCGTAAGCCAGTCCCGGATCTCGACGCGTTTGTGGGCGACGTCGTTGTCTATAACCAGGTATAGGTCCTGGTCGGGTAGGCGCGGGAGACCTGCTTAAGGATGGCCAGGACCTCCTAATCTCGGCCCTTCACGATTGAAGATCGTGAAGGGCCGAGGTTAGCCTTGATTTCCGAAATAAATGTGTGAAGTTTGCCGCGGAGAGTTCCGTCATTCTTTCCGATTTGATCACGACCGAGTCCTTCAAGACGAGACTGGCATGTCAGGGCAACCGGGGGCCGTTGAACAGACTCGGCAGAATCCACACCATCAAGCGACCCATCGGCCCGGTGCGGCGTCGAATTCTCGGATAGCTGAACCTCGATACGATTCACCCAGTCACTCGTACACGACAATTTGCGTCGACCCGCTTGGATTCTCAGCAAGTTTATCAGTGCGCTGCGGCGCAGACACCACCTGACGATCAGCGTTACGACCGAGAAGAGAAGGACCACAATCGTCTCCTTGATATTCCAACTCTCCCCGTTCTTGGAGACCCACACAGCAGACAAAGTCGCACGCAGCAAAAGCAAAAGTAGGAAGTCAATGTGGAAGGTCTCGCTCAGGGACCGATACCGTCCCCGCAAGGGAACCCAAAGGCCTCTCGTGACCATGCGCTGGACAAACAGGCACAAGAGGCAGGTCTGTGCAACACTCAGCACGACCAATAAGTTCCCGATCTCCTCACGGGACCGGCTGATAATGAAGATGAAGAACATCGATAAACCGACGGATGCTGTCGCGCCCACAACGCAGATGACTAAGACGCGCCGCCACAAGGCGCGGGATGATTCACTGTCTGCCCAAGCGGAGCGCTCGAAATTCGGCTCTGACTTCTTCCAGGACTCAAGTAGATCGCCGAGCGCCCTTTCGCGCCGCTTTGCGGCTCCGAGCGACATACGCGAAGAGTCCTCCGAATCGTAGCTGAGCGCCGCTAGGGCAGCAAAGAGAATTGCAATGCCGCCACTCAGCGCGGTCGGAATCCCCTTGTGCGCCGCCACGGTGGTCGGAACGATCGTCCAGGCAGCAGTTGAACAGACAATGCAAGCCGCCCAACTAACTTGGTCCAAGGTGATGCGTTGTCCGGACGTCTGTGAATCAACCTCCTGGCGACGCGAGGATGGCCTTCGTATCGATACGGCCAAGAAAAGAGGTAGAGCCAGGCCCATGAGTACCGCCTGGATCTCTACAGGATTCATGGTTCCCCATGCGGTCGATGCGGAATGCGAGAAATCGGAGAAGGAGAGCACGTTACCGGGCGCAATTTTCGACGCGTAGTCCAGGTAAACAAACATCGTC
>JADJIB010000002.1:0-750000 GCA_016707175.1 Candidatus Phosphoribacter hodrii
CGCGCGAACGAGGGTCTCCCATCGGTCCTGCTCGGGGGCCAAGAGCCGTTCAATGGGGAATCCGGCGAAGGACAGGATCGGCGCGCTGTCGGCAACTACGTCGACAAGCCAATGGTCGTGCCCCGATCCGTCGACCGGCCTCATAAGTGGGAAGCGAGTCGCCATCGAGTTCGCACCGGCTTCGTCGCGGCTCGAGGGTAACGCGAAGCGTTGATCCCACCGCTCGTCGAGCCGCAGGTCGGTGCGAGCCGTCGGGTCCAAGGCGAACGGGTCGACGTAGACCCAGGGCTCTGGCTCGCCCACGCTACCGAGCCGACCAGTTGCCCGCAGCGCAGACATCAACGCGTCGCATCGAGTAATCGAGAGCGACACGCTGGTGACCCGAATCGGTGCGCTGCCGTACCGACGCGCCATGTCCAGTGCCCTGCCGAAGTCAGCCAACCACGTGGTCTGCGACCGGGTCACTGGGAGCCAGACCACGGGGCCAGCGAAGTGTCCCCAGGCCAACGCGAGCGCGAAATCGTCGGCGGTTCGCCCAAGTACCACAAGCCGCCCGCGATCGCGGTGGAAGCCCGTCGTGATCTCCCTGAGGCCGGCGACCGTGGCGTCTGCTGGCGTGGGCAGTTGCGGAGTTGGAAAGGCGCGATCTGCCGGCACGATCGCGGAACTGACCTGGAATCGCGTCAGGTCCCCTTGCGTCAGTCGCTGAACCTTTGTCGGCGACGCGGCGATGCCGCGATGGAGGCCGATGGCCAGATCTAGCAGGGGGTGACCGGTCTCGAAGTTGACGGCCCCCCCGATTGGGCTGGCCAGGCTAAGGAGCGGATCAGGCGTCTGAAGCGGGTGGACGGCGTAGATGCGCGCATGTCCGTCATCGTCAACGAAGGTGTTCAGCTCCCTGCGGGCGTCCGAGACCTGTTCCTCCGAGAGCAGAGGCTTCAGGTGCGGGGCGTGTTCCTCCGCGCCACGAATGAAGTCCAGGCGCTTCATCGGGGGAACCGGCTTGCCGTCAACCAACAGGCTTTGAACTCCTGGCTGGATCTCCTCAATGTCGGTCAGCGACGCCATCAGCGGCAGCAGGTGATCTGGGTCGTAACGGCGCAACAGGCGGATGACTGCGGGATTGGCGCCGATTGGACCCAGGGGAAGGATCGTTCCTCTGGCCCCACCCCTGGTCTGACTCAAGAACTCCAAGGCTCGGCGCGCAAAGTACGGCCAGCGCCGATCGTTGGGGATGACGACCGTGGCTCGCGGCGCGCGCAGCGAAACCGCGACGTTGGTAAAACCCATCTCGCTGTTCACGCCGCGAGCGTACTGACTCGCACCCTCGGATCGTCATGACCTTCGCCTTCCCGTGCCGTGCCACCAACGGGAAGTCCTGCGAGGCCGTCAGTGCGGAGGAGAAAAGGAGAATGCTGACGCCCTACTGGGGAATGTCTGTTTCTGCCTGTCGGGCGGCTACGAACGCCCCGACTCTGCCGTGGTTCGTGCTCGTCCATCGCCCATCAGCATGCGCGAGCGTTCTACGCCCGGCTGCGGCCGACCCTCACGCCGAACAGATGCGACTGCACGTGGCGGCGCCTTTCCCCGAGTCCGTAGAGAAGGACTGGCCTAGGAGGGAGTGGATGCCTGATCCGGCTTGGGGGCCGACGTCTCCGGTTGAGCAAGCAAGGTCGGAGTCTCTGTCCGGGCCTTGATCGCTCACGCTTGCAGGAGGTGGCAGACGAACTCCAGCGTCGATCGCGACGTTCCCTATCGAGTGCCCAGCCGTACTGCCAGCGCATTCTCCGGATCGCACGGCTGGCACTCGCGTTTAGTCAGCTGCTCGATGGAGGCACGTTTCGGGGTATGTTCCAGCAGAGGGTCCGGGGCCAGAAGCCCACCAGAACCCCCAGCAGAAACCTACGGAGAAGGCGTCGATGCGTCCGGATGAGATCGCCAGTGCGGTGCGCCGCGCGGTGCTCGAACGCGTCATCCACCCGGGTCAGGTGCTCAACCAGGAAGAGCTGGCCAAGTGGTTCGGCGTGAGCCGCATCCCCCTGCGCGAGGCCCTGCGCACCCTCGTCGGTGAGGGGCTGATCATCATCAAGCCCGGCCTCGGCGCCATCGTCACCGAGCTGGATCTCGAAGCCGTGGACGAGCTCTATGGCCTGCGCCTGCGGTTGGAACCACCGCTGGCCGCCGACATCGTCGAGCACGTACAACCCACGGACGTCAGCGAATTGCGGCGGATGTCCGACCGACTGGTCGACGTCATGGAGGAGCGCGGGGAGGCGTGGTCGAGCACCGCCTACGCGTTCAACCGGAGGCTCTACGAGGTGTCGGCCAGGCGGCATACCGTGCGGTTGGTCGTTCAGGTCCTCAATCTCGTCGAGCCCTATGCCCGGATGCACGCCCAGATCCCTGGTGCCCGTGACCACACGACCGAGGTGGCCGGGGCCCTGGTGCGAGCCCTTGAGAAGGGCAACGCCGTGAAGGTCGAGCGGCGGATCCACGAGGGCGTCGAGTCCACCCGCAGCGTCCTGATCACGGCAATGGCGTCGGTGACGAACGTCGCCGAACAACCGCCCGGCGGCGAATCCGGCCACTGACCGGCAGCGAACTGCCGTTCGGCGCTGTTCCCGACCATCGAATTAACGGTCCCTGTTTGTATTCGCGAGCCCTGTATACAGTGAATTATCTGCTCGCTCGGGCCGAAAGGTATGTCGATGAAGACTTCCCGGATCCTCGCAACAGCAACGATCGCAGCCGTGAGCGTCGCGCTCACCGGGTGCGGTTCCAAGGGCGAAGCAGGCGGCGACGCCGGTGCCAGCTCAGGGACCTTGACGATCGGCGCATCGATCTCCTTGACCGGCAAGACGGCCCGAGAAGGCGTCCTGACCCAGGAGGGCTACCAGCTCTGCCAGGAGAAGGTCAACGCCAAGGGCGGCGTCAAGGTCGGCGACAAGATGCTCAAACTGGACATCAAGTATCAGGACGACACGTCCAAGCCCGACACCGCCGCATCGCTCGTCGACCAGTTCAACGACCAGGGCATCAAGCTCATCCTCGGGTCCTACGGCTCGGCCAACACCGAGGCTCAGGCCGCGGTCATCGAGCGCAACAACCAGGTCATGGTCGACTCCAGCGGCGCCGACAACAACATCTTCGCCAAGGGCTACAAGCGCACCTTCGGGGTGCTCTCGCCGGCCACGGAGTATGCCGCGTCGATCGTCAAGGCGGTCGCCGAACTGGCCAGCCCCAAGCCGACCTCGGTCGTGGTCCTTTCGGCCGACGACGGCTTCTCCAAGCGTGCCGCTGACGGCGCCGCCAAGGCCGCCAAGGACCTCGGGTTCACCGTGCTGGAGACCCAGTACTTCCCCAATGGCGCCACCGACGTGAGCGCGTCGCTCAACAAGGTGAAGGCGTCGAACCCGGACGTCATCATCGGCTCGGTGCACCTGGCCGAAGGCGTCGCCATCATCAAGCAGGCCAAGGAACTCGGTGTGGTGCCGAAGGTGTTCGGCGAGACCGTCGCACCGCCCACGCCCGACTTCGTCACCACCCTGGGGAAGGACGCTGAGGGAGTCCTCGGGTCGAGCCAGTGGACCAAGTCGGCCGCCGGCTCGGATGACTACTTCGGCACCGCTAAGCAGTACGACGCCGACATCCAAGCCAAGTTCAAGCACGAGGCGGGCTACCACAACGCCGAAGCCAGCGCCGCGTGCCTGGCCTTCGTCCTGGCCATCCAGAAGGCCGGCTCGACCGACGCCAACAAGGTGCGCGACGCTCTGGCCGCTCTGGACGCCCCGTCGTTCTTCGCCCAGCTGAAGTTCGACGCGGTCGGCATGAACTCCACCAAGCCGATGAGCGTCATCCAGATCCAGGGCGGCAAGCAGGTCACCGTGTGGCCCAAGGCCTCCGCCGAAGCCGCACTCATCTGGCCGGGAACGACCAAGTGACCGGCTTCCTCCAGGCGACCGTCTACGGGTTGTTGCAGGGAGGTCTGCTCGCCCTCGTGGCCGTCGGCTTCTCCCTGGTCTGGGGGGTGATGAACGTCGTCAACCTCTCGCACGGAGCCTTCGTCGTCCTCGGCGCCTATGTGGGGTGGCAACTCAACACCTCCTTGGGGCTTGACCCCTTCCTGGGGATGGTGATCGTCGCCCTCGTGCTGTTCTGCATCGGGTATGCCGTGCAGCGCTTCCTCATCAACCTCGTCGTCAACGGGCCGATCTTCATCACCCTGCTGCTCACCTTCGGGTTGGAACTGCTGCTCGTGCAGGGGATGAACATCGTCTTCACCGCGAACTACCAGAGCATCCCGACCTCGTATGCCGGTAACGCGATCGTGCTGGGCGGCATACAGGTGCCGCTCGGCCGACTCCTGGCCTTCCTCCTCGCCGTCGGGATCACCGTCCTGCTGGTGAAGGTGATGGCCAACACCCGGATCGGTATGTCGATCATGGCCACGGGGATGGACCGCGGCGCCGCGCGGCTGATGGGGATCCGGGCGCGGCACGTCTACGCCCTGACCTTCGGGATCGCCACGGCGCTGGCCGGGATGGCCGGCACCATGGTGGGCACGGTCGGCACCTTCAACCCGGCTGCGGCGGGCGGCTTCACCCTGCTGTCGTTCGTCATCGCCGTGCTCGGCGGGCTGGGCAACATGTATGGCGCGATGGTGGGCGGTCTGCTCATGGGCCTGGTCCAGGCCTGGGGCGGTTACTACCTCTCCGGCACCTGGGTCAACGCGTTGGCCTTCCTCGTCCTGGTCATCGTCCTCATGTTCCGCCCGTCCGGCCTGGTCGGGAAGGCGTTCTACGCAGCCCGAGTGGAGGTCTGATGGCCACCGTGACGCCGGCCCTCTGGCGCCGCTGGGGGCCGTGGGCCCTGGGCTTGGTCGGTGCGTTGGCGGCCCTCGGGCTGCAGACCCAGCTCTACACCGGCCAGGTCCGCACGGTGGCGACGATCTTCATGTTCGTCGCACTCGCGCTCTCCTGGAACCTCATTGGTGGCTACACCGGCTACGCCTCCTTCGGACAGGTGGTGTTCTTCGGGCTCGGCGGCTACTTCGCCGCGGTGACGATGACCCACCTGCACTGGAGCTTCTGGGTGGCGCTGCCCCTCGCGGGACTCGCCGCCGCGGCATACGCCGTCGTCATCGGTATCCCGCTGCTGCGCCTGCGCGGCCACTACTTCGCGATCGCCACCCTCGGGGTCGCCGAGGGCACCCGCGAAGTCGTCATCAACCTCGACGGGCTGACCGGCGGGGGAGGCGGCATCACGGTGCCGACGGTCGGCGCGGCCGCAGCGACCAAGTACCTCGGCAACGACGGGTTCTATCTCGTCTACCTCGCGCTGGCGGTGCTCGCCCTGCTCATCACGGGGTTGGTGTCGCGCAGCAAGTTCGGTTTCGCCATGCGCGCCATCCACCAGGACGAGGACGCCGCGGCGGCCGTCGGCATCAACACGACCCGGACGAAGGTGCTCACCTTCGCCCTGTCGGGGTTGCTGACGGGCCTGGTCGGTGCCACCTACGCCTTTCAACAGGTGACGATCTATCCCGAACGCCTCTTCGACGTCGAGATCACGGTCCTCATGGTCGTCATGGTCGTCATCGGTGGCAGCGGAACGGTCCTCGGCCCGATCATCGGCGCCGTCGCGCTGCAGTTCCTCTCCGAGTGGCTGCGGCAGAACTACACGACCGTCCACACCCTGCTGCTCGGAATCATCATCATCATCGCGGTGATCCTGCTCCCGCAGGGGTTGGTCAACTACCTGCGCGAAGCCCGGCGTAACGGGGACTACTCGTTGCTGGCCAACGTGAGGAGGTACCGGCTGTGAGCGCGGTGCCCGTCCTGGAGACCCGGGGCCTGGGGATTCGTTTCGGCGGCCTCAAGGCCGTCGACGACGTGAGCCTCAGCGTCCCCGAAGGCCTCACCCTCGGTGTCATCGGCCCCAACGGGGCCGGCAAGAGCACCTTCATCAACCTCGTCACCGGGCACCTCAAGCCCACGTCGGGGACCGTCCTGGTCGACGGTCGTGACCTCACCGGCGTCAAGCCGTGGGTCATCGCCAAGGCCCGGGTCGCTCGGACCTTCCAGATCGTCAAGCCCTTCCGCGGCATGACGGTCCGCGAGAACGTCGCGGTCGGGGTCCTCTACGGACCCGATGGAACCGGGCGGATGTCGACGGCGCTCAAGCAGGCCGACGAGATCCTCGCCGAGGTCGGCATCTTCGAGCTCGGGGATCGGCCTCCGGGCGAGTTGTCGGTCGCCGACGCCCGGCGGCTGGAGTTCGCGAAGGCGCTGGCCCTCAAGCCGCGGTTGCTGCTCCTCGACGAGGTCATGGCTGGGCTGCGACCCGGCGAGATCGAGCCCTCGCTGCAACTCATCCGCGATCTCAAGGCCCGCGGCATGACGATCATCGTCGTTGAGCACGTGATGAAGGCGATCCTCGCCGTCAGCGACGAGGTGCTCGTGCTCAACGCTGGGCAGCGACTCATGCTCGGTCCACCGCGCGAAGTGCTCTCGGACCCACAGGTGATCGAGGCCTACCTCGGCCACAAGTACGCCACCCGAGCAGCCCAACTGTCCGAGGCCGCTTCGGCGGCGCTGGCGGCGCCAACGCCAACGCCAACGCCAACGCCGAACGCGGTCGACATCGCCGAGGAGGAGGTGGGTCCAGATGCTTGAGGTCAAGGGTGTCTGCGCCGGCTATGGGCGGGTCCAGGTGTTGTGGGACGTCGACCTGACGGTGTCGGCCAACGAGATCGTCGCCCTCGTCGGTCCCAACGGCGCCGGCAAGACGACGCTGCTGCGGGCCCTGTCCGGGATGGTGCCGATCCGGGACGGCTCGGTGACCTTCCTCGGTGAGGACATCACCGGAAGGTCGATCGAGCGGATCGTCGACCTCGGGATCTCCCACGTGCCCGAGGGCCGGCGGCTCTTCCCGGGCCTGACCGTCAAGGACAACCTCCGCCTCGGAGGATGGCGCAATCGCAACACCGACATCGACCGGGTCATCGACCTGTTCCCCAAACTGGGCGACCGGCTCAGCCAGGTGACGGGAAGCATGTCCGGTGGCGAGCAGCAGATGTGCGCCATCGCCCGCGGCCTCATGGGCAAGCCCGACCTCATCATGATCGACGAGTTGTCGATGGGTCTGGCCCCGGTCATCGTCGAGGAGATCATCGGGCGGCTCGCCGACATCGCCGCGTCGGGCACCGCGGTGCTTCTCGTCGAGCAGGATGTCGACGCTGCTCTCACGGTGGCCGAACGCGCCTATGTCATGGAGACCGGTCGAGTTGTGATGTCGGGGAACGCCGGTGTGCTGCTGGCGGACCCGCGGATCCAACAGAGCTATCTCGGCATCGCCTGAGGGGGCGACGCGACCGGCGCGCCGCGGCATACCCATGCGTGGGTATGCCGCGGCGCGATTCTGTCTGGGTATGCCGTGGCGCCACCGGATCGCGTCTTGCGCGGTTTTGCGCGCTTGCAAGGGGCCGCGAAGAGGTTGAAAACAGCATCATCCGCCTCAGACTTCCCGCGTTTACCCACGGGTCAACGCGAGACAAGTTGCGCATTGCTGCGCGGTTCTGCTTGATATGTGTCACAGTATGGGGGTGCACACATCCCGGGGTTGCACCCGCCCGTCGCGGCTGAACCCACCGCGCCGACGGAGTAGCCGTCGGGGCGCTTTGGACCGCTTCCAGCGCCCTCGTACGGGACCGCGCCTTGCCCCGCCCCTGGCTGGCGCCATGGGACTTCATGGTGTCCCCGCACCCCGGGATGTGTGACCGACCCTCGCCCGAAGGAGAGAACGTGACCGGCGTACCACTGAGCTCTTCCCCGATACCCCGACGCAGCATTCTCATCGGAACCGTGGGCATGGCAGCGGCCGCCCTGGCCTCGTGCGACAAGGCGTCCTCGAGCACGAGCAGCACCAGCGCGAACGCCACCTCGCGGACCGTGACCCTGTCGATCGCCGCCAACGCGATCAGCGGCGGCAAGAGTTCGAAAGAGGCGGACTGGTTCGCGAAGTACGTCATTCCTGAGTTCATCAAGGCGCAGCAGGCCAAGGGGGTCACCGCGACGGTGAGCTTCCAGCCCTCCGGGGTGGACGACGAGCAGTACAAGTCGAAACTCGCCCTCGACCTCAAGAGCAAGTCCGGGGCCGACATCGTGTCCCTCGACGGGATCTGGGTCGGGGAGTTCGCCCAGGCGGGGTACATCAAGCCGCTCAAGGATGTGGTCGGCTCGTCCGTGACGTCGTGGGAGGGCTGGTCGCAGATTCCGGAGGCGGTACAGGCGAACGCCGCCTTCGACGGCAACACCTTCGGGATCCCGGCCGGGACAGACGGCCGGGTCCTCTATTTCAACAAGAAGTTGTTCGCGCAGGCCGGCCTCCCGGCCAACTGGCAGCCGACCTCGTGGACCGACCTCATCTCGGCGGGCGAGAAGCTCGCGACCCTCAGCGGAGTCACGCCACTGCAGATCGATGCGGGAACGGCGATGGGTGAGGCCACGACGATGCAGGGCTTCCTCCCGCTGCTCGTCGGTGCCGGTCAGCAGATCTACGCCAACGGCAAGTGGCAGGGCAACACCCAGGCCGTCCGCGACGTGCTCACCTTCTATCAGGCGATCCTGGCCAAGAAGCTTGAGGACTCCACTCTCCAACTGGCCGCCAAGGGGCGCGACGAGTCGTTCGGTGCCTTCGCCCAGGGCAAGATCGGCGTCCTTGCCGAGGGCGACTATTTCTGGCGGTCGGTGATCAACCCGAACGGCGGGGATGCGCCGATGGCCACCCGCGACTCCGATGTCGGGTGGGCGTTCATTCCTGCGATGGCTCCCGGCAAGGGTGTCGGGGGAGCTGACTACGCGTCCATGTCTGGGGGCGGCGGCTACTTCCTCAACCCGAGCACGCCCTACCCGCAACAAGCCTGGGAACTGCTGACCTTCATGAGCTCCAAGGCCGCCATCCTCGCCCGGCTGGACGGCGCGGCCCAGGTGACTGCCCGCAAGGACGTCAACTCCGAGGTGCTCTCCAAGGATCCGCTGCTGAGTTTTGTCAGCCAGAAGGTGCTGCCCCTCACGCACTATCGGCCCGGTCTGGCCGTCTATCCGCAGGTGTCGCTCGCCCTCCAGCAGGCCACCGCTGACGTCGTGTCCGGCAAGTCTCCTGCGGATGCTGCCACGGCATACCAGGCTGCGCTGGTCAAGGCACTCGGGGGAGCTGACCAGGTCACCACCTCGTGAGTGATCGTGCGGCGGACGCGGCCGGCCTCGGTCGACCGCGGGCCGCCGCGTTCATGGCTCCAGCGCTGTTGCTCATCACGGCGTTCCTCGTCGTCCCCGCCCTATGGACGCTCGTCCTGGGGGCGACGAACTACCGGCTCACGGGGCTGGCTGCGGCAAACCCGCAGTTCGTCGGCACGGGCAACATCACCGAGGCGCTCTCCGACCCGGGCTTCGGGTGGTCGCTGTGGCTCACGCTCCTGTTCGTGCTCGGCTCGGCGATCTTTGGGCAATCGCTGGCGGGGCTGTCTCTCGCGTGGTCGCTGCGGTCGGCGCCGAAGGTGGTCAAGGCAGTCGTGGAGACGCTCGTCCTCATGGCCTGGATCCTGCCGAGTTCGGTGGTCGCGTTTCTCTGGGTCGCCTACCTCTCCCGCCACGGCGGCACCCTCAACGCCATCCTGCAGACCCCGGGGACCGATTGGCTCATCCAGCACCCCATGGCCTCGATCATCGTCTTCAACATTTGGCGTGGGACGGCGTTCTCCATGCTGCTCTTCTCGGCGGCTCTGAGCGCCGTGCCACCGTCTCAAATGGAATCCGCGCGGTTGGTCGGCGCAGGGACGTTGGCCCAGCTGCGTGATGTGGTGTTTCCGCACATCCGCGGTCACGTCCTGACGAACACCCTGCTCATCAGCCTCTGGACGTTCAACGACTTCACTCCCTACCTCCTCACCGCAGGAGGTCCCAACCACGCCACCGAGATCCTCCCCGTCTTCATCTACAACCGGGCCCTCTATGGCGGGGAGTTGGGCTACGGCTCGGCGATCTCGTTCCTCATGCTGATCATCAACCTCGTCATCGCGCTCTTCTATGTCCGGCTGCTGCGGGAGCGCCGATGAGCCCCCAGGCCTTCCTGCGACGTGTAGGTTTCGTCCTCTTCCTCGCCGTCGTCACCGCCTTCTGGGCGCTGCCGATGCTCTGGCTAGTCACCGCACCCTTCGACGCGCACCCTGGGCTCACGGTCCGGTGGCCCGAGTGGACCCTCGACAATTTCCGTCGCCTGTCCGAGAGCCCTTACGCCTTCTCGTCGCTGCGCAACTCGGTCCTGTTGGCCGGGGGCGCCATGATCCTCGTGACGGTCTTCGGTGCGTTGGCCGCCTACGCCCTCTCTCGCGTCCACGTGCCTGGGCGGGGCGCCATCCTCTACGGGATGCTGCTGCTCAGCTCGATCGTCACCGGCACCGCGGCGATGGTGCCGATCTTCCAGCTGATGTTCACCCTCGGGCTGATCGACGACCGGACCGGCGTCATCCTCGTGCTCACCGGTGGGCTGCTCCCGGCGGCCATCTTCGTCCTTAAGGACTTCATGGACGCCACTCCACGGTCCTACGAGGAGAGCGCGCGGGTTTTCGGTGCCAGCCCGACCCAGGTCCTGCGCCACGTCGTCCTTCCCATCGCCCGCCCTGGTCTGGCGACGATCGCGGTGTGGGCCCTGGTCAATGCGTGGGGCGACTTCCTCACGGCATACATCCTCTTGCGCGACCCGACGAAGACTCCGGCGGGCGTCGTGATGTACACCTTCTACAGCGAAGGAGGACAGGCGAACTTGCCTCTCATCTCGGCCTTCTCGGTGCTTTACGCACTCCCGGTCGTCGTTCTCTACATCTTCGTCAGCCGTCGATACGGGTTCCGCTTCCACGGAGGGATCAAGAGCTGATGGGCGAGATTCGCATCGAGGGGCTGACCAAGGTCTACTCCGGGAACGTCACGGCGTTGGACCGGCTCGACCTGACCATCAACGATGGTGAGTTCTTCGCGCTGCTCGGTCCGTCCGGTTGCGGCAAGACCACGCTGTTGCGCACGATCGCCGGGCTCGAGGTCGCGACGAGCGGTCGGATCCACATCGGCGAGCGCGACGTCACGAAGATGTCGCCGGGGGACCGCGACGTGGCCATGGTCTTCCAGGACTACGCCCTCTTCCCGCACATGACGGTCAGTGACAACATCGCCTACCCCCTGCGCATCCGCAAGGTCGACCAGGCCAGCCGCGCACAGACCGCCGCCCGGGTGGGGGCTGGGCTCGGGCTCAACGGGCTGCTGGAGCGACGGCCGGGGGAGCTCTCCGGAGGCCAGCAGCAACGCGTCGCACTCGCCCGGGCGATGGCCTGCGAGCCGTCGGCGTTCCTGTTCGACGAGCCACTGAGCAACCTCGATGCCCGACTGCGGCTGGAGGCGCGGACCTTCCTCAAGGGGCTGCAGCACCAACTCGGCGTCACCACGGTGTTCGTCACCCACGATCAGGCCGAAGCCCTGGCCATGGCCGACCGGATCGCCGTCATGGAGGCCGGGCGGCTGCGCCAACTCGGCACGCCGGCCGAGATCTTCCACCGCCCGATCGACACGTTCGTCGCGAACTTCATCGGCTCCGCGCCGATGACGATGCTCGATGCCGACCTCGTCCGCGGTCGGCTGTACGTCGCGGGGACGACGATCGAGCAGGAAGTCGCTGTGCGGTGGTCCGGGCCGGACCCGAGCGACGGTCCGGTCGTGCTGGGCATCCGGCCTGAGTACGTCCGGGTGGGTGCCTTCGGACCGATGACGGTGCAGGCGACCATCCGCATCGTGGAGAACCTCGGCGCCACCGTCCTGCTCACCGCGGAAACGGCGTCGGGGGACCGGCTGCAGGCCTTGGTCCCCGACGGCACCCAGCCAGCCGTCGGCGCCCAGGTCGAGCTCAGCCCGGTCGCCGAACGGGTGCTGCTCTACGACGAGGAGGGCCACCTGATGACCCCTGCCACGCAAGCCGCCCCGGCGCCAGCGTGAGCGGCCGCGTCCTGCAGGTCCACGAGCACACCTGGACTCCAGCAGATCGGGCCGAACTTCAGATTCGGTCGCTGCCCGTGGACGTCCCCCGCGACGTGGAGGCCCTGCGGATCGACCTCGACGTCGCGGCCGACGTCGGATCAGTCATCGACCTCGGGGCGCAGTCTCCCCGCGGGTATGTCGGCTGGTCGGGTGGCGCACGGCGCCAGATCGTCATCAGCGCCGAGTGGTCGACGCCCGGTTACCTGCCAACACGTGGGTATGCCGGCACCTGGCAGGTTCTCCTCGGGCTGCACCGGGTGCCTGCCGACGGAGCACGAACGACGGTCACGGTGAGGGAGTCCAACGCCGGCGAGGTGGCGCGGTTGCGGGCTCTGGAGCCTGCGGACCCTCCTGTGCCACTGCGTCCGCCTCGCCGCACGCTGCCGTCCTCGAGTGGGTTGACCTGGTTGGCGGCCGACTTCCACACCCACACCGTCCACTCCGACGGCAGCCTCTCGGTCGGAGGGCTGGCCGCTCTCGCGGTGAGCCGGGGTCTGGACGTCTTGGCCATCACCGACCACAACACCACCAGCCACCACGCCGAACTCCCAGCGGCAGCCACGCGATACGGGATCCAGTTGGTCCCTGGGCAGGAGATCACCCGCGACACGGGGCACGCCAACGCCTTCGGCGACATCGGCTTCGTCGACTTCCGCACGCCGCCGGCGACGTGGGCGGCTGAGGTCGCCAGCAGAGGTGGCGTGTTCTCGATCAACCATCCGCTGGCCGGCGACTGCGCCTGGCTGGTCGACGGTCTCGTCGCCGGTTCTCGCGACGCTTCGGGCACCGGTTCGGGAGACGGACCGGCACGGCCACTGGCCGAGGTGTGGCACTCGTCCTGGGAGATCGACCGCACCTGGGGGGCACCGCTTGCCTGGTGGTCCGCCAGACCCTGACACCGTGCCGATCGGCGGGAGCGACTTCCATCTCGTCGGCTCGGATGATCTGCCCGGAGCCCCCACCACGTGGGTGTTGTGCGACGGTGACGACGTGCTCGGTGCCCTGCGGGCCGCCCGCACGGCCGTCAGCGCCGGACGGGAGGGGCCACTGCTGTTGCGAGAGGGCGACGAGGTGGTCTGTTTCAACGCGGACGGCCTCCTACTCACGGGGCCTGGGCAGCCCCGGCGGCTGATCCATGGTGACCTGGTGACGATCCGGTGCGAGCCGGGGCCATGGTGGCTCGAGGATGGCCGCCGCGTCGTGCACGCCATGACCCGCTGACGCAGACCCGAGCAGGCGCCACGGGTCACGGGCCGTGCGCCGACGTCGAGCGTCACTGCCTCTCAAGCAGGGGCGCGGCGCCGACGTCGAGGGCGATCGTGGCGATCTCCCAGGGCCGCACCGGCACGAGGACGGCACCCTCGTCGATGACGTCGAGCACCTCACCGTGCCGGCCGAGCAGGTCGCATCGGACGGCCGCGAGCACCGGGCGGACGGCGGATGAGAGCCGCAGTGTGTCGGGTTCGTCGCACGAGTTGACGACCCGAACCTGCAGCCAGCCGTCCTCCCGGCGGCGCAGCGAGAGCAGGTCCACCTCCTTCCCATCAATCGTCAGACCCTCGACCGAGTCCGTCTCCGACCCTTCGGAAGCGCCCCCCCGAAGGACGACAACCGGGTGGAGCATCGACTCGGCCCATCGGCCGAGCCCGGCCTGAGCCCAGGACCCGTCGTGCGGCAGGACGGCAAGGTTCAGCGACCCAGGGCCGATGACATGAGCGGCCGGTGTCGGCAGTTGCGGCCCCGCCGGCTCGTTGCGGTGGGGATGCACGTTTCTGCTCAACCAGCCAACAGCGCGCAGGAGGGTCAGCGCGATTTCGGTGCCGTCCGGCCCGTCAGTGATCTCGTATTCGGTGGTCCGCGTGAGGATGGCTCCGAGGCCCCCGGCATCGATGAACCGCTCAGCAGGGAAGGTGGCCAGCGGATACTCGCCGACCGGACCGGATTCCGGATGCCGACTGCGGGAGACCACCGCGAGTTGGCCCTGGGCGTGTGACCCTGATGCGGTCCGCGGCGTCGGCAGGTGCAGCCGCAGGCGGTGGTCACGGGTCCGGTTCTCCCAGGACACCGCCACCCGCACGAACGGCTCGCCCGCCCTGACCTCCAGATGCATGACGACAGGGGTGGCGACCACCTCGGCGGAACGACCGCCATGATCACTCGTCGCCGGCAGGGCGTAATCGCGCGTGACCGTCAGGCGTCCAAGCACGGGCCCGCGAGACCCTCCCGACTCGACGGTCACCGACAGGGGAGTGGTCACGAGTGCATCGACGCCCGGCGGCCCGTAGTTGTAGGTGTCGCCGCAGTCCCCACCGTCGACGATCCGGCCCAGGCCCGTCGCGAACGACCCGTCCGCACCGCGCACGGAGAACGTCCCGTCGTCATGGACCTCGACCCGGATGAGCCCGTTGTCCAGGGTCCGGTCCGCGCACAGGATGGGGAGAACCGACCCGCCCGGCACCAGCGGACTGGCCGCGTTGGATGGTTCGGCCACGGCCTGGCCCGGCCGGACCTGGAAGCTCGCCCAACCCAGCGCCGGCACGGGGACTTTCGCGGCCAGGGTCCGCGTAGGTGCGGCCCGAGTGACGACCTCCCACGGCGCCTGCGGAGTATGCCGCGCAGCCGCCTGTGCGAGTCGGTCGCCCGTGGCGACGCTGTCGAACCCTGGGTCTCCGGCTTCCGCGAGCGCGAACGTCACCCGTCGCTCGTCGGCGTCGATGTCGACACCCGTCAGTTGCAGGCCGAACAGTTCACGATCGTGGATGCGGTGGATCAGGCGCTGCAGGTCCGCCGATGCGACGGTCTCTCGCGCCAGCACCGGCTCCGGCCGAGACAACTCCTGGGTGGCCACGACCTGGCCCGTCGACGAGACCAACTCCACTGCGGGCCACTGCGAAGGAACCGGCAAGGTCAGCTCGATCAGGTCATCCCGAGGCGTCGGCAGCGGGTTGACGACGACGACGGAGCCCGCGGGGCTGGCCTGGGCCAGCAGGTCCAGGGCGCGGTCGCGAACGGCCTGGGCGAGGTGCCCGGCCTCCTCGAGTCGGGCCTGCACCTGAAGGGCGGTCTCGTCGACCCCGCAACCGGTGACCGAGTCATGGCACGACGCATCGACCACCCGTCGCCAGGCCAGATCGAGGTAACCCTGGGGGACCTCCCGAAGCACCAAGGCCGCCAGCGGCTCGGCATACCGGGCAAGCAGTCGCTCGCTCACCGCCATGGCCTCCTTGAGTGGCCACCGCACGGAGAGGACGCCGGGCAGGATGTTGGCACGGGCGTGACTGCGCAACTCACCAGGGACGACGGGTGAGTCGACCGGCGCGGGGATGGCGTCGAGGTATTCGGTGAGGGTGGCGACCCGGACCTCCGGCCCGTCCGACGCGTTGAGGGCCGCCACTTGGTCGAGCAGGCCTGGGAGTGGTGCGGCATGGTCGGTGCCGTACATCGCGAGGAAGCCGCCCGCGGCATACCACTGCGATTGGGTCCTGATCCTGGCGAGGAGCCGACCCGCGGTCCCCTCGGTGTCGGCGAAGAGGTCTGCGGCGTTTCCGTAGCTGTTGGCTAGGTATTCGGTGCGAATGGTCGAGCCGTCGGGGGAGCGCCAGGCGAACTCGCTGCGCTTGACACCAGCCGGGACGCCGCGCCAGACGCAGGCGCGCTCGATGCCCACGCCGAGCAGCAGTTGGGGCATCTGGGCGCAGTGCCCGAACATGTCCGGGAGATATCCCACGGGCATGCTCGGGCCGAGGCGCGCAGCGTCGGCGAGCCCGATCTCAAGGTTTCGGATCATGGTCTCGCCCGAGCAGAGGAACTCGTCCATGAGGACCCGCCAGGGGCCGATCGCCAACTGACCACGGGCAACCAGGCGACGAATCGCCTCGGTCCGCTCCGGTCGGACCTCGAGGTAGTCGTCGACGGCCGCCATCTGTCCGTCCATCGTGAACCGGAACTCGGGCTCGGCGAGGGCTCGGTCGACGACGTCGTCCATGAGGTCGACCAGACGCAGGCGGAATCGCTGGAAGGGCTCGTACCACTCGCGGTCCCAGTGGGTGTGGGGGACGAGCCAGACCGTCGTGATCGGCTCCGCGTCGTCCGTCACGCGGAGCATCTCTGGTCGGCCAGAAGGCTGTCGAGGAATTCGTAGCGGGAGAGCACGGGGGAGTCTCCCTGTTGCAGAGCGCGCGACCACCAGCGCTGGAGCTCCGTCCACCCCGGAGCCCCCGGCGCACCACCGAGGGAGGACAGCGACAGGGCGGCGCAGAGGGCCCCGAACGCCAGCCGGTCAGCCAGAGGGAGACCCCACAACGTCCCTGCCACCAGCGCGGCGCCGAACACGTCGCCGGCTCCCGTGGCGTCGCGTTGGCGCGTCCCGTATGCCGTGACAGCCGGCACGAACACCTCGCACGGCCGGGTGCCTTCCAGCGACGCGGCGTGCACGCCCCGGGCCCCGTCCGTGACGACGGCGAGGGGGACCTGCTCGGCGAGCCGCCGCGCCGCGTCTTCGGGGGTGTCCGCGCCGGTGTAGGCCATCGCCTCCACGGCGTTGGGGGTGAAGAGGTCGCAGACGCTCAAGGGCTTGAGCACCGCCGGATCCCAGATGCCCGAAGGGTCCCATCCGACGTCGGCGACGACGTAGGCCCCAGCGGTCCAGACGTCGACCAGGAGCGGGAGGATCTCGTCCTGACCGGCGCGGAGGTCAACCATGATGCAGCGGCACATCCCGTCGTCGAGCAGCATCCGAGGTTGCCTGACGGGAGCGAGGGAGTCCCTAGTGAACATCCGACGATCACCGTCGTGAGCGACGGAGACGGTGACCGGAGTGCTCGCTCCCGCCAGGTCGTCGGCGAGGTCAAGGCGCACGGCCTCCTGACCGAGGGCGGCCCGCACGAGGGCCCCCGCGCGGTCGGTGCCGAGGGAAGTGGATAGGACGGTGTCCAGCCCGAGGCGGGCGGTGGCGACCGCCCGGGTCGCGATCCCTCCCGGACACAGCGTGAGGCCGCCGGCCTGGGCCTCCTCGCCCGGGCCGGGGAAGGCGTCGAGATCGGCGACGACGACGTCGAGGTAGGTCACCCCGACGACCAGGACGTCGACCGACAGGCTCTGGAGCGTCAGCGAGGGAGCAGCCTCGCCCCGCTCGTCTTTGACTCGGTCGTCGTCTCGTCGGCGGTCGTCCTTGGGGGCGTCGTCGCCTCGGAAGTCCTCGGTTGTCACGACCATCTTCGGGGCCCTCTCACGGTGGAACCAGTCGCGCGTTATTGCGTATTATTGCGCACTTCACTACAGTATGGCTATGGGAGCGGACCGATGAAATACGTGCGACTGCGCACGATCACCGAACGGCTGGCATCGGGTGACAGCGTCTCGGTCCTCAACCTCGCTGACGAATTGGGGGTCAGCCCCTCCACGGTGCGGCGCGATCTGCAGTCCTTGGCGGCCTCGGGCATCCTCCTGCGGGTCCATGGTGGTGCGGCTCCCGTCGATGGTCGGGACCTGGGCGACCGCCCGTTCGACCTGGTCGCCGACGAGGACGCCATCGACAAGGGGCGGATCGCTGGTCGGGCGGCCACGCTCGTCAACGACGGAGACGTGGTGCTGCTGGACATCGGCACGACGACCCGGCTGCTGGCCCGTGAGCTCTTCGGGCGACCGATCACCGCGGTCACGTCGAGTCTGGCCGTTCTCGACGAACTTCGAGGTGACACGACGTCGGAGGTCGTCCTGCTGGGCGGAGCGGTCCGGCGCCAATACCACTCGCTGGTGGGCAGCCTTACCGAAGACGCCCTCCGCCAGGTCCGTGCCGCCACGGTGTTCCTCAGCGCGAGCGGCGTCAGTTCGGACGGGGCGGTGCTGGACACCACGTTGGTCGAGATGCCGACCAAGCGCGGCCTCCTCCGTGCGGCCAACCGGGTCGTCCTGCTGGCTGGGTCCAGCAAGTTCCCCGGATCCGGTTCCTTCCGCGTGTGCGGGATGGATCAGATCGACGTCCTCGTCACCACCCACGGAGCCGATCCCGCGACGCTGAAGGCCTGTCGAGCCCAGGGGACGGAGGTCCTCTTCGCATGAGGCTCGTCCTCCTCGGCGGCGGTGGATTCAGGGTCCCCCTGGTGCACCGGGCGCTGTTGGACGACGAACACGCCGGGCGGGTGGACGAACTCGTCCTGCACGACGTCGACGAGGGGCGCCTCGGGACGATGACCAGGGTGCTCGCTCAGCAGGGAGCCGGCGCGCCTAGGCCAGTGACCGTGCGCGCCACTGCTCGCATCGACGAGGCCCTCGAAGGCGCTGACTTCATCTTTTCGGCCATCCGGGTCGGCGGGCTGAGCGGCCGGACGCTCGACGAGCGGATCGCCCTCGATCACGCAGTGCTGGGCCAGGAGACGGTCGGCGCCGGCGGCATCAGTTATGGACTGCGAACGGTGCCGGTGGCGGTGGGCATCGCCGAGCGGATCGCGGCTCTCGCGCCGAACGCCTGGCTCATCAACTTCACCAACCCTGCGGGCCTCATCACCCAGGCGATCCAAGCCGTTCTCGGTGATCGCGCGATCGGGATCTGCGACTCGCCGGTCGGCCTCGGCCGCCGCGCCGCCACAGCCCTGGGTTTCCAGGGTGCCGACGTCCAACTGGGGTATGCCGGTCTGAACCACCTGGGGTGGGTGGACTCGCTCGTCATCAACGGCGTCGACCGACTCCCGGACCTCCTCGCCGACGACGCCGCCCTGCTGTCGATCGAGGAGGGTCGGCTGTTCGGCACCGAGTGGATCCAGTCCCTGGCCATGCTGCCCAACGAGTACCTCTACTACTACTACTTCACCCGAGAGGCCGTCGCGGCCATCATGGGCGAGCCACAGACTCGGGGCGAGTTCCTCCTCGATCAGCAGACCGGGTTCTACCAGCGTGCCCTCGCGGCCCCTTCCAGCGCGTACCGCCAATGGCGCTCGGCCTGGGAGGACCGCGAGACGACCTACATGCGTGAGGTGCGCCAGCCCACCGTCCAGCGGGACGCGCGGGACTTCGGGGGAGGCTACGAACGGGTCGCCCTCGCGCTGATGGCCGCGATCGCGCACGACGAACCCGCTCGACTGGTCCTCAACGTGAGGAATCGTGGCGCCGTGGAGTGCCTCGGGGTCGACGCCGTCGTGGAAGTGCCCTGTCTGGTGGATGCCGGCGGCCCGGTGCCCCAGCTCAGTCGGATCAGCGGTGGCCACGAGCGCGGACTCGTCCAACAGGTCAAGGCGGCGGAGGAGTTGACGATCGAGGCGGCCCTCACCGGGTCCAGGCGCCGCGCGGTCCAAGCGTTCGCCACCCATCCGCTCGTCGACTCAGTCGGGGTCGCCCGGGACCTCTTCGACGCCTACGCCGCAGCCTTTCCGCAGTTGGGTGCCATCTTCGCCGCTCAACCCGTCCCTGGGTCACCCTCCGTCGCGGGTCACTGAGGCGAGGCGGCATACCCCGGTCGGGGTGGTGATTGGCACTCGACCGGACCCGCCCGCTATCCTTGCCACTCGCGGCCGGCGACCCTGGCCGCATCTGGATGTGTAGCTCAGTTGGTTAGAGCGTTCGCTTCACACGCGAGAGGTCAGGGGTTCGAGTCCCTTCACATCCACCCTTGGTGAATCTCCCCCCATCGGGCGCTGCCGCAACCGGATCCGTCCTGCTGGGCGGGATGTTGTTCGGCACGGCCGGCGTCGCCCAAGCCTTCGCCCCCTCTGGTGCCCACCCGCTCACCGTCGGAGCCATGCGGCTGTCCGTCGGCGCGATCGCCCTCATCATCTTCGTCCTGGCTCGTGGTGACACCTTCGGTTCCGTCGTCCGGCTGTGGGGGAGCCCAGCCGGGCTGATCGCGACGGCCGGGGCCGCGGCATACCAACCGTTCTTCTTCGCCGGGGTGGCGCGGGTCGGCGTGCCGCTGGGCACGTTGGTCGCCGTGGGGAGCGCTCCCATCTTCACCGGGCTACTCGGCTGGGTCTGGCGGCGCGAGCGCCCAACGGGCACCTGGGCGCTGGCCACCACCATCTGCGTGGCCGGACTGGCGCTCCTGACCGGCGCGGGTGCCCAGGTCGGGAGCCTCGACGGGATCGCCTTGACCGCAGGAGCAGGAGTGTCGATCGCCTGCTACACGGTCGCGGCGAAGTCGCTCCTGGAGTCGGGTGTGGATGCCATCGGAGTGTGCGCCTCGACCTTCCTGCTTGGCAGCATCGTCGTCCTGCCGTTCGCGCTCGGCCAAGGGATCGGGTGGGCACGGACCGGCAGCGGTGTCCTCGTCGCTCTCTATCTCGGGCTGGCCACCATGGCGGTCGCGAACATCCTCTACGCCCGCGGCCTGCTGCACCTGCCCCCGGCCACCGCCGCGACCCTGGGGCTCGCCGACCCGGTCACCGCCACCGCGCTCGGAGTCCTCGTGCTCGGTCAGACGGTCTCGCCCTTGGGATGGCTCGGCTTCCTCGGAGTCGTCGTGGGGCTCTTGCTGCAAGGGATCTGGGCGGCGCGCGCCGGGCGGCGCGACCAACTCCCCCTGGGCTGAGCGCGCCGAAACCGGCGCGACCGTGGACGCGAAGGCCCGATAACCTTGGGTATGCCGCGCGGGGCCTGCCCGCGCCACTCACCGCAGGGAGCCCGCAGTGTCTGCCAGCATCACCGTGTCCGTCGCCGGAAACGAGCGATCGGTCGCGGAGGCGACTACCGCCGCCGACCTGTTCGCCGATGACCGAGCGATCGTCGTTGCCCGGGTCAACGGTGAGCTTCGCGACCTGGCCCATGTCCTCGCCGACGGCGACGCCGTCGAGCCGGTGCGCATCGACGACCCCGACGGGCTGCAGGTGCTGCGCCACTCGTGCGCGCACGTCCTCGCCCAGGCCGTCCAGCAGGTCAACCCCGACGCCAAGCTCGGCATCGGCCCGCCGATCCGGGACGGCTTCTACTACGACTTCGACGTGACCACGCCGTTCACGCCCGAAGACCTCAAAGAGCTCGAAAAGGTCATGCAGCGGATCATCAACGAGGGCCAGACCTTCGTGCGCCGCGAGGTGAGCGACGAGGACGCCCTGGTCGAGCTGGCAGGCGAGCCGTTCAAGTGCGAGCTCATCGGGCTCAAGGGCGGGTCTGCCGAGGACGCGGCGGAAGGTGCCGGGGTCGAGGTCGGCGGCGCCCAACTGACGATCTACGACAACGTGCGCCGCGATGGCACCCGGGCCTGGGGTGACCTCTGCCGGGGCCCGCACATCCCGACGACCAAGTTGCTCGGCAACGCCTTCAAGGTCACCCGCTCCAGCGCGGCCTACTGGCGCGGCGACCAGGCCAACCAGCAGTTGCAGCGGGTCTACGGAACGGCCTGGCCGACGAAGGCCGACCTCACGGCATACCTCGACCGGCTGGCCGAGGCGGAGCGGCGCGATCACCGCAAGCTCGGGATCGAGCTTGACCTCTACTCCTTCCCGGACGAGCTCGGCAGCGGGCTGCCGGTGTTCCACCCCAAGGGCGGGGTGCTCAAGCGGGAGATGGAGGACTACGTCCGGCGGCGGCACATCGAGGAGGGCTTCCTCTACGTCGGCACGCCGCACATCTCCAAGGAGGGGCTCTTCCACACCTCCGGGCACCTGCCCTACTACGCCGACACGATGTTCCCTCCCATGAGCATGGAGGGGTCGGACTACTACCTCAAAGCGATGAACTGCCCGATGCACAACCTCATCTACCGCTCGCGGGGACGTTCCTACCGCGAGCTGCCGTTGCGGCTGTTCGAGTTCGGGTCGGTCTATCGGTATGAGAAGTCGGGGGTCATCCACGGCCTCACCCGGGTGCGCGGTCTGGAGATGGACGACTCGCACTCCTACGTCACGCCCGAGCAGGCCCCCGCCGAGATCAAGCACCTGTTGAACTTCGTGCTGTCGCTGCTGCGTGACTTCGGCCTGGACGACTTCTACCTCGAGCTGTCCACGCGCGACGACTCCGGCGCCAAGAAGGGCAAGTTCATCGGCTCGGAGGAGCAGTGGGCCGAGGCGACGCAGATCCTCGCTGACGTGGCGGCCGAGTCTGGCCTCGACCTCGTGCCCGACCCGGGCGGCGCGGCGTTCTACGGGCCGAAGATCTCCGTCCAGGCCCGCGACGCCATTGGCCGCACCTGGCAGATGTCGACGATCCAATACGACTTCAACCAGCCGGAGCGCTTCGGGTTGGAATACCAGGCTGCCGACGGCTCCCGCCAGCAACCGGTGATGATCCACTCCGCGAAGTTCGGGTCGATCGAGCGCTTCATGGGCGTCCTCGTCGAGCACTACGCGGGCGCCTTCCCGCCCTGGCTGTCGCCGGTCCAGGTCCTCGGGGTGCCGGTCGCCGAGGAGTATGCCGGTTACCTCCGAGAGGTCCTGAGCGGCCTCGCGGCGCAGGGTGTCCGGGTCGAGTTGGACGAGAGCGACGACCGCTTCCCCAAGAAGATCCGCAACGCCTCCAAGTCGAAGGTGCCGTTCGTGCTCATCGCGGGGGAGGACGACCGGGCCGCCGGCGCGGTGTCCTTCCGGTTCCGCGACGGGAGCCAGCGCAACGGCATACCTGTTGCCGAGGCCGCCGCCGAGATCCTCGCCGCGATCGCCTCCCGCACCCAGGTCTAGGTCTCAACCACCCTTCACCGGTCGCCGAAGCCGCCCTCTAGACTCGGGTCGTGACGTCCGACGACCCCGGCAGGGCGACTGCCGACCTTGAGAGCGCGAGCGATTTTGCGCGCGTCGAGGACGGGTTCGAGCGGTTGTGGACGCCGCATCGGATGGCCTACATCGAGGGCGTCCGGCCCACCGAGGAGGCCGGCGACGGGTGCCCGTTCTGCGCAGCCCCGCTGCGCAGCGACATCGAAGGGCTGATCGTCGCTCGCGGTGAGTTGTGCTTCGTCGTCATGAACCTCTTCCCCTACAACCCGGGCCACCTGCTCATCTGCCCCTATCGGCACGTCCCCCTCTACGTCGACCTCACCGACGAGGAGACCACCGAGTTCACGGCGATGACCAAGACCGCCCTCGCCGCACTCACCCGGACCTCGGCTCCGATGGGCTTCAACATCGGGATGAACCAGGGCCGGGTCGCCGGCGCGGGGGTGGCCGCCCACCTGCACCAACACGTCGTGCCGCGGTGGGGAGGCGACTCCAACTTCCTGCCGATCATCGGCCAGACCAAGGCGTTGCCGCTGCTCCTCGAGGACGTGCGGACGCGCCTCGCCGAGGTCTGGCCGGCCTGAGCCGCACGGTATGCCGCGCGCCCACCGGTGCGCCGCGGCACCGGGACCACACGGCATACCCCTAGGCTGGTGGGCACCATGCCGACCCCGAGGCCCTCATGCTGAACCGACTTCTGCGCGCGTCCTGGACCAAGGTCATGACGCCGATCGCCAAGGCATTCCTCGCCATCGGGCTGACGCCCGACGCGGTGACGATCATCGGCACCTTGGCCGTGTGTGTCTCGAGGCGCTGGCGTTCTATCCCCGCGGGGAGTTCCTCACCGGCACGCTGCTCATCACGCTCTTCATCTTCAGCGACAACGTCGACGGGGTGATGGCCCGCCTGTCCGGTCGCCAAGGCGTGTGGGGAGCATTCCTCGACTCGACCCTCGACCGGGTCGGCGACGCGGCGATCTTCGGTGGCCTCGTGCTGTGGTTCGCCGGGCCAGGCGCCAACTGGCTGATGGCCGGGCTCGCGCTGGCTTGCCTCATCCTTGGCATGGTCGTGTCCTACGCCAAGGCCCGGGCCGAAGGCCTCGGCATGACCTGCAACGTCGGGATCGCCGAGCGCGCCGACCGATTGTTCGCCGTCCTGCTGGCCACCGGCCTGGTCGGATTGGGCCTCCCGTTGTGGGTGCTGACCGTCGTCCTCGCCCTCCTGTCCGTCGCCAGTTTCATCACCGTGATCCAACGGATGGCCACGGTGCACACCCAAGCCATGGCGGCCCTCCGGGCCGACGGGGCAGGCACGGCCGGCGACTCCGGGCCGACGGAGACCTGATGGGTGGTCTGTCAGGAGTCCTGGCGACCGCTCGGGCCCGCGGCACCGTCTGGGGCTACCGCGCCGGGTGGAGTGCCGTGCGACGGATGCCGGAGCGGGCGGCATACCGAGTCTTCGACACCGTGGCCGATGCATCGGTGCGCCGAGGCGGTAAGGGGTTGGCGCGGATGCGCGCGAACTACGCCAAGGTGCGCCCCGAGCTCGACGACGCCGCGCTGGATGCCCTCGTGCGTGAGGGCATGCGGTCCTACACGCGCTATTTCTGTGAGGCGTTCCGGCTGCCGGACTGCACCCACGACGACCTCGACCGGATGTGCCGCGCGGTCAACGACGCTGCCGTGCGTGCGAACCTCGACGCGGGGCGCTCCGCCGTGATCTTCGTGCCGCACATGGGCAACTGGGACATCGCCGGGGCGTGGTCGACCGGGCACCTGGCTCCCGTGACCACGGTCGCCGAGCGGTTGGAGCCCGAGGAGGTGTTCCGGGAGTTCTTCGAGTTCCGCGAGTCGCTCGGCATGACGATCCTGCCCCTGACCGGTGGGCCCAACCCGTTCAACGGGCTACGCGAAGCGGTGGATCGCGGCGACTTCGTGGCCCTGGTCTCCGATCGTGACCTCACGAGCAATGGCGTGGAGGTCGACTTCTTCGGCCACCGCGCCCGGATGGCCAAGGGCCCCGCGCTCCTCGCGCTGCTCACCGGCGCCCCGCTGTATGCCGCGTCGATCCACTTCGCGCCCGCGGCGCCGGGGCGTGGCGCCGCAGGCCGCGAAACCGTCGTGACCTTCTCCAACGAGATCCCGGTGCCCACCGAGGGCGACACCGCGGCCAAGGCCCAGGCGATGACCCAGGCGTGCGCGGCATACGTGGAAGGTCCGATCCGCGAGCACACGTCCGACTGGCACATGATGCAGCGGGTCTTCGTCGACGACCTCGACCCGACCCGTCTGGGGCGGTGACCAGGGTGCGGATCGGCATCGTCTGCCCTTACTCGTTCGACATCCCCGGCGGGGTGCAGTTCCACGTGCGCGACCTGGCCGAGATCCTGCGCTCACGCGGTCACACCGTGTCGGTGCTCGCCCCCGCCGACGAGGGCACCGAACTACCCGACTACGTCGTCTCGGCCGGGCGCGCCGTGCCGGTGAGCTACAACGGCTCGGTGGCGCGGCTCAACTTCGGGCTGATGACCAACGCCAAGGTCACTGCGTGGTTGGACCGTGGTCACTTCGATCTGGTCCACATCCACGAGCCGATCACGCCGAGCATCGGTGCGCTCGCACTGTGGGCCGCCGACTGCCCGATCGTGGCGACCTTCCACACCTCGAACCTGCGCTCGCGCGCCATGCAGGTGAGCTATCCGTTCCTGCGCTCGAGCATGGAGAAGATCCTCGGGCGGATCGCCGTGTCGGAGGATGCCCGCCGCACCCTGACGACCCACTTCGGCGGTGACGCCGTGGTCATCCCCAACGGGGTGTACGTCGACCGATTCGCATCGACCCTGCCCCGGCCGCAGTGGCAGGGTCAACCAGGTCGGCCGACGATCGCCTTCCTCGGCCGGATGGGGGAGCCCCGCAAGGGGATGCCCGTGCTCGCTGCGGCGCTCCCCGCGGTGCTCGCGCAGGTGCCCGGGTTGCGGTTGCTGGTGGCCGGCCCCGGCGACGCCGACGAGGTGCGCGCGGCGATGACCCCCGAGGTCGCCGCCGCGACCGAGTTCCTGGGCGCGGTTGACGACGCAGCGAAGGCGGCCCTGCTGCGCTCGGTCGACGTCTACATCGCACCGAACACCGGTGGGGAGAGTTTCGGGATCATCCTCATCGAGGCGATGAGCGCCGGGGCCGCCGTCCTCGCCAGCGACATCCCCGCCTTCGTGCGGGTGCTCGACGGGGGAACGGTGGGGGCGACGTTCGTCAACGAGGACCCGGACGATCTGGCCCGCCAACTGGTCCGGCTGCTGCGCGACGACACCGAACGCGCCCGCCTGGCGGCTGCCGGCCGAGCCCGTGCCGACCTCTTCGACTGGTCAGTCGTGGCCGACGCGATCACGCTGGTCTACGAAACGGTGTGCGAGGGGGCGGCCGCGGCTCGAGCCATGCCTGGTCATGGGGTCCTCGGTCGCTTGCGCCGCGGCGGAAGGAGTCTGCCGTGATGGATGGTCCCAACCTGTGGATCGTGCTGGCCCTCGGCCTGGTAGCGATCGGGTGGTACTTGACCTACACCGCCGCCCGGCTCGACCGCTTGCACGCCCGGGTCCAGGGCACGCTGGCTGCTCTGGACGCGCAACTCGTCCGGCGAGCCGAGGCCACCTTGGAGTTGGCCAACGCGCGAGTCCTCGACGCCGCGAGCGCTCTCATGCTGGCCTCCGCCGCGTCCGACTCGTTGTCGGCTGCCGAGGACGAGGACACCGACGCCGACCGGCAGCGGTTCAGCAACGAGCGCGAGACGGTCGAGTCGCGCCTGTCCGAGGCCCTCGGCCTGGCCCTGACCGCCGACACGCTGGCGTCCCTTCCCGGGGCGGGGGGTTTCGGCGACGACATCGTGTCGCGGGTGCGAGCCACCGGGTTGCGGGTCCAGTTGGCCCGCCGCTTCCACAACGACGCGGTGACCGATGTCCGCCGGGTCCGCCGTCAGTGGGCCGTCAAGTGGTTCCGGCTGGCCGGTCACGCCGACATGCCGCAGACCGTGGAGTTCGTCGACGCGCTGCCGCACGGGCTTCGAGGCTGACGCCGGGATGTCGGCTACTTCCCTGCCCACGCCCTACCTCCGCCTAGACCTGGCCAAGGCCCAGGCGTCGATCGAGGCGATGGCTGCTCGGGCCCGAGCGCTCGGTGTTGGGCTGCGACCCCATGCCAAGACCCACAAGTCGGTGCGGCTGGGTCGCCTGCAACTGGAGGCCGGTGCGGTCGGGCTGACCGTCGCCACGGTGGGGGAGGCCGAGGTCTTCGCGGCCGGCGGCTGCGCCGACCTCTTCATCGCCTACCCGCTCTGGGTCGACGCACCCAAGGCCCGACGGTTGGCGGCGGTGCTGGAGCGGGCCAGCGTGGCGGTCGGGGTCGACTCGACGGCGAGCCTGGACGCGATGGCCGCGCACGGCATACGCCCGGAGGTCGTGGTCGAGGTTGACTCCGGTCACCACCGCAGCGGCGTCTCGCCCGAGGCGGCGGGCGAGATCGGCCGGTATGCCGCGGACGCCGGTTTCGTGGTCCGCGGCGTGTTCACCTTCCCTGGGCACTCCTACACGCCGCAGACCCGGGCATCGGCGGCGGCAGACGAGGCGATCGCTCTGGCCGTGGCCGCGGAATCCCTTGCGGGCCAAGGGATCGCGGCGTCAGTGCGGAGTGGCGGTTCGACGCCCTCGGCGCAGTTCGCCGTGGGAAGTGGTGGGGGAGGACTCACCGAGCTGAGGCCCGGGGTCTACCTCTTCGGTGACGCACAACAGGTGGAGTTGGGGACCTGCGCGATGGAGGACGTCGCGCTCACCGTCGTCGCGACGGTCGTCTCGCACGCCGGCGGCCGGGTGATCCTCGATGCGGGCAGCAAGGCGCTCGGTGCCGATCGGGCGCCGTGGGCCAGCGGTTATGGCCGGTTGGCGGAGGCTCCCGACGCTCGAATCGTCGCCTTGTCCGAGCACCACGCCACCGTCGAGTGGTCCGGCGGGCGACTGCCGCAGTTGGGCTCGCGGGTGCTGGTCGTGCCCAACCACGTGTGCAACACGGTGAACCTTGCCGACGTCTACGTCATCGGTGACGGCCCGGAGGCCTGGCCGGTCGACGCGCGGGGCTGCAACTCGTAACCCTGGGGCTTTCCGTTCCGGAAACCTTGTGCTAGTTTTCCGGTATGGAAAACAACTCGGGTGTGTCGTCATCGACACCGTCACAGGAGCCGTCCGCAGCGGAAGCCCGCCGGGCCTTGGAGGCGCTCGCCGCCGATCGTCGGGAGTTGGCCGACCGCATGGCCACGCCCACCTGGTACCACCCGGCCCTGGCTGCGCTGGTCTTCATCCTCGTGGCCGGCTATGGCTTCGAGCGGTTGTTCCTGATCGCTTTGGTGCTCTATTCGGCGGGCCTCGTCGCTCTCGTGACGGCATACCGGCGGATCACCGGTGTGTGGTCAGCCAACTTGAGTCGCATCGGTGCCCGACGCTACGTGGCCGCCTTCGCCGTCGTCCTCATCGTCTGCCTTGGTCTCTCGAACGCTGCGCGCTCGGGTGCCGTCCCGTGGTGGTGGGCCCTGGTGGCGGGCGTGGTGAGCGGCCTGAGCACCCTCTGGGTGGGGCCGCGGCTCGATGCGGCCGTGCGCTCCTCGCTCCGGGAGACCAAGTGAAGCCCCCGGCACCGGCCCTCGACGTGGTGCTCCTGGAGCCGAAACGGCTGCAGATCTGCGGCGCTCTTGGGGTCGTCGATGAGGTCGAGTTCGCCACGTTGCGCGACCTGCTGGGGGTGGCCGACTCGGTGATGTCCAAGCACCTCAAGACCTTGGACGAGGCCGGGTATGTCTCCACGAGCAAGCAGAAGGCCGACACGGGCCGGCCGCGAACCTGGATCAAACTGACCTCCAAGGGCCGCTCGGCCTTCCTCGGGCACGTCGCCGAATTACGCCGCTTGGCCCAGGACGTGGCCGCACCGACCTCCTGAGGCGCGGATGCGAGTATTCTCGGTCGGTCCGGCACTGCTCCCGCGGGGGAGCCGGCCGGGTGACCACACGGCATACCGATCCAGGAAGCAGGCGTAAGCGACGATGAGCGACACCGCACCCACCACGGGGACCACGCGGGTCAAGCGGGGGATGGCCGAGATGCTCAAGGGCGGCGTCATCATGGACGTCGTCACCCCCGAGCAGGCCAAGATCGCCGAGGACGCCGGCGCCGTCGCCGTCATGGCGCTGGAGCGGGTCCCGGCCGACATCCGGGCCCAGGGCGGCGTGTCGCGGATGAGCGACCCCGACATGATCGACGGGATCATCGCGGCGGTGTCGATCCCGGTGATGGCCAAGGCCCGGATCGGTCACTTCGTCGAGGCGCAGGTGCTGCAGAGCCTGGGCGTCGACTACATCGACGAGTCCGAGGTGCTGACCCCGGCCGACTACACCAACCACATCGACAAGTGGGCGTTCAACGTCCCGTTCGTGTGCGGGGCGACCAACCTCGGCGAGGCGCTGCGCCGGATCACCGAGGGCGCGGCGATGATCCGCTCCAAGGGTGAGGCGGGCACCGGTGACGTGTCCAACGCGACCACCCACATGCGCCAGATCCGCGGCGAGATCAACCGGCTGCGCTCGATGACCCCCGACGAGCTCTACGTCGCGGCGAAGGAGTTGCAGGCGCCGTATGACCTGGTCAAGGAGGTCGCTCTGGCCGGCAAGCTGCCCGTCGTGCTGTTCACCGCCGGCGGCATCGCCACCCCGGCCGACGCGGCGATGATGATGCAGCTGGGTGCCGAGGGTGTCTTCGTCGGCTCGGGCATCTTCAAGTCCGGCAACCCGGCGCAGCGGGCCGAGGCCATCGTCAAGGCGACGACGTTCTACAACGACGCTGACGTCATCGCCAAGGTGTCGCGCGGTCTGGGCGAGGCCATGGTCGGCATCAACGTCGAAGAGCTGCCGCAGTCCCACCGCCTCGCCGAGCGCGGCTGGTAGACCCTCGGTGCGCGGGGGGGGGGGGGGGGCCGGGTCGGGGGGGCGGGGCCGGGGCCCGGGGCGCACCCTAGCCTGGCTGGTTGTGACTACCGCACCGACCATTGGCGTCCTCGCGTTGCAGGGCGACGTCCGAGAGCACGTCCATGCCCTGGAGGCGGTTGGCGCGACCGCCGTGCCGGTCAAGCTCGAGAGCGAGCTGCACGGCATACAGGGCATCGTGCTTCCGGGCGGGGAGTCCACGGTCATCGACAAACTGCTGCGCTCCTTTGGGCTGTTCGAGCCGTTGCGGGATCGGCTGCGCGGCGGGCTACCCGCCTACGGCTCCTGTGCCGGGATGATCCTGCTCGCCGACCGGGTGACCGACGCGACGGCCGATCAGCAGACCCTCGGCGGGATCGACATGACGGTGCGGCGCAACGCATTCGGCCGTCAGGTCGACTCGTTCGAGCAGGACGTCGCGTATGCCGATTGGCCGGCTCCCGTGCACGCCGTCTTCATCCGGGCCCCCTGGGTCGAGCAGGTCGGGGAGTCGGTGGAGGTGTTGGCCCGGGTCGATGGCGGGCGCGCCGACGGGCGGATCGTCGCCGTGCGCCACGGCGCGCTTCTGGCGACCTCGTTCCACCCTGAGGTGACCGGCGACCACCGAGTCCACGCCCAGTTCGTCGACATGGTGCGCGAGCGCGGCTGAGTCGGCGGATAGGATCGACAGGTTCCGACGCACGAGAATCCGAGGATGGGGTCATGAGCGGTCACTCCAAGTGGGCGACCACGAAGCACAAGAAGGCGGCGATCGACGCCAAGCGCGGCAAGTTGTTCGCCAAGCTCATCAAGAACATCGAGGTCGCGGCCCGCACCGGCGGCGGTGACCCCCTCGGCAACCCCACCCTCTGGGACGCCATCTACAAGGCGAAGAAGTCGTCGGTCCCCAACGACAACATCGACCGTGCGGTCAAGCGCGGTTCGGGTGCTGAGGCCGGGGGAGCGGAGTACAAGGAGATCACCTACGAGGGCTACGCCCCCAACGGTGTTGCCCTCTACATCCAGTGCCTCACCGACAACCGCAACCGTGCCGCCGCCGAGGTGCGCACCGCTCTCACGCGCAACGGCGGCAACCTCGCCGATCCCGGCTCGGTGGCCTACATGTTCACCCGCAAGGGCGTCGTCATCGTCCCCAAGGGCAGCCACACGGAGGACACGCTCCTCGAGGTCGTCCTCGACGCCGGCGCCGAAGAGATCAACGACCTCGGCGACTCGTTCGAGATCGTCTCGGAGGCCAGCGACTTCGTCGAGGTCCGCAAGGCGCTGCAGGCGGCCGGCATCGACTACGACTCGGCCGAGGCGACCTTCATCCCCAGCGTCGAGGTGCCGCTGGATCTTGAGGGTGCGCGCAAGATGATGCGGGTGATCGACGCGTTGGAGGACTCCGACGACGTGCAGAACGTCTGGGCCAACGGCGATGTCAGCGACGAGGTCCTCGCCCAGCTCGACGAGGAGGGGGGTGGGGGGACGGCGCCCAGGCGGGGCGCGAGCTCGCCGTCCGCACCCCGGCTGAACCATGGTGGCCTCGAAAGGTGATCCGGAGGACGCGCGGTGCGGGTCGCGGCGGGCCCGGCGGGTAGCGTGACTCCCGAACACGTGTTCGCACCAGACATGGGAGGTATGCCGTGCGCGTCCTGGGCGTCGACCCGGGCCTGACCCGGTGCGGGGTCGGTGTCGTCGAGGGCGACCTCGGCCGCCGATTGGCCATGGTCGATGTCACCGTCGTGCGCAGCGACTCCAAGACCCCGACGCCCGAGCGCCTATTGGCGCTCGACCTGGCCCTCACCGAGTTGGTTGGCCGGCACCGCCCGGATGCCATCGCCGTCGAGCGGGTCTTCGCCGACGTCAACGTCTTGTCGGTCATGGGGACCGCGCAGGCCTCGGCGGTGGCGATGCTCGTCGCGGCGCGGCACGGCATACCCGTCTATTTGCACACCCCGACCGAGGTGAAGGCGGCAGTCACCGGCAGCGGCCGCGCCGAAAAGGCGCAGGTGACGGCCATGGTGACCCGGCTGCTTCGGCTGCCGACCGCACCCACCCCGGCCGACGCCGCCGACGCCCTCGCCCTGGCGATCTGCCACCTGTGGCGCGGCGCGGCGACCAACCGGATCGAGCAGGCCGCGGCGACCGTCCGGGCCCAGCAGGCTGCCGCACTGGCAGGAAGGACCGGCCGATGATCGCCTCCGTCCGTGGCGAGGTCAGCCACGTCGGGTTGGACAACGTCGTCGTCGAAGTGGGCGGCGTCGGGGTGCTCGTGCACGTCACGCCCGCCACCGCGGCGACCCTGCGGACCGGCAGCACGGCATACCTCGCGACCTCGCTCGTCGTGCGCGAGGACTCGCTGACGCTCTATGGCTTCGCCGACGCCGACGGACGGTCGGTCTTCGAAACCGTCCAGACGGTGACCGGTGTGGGGCCGAGACTCGCGCTGGCGATGCTCGCCGTTCATAGCCCTGACGGCATCCGTGCGGCCGTCGCCTCAGGCGACCTCACCGCGCTGATGAAGGTGCCCGGCATCGGCCGCAAGGGTGCCGAGCGGCTGGTGCTCGAGCTTCGCGACAAGATGGGTATGCCGTCCGGCCCGGTCGGCAGCCCGACCGCCGCCGCTGCGGGCCCCGACTGGGCGCACCAGGTCCGCGAGGCCTTGGTCGGCCTCGGATGGTCGGCCAAGCAGGCCGAAGACACCGTCGAGGCGATCACGCCCGAGGCCGGTGAGCGGCCCGACGTGTCGGGGCTGCTGCGCACCGCCCTGCAACGGTTGGCCCGCACGTGACCGCGAGCGACGACCCCACCGAGACGGACGGTCCCGGAGGCCCGACCTGGGCCGACGGGTCGTGGGAGGCGACGGCGCGAGTCGTCGACCCCAGCGGCCTGGACCGTGAGCGCCAGGTTGAGGCTGCCTTGCGCCCCCGGCGCCTGGCCGAGTTCCCTGGGCAGACGCGGGTGCGCGACCAGTTGGCCCTCGTCCTTGAGGCCGCGCGTCGCCGTGGCACGCCGCCGGACCACGTGCTGCTCTCCGGGCCTCCTGGCCTGGGCAAGACCACCCTGGCGATGATCATCGCGGCCGAGCTCGAGCAACCGATCCGGGTGACGTCGGGGCCGGCCATCCAACACGCCGGTGACCTGGCCTCGATCCTCTCCTCGCTGGCCGAGGGCGAGGTGCTCTTCCTCGACGAGATTCACCGGATGTCCCGCGCCGCCGAGGAGATGCTCTATCTGGCGATGGAGGACTTCCGGGTCGACATCGTCGTCGGAAAGGGTCCGGGGGCGACGGCCATCCCGTTGGAGTTGCCGCCGTTCACCGTCGTCGGCGCGACGACCCGCTCCGGGCTGCTGCCGGCTCCGCTGCGCGACCGGTTCGGCTTCACGGGCCACCTGGACTTCTACGAGACGGCCGATCTGGTGACGATCCTGCGCCGTTCGGCCCGGTTGCTCGACGTGCGTGCTGAAGACGCCGGGATCGAGGAGATCGCCAAGCGGTCCCGCGGAACACCTCGAATCGCCAACCGCCTGCTACGCCGGGTGCGTGACTGGGCGCAGATCCACGGTCAGGACGTCGTCGACCTTGACGCGGCCCACGAGGCGCTGGCCCTCTTCGACGTCGACGTCCGCGGCTTGGACCGGCTCGACCGGGCCGTGCTCGACGCGCTCTGCCGGCGCTTCGGCGGCGGTCCGGTCGGAGTGGCCAACCTCGCCGTTGCCGTGGGGGAGGAGGCCGACACCGTCGAGACGGTCGCCGAACCGTTCCTCGTGCGGGAAGGGCTCATCGTCCGGACGTCCCGTGGCCGGGCCGCGACTGCCCTCGCGTGGGAGCACCTCGGCCTCGCCCCGCCCAGCCAGGCGGCGGCATACCAGGCGTCGTTGCTGACCCCCGACGACGTCGGTCGTTTCGGCACCTGAGGCGTATGCCGCGTGCTTTCCGGCGCGGCTGGTTCGCCTGGGGCCGGTTGATAGGCCAGAATGGGACGCTGGTCTGCCTGTTCGGCAGTGGCGTGCTTCACCGGTGATAAAGGTAACGACGAGACATGACGAGCAACGACCTCAGTTCGCTGCTGTTCTTTGCGATCCCCGTGGGCTTCATCGCCTACATCTTCCTCGGCCAGCGCAAGCGGGTCCGCGCCATGCAGGCGATGCAGGCATCGATCGTTGTCGGTGAGGAGGTGCGGACCACCTCGGGCCTCTTCGGTCGAGTCACCGCGCTGACCGACTCGGAGATCCACCTGGAGGTGGCCCCCGGAGTCGTCGTGAGGTTCGACCGCCGCGCCGTGGACGCCCGCACGTCCGGTGCTGCACCGTCGTCGAGTAACGGGCCGGCCGACGCCCCGGCCCAGGGCGAGTGAGGGAACCCGTCATGGCATTGAACCCCCGGACGCGCGGGCCCCGTCGCACCCTGTGGACCTTCGCGGCGATCATCATCGCCCTCTTCGTGCTCATCTTCTCGGTCAACCGCTGGGGGACCGGGCAGTTGACGCCCAAGCTCGGCCTCGACCTCGAGGGCGGCACCCAGATGGTTCTCGAGCCGGTGCTGGCCGACCCCAACGCGGAGGTGAGCTCCGGGCAGCTCGAGAAGGCCCGCGACATCATCGCCCAGCGGGTCGACTCCAACGGCGTCGCCGAAGCCGAAGTGTCGACCCAGGGCGGGCGCAACATCGTCATCTCGATCCCCGGGCAGCCCGACGCCAAGACCCTCGACCAGATCCGCAAGCCGTCGCAGTTGCGCTTCCGCGCTGTTCTTGTGACCGGGTCCGGCATTCCCGCCACCGTCACGACGCCCACTTCGACGGCCACCGGGACGCAGACGAGCGAGCCGACCGCGACGACGCCCAAGCCGGTCTTCACCATGGACCCGGCCCCCACGGCGACGAGCCCGGCCACGAGTGGCAACGCCGTCGTTCCGCCGGCGCTGGTCTCCGAGACGTCCCCGACGGCGCCGGCAGCCACGTCAACGCCCACGGCCACTGCGGCGGCCACCCCGACGCCGGCCAACGCCTCCGACCTGGCCTGGATCACGCCCGAGATCGAGGCGGAGTTCACGGCCCTCGACTGCACCAAGGCCGGCGCGATCAACGACTTCGTCGACGACCCCGCCAAGCCGCTGGTCACCTGCTCGACGGACCGGGTCGAGAAGTACATCCTCGGTCCCGTTGAGCTCGACGGCACCGACATCGCCGACGCGACGTCGGGCTACCAGTCGGGCAACAACGGCCAACCGACCAACATCGTCGAGGTTCGGCTGAACTTCACCGGTGAGGGCGGCCAGAAGTTCGCCAACGTGACCACCCGGCTCTACGCGCTGCAGGCCGCCGACCAGACCCGCAACCGGTTCGCCATCGTCCTGGACAAGCAGGTCATCTCGGCGCCGTCCACCAACGCGGTCATCGCCAACGGCCAGGCCTCGATCACCGGGAACTTCACGATCGAGTCGGCCCGCTCGCTGGCCCAGCAGTTGAAGTTCGGTGCGCTGCCCATGTCGTTCGCCCTGCAGACGCAGGACGACATCAGCCCCACCCTCGGCAAGGAGCAGCTCGGGTTGGGCCTGCTGGCCGGCCTCATCGGCCTGCTGCTCGTCGTTGGCTATTCGCTCTTCCAGTACCGACTGCTTGGTTTGGTCACGGTGGCCTCGCTGATCGTGGCGGCCGTGCTCACCTACGGGGTGCTCACCCTGCTGGGTTGGTCGCACAACTTCCGCCTGACGATGGCCGGCGTCACCGGTGTCATCGTCGCCATCGGTGTTACCGCAGACTCGTTCATCGTCTACTTCGAGCGAGTCCGTGACGAGGTTCGTGAGGGACGACCCTTGGTCACGGCCGTCGACTCGGGTTGGCGGCGGGCTCGGCGCACGATTTTGGCGGCCGACGGCGTCAACCTGCTCGCGGCCACCGTGCTCTACCTGCTCGCGGCCAGCAACGTCCGCGGCTTCGCCTTCACGCTGGGCGTCACCACCCTCATCGACCTCGCCGTGGTGTTCCTCTTCACCCACCCGCTGGTGTCGATCCTGGCGCACACCAAGTTCTTCGGTGGCGGACACCCGTGGTCCGGCCTTGACCCCGAGCGACTCGGCGCCAAGACGACCCAGCCGAGGTATGCCGGTGCCGGTCGTTTCACCGGCACCCCGGTCCGCACCGCTGCGGCTAAGGAGGCGAAGGCCTGATGATCAACTTCTCGCAGTTCGGCAACGACCTCTACACCGGCCGTCGGTCGATCGACTTCATCGGCCGCCAACGTCGTTGGTACACCTTCTCGGGCATCCTCATCGTGCTGGCCCTCGTCGGCATGTTCGCTCGCGGCCTGAACTTCGGCATCGAGTTCAGTGGCGGTTCGGAGTTCCGGCTGACCGGAGTCAGCGACACCAGCAACTACGAGGACAAGGCCAAGGCGGCCGTCAGCGAGGCCGGGATGGGCGGCAACGTCCTGGCCAGCGTCATCGGCGGAGCGACCGTGCGGGTCCAGACCGAGGCCGCCGGCGAGCACAACGAAGCCGCCAAGGCCGCCCTGGCCAAGGCGTTCAACGTCGACCAGACCACCGTCTCGGCATCGCTCATCGGGCCGTCCTGGGGACAGTCGGTGAGCCAGAAGGCCGTCCAAGCCCTCATCACCTTCTTGCTGCTGGTAGCGCTCGTCATGGCGATCTACTTCCGCACCTGGAAGATGGCCGTGGCGGGCCTGGTCGCCCTGCTCCACGACCTCATCATCACGGTCGGGATCTATGCCCTCTTCGGCTTCGAGATCACCCCGGCGTCGATGATCGGCTTCCTCACCATCCTCGGTTACTCCCTCTATGACACCGTCGTGGTCTTCGACAAGGTGCGGGAGAACACCGCCGACGCGATCGGCAGCCGCCGGTTCTCCTACGTCCAGGCGGCCAACCTCGCGGTCAACCAGACCCTCGTGCGGTCGATCAACACGACGGTCGTCGCCCTGCTGCCGATCTTCGCCATCCTCATGGTCGGCGTGACCAAGCTCGGTCCAGGCACGCTGCTTGACCTGTCCCTGGCACTGTTCGTCGGTATCGCCGTCGGTGCCTACTCGTCGATCTTCATCGCCACGCCGCTGCTGGTCGACCTGCGGCGCGGCGAGCCCGCCCTGCAGGAGTTGGCCAAGCACGCGGCCAAGGTCCAGGCCAAGGACGAGGCTCTGGTGACCCCCGCGGGCGCCAAGATCGCCGACGCCGAGGTGAGCGGGCGGCATACCGGAGTCATCGCCGACGCGCCCGTCGACGACGTCGACTCACTCGGCCGACCGGTCCACAAGTGGGCGGCCACCGGGCCGCGCAACCAGCCCAAGCGCCCGCCGCGGTCGCGCCGCTGACGATGAGCGACGAGCAGATTCGCCAGTTGGTCCTCGACCACCTGCGGGACATCCCGGACTTCCCGAAGCCCGGCGTGCTGTTCAAGGACTTCACCCCGCTGCTCGCCGACGGCGACGCGCTGCGGGCGGTCGCTGATCACCTCGCGCAGCGGTATGCCGGTCGCGTGGACGCCGTCGTCGGGATCGAGGCGCGGGGGTTCATCCTCGGCGCCGCGACGGCATACGCGATGGGTGTGGGGTTCGTGCCCGTGCGCAAGGCGGGGAAGCTGCCGGGGGAGACCTACGAAGCGACCTACACGCTGGAGTACGGCACCGCGACCCTGGAGATCCACGTCGATGCGTTCGTCGAGGGTCAGCGGGTGTTGATCATGGACGACGTGCTGGCGACCGGCGGCACGGCTGCGGCCACGTGTGAGCTCGTGGAGCGGGCCGGTGGCCAGGTCGTCGCCGTCGATGTCGTCCTCGAGCTGGCGGATTCCTGCACGGACGCGATGCCCTGCCCGGCCGCGAGGTCTTCTCCCTCATCGTCGACTGACCTGCTCTGCGGGCGGACGCGGTTAAAGGCGTCTCGGGAGGGTGACTACACTTCGGTCATGACCGACCAGGTCGCGCGCACCGACCCGGCCCTGGTGACCGCAACGGTTGCCGGCGCTGGAGCCAGTGGTGCGCCGCCGTCGGGGCCGCAGCCGCGGTTGCGTGACCGCTTAGCCAGGCTGGGCACCCCGAAGGCTCCGGTCAACATGGCCCTTGAGCCGATCCTGCAGAGCCTGCGTGAGCACCACCCCAAGGCTGAGGTCGCGCTGCTGCAGCGGGCCTTCGAGGTCGCCGAGCGAGCCCACCAGGGGCAGACCAGGCGCAGCGGCGACGACTACATCACCCACCCGCTGTCGGTGACCCAGATCCTTGCCGACCTCGGGTTGACCCCGCCCACGCTGGCGGCGGCGCTGCTGCACGACACGGTGGAGGACACGGACTACAGCCTCGAGGACCTGCGCCGCGACTTCGGTGACGAGATCGCGCAACTGGTCGACGGCGTGACCAAGCTCGACAAGGTGACCTGGGGCGAGGCGGCCAAGGCCGAAACGGTCCGCAAGATGGTCGTCGCGATGGCCCGTGACATCCGGGTGCTCGTCATCAAGCTCGCCGACCGGCTGCACAATGCCCGCACCTGGAAATACGTCTCCCGAGAGTCGGCGTCCGCCAAGGCCCAGGAGACCCTGGAGATCTACGCCCCGCTGGCGCACCGGCTGGGCATGAACACCATCAAGTGGGAGTTGGAGGACCTGGCCTTCCAGGCGCTCTACCCCAAGATGTACGACGAGATCGTCGACCTCGTGGCCGCTCGCGCCCCCGCGCGGGAGGAGTTCCTCGCCAGGGTCTGTTCGGAGGTCGCCGAGGACCTCAAGGTGGCCGGGATCAAGGCGACGGTCACCGGTCGGCCCAAGCACTACTACTCCGTCTACCAGAAGATGATCGTGCGCGGGCGCGACTTCGAGGAGATCTACGACCTGGTCGGCGTGCGGGTGCTCGTCGAGACGGTGCGCGACTGTTACGGCGCGCTCGGGTCGCTGCACGCGCGGTGGAACCCGGTGCCGGGCCGGTTCAAGGACTACATCGCGATCCCGAAGTTCAACATGTACCAGTCCCTGCACACCACGGTCATCGGGCCGCAGGGCAAGCCGGTCGAGATCCAGATCCGCACCCACACGATGCACCGACGGGCCGAATACGGCGTGGCGGCGCACTACAAGTACAAAGAAGACCACAAGCGCGGCGGTCGCGGCGCACCCGTCGAGTCCGACTCGCTCGCCGAGACCGCCTGGCTGCGCCGCCTGCTCGACTGGCAGCGCGAGATCGCCGACCCGGGGGAGTTTCTCGACTCGCTGCGCTTCGACCTCGGCGGCGGCGAGGTCTTCGTCTTCACCCCCAAAGGCGCGGTCGTCTCACTTCCCGCCGGGTCGACTCCCGTGGACTTCGCGTATGCCGTGCACACCGAGGTCGGGCACCACTGCATCGGTGGTCGGGTCAACGGCCGGTTGGCGCCCCTGGACTCGGTGCTGGAGAACGGCGACAGCGTCGAGATCCTCACCTCCAAGGCCGACGGAGCGGGACCCTCCCGCGACTGGCTGGCCTTCGTCAAGAGCCCACGCGCCCGCAACAAGATCCGCCAGTGGTTCACCAAGGAACGGCGTGAGGAGGCGATCGAGCAGGGCAAGGACGCGATCGCCAAGTACCTCCGCAAGCAGGGTCACCCGCTACACCGGTTGATGTCCGCCGAGAGCCTGACCGCCGTCGCTGGAGATCTGCGCTATTCCGACATCGACAGCCTGTTTGCGGCCGTCGGTGACTCCAATGTGTCGGCGCAGCACGTCGTGTCCCGGCTCGTGGCCACGCTCGGCGGCGAGGAGGCGACCAGCGAGGACCTCGCCGAGGCCACCGTCCCGTCACGGGCCCGTGGCAGTCGGGTTCGCAGCGGTGATCCCGGGGTTGTCGTCGTCGGCACCGACGACGTGTGGGTCAAGGTGGCCCGCTGCTGCACCCCGGTGCCCGGCGACGAGATCATCGGCTTCATCACCCGTGGGAACGGCGTGTCGGTCCACCGCGAGGACTGCACCAATGCCGACGCACTGCGGCGCGAGCCGGACCGGCTCATCGAGGTCGCCTGGGACCCGTCAGCCGCGAGCGTCTTCCTCGTACAACTGCAGGTCGAGGCCCTCGACCGCAACCGGCTGCTGTCGGACATCACCCGGGCGATCTCCGATCACCACGTCAACATCCTCGCTGCATCCGTGCAGACCACCCGCAACCGGGTCGCGACCTCACGGTTCACCTTCGAGATGGGCGACCCGGGGCACCTCGACCACGTCATCGCCGGCATCCTCAAGGTCGAGGGCGTCTACGACGTCTACCGGATCACCGGCACCAAGCGCGACTACCGGGGCCGGGGGTATGCGCGCGGCGCACGGCGGTCAGCGGCCGCCGAACTCGGCAAGGCCAGATCGGGCCTGGTCGAGCCACTGCCGTCGCGCGGTGAGGGCGGCCTCGGCCTCGGCAACCTTCTTGGCATTGCCGGACGCCTGGGCGTTGGCCAAGTCCTTCTCCAAGGAGGCGACGGCCTTCTCAAGTTGTTCGACGAGGCTGCTGGCCCGAGCGGCGGCCTCGGGGTTGGACGCGCTCCAGCGGCGGTCCTCGGCGTCCCGCACGGCCTGCTCGACCCGGCGCATGGCCTTCTCGGTCCGCTCCATGTCGGCGCGGGGGACCTTGCCGGCCTTGTCCCACTTGTCCTGGATGACCCGCAAGGCGGCCTTGGCCTTCTCCAGGTCGGTGACCGGCAGGATGGCTTCGGCCTCGACGAGCAGGGCGTCCTTGACTGCGAGATTGGCGCGGTAGCCTTCCTCCTCGGCTTGGACGATAGCGTCCTTGGCGGTGAAGAACGTGTCCTGGGCGGCCTTGAAGCGCTGCCAGAGCGCGTCGTCCTCGGCGCGTCCAGCGCGTCCGGCCGCCCGCCAGTCGTCCATGAGGTGTTTGAAGGCCCCGGCAGTGGACATCCAGTCGCGGCTGGTGGCCAGGCGCTCAGCCTCGGCAACGAGCCGCTCCTTGATGGTCCTCGCCTCGTCGTGCGCGCTGTCGAGCGCAGCGAAGTGGGTGCGACGCGCCTTGTCGAACGAGTTGCGGGCCACGCTGAAGCGTTGCCACAGCCCGGCTTCCACGTCCTTGTCCAGGCGCGGGCCGCTGCGCTGGGGGGTCTTCCAGGCGTCCAGGAGCTCGCGCATCCGGGCGCCGCTGGCCTTCCACTGGATCTTGTGTTCGGGCTGGCCGCTGATCTGCTCAGCCTCGGCGACGAGGGCCTCCCGCTGGGTGGTGGCCACGATCTTGGCGGCCGCCCGGGCAGCGGCGTCGGCCTCCCGGCGCACGACGATGGCGGCGTCGATCTCGTCGAGTTGACGTTCCAGGGCGGCGAGATCGCCGACGACACGGGCCTCGACGACCTGAGCGCGCAGCTTGCTCACGGCGTCGGCGGCCTCCTTGGCCGGCATCTCCGTGTGAGTGACCCGCTGCTGCAGCAGGTGCAGGCTGGCGGCGAGTTCGTCGTACTTGCGCCCGAAGTAGGCCAGGGCGTCGGCGTTCGAGACGCCGGGGTAGGACCCCACCTCGCGCTCGCCGTCTGCGGTCTTGACGAAGACAACACCGTCGGTGCCGACGCGTCCGAAGGCCGACGTTGCCGGGGCGCCGGCGCTGCGTGCGAAGAGGGCCGGCGACGGGGCGCGGGCGGGGAGTGGCTGCGGGCCTGTCGCTTTGCGTCCAGGGGGCGACCCCTCGGCGGACTCCTCCTCGAGCGTGGTGCCGCTCCTCGGCGACCGGCGACGCGACGGCGTCTTCACGACCGGTTCACCACTGGCGACGGGCCGCTTCGCTGGCGGGGCTTCCTCGGCAACGATTCCTGGTCAACAATCCTCGGTGGCGGCCTGGCGGTGGCGGGGTTCCTCGGCAGCGGGCACCTCGGCAACGCTGTCCTCGGCAGCCGGTTCCTCGGCCTCCTCGGCGGGAGCCTCGGCAACGATGTCCTCGGCGGCGGCTTCGATCACCGTTTCATCGGGTTCGGGGACAGCGACGGGAGCCTCGACCTCAGCTTCGAGCGCGATGGGCTCGTCGGAGGCGTCGGGGGCGTCGGACTCGTGCAGCGGCGACTCGGTCATCGTCAGCCCTTCGCCTTGACCGTCATGGACAGGATGCTGATCGGGGCCATCGGCGACATTCCGTCGGCCGGGCTCACGCCGGCCGCGGCGATCCGGTTGATGATGTCCATCCCGCCGGTCACCTTGCCGAAGATTGAATAGCCGCCGCCTTCGACCGGCAGGGTGGTGTCCTTGTAGACGATGAAGAACTGGTCACCATTGCTGTTCGGGTCGCTGGTGCGGGCCATGGCGACGGTGCCTGCTGGGTACTTTCCGTCGCCCGGTGCGTTCTCGATGCCGTAGTGATAGCCGGGGCCCGGACCGGCGCCCGTGCCGGTGGGGTCACCGCACTGCAGCACCCACAAGCCTTGGGCATCGCCGGTGAGCCGGTGGCAGGGGCTCGGCGCCCAGTAGCCGGCGTTGCCGAGGAGAACGAACGAGGACACCGTGGCCGGAGCCTTGGTGCCGTCCAGTTCGATCGTGACGTCTCCACAGTTGGTGGTGACGGTCGCGATGAAGGTCTTGCCGCGGGCCGCCTCGATGTCGGGCGCCGTCGTCATCTTCTGGGGCGCCGCCTGGGGTGCCGGAACCTCCGTGCACCCGGCCAACACCTTGGGGGTCGGAGTCGGCGTCTGGGAGGCTGACGCGGTCGAGGTCACCGAGGGGTCGTCGGTCGAGGTCGTGCTCGCCGTGCTGGTCGGGTCACCGGTGGCCGACGTGCTGGGCGACCTTGGGTGCCGTGACGACGTTGGCGACCCAGACGAACCCGATGACGGCGAGCAGCACGCCGATGACGGCGAGCACTGGTTGTTTGTCCCGCACGAGCCCGGACCTCCTTGATGCGCCGTCGAGGCGCGACGACAGCCGACGGTCGTCCAGTCTAGGCAAGGAGGCAGGTCACGCCGACCACGACCGGTCACGAGTGCGTGACGGTTGTCCTTCGGAGATTCGGTTGTCCCGGCTGGATAGGCTCTCAGCGTGCTGATGATCGGCTTCCCTGCGGCGGCGTTCGACACCAATTGCTTCGTGCTGGCCACTGGCGAGGGGCAGGAGTGCGTCGTCGTCGACCCCGGCATCGGGGTCACCGACACCCTGTCCGAGGTGCTGCGCGAGTTGCGGCTGCGCCCGGCGGCGGTCCTGCTCACGCACGGTCACCTCGACCATGTCTACTCGGTGACGCCGGTATGCCGCGGCGGCGGCGCCGCGGCATACATCCATGGGGACGATCGCTACCGCCTGCGGGACCCGCTCGCGGACCTGGACCGCGGCATGATCGCCATGATGGAGGCGCAGTTCGGGGCCAAGGCGACCTGGACCGAGCCCGACGACATCCGGGAACTGCGCGACGGGGAGACGGTGACCATCGCCGGGTTGGACTTCGGGATCGTCCACGCGCCCGGCCACACCGAGGGGTCGGTGATGTTCACCCTGGCCGATGTTCCCGAGGGCATCAACGTCGAGGTCGGCTCGACCGTGGTGTCCGGTGACGTGCTCTTCGCCGGGTCGATCGGCCGCTCCGACCTGCCCGGGGGCGACGAGCGGGCGATGAACCGGTCGCTGCGCGACTGCGTCCTGCCGATGCCGGACGACCGGCTAGTGCTTCCCGGGCACGGACCGTTGACGACGATCGGGCGAGAGCGGGCCTCCAATCCGTATCTGCGCGGGCTGCGCTGACCGATCGGCGACGGCCGTCGCGAGGCACGCAGCCCAGCGCACGGCATACCGGCGAAACGCTCGCGCGACGGCGACACCGGGTCTGGGATGATCCCTCGGTGAGCACCGGCAAGGTCACCCCGATCAGCGGCTTCCTCGAGTTCCTCCCCGAACAGCGGATCGTCGAGCAGCACTTCCTCGACGTCATCCGTGAGGTGTTCGAGCTGCACGGGTTCGCCTCGATCGAGACTCGTGCGGTCGAGTCGGTCGAGCGGTTGCTCGGCAAGGGCGGCGACGCCGACAAGGAGATCTACGGCATCAGCCGGTTGGCGGCCGACGCCAGCGACTCGCGCGAGCCCTCCCTCGGCCTGCACTTCGACCTCACCGTTCCCTTCGCTCGCTACGTCCTGGAGAACGCCGGCAAGCTCGCGTTCCCGTTCCGGCGCTATCAGATGCAGAAGTCCTGGCGCGGGGAGCGGCCGCAGGAGGGGCGCTACCGCGAGTTCACCCAGTGCGACATCGACGTCGTCGACGTGGGGTCGCTGTCGCCGCAGTACGAGATCGAGATGCCGTTGGTCCTCACCGACGTCTTCGACCGGCTGCCGATCGGCGACTACGTCGTGCAGGTCAACGACCGTCGGATCCCGCAGGGGTTCTATCGAGGCCTGGGCATCGAGGACGTCGGGGGCACCCTGCGGATCGTCGACAAGCTCGACAAGCTCCCTGCGGACACGGTCCGGACGATGTTGCTCGACTCCGGCTGCACCGCCGAGCAGGCCGATCAGTGCCTCGCGCTGGCCGGGATCCGCACCGAGGATCTGTCCTTCATCGAGCAGGTCCGGGCGCTCGGCGTGGCCGACCCGCTCATCGACGAGGGACTGACCGGGTTGGCGGACGTCGTGGACGCCGGCCGCACCCACGCCCCCGGGAGGGTCGTCGCCGACCTCAAGCTCGCCCGTGGCCTGGACTATTACACCGGCACGGTCTACGAGGTGCGCCTGCTTGGCTTCGAGTCCTGGGGAGCCGTCGCCGGGGGAGGGCGCTACGACGCGCTGGCCACCGACGGCACCGTGACCTATCCGGGTGTCGGCATCTCCATCGGCGTCTCCCGACTGCTCGGCCTGCTGTTCCGTCAGGGCTTGGTGAGCGCCTCCCGGTCGACCCCGGCCTGCGTCCTGGTCGCCCTCACCGACGAGGAGTCCCGGCCCCGGTCGTTGGCCGTCGCCTCGGCACTGCGCGGACGCGGCATACCGTGCGAGGTCGCGCCGCGCCCCGACAAGTTCGGCAAGCAGATCCGGTATGCCGCGCGCCGCGGCATCCCCTACGTCTGGTTCCCCGGTGGTCCGGAGTCGGACGGCGACTCGGTCAAGGACATCCGCTCGGGCGAGCAGGTCCCGGCGACGGCGGTGGACTGGGCACCTCCGGCGGCGGATCTGCGCCCTTCCGTGGTGCGCGCCGCGGCGGACTGACCGACCAACGCGACAGCCGGTCAGCGCCTGATCAGGCGCGGGGCGGGCGAACTCCGCACTGGAGCAACTCGAGGTTGGCCAACTCACGGATCACGTGGGGGTCCCTGGATCGCCACGCAGCGGCAGGATCGGCGTGAATCGTGGCCAACCGCTTCGTGGGCACCCGCACCAGTGCTCGCAGGGCGAACAGGTCCAGGTCGGCCCGACCCTCGATGAAGTTGGCTGCATCGCTGGCCCGGCGGATGAACCGGATGCGAAGGGGCAGCCACACCAGCATCCACAGCAGGATCGGAAGGATCGCCACCACGATTCCGGCGATCAGGGCCACGCGACCGATCGAGCCGCTGAGATCGGTCCCGACCTGGGCCAGCGCGACACCGGTGCCGGCGGCATCCCGGAAGGGTCCTTGGAGGGCATCGCCGACGAGCGGAACCTGGGCGATCCGGTCGCCCGCAGAGGTCATGCCCGCCTCCAACTGGTTCCCGGCCGACGCCAGTCCGTCGGCGGGTTGGCGCAGGCCCATGGTCGCGTCGTGGACGGCCTTCCCGATATTTGTGCAGGCGAGGATCCAGCCCACGCTGAGGACGTCAGCGACCACCTGGGCGGCGCGGCGCCCAGGCAGATCGGCATACAGCTTCATGGGGATCTCCTCACCAGGGCAACGCAGGCAGTGTCAGGCTCACGCTACGCCGTCGCTCTGGTGGTCGCCTGCGGTTGCGTCGCCGTCCACGCGGACTAGCCTGCCGAGCATGGGCACGTTGATCACGACGTTGAGCAGCGCTGCCCCGCGGATGACACCGGGCGAGCGTCGGCTGGCCCAACGCTTGCAGCAGAAGCTCGACGCGGACTATCTCGTGTGGTTCGACGTGCCGGTCGGCCCGATGCGCACCCACCCCGATTTCGTTGTCCTGCACCCGAGTCGAGGGGTGCTCATCCTTGAGGTCAAGGACTGGGCTCTGCCCCTCATCCAACGGGTCGATCGGGAGATGTGGGACATCCAGCCGGACGGGCGACACAAGCGGGTGATCAACCCGATCCTGCAGGCCAGACACGGGGCTCACGACGTCGTGCGGGCTCTGGAGCGCGACCTTCAGTTGGTCCACGAGGCCGGAGCGCATCAGGGGAAGCTCGCCTTCCCGTGGGGCTACGGCGTGGTCTTCACCAAGATCGACCGCGCGGAGTTCGACGCGGCCGGGCTGGGCGAGGTGATCGACGGGCACGCGGTCATGTGCGCCGACGAGATGACCGAATCTGTCGACCCTGAGGCGTTCCAGGAGCGGTTGTGGGGGATGTTCCCTCGGCGCTTCCCGGCGAAACTCACGCTGCCGCAGATCGATCGGGTGCGGTGGATCATGTTTCCCGACGTGCGGGTGGACGCACCTGTTGCTTCGCTCTTCGACGCCGCGGCAAGCCCCGACTCGCCCGAGGGGGACGCAGGCGCGGCCGCGGCCATCGAACTGCCCGACGTCATGAAGGTCATGGACCTGCAGCAGGAGCAGTTGGCACGCAGCCTCGGGGCCGGGCACCGCGTGGTCCACGGGGTGGCCGGGTCGGGCAAGACGATGATCCTGGGCTACCGAGCCGAATACCTTGCCCGCCTCGTCGCCCCTGGCGCCAAGCCCGTGCTGGTGTTGTGCTTCAACGAGCCGCTCGGTGCCGCGCTGTCGGCCAACTTCGCCTCGCGGGGCCTGGCCGATCGCGTGCAGGTCAGACACTTCCACCGCTGGGCCCGCCAACAACTGGTCACCTTCGGTCAGCCGCTGCCACCCGACGGACCACACTTCTTCGACGACCTCGTCGGCTACCTCATCCGGGCCGTCGACCGTGGCCACGTGCCGAGGGCGCAATACTCCGCCGTCCTCATCGACGAAGGCCATGACTTCCGCCCCGAGTGGCTGCACCTCGTCGTGCAGATGGTCGACCCCGAGACCAACAGCCTGCTGCTCCTCTACGACGACGCCCAGAACATCTACGGCCGTGGGCGCACCCCGGCGTTCAGCTTCAAGAGCGTGGGAATTCAGGCGGTCGGCCGGACGACGATCCTGCGGGTCAACTACCGCAACACCACGCAGATCCTGCGCCTGGCCCAACGGGTGGCGGGCGACATCCTCAAGCCACAGGCATGCGACGAGGACGGCGCCCCGCTTCTCGGCGCCCTCGGATGCGGGCGGGACGGGGAGGAGCCCGACGTCCGGCGGCTGCCCACGCTCGGTGCGGAGGCGGCATACGTCGCCCAGCGGTTCGCCGCGGCGGCGCGGGACGGACGGGCCTGGTCGGACATGGCCGTGCTGTGCCACGACACCGCTGTCATGGACGCGTGTGCGTCGGCGCTACGGCGGGTTCGGATCCCGCATTCGGTGCGACGTCGGCCCGGCGACTTCCGTCCTGAGGCCGACACGGTCAAGATCCTCACCATGCGCGTGAGCAAGGGGTTGGAGTTCCCCGTCGTGGCAATCCCCGGGGTGGGCCGCCTGCCAGCCCCTCACGAGGACGACAAGGACGCGGCGCGGCTGTTCTACGTCGCCGCCACCCGGGCGACCGAGCGGCTGCTCGTCACGGTCAGCGGCGACGGCTCCCTGGGCCAACGGCTCGGAGTATGAGCACGATCCCAACGCCAGCCGTCTCGCGGGCGCTGGCGCGCGCGGTGCGAGGGTGGCTCGACCACCTCGACGTCGAGCGGGGAGTCGCCCGCAACACCCTGGTCTCCTACACCCGCGACCTCGACCGCTACCTGGATTACCTTGCGCGCCAAGGCGTTTCCACGCCTGAAAACGTCACCGAGGCACACGTGTCCGGCTTCCTCGCCGACCTGCGAGCGGGCTCACCGGGGCGTATGCCGCTCTCGGCCTCGTCCGCGGCTCGCACCCTCGTCGCAGTACGGGGGCTGCATCGGTTCCTCGCGTTGGAGGGGCGCACCCTGGCCGATCCGGCCGAAGGCGTGCGACCGCCCAAGACCCCGCTGCGGTTGCCTAAAGCCATCGGTGTCGACGACGTCGAACGGCTGCTGGCCGCCGCGTCACTGGGGGACACCCCCGTCTCGATGCGCGACCGGGCCTTGTTCGAGGTCCTCTATGGCGCCGGGGCGCGGATCTCGGAGGCCGTCGGGCTCGACGTCGATGATCTCGACCTGGAGTCGGGCACCGTTCGGCTCTTCGGCAAGGGGTCCAAGGAGCGGATCGTCCCCGTAGGGCGCTACGCACGGGAGGCGGTGGCGGCATACCTCGTGCGGGGGCGACCGGCGCTAGCGGCCCGCGGGAAAGGCACTCCGGCCCTGTTCCTCGGCACCCGGGGTGCGCGGCTCAGCCGCCAGACCGCGTGGTCGGCGCTGGCAGCGGCAGGGGAGCGGGCGGGCCTGGCCGGCCACTTGTCGCCGCACACGCTGCGGCACTCGTTCGCCACCCACCTGCTCGAAGGCGGCGCCGACGTCCGAGTCGTGCAGGAGTTGCTCGGACACGCCTCGGTGACGACCACCCAGATCTACACAATGGTCACCGTGGCGAGGCTGCGCGAGGTGTATGCCGAGTCGCACCCCCGGGCCCGCTGATAAGGTCGCACCGATCAGCGAGAGGCTGACCGACCGCACGAACGACGGGGAAGAGGCGCAGCTGTGAGCATCGATCGCAACCTTCCCGGCGAAGCCGTCCACATGGTCCCCGACCTGCGGGACGCCACCGACACCCTGCTGCCGGGCACGGAAGACGCCGGGATCGGAGGCACCGGGCCGACCGGACGCCCCATGCCGTCCTTCCCCACGCCACCCCCGCTGACCAGCCACGGGCCGGCCCGCGTCATCGCCATGTGCAACCAGAAGGGCGGGGTCGGCAAGACGACCACGACCATCAACCTCGGTGCCGCCCTCGCGGAGCTCGGCCGCAAGGTGCTCCTCGTCGACTTCGACCCGCAGGGCGCCCTGTCGGTGGGTCTGGGGATCCGGCCGAACGACCTGGACATCACGATCTACAACCTGCTCGTCGAGCGCGGCCACGACATCCGCGACGTCATCCAGCACACCCGCTCGGAGAACCTCGACCTCATCCCGGCCAACATCGACCTCTCGGCCGCCGAGGTGCAACTCGTCGGCGAGGTGGCCCGCGAGCAGATCCTGGCTCGGGCCTTGCGCCCGGTCATGGACGACTACGACGTCATCATCATCGACTGTCAGCCCTCGCTCGGGCTGCTCACCGTCAACGCGCTGACGGCTGCCCACGGGGTCTTCATCCCCCTGGAGTGCGAATTCTTCGCGATGCGCGGCGTCGCCCTGCTCGTGGAGACCATCGAGAAGATCACCGATCGACTCAACCCCCGCCTGCAGGTCGACGGCATCCTCGCCACGATGTATGACGGGCGCACGCTGCACAGCCGAGAGGTCGTCAAGTCGGTCGTCGACCACTTCGGCGATCGGGTCTTCCACACGGTCATCAGCCGCACCGTGAAGTTCCCCGACGCCAGCCTGGCGGCCGAGCCGATCACGAGCTACGCCTCCACGAGTGCTGCTGCCGCGGCATACCGGCAACTGGCCCGCGAGCTCATCGCCCGCGGCGGCGCGGCCTGAGCCGAGGCATCCGCCTGCGGACGCCGAACCCATGACCGTGACCCATGACAGTCATCCCGTGACCGACGCGCTCCTGCCCGAGGCCCCCGCGACACCCGGTGGGGTGCTGACCCGGCGCACCTCGAGCACGCCCTTCGAGGTCCACTTGGACGTCTTCGAGGGGCCTTTCGACCTGCTGCTGGGGCTCATCGCCAAGCACAAACTCGACATCACCGAGATCGCCCTGGCCCGCGTGACCGACGAGTTCATTGGGCACATCCGCACCATCCGCGAGGCCGACGAGGAGTGGGACCTCTCGCAGGCCTCCGAGTTCCTGCTGGTCGCGGCCACTCTGCTGGATCTCAAGGCGGCCCGCCTGCTGCCGCAGGCCGACCCCGACGACGACGAGGACCTGGCGCTCATCGAGGCACGCGACCTGCTGTTCGCGCGGCTGCTGCAATACCGCGCGTTCAAGGACATCGCGGCGACCTTTGCCGAGCAGTTGGCCACCACGGGGCGCCTGACCCCTCGCCAGGCTGGTCTAGAGCCTCGCTTCGCGGCCCTGCTGCCCGAGTTGGTCATGGGGATCACCCCCGAGCAATTGGCGATGATCGCTGCTCGCGCGATGATCCCGAAGGCCCCGCCGACTGTCGCGCTGGAGCATTTGCACGCCGCCCAGATCAGCGTGCGCGACCAGGCGGCCATCCTCGTCACCCGGCTGAGGGTCGAGCGGACCTGCTCGTTCCGGACCCTCGTCGCCGATGCCGACTCCACACTGGTGATCGTGGCGCGGTTCCTGGCGCTGCTTGAGCTTTACAAAGAGGGTGCGATCACCTTCGACCAGGCCGAGCCGTTGGCCGACCTCGCCGTGCGCTGGACCGGGTCGGACGAGGGCGACATCGCGGTCGACGCCGAGTTCGACGAGGACGACGCGCAGTTGGACTTCGACGACGCGGGGACCGACACCGGCGCGGCGAGCGGCATACCGATGCAAGGAGCAGACGAATGAGTGAGGACCTCCGCGTGGACGACGAGGCGGTGCCACCGGATGACGCTGGGTCAGCCGAGGAGACCGAGGCTGCCGGCCAGGTGGCCTTCGACGTTGAGGCGTTCCCCGGCGGGGCGCGGTCGGCGATCGAAGCCGTCCTCATGGTCGTCGACGAGCCCGTGAGCGAGGTCGCGTTGGCGACTGCCCTCGAAGTGCCCCTGGCGGACGTCCGCGCCCACTTGGAGGGCCTGGAAGCTGAGTATGCCGCCGCGAACCGCGGCTTCACCCTGCGGCCGTTCGGCGGCGGGTGGCGGGTCTACAGCCGGTCCGACTACGCCCCGGCCGTCGAGAAGTTCCTCCTCGACGGGCAGCAGGCCCGGCTGACCCAGGCGTCGCTGGAGACGCTGGCGGTCATCGCCTACAAGCAGCCGGTCTCGCGCTCGCGCATCGGTGCCGTTCGCGGCGTCAACGTCGACGGTGTCGTGCGAACCCTGTTGTCGCGCGGCCTGATCGAGGAGCGCGGCGAGGCCGAGGGCGGGGCGATCCTCTACGGCACCACGCCCTATTTCCTGCAGCGCCTCGGGCTGGACTCGCTCGATGATCTGCCCCCGTTGGCGCCCTACCTGCCCGACGTGGACATGCTGGACGAGATCGCGGAAGCAGGTCGACGATGAGCTCGGCACAGTCAGGTGGGCGGGGTCGCTCCGGCGGTCAGTCCGGTGGTGGTCGCCCCTCGGGCGGGGGGCTACGGCGGGCGGCTCTCGCGGCGGTTCGGGCAGTTCCGGCGGCTCAGGTGGATCCGGTATGCCGCCGCGGGGCCCTCGCCCCGGGGGAGGCGGCCCGCGCAAACCCACGGGACGACCGACGGGCAGTGGCAAGGCCCCTCGGTTCGCCGGCTCGACCAAGCCCAGCCAGCCGACGGCCCTGCCCGACCGTAAGGTGGCCCGCCCAGCCGTTCCGGTGGATGTTCACGATCCCGATGGGGTGCGCCTGCAGAAGCTCCTGGCCGCCGCGGGGATCGGGTCACGCCGGGCCTGCGAGAACCTCATCGCGGCCGGCCGTGTCGAGGTCGACGGTCACGTCGTCACCGAGCTCGGGGTCCGCATCGACCCCCTCCGCCAGTCGGTCCACGTCGACGGCGAGCGGGTCCAGCTCGACGAGTCGCGGGTCTACCTCGCCTTCAACAAACCCCTGGGCGTCGTCTCGACGATGAGCGACGAGTTGGGTCGCCCGTCGATCTCCGACTTCCTCGGAGCCCGCCAGGACCGGCTCTTCCACGTCGGACGGTTGGATGCCGACACCGAGGGTCTGTTGCTGCTCACCAACGACGGCGACCTCGCCCACCGACTGCAGCACCCGGCATACGGCGTGCTCAAGACCTATCTCGCCCAGGTGCCGGGCCCCGTCGCCCGCGACCTCGGCAAGCGGCTGCGCGCCGGGATCGAGTTGGACGACGGGCCGGTCGCGGTCGACTCGTTCAAACTCGTCGACTCGGCGCCGGGCCGCGCGCTCGTCGAGGTGGTCCTGCATGAAGGGCGCAAGCATGTCGTGCGCCGGATGCTTGCCGCCGTCGGGCACCCGGTCGAGTACCTGGTGCGCACCGATGTCGGCCCGATCCGGTTGGGTGACCTCAAGGTCGGCAAGACCCGCCGGTTGACCCGCGAAGAGGTCGGCAAGCTCTACACCGCTGCGGGTCTGTGATGCGGACGGCCCACGCTGCCGCGCCGACCGCTCGGTAGCGTGACCGCCGTGACAACGCGCGTGCTCATCCGCGGCACCGGGCTCATCGGCACCAGCCTGGGGATCGCGCTCACCCGCACGGGGTATGCCGTGCTCCTCGCCGACCCCTCGCCGACCGCCGAGCGGCTGGCCCGCGACCTCGGCGCCGGGCAACTCGCCCACGAGAGCGCGGAGCAGCCTGATCTCGTCATCATCGCTGCCCCGCCGGATGTCGCGGCCGGCGCCGTCGCACAATCGCTGTCCCGTTGGCCGTCTGCAGTCGTCACGGACGTTGCGTCGGTCAAGGGTGCCGTCGTCGATGGTGCTCGGGCTGCGGGCGCCGATCTCACCCGCTACGTCGGGTCCCACCCGATGGCCGGCCGCGAGCGCTCCGGCGCCGGGCACGCCCGCGGGGACCTTTTCGAGGGCCGGGCCTGGGTGGTCGTGCCTGCCCCGGAGTCGACCGAGTCGACAATCCAGGCCGTGACGGATCTGGCGCGGGCCGTCGGGTCGGTGGTCACCGTCATGGACGCCACCACCCACGACGACGCTGTGGCAACGATGTCGCACCTCCCGCAGATCGCAGCGAGTCTCGTTGCAGCCCAACTGCGTTCGCTGGACGACCGGGCGCTGGGCCTGGCCGGGCAGGGCGTCCGCGACGTCACCCGGGTCGCCGCGAGCGACCCGCGGTTGTGGACGCAGATCATCGCCGGCAACGCCACGTCGATCCTCGAAGTCCTCGGGCGGGTCCACGCCGACCTGGGCGAGTTGCTGGGCGCCCTGAGCGCGCTCGCCGACCCCGACGCACCCGACGACGCCGTCGGCAGCCTTGAAGTGGTCAACCGCACCATCACGCACGGCAACGTCGGCCACGCGCGGATCCCTGGCAAGCACGGGGCCGGGCCCGCGGCATACCTGCCGGTCACGGCGCTCGTCCCCGACACGCCCGGCGAGCTCGCGCGGCTGCTCACGGACGTCGGCGAGGCGGGGGTCAACCTCGAAGACCTGCGCATCGACCACGGCCTCGGGCAGCCCTTCGGGCTCGCCGAGATCATGGTCGTCCCCGCCGCCGCCGAGCACCTCCAGCAGGCGCTGGAGGCCAAGGGCTGGCGGGTGCTCGACTGATGAGCGCCTCACAAGCGGCGGGTATGCCGCTCGTCGTCGCCATTGACGGCCCGTCCGGCTCGGGCAAGTCGTCGGTGTCGCGGGCGGTCGCCACGGCGCTGGATGCCGCCTATCTCGACACCGGTGCCATGTACCGCGCGCTCACCTGGTGGTGCCTCGACCAGGGGATGGACGTCACCGATCGGGAGGCCGTCGCCGCCGTGGCGTCGAGCGCACCGCTGGAGGTGGGGATGGACCCGGACGAGCCTCGGATCGGGGTCGACGGGAACGACCTCACCGAGGAGGTTCGCTCGGTCCGGGTCACTGAGGCCGTCTCGGCCATCGCCACCAACCTCGACGTGCGGGCCGACATGCGCCGGCGGCAACGGGCCCTCATCGCCGAAGGCCTCGCGGCCCGGGGCGCCGTCGTCGCCGAAGGCCGCGACATCACCACGGTGGTCGCTCCGGACGCACCCGTCCGGATCCTCCTCACCGCGAGCGAGGACGCCCGCCTGGCCCGCCGCGCCCAGCAGGATCTCGGCACTGCAGACGACGGGGCCAAGGCAGCGACCCGCGACCGGGTCGTGGCGCGTGATGCCCTCGACTCGACGGTGTCGCAGTTCACCACCGCCGCCGACGGCGTGGTGACGATCGACAGTTCCCAACTCGATTTCGCGCAGACCGTGGCCGCAGTGCTTGCGGTGGTCGCCGAGGCCCGGATGCCTTCCGGTGGCTGACGTCCTCCTGGCGCCTCCCGCGCCGTGGGGCCCCGGGGGGGGGGGGGGGGGGGGGGGGGTTCGCGGCATCCGAGGGGGGGGTGTCCTGGTCGCCAACCACAGTGGGTTCCTCGACGGGCCGCTCGTCTTCAGCAGCACCCCGCGGCCGGTGTCGTTCCTCGTCAAGCAGGAGACCTTCCACGGCCCGCCGGGGGGCGGGGGGGGGGGGGGGGGGGGGGCCCCCCGGGGCGGGGTGGGGGGCCGGGGGGGCCTGGGGGCCAGCGCGGTGCTGGCGCGCGGGGGAGCGGTCGGGGTGTTCCCCGAAGGCACCCGCGGTCGCGGCGACGTCGCCCAGGTCAACCAGGGCGCTACGTGGTTGGCGCTGCAGTCGGGGGCCGCCGTCGTGCCCGTCGCCTGTCTGGGCACGCGGCGCACGGGGGACAGCACCGAGTCGATGCCCCGGGTCGGCACCCGATTGGTCGCTGTCTTCGGCCAACCGTTCGTCATCCCCGTCGAGGCCGGGGTGCCTGGTCGGGCGGCTGCGCAGGGGCTCGGAACTGCTGCGCGAGCGCCTGTCGGCCCATGTCACCGCTGCGGCCGCCCGGATGGGTATGCCGCTCCCCGAGGACGACTGAACCGCGCGTCGTCGGCGAGGTGGGAGAATCCGGGGGTGAACCCGCAGAACCCCACCGACCCCGAGCTTGAGCTCGCCCCCTCCGAATCGGCCGCGACGACTGCGACGACCCCTGACGAGCTGGCAGTCGAGCGCGCCCTGCGTGCCGGGCTGGCCGACTTTGAGCTCGACGAGACCGACCTGGACCTGCTCGAGCACGGCGGCGACGCGGCATACGGGGATGCCTTTGCCGGGCCCCTCCCGGTGGCGGCGATCATCGGGCGCCCCAACGTCGGCAAGTCCACCCTCGTCAACCGGATCCTCGGGCGCCGTGAGGCGGTCGTCGAGGACGTGCCGGGAGTGACGCGGGACCGGGTGGCCTATGAGGCCGAGTGGGCCGGGCGGCGGTTCACCCTCGTCGACACCGGCGGCTGGGAGGTCGACGCCTCCGGCATCCACCTGCGGGTCGCCGAGCAGGCCGAGATCGCCATCGAGCTGGCCGACGCCGTGATGTTTGTCGTTGACGCCGTCGTCGGCGCGACCGACACCGACGAAGCCGTCGTCAAGTTGCTGCGCCGCTCGGGCAAGCCGGTCGTCCTCGTGGCCAACAAGGTCGACGACCAGCGATTCGAGTCGGACGCGACGGCCCTGTGGGGGCTCGGGTTGGGGCAGCCGTGGCCGGTCTCCGCCCTGCACGGGCGGGGGAGCGGCGACGCGCTCGACGCGCTCATGGCCGTGTTGCCCGAGCGCTCGATGGTCGGCGGGGCGTATGAGCGTGGCGGTCCGCGCCGGGTAGCCCTCATCGGTCGCCCCAACGTCGGCAAGTCGTCGTTGCTCAACAAGGTGGCCGGGTCGGAGCGGGTCGTCGTCGACTCGGTGGCCGGGACGACGCGGGACCCGGTCGATGAGTTGGTCGAGATCGCCGGGAAGCAGTGGCGGTTCGTCGACACGGCGGGGATCCGGCGGCGGGTCCACCAGACCCGCGGCGCCGACTTCTATGCCTCGCTGCGCACCCAGACGGCGCTGGAGAAGGCCGAGGTGGCTGTCGTGCTCATCGACGCCGGCGAGCCGATCTCCGAGCAGGACATCCGGGTCATCCAGCAGGTCATCGACGCCGGGCGGGCGCTGGTCGTGGCCTACAACAAGTGGGACACGGTCGATGAGGAGCGGCGCCACTACCTCGAGCGCGAGATCGAGAAGGAGCTCGTCCAGATCCCGTGGGCGCCGCGGGTCAACGTGTCGGCGCGCACCGGTCGGCACCTGGAGAAGCTCGTCCCGGCGCTCGAAGTTGCTCTCGACTCGTGGGACTCACGGGTGTCGACGGCTCGGCTCAACGCGTTCCTCGGGGAGATCGTCGCGGCTCACCCGCACCCGGTGCGTGGCGGCAAGCAGCCCCGGATCCTCTTCGCCACGCAGGCCTCGACCCGGCCGCCGCGGTTCGTGCTCTTCGCGTCGGGCTTCGTCGAGGCCGGCTATCGCCGGTTCATCGAGCGCAAGTTGCGCGAGCGCTTCGGCTTCGAGGGGACGCCCATCGAGGTGTCCGTGCGGGTCCGCGAGAAGCGCAAGCGCTAGGAGGGTGCCGGGGCGGCTGCCGGTTGCGCGGCATACGGATTGGGAGCCCCGGTATGCCGTGCGGTAGGGTTTCGTTCGCTCTCGTGGCGCCCTTTTGGGGCGGTGGGAGGGCAGCCACGGGCTGTGGCGCAGCTTGGTAGCGCACTTGACTGGGGGTCAAGGGGTCGCAGGTTCAAATCCTGTCAGCCCGACCGAATCGGCTCTGATCTGCCTACGCAGGTCAGAGCTGTTCTTTATGCCCCGGCACGGCCGCCGTCGGCGACACCGACCCGACGCGTTTCCGCACCACCAGGTCGGGAATGCGGTGCCGGCATCGATCACCGCCTGGGTGTCCGGGTGCACATAGCGGCTCCCAGTGAGTCCGAGGTGCCCAACCGTGACCGCCCGCCTCTGGGTTCCGTTCTCTGCTCCGGCGGTGGACACCCTGGTCCCGATATTCTGGGCACATGTCACTTCTGGAGCGCATCACCTCTGACCCGGCGGTCTGTCACGGCCAGCCGACGGTGCGCGGGCTGCGGTACCCCGTCCAGACCCTTCTGGAGCTCCTGTCGTCGGGCATGACCATCGACGAAGTCCTGGACGACCACCCAGACCTTGAGCGTGAGGACTTCCTAGCCGCCCTCGAGTTCGGTGCCCTGGCATCAGGCGGTCACCGCGTGTTCCCACGCGGCGCGGCGTGAGATTCCTCGTCGACGCCCAGCTGCCTGCCCGCCTTGCGGAGGCGCTAACGGCAGCGGGCCATGACGCCGTACACACGAGTCAGTTGCCTGACGGGAACCGCGCCACGGACCATCAGGTGGCCGAGGCGGCGGATTCCTCGGATCGTGTGGTGGTCACCAAGGACAGCGACTTCCGCGACGGCCACCTGCTCGCAGGGAGGCCCCGGCGCCTGCTCGTCGTCGGCACCGGCAACATCACCAACAACGCGCTCCTAGCGCTGTTCGACGCAAGTCTTGTCGACATCGTCGAAGCCTTCGAAGAGGCTGACTTCATCGAACTGCAGACCGACTCTCTGATCGTGCATCCACGCAGGTAGCAGGTGAGTCAGAAGCCGTGACTTGAGAGACCGATCGACCGATGTTCCTGCAGGTCCGAGGGCGGATTCCGCATAGTCTGCTAAGGCAACTGCACATCTCCATCACAATCTCGGTAGGTGAGTTCTCATGGGCCGCAAGGGGATCCGAGCATGACCACGATGCGCGCTGTGGTGATCGAGGCCCCTGGACCCCCAGAAGTCTTGAGCGTGCGCTCCGTCCCACTTCCGGTGCCTCAAGACGGCGAGGTGCTGATCAGGGTGATGGCCTTCGGCCTGAACCGGTCGGAGCTTCATTTCAGGCAGGGCGTGGCCGAGTCGGGGAGCTTCCCGAGGATTCCGGGCATCGAAGCCGTCGGCGTCGTCGAGTCCGCGCCGGGAGGCACCTTCGCCGTCGGCGCTCAGGCGGCGACGTTGATGGGCGGGATGGGTCGAGATTTCGACGGGGGATACGCCGAGTTCGTGAAGGTCCCTGAGGGGCAGGTGATCCCGTTCACCAGCCACCTTTCGTGGGCAACCTGGGTGCTGTGCCCGAGATGCTGCAGACCGCAGCCGGTTCCCTCGATGTCGGCCTCCAGGCCGAGGCGGGGCAGACGGTGCTCATCCGCGGCGGCACCTCCTCGGTCGGGATGGCTGCTGCGGTGCTGGCCAAGTTGCGCGGGCTGACCGTCATCTCCACGACTCGGAACCCGGCCAAGATCGGCTCGCTGCGCAGCCTCGGTGTGGACCACGTGCTCATTGACGACGGCCAGATCGCTGCTGCGGTGCGCGACCTGATGCCTGGGGGTGTCGACTGTGCCGTCGAACTGGTGGGTGTCAACGTCCTGAAGGACACCCTTCTCTCGACCAGGGCAGGAGGCACCGTCTGCTTCACCGGCATGTTGTCGGACGAATGGACGATTCGTGACTTCTATCCGATGGATTGGCTGCCGAACGGCGTTCGGCTCACGGCCTATTCGGGTGGGGCGGCCGATCTGACGCCGCAGACGCTGCAAGGGTTTCTCGACGCGGTCGCCGCGGGGTCGGCGGTGGTGCCCGTTGGCCGGATCTACCGCCTTGACGAGATCGTCCAGGCCCATCACGACATGCAGAACAACGTCGTCGGCGGCAAGGGTGTCGTCCTCACCGACAAAGCCGGGTAGCCAGGGGTGGGCCGGCTGGATTGATTCGACTGGTCATGCGAGTGCGCGAGGGAGTGCGATTGATGGGGTGATCACCCCGCTGATCGCACTCCGTGCCGCACGCGCAACCCAGACATCACTCACACATCCGGCATCGACGTCCAGAACCGCTTCAAGGACGCCCTCGTAGACTGCCGCAGGTGACTGGCGTGCTGGATCCGGGGCCGTTCTTCCATGGGACGAAGGCCGACCTGCAGGTGGGCGACCTCCTTACCGCCGGCTTCCGGTCGAACTATCGGCCAGAGGTGCTGATGAACCACATCTACTTCACCGCGCTGACCGACGGCGCCGGGCTCGCCGCGGAGTTGGCTGCGGGCGACGCCGCCCCTCGCGTCTACATCGTCGAGCCGACCGGACCCTTCGAGAACGACCCCAACGTGACCGACAAGAAGTTCCCCGGCAATCCGACCCGCTCATACCGCAGCGTCGAGCCCCTGAGGATCGTCGGTGAGCTGAGCGACTGGGTGCGCCTCACGCCCGAGGCCCTCCAGGAGTGGCGGGACCGGTTGGCCGCCATCCTCGCCGACGAACGCGGCGTCATCATCAACTGAGGAGCGGTCGCGGGCGGCATACCGGCGGGGCGGAGGCGACCAAGCGGGGATCGTCACCCGCGCGGGTTAGGCTCGGGGCCGTGGAGGAGCGCAGGGACATCGCGGGCGACGAGACGCCCGACACCGACCGCGTCCTCACCGTGCCCAACGCCCTGTCGGTGCTGCGACTGGTGGGTGTGCCGCTCTTCCTCTGGCTGCTGCTGCGCGGCGACGACGGCTGGGCCCTGGTCACGCTCGCCCTCTCCGGAATCACCGACTATCTCGATGGCAAGATCGCTCGGCACTTCCACCTGGTCTCCCGCGTGGGGCAGTTGCTCGACCCGATCGCCGATCGCCTCTACATCATCAGCACGCTGCTGGGCATGGCCTGGCGCGACATCATCCCCTGGTGGATCGTCGGGGTCCTGCTGCTGCGCGAGGCCTTCATGGCCGTGCTCATGCTCGCCCTCAAACGGGTCGGGCAGATCGGCCTGCCGGTGCACTTCGTCGGCAAGGGCGCCACGCTCAACCTGCTCTACGCCTTCCCCGTCATCCTCCTCGGGCAGGTGCCTGGGACGGTCGGGGAGTGGGCTCTGCCCATCGGTTGGGCGTTCGCGTGGTGGGGGATCGTCCTCTACTGGGTCGCCGCCGCCCTGTATGCCGCCCAAGCCGCTCCCATTCTGCGCGCCCGGGGGAGGGTCGCATGAGTCCCCGCCGGGTCGACGAGTCGATGGCCCTCATCACCGAGCTTCGCGAGGGGTCACTCGAGGCGGGGTATGCCGCGGCGTCGGCTCGCCGGGTCGCCGAGGGCCAACCGAGCCACACCTCCACCCGCAGTCCGTTGGTTATCGCCTTCGCGGTCATCGTCGGGTTCCTCCTCGTCGTGTCCGCCATGGCGCTGCGCTCGGCGACGAGCGTCGTCGAGCAGGCCCGCGCCGAGCTCATCGGCCAGATCACGGCCCGCCAAGAGGCTGGCGACGCGCTGGCCGAGAAGGTGAGCGCACTCGAGGCAGAAGTGGCAGGGGCGCGATCGGCGGCCCTCGGTGCATCGGGGCAGTCCGGCGTCTTGAGCCAACTGGCCTTCCTGCAGTCCGTGACGGGAGTCGTCGCGGTCACGGGTCCCGGGCTCACCGTGACCCTCGACGACTCGGCCGATGCGGTCAGCGGCGCGGATGCCGCGCGCGGGTCCAGCGGGTTCGAAGCGGGGCGGGTGAGCGCCGCCGACCTGCAGATCGTCAGCAACGGGTTGTGGGCGGCTGGCGCGGAAGCCATCTCGATCAACGGGCAACGCCTGACCACGCGCTCAGCGATCCGGTTCGCCGGACAGGCCATCCTTGTCGACTTCCGGCCCCTGGTGCGGCCCTACGTCGTGACGGCGATCGGCGATGCCAAGGCCCTGCAGAGTTCGTTCGGGTCCTCGCCGACCGGTAGTTACCTGAAGTCGCTCGAGGACAACTACGGCATCCCCGTGGCTATCTCCGGGAGCGCTTCCTTGACCTGCCCCGCGGGCGTGCCCAGCGCGCTGGTGTCCGCGACGGCGCGGCCGACCGGCATACCCTCGACCACGGCGGTCCCGACGTCGACTGCCACGTCCACGCGATCCACGTCGACGACCACGTCCACAACCAAGACGTCCACGTCCAAGACATCCACAGCCAAGACGTCGACAACCAAGACAGCCACGTCCCCGATCACCCGGGTGACCACGTCCTCACCGAGCACGACGGAGATACGGCCATGATTCCTGCCATCGGCCTGTTCGTAGGGGTCGTCCTCGGCCTGTTGCTGCACCCCAGCGTGCCGCTGTGGCTGCAGCCGTATCTCCCGATCGCCGTCATCGCCGCGCTCGACGCGGTGTTCGGCGGTGTCCGCGCCGTCCTCGACGGGATCTTCGTCGACAAGGTCTTCGTCGTGTCGTTCCTGTCCAACGTGCTTGTCGCCGCCTTCATCGTCTTCCTCGGCGACCAGTTGGGCGTCGGCTCGCAACTGTCCACGGGCGTCGTCGTCGTCCTTGGCATCCGGATCTTCTCGAACGTGGCAGCCATCCGCCGCCACCTGTTCAAGGCCTGACGATGGCCGTCCGCCGACCCCGTCGTCGCCCCGGATCGAAGGCCGGAGTGGTCACTCGCGAGCCGGAGGAGCCGCGCGAGGTCACCTGGCGCCGGTTGCGCCGGATGTTCGGTGCCCGCGCGACCAGAGCCAACGTCCTGGCCACCGTCCTCACTCTGGCGCTGGGTTTCGCCATCGCCACCCAGATCCAACAGAACCAGGAAGGTGGCCTGGCCACCCTGCGCCAGGACGAGTTGGTGCGCGTGCTCGACGACGTCACGCAACGCTCGTCGCGACTCGACGCCCAGGTCCGCGAGTTGGAGGTGCAGCGCAACGCCCTGCAATCGGGCGCCGACCGGGCCAAGGCGGCCACCGAGCAGGCGCAGGAGCGGCTGGACAGCCTCGCCATCCTCGCGGGCACCGTCAAGGCGACGGGGCCCGGCATCCGGGTGACCATCGCCGACTCCTCCGGAGCCGTGCGTGCCTCGGCGCTGCTCGACGTCCTTCAAGAACTGCGCGACGCGGGTGCCGAGGTCGTTCAGTTCGGCACGGTGCGGATCGTCGCCGGGTCCTACTTCACCGACGCGGGAACCTCGATCACGGCCGACGGGCAGTCGTTGTCGCGTCCCTACGTCATCCTCGCCATCGGCGACCCCCAGACTCTCGCCTCGGCGATGAACATCCCCGGCGGCATCGTGGACTCGATGAAACGCCTCGGCGCCAGCGCCTCGGTCGACCAACTGAGCACCGTCACCATCGACGCGTTGCACACGCCGAAGACCCCTCGTTACGCTCAGCCGGTGCCCGAACCCACGGTCGCCCCGACCGGGGGCTAAGGTCGGCTCCGCAGCGCCTGCGACACCCTGACATCCCGACACCCCGATATCCCGGCCGAGAACGTCCGAACCACGCCGCCACCCGAAGGAGAGCCATGAGCGAGTTGTCCTACCCCGAGGACCTGCGCTACACCAGCGATCACGAGTGGGTCGCCGTGGCGTCCGACGGCACGGCTCGGGTGGGCATCACCTCCTTCGCCCAGAACGCCCTCGGCGACGTGGTTTACGTCTCCCTGCCGGCGGTGGGTGCCACGGTGAGCGCCGGCGATGCCTGCGGTGAGGTCGAATCGACCAAATCGGTCAGCGATGTCTATTCCCCCCTTGACGGAGTCGTCACGTCGGTCAACGTCACGCTCGACACCGCGCCCGAATTGGTCAACAGCGACCCTTATGGCGACGGCTGGCTGTTCGAAATGCGTCCGAGCGACCCGGAGGCGGTCGCACACCTGCTGGACGCCGCGGCATACCAGGCAGTGCTGGGATAGTCCCCGTATCTGCCGCGACAGAAACGTCGCGGGCGTATGATTCGATCCCGGGAATGCCCGGGACGGGACGCCTGGCCGGGGGTCGGCGCCATGACGTATTCTTCCCGAACGATCACCGAATGGCCCGCGGACCTCGGTGACGTCAAACGGGCATAGACACCAGGCAAGCCCGTGTGCGGAAACGGAGAAGCAATGTCGGACGAGCACGAGCGCCCCGAGAACGACGAGACGGGCGCCCCGGAGGGTCAGGAAGACCTGACTCGACGCTCGCTTCCGTCGCGTCCCGGCGGCCCCACGACGATGCGGTTCCGCGGCCTGGGTGAGATCCCCGAGGCCTTCGACCCCGACGGGGGGCTCTCTGCCGAGGATGAGGCGACCATCGGTGCGTTGCGACACGGAACGGCCTTGCTCGTCGTTGTCCGGGGGCCCAACAACGGGGCTCGTTTCCTTCTCGACGACGCCGAGGTGACCTCGGGGCGGCACCCCGAGAGCGACATCTTCCTCGACGACGTCACCGTCTCGCGGCGTCACGCGGTCTTCGTCCGGGATGGCAATGGGTATGCCGTGAAGGACGTCGGTTCGCTTAACGGCACCTATGTCAACCGCGCCTCAGTGGACGCGGCCGTCCTGCGCAACGGTGACGAAGTGCAGATCGGCAAGTACCGCTTCCTCTACTACTCCCGCTGACGGGGCCGCTGTGGCTGCCCGTCGCCGTGGGCTCTCGATCGGCCTGGTCCTCGAACGACTTCAGGGTGAGTTCCCCGACCTGACGATCTCGAAGCTTCGCTTTCTCGAGACCGAAGGTCTCGTCGCGCCCGAGCGCGCGCCGTCGGGCTATCGCCTCTACACCGAGGAGGACGTCCGCCGACTTCGCTACGTCCTCACCGCCCAGCGGGACCGGTTCTGGCCGCTGAAGGTCATCCGCGACGCCCTCGACGCCATGGACCGCGGTCTCACCCCGGCTACGGACACGTCGGGGGAGCGGCCCGCCGTGCCGACCGCGGCCGCCGACCCCGACGTCCCTGCTGCCGCCACGCTGGCCGCACCCCCGAGTTTGCGCCTCACCGAGGCCGAGTTGATGGGGGCCGCCGCGCTCGACGAGGCGATGTTCCAAGCCTTGCGGGGCTTCCACCTGCTGCGCCCTGATGCCACGGGCCACTATGACGACGCCGCCCTCGGGGTGGCCCGCGCCGCCGCCGCGCTGGCGGCATACGGCGTCGAGGCCCGCCACCTGCGGCCGTTCCGGACGGCGGCCGAGCGGGAGGTCGGGCTGGTCCAGCAGATCGTCGTCCCGGCCCTCGCCTCAGCCGGCGGCCGGGCCTCGGGCGCGGACCCGACCGCCGAGGTCCTGCACCACTGTCTGGCCCTGCACGCGGCCTTGGTGCGGGCCGAGTTGCGGCGCGGATAGCCCGAGGCGGGCCACCGGGGTAGCGTGGGCCGGGTGATCGAGGTCGACGTCTTGGGCGTTCGCGTGGAGATGCCCACCAACCAGCCCATCGTCCTGTTGCGCGAACGCGACGGGGAGCGCTATCTGCCCATCTGGATCGGCGCCGCCGAGGCAACAGCCATCGCCTATGCCCAGCAGGGCGTCGTGCCGCCGCGTCCACTGACGCACGACCTGCTCAAGGACACCCTGGAGGCGCTGGGGCACGCCCTCGTGCGGGTGCGCATCGATGAACTGCGCGACAAGGTGTTCTACGCGACGCTCGTGGTCGACGGCACCGAGATCTCGGCTCGGCCCTCAGATGGGATCGCTCTCGCCCTGCGTACGGCCAGCCCGATCCTCGTCCACGAGGACGTCTTTACGGCCGCGGGCATCACGATGGCTCCCGAAGAGGACGACGAGGTCGAGCGCTTCCGCGAGTTCCTCGACCAGGTGTCCCCGGAAGACTTCGAGGCTCCGGACGGCCCGGGAGGGCTGGGTGGGTCCGAAGGGGAGCGCCCACCGTCCCCGGAGCAGTAACTGTCAACCTGTACCTGAGAGTTATGTTACGCAAGTGATATCTGCGACACGCGTGACAAAAGGTGCAGTGATGATTGACCCTGAGGCCCTCGGGCCCTACCGTCAAGGGAAGAAGAGCACGGGTGTAACTACGCGCCTGGCGTTCGGACCACCAGGAGGACACCCGTGAGCGCGATTGCCCCGCCCAGCCGCCCCGCTGGCGTTGGTCCGGCGCAAGGGCTGCTCTTCGACGACGATCTGCCGGAGCTGCGCGAGGACGAGGGCTACCGCGGCCCGACCGCATGCCGCGCCGCCGGGATCACCTACCGGCAGTTGGACTACTGGGCCCGCACTGGCCTCGTGGAGCCGTCCGTGCGCAGCGCCACCGGCTCAGGAACCCAGCGCCTCTACGGTTTCCGTGACATCCTCGTGCTCAAGGTCGTCAAGCGACTGCTCGACACCGGCGTGTCCCTTCAGCAGATCCGACAGGCCATCAGCCACCTTCGCGAGCGCGGTGTCGAAGACCTGGCCCGCATCACGCTCATGAGCGACGGCGCCTCCGTCTATGAATGCACCTCCGCCGACGAGGTCATCGACCTCCTTCAAGGTGGGCAAGGAGTCTTCGGGATCGCCGTGGGTCGGGTGTGGCGCGAAGTCGAAGGATCCTTGTCTGCGCTGCCCAGCGAGCGTGCCGAGGACGACGAGGCGAGCGCGCCCGTGTCGGCCGGCGATGAGTTGTCGGCCCGTCGCGCCTCCCGGATGATGGCCTGACCCCACCGCGAGCCGGTATGCCGCGCGAGAGGTCGCGCGGGCGGCATACCCCCGCGTGGACGCGCCGCGACTGACGCGGCACCCGCCCGTTCGGCGGCTACACTCAGTGCCGCTGATCACTCCACGTGGGAGAGTCCATCCACGCCGGGCCTGCGGGCCTTGGCCAAGGTGGCGCCGAAGGGGCAACTACCCCGGAACCTCTCAGGCAACCGGACCACGTGGACAGGCGACTCTGGAGGGGCCACGGCGGCTCGACAGAGGGGGCCTTGTTGGTCGTCCTCGACGTTGCCCGGAGGCTCGTATGCCGCAGCACCCTGCCACCCCCTCGACCGCCCTGCCTGCCTTCGTCGGGAGGCACATCGGTCCGGGGGAGGCCGACGTCGCGCACATGTTGGCGGTCGTCGGGCAGCCCTCGCTCGACGCCCTCGTCGACTCCGCCCTGCCGCACCTCATCAGGAGCGACGCGCCGCTGGCGCTGGCCGCCGCTGACTCCGAGGCCGCGGTCATCGCCGAGTTGCGTGCGCTGGCCGGGCGCAACCGCGTGCTGCGATCGATGATCGGGCTGGGCTACTACGGCACCATCAGCCCGCCGGTCGTCACGCGCAAGATCCTCGAGAACCCGGCGTGGTACACGGCCTACACCCCGTATCAGCCGGAGATCTCCCAAGGCCGGCTCGAGGCGCTGCTCAACTTCCAGACGGTGGTGTCGGACCTGACCGGGCTGCCGATCGCCGGTGCGTCGCTGCTGGACGAGGCCACGGCGGCCGCCGAGGCGATGACCCTCATGCGCCGCTCCACCAGGCTGCCCGACGACGCGGTGCTGGTCGTCGACACGCACACCTTCCCCCAGACGCTCGCCGTCGTGCAGACCCGGGCCCGGCCACTGGGCATCGGCGTCGTCGTCGCCGACCTCTCCGCAGTGACGACCGGTGAGCAGTTGCGCGCCGCTGCCGGCGGGATGCCGGTCTTCGGCGTGCTCGTGCAATACCCCGGGGCCGACGGTCAGGTGCGGTCGTTGAGTGCTCTCGCTGCCGCCGCGCACGAGATCGGCGCGCTGCTCACCGCTGCGACCGACCTGCTGGCCCTGACGATCCTTGCCGCGCCGGGGGAGTGGGGAGCAGACATCGCCGTCGGCTCGGCCCAGCGCTTCGGCGTGCCCATGGGCTTCGGCGGTCCGCACGCCGGCTTCATGTCGGTGCGCGCCGGCCTGGAGCGCTCGATGCCCGGCCGCCTGGTCGGGGTGTCGGTCGACGCGCACGGAGCGCCCGCCTACCGCCTGGCCCTGCAGACCCGCGAGCAACACATCCGCCGCGAGAAGGCCACCTCGAACATCTGCACCGCGCAGGTCCTGCTCGCGGTCATCGCCAGCATGTATGCCGTGTGGCACGGCCCCGAGGGCCTGGCCGCCATCGCCCGGCGGGTCAACGCCCACGCCCGGACCCTCGCCCGCGGGCTGAGCGCCGGTGACATCGAGGTGCTGACCTCCGCCCCCTTCGACACCATCAGGGTTGCGGGTGCCGGGTCGGGCCCACAAACTGCAGCGCGAGGCCGCCGCGCGCGGGCTGAACATCTGGGTGGTCGACGCGGACACCCTGTCGCTCAGCTGCGACGAGACGACAACCCCAGAAGACCTCGACACGGTGTTCGACGCGTTCGGGATCGCCGCTCCCGGCGCTGCTCCCGAGGGTTCTGACGGTCCTGAGGGTGCTGACGGCGCCGACGGCGGCGGGTGGGACGCGAGCCTGAGCCGGAACACGGCATACCTCACGCACCCGGTGTTCCACACCCACCGCAGCGAGACGCAGATGTTGCGCTACCTGCGCCGGCTGTCCGAGCGCGACTACGCGCTCGACCGCGGGATGATCCCGCTGGGCTCGTGCACGATGAAGCTCAACGCCACCACGGAGATGGAGGCGATCACCTGGCCGGAGTTCGCCGACCTGCACCCCTTCGCGCCCACCAACCAGACCGAGGGCATCCGGGCGCTCATCGGTCAACTCGGTGACTGGCTGACCGAGATCACCGGTTATGACGCGGTGTCGCTGCAGCCCAACGCCGGTTCACAGGGTGAGTTGGCGGGTCTGCTGGCCATCCACGCCTACCACGAGGCCCGCGGCGAGGGTCACCGGCGGGTCTGTCTCATCCCCGCCAGCGCTCACGGCACCAACGCCGCCTCGGCGGTCATGGCCGGCCTCAAGGTCGTCGTCGTCAAGACCGCGGCCGGGGGTGACATCGACATGGACGACCTGCGCGCGAAGGTCGAGGCCCATGGTCCCGAGCTGGCGGCGATCATGGTGACCTACCCGTCCACGCACGGGGTGTTCGAGGAGACCATCACCGACCTGTGCGCCCTGGTCCACGACGCGGGCGGTCAGGTCTACGTCGACGGGGCCAACCTCAACGCCCTCGTCGGCCTGGCCCAGCCGGGGCGGTTCGGCGCGGACGTGTCACACCTCAACCTGCACAAGACCTTCTGCATCCCGCACGGCGGCGGCGGGCCGGGCGTCGGCCCGGTTGCGGTGCGCTCGCACCTCGCGCCCTACCTCCCCAACCACCCGCTGGCCCCCGAATGCGGACCCTCGACCGGCGTCGGCCCGGTGTCGGCGGCTCCCTACGGCTCGGCGAGCGTGCTCCCGATCTCGTGGGCCTACATCCGGCTCATGGGCGGCGCCGGGCTGACCCGCGCTACCCAGGTGGCCATCCTCAACGCCAACTACATCGCGGCCCGCCTGCGCGAGCACTTCCCGGTGTTGTATGCCGGTGCGTCCGGTCTCGTGGCTCACGAGTGCATCCTCGACCTTCGGGGCATCACCGCGGAGACGGGCGTGACGGTCGACGACGTTGCCAAGCGCCTCGTCGACTACGGCTTCCACGCCCCCACGATGTCTTTTCCTGTGGCCGGGACGCTCATGGTCGAACCGACCGAGAGCGAGGACCTGGGCGAGTTGGATCGGTTCATCGCCGCGATGATCTCGATCCGCGACGAGATCAACGCCGTGCGTGACGGGGTCATCACCGCCGAAGCCAGCCCGCTGCGCTCGGCTCCGCACACGGCATACGCGCTGACGGGCGAGTGGGACCGCGCCTACGACCGCACGACCGCGGTCTTCCCGCCCGGGGTGGACCCGACCGACAAGTACTGGCCGCCGGTGGCGCGCATCGACGGTGCCTACGGAGACCGGCACCTGGTCTGCTCGTGCCCGGCGCCGGAGGCGTTCGAGGACTGACTGGGCGCGTTTCTGTCTTGATAGGGTCCTGCCGATAGCCTGTGGGCAAACACAAGGTGAACGCCACACAACGCTGCGGCACGACTTGAGGAGTTGCCGGGTGGGCAAGAAGCACCGCCGCGAGCAGAAGCTTGCCAAGCAGTTGGCCAAGGAGTTGGCCAAGGACGAGCAGCGCGTCGGGTCACCGATCCCCGAAAGCCTGCGTCCGCGTCCGGCGCTGTCCTACGAGTTGGACGAGGCCAAGGAGAGCGTTGCCCTGTCCGCGTTGCGGCGGGTCACCCCTGGCCTCACCTACCTGCTGACGCAGTATCCCCGCGGGATGATCCGCCGGGACGCTGTCGCGGGCGTGGCGGTCGCGGCATACCTCATCCCGCAGGTGATGGCCTACTCAGCCATCGTCAACGTCCCGCCCGTCGCGAGCCTGTGGACCGCGCTCGCCGCGATCATCGCGTATGCCGTGCTCGGCAGCTCGCGGATCCTCTCGTCAGGACCTGAATCGACGATCGCGCTGATGACCGGCGTGGCCATCGCCCCGCTGGCAGCGAGTAACCCTGACCGGGCCGTGGCGTTGTCGGCGGCGCTCGCCCTGTGCGTCGCCGGGTGGTGTCTCATCGCCCGGGTGCTCCGAGCGGGGATCATCGCCGAGTTGTTGTCGACCCCGCTGCTCGTCGGCTACCTCGCCGGTGGTGCGGTGCTGATGATCGTCGGCCAACTGGGCAAGGTGACGGGCACCTCCGTCGACGGCGAGAGCATCGTCGAGCAATTGCAGTCGTTCTTCTCCGTCGTCGGGCGGACGCAGATGCCCACGCTCATCGTCGGCGGCGCCACCCTGGCGCTCATCCTGGTCATCATCACGTTCCGGCCCAAGTGGCCCGCCCCGCTCATCGCGGTCGTACTCGCCACAGTCGCGTCGGTCCTGCTGCACCTGGAAGCCCAGGGGGTGAAGGTCGTCGGGACCGTGCCGTCGGGGCTACCGATGCCGCACCTGCCGATGGTCACGGGCGAGGAATTCAAGGCGATGATCTGGGCCGGGCTCGGCATCGCCATCGTCGGCTACAGCGACATCATGCTCATCTCGCGCGGCTTCCCGCTGACCCCGGGCGAGGGGGAGACCAAGGCCGATGTGCGCGCCGACCCCCAACAGGAGTTGGTCGCGATGGCGGGGGTGCATGCCTTCGTCGGCTTCTTTAGCGGTTACCCGGTGTCTGCGTCGGGCTCGCGCACCGCACTGGCCGTGGCAGGAGGCGCACGCAGCCAGGCGTATTCGCTCGTGGCCGGGCTGTGCGTTGTCGCGGTGTTGTTCTTCGCCGGCCCCCTCATGGCAGGTCTGCCGTCGGCCGCGCTGGGCGCGGTCGTGTTCTATGCCGCCGGGAAGCTCGTGTCGATCCCCGACTTCAAACGGCTGTGGGCCTTCCGGCGTCGCGAGTTCTTCCTCGCCATCATCGCCATGCTGGGCACCGTCGTCATCGGCATCCTGCAGGGCGTGCTCTTCGCGATCGCCCTGAGCCTGCTGGAGATGCTCCACCGCCTCGCCAGGCCCCACGAGGGCGTCCTCGGGCGGGTTCCTGGGATCCCGGGGATGCACGATGTCGCCGACTATCCCGATGCCCGCACGATTCCTGGATGCATCTTCTATCGCTATGACGCGCCGCTGTTCTTCGCCAACGTGGGGGACCTGCGCGAACGGGTCGACCGGGTCATCTCCGTGGAGAACCAGGCCTACCCGCAGACTCCGGTGCGCTGGTTCATCCTCAACGTGGAGGCCAATGTCGAGGTCGACATCACCGCCGCGGATGCCCTGCGCGAGTTGGCCCAGGAGTTGGCCGACCGAGGCATCGAGCTTGGCCTGGCTCGGGTGAAGTTCGACCTCTACGAGCCGCTCGACCGGGCCGGCGTCATCGATGTCATCGGGAAGGACATGCTCTTCGCCACCCTGCCCGTGGCCGAAGAGGCCTATCTCAAGTGGGCTGTGGCCCAAGCGAACTCCGGATCGGTCGAGCCCGACCTCGAAGTGGTGCAGGCCGCGGTCGATTCCGTGCCGGCACACAGCCTGCTGCCGTGGGATCGCCCCGATGATGAGGAGGATGACGACGGCCCGCGGCCGAACCTCGGGCCCGCCGAAGCGAGAGTGGCCGTGCTCGATCCCGAAACCGCCCGCCCGGACCAACCCGCCGACGGTGCGGCCAGGTGATCAGGCGGCCGGGCCGGTGACTCGCCGGACCGTCGAGCCCCGCCTGGTCTTGTCGACCTGCACCTGAGCCGGGATCCGGTCACGCAAGGCCGGAACGTGGCTGACGACCCCGACCGCGCGCCCACCGTCCTGCAGTTGGTCAAGCACCTCCATCACCTGTTCGAGGCTCTCGCCGTCGAGGCTGCCGAACCCCTCGTCAATGAACAGCGTGTGCAGGTCGATGCCGCCGCTCTCCTCGCGGACCGCGTCGGCCAACCCGAGGGCCAGAGCCAGGGAGGCCATGAACGACTCGCCGCCGGACAAGGTGGCGGTGTCGCGGACCTGTCCGGTCCACTCGTCCTGAACGACCAGGCCCAGGCCACTGCGCCGTCCCCCGGACGCGAGCCGGTCGCTGTGGGCCAGGTGGAATCGCCCGTCGCCCATCCGCTGGAGTCGCTCGTTGGCCAACTCGACGACCCGCTCCAACCGCCCGGCCAGCACGAAGGCCGAGAGCTTCATCCGCAGCGTGTTGTCCGAGCCGAGCCCCGACACGACATCGGCGAGGGCGGCGGTCGAGGTCGCCACCCCCGTTGCGGCTGTCGCGGCAGCGGCGCTGGCGGCCACCTGCCGCGACAGCGCGTCGATGTCGCGCGCGGCCTGCTCGGCGAGGGCATGCTCGCGTGCCGCGGCGGTGCGCTGGCCCCGGGCGTCGTTCATCTTGGCTGCCAAGGCCGCGAGGTCGGGCAATGGGGCTTCCAGCGCGCGCTCGACCTCGGGATCGGCGACGGTGGCCCGTGCCGCGGCCGCGGCGGCAACCTTCGCCGCGATGCCCTCCCGAATTTCAACCAGCGTGGCCGCGGGAACGGCCGCCGCGCAGGCCTGCACGACATCGGCGAAGCCCTCGGCGCGGCATACGGAGGAGGTTGCCTCGTGCGCCTCGGTATGCCGCCGCTGTGCCTCGTCGGACGCCGAACGCGCGGCCGCGGTGTCCGCCAACGCAGCGACGACGCGGCGGTGGCGCGCTGGGACGTCGGCCGTGGGCACCTGCGGGTCGGCGCACGGACACCCCTCGGTATGCCGTGCCACCAGCTCGCGGACCACGGCCGCATCGTGCTCGGCCGCCTCGGCCAGCTCGCCTTCGAGAGCCTGGGCGGCGGCGAGCTGCCCGAGGGCTGCCCGTCGGGACTCGGCAAGCGTCTCGAGGGCCTGGCGGCGTTGCGCGAGCTCGGCTTGCACCTGGGGGAGCTCGGCCACTGCGGAGGCAGCGACGGCGACGGCCCGGCCGATGACGTCTGCGGCGTCGCGAAGGGTCGCCAGATCGCGCTCGTCGCCGCCAAGTTGTTCCACGAGGAGGTCATGGTGAGCTCGGGCGGCGGCCAGATCGGTCTCGATGCGGCGGACCCGATCGTCCAGGGGGCGCCAGGCCTCCTCGGCCGCGTCGACATCGGCAGCGGTGACAGCATCGACCGCGGTCGCCGGGGCTGGGTGCTCGGTGCCTCCGCAGACCGGGCATTCGTCACCCGGGTGCAGGCCGGCCGCGAGCTCGGCGGCCATCCCGTCCAGGCGCCGTTGGCGAAGGTCGAGCAACCTCCCGGCCTGAGCGAGGGCGACCCGGGTGGCGGCCAAGCCGGCCGACTCAAGGCTCGCGATGGTGATCGCCGTGCGGTCGAGATCGTCGCGGAGAGTTACCAGTCGCCCGGCCTGGGACGCTGACGCCTCGGCCGGCCCGGATCCGGCGGCGATGGTCAGCAACGCGTCGGCCCGGACCTGCAACTGAGCGACCTGCTCCACCAACGCCGCCTCGGCTGCGTCAATGGTCGCCAGCGCGCGCTGGGCGACCTCGCGCTGGGCGGACACGCTCGCCTGCCGTTGCGTCCGCGTGGCCTCCGCTGCGCCGCGCTGGGCCAACACGTCGAGCGTGGCGTCGAGATCGCGGGCTCGGGACAGCGCCTCCTGGGGCGAGTCACCCACGTCGACCGACCACCGGGCGAGGGCGGTACAGCTCGCGGCATACCGGGTCTGGGCCGAGTCGCGCTCGGCCTCGGCGGCGGCGAGCGCGCGCAGATCACCAGCAACTCGACCGGCCCGCTCGCCCAGCTCCAGGCGCCGGGCCGCCGCCGCGCGAGCATCGGAGCCCGCCGCGAACTCTGCGAGCACCCGGCGTGCGGCCTCGCCCCGAGCAGCGGCCCGCGCCGTGAGAGCCGCTGCCGCATGGGCGCTCTCGGCCGCACTGGCAGCCTGCTCGGCCGTCGCCGCGGCCGTGAGAGCCGCCAGCGCATGGGCGCCAACCCGGGTCGACGCCTCGGCAGCAATCTCGGCCAGCCGGCCAGTTTCGGTCGCCTCGGCCCACGTGGGCAGCCCGTCGATGACCTCGGCCGGAACCCGGGCCAGCACGTCGTCGACCCGCAGCAGATCGGCGGACAGTGTGGCGCGCGCCTCGGCCGCTGTGGCGGCGGTGAGGCGGCGGCGGTCGGTCAGCCAGGCTTCGACACCGGTGTAGCGGCTGACGTCGAAGAGGCGCTCCAGCAGCACCCGGCGTTCTTCCGGGGTCGCCCGCAGGAAGGCCGCAAAGTCACCCTGGGGGAGGAGGACCACCTTGGCGAACTGGTCCAGGCCCATGCCCAACGCTTGGCCGAGGCTGTCACCCACGTCATCGGCTCGGGTGGCCAGCGTCGTCCACACCCCGTCGCGGGACAGCTCGTCGAGGCGCACCTGACCGCGGACCGGGGTGAGGCCGTTGCCACGCTTCTTGGGACGGTGATGGTCCGGAGACCGGGTCACCCGGAGCCTGCGGTTGCCGACGGTGAGCTCGAGCGTCACCTCGGGGACGTCATCGGCTCCCGCGTGATCGCTGCGCAACGTCTCACCGGCCGGGCGCAGACCTGGCACCCGGCCATAGAGCGCGAAACAGACGGCATCCAGGAGGCTGGTCTTGCCGCTCCCGGTGGCCCCGTGGATGAGGAAGATGCCGGCATCAGCGAGCTCATCGAAATCGACCTCGATGAGCTCGGCGAACGGACCGAACGCGCGCGCCTGCAGCCGGTGCAGCCTCATGCCACACCCCGGGACTGGTCGGCCACGCCTTCGTCGTCGGCCTCGGCCCGGGCTGCCCTGCTGGCGTCGAGGGCCTCGGCCAGGGTGGCGCGCTCGTCATCGGAGGCGGCCGCTCCCGCGCGCACATGGGCGAGGAAGTCGCAGCAGACGTCGAGCTCGGCGCGGGCGGAGGGGACGCGAGCGGCATACCTGCTCGTGGCGTGAACCTCCCCACCGCGCGGGGCGAACTCGAGGTGCAGCAGGTCAGGGAAACGGCGGGTCAGTTGCTCGTATGCCGCGAGCGGCCGGACCGGGTCGGTGAGGACGGCCCGGCACCAGGCACCGCGAGCCCACTCCAGGGAGGGGTCGGTCAACAGGTCGGCGAGGTCGCCGCGCAGGACGGCCAACCGCCGGGGCACCGGGGTCGGGATCGCTTCGACGGACACGCCGGTGGCCGTGAGGTCGAGCAGGGAGACCGACTTGATCTGGTCGGCCTCACCGAAGGACATCGCCAACGGCGAGCCGCTGTAGGCGACGTCGTCACGGACCCACTGGGGGCGGTGCAGGTGACCCAGAGCGGCATACGTCACGCCGTTGAAGACGTCGGCCGGGACGACACTCACGCCGCCGACGGCGATCTCGCGCTCAGACTCCGTCGTCGTGCCGCCGGCGACGAAGGCGTGGGCCATGACGATCGAGGGCAGGTCGTGGCTCGTCAGGTCGACACGGACCCGATCCATCGCGGCCCGCAGCACGGCGGCGTGCGACCGCTCGCCGACCCCTAGCGCTGGACCGACCACCGCAGGCTCAAGATAGGGAAGCGGATAGACGGCCACGTCGCCGAGGACGACCGGGGTGCCGACGCTGCTCAGCGACGCACCGATGTGCACCCCGGCTCGAGCCAGCAGGTCGGAGGCGAAACCCAACCGAATGGCCGAATCATGGTTGCCGCTGGTGAGAACGACCTGGGCGCCGGCGTCGACTAACCGGGTCAGCGCGTCGGCGAGCACGCTCACGGTGTCAGGGGAAGGCAGCGCCCGGTCGTAGACATCGCCCGACACGAGGACGGCCTCGACCCCCTCCGTGCGGACCAGATCGACGAGGAATTCGACGAACTGCACCTGGGCACCAAGCAGCCCCACCTGGTGGAACGAGCGCCCCAGGTGCCAGTCGGAGGTGTGAACGATGCGCACCCGGCCAGGCTATGACCGGCCACCGACAGGGCCCGGGAGGTGGGTCGGCGTGCCTCCCGTGGACCCACCATCGCGCGCGAACCGGGCAGAGCGGCATACTCTCCGGCCATGGGCCAGGACATCGAGTCGATCACATACACGCGCGAGCAGCGCCAACGGTTCCGGCAGAAGGTGCACCTGTGCCTGGACGTGTTCGAGCGGATGCTGGCCTACAGCCAGTTCGACTTCGAGCGGCCGATGACCGGGATGGAGATCGAACTCAACCTGACGGGAAGTGACTTCCGCCCCAAGATGGACAACGCTCTCGTCCTCGAGCGGATCGCCGACCCGGAGTATCAGACCGAGTTGGCCCGCTACAACATCGAGTTCAACGTCAAGCCGCGCGAGTTAGGCGGCGACTCGATGCTGTCGCTCGAGGGCGACCTGCGCGCATCGCTCAATCGGGCCCATGAGACCAGCGCGGAGGTGGGGAGCAAGATCGTCATGGTCGGCATCCTCCCCACCGTGACCCTCGACGACTTCGCGGGCGACTGGATGAGCGCCAACGCCCGCTACCACGCCCTCAACGACGCCATGCTCGGCGCCCGTGGCGAGGATGTTCACCTGGACATCGAGGGGCCTACCGGCGAGCACCTGGAGCGCTATTTCGACTCCCTGGCGCCCGAGGCGGCCTGCACGTCGATGCAGTTGCACCTGCAGGTGGCGCCCCTGTCGTTTGCCGACCACTGGAACGCCGCCCAGGCCCTCGCTGGCGCCCAGTTGGCTCTTGCCGCCAACTCCCCGTTCTTCTTGGGCAAACGACTGTGGGCCGAATCCCGGATCCCGGTGTTCAGCCAGGCCGTCGACACCCGTTCGCCGGAGTTGAAGAACCAGGGGGTGCGGCCGCGCGTCTGGTTCGGGGAGCGGTGGATCACGTCGATCTTCGACCTGTTCGAGGAGAACGTGCGGTACTTCCCGGCGCTCCTGCCCGAGACCACCGACGAAGACCCGTCGGCCGTGCTCGATGCGGGAGGGGTGCCGGCCCTGGCCGAGATGCGCCTGCACAACGGCACCGTCTACCGGTGGAACCGCCCGATCTACGACATCGGCGGCGGCCGGCCACACGTGCGCGTCGAGAACCGGGTGCTGCCCGCCGGGCCGACCATCGTCGACACCCTCGCCAACGCCGCGTTCTACTACGGCGCCCTGCGGATGCTGGCCCAGGAGGACCGCCCGGTCTGGTCCCGGATGAGCTTCGCAGCCGCCGAGGACAACTTCCTCTCCGGTGCCAAAGACGGGCTGGAGGCCAAGGTCTACTGGCCGGGCCGAGGTGACCTGCCGGCCACCGAGCTCATCTTGCGACACCTGTTGCCCCTGGCCAACGAGGGCCTGCGGGACTGGGGTGTCTCGACGGAGGCGCGGGACCGCTACCTGTCGGTCATCGAGGGCCGTTGCCTCACGGGGGTCAACGGCGCGACCTGGCAGACGGCGACCGTCGCGGCGCTGGAGGAGCGCGGCATACCTCGGGAGGAAGCCCTTCGCCAGATGGTGGCGACCTACTCTGAGCACATGCACGCCAACAACCCCGTCCACACCTGGCCCATGCCGTGACCCGCGCGTTCCGCCTGCTCAACGTCTTCGCGCTCGCTGACGACCCCTTCTCGGGCAACCCGCTGGCCGTCATCGAGGACGCGTCCGGGCTCGACGGCGCCACGATGCTCGCGATCGCCAGGCAGTTCAACCTGTCCGAGACGACCTTCGTCACGCCCGGCGGCGACACGGGCGGCGCCGGACCGACCGACGCGACAGTGCGGATCTTCACGCCCGGCTACGAGATGCCGTTCGCCGGTCACCCGACCCTCGGCACGGCCTGCGTCGTCGGTGAGCGCCTGGGCAAGAACCACGTCGTCCTGCGTGTCCCTGCAGGGGACATCCCCGTCGACGGGCTGAGCGTTCCACACAGCGGCGACCAGACCTGGACCCTCACCGCCAAACCGGCCACGATCACCGAAGGGGCGGTCGCTCGGAGCGACCTCGCATCCGCCGTCGGGCTCAACGCCGACGACCTCGTCGACGGGGGCTGGTGGGTCGACGCCGGCGTGGATCAGTTCCTCACCGAGGTGACGTCGGTCCAGGCCGTCCGACGAGCCGCGGCCGACCCGGTGGCGGCCCGGCGCTTCATCCTCTCTCCGCGCGGCGAGAGCATGGCCCTGGTGTGGGCATGGACCAGTCCCGACACGATCGAGGCGCGGTTCTTCTTCAGCCAGGACGCCGCGATGATCGAAGACCCGGCGACCGGGTCCGCGGCGGCCAACCTGGGCAGCCTGTTGGCCCATCGCGGCTTCCGCGGTGCGGTGACGGTGGACCAGGGTGCTGCGGTGGCGCGCCCGTCCCGGCTGCACATCGAGGTCACCGAGGCCGGCCGAGTCCGGGTCGGCGGATTGGTCCGCGAGATCGGCCGCGGCACCCTCGCGCTCTGATGCCGACCTACGTCGCGTTCCTGCGCGCGGTGAACATCGGTCGGCGCCAGACCCCGATGGCCCGCGTGCGGGCCACCTTGGAAGCGAGCGGGTTCACCGACGTCCAGACCTACATCCAGACCGGCAACGTCCTGCTCACCACGACCGCGCGCTCGCCGGAGAAGGTCGCCCAGCGGGTCCGCGAGGTCCTCTCCGGCGACTTCGGCTTCGACATCCCCGTCGTGGTCCGTCGGCCGCGTGATCTGGTCGAGCTCGTCGCCGCCGTCGACGCCCTGCCTGATCCGTTCCCGCAGGGACGCACGTATGCCGCGTTCCTCGACCAGGAGCCGAGCGACGCAGCGACCGCAGTGCTCAACGACTGGTCTGCGCCGGGGGAGTGGGTCCGCGTCGTGGGACGCCACGTCGTCCTGCGGCTGGGCATTCCCGCGAACGTCGTCACCTTGACCAACGCGAAGATCGAACGTTTCGGCGTGGTCGCGACGACCCGCGATCTCACCGTCGTGCGCGCTCTGGCGACCCGCTGGGGCGGTTGAGCCCGCGACGCACGACGTCGAAACACACGACCGCCGCCGCGGCCGACACGTTAAGAGACTCCACGCCTCCCGCCATGGGGATGGACACCCAGGTGTCAACCAACTCGCTCACCTCGGCTCCCAGCCCGGCCGTCTCCCCGCCCATGACGTATGCCGTGTCGCCCGGCAGGTCTGCTGCGAACAGGTCCGCAGGCCCATCGGCATCCAGCCCGGCGATCCGGTAGCCCGCGCCCAGCAGCAACCGGACGGCCTCGACCGCCGTCGCCACCTTGAGGATGGGGGCTTTGAAGGCGACGCCGGCGGACGCCTTGACGACGAGCGGGTCGATCGACGCCACTCCTCGGCGCGGCACGACGATCCCCGAGAAGCCCGCGGCCGTGGCCGTGCGCAGGATCATCCCGACGTTGGCCGGGGTGGTGATGCCGTCCAGGACGATGATCGGGCCCCTCAGCCCGTCGGCCAGGGCGAGGTCCAGCGGTCTCATCCGCGGGGCGACGACGTCGGCGCACACGCCCTGGTCCTGCTTGCCGTTGCCGGCGATCTTCTTGACCCGTTCGGCGCCGACGAGTTGCACCGGGACGCCGCGGGCGCGCGCGGCCGAGCGGATCTCCGACACGTGTGGGCCGTGGGCCGAGTCGGCCATCAGGACCTTGTCGACGGTCAGCGAGGGGTCACCGAGCGCCTCCAGCACGGGGTTGCGGCCGTAGATCGTCACAAACCGGTCTTTCGGTGAGATCGGTGTCGAAGCGTTGGGTCCGGTCACCCGCCTATCCAACCGGTTCACTCGTCCGAGTGAGGGCTAGCGGCGGGTGTAAACGCTTACGTATGCTGTGCATCGGGCTCCACGAGCCCGCAATCGCGTCCGTTTCTGACCGAGTCTGAGGGAGCCATGACCGACCGCGTCCCGCGTCGCCGTCTTCGGCGGGAGGGCTCCTCCCGATGACCTCCACGGCACCTGCGGCGGTGGTCGACGCCACTGCGTCGATCCTCGCCGACCTCTCGCCCGAGCGCCGTGAGCTCTTCGAGTTGCGGCTGCACCGATGGTGGGACGACCTCCTCGACGCGCTGGAGACCCTCTACGGCGAACGGGCCTTCGACGTGGCGCAGCGGCTGGTCGCCCATGCAGCCGCGGCATACCGGGACCGCGATCCGGAGTTGCACCGACTGGACGAACGACGCATCCTCGCGCCCGACTGGCTGCAGGACCCGCGGATGTTCGGCTACGCCACCTACGCCGACCGCTTCGCGGGAACACTGGAGGCCGTCGGCGGCAAGGTCGACTACCTCGAAGAGCTCGGCGTCACCTACCTGCACCTCATGCCGCTGCTGCGCCCTCGCGAGGGGGACAACGACGGCGGGTATGCCGTGGCCTCCTACCGCGAGCTGCGCCCCGACCTCGGGACGATCGAGGACCTCAAGGCGCTGTCGAAGCTCCTGCGCGACAAGGGCATCAGCCTGGTCCTCGACCTCGTGCTCAACCACGTGGCCAAGGAACATGACTGGGCCCAGCGGGCCCGCGCGGGGGAGTCGCACTACCGCGACTACTTCTACGTCTATCCCGATCGGACCGAGCCCGACGCCTACGAAGCGACCCTGCCTGAAGTCTTCCCCGACTTCGCCCCCGGCAACTTCACCTGGGACGACGCGATGGGCGGGTGGGTCTGGACGACCTTCAACTCTTGGCAGTGGGACGTCAACTGGGCCAACCCGGATGTCTTCTGCGAATACGCCGACATCATCTTCTTCCTCGCCAACGCCGGCGTCGAGGTCGTCCGGCTGGACGCGATCGCGTTCACGTGGAAGCGGCTGGGCACCAACAGCCAGAACCAGCCCGAGGTGCACGCCCTCACCCAGGCGCTGCGTGCCATCGCCCGGATCGCTTGTCCCGCAGTCGCATTCAAGGCCGAGGCGATCGTCGGCCCGCGCGACCTCGTGCAGTATCTCGGTCAGGGTGAGCACCACGGCAAGGTCAGCGACTTGGCCTACCACAACTCGCTCATGGTGCAGGCCTGGTCGATGTTCGCCACCCAGGACGTGCGGCTGACAGCCCATGCCCTCTCGGCGCTGCCGCCGGTCCCGACGACCGCGACCTGGATCTCCTACCTGCGCTGCCACGACGACATCGGCTGGGCCATCGACGACGGTGACGCCGCTGCGGTCGGGCTCAACGGCTTCGCTCACCGGGCCTTCCTCTCCGACTGGTTCATCGGTGCCTATCCAGGCTCGACCGCCCGCGGCCTCACCTTCCAGGCCAACGAGGCCACCGGTGACCGGCGGATCAGTGGCACCGCGGCGGCATTGACGGGGCTTGACGCCGCACGGGAGGTCGGCGACCAGGCAGCGGTCGACCGCGCCATCTCGCGAATCCTGTTGGGGCACGCTCTGATCGCCGGCTTCGGAGGGGTGCCGGTGATCTGGAGCGGTGACGAGTTGGGGCTCCCCAACGACCCGGTCTGGGCCGGAGAGCCGGGCCACGAGGACGACAACCGGTGGGTCCACCGAGCCCGGATGCACTGGGAGGTGGCGGAGCGACGGCATACCCCTGGGACGCCCGAGCACCGCGTGTTCGGCGGGATCGCGCATATCGCGCACACCCGCGCCCGGTTGCCGCACCTGCACGCGTCGGTGCCGTCGAGCGTCCTCGGCGTCTGGGACTCGGGTGTCCTCGTGTTCGCGCGGCGCCACCCGGTGGGCACCATGCTCGCCGCCTACAACGTCACCGATTCGTGGCGCCCCGTGCCGGGCTGGGTCCTGCGGCAAGAGGGCCTGTCCAGCGGGACGGAGGCCCTCTCGGGCGCGCACGTACGGATCGAGGCCGACGACAACGCCTGGATGCCCCCGTATGCCGTGTGGTGGCTGGTCGACCACATCCCGCCGCACGCATAGGGTCGGGGTGTGCAGCAGAGCGTCTCGTTCAAGGTCTACTACGAAGACACCGACAGCCTCGGGGTCGTCTACTACGCCAACTACTTCAAGTTCATGGAGCGGGGCCGGTCGGAGTTCCTCACCGCTCAGGGCCGGTCGGTGGCCGACTGGAACGCCGCGGGCTTCCTGTTGGTCGTGCACTCGGTGCAGGCGACCTTCAAGCGACCCGCAGTGTTGGGTGACACCGTCGACATCGTCACGTCGTTCACGTTGCCGTCGGTCTACCGCGGCCGGTTCGCCCAACGGGTGGAGCGGGCAGGGGAGTTGCTCGTCGACGGGATCGTCGACGTCGTGTGCCTGGACGCGGCCCAGAACCTCATCGAGTTCCCGCAGCAGTTGCGCGCCCTCGCCGACTGAGGCCCGGCTGTACTGCGGCAGCCGGCCCGTCAGAGCAAGCCGAGTTCCTGGGCCTCTTCCCAGAGGTCGTCGCGGGCGGCCGGGTGTGCGGCATGCTCGATGAGTTGCACCGCTTGGCTCTTCTGGTCGCGCCAGGCGATCTCCGCCACACCCTGCTCGGTGATGACGGCGGTGTGTTGGAAGGACGTCACCGGTGCCTCGATGAGCGGCACGATGGTCGACACGTCGGCCTTGGGGTGCCAGGAACGCAGCGCCATGAGGGCCTGCCCGCGCGGCGCGTGCAGGGCACCGACGGTGAAGTCGCTCTGCCCGCCGAAGCCCGAATAGACCTTGGCGTTGACGCTGGCCGCGTTGGCCTGGTCGTAGAGGTCGACCTGCAGCGCCGTGTTGATGCTTGTCATCAGAGGCTGGGTGGCGATGATCGACGGCGAGTTGGTGGTCTCGGTGCGCAGGACACGCAGTCGCTCGTTGCGGTGCGCCCAGGCGTAGAGCGCGGCCGACCCCATGAGGGCCGACGCGGTGATGGTGCGGGCCGGGTCCAACGCCCCGGCCTGGTCCAGCTCCAGGACCCCATCGCCGATGACTTCACTCCAGATCCCCAGGCCCCGCTTGCCGCGCAGCCCGTCCAGCGCTGCGTCGGGGATCTCGCCGATGCCCAGTTGCAGGGTGGCACCGTCAGCGACGCGCCTGGACACCAGGTCGCCGATGATCCGAGCACTGTCCGCGCGCGACATCCCGCCGCCGCTGGCCGTGCCGTCGGCCTCTGACGTGGCCAGGTTGAGCACCGGCTCGTCGACCTCGACGATGGCGTCGAAGACGTCCAGCGGCAGTTCCCCGTCACCGAACGTGTAGGGCATCTGCCGGTTGACCTGCGCGATGACGATCCCGCCGGCGGCCTTGCACGCCGCGATGGCTCCGGGCAGGACGTTGATCTCAAGCCCGAGGGACACCTTTCCGGCGATTGGCGCGGAGGTGTGGGCGATGACGACGTCGACGCGCAGGCGCCGCTGATAGAGGAACGGCACCCCTGAGAGCCGCATCGGGAAGTAGACCAAACGGGGGTGGTGACGCATCCCGACCCCGACGAACGCCGACTCGGGGATCACCCCATCGCGCTGCGGTATGCCGCGCGGCGCGTTGAGCAGGTGCAGCCGGTATTCCGCCAGGAGGGTGTCGACCTTGCCGAGGACGGTCAGCGGAGTGCTGCAGTTGCCGCTGGTGACGACGCGCAGGTCGGTGCGCCGGCTGTCGATGACAGTCCCGAGGTGGTCGATGTCGAGCGTCTCCACGCACTCACTCTCGCAAACTCGGCGCGCGACGCCAATGCCGGGCGAGTCCTCGCTCCGCAGCGAGGAAGCCACCGGCCATGAGCAGGCCCAGCACGAGGATCCCGGCGACGTTGCCCAGGGCCCGGGCATAGCCCAGGACGGCGACGTCCACGAAGGGGTAGGGGTAGGCGCCAACGAACGCCCCGTGCAGCAGCATGACGACGAGCCAAGCGATGGGGATGGCGAGCGAGTGGACGACGGTGCGCCGGCTCACCCAACCGCGCGGTCCGACGACCACCCACACCAGCACCGTCAACACCGGAGTCACTTGGTGCAGAAGGGTGTTGGAGACGTTCTCCCACCCGCGCTGGACCGAGACGGGAGCCAGCACCACGGCATACACCAGGCCGGTGATGGTGATGAGCAGGACCGAGTCGAGGCGAGCCGCGCGCAAGGCCGCGCCCACCCGGGGGCGGCCCCAGGCGAGCAGCGAGGTCACCACCGCGACAACGATGTTCGACCAGATTGTGAAGTAGGAGAACCAGTCGGCCAGCCGCGATCCGAGGCCGGCCGCGTGGTCCGCGCCGTAACGGGTCGGGACCGTCACCGTGCTCGGGTAGATGTTCGTCACGGTGAGGGTCAGCGAGACCGCCAACCCCAGCCAGGCGAGGACTGCGTTGAGGGCGAGCCAGCGACGCGCGCCCGCAGTGAGGGTGTGGTCCACGAGGGGCGAGTATGCCGTGTGCTCGGGTCAGGCGTGCGCGTTTGGCGAGCGTCGGAGCCGGACCATGACCTCGTGGTGGTCGGTCTGGGGGAACATGTCGAACAGTCGCGCCTGGTGGGGGATGAGCGAGGGCATCTTCGCGAGGTCCCGGGCGAGAGTGGTGACGTTGCAACTCGAATAGACGACGTCCCGCACCGTGCTCGACTCCAGCCAACTGGTGAGCGTCTCGTCCAGGCCGCGACGTGGGGGGTTGACGACAACGAGGTCCGGGGCCGGGTGGGCGATCGCGTATGCCGTCGCGTCACCGACGACGAAGTCGATGGGCCCGCAGTCGGGGCGTTGGGCGAGCAGACCCGCTGCGCTGCGCTGGGCGGCGGTGATCGCGTCGGCTGACACCTCGACACCGATGACGTGGCGGCCTGCTGCTGCGGCCTGCAGCGCGAATCCGCCTACGCCGCAATAGAGGTCGAGGACTGAGGCCGGCTGGGCCGCGTCGATCCAGGCCTGTGCCTGCAGGTAGAGCCCGGCGGCGACCGCCGTGTTGGTCTGGAAGAAGCTCCGCGGGCCGAGGTGGAGCTCGGCGTCGGCGACCGGCATCGACAACTCGGACTGCTTAGTGAGGACGAGTTCGGTGTCGCCTTCGAGGACCGCCTTGTGTTGCGGGTGGAGATTGACGGTGACGACCTGCAGGTGGGGGAGCGCGGCTTGTAGCCTGGGGAGTGCGGAACGGGCCTGGGGGAGTTGAGAATTGGAGCGCAGGACGATGCGCAGCATGAGGGCGCCGGCGGGTGACGCGGTGACCAGGAGGTACTTCAGCTCGCCGCGCCGCTGGGGGACGTCGTAGGGGGTGAGCTGGGCGTCCATGACGAAGTCGGCGAGGTGGGGGAGCGCCGCATGCAGGGCCGGCTCATAGAGCCCACAGTCGCGCAGGTCGACGCCTCGGCCATGGCCGTCGAGAATGCCTAGGGTCGGGGCTGAGGCGGTGCCACCGACGACGAGCTTGGCTTTGTTGCGGAAGCCGTGCTCGGCGCTGGCGAAGGGCTCGAGCCAATCCAGTTGCGGCGCAATCAAAGACAGCGCGTCACGGCACCTCGCGTCCTTGGTCGCGAGTTGCTGGGAGTATGCCGTCCCCATGAGCGTGCACGAGCGGCATACCCCCGCGTCGTAGTAGTCGCACTGCACCCGCCTGAGGGTAGTCGCCTTCCCCGAATCCCTCACACTCGCCGGCGATCTCGAGCCCGCCTCGCCCCGGCTTCCCCGAATTCCTCACACTCGCCGACGATCTCATGCGTACCTCGCCCCGGTTTCCCCGAATTCCACACACTCGGAGGCAATGTCGGGTATGGCGATTCTGGGTCGGCCCGAATTCCTCACTCTCGCGGTGTATCTCAGGGGTCGAAGGAAGCCTCTTGACGTCCATCGGGGCCACCCAGCCCTCCCGACTAGAAGGAGTTCCACTCATGTCCACCAAGAAGAGGATTGCCGCCCTGGCCGCCGTTGCGGCCTCCGCTGCCCTGTCGGTCGCGATGGCATCACCGGCCTCCGCCAACACCAGCAGCGGATGCACCGTCACCCCGCTGAAGCCGATCTTCGCCGGTTTCAACAGCTCGGGCGTCAAGCTCGTCAACTACCGGATCAGCGTGTCGTGCACCTCCGGACGCACCGTCAGCATCGACCAGCAGCGCTATGAGGAGGACCCGTGGCCGAACGGCGACGACTTCCTGGGCAGCACGTCGTTCAGCACCTCGGGCGTCACCACGTTGTCGAACGTCCGGACCCTCGTGGACGGCGAGCTCGGCGACGAAGAGGTCTACCACAACGTGCGCTTCCGGGTGTCGAGCAACGGCGTGACCTCGCCGTGGACGTCCTACCAGAAGAGTTCTGTCCTCACCATCGGCAACTGATGGCGGCAGCGCCGTGCACGGGCCGGGCAATTCGCTCGGCCCGTGCCCCGTTGATAGAGGGCATTCCCGCCTCGCCCTATAGCCACTTCTTCTCCCGAATGGCTAGTCATCCCGAATACCTCACACCCGTCGGGAGCTTTCGTGCGGGCGGCCTCTGAATGACCCAAAGTCCTCACATCCGCACAAGACTTCGAGGAAGCCCGGGTACCGATCAGGCCATGTTCAGTGAGTGACCGGGGGAGCAGTTTGGCGGACGATGCCCATCACGAGGAGTGCCTCGGCGGCGGCATACGTGCCCATCACAGCCATCGACAGCGCCCGGCCGTCCCACTCGCGGAAGGCTTTGAGGGCGATGAGTGAATCCGAGAGCATGAACAGCGCCCCGCCGAGCCCCGTCAGCCGCCCCAGCCCGGTCGCGAGCACCGCCATGGCGGTCAGGCTGAGGCCGTAGACGACGACCGGCCCCAACAGCGGTCCAGCGCCGCCCGCGCAGGCGGCGATGAGCGCGATGAACACCACGGCATACAGGGCAGCGAGGGGTCGCGCGGTGACCAGGACGCTGCGACGCCAGTGGGGGAGGAAGCCGACGATGTAGGCCACCTGCGCAAGCAGGAAACACCCGACCATCACCAAGAACGCGACGCTGTCCGGCGCCAGATGGGGGAGTAGGTCACCGAGCCAGGAGAAGCCCAGGGCGGCCAGGGTGGCTGTCCGCAGCCGTGGGTCGAGCCCGGTTGCGCCGCGCGCCAGGGCAACGAACGCGATGGTGAGGATCGGCATGAGCAGCCACTGGGTCCAGTTGGACAGCAGGCTTGCGCCGACAGCGATCGCCACGAGATTGGCCACCGCGAGCATGAGGTATGCCGTGAGCGCGCGGGTCGCGGGTAGGGACCAGTGGGACGCCATGAGGACATCATGCCTGCGGTAAACCGACCGACGATGAATCTCCTCACCGCCCTCGCTGGGAACCACACGCTGGCGACGCGGAACGTGAACGACTTCGACGGCATACCCGGCCTGAACGTTGTCAACCCGTTCGAGTGAGTGGCGCGCCCTGCCATGCAAGGGGGAGACTCCTCCCGGTCCACCAGAATCAGTGTTGCGACATAATGTCGATTATCGGCGTTCCGCAGGAGGGTTGGCGGAGTGTTGGCCACACCGGAGTGTCGCCATCACTCCGCAAAGCGCCGTCCGCACCCTCATTCGTAGTGGTACCGGCACGCGGCGATGCGTACCTCGTCGTCAACCAACTTGTAGATGAGCCGGTGCTCGTCAGTGATCCGGCGCGACCAATAGCCGTGGAAGCCGTGCTTGAGCGGCTCCGGTTTGCCCAGCCCCTCGTTCCCGTGGCGCGCGACGTCCTGGATCAGCAGGTTGATCCGCCGCAACACCTTGCGGTCCTGTTGCTGCCACCACAGGTAGTCCTCCCACGCCGACTCGTCGAAGACGAGCCTCATTCGGCGAGCTCGCGCGCCTGACCGCCGCCGGCCTCGAGCCGTTCGATCGACGCCAGCAGGCGCCGGGCGTTGGCCGGGTTGCGCAGCAGGTATGCCGTCTCCTTGAGCGCCTGGTAATCCTCCAGCGAGACGATGACGACGGGTTCATGCCCGGCTCGCGTGATGACGACCTCTTCACGATCGTTGACGACGGCGTCGAGCGTCTCGGCATACCTCGCCCGCGACTCGGTGTACGACATGGTCCGCATGACTGCCTCCTTCCGTACATAATACTGTACGTGCGCGATGTAGTGTCGCGTCGCACATGAAAGGGTCCAGCCATGCGGCGAATCGATCTCTCGGGTGTGGAGGGTGAGCGTTGGGTCCCTGAGACCCTCAGCGGCGTCGGAGCCCTGGTGCTCGCGGGCTCAAGCGGACGAATCGACTCGGCCCGCGCCGAGCTGCTGGCACGGCACGGCGTGATCGCCGAGTCCATCCGCTGGTTCGGCGGCCCAGGCCAGCACGTCGGGCCGTGGGAGATTCCACTGGAACTGTTCATAGGGCGTATCGCAGAGCTCAAGCGAGATTGTGACCGCGTGCTGGTCTTGGGGACCTCGTTCGGGGCCGAGGCCGCGCTCCTGACCGGCTGCCACACCTCAGAGGTCGATGCAGTGGTGGGATTCGCCCCATCAGACGTCGCCTGGGCCGGCGTCCGGCCGGACGGCACGCAGACCTCGCATTGGACGCTCGGCGGCGCACCGCTTCCGTTTGTCCCCTTGGACGAGGATTGGGTGTCAGACGACGACGCACCGGCCTTCGTCGGCCTCTATGAGGCCAGTCGGAAGCGGTCCCCCGAGCTTGTGGCTGAGGCCGCCATCGCCGTCGAAGACATCAAAGAAGTGGTGCTTGTCGCTGGTGGCGACGACCAGGTGTGGCCCGCCCTCGCTATGGCCGCCGCGATCGAATCTCGGAGGACCACGCATGGCCTCACCACCACGCTCGTGTCAGACCCAGATGCCGGTCATCGCACGATTCTCCCCGGCGAACCCGCCGTGACCGCAGGAATCCGCATGCGACGTGGCGGCACTGAGAACGCCGATCGCAACCTTGGTACCGCGGCCTGGGCGCAGATACAGGCCCTTCTGCGCGCTGGTCGTTGACGACGGAATCCAGCGTCTCGGCATACCTCGCCCGCGACTCGGTGAACGACATGGTCCGCATCTGCGACCTCTCACGTGTGAATACCGCGCCGCGACAGCCGCGTTGCGGGACACTCAGCGGGTACCTGCCCTGCCTCTCCCCCGCACCACCCCCGGAAGGGCTCACGATGGACTCTGATCACAGCATCGCCGTCCGAAACACCTACCGCTACCTGCGCCTAGCCATGATCGCCGTCGTCCTCATGCTCTTCCTCGCCGTCGGCATTGAACGGCTGGCGTCCACGGGCTGGCAGACCTCGATCAGCGCCTACTACTTCACCGCGGTCCATGCCGTCTTCATCGCGGCGCTCTGCACGATCGGCGCCTGCCTCATCGTCTACCAGGGCAACACCGACACGGAGGAGGTCGTGCTCAACTTCTCCGGCTTCCTCGCGTTCGTCGTGGCTTTCGTCCCCACTCAGCGCGAGCCGCTCTACGGCCCCGGCCTACCTGCGACATACGAAGTCGGCATGGGGATCCGCAACAACGTCCTGGCGCTCATCATCACGGGCGTCGTCGTCGAGATCGCCCGCATCATCATCAACCGGAACGTCGATCGCCGGCCGCTCAGCCCCTGGGCCAAGCGAGCGACCCTCATCGGGTGGGCGGTCATCGGCGTCGGCATCCTCGGCTACGCCGCCTTCCCCGCCAACTTCGAGGCCAAGGGCCACACGGTGGCTGCAGTGACGATGTTCGTCGGCATCATCGCCGTCATCGTCCTCAATGCCCTGTCGGCGCAGAGCGCACAGACCGGCCCGAGCTACGTCGGCAGCTACAAGCTCATCGCCGGGCTCATGGCGCTCCTCGTGCTGGCAATCGTCCTCATCCGCCTCACCCTGCCCGAGTTCGCCCACATCGTCATCTGGATCGAAGGCGTCCTCATCCTCGCCTTCGCGGCCTTCTGGCTGGTGCAGACCAAGGAGCTGTGGGACGTCGTCGACCGGCGCGACCTCGCCCCCAACACCACTGACCCCACCGGCCGCTGAACCGTCCGCCACGGGGAGCCGGCACGACCCGAGTCGGTATGCCGCGTGCCCCACACGCCGCCATCGTGGCCCCTGGCAGGATGACCGCGTGAACCAGCCGGGACCCTCCAGCGCCGCAGCGGCGCCAACGGCATCCCCGGCCGAGCGGGCGGCATACGCGGCGGCCTCGGTGACCACCCTCTTCGGGCGACGGATGCTCGGGGTCCCCGGCACGTTTCTCCCCCTCGTGACCTCCCCCGGCCCCAGAAGGTGGCGCGGCCCGTGGCACTACTGGTGGCTCGCGCACTACCTCGACTGCCTCGTCGACCAGGCCCTCCGGGAGCACGCGGCCGGTGATCTCGCCGGTGCCCGAGCCACCACGGCCACCGCGCGGCGACTGCTGCGCACGATCCGCATCCGCAACGTCGCGATCTTCACCAACCACTACTACGACGACATGGCCTGGCTGCTGCTGGCCGTGCATCGCCTCGACCGACTCACGGCCCGGCTCTCCCCCGGCACCTCGTCCGCGCTGACGCACAGTGCCGGCCGCGCCCTGCGAGCCGCGGTCACCCGGGGCCACACCATCGACCTGGGCGGCGGCCTGTTCTGGAACGATCACCACGACTTCAAGAACGTTGCCGCGACGGGCCCGGCGGCGCTCTTCTTCGCCCGGATCGGTGATCGCGCGCGGGCGCGGTCCCTGCTCGACTGGCTGCACGACCACCTGCGCGACCCGGCGACAGGCCTGTTCGTCGACGGCCTACGCATCGCCCCGGACGGCACCACCACCCTCGTGCCCGACGTGTTCACCTACAACCAGGGCACCGTCCTGGCCGCGCTCATCACGCTCGGAGACCCCATCAGCCTCGCGCGCGCCGAGGCACTGGTGAGCGCGGTCGCCGACCACCTGACGACCGACCCCGACCAGCGGGTGCTGCGCACGCACGGCGACGGTGACGGCGGTTTGTTCACCGGCATCCTGGCCCGCTACCTCGCCCTCGCGGCCCACTCCCCCGCCCTCGCCGACGGTGCCCGGCAGGTGGCTCGCGAGCTCGTGCGCGGCACCGCCGACGCCTTCTGGTCAGGTCACCAATTGCGCTCCGCGCCAACGACATCCGGTATGCCGCCCGCCCCCGTCCCAGTGCTGCCTCCGGTCGCGGTGTTCTCCCCCGACCCAACGGTGTCGGCCGAGCAGACCCAGCCGCGCGGCATACCCCTGGAGTTGTCGACCCAACTGCAGGCCTGGATGACCCTCGAAGCGGCTGCCACCCTGGCGACTGCGTGATGGATCGGCCACGCCGGCCCGGTCTGCGGCGCTACCTTGGCCCATGGACATCGGCACCTTCTACTCGTTGTTCTCGGCCACGTGTTTCACCCTCGTCGGGCTGTGGTGGAACGTCGTCGAGCGGCGCAGCGGGTGGGCCGCCGACCCGCGCCGCCGGCGCCTGGCCGGCGGCATCTACGTGACGTTCCTGCTCCCGGGGCTGATGGGCCTGCTCGCCCAGGTGAGCCCAGCCACTCCCCTCATGTGGCGCTCGACCTTTGCCGTGGTGGCCCTCATCGGTGTCGTGACCACCGTGCGGCTCATCGGCATCGAGCGAGCTTTCACCCTCCCCGGCCCGTTCACGCGCAACCGGTGGGTGGTGGCCGTGCTCTATCTCGCCGTCCTGGTCCTTGGCGCCTTCCCCACTGTGGCCGCACCGCTGGGTGCCGCCCCGATCCAAGTGGCCGCGGTCCTGCTCATCGGCCTGGTCGTCCTCGGCCACGGCCTGACGTGGGAGTTCATGACCGATTCTTCTGACGCGGTCGCCGACTGAAGGGCGCGTGTCGTCACCGGGATGCCCGGGATGACGGAGATGCCCGAGATGCTCGCCGGGGCGCTCGGCGTGGCGCACGGCATACCCCTGCCGCGATCCCGGCGGGTGTGACACGCTTCACGACATGAGCACCGCCGGGGGGGCCGCCGCTACGCGCGCCCCAAAGTCAGCAGAGACCCGTGAGCAGAAGTCCTGGTACTGGTACGACTGGGCGAACTCGGCCTACGTCACGACGACGGCGACCGTGCTCTTTGCCCCGTATCTCACCTCGGTCGCGACGGCCGCTGCCTGCCCCGACCTCGCCGACGGGCAGCGATGCGCCGCAACGCTGTCAGTGTTGGGGATCCCCGTCTCCCCCGGGTCGCTCGTGGCCTACACCGCAACCGTCTCGACGATCATCTCGGCCATCTTCCTCATCTTCGTCGGAGCGATCGCGGACCGCTCCCCCCACCCCACGAAACTGTTCGCGACCTTTGCCTGGACCGGCGCCCTCTCCGCGACCCTCATGTGTCTGGTCACGGGCACCAACTGGCAGATGGGTGTGCTGCTGTTCGTCATCGCCAATATCTGTCTGGGCTCGTCGCTGGTCATCTACGACTCCCTCCTCGTGCGCATCGCCGGTCCGAACGACCGCGACCGGGTGTCCTCGAAAGGCTGGGCCTTCGGCTATCTCGGCGGAGGGTTGCTGCTGCTGCTCAACTTCGTCCTCGTCGCCAAACCTGATCTGGTCGGACTGGACAAGGGTGGCGCGGTCCGGGTGAGCCTGTTGATGGCCGGGGTGTGGTGGGCCGCCTTCACCATCATCCCCGTGCGCGGGCTGCGCAACGTCACCGGCACGGTTGCCCCACCAGTGGCCCCGGGCGAGGGTGTCGTCGGAGGCAGCTTGCGGCAGTTGCGTGAGACCTTCCGGGACCTGGCGCTGCACTACCCCCAGACGAAGCTGTTCCTGCTGGCCTATCTGTTCTTCAACGACGGGATCCAGACCGTCATCGGCAACTCCAGCCTCTATGGGATCGAGGAGCTTGAGTTCCCGCAGGAGACAGTGCTGGGGATCTTCCTCTTTGTCCAGTTCGTCGCCTTCTTCGGTGCCCGCTTCTTCGGGCAGGTTGCCGCCAGGATCGGTGCCTGGAAGACCGTGCTGAGCAGCCTGGGCGTCTGGACGGGCATCGTCACGGTCGCCTTCTTCGTCCCCGCCAAGTCGCTCGTGCTCTTCCTGGCGCTGGCGTTCTTCATCGGCATGGTCCTCGGCGGGTCACAGGCCCTGTCGCGCTCGCTCTACAGCCAGCTCATCCCGGCCGGCAAGGAGGCCGAGTACTTCAGCCTCTACCAGGCGATGGAGCGCGGCACGAGCTGGTTCGGCACGCTGATCTTCGGGTTGGTCTACCAAGCGACCCTGTCCTACCGCGCCGCCATCCTCGCGCTGATCGTCTTCTTCATCCTCGGCGGCGTGTTGCTGTCCCGCGTGAAGATGCGCGAAGGCATCATCCAGGCTGGCAACGAGGTACCTCGCGTCATCTGACGGGCGTTATGTCGGGTGAATGCTGACGACTTCGGGAACAAAGGCAACCCTTTGCGCCGTTGGAACGTCTGAGTTGGTGAGCAGGGGGCTGCGGCATCCGACCGGACCCCTCCCCGGCTCGCCCGTCAGGAGGTTCAGCATGGCCGACCGTTCCCTCCGAGGCACCCGCCTCGGCGCACTGAGCATGGAGTCCGACGTCAACGTCGTTCCGAGCGCACGACAGATCACGGTCTACGTCTGCCCCCAGGGGCACCGCTCCGAGTTGCCGTTCAGCATTGAGGCCGACATCCCCCCGACCTGGGAGTGCCGTTGCGGCGCCAGCGCGCGCCTGCTCAACGGCGAGTCGGTGCCGGACGCCAAGCCGGCGCGACCCCCGCGCACCCACTGGGACATGTTGCTCGAACGTCGATCCATCCCCGAGCTCGAGGAGCTGCTCGCCGAGCGCCTTGCCCTGCTGCGCGCCTCGCGCGGAGAGACCAGCAAGCGCAGCGCCTGAGTCCGCACCCGGCATACCAAGGAACCCGCACCTTCACCCCGGAAGGTGCGGGTTCTGCCTGTCCCTCCCCAAACAAGGCTGAGCAACCGCCAAGCGGGCTCAACCGTCGATGATCTCGCCCTCGATGACGTCGCCCGGCCCGCTCCCGCCAGGTGACCGAGGGGGCCGGTCTCCCGAGCTGACGATCCCCCCGAGGAGTTTGCGGGTGACGATCGTCTCGAGCACGGTGCGAGCGATCGCCCGGGTGATCGGCAGGATGCAGAAGAAGCCCACGAGGTCGGTGAGGAAGCCCGGGGTGAGCAGCAACGTGCCGCCCACCAGCACCAGCGCCGCGTCACTGAGCTGGCGTGAGGGCATCCGGCCGGTGTTGAGGGCCGACGCGAGGGCCTGCCAGGTGCGGGACCCTTCACGTTTGACCAGCCACGCGCCCAACGCCGACTCGGCTACGAGCAGGCCGAGCGTTGGCCAGCCACCGATCTGCTGACCGACCCAGAGGATGATGGCCAACTCGGCCGTGGGCACGACGAGCAGGGCCAGTGTGAGCACCCAAGGCCAGCGGCGACGGCCGCCGGAGCGGGTCACGCGCTGTGCCATCGACCCTCCCGCGGACTGCGCAGCCGGGCGGCCGCGCCGCGCAGTTGCCCGGCCCGATGTGCCAGACCCTGCTTGCCGACGTTGACAAACGCCTCGCTGACGATGTTCCCGCTCATCTTCGACTCACCGATTTCGCGCTCGACGAACTCGATGGGAACCTCGACGGCCACGAGGCCGGCCCGCACCAGGGCCACAGTCATGTCGACCTGGAAGCCATAGCCCGCCGAGCTGACCGAACCCAGGTCCATGGTCTGCAGCGCCGATGTGCGATAGACCCGGTAACCCCCGGTCGCGTCGTTGACCGGCAGCCCGAGCATGACCTTGGTGTAGATGTTCGCCCCGACGCTGAGGACCTTGCGGTGGATCGGCCAATTGACGACCGAGCCGCCCTTGATCCACCGAGCCCCGATGACAAGGTCGGCGTTTTCCGCCGCCCGAAGCAGGCTCGGCAGTTGCTCCGGCTGGTGAGAGCCGTCGGCGTCCATCTCGACGGCCGCGTCGTAGCCCCGCTCGATCGCCCACGCGAACCCCGCCTTGTATGCCGCGCCGAGACCCTGCTTGCCCGCGCGGTGCAGGACGTGCACCGCAGCGTCGGCCGCCGCCAGGTCATCGGCGACGGCACCGGTGCCGTCGGGCGAGTTGTCGTCCAGGACGAGAATGTCCACGGCGGGCACGGCGGCGCGCACCCGGCTGACGATGCGTGGCAGGTTCTCCCGCTCGTTGTAGGTGGGAATGAGCACGACGATGCGTCGCAGGGCTCCCCGGGTCGACGACTCGGTCATGAGGTCAGTTCCTTTCGCTGCCGCCTGCTCAAGGCGGAGCCCGCGAGCAGGGCGAGCATCCCGAACACTGCACAATATTCCGGCCAGGCCCCCACCCAACCGGCGAGGGTCCGCTCGGTGCGCAGGGGAAGGTCGGCAGCCAGGGCAGCCGGTGTGAACAACGACGTCGGCTGCAGGAGTGTTCCGTCAGGAAGGATGAGCGCGCTCACACCAACGGTGGACACGTGGACGACCGAGCGGCCGTGCTCGATGGCCCGGATCCGTGAGATCGCCAGTTGCTGGACCGATTCGTTGGTGAACCCGAAGGTCGCGTTGTTGGTTTGCACCACGAGGAGGTTCGCCCCGAGGTCGACGTTGGCTCGGACCAACTCGTCGTAGGCCACCTCGAAACAGATGCTCGGCCCGGCCACGACCTCGCCACCGGACGCGGCCGGCACGCGGAAGACCACCGGGCCTGGCCCCGCCCACATGTCGGTGCCGAGCAGGTCGACCTGAGTGGAGATGATGCGCCAGAACGAGCGGTTGGGAATGTACTCGGCGAACGGCACCGGATGCTGTTTGGCGTACCTGCCCACCAACCCCGCGCCCGGCTCATAGAGAAACGACACGTTGGACACATACGGCGCGGGCTCCTCGGCCAGGCCGCCGAGGAGGATCGGTGCCTCCGCTGCCTCGACCGCTTGCTGGATGACGGCGGCCGCATCCGGATTGCGGGTCGGATCGATGTCGGAGGCGTTCTCCGGCCACACCACGAGGTCAGGGGTGGGCGCTCCCGCCGCACGCTCGCGCTCGACGCCCGAGATGGTCACCGAGACATGGTTATCGAGCACCTGCCGTCGCTCGGCATTGAAGTCCAGCCCGGCGCGCGGCACATTGCCCTGCACAGCCATGACCCGCGCGCTGGGTCCCTCGGTCGGCACCGGCACTACCAACCCGACGAGGGCCGCCGCCAGCGCTGCAGCCGAGCCCCGCACGACCTGGGTGCCCCGGTGCGGTTCGGGGGGTGTCGTCGTGGCGAGGCGGTATGCCGCGTGCACGGCATACGCGAGGAATCCCCCAGCCAGCGCGACGAGGAAGGTGACCGCCGGTGCGCCGCCCAGGGCCGCGACCTGCCCGAACGGACTGTCGGCCTGGCTGAAGGCAACCCGAACCCACGGGAACCCGCCGTAGGGTGTCCGGTCGCGCAGCGCCTCCTGGGTGACCCAGGCCAGGGCGACGACGAGCGGGCGGACGGCGCGGCGCTGAAGGACCGCGCTCCCCCAGCCAAGCAGACCCACATACAGGGCCTGACACACCGCGAGCCCGGCCCACGGCACGACCCCGAGGTAGATGCCCGACCAACTCAACGTCGGGACGAAGAAGGCCAGCCCGAAGGCCAGCCCGAGGCCGAAGCCAGCGCGGCCGCGCACTCCGACGGTGACCAACGCGAGGATCGCGATCGCGGGCGGCGCGGCCCACCACAGCCCGTAACCGGGGAAGGCCAGGGACAGCACGGCACCACCGACGAGAGCAAGGAGGAGGCGGCGCACAGGTGCAACCGTAGGTCAGCGCGGCGAGAACTCCGAACGCCCCTGGTGGTCCGCCGACGTCGGGTGCGGACGTCGCTGTGCCCGTGCTGCTGTTGGGACCAACCGCCACCCCTCCGGATGAGGGATGCCCGGTTGTTGTCTACTAGGCATGCACGGGCACAACCGACGTCCGCCACACAGTTACGACCGGCGATCCCGCCCCGTGGCAGCGAGCCTGGTCGCCCGGTGGCCGCGCGCGCAGGCCACCGTGGACTCCCACCCCGAGACGTTGCCGCTTTTCGTAGCCAGAGCCACCCAAAGGCGAACAACGTGATCGAACTTACCCGCTGTGTCTCGGCTGTCAACTCGACCCTGACCTGCACAAATACGCGAAAGCGCAGGTCAGGAGGCGTCCGTGACGGGTGTTCTCGAAAAGGGAAATCCGACGTACACGGCGTGTCGTAGAACGACACGCCGGGGTGCCTTCGGAGTGACCTGCGAGTGACCGGCGGGTGTCCAGACTCAGGGGACGACAACCGTCCCACGAGCAGTCGTGGCGACCACCGGCGGGTCGAGGACCTCGGCGGCCGAGGCCCCCTCCGAGGGGGTGCCGCGGCATACCACTCGGACGGCGAAGTCCATCTCACGCGACCGGCGCCCGACCCGCACGAGACGGGCCTCGATCTCGAGAACGTCACCCGCGCGCACCGGCGCGAGGAACTGGACGTCGGAGTAGGAGGCGAACAGCCCCTCGTCGCCGTCGGTGAGGATGCACATCTCGGTCGCCACGTCTCCGAAGGCAGCCAACGAGTAGGCACCATCGACGAGGTTGCCGGCGTAGTGGGCGTGGCTGTAGGGGACGTAGCGGCGGTGGACGACGGTGCGGCCGACCTCGGCGCGGGACGGGTTGGTGCTCATGAGGCCTTCTTCCGGGGCGTCGCGGGCGGAACGATCGCGTGGACGAGATAGCTGGCGACCTCGCCGGGTGTGGTGCCCCGGCCGAAGATGCGATCGACGCCCAGTCGCTCGGCCGACCCGTCCTCGAAGCGCGGTCCCCCGGCGACCAGCAGCGGGACCTTCCCCGCCGGGTAGGCCTCCCGGAAGGCGGCCGTCATCTGCGAGACGTTGTGGATGTGAGCGTCCTTCTGGGTGACGACCTGGCTGACCAGGACGGCGTCGGCGTGGGCGGCGCGGGCCTTGGCGACGAGTTCGGGCACGAGGACCTGGGCGCCGAGATTGACGACGGTGATCTCGGAGTAGTACTCCAGACCCTTCTCCCCCGCGAACCCCTTGATGTTGAGGATGGCGTCGATCCCCACCGTGTGGGCGTCGGTGCCGATGCAGGCCCCGACGACGACGAGGGGTCGGCGCAGGCCGCGCTTGACAGCGACGTTGACCTCCTTGGGGGTCAACAGGGGGAACTCGCGCTCTTGCACGTGCACCTGGGACAGGTCGACGAGGTGGTTGGACGAGCCGTAGACGACGAAGAAGGTGAAGTCGGGGCCGATCGGCTTGGCGTGCACGACCAGGGCCGGGTCCATGCCCATCTTCTTGGCCAGTTGCAGGGCGGCGCCCTCGGCCCGCTTGTCGTGCGGCAACGGCAGGGTGAAGGACATCTGGACCATCCCGTCACCCGTCGTGTCGCCGTAGGGGCGGACGATCTGCGGGGTGACCTTGCGGGGCGTCTCGCGCAGATGCTTGCGATTGGTCATCGCGTGGCTCCCGTCTCAAGCAGGGTGACCGCTGGGTTGTCGTAGTCAGGCGCGCGGACGATCACGCCGTCCAGGCCCTTGCCGTGGTCAGCCGGCCGCTTCATCAGCCCGAAGGTGCCGTCGGCGATGGCGTCGAGCAACCCGTCGGTGGCGATCCGGTCGAGCAGGTCGACGGCCTCGCCCAGGACGTGGCGTGAACGGGTCTGGATGAAGCCGTCTCGCGGCGGGTGGAAGTCTTCGCGCAGCCCCCCGGCGGCGTCCAGGACGTAGCGGACGTTCTGCAACGCCAGGTCACGGTCGGAGAGGAACGGGGTGACCACGGCCTCGGTCATCATCCCGACGAGCAGGATGCCCTGGCCGGTCATGGTGCCGGCAAGGTTGAAGAACCCGTCGAGCAGGTAGCCGCGGAACACGTCGCCGGTCATGTGCTTGGTCGGCGGCATCCACTTCAGCGGCGCGTCCGGGAAGAGGGTCCGCGCGAGCAGCGCGTGGGCCAGCTCCAGCCGGAAACTCTCGGGGACCTCGGGGTTGATCTCGAAGGCATGTCCGAGCCCCAGTTGCCAATCCTCGAGCCCCGCCTCCTTGGCGAAGTACTCGTTGAGCAACTGGCTCACGGTGACGGTGTGCGCGGCGTCGACCGCGTCGGCGGTCGTGAGGTAGTTGTCCTCGCCGGTGTTGATGATGATGCCGGCGCGAGCATGGATCTGCCGGCTGAAGCGCTGGTCGACGAAGGTGCGGATCGGGTTGATGTCGCGGAAGAGGATGCCGTACATCGAGTCGTTGAGCATCATGTCCAGGCGCTCGAGCCCCGCGAGGGTGGCGATCTCCGGCATGCACAGACCGGACGCGTAGTTGGTGAGCCGGACGTAGCGGCCCACCTCGCGGCTGGTCTCGTCGAGGGCGGCCCGCATGAGCCGGAAGTTCTCCTGGGTGGCGTAGGTGCCGGCGAAGCCCTCGTGAGTGGCACCCTCGGGCACGAAGTCGAGCAGGCTCTGCCCTGTCGAGCGGATGACCGCGATGACATCGGCTCCCTCTCGGGCCGCGGCCTGCGCCTGCGGGATGTCCTCGTCGATATCACCGGTGGCGACGATGAGGTAGATCCACGGGGTCTGCTTCGGGTCACCATGGCGACGGATCAGCCGGTCGCGGACCGCGCGTTGGGCGTCGATGGTGCGTATGCCGCGTGCCACCGCAGTGCGTGCGGCCCGCTGGGTGGCCTTGAGGTCGCGGCCTTCTGGTAGCCGGAACGTCACCGAGCCGGCGGCCGACTGTTGAGCCAGGGTGAGCAGGTCAGGAGCGGCCCCTGCTCGCAGCGCGTCGAAGACCGGAGTGGTGACACCGTGCTCAAGCCCGACCTGGCCACGCACGGCATCGACGAGATGGTTGACCCACGGCTGGCCCTCGTGGTCGGCTCCGGTGAGCCCGGCCAGGCGCAGGGTCGCCCGCTCCACTGAGACCGTGGTGTGCGCCTTGGCGAGCTTGACCACTGGTGCGCCGGCGCGGCGCGCGAGTGACCTGGCCTGGCGGACCTGGCTGGCATCCAGGTAGATCAGTGGGGTTGTCGACACGGTCTCAGCGTAGCAGAGACGGGCATTTTTCCTGCGAAACGATGGCTAGGCCGGAGATCTGACGGTCCAAGGGTGTTACGGAGATCATCCTTGGCGTCTACTCACTCGATGCGGGACTCGAACAGAGCCCGCACCGCCGCGTTGCGACGGACCAGTCCCATCGCGTATGCCGCGTGCCCCGGCACGTAGCCGTTGCCCACGAGCATCCGCACATCGGCGGCCAACCCTTCGGCGCCCAGCGCCGCGGCTGCGAAGGACGTGGCCATCGAGAAGAAGATGATCGTCCCCTCCTGCGCGGTTGCCAGGATGGCCGGCTGCTCACACCCCGGCACGTCGACGCAGACCACGGTGACGTCGCACGGTCCACCCGCCGCCTGGACCGCAGCCAGCAGTCCCATCGGCGAGCGGGCGTCGGCGATGACGACCTCGTCGGCCAGCCCTGTCGGACGCAGCACCTGCGCCTCACGGTCGTTCGGAACGACGGCAACCAGTCGGCCGGCCCCAGCCTCACGCGCGGCGGCCAGCGACAGCGAGCCAGACTTGCCGGCTCCGCCGAGAACGAGAACCGACGGAGCCGACGGCTCCTCACTGGCACCGGTGCCGGCGACGCGGCGAGCGGCATACTCCCCCACCACGCGGGACACGAGCGCAGGCGCGCCGCAGACGTCCATGACCATGAGCGAGAGGCGCGGGTCGAGGTCGTCCGGGATGACGGCGGCGATCGAGCGCTCGAAGAGGACAGCGTGACCGGCGGCCGGGACCTGCTCGGACCGGCCGTCCCAGCGGCGCAGCCCGTCGGTGATCGTCAGCGGGGTGAGCGAGAGCGACACCAGCGTCGCGACCCGGTCACCGACGGTGAGCCCGAGGGGGCTGTCGGGGCCGACCTCGTCGACCGTGCCGATGAGCATCCCGCCTGACCCCGTGACGGGGTTCTGCATCTTGCCGCGCTCGGCGACGATCGCGAGAACCTCCTCGCGGACCGCTCCCCCGTCGACCTCGCCGTCGACGCCCCGGTGCTTCTCGGCGAGTTGCCGGTAGGACGCGGCATCGAGGTTGAGGGTGTCGATGGCGATGCGGACCTCGCTGGGCCAGATCTCCCGGCGGGCATCCAGTCGGCGGGCCGCCTGGGGCAACGTGACAGCAGCGCCGCTCGGCTCAAGCACCCGATGCAGCCCGACCGGCGACGCCGGAACCGTGGAAGTTACCGACTGGTTCACTTACTGCTCCTCTCGACCATCGACGGCGGAGGATTTATCGCGTCGAATGGCTAACACCGTAGATCTTCCTGTATCTTAGAGGCATGACGCCCGTTCTGGAACAGCCCTACGCCTACCGCATGCGTGCCCTGGTCGAGCCCGACTGGACTCGCCTGCCCGGCTGGCGCGACGTCACCGAGGCCCAGTGGCGCGATGCCCAGTGGCAGCGCAGCCACTGCGTGAAGAACGTCAAGCAGTTGCATGAGCTCATGGGTGACCTGCTCACCGATGACTTCTACGCCGACCTCGAGCGCGACCAGAACGAGCGGGCGACGATGTCGATGCTCGTCCCGCCGCAGATGCTCAACACGATGGTCCCAGCCACGGGCGACGGCGACCTCGGTATGCCGGCCGCGGGCGCGGCATACACGGCCGCCTACTATGGCGACCCGATCCGGCGCTACATGCTCCCCGTCTTCTCCGACCGGCGCACCGACTGGCCGAGCCACCCCAAGTCGTCGCGCGACTCGCTGCACGAGCACGACATGTGGGCCGTCGAAGGCCTGACCCACCGCTACCCGACCAAGGTGCTGGCCGAGTTGCTGCCGACCTGCCCGCAGTATTGCGGGCACTGCACCCGGATGGACCTCGTCGGCAACTCCACGGCGCAGGTGACCAAGCTCAAGTTCGGGATGAAGCCGGTCGACCGCTACCAGGCGATGCTCGACTACCTCGCCGCGACCCCGACGGTGCGCGATGTCGTGGTCTCCGGCGGCGACGTCGCCAACCTGCCGTGGAAGAACCTCGAGTCCTTCCTCGACCGGCTCCTGGAGATCGACAACATCCGCGACATCCGCCTGGCGACCAAGGCGCTCATGGCACTGCCGCAGCACTGGGGAGCCCCCGACGTCGTCGAGGGCGTCGGTCGGATCGCCGCCAAGGCACACGCTCGCGGCGTCCATGTCGCGATCCACACCCACGTCAACCACGTTAACTCGGTCACCCCGCTGGTCGCCGAGACGGCTCGGGCGCTGATGGATGCGGGCCTGTTCAACATCCGCAACCAGGGCGTGCTGCTGCGCGGGATCAACGACACCCCGAAGGATCTGCTCGACCTGTCGTTCGCGCTGCAGGACAACGCGTCGATCACGCCGTACTACTTCTACATGTGCGACATGATCCCGTTCAGCGAGCACTGGAGGTTGTCGCTGGCCGAGGCTCAGCACCTGCAGCACGCGATCATGGGCTACCTGCCTGGGTTCGCCACGCCGCGCATCGTCTGCGACGTGCCTTTCGTCGGTAAGCGCTGGGTGCACCAGGTCGAGGAGTACGACCGGGAGCACGGGATCTCCTACTGGCGCAAGAACTACCGCACGTCCATCGAGGCCGCCGACATGGATGCGCTCTCGCGCGAGTACGTCTACTACGACCCGATCTACACCCTCCCCGATGAGGGTCAGAAGTGGTGGGCCCGCGAGACCAACGCCGCCGCGGCGCACGCTGCCGCGTTCGACGCCGCTGCCCTCAGTCGACTCGCGTCGGCCCAGTCGTTGACCTGACCGGCCCGTCCTCGGTGACGCGCTCGTAGGAGCGCGCCCGAAGGCGTCGGGTCGCCACCCGGTAGCGGATCGAGGACGCCGGCCAGATGGCGACGTTGCGGCCGCGTTCGTCGAGGTACCAGCTCTGGCACCCTGAGCCCCACACCGTGTGGCGCGTCCGTTGCCTGACCCAGCGCCCGAACCGGGCCTGGGCGCTGCGGGTGACGACGTGTGGGCCCTCCTCGTCGGCTCGATGCAGGGCCTTGAGGATGTGCTCGATCGCGGCCTCGATCATGACGAGCACCGAGTTGTGGCCGAGCGCCGTGTTCGGCCCGAGCAGCAGATAGAGCTCGGGGAAACCGGCGACCTCGATGCCCAGGTGCGTCGAGCGGCTGGACGCCCACTCGTCGGCGAGGGTCCGTCCCCGAAGGCCAGTGATGCGGACCCGATCGAAACTCCCCCGCACGTCGAATCCGGTCGCGAACACCAGGGCGTCGAGCTCGTGGTGCTCGCCGTCTTCGGTGACAACCCCCCAGGGCTCGACCCGGTCGATCGGTGCGGTCACCAACGCGACGTCCGGGCGGGCGAAGGTCGGCCAGTAGTCGTCGGACAGCAGGACCCGTTTGCACCCCAACGCATAGTGCGGGGTCAGTGCCTCGCGGGTCGCCGGATCGGGGACCGCCTCTGCCAGGCGTGCCAGGGCCTGCTCCTGCACCAAGCGACGGGCGCGGTCCAGTCGCCCGAAGCCCAGCACCCGCGTCTCCAGACGCACATAGGTGCGCCACCGTGCCAGCCGCCCGAGCAGCGGCAGCCGGGCGTAGCTCTGCTGGCGGGCGCGGGACCACGGGCGGTCATCCCGCGGCAAGATCCACGAGGGCGTCCGCTGGAAAACCTCCAACGCGCCGACCCGATCGGCCAGGCTCGGCACGAGTTGGACGGCCGAGGCGCCGGTGCCGACCACGCCGACCCGCATTCCGGAGAGGTGGTCGTCCTCGGGCCAATCGGCGGTGTGCAGCACCCGACCGGCGAACGATCCGAGCCCAGGCAGATCCGGCCGACGCGGGACGTGCAGCCCGCCGACACCGAGCACGAGGGCCCCCGCGGTCCATTCCCGGCCGTCGGCCGCCAGCACCTCCCAACGGCCCCGCTTCCAGGTCGCCTCAGTCACCTCGGCGCCGAAGACGATCCGTGAGCGCAGTCCGAAGCGCTCGACACAGTCGCGCAGGTAGTCCCAGATCTCGCCGGCCGGCGCGTAGTCGCGGCTCCAGTCGGCCTTCGGGGCGAAACTCAGTGAATAGAGGCGGCTGGGCACGTCGCAGGCGCACCCGGGGTAGCGGTTGTCGCGCCAGGTCCCCCCGACATCGTCCGCCTTCTCCAGAATGAGGAAGTCATCGATGCCGGCCTGCGCCAACCGGGCAGCCATGGCGATACCGGAAAAGCCTGACCCCACGATGAGCACCCGCTGGTGAGACACAGCCGCAGCGTATGCCGCCTCGGCCCCGGACGTCACACTCCGGGAGCAGTCCGGCGACAGCGGTCGGGCTGGATACGGCAGTGCCGCGGCTTCGGCGATGGGCGGGAGACGGCATACTCGCCTCTCATGGCGAAGGCGTCCGGAACCCCGGCGACCACCGCGCTCACCCGGGCGAAGGTGGCGTTCACCGTCCACACCTACGAGCACGATCCAGCGGCGCCGTCCTACGGCCTGGAAGCCGCTGCCGCGCTCGGCGTCGACCCCGCGCGGGTCTTCAAGACCCTGCTCGTCGAGGCCGACGGGCGGCTCGGCGTCGGCATCGTCGCCGCCGACCGGTTGCTCGATCTCAAGGCGATCGCGTCGGCCCTCGGCGCCAAGAAGGCCGTCATGGCCGACCCGGCCGTCGCCGAGCGCTCGACCGGTTACGTCGTGGGCGGCATCTCGCCCATCGGGCAAAAGCGGGCGTTGCCAACGGTATTGGATGCCGACGCGACGGCATACCCGACGATCCTCGTGTCCGGCGGACGCCGTGGGCTCGACGTGGAACTCTCCCCCGCCGACCTACTCGCCCTGACCGCGGGCCGCACCGCACCCATCGCCCGAGACCGCTGAGCCGCCTAGCGCGCGATGGGCCGGCGAGTCATCGGGTGGACCGCTCCGCGCCGCTGTGGCCACGCGGCGTAGCGTGCTTGAGTGATCGTCCGCCGAGCATCTGACCGAGGAATCGTCGTCCTGCTGGCGGCCCTGACCATGCTGGGGCCGTTCACGGTCGACACGATCTTCCCTGGCTTCCCGGCGGTCCAACGCGAGTTCACCGTCGATGCTGTCGCCACCCAGCAGATCGTCTCGGTCTACCTCTTCACCTTCGCCGTGATGAGCCTGTTGCACGGGCCGCTGTCCGACGCCCTGGGCCGACGCCCGGTCATCGTCGGCGGGCTGGCGATGTTCACGGTGACCTCGGTGCTCTGCGCGCTCGCCCCCTCGATGACCTGGCTGCTCGTCGGCCGGGCCCTTCAGGGGGTCTTCGCCGGTGGCGGCATGATCGTGGGGCGCACCGTGGTCCGGGACGTGTTCTCCGGCCACCCGGCCCAACGCGCCATGTCGCAGATGTCGATGATCTTCGGGGTGGCCCCGGCTCTGGCCCCCATCGTCGGGGGCTGGCTGCTCGGCTGGTCGAGCTGGCGCAGCATCTTCTGGTTCCTCGCGATCTTCGCGGTGGTTGTCCTCGCCGCAGTGATGTTCCTGCTTCCCGAGACCCACCCGCCCACCCGTCGGACCCCGCTGTCGACGCGGGCGCTCGTGAGCGCGGTCATCGACTCCAGCAAGGACCCCAGCGTGCGGCGCCTGCTGCTGGTGTCGTCCTTCAACTTCGCGGCGCTGTTCACCTACATCTCCGCGGCCCCCGCCTTCATCGTCGATCACCTCCATCTGGGGCCAGGCGACTTCGGCTGGTTGTTCGTGCCCGTGGTGACGATGATGATCGTTGGATCCTGGCTGACCGGGCGGCTGGCCGGGCGGATCAGCGGGCCCCGCTTCCTCACCCTCGGGTTCGGGGTTGCCGTGCTGGGCGGTGTGGTCCAGTTGGCACTGGACGTGGTCGGTCTGCGGACTCTCCCCTGGGTGCTGGTCGGTCCCGTGACCACGGGTTTGGGGATCGCGCTCGTCTTCCCCATCGTTACCCTCGTGCTGCTTGAGGTGCGGCCGCGCCATCGAGGGACGCTGTCATCGATGCAGTCGTTCAGCAACACGATGCTCAACGCGATCGTCGCCGGAGCACTCGTGCCCCTCGTCAGCGCCAGCCTTGCCGGGCTGACCGGCGCGGCGGTGACCTTCAGCATCGCCGGATGGCTGGTGTGGGCACGGCATCACCGGATGGCACACCCTGACGTGTCCGCGCCGCCGGACCCAGAGTCCTATGAGCCGACCGACCGGATGTAGCGGCCGCGCGGACGTCGGCTGAGCGGCGGGCCGCTGGGCGGCATACCTCCGGGTGCTAGGTGCGGGAGCGCTGCGGTCAGGCCTTCGGCGGGGTGTCGCGTCCGGTGACCGGGCGGCCTTCCCACGCGGTGGAGAGCACGACGGTCGTGCGCGTCTGGACGTGAGCGGCACCGCGCAGGCGGGTCAGCAGGTCCTCCAGGTCAAGGGGCGTGGCCACCCTGACCTTGGTGATGTAGTTGAAGTCGCCGGCCACCGAATGGCACGACTCGATCTCGGAGAAGCCGCGGATCCGGTCGGGGATGTCGTCGGGCGCGGCGGGGTCGAGAGGCGACAGCGAGATATATGCCGTGAGCGGCAGCCCCACCTGGGCCGGGTCGATGACGGCTTGGTAACCCTGCACCACGCCACGCTCTTCCAGACGCCGGACCCGCTGATGCACGGCGGAGGTCGACAGGCCCGTCGCCTTGCCGAGGTCCGTGTAGCTCATCCGGCCGTCCGCCGCGAGCAGCTGCACGAGCTTCCGGTCGAGTTTCTCCATGGGGGCAGCCTACGCAGTCAACGGGACCGGCCGCTGGCCCGTTTGGGGGGTGGGACGTCGGGCCTTCGCACGGTCGCCGAACGCGGCTGTCGCACCCCTGCGGACCGAACTAGGGTGAGGCCCCATGGACCAGGCTGGCAGACTCCTCCTCCTTGACTCGGCGAGCCTGTATTTCCGGGCCTTCTATGGCGTGCCCGATCAGCGCACGGACCCGTCCGAGCCCCCGACGAATGCGATCCGCGGCTTCCTCGACATGGTGGCCACCCTGGTCGACCGGCACCGGCCGACCCACCTCGCCGCGTGTTGGGACAACGACTGGCGGCCGCAGTTCCGGGTGCAGGCGATCCCGTCCTACAAGACCCATCGGGTCGCTGCGGGTGCCGACCCGAGCGCTCCCGGCGGCGTGGCCGGAGCCGGCGGGGCCGCGGCGTCGGGCGCGTCAGGCGCGTCGGGAGATGGCCCGTCGGGGTTGACCTCCGAAGAGGCTCCCGACGACCTCGCGCCCCAGGTCCCGCTCATCGCTGCCGCCCTGGCCGCCCTGGGGATCGCGCGCGTGGGGGTCGACGGGTTTGAGGCCGACGACGTCATCGGGGCGCTGGCCCACCGCCACCGGGGCACCCTCGCGGTCGACATCGTCACCGGCGACCGTGACCTCTTCCAACTGGTGGACGACGCGCTGGGTGTGCGGGTCCTCTACACCTCCCGCGGTGGGGTGCGCGACGCGGAGATCGTGGACCAGGCCGTGCTGCAGGAGCGGTATGCCGTGCCCACCGGCGACGCCTATGCCGACCTCGCCGTCCTGCGCGGCGATGCCTCCGACGGGCTCCCCGGAGTGGCCGGGATCGGCGAGAAGACAGCAGCGGCCCTGCTGGCGACCTACGGGTCGCTCGCGGGCATCCGGGCTGCCGTCGATGGCGGCGACCCCCGGATCAAGGGAGCCCAGCGCACCCGACTGGAGGCCGGGGCGGCATACCTCGATGTCGCTCCTGGCGTCGTGCGGGTGGCGGTGGACGCGCCCCTTCCCGACGTGGACCTGCGCCTGCCCACCCAGGTGGCCGACCCGGTGCTCATGTCGCGCCTGGCCGTCGACTACGGCCTCACCGGAGCGTTCAACCGGGTGCTGTCCGCCCTCGGCGTCGGGTGATCGAGCGGGGCGAGCGGGCGCTGCCCTTGCCGGAGCGTTAGCCACCTTCGGATGTGGCCAACGCTCCGAGGATCACGCCTTCCCGCTGCCGGTTGCCTCAGGTGAGGGCGAGGAGCTCGTCCAGGCTCTCCTTGAGATAGCGCGGCAGGTCGCGGTAGTCGGTGACGATGTCGGTGCAGGCCGTCGCGCTGAAAATGATCCGGTCGCCCAGGCTCTGGCCGCCCAGCAGCAGACCGCAGCCGGGCGGGAGGAAGCCGAAGATGACGTACTGGCCGATCTCGACGCCGCCGAACACCGGCTTCACCGCCGGGCCCTTGACGTTGGACACCGAGACGTTGAACATCTTCGGCGCGTAGGTGCCGGGGAGGTAGGACATCACCTTCATGCTCGGGCCGAGGGCGACGACCGGCATCCACTCACTGGCGCGCCGGGTGAGGTGACTCGGTATGCCGTCCCAGTTCGCCTTGGCCGCGCTCGCCGTCTCACGGGCGAACTTGAGGCGCTCCAGCGGGTCGGCGATGTGCGTGGCCAACGGCTGGAAGAGCATGAACACCTGGTTGGCGAAACGCTCCTTCTCCTTGCCGGTGCGCCAGGAGATGGGCGTCGACGTGATGAGCGGCCGCTCGACGATGCCGCCGTGGTCGGCCATGTAGGCCCGCAGTGCCCCGGCGGTGACCGCGAGCACGGCGTCGTTAATCGTGCCGCCGACGAGCTTGCCGACCTTGCGCAGGTCGGCGATCGCGAAGTCGTGATAGCTGAAGCTCACGTTGCCCGTCACGGTGCCGTTGAACGGCGACTTCGGCGGAGCCAGCGATGGCACCAACGACCCGGCCTTGGCATCCCCCTCCGCGCGACCCTTGTTGGCCAGGGCCGCGACCGGCTTGCTCAGCTCGCCCGGCAGCATCCGCACGACACTGTCCGGCACGAAGCGCAGCCCTTCCTGGCGTACCTTCCCGGCGGCCCATGCGGCGGTCTCAGCCTGCAACTTGATCCCCTTGACCGGCTTCTTGGCCAGACCGACCAGACCGCGGGCGAGCATCTCGGCCTTGCCGCCACGCGGCTCGGCGCTCATCGGGACCTCGGGCAGCACCTCGGTGGGGTGGTCGGAGAGTTGGTCGAACAGCATCCACAGAACGCTGCCGTCGGCCAGACCGTGGGTCATCTTGACGACATAGGCGTAGCGGCCGTCCTCCAGCCCCTCGATGACGTAGATGCGCCACATCGGGCGGTCGCGCTCAAGCAACTGGGCCATGATCCGGTCGATGGCCTCGTGGAGTTGGGCGTCGGTGCCGGGCTTGGGCAGCCGGATGCCGATGACCTGCTCCTTGATGTCGACCGGTCCGTCCACCCAGTAGCGCCCGTCCATCTCCAGGGGCACGCTCTTGAGGCGCCACCGCAGAACCGGAAGGCGCGTCAGCCGGTCGGCAACCCGCTCGCGGAGGAACGCCAGTTCGTCGCGCTTCTCGGCCGGCTTGTCGAAGAAGGCGATACCGGCGACGTGCCCGGTGGTTCGCCCGGTGTCCAACGAAAGGAACATCTCGTCCAAGCCAGTGAGTTGCTGCATGTCTCTCCTCGTAAGGGGGGATCGTTGGATAATTCAGTCATCAAGTCCTTGACAGTATTTCAGGCGATCCCCCATCGTGGCAGTCCGTCCGCCATGGCGGACATCACTACGGACCGTGGAATACCCCATGAGAAGCGCACCTCAGCAGCGCTTTGGCGGCTCCGATGACTCGATCCGGCCGGTTGAACCCGGTCAGTCGATCCGGTCGGCGGCCACCACCCCGCGGCGGACCGCGTCAACAGCCTTGCGGGCCTTGGCGCTCAAGGCGGGGTGCGGCGCGATGTCGCTGATCTGCCCCAGCAGGTCGACCACCTGCTTGCAGCGGCGCACGAAGTCACCGGCGGCCAGGTCAGAGCCCCGCAGCACCGTCTCCAGGCGTTGCCCGCTGGCCCACCGGTGCACCATCCAGACGATCCCGGCATCGGGTGCGCCGCTCGGCGGCAGCCCGTGGAGCCGCTCCTGCTCCTCCAACGTGGCCCAGAGCGCCGTCATCGCGGTGAGGGCCTCCCCCACGTCCGTCGTCGGCACGCGCGGGGCGGCAGCGAGGTCCTCGCGACGCGGTTCGTGGATGAGCGCCGACACGACGGCGGCCAGGCCGGCGGCGTCAAGCCGGTTCCACACGCCCTCGCGGATGCACTGAGCGGCCAGGAGGTCGCGTTCGGCATAGATCTGGCGCAGGTCCTGCCCAGCCTCGGTGACCGTGAGCCCGCCCTCGCCGAGATACCCCAGATCCTCCAAGAGGTCACAGATCCGGTCGAAGGTGCGCGCGACGGTGTTGGTGCGGCCGTCGACCTGACGCGCGAGCGCATCGGTCTCCCGGCGCAGCCGCCACCACTTCTCGGCCCGCCGGGAGTGCTCCTCCCGGTCGGGGCAGGCGTGGCAGGGGTGCTCCCGCAGGGCCGCGCGCAGTCGGGTGACCTCCGCGTCGGACTCCCGGCGCGCGTCGTCGTCACCACCCCGGGAGGTATGCCGCGGCGGCGGCTCGTGTGCCACGGCGATCCGCAGGGTGGCGGCCAGGTCGCGTCGCGATTTGGGGCTCTTGGCGTTGAACCCGGTCGGGATGCGCACCGTGAGCAACGGTTGCACCGGCGTCGGGACGTCGACGGTGGTCAGCCGACGCAGTTGGCGGTCTTCGGTGACGACCGCCGGTGAGGCCGGGCGTCCCGGAGCTCCACGGTTGGCGGCAACGACCACGGCATACCCGGCGCGTCGGCCGGTCGGCACCCGGATCACGTCGCCGGGGCGCAACCGTTCCAGGGACAGCTCGGCCTCGGCCCGGGTTGCGGCGGAGCGGGCCTTCGCCGCGCCCTTCTCGAGGTCACGCAGGGAGGCGCGCAGCGCGGCATACTCCCCGAAATCGCCCAGATGACAGTGCCATTCGACGGCATACTCGGCCAACTGCCGCTCGCCGCGGCGCACCGACTGCGCCAGGCCGACCACCGAACGGTCGGCCTGGAACTGCGCGAACGACGTCTCCAACAGCTCACGCGCACGATCGCGACCGACCTGGGCGACGAGGTTGACGGCCATGTTGTAGGTGGGGCGGAAGCTGGACCGCAGCGGGTAGGTGCGTGTCGAGGCGAGCCCGCCGACGACGAGCGGATCCAGGCCACGGCTCCACAGGACGACGCCGTGTCCTTCGACGTCGATGCCGCGCCGGCCGGCACGACCGGTGAGTTGGGTGTATTCCGCGGGGGTGAGCTCGGCGTGGGTGTCGCCGTTGTATTTGACGAGTTTCTCCAGGACGACCGTGCGCGCGGGCATGTTGATCCCGAGGGCCAGGGTCTCGGTGGCGAAGACCGCCCGGACCCGGCCCTGGGTGAACAACTCCTCGACGATCTCGCGGAAGGTCGGCAACATCCCGGCGTGGTGGGCCGCGAAGCCCCGTTCGATGCCGTCCACGAAGTCCCAGTAGCCCAGGACGCTCAGGTCCTCGTCGGCCAGGGCGCCGATCCGCTCCTCGACATACCGCCGGTTGCGGACGCCGTCCGCCTCGCTGACGAGCCTGATCCCCCGCGCCAGCAGTTGCCCGACAGCGGTATCGCACCCGTTGCGGCTGAACACGAACGTGATCGCCGGCAACAGCCCTTCGCGGTCGAGGGTCGCGATGACGTCAGCACGGGTGGGTCCACCACCGGGCCGTATGGCGCCCTCCCGCCCTCGCGCAGATGAGTCCGACTCCCAGGACCCCCGCCCGCCTCGTGGCCCGCGTCCGCCGCCGGGCGGCCCTCCGCCAGGCCCGGTCCGCCCGCGCAGTCCGCGATGGGCGGCGGAGTCGGCGGCCAGCGCTCGCTCGACCGAGCGGATCCGCTCCAACAACTCGGGGTTGACCTGGACCCGGCGTCCCTCCTGCGGTCGGCCGGAGGAGTCCAAGGACTCCTCGACGAACAGGTCGAAGAGTTGTTTACCGACCATGACGTGCTGCCACAGCGGCACCGGGCGGATCTCAGAGACGACGACGGCCACGTCGCCGCGAACCTCCCCCAGCCACTCGCCGAACTCTTCGGCGTTGGACACCGTCGCCGACAGCGAGACGACGAGGACGTCCTCGGGCAGGTGGATGATCACCTCTTCCCAGACAGCACCCCGGAAGCGGTCGGCGAGGTAGTGGACCTCGTCCATGACGACGTAACCGAGGCCCGCCAAGGTGGGCGAACCGGCATACATCATGTTGCGCAGCACCTCGGTCGTCATGACGACGACGGGAGCCTCGCCGTTGACGGAGGAGTCCCCGGTGAGCAGCCCGACGTTGGCGGCGCCGTGGCGCCGACAGAGATCGGCGTACTTCTGGTTGGACAGGGCTTTGATCGGCGTCGTGTAGAACGCCTTGCGGCCGGTGGCCAGGGCCAGGTGCACGGCGAACTCGCCGACGACGGTCTTGCCGGCACCGGTCGGTGCCGCGACTAGGACCCCGCGACCGGCCTCGAGGGCCTCGCAACCCGCAACCTGGAAGGGATCGAGACCGAAGTCGAGCCCGGCAGCGAACCGGGTCAGCTCACTCACGGTGCGACGACGGCGAGGGCCCCAGGAACGACCTCAAGGTCGACCGGCAGCGGCAGGAAGTCCTCTCCGTCGGCCTGGCTGTCGATGCCGTCCGCCTCGAGGTGCACCCGCCGCCCGCGCAGGATCTCGACCGCCGGGTGGCTCACGTGGCCGCCGGAGAAGACCTTGGGGAAGATCCTGAGGAACTCGCCCCTCCCGATCTTGTGCAGGATCATCACGTCGAACAGCCCGTCGGTCATCGAGGCGTCGGGGCAGACCTTCATCCCACCGCCGAAGGTTCCCCCATTGGCCACGGCGACGAGCATCGCTTCCGTCTCGATCCTCTGGTCGTCCACCTGCACGACATAGGGGATGCCGGTGAACCGCGGCAGTTCCAGGGCGACGGCGGCGAGGTAACGCGGTGTGCCGTGCAGGGCGGTGAGGCTGCGACCGCGGGTGTTGACGAGGGTGTCGAACCCGCCACCGAGGACCCCGAGCCACCAGAGCTCGCCGTCTGCGGTCACACAGCGGCCGGCGTCGATGCGTCGCGTCTGGCCGTCGGAGATGAGCCGCGCGATCGCGGGGATGTCCTTGCGCGGCATACCGAGGCTGCGGGCGTTGTCGTTGCCGGTGCCTGCCGGGAGGACGACGAGGGGGATGTCCGTGCCCGCGCAGGCGTTGGCGCCGAGGTTGGCCGTGCCGTCGCCGCCGGCGACGACCAAGGCGTCGATGGCCCCGGACCGGACGGCGTCGAAGGTGCGCACCCGCCCCTCCGCCGCCGACTGCGCGGCGATGTCCAGGACGATGTGACCGCTATCGGCGAGTATGCCGCGCAGCTGCGCCGCGGCCGTCTCGCTTCGTCCGCGACCAGACACGGGGTTGGCGTAGAGCCCGATCCTGCGCAACGGCCCGGTGAAGTGAGTCACGCGGCGAGGCTACAGGTCGGAGGCCTCGTCGTCAGCGACGCGGAGCCACTCTGCGGAGGGGTCGGAGCGGGCCCGTCGACGGTCCAGAAGCAGCGACACCCCGACGGCCGCGAAATAGAGCATGACGAGCGGGACGGCGAGGATGACCATGGTCCACGGGTTGGGGTCCGGGGTCATGACGGCGGTGAACAGGAAGCACATGAAGACGGCCCCGCGCCACGCTCGCAGCATCAGGCGACCGGGGAGGATGTGCGCGACGTTGAGACCGACGAGGAAGACCGGCAGCAGGAAGCCCAACCCGAAGACGAGGATGAACTTGAGGACGAAGCTGAGGTAGAGCGAGACGTCGATGATGTTCGACCCCGACGTCGGCGTGAAGCTGAGGAGGGCTCCCATGGCCCTCGGTAACACGGCATACGCCAACCAGCAGCCGCCGAGGAACAACGGCACCGCGGCCCCGATGAAGGCCACGGTGATGCGCTTCTCCTTGCGCGTGAGGCCGGGGACGATGAACGCCCAGATCTGCCAGAGCCAGACCGGCGACGCGACCACCACCCCGACGAACAGCCCGACCGTGATCATCACCGAGAACGAGTCGGTGGGCGTGCTGAACGAGACTGTCGTCAGCGCGCCTGCGGTCTTGGTCCGAGCAACTTCGGTCACCGGGCTGGTGAGAGCGTCGTAGATCGCCACCCAACGGGTCCAGCCGAACACCGCGCCGACGACGATCGCCAGTGCCGAGATGACCGTCCGTCGGCGCAACTCACGCAAGTGATCCCCGAGGGACATGTGTCCTTCGGGGTCACGGTTGCGGCGGAACCGGAAGCGGGCCATGGGGGTGCGGCTCGGCACTCACGAGAGTGACCGCCCGGGGGCGGCGACTCAGGTGTGCCGAGTGTCCTCTCAGACCGAGGGGCGGTCGTCGGGCGAACGGGGCGGGACGACGTCCCCGGGCACGACGTCGTCGGCGGCCGGGCTGGGCCGACCTTCCTTGCCGTCGTTCTTCATCTCGTTGACCTCGGACTTAAAGATCCGCATCGAGCGCCCCACGCTGCGGGCCATGTCGGGCAGGCGCTTCCAGCCGAAGAGCAGGACGAGAGCAAGAACCACAATGAGCCAGTGGCTGGGTTCACGGAGAAACATGCTGGTCAGGCCTTTCGATGGTCGGCGTCTATCGAGTCTACGCGGCGTGCCCACCCTGGTAGGGATGCCCGACGACGCGCCGCTCGCTCCCCCCGCAACGTTTCTCGGATGAGGTCACGTTCCTGAGCCACGTCGGCGGGTGCGCGAAAGATCGCCAACTCGACCTGGGGTCGGTGATCGGTCACCCCATCGCGGGGGTCGACCTCGCGTTCCGTCGCCGCCGCGAAGAGGGTCTCAGCCTCGGCGAGGGTGTCGCCCAACATCTCGGTCCGGCCCCACAGCCACCGCAGCCGGCGCCAGAGATACCAGGCGGCCCCAGCGACCAGCGCGAGCCAGATCAGCGTCCAGACGAGGCCGCGCATCAGCGCACGGGTCATCGGAGGCGGGCGGCATACCCGCCGGTGCCAGCCCTTGCACGACCTCCACGGGGTATGCCGCGAGCGCGGCCTGCGCGCCGGCGGCCACCTGGTCGGCCAGCGACTGCGGGGCGAGGATCTGCACGTGCCCGCCCAGGCGCCAGGCCAATCGGCGGACCCAACTGGGGTCGGCGGCGCGCAGGAGGATCCGGCGGCGTCCGTCGCCGGCATCGGCCACGGAGTCCACGGGGTAGTAGTCAGCGACCCACGCGGCCGCCGGCTCGACGAGCAACTCGACGAGCACGTCGTCCGGCGAGGGTTGGTAGGTCTCGCCGGCGAGGTCGCGCAGTTGGGCCGACTCCGGCGGGGTCCCGTCGACGTCGAGGACCTGCAGCGATTGCACCCGATCCAGGCGGAACAGCCGCACGTCCTCGGCCCGGTGGCACCACCCCTCGAGATACCAACGGGCATCCAGGCTGGTCACCCGCATGGGGTCGACCTCGCGCTCGGTCACCTCGTCCCGACCGAACGACTGGTAGCTCAGCCGCACGCGGCGGCGCTCCTGAACGGCTCGGGAGGCGTCGGCGAGGATCGTCTCGGCGGCGCCGTCGTCGAGGGTGACCCGCACTCGCGCGGCGACACCGGCCGCCTCACCGGTCGCCTGTTCGAGCTTGGTCAGGGCCCGCAGGATCGCCTCTCCGCCGTCCGCGCCGCTGGCTCCCGTGACTCCGGGGGTCGCGGCGAGGGCACGCAGCCCCACCATGAGCGTGAGGGCCTCGTCGACGGTGAACCGCAGCGGGCGTGAGATGGCGTCGGCATTGCCGACATAGATCTGTCCGTCCTCCCAGTCGGCCTCGATGAGGTCGTCGGGCAGGTGGCCGGGGGTGCCGCAGACGAACAGCAGCGCCAGGTCGGACTCGAGTTGCTCGCGGCTCACCCCGAATTGAGCGGCCGCCACGTCGACATCGACGCCTTGACGAGCCAGCAGCCACGGCACCATGGTCAACAGCCGGGACAGCCGCGCGGTGGCGCTCTCCTGCACGGGGCGGCCGGCGCGGGTGGCGGTCACGGCATACCTCCAGGCGCGTGGGCGTCAGCGGGCGTCGCGGTATGCCGCTCGCGCGCCGCACCGAGCAGGCGGATCACCGCGTCGCGCACGCTGTCGGGCGCTTCGACGACGACATCCGGGCCGAACCCGGCAACTTCCTGGGCCAGGCCCTCGGGGTCGCGGTAGTCGAGGTCGATCTGGGACCACTCGTCATCCACCTCGCCGACCGTGCGGGCCCGGCGGCGCAGCGTGTTGCCGGCGCCTCGGCGGATGCGCAGGACCGCGGGAGGCTGGTCGACGACGGGCGGCTCGGACGCGGCGACGAGGACCCGCGGGACGTGATCGGTCGGGATCTCGTATGCCGCGACCCGCGCCGACATGCTCACCTTGCCCTCGATCCGGCCGAGGCGGAACACCCGTTCGGCCTGGCGATCGACGTCCATCCCGGTGACGTACCAGCGGCCACGCCACTGGGTCATCCCCCAGGGTTGCAGTCGCCGTGTGTCGGCCGTGCCGTTGGCCTTGCGATAGACGAAGGAGATCTCGCGTCGGGCCTTGACCGCCGCGTGCACGGACGCGAAGGCCGCCTCGGCGGTGCGGACCCGGGGCTCGATCCCGACGACGGAACGCTCATCCAGCTCAACCCCGGCAGAGGCCAGTTTGGTGAGCGCGGCCGCCGCCGAGGAGGCCAGGCTCGCCTGGTTCCAGGCCCGGCCGGCCAGGGCAAGCGCGGCGACTTCGTCGGGCTCGAACGCGATCTCAGGCAAGGCGTACTCGCGCCGGTCGATGCGGTAGCCGACCTCGTCGTCGTATGCCGCCGCGACGAGTTGGGTGGCCAAGGGGATCCCCAGGTCGCGCAACTCGTCCTTGTCCCGCTCGAACATCCGGTCAAAGGCCTCATCCGACGCGGTCTGCTGGTAGTGCGGGACCGCCGTGCGCAACTGGGCCTTGGTGAGTGGCCGACGGGTAGAGAGCAGGGCGATGACCAGGTTGAGCAGTCGCTCGGTCTTGGCTGCGGTGCTCGGCTGGACGCTCACCCTCCCGACGCTACCTCAGCGGACGGCGACGAGGTCGACCACGAAGATGAGCGACTCCCCCGGCTTGATGACGCCACCTGCGCCACGCTCGCCGTAGGCGAGGTGCGAGGGGATGGTCAGCTTGCGACGACCGCCGACCTTCATCCCCAGCAGCCCCTGGTCCCATCCACGGATGACCTGACCGATGCCGGCGCGGAACGACAGCGGCTCACCGCGGTTCCACGAGGCGTCGAACTCCTCGCCGGTCGAGAACGCCCATCCGACGTAGTGGGTGGTGACCGTCTGGCCGGCCTCGACGGCTGCGCCGTCACCCTCGATGAGGTCTTCAATGACCAGGTCGGTGGGAACGGCGTCCCCGGGGTAGTCCAGCTCGGGCTTGCTGCGGTTGGGGTCGAGAGACATGTCGGTTTCTCCTGTCGGCGGAGTGGTCAGGGGGTGAGGCGGTCAGTGAGTGAAGCGGTCAGTGAGTGACGCGGTCAGGCTGCGGCGAGGATGTCGACGACGAAGACGAGCGTGTCGGTGCCGGCGATCTTGGGCGGGTTTCCGTCCGGGCCATACCCATCGGCCGGCGGGACGACCAGCAGGACGCGCGAGCCGACGGTGTGACCCACCAGGCCCTTGTCCCACGCGGGGATCACCGAGTTCGTGCCGGTCTGGAAGGTGTAGTACTGAGCTCGGGGCCACGAGGAGTCGAAAACGCTGCCGTCCTTCCACAGCACTCCCGTGTAGTGGACCTGGAGGAACATACCCTCGGTGACCTTCGTGCCGCTCCCCTCGATGAGGTTCTGGTTGACCAGGGTCGTCGGTGCAGCCGCACCGGCCGGGATGGTGATGGTTGGCCCCGTGGTTGGGTCGAAGGTCACCGTTGGCTGGCCCGTGACCGGCGCGACGGGCGTGCCGGTCGCTTGAGGGATGGCGTTGGCAACGTCGACGATGTCCACCACCATGACGAGGGTCTCGGTTCCGGAGATGCCCAAGTCCGGGCGGCCAGCCGTCCCGAAGCCCTCGGAAGCTGGGATGGCCAACAGGATCCGCGAGCCGAGGTTCAGCCCGGCCAGGCCGTTGGCCAGCCCAGGAAGGTAGTTCTTGGGGTTCAGCGCGAACGACTGAGGCGATCCCTCATAGGTCGAGTCGAGGGTGGTCCCGTCGGAAGCCTTGACCAGCAGGATGTTGGCCCGGACGAGTCCCCCGATGGCGCTCAACGCCCCCCCGCCAGGGGTCAGAATCTTGCGGGAAGTTATCGACACAGAGACGGGGGTCGTGGGCAGGGTGATCGTCGGAGCTATCCCCGAGGCGGCCGTCCCAACCGTGATGGTGTCGAGCACGGCCTGGTCGGCGGCGCTGCCCAAGGGCCCGGTCGGGGCTGCGGAGGCGGTGGCGGTGGCGGTGGCGGTCGCCGCTCTCGTGCCAGTGGGCGTGCTGGAGCCCGTCGATGAACTGCACGCGGTGAGAGCCACCAGGGCGGTGACGGCGAGGCCGACGACGCTCAGGTGAGGACGCGGCCGCAGCGTCTGGGCGCGGAGGCGGTGGGCGGCATACGGCTGGGGCACGGGGAGGACCTCGGGTCGTGATGGGGACGGGCAAACCCCGCCACTCTAACCGGGTGCCCTGTGGCGGCGGACGGGCGACTGGCCGCAGGGAGCCCTACATGGCCTCGATGAGTCGGTCGACCCGGGCGTCGACGCTGGCGAACGGGTCCTTGCACAGGACGGTGCGTTGCGCCTGATCGTTGAGCTTGAGGTGGACCCAGTCGACGCTGAAATCGCGGCGTTTGGCCTGGGCGGCCTTGACAAACTCGCCCCGCAGCCGCGCCCGGGTGGTTTGCGGCGCCACGGTCTTGGCGCGGAAGACCTCGAGGTCGCTGGCCTCACGCGTGACCAGGCCGCGACGCTGGAGCAGGTAGAACAGCCCACGTCGACGGTTGACGTCGTGGTAAGCCAGGTCGAGTTGGGCCAGGCGTGGGTCGTCCAGCGACAACTGGTGCTTGGCGGCATACCGCTCGATCATGCGCCACTTGATGACCCAGTCGATCTCCCTCTCCACCAGGGCGAGGTTGTTGGTCTCGACGGCGTGCAAGGTGCGCTCCCACAACTCCAACACCCGCGCGTGGGCGCCGTCGGTCAGCCCCTCGCGGTCGGCGAAAGCCCGCACCCGGGTGAAGTACTCGGACTGCATGTCCAGCGCCGACATCGAGCGGCCGTCGGCCAACCGGACGGTCCGGCGACCGGTCATGTCGTGACTCATCTCGCGGATCGCCCGGATGGGGTTCTCCAGCGCGAGGTCGCGCATGACGACACCCGTCTCAGCCATGCGCAGGACCAGGTCGGCGGACCCCACCTTGAGCAGCGTCGTGGTCTCGGACATGTTCGAGTCGCCGACGATGACGTGCAGGCGCCGGAACTTCTCGGCGTCGGCGTGGGGCTCGTCGCGGGTGTTGATGATCGGGCGACTGCGCGTCGTCGCCGACGAGACACCCTCCCAGATGTGGTCGGCCCGCTGGCTCACGCAGTAGGTCGCTCGCTTGCTGCCGCTGGCCAATTTGCCTGCGCCACAGATGATCTGACGGCTGATCAGGAAGGGGATGAGCATGTCTGAGACGAGCGAGAACTCTCCGGTGCGCCCGATGAGGTAGTTCTCGTGGCAGCCGTAGGAGTTGCCCGCCGAGTCGGTGTTGTTCTTGAAGACGTAGATATCGCCGGCGATCCCCTCGTCGGCCAGGCGCTGCTGGGCCTCCTCGGCCAGGCCCTCGAGGATCCGTTCGCCCGCCTTGTCGTGGACGACCACCTCGCGGATCGAGTCGCACTCAGCGGTGGCGTACTCCGGGTGGCTCCCGACGTCGAGATAGAGCCGCGACCCGTTGCCAAGGAACACGTTGCTGCTGCGTCCCCACGCGACGACGCGGCGGAACAGGTAACGCGACACCTCGTCGGGGGTCAGACGTCGCTGTCCTTCGTGGGTGCAGGTCACCCCGAACTCGGTCTCGACTCCGAAGATCCGCCGCTTCATTCCCTCACCCTACGGGCAGGTATGCCGCGTCCCGAGGGACCTTGGGCGCCAGTAGGCCCACAGGACCAGACAGTTCGTCCGTTGGGCCGAGAATTGGCCGACACACGCGGGTGTGGGAAGTAGCGCCCATATCTGAGATCATGTCCACATGTCCGACGGTTCGGCGTACGCCAACCCGTCGGTCTCCGCCGGGGGCGATGTCGGAGATGTGACCAAGCACGCGTTGGAGATCCTCGCGCGTGCCCAAGCCCACGCCGATACCGTCAAGGCGCAGGCCGACGAGGTCTTTTCGGCTGCCCAGACTCGGGCCCGCGAGCTCACCGCCGAGGCCGAGCGACTCCAACGGGAGGCCAGCGCACTGCACGCTGCTGCGGTCTCCGACCGCGACCAGGCCGCCGCCGTGCTGGCGTCGGCCCACGACGATGCCACCTCGTTGCTGCGGGACGCGGCAGCCCAGGCATCTCTCGTTGCCGACGCGGCCGCGCGCAGCAGCCAGGCCGAGATCGAGGAGGCTCGTCGCGACGCCGAAGCGTTGCGGGCCGCAGCCTTGAGTGACGCCGAGCAGCAGCGGCGTGCCGCCCAGGTCGATTTCGACACCGCGATGGCCCGATTCGCCGCTCATGAGGCCGAGCGTTCGGTGGCGCTGGACGAGCGGTTGTCTGCCGTCGAGGTTGAGGAAGCCAACCGCCTGTCGATGGCCAACACGAGCGCGTCGGCGCTCGTCGCTGCCGCCACCGCAGACGCCGAGCGACGCACCGCTGCAGCGCGTGAAGAGGCCGACTTCATCCAGGCCGCCGCCGAGGCACTGCGCGAGCGCACCGTCGCCGAGACGGCCCAGTTGCGCCGCCAGGCCGCGGCGGAGGCGCAGTCTCGCACTGCGTCGGCCCGCGCGGACTCCGACGCGATGCTCAGCGCCGCCCAAGCCCACCTTGACTGGGCCGAGCGGACCATGCGCGAGATCATCGACGGCGCCAACGCCGAGGCCGAGCGAGTGACGATGACGACGGCCCGGTCCCTGGCCGACCACTCGCGGCGGCGGCGCCAGCAACTCCAAGGTGTTCTGGCCCGCGTCTCCCACACCTCGCGGCAGCGACTGGACGATGCAGCTGCGGAGTCCAGCCGCAACCGCGCCCAGGCCGAGGCGATCCTCGAAGCGGCAGCAGCCGACGCCAAGCGCACCGAGGCCGAGGCTGCCGCGCTGGCCGCCCGGCTCGTCGCCGAGGCAGAGACCGCGGCCCAGACGACGGTCGAGCGCGCAGAGCACCGCCTGGCCGAGGCCGAGCACGGCGCCCGGCTCATCCGTGAGGGGACCGCTGCCGAGGTCGAGAAGTTGCACCGTGAGGCGCACGCCGACCGACGGGCCGCCCGCGAAGAACTCGTCCGCACCCTGGCCGAGGCTCGTGAGGAGGCCGACCGACTGCGGACGCAGGCCCGTGAGGCGGTGGACTCGGCCCGGGCCGAAGTGCACACCCTGGCGGCCCGCAGAGACGACATCAACACCCAACTGGGGCACCTGTCGAACGTCATCGAGGCGCTCGCCGTCCCCGAGCGGATGGGTCTCGAGCGCAACGGCGTGTTGCGCCCCTCCGTGTCGTCTGCTCCGGTCTCCCCTGCATCGGCTGCTCCCGCCGCACCTGCGGCGGCTGCCTGTCGCCCTTGCCGCGGTCCCGCCAGCTGCACTCGAGCCGACCACTCCTGCCCCGGTCCCGCCAGTTGCACCCGAGCCGACCACTCCTGCCCCGGCACCCGCTGCCTCCTACCGCGCCGTCCACCGTGCCGAAGAGCAAGACGACGCGGAGCCCGTCGAGGTCATCGCCTACTCCGCGGATGACCGATCACTGATTCACCCTCTCTCCTGACCGACCTTCGCATTCACCCGATGGGATCTTGATGACCGACCACACTCAGTTCCGCGCCGTGCTCCGTGGCTACGACCCCGCCCAGGTCGACCAGGTGGTGGCCGAACTCACCGCCGCCGCCGAAGCCGCCAGGCAGGAAGCCGCCACCGTCAGCGTCCAGGCCAGCAAACTGGAAGCAGGGCACGCCGACCTGCGCACCCAGTTGGAGGCCCGTGAGGCTCAGTTGACGAAGCTGCGCGAGAGCAACCGCACCGCCGCAGCCCCCAGCTTCGCGGGGCTCGGTGACCGGGTCGGCCAGATCCTCACCCTCGCCGACGAGGAGGCCGCCTCGCTGCGCACGACCGCCGCTGCCGAGATCGCCGCCCTGCGGACCTCGTCGGAGAACGCCGCGGCCGCCTCCCGCGCCGACGCCGACCGCTACGCCGAGGACGTCCGGACCAAGGCCGACGCCGAGTCGGCCCGGATCCTCGAAGACGCCAAGCGCAAGGCCGACGAGATCCTCGACCATGCCGATCGGGAGGCGTCGGCTCGACGCGAGGAGGCCGAAGCGATCTACGAGCACCAGCGCGCGAAGGCCGCCGAGTCGGCCGCCGAGTTCGAGACGACGTTGGCCGCTCGCCGCGACAAGGCCGCTGCTGAGTTCGCCGCTGCCATGTCCCAGCAGGAGGCCTCCCTGGTCGCCGTTCAGGACCGCGCATCGGCGCTGGCGTCGGAGGCGGAGCGGTCGCACCACACCGCCAAGTCCGACGCTGCCACGCTGCTGGAGCAGGCCCGCTCGGAGGCTGGCGCGCTCGTCGCATCGGCCCGTGAGCAAGCCGAACGGATCAAGCGCGACTCCGACCGCGAGTTGGCTGCGGCCACGGCCCGACGCGACTCGATCACCGCGCAGTTGACGAACGTCCGCCAGATGCTCGCCACCCTTGGCGGCGCCGGCGCGTCGATGTTCAGCCCCCTCACCGGTCACGACGAGCCGACGCCGGTTACCGCGGCCACCGCCGAAGCAGTCACTGTCGAAGCAGTCACCGCCGAGGCCGACGCGGTCGAGCAGTCCGTGGCCCAGGACACCGATGTCGAGCAGATCGTCGACATCCCCGACCTGGCCGAGGAACTGCTCGCCGAGGCCGACGGCAAGGCCGGCCGGCGCGGCTGAGCCCCACGCGCAAAAGCACCGACGGAGGCGGCCCAGACCAGTGTGGTCCGGGCCGCCTTCGTCGTATGCCGTGTGCTGACACCACGGGGGCTCGGGCCACGGGTGGTTTGGTGAGGCTAGGCCGCAGGGCCCGAGTCGGACCGGGGGTCAGCCTCCGGGTCTGCCGCCGCGACCGCGGGGGCGGACGGTGGGGCTAGGCCGCGGGACCAGAGTCGGACCGGGGGTCAGCCTCCGGACCGGGGGCAGGGCTGTCCCACTCATGCTGGCGTGGTGATGGACAGGTCAGGGGCCCGCGCGGGTTAGCGGATCCCAGGTCGACCGGGATCTGATCGCCTGACAGTTGGCCACTCTTGGGTGGGTCGCCTAGGGGTGGGTCGCCTGGAGGATGGTCGCCGCGCGGTGAAGGCCCGTCGTCGCGTCGCTGGTAGCTGCCCGGAATCAGGTCCCAGGTGACAGCCGCAGTGACAGCCCCCGCATCGCTGACGTGGCCGATGAGTTGGTCTCGGTGGGCGACGGAGTGATGTCGTCCGCACAACAACGCCAGGTTGGTGAGGTCCGTCTTCCCGCCATCGGCCCAGTGGACCAGGTGGTGGGCGTCGCACCAATGCGCCGGAGTCGTGCAACCGGGGAACGTGCACCCCGAGTCCCGCAACCACAAGGCCGCCAACTGCCCGGGTGTCGCCAACCGGGTCGAGCGACCCTGATCAAGAATCTCCCCGCGGCTACCCAGGACGGTGGGGATGACGTTCGCGTCGCACGCGAGCCGACGGACCGTCTCGGGCGCGATGAGGGAACCGCCCTGGGCGGAACCGATCACGGTCGCGGCGCCGACCCGGCCAGCGAGGTCGTCGTAGGACATCGTCAGCATCAACGTCGTCTTCACCCCAGCCGGTGGGCGATCGCCGGCACTGGTGGCGCGGCGGCATACCTCGATCAGGGCCTGGCCGCGACGTAACTGCGGGCTGCGCGGGTCGCGTTCACTGTCGGGGCCGGGGACTGGGGCCGACAAGGGGCCGATCGCCGCCTCCAACGCCGCAGCTCCGGCCGGGTCCAAGATCAACTGGTAGGTCAGCGCACCCAACTCATCCGTTGACGGGCGAGACAGGGAGACGAGTCGTTCGGCGGTGTCGGCGTCGGCTTGGAACTCGCCATCCGCGCCATGCGCGGCCAACAGGGCGGGCCGCAGCGACCGGACCCCCTTCGGTCCGTCCGCGATCCCCATGTCCAACAAACCCTTCAGGACGGTCGGGGCGGCTTCCTCCCGCAGCCGTGGCTTCAGGCGGGCGAACTCAGTGACCACCGTGAGAGCCGTCGGCACGCTCACCTGGCCAGAGACCGCAGCCGCCTGGACGGTCGTCAGGTCCGGACGAGCACACTCGCGGACGAGACGGGCGACCTGCCCCGCACCACTCCCGGCCGCCAACGTGGGGGCGTGTTCCGCGACCCACCCGGCCGTCGACCCCGCCTGCGACGCGGAGATCTCCCCACGAGACTCGGCTTCACCAACGACCGCGACCCGAGCACCACACGCGACCGCAGCGAGAGCGTCGAACTCACCCAACAACGTCCCCAACTCGCCACCCTGGACCTGCCACAACGACGCCACCAACTCAGTGACAGTCCTCGTCGCAGCACGAATCTCAGCCCGGCGAGATGCCGAGTCACGAATCACTTCGCTGCTGTCCATAACCCCGACGCTAACAGCGACCACCGACAGACCCCCCACCCCAAAAGGCCTGTCCCGCAACCGAACACATCACAAACAGGTAACGTTCGGGCGGTCTGAGAAGCACACCTCCCGAGGTCGAATCAGCGGCTGTCCTCGCCCTGGTTGCCGTCGTCGTCGTGGTCGGGGTGGGCCGCGGGCTGGCCGGACAGGGTGTCGTGGTGGCCGGGCACATCCTCGTCGAACTCGGGCGCATGCGAGGTCGGGCTGTCGACGTTGAGCAGGTCGGCCAACAGCGGACCGACGATCCGCCGGAAGGTCCGCCGGGGCCGGTTGCGGTCCAGGACGGCCACTTCGAGCTGATCGGGGCTGAGGGTTCGAGGCTCTCCCCCGGCGGGGTCGGCCGCGAGGGCCGCGACGGCGAGGATGAGGGCGTCGGCGAGCGGCATACCCTCCTGCCAACCGGCTTTGAGGCGCTCTTCCGCTGCCTGGTTTGACCCGCCCATGACGACGAACCCGTGCTGGTCGGCGACCGACCCGTCGTAGGTGAGTCGGAAGATCTGGTCGCGCTCGGGGGTCGCACCCACCTCGGCGACGCAGATCTCGATCTCGTAGGGCTTGGGCTCCTGGGTGAAAACCGTCCCCAGGGTCTGGGCGTACGCATTGGCCAGCCCTCGCGCCGACACGTCGGAGCGGTCGTAGGAGTAGCCGCGCAGATCGGCATACCGGATGCCGGCGACCCGCAGGTTCTCGAACTCGTAGTACATGCCGACGGCAGCGAACGCGATGCGGTCGTAGATCTCGGAGATCTTGCGCAGGCTCTGCGGGTTCTCCGCGACGAAGACGATGCCCCGGTCGTACTGCAGCACGACGACCGAGCGGCCGCGGGCGATGCCCTTGCGCGCGTAGTCGGCCTTGTCCTTCATCAGTTGCTCGGGTGAGACGTAGAACGGCATGCTCATCGCGCACCTCCTGCTCGCTGGGCGGCGCTCATCGCGCGCCCCCCGGGTTGCCGAAGCGGTCGGCGACGATGGCCTCGACCCGGACGGCCAGGTCGTCGTCACTGAGGAAGCGCACTCCGGTCTCGTCCAGCACCGCCAGGGTCGGCCAGATCCGCCGCCCGAGGTCCGGTCCCCCGGTCGCCGAGTCGTCGTCGGCGGCGTCGTAGAGCGCCTCCAGGCAGGCCCGCACGGTGTCGGCCTCGGACAGCCCCGGTCGCCAGAGCTTCTTGAGCGATCCGCGGGCGAAGAGCGACCCGGAGCCGATGCTGTGGTGATCACGCTCGGGGTAGCAGCCGCCGGTCACGTCGTAGGAGAAGATCCGCCCGCGCCGCTCGTCGAGGTCGAACCCGGCGAACATCGGCACGACGGTGAGCCCCTGCATGGCCAACCCGAGGTTGCCGCGGATCATCGAGGCCAGCCGGTTGGCCTTGCCTTCGAGGGACATAATCGTGCCCTCGATCTTCTCGTAATGCTCCAACTCGACCTGATAGAGCTTGACCAGCTCGACGGCGATCCCGGCCGTCCCGGCGATGCCGACAACGGAGTACTCGTCCGCGGCATACACCTTCTCCATGTCGCGGTTGGCGATGAGGTTGCCCATCGTCGCGCGCCGGTCCCCCGCGACGACCACTCCGCCGGCGAACTCGGCCGCGACGATGGTCGTGCCGTGCGGCGCCTCCAGGGACATCCCGGCGGGCAGGGGACGCCGACCAGGCAACAACTCAGGGGCCACGCCCGCGACAAACTCGGTGAACGACGCGCTCCCCGGCCTCAGGTATGCCGCTGGGAGACTTCCAGCGCGGCCGTCCGGCGGAGGGGTGCTGCGGTTCACTGGCCGCCCTTCTGGACGAAGCTGCGGACGAACTCCTCGGCGTTGACCTCAAGCACCTCGTCGATCTCGTCGAGGACGCTGTCGATGTCGGCGTTGGACACCTGGGTCTGCGCGCCGCCGACGGGAACCTCGGGAGGCGGCGCGTCGGGGTCACCCTCGCGCCGCTGCGGACGGCTCTGCTCCTGGCTGGCCATGGGTCCTCCACCTGCTCGTGCGTCGATGTCGGCCTCGGGGACCGACACTGCCAAACCTAGTCGCCGGAGCGGATGAGTTCACGCAGCAACGTGGCAACGTCGGGGCTGCGTTCGAGCACCTCACCGACCTGGGCGCGCGTGCCGCGCAAGGGCTCCAGCATGGGGATGCGTTGCAGCGACGTCTGACCAGGCACCTCGAAGATCACCGAGTCCCACGACGCGGAGACGACGTTCGCGGCATACCGGCTCAGGCACTGGCCGCGGAACCACGCCCGGGTGTCCTCCGGCGGGGTGGTGACCGCCGCCTGCGCCTCGGCCGCGCCGACCAACTCGGTGACCTGACCGGCCGCGCGAAGCTTGGCGAAGACGCTCTTGTTGGGCCGGATGTCACTCCACTGGATGTCGAGGGCGGCCAGCCGCGGCTCGGTCCAGGCGAGCCCGTCCCGGTCCCGATAGGCCTGCAGCAGACGGAGTTTGGCGACCCAGTCCAGCTCGCGGGCGCAGCTCATCGGGTCGGAGCCCAGCCGGGTGAGGACGTCGGCCCACAGGGTCATCACCTCGCGCGTGTCAGCGTCACCGCCCAGGGGGTCGCCCGCACGCTCCTGCAGGTATGCCGCGCACGCGTCGTGGTAGATCCACAACAGTTCCAGCGCGGTGAGTTTGCGGCCGTCGCGCAGCGTGATGAGGGTGCGCAGCGTCGGGTCGTGCGAGATGGCGTGCAGGGTCGACACCGGGTTGAGGACGGTGAGGTCCCCGGGCATGGCGCGGTCTTCGATGAGCGCCAACACGAGGCTGGTCGTGCCGACCTTGAGCAGGTTGGCCACGTCGCACTGGTTGGCGTCGCCGATGATGACGTGCAGCCGGCGATAGAGGTCGGCGCTCGCGTGCGGCTCGTCGCGGGTGTTGATGATCGGCCGCTTGAGCGTGGTCTCCAGGCCGACCTCGGTCTCGAAGAAGTCGGCCCGCTGAGTGAGCTGATAGCCCGCGACCCGCGAGTCCTGCCCGATGCCGACCCGGCCGGCGCCCGCGATGACCTGCCGCGCCACGAAGAACGGTGTGAGGTGACGGATGATGTCGTGGAAGGGCGTCTCGCGGCGCATGAGGTAGTTCTCGTGGGTGCCATAGGAAGCGCCCTTGCCGTCGGTGTTGTTCTTGTAGAGCGCCACGGTCGGCCGCGCCGGGTCGGGGTTGAGCAGCCGCGCCGCCTCCTGCATGACCAGGTCACCGGCCCGGTCCCAGGCGACAACGGCGCGGGGCGTGGTGACCTCCGGGCCGGAATACTCCGGGTGGGCGTGGTCGACGTAGAACCGCGCCCCGTTGGTGAGCACGACGTTGGCCATCGTCGGGTCGTCGATGTCGGTCAACTGGCTCGGGTCGGCCCACGCGCGGCCCAACTCCCAGCCGCGCGCGTCGCGCAGGGGGGCCTCGTCGGCGTAGTCCCACGCGCCTCGCCCCGTGAGCAGCCCCTTGGCCCGCGCATAGGCCGTGACGACCTGGCCGGAGAGCCACATGGGGTTGGCGGTGGGGTCACCGGGTGCCGCGACGCCGTACTCGGTCTCGACCCCCATGACCCGCTGCACACCCATGTCCCCACCCTATGGCGGCTGTCACCTCCTGCGATCCGGGCCCCGGTGTGGTGACAATGGAGGGTGCCTCGTCCCACCGCTCGTCTCGGCCGCGTCCCTCGTCCCCGTATGCCGCTGCGCACGGCGATCTTCACCGTCGTCCTCGACCGGTTCGGCCGATCGTCGATCCTCGACCTGGACGAGAGCGAGATCGCGACCGCTCGGCAATGGGCGGCGCCGGCCCGCTGGCCGCACACCTGGGTGACCGGCGGGGTGTCTGGTCGGGTGAGTATCCGAGAGGCTGAGTTCACCGCCCGTGACGGGGTCGAGCGGGCGCTGCGGATCTACGCCCCCCTCTACTCCCCCGGGCCGCTGCCGATCGTCGCGTTCTTCCACGGCGGCGGCTACGTCCTGGGCAACACCCGGATGTACGACCCGTTGTGTGCCTTCCTCGCCAAGAGCGTTCCGGCGGTCGTCGTGTCGGTCGACTATCGCCAGGCCCCGGAGCACCGCGCGCCTAAGGCCGTCGAGGACAGCATCGACGGGCTGCGCTGGGCCTACGAGAACGCCGCGGCGTTCCGCGGCGATCCCGCTCGGATCGCGGTCTGCGGCGACAGCGCAGGCGGCGGGCTAGCCGCGCTGGTGTGCCACGCGGCATACGACGAGGGTGGTCCGGCGATCGCGCACCAGTCGCTGCTCTACCCGTCGACCGACGCGACCCAGTCCTTCCCGTCGGCCGCCGAGCACGGCGGCGCACCCGTCCTGAGCGCCGAGAAGATCCGCGTGTTCACCGACCACTACCTCGGCGACTCCGTGGACCCCGCCGACCCGGGCGTCTCGGCCTACTGGCGCAAGGACCTGCACGGTATGCCGCCCGCGCTCATCCAGACCGCCGACCTCGACCCCCTGCGCGACGAGGGCCTGGCGTATGCCGAGCGGCTCGCCGATGCCGGCGTCCCAGTGCGGGCCACCAACTATTTGCGCACCGTCCACGGTTTCATGAGCTTCCCGGGGGCGACGACGATCGGCGAGCAGGCACGGTACGAGCTGCTCAGCGAGCTTCGCCGCCACCTCAACCCCACTCGGCTTGCCCACCTCGTCCCGGTCGACGTCTGACCTCCCTCACGAAGTTGACCGCTGCGCCCGGGGAGGCGGCTTTGACAGACTGACCCGCATGCCCCGGATGCCATTGCGGACCCGTCTGCTCACCTTCGTCCTCGATCACGGCACTCACCCCAAGATCACCGACTTGGACGTTCCCGGCATCCAGCACGCGCGCACGCGGGTCGCTCCGCTGCGCCGTCCGTTCACGTGGGTCACGGGGGGTATGCCGCCCGACGTGCAGACGCGCGATCTGTGGTTCCCCGTCCGCGACGGGTCACAACGCCCGGCCCGGGCCTACCTCCCGTCGACCCCCGGCCCGCATCCGGTCATCGTCTTCTTCCACGGCGGCGGCTGGGTCCTCGGAAGTACACGGCAGTACGACCCGCTCTGCGGACTTCTCGCCGCGCGGGTCGATGCCCTCGTCCTGAGCATCGACTACCGGATGGGTCCGGAGCACCACGCTCCCCAGGCTGTCCTCGACTGTGTCGATGCCACTCGCTGGGCCGCCACGGCGGCGGCCGACCTCGGCGGCGACCCGGCCAGGATGGCCGTGTGCGGGGACTCCGCGGGAGGGAACCTGGCCGCGCTCGTCTGCCACGCGGCATACGACTCGGGTGGGCCGGCGATCGCGCACCAAGCCCTCATCTACCCCGCAACCGATATGTCAAAGTACTTCCCGTCGGTGCGGGAGAACGCGAACGCTCCCATGCTCACCGAGGCGAAGATGGATGCCTTCATCGCCCACTACGTCGGGCCGGACGGGCTGGACCTGCGTGACCCGCAGATCTCCCCGTACTGGCGTGCCGACCTCACCGGGCTGCCGCCCGCGCTGGTCCAGACGGCCGACATCGACCCCATCCGGGACGAGGGACTGGCGTATGCCGCGCGCCTCGCCGACGCCGGCGTGCCCGTGCGAGTGACCAACTATCTGGGCGCGGTGCACGGTTTTGCGAGCATTCCCGGGGCCACCGTCATCGGCAAGCAGGCCCAACACGAGTTGGTCGTCGAGCTGCGTCGGCACCTGCATCCGGTGACCGTGCCGACGCTGGACTAGGGTGTCCTTGCACAGTTCAACCGTTGCAGCATGGGGGTGATTGTGGCCGACGTCGTGGTGTTCACCGGTAACGCACACCCCGCGCTCGCCGAGCGGATCTGTGACCATTTGGGGGTCAAACTCTCCGGGGTCAACATCAGCCGGTTCTCCAACGACTGTCTGCAGGCCCAGTTGCTGGCCAACTGTCGCCAGCGTGACGTCTACATCATCCAGCCGCTCGTTCCGCCGACGCAGGAGCACCTCATGGAGCTCCTCCTCATGATTGATGCGGCGCGCGGAGCCTCGGCGGCCTCGATCACGGCGGTCATGCCCCACTACGCCTATGCCCGCTCGGACAAGAAGGACGCCTCCCGAATCTCCATCGGCGGCCGGTTGGTGGCCGACCTCTTGGCCACCGCCGGGGTGACTCGCGTGCTGACCATGGCGCTGCATGCGCCGCAGGTCCACGGCTTCTTCTCGGTGCCGGTGGATCACCTGACGGCCATCGGCGTCCTGGCCGACCACTTCCGTCAGCGCAACCTCAAGGACGCGATCGTCGTCTCCCCCGACCTCGGCAACGCCAAGACGGCCACCCTCTTTGCCCGGCTGCTCAACCTGCCGGTCGCAGCGGGCAGCAAGCAGCGGATGGCCGACGACAAGGTCGTCATCGACTCCATCGTCGGCGACGTGTCCGGGCGTCGCGCCATCGTCCTGGACGACGAGATCGCGACTGGTGGGTCGATCGTCGAGTTGCTCGAGCGGCTCAAGGACTTCGGGTGTCTTGAGGCGTCGGTCGCCTGCACGCATGGGCTTTTCACCGGCAAGGCGGTCGAGCGGTTGCGCGACCACCCGATGATCACCGAGGTCGTCACGACCGACACCGTGCCGCCGCCGCTGGGCTGGCCGCAGTTGCAGGTGCGCTCGGTGGCTGAGCTCTTCGCCGAGGCGATCGCCCGCATCCACGCGGGCCGCTCCATCTCGAAGTTGTTCGACGGTGTCGACCCCACCCACGGGCCGCCGCAGCCGCGCCTCCCCTTCGGTGACATCGCCCCGACCCTGCCGACGCTGTGAGCGAGCAGCCCGGCTCGGCAGGCGGCGGTCGCGGGTCAGTCGCCTCCGCCCTTCTCGGTATGCCGTGGGCGCCCGTGATCGACGCTCTTCTGGTCATCGTGTTCGCGGCTCTGGGACGCGCGAGCCACGCCGAGCAGAACCCCGTCGTCGGAGCCCTCGCGACGGCCTGGCCCTTCCTCGTGGGTCTTGGCCTGGGCTGGGGACTGGTTCGCTGGCGGTCGGGACGGTGGCCACTCACGGTCGGGAACGGCATACCTGTGTGGGCGTCCGCGCTGGTGGTCGGGATGCTGTTGCGGACCGTGACCGGTCAGGGCACCGCGCCGTCCTTCATGCTTGTCGCTGCCACGGTGCTGGCGTTGTTCCTCCTCGGCTGGCGCTGGGTGGCCGGCCGGGTGGCTCGGCTGCGATGACCGACGTGCTCGTGCGTCCGGCGATCCCCTCGGACGCGCTGGGAATCGCGGCCATCTACGACGCCGCCGTCCTGCATTCGGTCGCCACCTTCGAGGACACCCCACCGGGGCCAGAGCGCTGGCTGGACAAGCTCGCGCACTCCGGCATGGGCGACCACGTGGTTGTCGCCGTCGATCCCTCTGCGCCCGACGGCGATGGCGACGTCGAGCACGTCGTCGGCTTCGCCTATTCGTCCGCGTTCCGGCCGCGCGCGGCATACCGATTCACGCGCGAGTGGTCCGTCTATGTCACCGAAGGCGCCCGCGGCCGCGGCGTCGGCGGTTCCCTGTATGCCGCGGTCGAGGCACTCTGCCGAGCCGACGGCATTCGCGTGATCATCGGCGTGGTCGCCCAACCCAACCCGGCCTCCAACGCACTGCATGAACGGCTCGGCTTCCGCGCTGCCGGGGAGCTCGATGGGGTCGGCTTCAAGTTCGACCGATGGCTGGGGATCCGCTTCTACCAGCGCGACCTGGCCTGACGCGCCCAGGCGATCTGGCTGTCCCGCACGCCTGAGTCCTGACCTAGGTCAAGATCTGAGGTGCGGTCCCTATTCGGCGGCTTGGAGCTCGGCGACCTTGGCGATGTAGTCAGCCTTCGCCTGCTCGGCCGACGTTCCGGACAGGGCAGCCCACGCGTCGTACTTCGCACGCCCGACGAAGTCGGTGAAGCCAGGGCGCTTGCCCTTGACGTCGCCGTCGGAGGCCTGCTTGAAGAGCGCGTAGAGGGCCAACTTGACCTGCGGTCCGGGGTCCTTGCTCAGGGTGCCGACGGCCGCCACCGCGTCCTGGAATGCATCGCTCATGGGCTCCACCCTAGGTGCCACGCTGCAGCCCCGCCACGGGGACATCGCTTACAGATATTGGCCGGTGTTCTCCACGTTGCTGATCGACCGGCCAGGCTCGGTGCCGTCCTTGGTGTTGATGAGGGTGCGGATGTAGACGATCCGCTCCCCCTTCTTGCCCGAGATCCGGGCCCAGTCGTCCGGGTTGGTCGTGTTGGGCAGGTCTTCGTTCTCCTTGAACTCATCCACACAGGACGAGAGCAGGTGCTCGATCCGCACGCCCTTCTGGCCGGTCGAGAGGAACTCCTTGATGGCGTTCTTCTTGGCCCGGTCGACGACGTTCTGGATCATCGCGCCGGAGTTGAAGTCCTTGAAGTAGAGGATCTCCTTGTCGCCCCCGGCGTAGGTGACCTCGAGGAAGCGGTTCTCGTCGCTCTCGGCATACATCCGCTCGACGGCGGTCTGGATCATCGCCTCGACGCAGCGCTCCCGATCGCCACCGTGCTCGGCGACGTCGTCCTCGTGCAGGGGCAGGTCGACGGTCAGGTACTTGGAGAAGATGTCGCGCGCCGCCTCACGGTCGGGACGCTCGATCTTGATCTTGGCGTCCAACCGGCCCGGACGCAGGATCGCCGGGTCGATCATGTCCTCGCGGTTGGAGGCACCGATGACGATGACGTTCTCCAGCCGCTCGACGCCGTCGATCTCCGAGAGCAACTGCGGCACGATCGTCGTCTCGACGTCGCTGGACACGCCCGACCCGCGGGTGCGGAACAGCGAATCCATCTCATCGAAGAACACCACCACGGGCGTCCCGTCCGAGGCCTTCTCACGAGCCCGCTGGAAGATCAACCGGATGTGCCGCTCAGTCTCCCCGACGTACTTGTTGAGCAGTTCGGGGCCCTTGATGTTGAGGAAGTAGCTCTTCTCAACCGGCTTCCCGGTCTTCTCCGCGACCTTGCGGGCCAACGACGCCGCCACGGCCTTGGCGATGAGGGTCTTCCCACAGCCGGGAGGCCCGTAAAGCAGGACGCCCTTCGGCGGCTTGAGGTGGTGCTCGCGGTAGAGCTCGGGGTGCAGGTAAGGAAGCTCGACGGCGTCACGAATCGCTTCGATCTGCCCGGCCAGCCCGCCGATGTCCTCGTAGGCGATGTCGGGGACCTCCTCCAGCACGAGGTCCTGAACCTCCGCCTTAGGCACCCGTTCGAAGACGAAACCCGACCTCGGGTCGATCGTCAGCGCGTCACCGACGCGGATGTGTTCGCCGCGCAGCGTCTCGGCGCGACGGCATACCCGCTCCTCGTCGGCGTGCGCGACGACCAGGACACGGTCGTCGTCAAGCACTTCCTTGACCAGGACGACCTCGCCGACCTTCTCGTAGCCCTTGACGGCGACGACGTTGAGGGCCTCGTTGAGCATGACCTCGCGGCCAGGCAGGACCTGCGACTCGATCGCCGCACCGACGGCGACGCGCATCTTGCGACCGGAGGTGAGGATGTCGACGACACCGTCTGCGGCCGGCTCGAGGACCAGGCCGTAGGCGTTCGGCGGTTGGGCGAGCCGGTCGACCTCGGCCTTGAGGTTGACGATCTGGCTGCGGGCGTCCTTGAGGGTGCGCACGAGGCGCTCGTTCTGCGCCGAGAGGGTGGCCATCGAGCTGGCCTGCGCGGCGATCCGGTGTTCGAGCTCGCGGACGCGGGCCGGGTCGGTGCGCCCTCGGCGGAGCTCGGCCACCTCGGCCTGCAGGTGGGTGATCTCGGCCGCCACTTGGGCGGCAACGGCTTCGGCATGGTCGTCGGTGGCCGGGCGCGGAGTGGGCTCCTGTGCCATGACGCCTCCTGTCCTGGGTTGGGCCGTCGCCGGGGGAACGCGGTCGGTCAGCGGTGCTCTCTTGACACTAACCCCCGACTCTTGACATTAACTCCCGCCGGCCCCTACTCCGCGGACGTTCCGGTCACAGTTCGGTGTGCCCGTCTCACCTTCCGGTCGCTGATGGGGCGTTCGCCGAGCGCTTCGGGCGTCCAGTCGGCGTCAGCCACGCCCGCGACCGCCTCAGACCCGCTCGCCTCGCCACCCCCATCGGGTATGCCGTCCGCCCCCGTTTCGCCGTAGGCCCCCTTCGCGGGGCGGCGGGTCCGGCGCGGAGTGACGACCCCGTCGGCCAGCCGCCGAGCCGAGATGAGGAAGCCGGTGTGGCCATGCATCCGGTGCTCCGGGCGGACCGCCAGACCCTCCAGATGCCAGCCGCGCACAAGCGACTCCCAGGCCGACGGCTCGGTCCACCCGCTGTGCTCGCGCAACGCCTCGGCAACCCGGGACAACTGGGTCGTCGTCGCGACGTAACAGACGAGCACTCCCCCGGGCCGCAACGCCGTGGCGACGACGTCGATGCACTCCCAGGGAGCGAGCATGTCCAGGACGACCCGGTCCACGCTGTCGGGCTCCACCTCACCGGGCAACGACTCGACGAGGTCGCCGACCACCACGCGCCACGCCAGGTGCTCCCGGCCGAAGAAGGCCCTGACATTGCCCTGCGCGATCCCGGCGAAGTCGGCCCGCCGCTCGAAGGAGATCAACTCCCCCTCGTCGCCCACGGCCCGCAGCAGCGACATCGACAGCGCCCCGGAACCGACGCCGGCCTCGACGACGCGGGCGCCCGGGTGGATGTCGCCCATCGCGACGATCTGCCCGGCGTCCTTGGGATAGATCACCGCAGCGCCGCGTGGCATCGACATGACGTAGTCGGCCAGCAGCGGTCGCAGCGCGAGGTATTCGACCCCCGCTGAGTTGGCGACGACGCTGCCCTCGGGTGCCCCGATGAGCTCGTCGTGGGCCAGCCGACCCTGGTGGGTGTGGAACTCGCGGCCCGCCTCCAGGGTGATCGTGTGGAGGCGTCCCTTGGCATCGGTGAGTTGCACCCGATCACCGACGACGAACGCCCCTCGCTGGGCTTGGGTGCCTCGCCTCGGCTCTGCAGTCATGGCGAGTGAGTCTAGGTGGCCCGCCGCCGCACCTTCACAGCCTCCACCTCGTATCGGCTCTGCACTCCCCCGCCGGTACGGAAGAACCTCCGGCGCAACGAGCCATCGACAACGGCCTGATCGTTGGGACGTAGGCGCAGCGCCGAGCGTCTCGTGGCCGCCGTCCAGCAGGAGACGTCGATCGCGTCCACTGTCGGGCCGCGCGGTGATCGCCGCGCGGCCCCACGTGGCACGACGAGCCGGAGCGTCACCACCAGGTCGCCGCTGGGCAACTCCCGCTCCTCCGGCTCTGAACCCACCCGACCGGCCAAGTGGACCTCGTTGAGCACGGGATCCTCCGCGCGTTCCGCCGCCATCTCGACTCCTCCCGGTGCCCGCGGGCCCGTGTCGCGGGCGCCGTGTGGTCGCGCCGACACCGACACCTCACACCCACCAGGTGGGTGAATCCAGCGCCCCAGGGGAACCTGTGGACAGTGGGACGACCGACCACGGGCATGTGGACAACCAGAGCCAGCCCCCACAAAGGCTCAGCGCAGAGCGGCCTCGACATCGGCGAGTGAGACGGTCCCGATCAGCTGGCCCAACGAGTCGCAGACCAGCACGGCCTCCTTGACATTCTCACCCTCGACATGGCCGGCGAGCGCGGAAACGACCAAAGACGCATCGTCACCAGGGTCGGCCTGCACGACCCACCCCGAGGGCGGACGAACCAAGACCGCCGTCGCAGGAACCACAGGCAACTGATCGACGGGCACCGCACTCAAGGCAGCCAGGTCCAGGAACCCCACGGGCGTCCCCATCGGGTCGACCAGGACGGCGCGCTGCGCCCCCGGCAGCCGCGCGAACCCTTCCAGCGCAGTGGCCGCGCTGGCAGACCCCGGCACGACGACGACCGGACGCAGCACCTGTCCCACCCGCACCCGCGCCACCGCCCGGCGGGCCGTCCCCGCGCGGATCGCCTGGGTGGCCCCCTGCCAGAGGAACGCCCCGATGAGCGCGACCCACACAATCGTCACCAGGGAGGGTCGACCGCCTGACAGCAGGGGCTCGGCGAGGAGATAGACGACCGCAAGCACCGTGACGACGCGGCCCAACCATCCCGCGACGACCATGGCCAGCCACCGGTCGCCGGTGACCTTCCAGACCACGGCCTCGACGACGAAACCACCGTCCAGCGGCAGCCCCGGCAGCAGGTTGAAGACCGCAACAAGCACGTTCGAGAAGGCCAACGCCCAAGCGAGCAGCGCGGGCACCGCCGGCAGGTCGACCTGCAGCAGGAGCCACCCGACTCCCGCAAGCAGCAGGTTCCCCGCGGGCCCGGCGATCGCGATCAACGCGGCGGTTCCGGGCCGCCGTTGCCCCGACCCAAAGACCGTGTGCCCGCCCCAGAGGTTCGCGACGATCCGACTGACCTCGCTGCCGGTCGACCGAGCCGCGAGCGCGTGGCCCGCTTCGTGGACGAGCACCGACACCAACAACAGCAGCGCGTATGCCGCCGCGACGGCATACCCCGCGCCTCCCGGAAGCGCTCCGGCCAGTTGCGGGCCGAAGGTCATCACGACGACGACGGCGATGATCGGCCAGGACCGACCGATATAGACAGGTATGCCGGCCACTCGCCCCAGCAACCAGCCGTACTGAGGATCTGCGGCCGGGCTCATGGTCGCAAACCCTACGTCACCACCCTTTCCGCTCCTGCCCGCTCCACCCGCCCCAAGCCCGCCCCGCCGCCCCGAACGTCCGGGTCGCGGTCGATCCCCCGCAGGCGTCCGCGTGCGCGGCATACTGGTCCGGCCGCCCCGCCCACCCCATCAAGGACCCTTGTGACTGTGCCCGAAACCGTGTCAGCGCCCGTGCGAGCGACGGAGGTGCCCAGCAGCCCCCGTCCCGACGCGACTGTCGCACTCACGCAGGCGCTTCGCACCCGGATCCTCGTCCTGGACGGCGCGATGGGCACCCTCATCCAGCGCCACGAGCTGACCGAGGCCGACTACCGCGGAGCCCGGTTCGCCGACTGGGGTCAGGACCTCAAGGGCAACAACGACCTGCTGACGATCACCCAGCCGCAGATCATCGCCGACATCCACCGGGCCTACCTCGATGCAGGCAGCGACCTCATCGAGACCAACACGTTCAACGCCAACCGGATCTCGCTGGCCGACTACGGCATGTCCGACCTCGCCTACGAGCTCAACATCGCTGCGGCGGCGCTGGCCCGCACCGAGGCCGACGCGGCGACCGCCCGCACCCCCGGCCAGCCGCGCTATGTCGCCGGAGCGCTCGGCCCCACCAACAAGACCGCGTCGATCTCCCCCGACGTCAACGACCCGGGCGCCCGCAACGTCAGCTTCGACGAGTTGGTCGAGGCCTACCTCGAGCAGGCCGGCGGGCTGGTCGACGGCGGCGCCGACGTGCTGCTCATCGAGACCATCTTCGACACGCTCAACGCCAAGGCCGCGATCTTCGCCCTGGAGACCCTCTTCGAGCAGCGCGCGCGCCGATGGCCGGTCGTCATCTCCGGCACGATCACCGACGCCTCCGGCCGCACGCTCTCCGGTCAGGTCACCGAGGCCTTCTGGAACTCCGTCCGCCACGCCCGGCCGCTGGCGATCGGCCTCAACTGCGCCCTCGGCGCCGACGAGATGCGTCCCTATGTCGCTGAGCTCTCCCGGGTCGCCGACACCTTCGTCTCGTGTTACCCCAACGCCGGCCTGCCCAACGCGTTCGGTGAATACGACGAGAGCCCCGAGACCATGTCCGGCGTCGTCGGCGAGTTCTCGTCGTCGGGCCTGGTCAACATCATCGGCGGCTGCTGCGGCACGACCCCCGAGCACGTCGCGCAGTTGGTCGCCGCCGTCGCCGGTATGCCGCCCCGCTCGGTTCCCGAGGTCCCGTCGGCCACCCGGCTGGCCGGGTTGGAGCCGTTGACGATCGACGAGCAGTCGCTGTTCGTCAACGTCGGCGAGCGGACCAACATCACCGGCTCGGCGCGCTTCCGCAAACTCATCCAGGCCGGCGACTACGGCGCCGCCCTCACCGTCGCCCGGCAGCAGGTCGAGGCCGGCGCTCAGATCATCGACGTCAACATGGACGAAGGAATGATCGACGGGGTCGCGGCCATGGACCGCTTCCTCAAGTTGGTGGCCAGCGAGCCGGACATCTGCCGGGTCCCCGTCATGGTCGACTCGTCCAAGTGGGAGGTCATCGAGGCCGGCCTCAAGACCATCCAGGGCAAGCCGATCGTCAACTCGATCTCCATGAAGGAAGGCGTCGAGGCGTTCGTCAAGCACGCCCGGCTCTGCCGCAAATACGGCGCCGCCATCGTCGTCATGGCCTTCGACGAGCAGGGCCAGGCCGACAACCTGGCCCGCCGACGCGAGATCAGCGCCGCGGCATACCGGATCCTTGTCGACGAGGTCGGCTACCCGGCCGAAGACATCGTCATCGACCCCAACGTCTTCGCGGTGGCGACCGGCATCGAGGAGCACTCGGCCTACGGGATCGACTTCATCGAGGCCACCCGGTGGATCAAGGAGAACCTCCCCGGCGCGTTGGTGTCCGGCGGCGTCTCCAACGTGTCCTTCAGCTTCCGCGGCAACAACCCGGTCCGTGAGGCGATCCACGCGGTGTTCCTCCTGCACGCGATCCGCGCCGGGATGGACCTCGGGATCGTCAACGCCGGTGCCCTGGTCGTCTACGACGAGATCGACGCCGAGCTGCGCGAGCGCATCGAGGACGTCATCCTCAACCGCCGGGCCGACGCCGCCGAACGCCTGCTCGAGGTGGCCGAGCGTTTCAACGTCGCCGGCACCCAGGCCGAGGTCGCCGACGAGGCCTGGCGGTCCCTGCCGGTGGGTCAACGGATCACCCACGCCCTCGTCAAGGGACTCGACGCGCACATCGAGGCCGACACCGAGGAGTTGCGTGCCGACCTCGCCGCCAGCGGTGGCCGACCGATCGAGGTCATCGAAGGCCCGCTGATGGACGGCATGAACGTCGTCGGCGACCTCTTCGGCGCCGGCAAGATGTTCCTCCCCCAGGTCGTCAAGTCGGCTCGGGTGATGAAGAAAGCCGTCGGCTATCTCGTCCCCTTCATCGAGGCCGAGCGGCTCGCGGCGGGCGGCAGCGCCGACGACGCGGAAGCGCACACCAACGGCACGATCGTCATGGCGACGGTCAAGGGCGACGTGCACGACATCGGCAAGAACATCGTCGGGGTCGTCCTGCAGTGCAACAACTACGAGGTCATCGACCTCGGCGTCATGGTGCCCGCTCAGAAGATCATCGATGCCGCCCGCGAGCACCGGGCCGACATCATCGGGCTGTCCGGCCTCATCACGCCCAGCCTCGACGAGATGGTCACCTTCGCCGCCGAGTTGCAGCGGCTCGGGCTGACTTTGCCGTTGCTCATCGGCGGGGCGACGACCTCCAAGGCCCACACGGCCGTCAAGGTGTCCCCGCGCTACGACGGGCCGGTCATCTGGGTCAAGGACGCCTCCCGATCGGTGCCGGTGGCAGCCGCGCTGCTCTCCGACGAACAGCGACCCGGGCTGCTGGTCGACGTCAAGGCCGACTACGACGCGATCCGGGTCCGGCATGCCGCCAAAGCCGGTGACCGGCAGTTGATCTCGTTGGAAGCGGCCCGGGCCAACGCGACCCCGGTGGACTGGGCGGCATACAAGCCGCTGCGGCCCCACCTGCTGCTGCAGCAAGCCCGCGACGTCTCCGCGGCGACCTCGGGCGCGAACCCCACTCACGTCACCCAGTTCACCCGCGTGTTCCGCGACTACCCCGTGGCCGAGTTGCGCGAATACATCGACTGGCAGCCGTTTTTCGCCGCGTGGGAGCTCAAGGGTCGCTTCCCCGACCTGCTCAACAACCCCGCCAGCGGCGAGACCGCGCGCAAGCTCTACGCCGACGCGCTGACCATGCTCGACCGGATCGAGGCTGAGCGTTGGCTGCGGCCGGCGGGCGTCATCGGGCTGTTCCCCGCCAACTCCGTGGGCGAGGACATCGAGGTGTATGCCGCGGAGTCCCGTTCCGAGGTCCGCACCGTCCTGCACCACCTGCGTCAGCAGGGGGCGCACCGCGACGGCATACCGAATCGGTCCAACGCCGACTTCGTCGCCCCGAAGTCCACGGGCCTGCGCGACTACATGGGCGCCTTCGCGGTGACCGCTGGCGTCGACCTGCCCGCGCGGGTGGCCGCGTTCAAGGCCGACCTGGACGACTATTCGGCGATCCTGCTGGAGTCTCTCGCCGACCGGCTCGCCGAGGCCTTCGCCGAGCGTCTGCACCAGCGGGTCCGGCGCGAGTTCTGGGGTTATCACCCTGGAGAGCGGCTGGGCAACGAGGCCCTCATCGCCGAGGACTACCAAGGCATCCGGCCGGCTCCGGGCTACCCGGCCTGCCCCGACCACACCGAGAAGGCCCTCCTGTGGGACCTGCTCGATGTCGAGGCGGCCACGGGGATGGTGCTCACCGAGTCGATGGCGATGTGGCCGGGAGCCTCGGTGTCCGGGTGGTACTTCGCCGCACCCCACGCGCAGTACTTCGTCGTCGGCCGCCTTGGGCGCGACCAGATCGCCGAGTATGCCGACCGCAAGGGGTGGACGATCGCCCAGGCCGAGCGTTGGCTGTCGCCGAACCTCGGCTACGACCCGGAGTAGGCCGGGGTAAGTCGGAGTGGGCCGGAGTAGTCAGCCAGCTCGCACCGGAAGCTTCACCAGGACCCCGGCGGCGGGGTCGCTGGGATAGCGCACGGCATACCCATGGGCGGTCCTCAGCGCGGGGTCGGCCCAACGCTCGGTGCGGGCGTTCCGGTAGTTGAACCACACGGTCGCCCCCGGCGGTGCTCCGGTGACGACCCGCGCGATCGCCGGGTCGTCTGGGTGGCCGAAGGTGTCGCCGTTGCTCGAGACGAGGTAGTGCGTCGCGGGCGCGGCCGCGACGAGGTCGGCGAGGACGTTCGCCTCACTGCCGTGGTGCGGCAGTTTGAAGGCATCAACCGCAACCGCAGGTATGCCGCGCGCCCCGGCGAGGGCGGTCAGCGCATCGGTGAGGACGGGCCCGAACGCGTCGGCGCCAAGGAGCACGCTGGCGCCGCGGTGCTCGACGAGCAGGGCGATGCTGCTGCCGTTGGGTGGGGTGCCGTCCTTCGAGGTCTTGCGGGCAGCGAGGGTGGCCAGATCACCCAACGGGCCGGGCAGGTCGGGGACCGGTCGGTCGGGCTCGGGATGCAGGGCCTTGTCCAGGGCCTCGGTCCAGACCTTGGCGAGGGCAGCCAGGCGGCGGCCGTTCGGGGACAGGACGGTGATGCGCGGCCCGCCAGGGATCGTCACCTCCGCGAAGCCCGGATCGACCGGGGTGGCGATGGCGGCGCCTGCGAAGGCGACGTTCCACGGCATACCTGGCTGGGCTCCGGGAGCACCGCTCAAGGTGGCCGTGAGCGTTTCTCCTTGGGCGACGCTGCGCGGGACTGCGCGTGGCGAGCTGGCCTGCCGATGCCCGTTGAACCAGACATCGCCGACGTGGGTGCGGGCGAAGTCGGAGGCGAGGAAGGGGATCATCCCGCCGATGTGGTCGCTGTCGATGTGGGTCACGACGGCGACGTCGATGGCGGGGTTGCTGGCTGGCAGCCGGTCCAGGCGGGCTTTGAGGAGCGGCCAGGTGTCCGGTGGCCCGCCGTCGACGAGCATCCGCCAGGGTCGGCGGCCCGGCCGGAGGCATTCGACGAGCAGGCAGTCGCCGAGTCGGGCCGGCAGCATCTCCACGCGGATCGCGGTGGCCATGGTGGCAGCGTCCTCCCTCGCTGCACGGCGCCGCAACCGATTCTGCGAACTGCCCTGTGGATGAGCGTGACCGGGTGTCAGGGGGACGGCATACGGTGGGTCCATGGTCGCCGCACTGTCCCCGAGCCGGGCCTCGGACTTCAAGCAGTGCCCGCTGCTCTATCGCTTCCGGGTCATCGACCGGCTGCCGTCGCCGACGTCCGCTGCGGCGGCGCGCGGCACCCTGGTCCACGCGGTGTTGGAGCGGCTGTTCGACCTGCCCGCCCACGAGCGGACCCCAGCCGCGGCCGCCGCGCTGGTGGCGCCGCAATGGGAGCGGCTGGTGGCCGAGGAGCCCGAGCTCGCGGGCCTGCTGGACGCCGACGACGACGGCGCAGCCGACGCCTGGTATGCGCAGGCGGTCGGGCTGGTCGAGCGGTGGTTCACGCTTGAAGACCCGACCCGGTTGGAGCCGGCCGAGCGCGAGCTCTATGTCGAGGCGGAGGTGGACGGCCTGGTCCTGCGTGGCTATGTCGATCGTCTCGACGTGGCCCCTGACGGGTCGATGCGAGTGGTCGACTACAAGACCGGGCGATCCCCGTCGGAGTTGTTCGAGCGTTCGTCGCTGTTCCAGATGAAGTTCTATGCCCTCGTGCTGTGGCGGTTGCGCGGCGTGGTGCCTCGGATGCTCCAACTGGTCTACCTCGGCAACGGCGAGGTAGTGCGCTATGAGCCGGACGAGGCCGACCTGCTGGCCACCGAGCGTGGCATCAAGGCCCTGTGGGCGGCGATCGAGCGCGCCGCTGCGACCGGCGATTGGCGGCCCCGGGTGTCGCGCCTGTGCGACTGGTGCGATCACAAGTCGCTCTGCCCCGAATGGGGTGGGACTCCCCCGCCGCTGCCGACCGACGCGCCCGCTCGGGCTCTCGATCCGGCCGTCACCGGTCGGGTAGAGCCGGCCGACGACTAGTCGGTCAGCCGCGGGTCGGTCAGCCGCGGGTCGGAAGGGCCGCGAAGCCCGGCAGCCCGACCAGATCCGTTGGGCTCACCCCGACCAGGGTCGGGATCTGCACCACGCCAGGCATCCGGGGCACCGGCTTCACGCTGGGCACCACGATGGTCTGGGCGCCGGCCGCCGCGGCCGAGCGGGCGCCCGGCTCGGAGTCCTCGATCGCGATGCACTCCTCTGGCGCCAGCCCCAGCCCGGCTGCGCCTCGGAGGTAGGGCTCAGGGTGCGGTTTGCCGTGGGTGACGTCTTCGCCCGAGACGACGAGGTCGAAGGCGCCGCCGGGCAAGGCGTCGCCGATGGCGTCGGTGATCGGGCGGTAGGACATCGTCACCAGCGCAGTCGGGACGCCGGCTTCGCGTAGCGCGGTGAGCAGTTCCCGCGCCCCGGGGCGCCACGGCACCTCTGCCCGGATCCGGCGGACGACGCCGGTCACCAGTCGGTCGACGAGCTCATCGATCGGCAGGTCCACGGGGCTGTGGTCCTTGATGTATGCCGCCGAGTCGGTCAGCGCGCGACCCACCAGAGCGAAGGCGTCGGCCTCGGTCCACACGCCGCCGAAGTCCTCGACCAGAGCGCGTTCCTCGAGGACCCAGTAGGCCTCCGAGTCGACGAGAGTGCCGTCGAGGTCCCACAACACGGCCGCTGGCAGGCGGGCAGACATCTTGGTGAGACCCCTTCGCAGGTGGTGGTGCGTTCGCCGCCGCCGGAGGGTGACGAGCCCACCAAGTCTACCGACCGCGGCGTGTTGGTCCGCCGGGTGAGGCGCGGCGGCATACCGGCTGGGGGCCGTGGCCCTAGGGTGGTGTCCTCCGATTCCTGCCCTGCGAGGTGACTGTGCCTGTGCTCCGTTCCATCCCAGAGTTGCGCGAGCCGGTGCTCGTCGCGGCCTTCGAGGGCTGGAACGACGCCGGTGAGGCCGCGTCTGCGGCGGCCGCCCACCTCATCGAGGTGTGGGATGCGCAACAGGTCGGTGAGCTCGACCCGGAGGACTACTACGACTTCCAGGTCAACCGGCCGAAGATCACCCTCGTGGACGGTCAGCGTCGGATCACCTGGCCGACGACGCGGATCTTCGTCTGCCAGGGCACGACCGGGCCGCATGACATCGTCATCGTCGAAGGCATCGAACCGTCGATCCGCTGGCGGCACTACGCCGACGAGCTCGTAGAGGTCGCCCAGGCCCTGGGTGTGCAGACCGTCATCACCCTGGGCGCCTATCTCGCCGATGTCCCGCACACCCGGGCGATTCCGATCAACACCAGCTCCGACGACGTGAGCGTGCAGGATCGGTTCGGCGCTGAGCCGAGCGAATACCAGGGCCCGACCGGGATCGTCGGCGTGCTCACCGAAGCAGTCCGGGCCGCCGGGATCGAGTCACTGTCGTGCTGGGCAGCCGTGCCGCACTACGCCGGTGGTCCCCCCTCGCCCAAGGCCGCGTTGGCCCTGCTCGGCCGCCTCGAAGAGGTGCTCGACGTGTCGATCCCCGCTCGGGCGATCGCCGACGAGGCGAAGGCGTGGGAGCGCGGCGTTGACGAGATGGCCGAGAGTGATGAGGAGGTGGCCGACTACGTGCAGTCGTTGGAGGAAGCCACCGACACGGCCGAGTTGCCCGAGGCCAGCGGTGATGCGATCGCCCGCGAGTTCGAGCGTTACCTCCGCGGCCACGAGGACGATCCGTCCTAACTGCGCCCGCCGTGCCCTCGCCGCGTCCTAGACGCGGACTCCGAGGAGTCGGTCGACGGCACGCGCGACGAGACCAGGTGCACCGAGCTCAGTTCCGCCGTGCTCCAAGGTCCGCACGGCCCACGCGTCGACCAGAGCCAGGGCACCCGGGGTGTCCAGATCGTCGGCGACTCGCTCCCGGAGCTTGGCCAGCAGTCCGCCGGCAGGCGCTCCCCCGTTGCCGGACAACGCGGTTCGCCATCCAGCCAGCCGCTGGGTCGCCCGGTGCAGGTCGGCGTCGGTCCACTCCCACTCGGTGCGGTAGTGGTGATCCAGCAGAGCCAGCCTGATCACCATCGGGTCGACACCGGCCGCCCGCAGGGCCGACACGAGCACGAGGTTGCCCTTGGACTTGCTCATCTTCTCGCCCTCGAAGGCCACCATCGCCTGGTGCATATAGACCTGGGCGAACGGCCGCGTCCCGGTGAGTGCGCAGCCCTGGACGGCGCTCATCTCGTGGTGGGGGAAGACGAGGTCGGTCCCACCACCCTGGACGGTGAACGGCATACCGAGATAGCGGACGGCCAACGCCGTGCACTCGATGTGCCACCCAGGTCGACCGCGACCGAGGGTGGCGCCGTCCCACGAGGGCTCATCGGCGCGCTCGGCACGCCACAGCAACGGGTCGAGCGGGTCACGCTTGCCCGCCCGCTCAGGGTCGCCGCCGCGCTCCCCGAAGATCGGCAGCATCTCCTCGCGGGTCAGCCCGGACAGGTCGCCAAAGCCGGGTCGCTGGCTGATGTCGAGATAGACGTCCCGCCCATCGGCCTCGACCGCGTCGGGCGTGTCCACGCGATAGGCCATGCCGTTGGCCAACAACGCCTCGACATCAGCGACGATGAGGTCGATGCTCTCGGTGACACCGAGGTAATGGTCCGGGGCGATCACCGACAACGCGGTCATGTCCTCGCGGAACAGCGAGGTCTCGCGGTCGGCCAGGTGGATCCAGTCGACACCGTCCCGCACCGCGCGCGCCAACAACGGGTCGTCGACGTCGGTGACGTTCTGGACGTAACGCACCTCGTGCCCCGCATCGCGCAGCGCCCGACCCAGCACGTCGAAGGTGACGTAGGTGGCCGCATGCCCCATGTGCGTCGCGTCGTAGGGCGTGATGCCGCAGACGTAGAGGCCCGCAACCGGCCCTGGCTCCAGCGTGACGAGTTCACCGCGTGCCGTGTCGTGGACGCGGACAGCCGGCCCGTGACCGGGGATGTCAGGGATGAAGGGTGAGGGCCAGGAGCGCACCGCATGAGCCTAATCGCTGCGAGCGCCCGCGAGGTCACCTGTCCTGCGGCTGCGCTCAGAGGGCAGGCCACGGGATCGAGGGCCAGCGCCCACCAGGACGCGGGTGTATGCCGCCCACCGCCAGCGCGCGCACCCGGACGCCCAGCGCGGCCAGGTCCTCGGGCGGCAGCAGGACAGTCAGCGTCTGAGTCAGCGCGTCTTCGTCGTCGGCAAGCCGCTCGGCGAAGGCTGCGAGGCGCTCAATATCGCTGCCCCGCAACGGTTCTCCGGCCCAACCCCACAGCACGGTGCGGAGTTTCGGCTCGGCGTGGAAGGTCAGGCCGTGATCGAAGCCCCACAAGGTCGCGTGCGCATCGCGGACCAGATGCGACCCCTTGCGATCTGAGTTATTGAGGATGGCGTCCAACACGGCGGCATCGCGCAGATCAGCGGTGGCCTCGTGCACGACCGTGACGGCAGTTCCGTCGGGCAGTTCGCCGTCGACCACCCCCAGCCACCCGTCCGGCACCTGGCCCACCGAGACGATCCGCACGGGCCCCTCGTCGGTCTCGGTGGCGAAGGGGTCACCGATCCACAACTGCACCGACCCAGCCCCGAGCGGTCCGTCGCGCAGCACGGTCGGCGGGACGACGGCATACCCGGTGGCTTCGGCGACCAGCGCGGAGGCGACCTCGCGACCGGCGAGGGTGCCTTCCGGGAAGTCCCACAGCGGTCGCTCGCCGCGGATCGGCTTGTAGATCGCCTGCAGGACCGGCCCGCTCCCCTCCGGCGGCGTGACCTCCACGAGCAGGGCGACGTTGGAGGCCTCGACGATGCGCCCGACGACGTTCAGTGTGCCGACCCGCAGGGCCTCGTCGACGGCCTCGCGCTCGGCCGCAGTGGTCGGCCCGTGCACCCTCGCGCGCCGATCAGCGCCGGTAACCGTTGGCCCGCGGGCACACGTGCCCGGTCGGGTCCAGCGGCCCACCGCAGAACGGGCACGGGGGGCGGCCGGCGGAGATCAGCGCCCGCGTGCGACGCGCGAACGCCCGCGCTTGGGCCGGCGGCAGGGTGACCCGCACGACACCCAGCGGCGGCAACTCGATCGCGTCCTCGTCCTCAGGGTCGGCGTCGGCGGGTGGTTCGGCGTCGCGCAGCGCCTCGATGAGGACGACGTTGCGGTCGGGGTCCCAGCCGAGCGACAAGGTGGTGACGCGGAATTCGTCCTCGATCGGCGTGTCCAAGGGCGCGTCATCGCTGTATGCCGCGGCCGCAGCATCGCCGCCCGCCGCACCGCCTCGCTCGTCGAGGATGTCCAGGAGGCGGTCGGCGAGAATGCCCAACTGCTCCTTCTCGCACGACACGCTGACCAGGCGTCGACCGGCCCGAGCCTGCAGGAAGAAGGTCCGCTGCCCGGGCGGGCCGACCGTGCCTGCGACGAAGCGCTCCGGTGGATCGAACTCGAAGACCGACATGACAAAAACCCTAACTGCTCGCAGACACCGGCTCGTCGACAGCGCCGCCGCCTGGACCCGCGTCCGCACCCGCGCCGCCGCCCACGGCGGCATCACCGGACGCTGCGGCGGCCGGGGGCACGAGCCCCGCCAGTGACCCCCCGATGTCGTTGGTCCGCACGACGAACGGCCGGGTGCTGGTGAAGCGCACCACCGACACCGATGCCGGGTCGACGACGATCCGTTGGAAGAGATCGAGGTGGGTGCCCGCGGCGTCGGCGAGGATCGCCTTGATGACGTCGCCGTGCGACACCGCGACCCAGATCGCCTCCGGGCCATGGGCGGCCGCCACCTGCGCGTCGATCTCCCGGATCGCGGCCACCGCGCGAGCCGACATCGCCGCGATCGACTCACCCGGCATACCGGCGCTCTCCCCCTCGCCCGGCGGGAAGGCGGCGGCCGACGGGTGGTCCTGCACGACCCGCCACAGCGGTTCCTTGGCGAGCTCAGCCAGCGGCCGCCCCGTCCACGCCCCGTAGCGGCACTCCCCCAGCCGCTCGTCCACGTCGAGGGGTATGCCGCCCGCTTCCGTCCCAGCCTCGGCGTCAGCGTCCGCTTGAGCCTCACCGAAAGCAAGGATCCGCTCGGCGGTCTCCACACACCGGGGCAGCGGCGACGACACGAGCCGGACGGGGGCCAACCCGGCCTCCCGCAGCCGCCGACCGACGGCATCGGCCTGCTCGCGACCGACCTCGTCGAGGTTCACGCCGGGCAACCATCCGGCGAGCACGCCGGAGGCGTTGGCGGTCGTTCGGCCATGGCGGACGAGCAGGACGGTGGGCACGCCGTCACCGTATCGGCATGTCTCGGTGTGCGCCTGCGGGGTGCTGTGGCAGATTGGGCGGGTGATTGTTGACCAGGCCATGTACATCGATGGGATCCGCCTTGCGGTGGCGGATCTCAGCGACGAGTTGGCCGCCCTGCGTGCGAGCGCGTCGGGGTTCCTGTGGATCGGTCTGAAGGACCCCACTGACGAGGAGTTCGAGCTCGTCAACGCTGAATTGGGCCTGCACCCCCTCGCCGTCGAGGACGCCGTCATGGGTAACCAGCGGGCGAAGATCGACGCCTACGAAGGCAGCCTGCTCGCGGTCCTCAAGACCCTGCGCTACGTCGAACGCACCTCCGACATCGAGACCGGCGAGGTCATGGTCTTCGTGGGCGACCGGTTCGTCGTCTCGGTGCGGCGCGGCGAGGCCAACCCCCTTGACCATGTGCGTCGGCGGCTCGAGTCAGACCCCGCGCAACTGCGGCTGGGCCCGCTGGCCGTCCTGCACGCGGTGATGGACAGCGTCGTGGACAACTACGAGGTCATTGACCGTTATATCGCCGAGGACCTCACCGAGATCGAGCATCAGGTCTTTGGCGAGCACACCAGCCTGGACTCCAGCGCGATCTATCGGCTCAAGCGTGAGGTGCTCGAGTTCCGTCGGGCGGCCTACCCCTTGGCCGAGGCGCTGCGGCGGTTCCCGTTCCTCAACTACGTCGGCAAGGGCGAGAAGAAGGTCCTCCCCTTCTTCCGCGACGTCGAGGACCACCTGGCCCGCACCAACGACCACGTCGAGTCCTATGACCGACTGCTCTCCGAAATCCTCAGCGCCCACCTGGCCAAGGTCACCGTCCAGCAGAACGAAGACATGCGCCGCATCTCGGCCTGGGTCGCGATGGCGGCCGTGCCGACGATGATCGCCGGCATCTACGGGATGAACTTCGAGTTCATGCCCGAGTTGACGGCCTACGTTTACATCGGCGACGCCAAGTTCTACTGGGGCTATTTCGCGATCATGGGTCTCATGGCCGTCGCCTGTGGCGGGCTGTTCGCCTTCTTCCGCAGGCACGGCTGGCTCTGAGCGCACGCGCCTCCCGATGCCCCAGGTATGCCGCGCGCGCGGCATACCCCCACGGGCTTGCCTCACTGGGCGGTGAGCCAGCCCGCTCCCAGCGCGACGACGATGAGCGCGCCGAGCACGACGCGGTAGAGGACGAACGCCGTCAACTTGTGCCCGGCGACGAACTTGAGCAGCCAGGCGATCGAGGCATAGGCGACCCCGAAGGCCACAACCACGCCGACGGCCATCTGCCCGATGCCCAGCCCCTTCAGGTCAGTCGTGGCCGCCTCGAACAGGCCCGCAGCGGTCAGCGCGGGGATGGCGAGGAAGAAGGACAGCCGGGTCGCGGTCACTCGGTCGATCCCGCGGAACAGCCCGGCCGAGATCGTCGCGCCGGAGCGGCTGACGCCGGGGACGAGTGAGAAGCACTGCACGAGCCCGATGATCAGCCCGTCCTTCATCGTCACCGTCGACTCGCCGCGCTCAGCGCCCTCGCGCACCAACTTGGCGTGTCGCGACTCGGCCAGCCACATGACGACGCTCCAGATGATCAGTGCCGCGGCGACTACCCAGAGGCTGCGCAGCGGCCCAGCAATCACCTTGCGCAGGGCGAAGCCCACGAGCGCCACCGGGATCGAGCCGACGATGACCGCCCACGCCAGCGCGTAGTCCGGCAGCGCCCGCTCGTCGGGCCGGGTGATCCCGCGGAACCACGCGCGCGCCAGCCGCACGATGTCCTGCCAGAAGTAGACGAAGGTCGCCACGATCGCGCCGAGCTGGATGATCGCGGTGTATGCCGTGACCGCCGGGTCCGCGACGTCCAGCCCGAGCAGCTTCTCGGTCACCGTGAGGTGCCCGGTCGAGGACACGGGCAGGAACTCGGTGAGCCCCTCGACGATGCCGAGGATGACCGACTGGACGTAGCTGAGATCCGACACGAGGGATCAGCCTAGCCCGGCCTCCTGCGCCACCTCGGCCATCGTGTGGACTATGGCGCGCCGGTGCTCCATCGACGGCCCGTAGGGCGCGACCGACAGGGTGGTCACCCCGGCCTCCTGGTATGCCGCCAACCGGTCCCGGATCCGCTCGCGCGGCCCGAGCAGGCTGGTGGCGTCGAGGAACTCCCGAGGCACCGCGGCGGCGGCATCCCGGGCCTTGCCGTCGAGGTAGAGGTCCTGGATGAGCTTGGCTTCCTTCTCGAAGCCCATCCGGCAGGCGAGTTGGTTGTAGAAGTTCTTCTCCCGCGACCCCATGCCCCCGATGTAGAGGGCGGCATAACCGGCGACCGCGGCATACGCGTAGTCCAGGTCGTCCGTGACGACGACGGGGACGGTGGGCACGATGTCGAAGCCGGCGAGCGGCGCGGTCCCGTCTGCGCCCTTGCCCGCGCGGCGGGCGCCGGTCTCGAGCGACCCGATGAGGTCACCGGCGAACTCGGGCGAGAAGAAGATCGCCAGCCAGCCATCGGCGATCTCGCCGGTGAGCTCGAGGTTCTTGGGGCCGACCGCGGCCAGGTAGATGGGGATCTGCCCGTCGCGCACCGGTCGCACGCCGAGTTTGAGGGCCTTGCCGGGCCCGTCCGGCAGCGGCAGGGTGAAGTGGCGGCCCTCGTAGCTAACGACGTCGCGTCGCAGCGCCATCCGCACGATGTCGACGTATTCGCGGGTGCGGCCCAGCGGGGCGTCGAAGCGCACACCGTGCCAGCCTTCGCTCACCTGCGGCCCGCTGACGCCCAGGCCGAGCCGGAACCGGCCGCCGGAGAGCGAGTCGAGCGTGGCCGCGGTCATGGCGGTCATCGCCGGGGTGCGGGCCGGGATCTGCATGACGGCCGCGCCGAGGTGGATGCGCTGGGTGCGGGCGCCGACCCAGGACAGCACGGTCGGAGAGTCCGAGCCGTAGGCCTCGGCGACCCAGGCCACCGAGTAGCCCAGCCGATCCGCTTCCTCGGCCAGCGTGACGTTGGATTGGTCGTTGCCGGCACCCCAGTAGCCGAGGTTCAGTCCGAGGCGCATCGTGTGGGTCACCGGACCAGGCTAGCGGCGCGGGCGGATAGGTTGTGGGTCATGCTTTCCCGTCACCTGGGCCGCAGCGGCTTGGCTGTCTCGCGCCTGGGCCTGGGCACCCTCACGTGGGGCGTCGAGGTCGACGAGGAGGGCGCCCGCGATCAGCTCACGGCCTTCGTCGCGGCGGGCGGCACGCTGGTGGACACGGCCCACGGGTATGGCGCAGGGGCGGCCGAGACGATGCTCGGCACTCTGCTCAAAGCCCGCGCGGTGCCGCGCGAGGATCTCGTCCTGGTCACCAAGGCCGGCATCCGGCAGGAGGGCGACCGACGGATCGTCGACGTGTCCCGACGTGGGTTGTTGCGTGAGTTGGACGGGTCACTGGCGCGGTTGGGCACCGATCACGTCGACGTGTGGCTGGCTCACGCGTGGAGCGACAGCGTCCCGTTGGAGGAGACGCTCGGAGCCCTGGAGTATGCCGTGTCGTCCGGTCGCGCTCGCTACGTCGGGGTCTCCAACTACTCGGGTTGGCAGACCGCACGCGCCTTCTCGCTGTTGGAGTCGGCTCGGATCCCGTTGGTGGCCAACGAGATCGAGCATTCGCTGCTGCACCGCGACGGAGAGCATGAGGTGTTGCCGGCTGCGCAAGCGTTGGGCTTCGGGGTGTTGGCCTGGGCCCCGCAGGGTCGGGGCATTCTGACCGGGAAGTATCGGGGCGGCATACCGCCGCAGTCTCGGGCCGCATCCCGGGTCTTCCCACGGTTCCTCGAGCGCTACCTCGACGAGCGGGCGGTCTCGATCTCCGATGCGGTCGTCACGGCCGCACGTGGGTTGGACGTCCCGCCGTCGCAGGTCGCGCTTGCTTGGGCTCGCGACACGCCGGGGGTGAGCGCCGTGCTCGTGGGTGCTCGGACGCTGACTCAGTTGCAGACGGCGCTGGGCAGTGAGTCGATCGACCTTCCGGGCCCGGTCCGCGACGCTTTGGACGACGTCTCGGCCTGAGCCGGCTCAGCCGCGCTCGTCCTCTTCGTCGTCGTCCTCGTCGTCGTCTTCCTCTCGTCGTCGTCGTCGTCCTCATCGTCGGTGTCGTCGAAGTCGACGTCCTCGTCGTCGAGGCCGGCATAGACGGTGACTTTGCCCTCGACCGCGGCGCGCGGGTCGACCACCTCGTCATCGTCGTCGTCGAAGTCGTCCTCGTCGCCGTAGACCGCCAGCGGCGTGGCGACCTCCGTGGCCGCGAACAGCACCTCGTCGTAGTCGTCGAAGGCTTCCGCCAGGGCCTCGGCCGCGGCGATGACGCCCGGGTCGTCGGGGTCGCGGCGGGTCGTGGCAACCTCGAGGTGGCGCTCCAGCGCAGAAACGAGCAGGGCGAGTGCGGCACGCGGGTCGGCGGTCATGCTACGAAGGTATCGGGTCCACGTCACGAATGGGCCACCGGTCCGGCGAACGCCCTGTGGACGGTGCCTGTCAGGCCAGGTCGAGGAACCGCCGCAACACCCTCGCGCCGAACTGCAGGGAGTCGACTGGCACCCGCTCGTCGATGCCGTGGAACATCGACACGAAGTCGAGGTCCGGGGGCAGCCGCAGCGGCGCGAAGCCGTATCCGGTGATCCCGAGCCGGGCCAGCGCCTTGTTGTCGGTGCCGCCGGAGAGGCAGTAGGGCAGGACGTGGGCGCCGGGGTCTTCGGCCAGCAAGGCCTGCTTCATCGCCTGCACCAGTGAGCCGGTGAATGGCGCATCGAGGGCACGATCGTGGTGGACGACCTCAACCTCGACGTGCTCCCCCGCGAGCTCGCGGATCGTCGCCATGAGCGACTCCTCGTGCCCGGGCAGGAACCGGCAGTCGAGGGCGGCGGTCGCCGTCTGCGGGATGACGTTCATCTTGTAGCCGCTGGAGAGCATCGTCGGCTGGGCGGTGTCGCGCAGCGTCCCGAGGACGAATCCGGCTGCGCCCCCGAGGGTTTGGAGCAGTTCGGTGGGGAAGACGGAGGGGTCGTGCGCGGCATACGGGATGCCGGTGATCTCCGAGAGCCCGTCGAGGAGGCCGCTGACGGAGGCGACGTATTCGCGGGGCCAGACGTGCGCGTCGATGCGCGCGAGCGCCTGCGCGAGGCGGACGACCGCGTTGGAGTCGTTGGGGACCGAGCCGTGGCCGGCGCGGCCGTGGGCGTGCAGGCGCAGCCAGGCGATGCCCTTCTCGGCCGTCTGCAGGAGGTAGGCGCGGGTGGGTGCTCCGGTATGCCGCGTCGGCACCGTCACGCTGAAGCCGCCCACCTCGCTGATCGCCTCGCTGGCCCCCTCGAACCACTCGGGGTGTTTGGCGACGACCCACTGGCTCCCGTAGACGCCGCCGGCCTCCTCGTCGGCGAAGAAGACGAAGGTCGTCGTGCGGGCGGGCTTGGCGCCGGTGCGGGCCAGGTCGCGGACCGACGCGAGAATCATCGCGTCCATGTCCTTCATGTCGACGGCGCCGCGGCCCCAGATGCACCCGTCGCGCTCCTCGGCGCCGAACGGATCGACCTGCCAGTCGGCCGCGTTGGCGGGGACGACATCGGTGTGACCGTGCACGACGAGGCCGGGCAGGCTCGGGTCGGCGCCCTCGATGCGGACCATGACGCTCGCGCGGCCGGGGCTGCTCTCGACGAGGGCGGGCTCCAGGCCCACCTCGTGGAGTTGCTCCATGACCCACTCGGCGGCGGCCCGCTCCCCCGGCCCCTGGTTGTCACCGGCGTTGACCGACGGGATGCGGATGAGCTCGGCACACAGCTGGGCCACCTCGTCCTCGGGACGTATGCCGTTCGCCTGGCTGCTCGTCATGGCCCCAACCTAACCTGGCGAGGGCTCTGCAGGCGGGGTGGGCTTGTCGATTCGGTGGGTGTTTGTGGGGCGTGGTTCCGCTGGACGGGTATGGGGGTGCGTGACAGGCTCTGGGGGCATGGACGAGTCGACGATCGAGGTCACGAGCCGGGACGGCATACGGCTGCAGGTCTATCGCTGGGCGCCCGATGGTGAGCCGCGCGCGGTGGTGCAGATCCAGCATGGTTTGGGCGAACATGCGTTGCGCTACAAGCGATTTGCGCAGGCGCTGACCGATGCTGGGTATCTCGTCTATGCGCCGGACGGGCGTGGGTCGGGGCGGACGGCGCAGGGGCGGTATGGGCACTGGGGCGAGGACTCGTGGCCGGGCTGGGTCGACGATGTGGCGCGGCTCAACGCGCGGATCCGGGCCGATCACCCGGGGCTGCCGCTGGTGCTGTTCGGGCACTCGATGGGGTCGTTCGCGACCCAGCAGTTCTTGGTGGACCACTCGGGCGATGTTGATGCGGTCGTGTTGTCGGGGACGACCGAGGTGTCCGGGCTGGTGCCGATGCTCGACAGCCCTGAGCCGGCGGATCTGAGCGCGTTCAATGCGGGGTTTGAGCACCGGACCGGGTTCGAGTGGCTGAGCCGGGACGAGGCCGAGGTTGACTTGTATGTGGCGGACGAGGGGTGTGGGTTCGCGTCGGAGCCGTTCCGCGGGATTCCGACGTTGTTGGCGGCGGCCGACCCGGAGCGGTTGGCGGGGATCCGTGCGGACCTGCCGATCCTGCTGGTGTCCGGGAGTGCCGATCCGTTGGCCGGTGGTGGTGCTGCGGTCGAGTTGGTGGGTCAGCGCTATCGGGACGCCGGTGTGCGGGACGTGACCGTGACGATCTATCCCGAGGCGCGCCACGAACTCCTCAACGAAACCAACCGCGACGAAGTCACCGCCGACATCCTCCGCACCATCGGGGGCTGAGCGCTTAGCCCGTCGCCAGCCTGGTGAGGGCCGTGCGATCAACGGCCCGGAACAGACCCTCCCATCCCAGAACGGCATCGAGCCGCGAGCCATCCTCGATGCCTTCAACGCAAGGCGCTAAGGAAATGCCCGAAGACGGGCTTGAGGCTGTTCGCTGCGCGGGGTCTTAGAATCCATACTTCTCCTTGCGGAGGCGAAATGCCTTTTCGCCACCCTCCATCACTGTCGTAATCTGGCTGCGCACAGCGGCGACGTCGATCGCACCCTGCTCCTTGATGTGGCCCGCAGATTGATCGCCGGCGTTGACATAAGCGCAGACCAGCACGAGGTCGGCATCGCCGTTGACGACGAGGTTAGCGTTGTGGCTTGAAAAGATTAGTGGCTCTTCGAACTTGACCGGGCAGGTCGGGTCTGTGTGGTGACACGCGTGGGCCCGTGACCCCGGGTGATCATGGCTGTTGTCAAGGCAGGTCATGGTCATGAAAGTGGGGTCACGGGCTTGGTCCAGGGTACGCAGTCACGTGTGGGTCGCCGGTCGCGTCCAGCGACGTTGTTGTTAGGGATCGGTCTGGCGGTGGTTGCCGTGGACCGGGACGAGCAGGGTGTCCGGGTGGTCCAGGTGGTCACCGACGATGCACGGCCGCCGCGGCCGGCGTGGGGGGGTGATGTCGACCTCGCTGCGGGGAGCGGCGGTGACCACGCCGCGGGACATCCCGTACGGTGACCGTCCGATCCGGTTGGTGTGGCAGCGCCGCTGGCGGTGCCGAGAGGCGGGGGTGGCCTCCGGGGCCGTTCACTGAGTCGGTCCCTGCGGTCCCGGCACGGGCCCGGCTCACGACCCGGCTGCGTCGCGAGTGTGGTGCGGGATTGCGGACCGGTTCACCTGCGTGAGTGCGCGCGGACTACTTCGGGTGTCCTGGCCGGTCGCGCACGCCGCGTACGTCGCGCATGTCACGGACCCGCTGGCCGCGCCGCTGCCGGGGTGTCGGTGCAGGGATCGACGAGACCCGCCGCGGGAAGGTCCACTGACCCAGGACCCGGAGACCGGCCGGTGGGTCGTCGCCGCGGACCGGTGGCACACCGCCGTGGTCGACGCCGACGGTACCGCCGGGCTGCTAGCCCATTGACGGACGCACCGCGGAGAAGGTCTCCAAGTGGCTGACCGCTCAACCCGAGCCGTGGCGGGCCGGGGTCACCCGTCTGTATCGACCTGTCCGCGTCGTACGCCAGGGCCGTCACCGACGCCCCCCGGCGGCGGTCCTGGTCGCTGACCGGTTCCACCTGGTCCGGCTGGCCAACGACATGGTCACCGAGGTCCCGCCAACACGCCACCCGTACCCAGCGCGGCCGCCGTGGCCGTGCCCGGGACCCGGAATGGGTCAACCGGCGGCGGCTGCTCACCGCGCATGAACGGCTCCGGCCCGACGCGTTCGCCCGGATGTGGAACGCCCTCATCGACACAGGCGACCTCGGTGTCGAGGTCCTGCACGCGTACACCGTGAAGGAGACCTCCGCCAGCTGCTGACCTGGCCCCGACCCCGGGACGTCGGTCCCGAACCAGTCAGAGATCTCGCAGCGGCTGTGGCGGTTCTTCGACCAGGCCGCCGCCTGAGATCCCGGTCAGCACCGCCTGGCTGAGACCATCCAGGCCTGGTGGCCAGCGATCCTGGCCGGTCTGCTCACCGGGTACAGCAACGCCCGCAGCGAGGGCTACAACCGCCTCGCGAAACACCAAGGACGAAACGCGTTCGGCTTCCGCAACATCGACAACCAACGCCGCCGCATCGCTGGGCCTGCACTCGTCAACACCGACGAGCCACAGCCAAAACCACCGGGCTGCCCGGTCAAGTTTGAAGAGCCAGATTAGTTGTCTGCCGCTCTTCGACGACCAGATCTTCGTGACGATCTCCTGCGGTGTCACTGTCGAGGTCATCCTCAGGCTGATCGATGATCAGTGGCGTACCTCCTTGCGACAGCAGTGTTGTAAGAAGAGCGGATGCCTGTTGTCCTGCCGAAGCTGAGTCGAACGAGATGTACTCGTTCTCCTTCGCCTTGTACTCGAATTGGGGAACTTCGGCCAAGTCCGTTAGCGACAGGTCAAGCCATCCGTCAGGGGTGAGTTTGGGTCCGAACTTCTTCTGATCAGCGACCGGCAGGCCGAGACGTGACAGGGTTGGCGTCTGTTCCGACTTCACGTCGGCATCGGCCTCAAGCAACATCAGCGACTCGAGTTCGTTCAGGACCAACTCCCAGGTCGTCGTCGGGTCCGTCTCCCTGGCGAGCTCCTCGAAGAACCCTTCGATCCTGCTGCTCCGCACGTTAGATCCGGTGACCAGCGCCTTAAACTTCGATTTGGCTGCCTCGAACCCCCTGCTCGCGGAGAGGGTCGCGCGTATCATCCCAACCGATGACGCGGACAGGCCCGAGCACTGAACCTTCAGTGCGGCAGTCCTCTCCCTCCGGACTTCGATGAGTTCCTTCCGGAGTTCGCGATGCCGTGCAACGGGATTTCCAAGTCCGTCACGCAGATTGCGCTGTTTCTGCGCGAGTTCTCCGGCAGACTTCTGCTGGCGCTCTAGACGGGCAAGTTCCTCCAGCTTTACATCATGGGCTGAGGACCGTGCCTTCACGTCGGCGTAGGTGTTGTCGTACGCATCGAGTTTGGCCGTAAGCACACTGGATGAAGATGCTACTTCACCGCCTTGCCCGAGGGTGAGGCGGAACTTCTCTATAACTTCGGCAATCGAGGAGCGCAAGTCCGAGAGCGCGGCTTCCGAGCTTTCGGAGAATGCATCCATCGCGCCTTGAAGGTCAGGCGAGACACCTCCGGGCTTGGCGAAATACTCGAGCGCCTCCTGAATACCGGCAACAGTTGCCGGGCGGAGTCAAGCCGTGGAAGCAACGTTGCTGTTCAGGAACCGTTCGTAGGCTTCGCGTGGGGTGCGCCAGTTGAGGCATTTGAGGGGCATCTCGTTGAGTTCTTCGGCGATGGCGTTCAGGTAGGGCTGGTGGTCGGTGATGTCGGTGCTTTTGGGGAGGTACCGGCGGATCCGCCGGTTGGTGTTCTCGTTGGTGCCGCGTTCCCAGGGTGAGTGGGGGTGGGCGAAGTAGACCGGCATCCCGGTGGTGGTGGTCAGGTGCGCGTGCCGGGCCATCTCGCTGCCTTGGTCCCAGGTCAACGATTTCCGGAACAGATCTGGCAGGGCTTGGGTGTGTTCGATCAACGCGTCCGCGACCTCGTCGCTGTTCTTCCCGAACGGCAGGGCCAGGATCGCGGTGAACCGGGTGGTCCGTTCCACCAGGGTGGCCGCCGCGGTTTTCCCGGCCCGCCCGATCACGAGGTCACCCTCCCAATGGCCCGGGACTTTCCGGCTGGCGACGTCGGCAGGTCGGTCCTCGATCGACACCATCCCCACGATCGGTCCAGGCTGCCGCTGCCCCACGGGTTTCCGTGGCCGTCGACGGGTCCGTTTCGACTCCAACATGATCCCGTGCCGGGCCAGGTCCCCTTTGGGCAGGGCATAAATGTACGCGTAGACCGCTTCGTGGCTCACCAGGTAACCATGCCCCGACGGAGACCCGGTCGGGGCCGGCAACCCGCGATCGTCGTGTTCAGCACGCAACCGTCCCGCGATCGCCCGTGGCGAGCGTCCCTGCTTCAGATCGGCGCGGACACGAGCCTCCAACAACGGGTCACCAGCGATCTTCCCGACCTGAGGACGCGCCCGGGACCGCTGCGCGCGACAGTCAGCGTGGACCATCCGGTACCCGCGGGTCTTGGTGCTGTTACGGGCCAACTCACGACTGATCACCGACTTGTCGCGTCCGACATGCGCGGCGATCTTCGTGATCGTCCACCCGGCCTTCACCCCTGTCGAGATCTCAGCCCGGTCCGCCGCCGTCACCATCCGCCTCGTCGCCACGCGACCACCCTCCCAGCAACCCAGGCCAAGCCCCTACGACCGACTCCGTTGCTTCGACGCTATGACCCTGCCCCGTCAGTTCGGCTTGTGTCGCAGCGAGGTGTTGCTCCCAGGTCACATAGAATTCACGGACTCGATCGTGCCCAGCCTTTCCTGCGAGCACCTTCCGGTCCTCTTCGGATAGACCGGAGAGTCCATCACGGAGCGCCTGAGCCTGTTCCGCGAGCGAACGCACACGTACTGCGGATCGCTCGATCTCGGTCGTCAGGGTTCGGTGGCGTTCCAGAGTCCCATAGTTCTCCCGTAGTCGACCAGCAACCTCTTGCCGCTTGCGGTCAATCTCCTCCAGATCCCGCTGGATGGGTGCGGTCACGAATCGCAGCAACTCATCGACCCGAATCGCGACGCTGCTCAGTTGCTTTTGGCTGTACGCCTGGATGGGAAGGAGGCTCTGGATCACGCTTTCGCGGACCTTCTCGAAGTCCCCGTCGCCAACCTTGAGTAGGACTGTGCCATCGGCGGCGTACCTACGCACGGCGTGTGTGATGCCGTTGATCACGCAGTGCACCTCGACGTGCGCTTCCTGCGGCTTTAGCGTCGCATCGATCAGTCGTCGCTGCCGTACGCGCGGATCGGCGACCTCGTCGTCCTCCGTTGACTTGGCCGGCTGATCGCACAGAGCCCAGCGCAGGTAATCCAGGATCGTGGACTTGCCGGTTCCGCGACCGCCAATGAGTGCCGAGTATTGCGGGTTTAGCGCGACATCGACCCGCCCCATGAACTTGCTGTTCGACACGGCGAGCCGGGAGATCCACACGTTCGGCAGCGAGGGCTCGGTTTGAGCAAGCCGAGACTCCTGCGCGAGACAAGCCTGTCGGAGGGCTTCAGCGGTGGGAACCGCCCACTTGACCCAAGTCGAATGCTCTCCGAGCGTCGAGAAGTCAGCTTTACGCGCATCCGACGTCTGGAAAAGCGCGAGCCGCTTCGACCCCCAGGCGGAATCCCCGCCTTCAAGGATGCGCTTCTCCCCGACGTGCCTCGGCTTGTCGAGGTTGGTGATCGATCCATCTAGGTAGCCGCCAACGGCCACCATGTCGCGGTACTTCACCTGGAATGATGTTCGCAGCAGAGTCTTGTGCCCTGAAGGGGTGATGTTCGGGAGCATGATGTACCGGCCACGCAGCCAGTCGTGTTTGTCTAGCTTGGCATGGATTTCGTTGATGTCGCCCGAGTCCAGAAGAACGGTCGTCTGCGGGAGCGAATCAAGCTTTGGGTCCACGGGATCGAAGTGCAGCGCCTTCAGAACATCATCCAGGCGATCTTCCGGGAACTCCGCATCCAGAATCATGATCGCTTGGCACGGGACGCTACAGGTCAGCTCTAGCGCCGGGAACACGACAAGTCGCTGGGCCCCCGGGACCTCGGTACCGTCCGGGAGCACTTCTGCCGCTGCTGCGCGTTTAACGTAGGGGTAGAACGCAAAGTCGTGGTGGTCCGAGATTGCTACCGCTTCGAGTCCCCTTTCACGTGCGGCTGCAACGAACGACCTTGCCCAGGTCTTCCTCTCAGCGAGAGTCGGCCTCGCGCCATCCCATTGCGTGTCTCGGGGAGTGTGGACTTGGAAGTCAGCGCGGTAGAAGTGGCCGCCTCTGTCCTGCAGTGCGATAGCTCGCACCAAAGTGTCGCTCATGATGCCTTCAATCGCGTGCCGTCTGTGCAGAAGTATCCAATCATCCGGAGTGTCATCGGTTCGCTCCATCAAGCGCCAAGGTCAATGCGGCGTGCGCGGCCTTGAGGACTTCGACACCCCTAATGCTTGGTACGGCCAGGCCGGCCTCAACGAGACGGCTGGCGATAACACGCTTCCCTGGCAGCGGGTGGCCGTTGGCCCTCGCCCAGTCGCTGACGATCCGCGGCCATAGCGCCGACCCGTTGTCGGGAAGGCTTGGAACATCCTCGACTGTGACACGCTCGGCACCGGCAGCCTCATTGATCAGCGTTGCGATGACCTGACGGTACGGAGTCGGTTCAAGCAGATTCTCCAGCGTCAATGCTCCGAGCGTGACGATTCGCCCCTCTGGTACACCGGCCTCGATGAGCGCGTCACGCAGTTCGCTTCCGCCGTCGTCACCATCAACTAGGAATGCCACCCTCGCTCCTTCGAGGTCCAGCTCGGGGTACATCGAAACCGGCACCTCGGAAAGTCCCGGGGCGACCTGGTAGTCCAGGTCTTCAGCCCGGATTGCCTTCTTGATGAGCGAAGGTAACATCAGCATCTCGGTTGCGCCCTCGGCTAGAACGACTTTGCGAGCGGCCGAAAACGCCGCCGCGCCCGCGCCCATCGCTAGCATCAAAGGCGAGTAGCCTACTCCCTGGGTCCAGAAACTCCCCTCGACACGACTTCGCTGCCCATTGTTTGGGTCGGGAACTACAGCACGAATATTCGTGCCAAGATCAGGGGGCAAGCACGCCGGCGAGTGTGTCGTGTAGATGATCTTTGCCGCACGGGTCTGCGCCATAAACTCGTTAACCAGGTCGGCCTGGGCATCAATGTGGAGGTGTGTCTCTGCCTCGTCGATCAGGAGAATTGGTGGCACGGCCTGCCCTTTAACCGTCAGAAAAGCGACCAACGCCACGAACATTTGCACTCCGGCGCTGCGTTCGTGGAACTGCGTGATCATGCGTCCATCCTGCTTAACGCGGATTTCAAGACTCGCCCCGTTAATCTTCAGGTGGGCGGAGATCTTCGACTGGTTCCAGACTTCCGCGAACTTCGTCTGCAATGTCTGGTTGGCCTGTTCGATCAAGGTCTCGCGTGCGCCCTCATCGCCGTTGTTGATCTTCTTCCACAGTTCGCTTAGGGAGAGGTCAGCCATCGTGGTGAGGTTTCGGAGCGCGGCAGGTGGCGTGTTGACGCTCTCTTCGGTTAGCTCGTAGTTGGGCTTGAGCAGCCGGTCTTCGTTGGCGAAGAGCAAGATGTCAGGTGAGCGGTTGTAGAGCGTCTCGGCCACCTCATGCGTCGGATCAGGCCGGTCGATCCATTCCTGAACTCGCTCGAGCGCAGTTCGGATCTCACCCCCGAGGCCATGTTCGTCGAATTCGGCCACCCAACTCGCCGGGGCGAGATCGGCCGCCTTTGCTGCGGCCACGGCAACATCAGTGGCGTCGATCCCGAGCACCGTGTTCTTTAGTCGGCTCACGAACGACACGCGACGTTCGTTTGGTTCTTCGCCTCCATCTCCGTCATCCCGATCCGTAGGATCGGCTGTCTCAAGCGCCGCGAGCGCGGCGTCAGTTGATGCTGTTCTCAAGTCGCCGAGGGCCGCAGCGAGTGTGGCAAGGTTCTTGCGCGGGGCAGGTACGACTTCACGGGCGGTTTCAGCTGGCCCAGCCGTTCTGGAGAGCCAGAGTTCGATCGGCTTCTCGTTGAGATCGAGGTGTTCGACCGTGGTCTGGTCTTCCTTGTTGAGCCTGTACTGGACACGCACCACGACGTGAGTGTCGGCGATCTCGCCCGAGATACCCCGCGAGCGTTGCGCCGCTGCCAGCGATTTCCCGTTGTCGATGTAGGCCAGCGCCTTCAGCAGTGTCGTCTTGCCCGCTTCGTTGGGACCGACAATCGCGACGACTTTGTGGTCCAGGTTGATCTGGGCGTCCGCTAGTCGCCCAAAGCCGCTGAACTCTGCCTTCGTGAGACGCACCTTCACCCTCCAGTTCGCCGACACGGCCACTGTATAGTCGCCGACGCTTCCACAGGCGGCCGACCTTGTGCGCAGGTATGCCGTGATCCGCGATCCACGCGGACACCATGTCCTTAGTGGTGCCCAGGTGGACTGCGATCTCTTCGGCGTTCAACCACGGTTGCGACAGCGGAGGCCCCTGACTCGCGTTCTGCCGAGCCTATCCCGGCGTGACCGCGTTTGCCTGGCTTAGACAGGAGCCCTCCAAAGTTGGGCCACATCTGCGACCGAATTGGGCAACAAGTCGTTGGCGAAGGGGGCCATGGGGCGGCGGTGTCGGCTCCGTCAATTGGTGTGGCCTAATGGCGCACCTGGGTCCGAGTGCATCCCGCTCGGATCAAGCTGAGCTCGGGAGTTTCGGGCTACCGAATCGGGGAGTTCAGGGAACTTGGCCCCACTGTGTGTCCGGAGGGGGACTTGAACCCCCACGCCCGTTAAGGGCACTAGCACCTCAAGCTAGCGCGTCTGCCATTCCGCCACCCGGACAGGTGTGCTCGGCGGCCCCAAACCTCGGGGTGCCTCGCGACCGGCAACGTTAGCACGGGAGGGCGGCATACCTCGAACCCGGCTCAGCCAGGCCGGGACTGGCCCTGGCGCCAACCGACGCCATCCTCGGTCGCGTAAGCGCTCTCGCCCCCGTCCCACTAGCCTGTGCCCGTGGCCTCCAGCATCTACCTCGCGGGCACCGGCCGCGACAGCGGCAAGTCGGCGATCGCCCTTGGACTGCTCGACCAGGCCATCCGGCGCCTGCCTAGCGTGGCCGTCTTCCGGCCGCTCGTCCGCTCCGGCGACTCCTCCCTGGGCACGACCCTCGATCTGCTGCTCTCGCGGCTGCCCGCTCCCCCGCCGCGGCAGGACTGCGTCGGGGTCACCTACCAGCAGATGCACGACGACCCCGACCGTGCGATGGCGACGATCGTCGAGCGCTACCACCAGATGGCCGCGGGCCACCAGGCCGTCCTCATCGTCGGCTCGGACTTCACCGATGTCGGCGCGCCCACGGAGTTCTCGGTCAACGCCCGGATCGCCGCCAACCTCGGCTCCCCCATGCTCCTCGTCGCGTCCGGGCTCGGCCTCACCCCCGCCGAAGTCCGCGGCGCCGTCGAGCTCGCCATCGACGACGTCCACGACAACCACGCCACGGTCCTCGGTGTCGTCGCCAACCGCGTCTCCCCCGAGCACCTTGAGGCAACCCGCACCGCCCTCGCCGGGGTGGCCGGCACCCACCCGGTGTATGCCGTGCCCGCCCACCCGCTGCTGTCCGCACCGAGCGTCCGTGACCAGATGACCGCGGCAGGTGGCCGCCTTCTCTACGGCGACGACTCCCTCCTCGACCGCGAGGCCACCGGCCTGCTGATCGGCGCGATGACCCTGCCCAACATCCTCGGGCGACTGTCCGAAGGCGCCGTCCTCATCACTCCCGGCGACCGCTCCGATGTGCTCCTCGGGGTGCTCCTGGCTCACCACTCGCGCACCTTCCCGTCGCTGGCCGGCATCGTGCTCAACGGCGGCCTGCCGATCGACCCGCAGATCCACACGATCGTCGAGGGCCTCAAACTGTCGCTGCCGGTCATCGAGGTCGGCCTCGGCACCTCCGACACCGCGCGCGTCCTCGGCGCCGTCACCGGCCGGATCACCCGCACGTCCGAGCGCAAGATCCAGACCGCCATCGCCCTGGTCGACGAGGTCATCGACGGCACCAAGCTGTTGCGGGAGATCCAGATCGCCCCGACCGAGGTCGTCACCCCGGTGATGTTCGAGCACCGGCTCGTCGATCGGGCCCGGCGAGCCGACCGGCACATCGTCCTGCCCGAGGGCGAGGAGGACCGGATCCTCATCGCCGCCGACCAACTGCTGCGCCGCAAGGTCGCCCGGCTCACCCTGCTCGGCGACGCTGACCTCATCCGCTCCAAGGCCCAGCGCCTGCAGTTGGACCTCGCCGGCGCCGACATCCTCAACCCGGCCACCGACCCGCTGCGCGAACGGTTCGCCCACGAGATGGTCGAGTTGCGCAAGGCCAAGGGCGTCCCCTACGACCTGGCCTGGGACTCCGCCCGCGACGTGTCCTACTTCGGCACGATGATGGTCCACGACGGGCTCGCCGACGGCATGGTGTCGGGCTCGGTCAACACGACGGCCCACACGATCCGCCCCGCCTTGCAGCTCATCAAGACCCGCCCCGGCGTCTCGGTCGTGTCGTCGGTCTTCCTCATGTGTCTGGCCGATCGGGTGCTCGCCTACGGTGACTGCGCCGTCAACCCCGACCCCACCGCCGAGCAACTCGCCGACATCGCCATCTCCTCGGCCGCGACCGCCGAGCAGTTCGGCATCGAACCTCGAGTGGCCATGCTCAGCTATTCCACCGGCTCGTCCGGCAGCGGCGCCGACGTCGAGAAGGTCCGCCGGGCCACCGACCTGGTCCGCGAACGCGCCCCCGAGCTGCCCGTCGACGGGCCGATCCAATACGACGCCGCCGTCGACCCGGCCGTCGCAGCCACCAAGGCCACCGGCTCCCCCGTCGCCGGCCGCGCGACCGTGCTGATCTTCCCGGACCTCAACACCGGCAACAACACCTACAAGGCCGTCCAGCGCAGCGCCGGCGCGGTCGCGATCGGCCCGATCCTGCAGGGCCTGCGCCAGCCGGTCAACGACCTCTCCCGCGGCGCGCTCGTCCAGGACATCGTCAACACCGTCGCCATCACGGCGATCCAGGCAGTCGGCCGATGAGCGCCCTCGTCCTGGTCCTCAACGCCGGCTCGTCCTCGCTCAAATACCAACTCCTTGACGCCGACTCTGGGACGGTCTCCGCCTCCGGGGTTGTCGAACGCATCGGTGAGCCGGACGCGAAAGCCGTTGCACGGCATACCGTCTCGGGCGAGGCGACGACACGCGATGTCGACGCCCCCGACCACCACGCGGCAATGCGCGTCGTCCTCGACGCCTTCGCCACCGACGGCCCGCCCCTGCGCCCGCAGGACCTGTATGCCGTGGGCCACCGGGTCGTCCACGGCGGCGACCTCTTCCGCTCCCCCGCGATCGTCGACGACGCCGTCATCGACGCGATCGAGGACCTCGTGCCCCTCGCGCCGCTGCACAACCCCGGCAACCTCGCGGGGATCCGCGCCGCCCGCGCCGCCTTCCCCACGACCCCGCAGGTCGCGGTCTTCGACACCGCCTTCCACCAGACCCTGCCGCCGCACGCCTTCACGTATGCCGTGCCCCGCGAATGGCGCGAACGGCACCGAGTGCGTCGCTACGGCTTCCACGGCACGTCGCACGCCTACGTCTCGCGCCGGCTGGCAACCCTGCTGGGCCGCGACGTGAGCGAGACCAACGTCGTCGTCCTGCACCTGGGCAACGGGGCCAGCGCGGCTGCCGTCGCCGGAGGGGCCTGCATCGACACGTCGATGGGGCTCAGCCCGCTGGAGGGCCTCGTCATGGGGACCCGGCCGGGCGACCTCGACCCCGCCCTGCCGAGCCACCTCGCGCGCGAGGGCGTCCCGATCGAGGACTACGACCGGGCGCTCAACGCGGGCAGCGGGCTGCGCGGCCTCACCGGCACCAACGACTTCCGCGAGGTGGAGCGGCTCGTCGAGGCGGGCGACCCTGACGCCGCCCTCGCGCTCGACATCGTCACCTACCGCATCGCGAAATACGTTGGCTCGTATGCCGTCGCGCTGGGTCGGCTCGACGGCATCGCCTTCACGGCTGGCATCGGTGAGCACTCCCCGCGGCTGCGGGCCGAAGTGTTGGCTCGGCTCGGGATGCTGGGGATCCGTGTCGATCCGGACCGGAACTCCGGCGGGCCGGCGGAACGCGTGGTGACGAGCGACGACAGCGCCGTGCCTGCGTGGGTGGTCCCCACCAACGAGGAGTTGGAGATCGCCCGGCAGACTCTCGCCGTCCTGCGCTGACACGCCGTCCCGCGCTGAACGCGACGGTCGCGCGGGCCCCGATGGGCCCGCGCGTTCACGTCCAGATCAGCCCGCGGGTGTGCCCTTGAGGCGCAGCAGCGTGCTCTTGCCGAACATCGAGTCGATGAGGTCTGTCGCCACCTCGGCGGTCCGGTTGGCGTGGTCCTTGGCCGGGTTGAGCTCCATGACGTCGAGCGAGCCGAGCCGGCCGCTGTCCGCGATCATCTCCATGACCAACTGGGCCTCCCGATAAGTCGGGCCGCCCTGCACCGTCGTCCCGACCCCCGGCGCGATCATCGGGTCGAGGAAGTCGACGTCGAAGCTCACGTGCAGGTGGGTGCCCTCATCGACGCCCTCCAGGGCCTTGCGCATGACCTTTCGCATCCCGTGCTCGTCGATGTTGCGCATGTCGAAGACCTCCATGCCGTCCTCGTGCACGAGCCGCTTTTCGTCGACATCGACGCTGCGAATCCCGATCTGCCGCACCGTCCCTGCGTCGATCGCCGGCGTCCGACCGCCGATGGAGGTCAGCTCGACCGGGCCCATGCCGCGAAGGATCGCGACCGGCATACCGTGGATGTTTCCGGTCGGGGTGGTGCCCATAGTGTTGAAGTCGGCGTGCGCGTCGAGCCACAGCACGCGCAGCGTGAGGCCCTGGTCGCGGCAGTGGCGCGCGACGGCGCTGATCGAGCCGATGGCCAGGCAGTGGTCGCCGCCCAGGAGGATCGGCAGCCGCCCGCCGGACAGCGACCCGTAGACCGCGTCGTGGACCGCCTGGTTCCAGGCCTGCACCTCGGGCAGGTGCCGGTAACCATCCACCGGCGGCAGCCAGGGGTTGGGCGGTCCGGCGAGGTTGCCGAGGTCGTTGACGCTCACCCCGAACTGGGCGAGCGTCTGCTGGATTCCGGCGACGCGCATGGCTTCTGGTCCCATGGACGCTCCGCGGTGTGCCGCGCCGACGTCCGTAGGGGCTCCGATGAGATCGACTGTCTTCGTGGGGGTGCTCACGGCGAGCATCCTCACACAGTCGCGGCCCCGCTGGCACCTATCGCGCTCGGGCGCAGCGCCCAGAGCGCCACCGCGCAGGCCGCCGCGACGTTGAGGGAGTCCACTCCCCCAGCCATCGGGATGCGGACCGCGAGGTCGGCCGCCGCGATGGTATGCCGTGTCAGCCCGTCCCCTTCCGTCCCCAGAACCAGCGCGAGCCGCTCCGGCGGGTCGGCCGAGAGCTCGTCGAGCGTCATGGCGGTCTCGGTGAGCGCGAAGGCGGCGACGGTGAAGCCGTTCTCTCGCAAGAGTTCCGGCCCGCCGAGCGGCCACGGCTCGATCCGCGTCCAGGGCACCTGGAAGACCGTGCCCATCGACACTCGCACGGCGCGGCGGTAGAGCGGGTCCGCGCAGCGCGGGGTGACAAGGACGGCATCGACGCCGAGGGCTGCGGCGCTGCGGAAACAGGCCCCGACGTTGGTGTGGTCGACGATGTCTTCGAGCACGAGCACTCGCCGGGCGTTCTTGAGGAGGTCGCCCACCGCGGGGAGGACAGGGCGCTGCATCGCCGCCAGCGCGCCGCGGTGCAGGTGGAAGCCCGTCAGCGCCTCGATGACGTCGTGCTCACCCACATAGATCGGTATGCCGCCCTCCCGCGCGTCCGCGACCACGTCGGCGAGGTCGGTGAGCCAGCGTTCGGCCATGAGGAACGACCGCGGGCGGTGGCCGGCCGCGAGGGCCCGGCGGATGACCTTCTCGGACTCGGCGACATAGAGGCCGCGTTCGGGCTCGGTGCGGCGGCGCAACGCCACGTCCGTGAGCGCCACGTAGTCGGCCAGCCGCGGGTCGGTCGGGTCAGTGATCCACTCGATGCCGTCCGTTGCCTCGGCGACTTTTGGCACCTCGGCCGCCGGGAGGTCCGCGGCACTCATGCGAACCACACCATCTTGATGATGGCCAGCACGCCGACGACGACGATGACCGACCGCAGGACGACCCCCGGCAGCCGCCGCCCGATGACCGCACCGAGCAGCCCGCCGATGAACGAGCCCACGGCCACGAGACCCACCACAGGCCAACTCACGTGCTCTCGCGCGAACAGCAGGAACGCGATCGCCGCCACGGTGTTGACGATCGTCACGAGCACGTTCTTGAATCCGGTCAGCCGTTGGATCGGCTCGCTGGCCAGCGCCGAGAACAGCCCCATGAGCAGAACTCCTTGCGCTGCACCGAAATACCCGCCGTAGACGCCTCCGACGAAGACCCCGCCGGCGAGTGCGCGGGTGCGCCAGGGCGGCATACCCGCTGCCTGGTCGGTATGCCGTGTCGCCGCGGCCCGCTGCAGTCGCGGGCCGAAGATGACGAGCACGAGGGCTAGGACGATGAGGACCGGAACGATCGTCTTGAAGGCCGTCGCGGGGAGGGTGAGCAGCAGCGTTGCGCCGACGACCGCCCCGAGCAGCGACAACGGCACGAGTTTGCGCAGGGTGCCACCGTGGCCGGTGAGTTCGGTGCGATAGCCCCATGACGCGCTCGCTCCGCCTGCGACCAGGCCGATGTTGTTGCTGACGTTGGCCATGAGCGGCGGGTAGCCGAGGAAGAGCAAGGTCGGGAAGGTGATCAGCGTCCCCGACCCCACGATCGAGTTGATCGTCCCCGCTCCGACGCCGGCCAGCAGGATGAGAAGGGCGTCGAGGAAGGACACGCGTTCACCGGCGGGCCCCCGGCCGGCGGCCGCCCCCCCCGCCCCCGGGCCCCCCCCCCCGGGCCCGCGCCGGGCGGGGGGGCGGGCCGCCGGGCGCCGGCGGGGGGGCGGGCGCCCCCCGGGCCGGGCGGGCGGGGCCGCCCGGCCGGCGGCGGCGGCGCCCCCGGCGGCCCCCCGCCGGGGGGGGCCCCCCCGCGGGGGGGGGGGGGGGGGGGGGCCCGCCGGCGGGGGGGGGGGGGGGGCGGCCGCCCCCCCCCGCCCGGGCCGGGGGGGGGGGGGGGCGCCGGCCGCCCGCCGGCGCGCCGGGGGCGCGCCCGCCCCCCGCGCGGGCCGCCGCGCGGCCGGCCGCCGCGGGGGGGCCGGGGGCGGGGCCGGGGCCGGCCGGGGGGGCCCCGCGCCGGGGGGGGCCGCCGCGGGCCGGGGGCGGGCCCCCGGGCGGGCGGCGCGCCGCGCCGCCCCCCGGCGGGGGGGCCCGGGCCGGGGGCGGGGGCGGCCGGGGGGGCGGGGGCCCGCCGCGCCGCCCCCCGCGGGGCGGGGGGGGGGGGCCGGGCCCCGCGGGCGCCGCGGGGCGCGCCCGCGCCCCCGGGCCGGGCGCGGGCGGGCCCCGGCGGGGGGCCGGGCGGGGCCGGCCCGGGGCCCCCCGCCGCGCCGGGGCGCCCCCGGCCCGCCCGCCCGGCCCCGCCGCCCCGGCCGGGGCCCCGGCCCGGCCCCCGCGCCCGGGGGCCCCCCCCGGGGCGGGGGGCCCGGGGCGCGGGCGCGCGGGCGGCGGCCCGCCCCCGCCGGGCCGGCCCCCGCGCCCCGCGGGCCGCGCCCCCGCCGCGGCCGCCCCGCGCCGCCCCGCCCGGGCGCGGGCGGGCCCGCGCGGCCCCCCCGGCCCCCGGCGGGCCGCCCGCGGGGGGGCCGGGCCCGCCGGGCCGGGCCCCCCGCGGCCCCGGCCCCCCCCCCCGGCCGGGGCCGGCGGGGGGGCGGGGCGCCCGGGGGGGGGGGGGCCGGCCGGCGGGGCGCGCCCGGCCCCCCGCGCCCCCGCGCCCCCCCCCCGGGGCCGCCCCCGGGGGGCGCCGCCCCCCCCCCCGGCCCCCGCCCCCGGGGCGGGGCGCCCGCCCCCGGCGGCCCCCGGCCCGCCCGCCCCGGGCCGCCCCCCCGCGGGCGCCGCCCCCGCCCGGGCCCCCGCGGCCCGGCGGGGCGGGGCGCCCCCGCCGCCGCCGCTAGAGGCGCTCCCTGCTGGGAAGAGTCACAGGGCCAGCGCGTGTGGGCTGGTGGTCCTGGACGAGCAGCCTCTTGAGGGCCGGGATCGTTACCTTTTTGTGATGCGTTTGCCTGTGGAAGCGGCGGTTTGGGGTGGGTGGCCTGTCAGTGGTCGCTGTTAGCGTCCTTTGTATGGAGACCACGGCATCGACAGGTGACTCGGCAACGCGCCGGGCTGAGATCCGTGCTGCGACGAGGACTGTCGCTGAGTTGGTGGCGTCGTTGTGGCAGGTCCAGGGAGCCGAGCTGGGGACCTTGCTGGGGGGCGTCGACGCTCTCGCTGCGGTCGCGTGTGGTGCTCCGGGTCGCGGTCGTTGGTGAGGCGGAGTCTCGTGGGGAGATCTCCGCATCGCAGGCGGGGTCGACGGCCGGGTGGGTTGCTAAGCACGCGCCGACTCTGGCGGCTGGGAGTGGCGCGGGGCAGGTCGCCCGGCTCGTCCGCGAATGCACGCGCCCAGACCTGTCGTCGGTCCAAGCAGCGGCCATCACGGGTGCGGTGAGCGTGCCGGCCGCGTTGACGGTGGTCACCGAATACGCCCGCCTGAAGCCACGCCTGCGTGAGGAAGCCGCCCCGACGGTCCTGAAGGGTTTGTTGGACATGGGCGCCGCTGACGGACCGAAGGGTGTCCGGTCCCTGCGTCCCGCGTTGTTGGCGGCGCACGGTGCGGATGGTGAGTTCCAAGCTGACGCCGACACAGCCGAACGTCTCGTCTCCCTGTCTCGTCCGTCGACCGACGAGCTCGGCGCCCTCACCTACCAGTTGATCCTGGACCCGGCCGGTGCGGCCGCGTTGGAGGCGGCGATCGGCCCGCTGTCAGCCCCGGTCCCCGGCCCTGACGGCGAACGCGACACCCGCAGCCCCCAGTTACGTCGCGGCCAGGCCCTGATTGAGGTATGCCGCCGCGCCACCAGCGCCGGCGACCGCCCACCCTCTGGGGTGAAGACCACGCTGATGCTCACCATGAGTTACGACGACCTCGCCGCCCGCACCGGCGCGGCGACCGTGATCGGTTCCGCCCAGGGCGGTTCCCTGATCGCGCCGGAGACGGTCCGTCGGCTCGCGTGCGACGCGAACGTCATCCCCACCGTCCTGGGTGGCCGCGGGGAGATCCTCGACCAAGGCCGGTCGACCCGGTTGGCGACGCCCGGGCAGTTGGCGGCCTTGTGGTTGCGCGACGCGGGGTGCAGTTTCCCCGGCTGCACGACCCCGGCGCATTGGTGCGACGCCCACCACCTGGTCCACTGGGCCGACGGCGGGACATCCGACCTCACCAACCTCGCCCTGCTCTGCGGGCGACACCACTCCGTCGTCCACCGAGACCAACTGGCCGGCCACGTCAACCACGCGGGTGCCGTCACTGGGGCTGTCACCGGTGCTGTCATCTGGAATCTGATCCCGGGCAGCTACCACCGACGCGACGACGGACCCCCATCGATCGAAGACCGACCGCCCGGCGATCCACCATCGAGTGGACAACCACCCGACGATCCACCCGACACCGTCACGTTGACGCAGTCTGCCTCCGGGCCAGATCCCTGGGGAGATCTGTGGGCTGACTCCCGCGACCCGGACGAGCGACCTGCGACGGATCACTCTGCCCGGGACCGGCACGACCCCAACCACGAAGCAGACCCCTGGGGAGACCTCTGGGCCGACCCCCGCGACCCGGACGAGCGACCTGCCACGGATCACTCTGCCCGAGACCGGGAGCACACCAACCCCGAAGCAAACCCCTGGGGAGACCTCTGGGCTGACCCCCGCGACCCGGACGAGCGACCCGCGACGGATCACTCTGCCCGGGACCGGGAGCACACCAACCCCGAAGCAAACCCCTGGTTCGACGCCGGCCCGGCGGCCTAGGTGTGCTCCCGACTAAAGGCTTGAACGCGGGGGCGAGCCCACGCACCCGCCCCCGACACCGACACCGAGGGCATCCAGGACTGGCTAAGGAAGCAACTCGGGGCGCGGCCTACTGAGCCGAATCCGGAGTCCGCGGAGGAGGCGGCGGCGGCGCGACCGGCTGGGTGACGGGGTGGGTGGGCGGGTGAACGTCCCCGACGATCTCCGGCTCACCGAACTGCTTGGCGCGCTGGATCGGCGGAGCCGCGGCCGGAGCGGGAGCGGGCTCGACCCACTCCTCCTCGAGCGCCGCACCGGAGGAGTTGCCGCCCAGCGCCGACGAGACACCGCGCAGGGCGTCGGTGAGCTCCGAGGGGATGATCCACATCTTGTTGGCGTCGCCGCGGGCCAACTGCGGCAGCACCTGCAGGTATTGGTAAGCCAGCAGCCGCTGGGTGGGCTTGCCGCGGTGGATCGCATCGAAGACCTGCTGGATGGCCTGCGCCTGACCCTGAGCCTCAAGAACCCGAGCCTGGGCCGAACCCTCGGCCCGCAGGATCTGGGCTTCCTTCTCACCCTGAGCGGTGAGGATCGCCGACTGCTTGACACCCTCGGCGGTGAGGACCGCTGCACGCTTGTCACGCTCGGCGCGCATCTGCTTCTCCATCGAGTCCTGTACGGAGTGCGGCGGGTCGATGGCCTTGAGTTCGACGCGGTTGACCCGGATGCCCCAGCGGCCAGTCTCCTGGTCCAGGACCCCACGCAACTGGCCGTTGATCTGGTCGCGCGAGGTGAGGGTCTCCTCGAGGTCGAGCGAGCCGATGACGTTACGCAGCGTGGTGACGGTGAGCTGCTCGATGCCCTGGATGAAGTTGGCGATCTCGTAGACCGCCGACTTGGCGTCGGTCACCGTGTAGTAGATGACCGTGTCGATGGACACGACGAGGTTGTCGCTGGTGATGACCGGCTGCGGAGGGAAGGTGACGACCTGTTCACGCAGGTCGATGGTCGCTCGGGGCTTGTCGATGAACGGCACGAGGACGTGCATGCCGTCGTCGAGGGTGCGGGAGTAGGACCCGAGCCGCTCGATGATCACCGCCGTCTGCTGCGGCACGATCCGAATGGTCCGGACGACGACAGTGATTGCGAACACGAGCAGCAGAAGCAGGACGATCGTTGTTTCGATTCTGGGCATGGTTCCTCCGATGGGGCTTGGCGGCTACTCGCCGGTCGAACGGTCGAACGCGCAGGAGTGGGAGCCCGCCGATCAGGGCAGGGGCTGGGGTGGCAGAGTCACGGGCGCGACCACGGCCGTCGCCCCGTCGATGGCGATGACCTCGACCTTGTCGCCGGGCAGGATCGCGTCCCCGCCCTGGGAGCGGGCCGACCACGTCTCACCAGACAGGTTGATCCGGCCACCCGCAAGAGTCACGGTCTCAAGGACGGTTGCCGTGCGCCCGACGTTTCCGGCGATGCCCACCGTGGGGCGCTCGGTCTTGACGTTGAATCGCCGCTTGACCCACGGCCGGACTCCGACGAGGAGCGCGACCGCCGAGACCGAAGCGACGATCGCTTGGCCCGGGAAGTCCGCTCCGAAGGCGGCGGCGACTGCTCCAGCCAATGCACCGCCGGCCAACATGAGGAAGATGAAGTCGACGGTCGCGGCCTCGATCGCACCGAGCGCCAAGGCCACTCCGACCCAGATGAGCCAACTAGACCCCTGAAACACCGCTTCACCTCTCTGCAGAGCCGGCCGAGACGACCGACTCCTTCACCCTACGACGCCTACCCCACGACAGAGGTTCCTTGGGGTGGGTCAGCCTGCTGAAGGTGTCGATTCCGGGTCGGCCGCGCGGGCACTCCACCGCTTGCCGTGCCGCTCGACGACCAACGGCAGACCGAAGGTCGCCGACAGGTTGGCCGAGGTCAACGCCAGCGGCAACGGTCCCGCCGCGACGATCCGACCCTCGCGCAGCAGGAGCACATCGGTGAAGCCCGGCGGGATCTCCTCGACGTGGTGAGTGACGAGAACGAGGGCCGGGGCCTCGGTGTCTTCCGCCAACACCCCGAGGCGGGCCACCAAATCTTCACGGCCGCCAAGGTCCAGCCCCGCGGCCGGCTCGTCCAGCAGCATCAGCTCAGGGTCGGTCATCAGCGCCCGAGCGATCTGCACCCGCTTGCGCTCGCCCTCGGACAACGTGCCATACAGCCGATCAGCCAGATGGGCGACGCCGAGAGCATCGAGCAGCCCCATCGCTCGCGCGTAGTCCTGGCGGTCATAGCTTTCACGCCAGCGCCCGATGATCCCGTAGGACGCGGTGACGACGACGTTGCCGACGCTCTCACCGCCGGGGATCCGCTCGGCGATCGAGGCACTGGCCAGACCGACCCGCGGCCGCAACTCGAAGACGTCAACGGTGCCCAACACCTCGCCGAGGATCCCGACGACACCGGTGGTGGGGTGCATGCGCGCGGCGGCGATCTGCAACAGAGTGGTCTTGCCGGCCCCGTTGGGGCCGAGGATCACCCAGCGTTCGCCTTCCTCGACCTCCCAGGTGACGTCGTCGAGGAGGCGGTTATGGCCGCGCACCACGCTGACGCCCGCGAAGGCGAGCACATCACTCATGGTCACCCACCCTAGCCCGCGAGGAGTTCGCGGCCCCGCGCCGAGGGAGCGTGTCGGCACCCCCATTCAGGTTCAGCCCCAGGTCCAAACCCGCCGGTGGAGGCGGGCATTCGGCCGAGCCGATGGTTATGGTGTGCCGGTGCTCGCGCTCCCGATCGTCGTCCGGTGTGCCCTCTGGGGCACCCGATGGCTGGGCGGTCGAGGCGACCTCGACGATGTCGTCGGCAACGTTCACGCGGGCGCCGCGACCGACATCGCGGGGCGGTTCGAGGCGACCCTGCGCGACTGGGCCGAGCGCGGCGAGACGGCGGTCTTCCTCGCCCTCCCCCGCCCAGGACTTCTCACGGGTATGCCGCGTGCCCCCCTTGCCGTGACCGCGGCGGCGACGGACGCCGGCCAGGCGGCATACGCGCCGACGGTCGGTGGGGCGCTCGTGCCGGCGCTGACCCGCTTCGGCCCGGAAGGCGACACCGGCGTGCTGGCGACGTGGGCGGCATACGAGACCGAGCCGGTCCCCCGCCACATCGCCGAGGCCCCGGATGTGGGTGATCTCAGCCGACGACTCACCGAAGCGGTGTTGGAGGCGACGACCCGGTTGGCGACGGTGGGCGGCATACCGTGGCGCGGTGGTGAAGCGACGCCACCGCCGCGGGCGAGCGTCCCCGGCCTGCCGCCCGGTCTCGCACCGCGGCCGTTGCACCTGCTCGACCGCGCCGGCGACGTGCGTGCGTTGGCCCTGGCCGGGCTCGGCGTCGAAGAGAGCGGCGCCGCCCTCGACGCGAGCACCTCCGCGGAACGGACTGCCGTGCTGCGCCGCCTGCTCACGGAAGCCGAAGCCACTCTCGTGGGAGCGACGAACGTCCTGGCGATGACCGTGGCCGGCTGGCGACCGGCCTAAGCCCTCGCCGAGGGGCCTCGGCGGCGCATCACGAGCGGCCGAGGCGCCCCCTTGAGATCACGACGAGATCACGAGCGCCGAGGACGTCCTGATAGACGGCCATCGTCTTGTCGCCGATCGACTCCCACGAGAACTGCTCGACCGCACGCTTGCGGCCGGCCAACCCCATCGTCCGAGCCCGCTCGCGGTCGCTCACCGCGTTGGTGAGAGCCTCGGCGAGGTCGCCGACGAACTTCTCCGGGTCGACGGGCGTCCCGGTGCCGTCCTGGACCTGCTCGATCGGCACGAGCCAGCCGGTCTCGCCGGGGACGACGACCTCGGGAATGCCGCCGGTTGCGGTCGCGACGACGGGCAACTCGCAGGCCATCGCCTCAAGGTTGACGATGCCGAGGGGCTCGTAGACCGACGGGCAGGCGAAGACCGTCGACGCCGTGAGCAGGGAGATGACCTCACTGCGGGGCAGCATCTCGGGGATCCAGACGACGCCGTCGCGCTGGGCACGCAGGTCGGCCAGCAGACCCTCGACCTCGGCCTTGATCTCGGGCGTGTCGGGGGCGCCTGCGCACAGGACGACCTGGACGTCCTCGGGCAGCCGGGCGGCGGCCCGCATGAGATAGGGCAGGCCCTTCTGCCGGGTGATCCGGCCGACGAAGGTCACCGCGGGCCGGTCCGGGTCCATGCCGTGCTTGCGGCAGACGTCGGCATCGTGGATCGGCTGCCACATCTGCGAGTCGATCCCGTTGTGCACAACGGGCACCTTGGCCGGGTCGAGCGACGGATAGCTGCGCAAGATGTCGGCGCGCATCCCGGCGCTCACGGCGATGACCGCCGCAGCCCCTTCGTAGGCCGCCCGCTCGGCGAACGAGCTCACGCGGTAGCCGCCGCCGAGCTGCTCGGCCTTCCACGGACGCATCGGCTCGAGGCTGTGCGCGGTGACAACATGCGGGGCTCCGGCGAGCAGTCCACCCAAGTGCCCGGCGAGGTTGGCATACCACGTGTGCGAGTGAACGATGTCTGCGCCCTGACAGTCCTGGGCGATCGTGACGTCGACCCCGAACGTCTGCAAAGCCGGGTTGGCAGAGGCCAATTCGGGCAGATCGGGGTATGCCGTGGTGCCGGCTTCGTCGCGCGGTGCGCCGAAACAGCGGACCTGGACGTCGACGTCGCCACGGTCGCGCAGGGCTCTGACGAGCTCAGCCACATGCACCCCCGCGCCTCCGTAGATGGCGGGCGGATATTCCTTGCTGATGATGTCGACGCGCATGGGTCAACCGTAGTGATCGAGGCCCTCGCCAGACAGTGGCAAGCCCAACGTGGATCACCCGTTTCTTCCGCAGCGGCCTACCCCTAGGGTGGGACCCATGGCACGCAGAGGCGCAAACTCCAAGGTTCTGGCCATCGTCCTGGCGGGTGGGGAGGGCAAGCGGCTGATGCCGCTCACGCGAGACCGAGCCAAACCCGCAGTGCCGTTCGGCGGCATCTATCGACTCATCGACTTCGCCCTGTCCAACGTCGTCAACTCCGGCTACCTCAAGGTCGTCGTGTTGACGCAGTACAAGTCCCACAGCCTGGACAAGCACGTCACCAAGACGTGGCGCATGTCGACGATCCTCGGCAACTACGTCGCCCCGGTGCCGGCCCAGCAGCGCGTGGACAAGAACTGGTACCTCGGCAGCGCCGACGCGATCTTCCAGAGCCTCAACCTCGTCGATGACGAGAAGCCCGAGATCGTCGTCGTCGTCGGTGCCGACCACGTCTACCGCATGGACTTCTCGCAGATGGTCCAGCAGCACATCGAGACGGGCGCGGCGCTCACCGTCGCGGCGATCCGTCAGCCGATCCACCTGGCCGACCAGTTCGGTGTCATCGAGGTCGACCCCACCGACACCCGCAAGATCGGGGCGTTCCGCGAGAAGCCGACCGACCCGGTGGGCCTCCCCGACGCGCCCCACGAGATCCTCGCCTCCATGGGCAACTACGTCTTCACGGCGAGCAAGCTCGTCCAGGCGGTCACCGAGGACCACGACCTCGAGGGCAGCAAGCACGACATGGGTGGCGACATCGTGCCGCGGTTCGTCCGCGAGTCCGACGCCTATGTCTACGACTTCAAGGACAACGACGTGCCCGGCGCGACCGAACGCGACCGTGGCTACTGGCGCGACGTGGGGACGATGGACTCCTACTACGACGCCCACATGGACCTCATCTCGGTCCACCCGATCTTCAACCTCTACAACTACGACTGGCCCATCTACACCTCGATGGCCCCGCTGCCGCCGGCGAAGTTCGTTCACGGCTCCGGTGACCGCGTGGGTGAGGCGTTGTCCTCGATGGTCTCCCCCGGCGTGGTCGTCAGTGGTGCCCAGGTCAACCACTCGGTGCTCTCGCCGAAGGTCCGCGTCCACAGTTACGCGACGATCGCCGACAGCGTCCTGCTCGACGACGTGGAGGTCGGACGGTATGCCGTCATCCGCCGCGCCATCATCGACAAGGGCGTCTACATCCCGGAGTACTGCCGGATCGGTGTCGATCACGAACACGACCGGGCCCGCGGCTTCTATGTCACCGAGGGCGGCATCACGGTCATCGGGAAGGGCCAGAAGGTCCCGCTCTGAGGCTGGCGGCAACTGATGGCAACCAGCGGGTATGCCGCCCTGAGCGGGATTGCCGCGAACGACTAGCCTGCGTGGGTGAGCTTCCAACCGCAAGGGCAGCAGCGCGACGGCATACCTGCATCGGCGGGTGATCCGCGCCCTGCGCGCGTCGCCGTCCAGATCGCTCCTCAACATGCTCCGTATGCCGTGCTGCGCGACACCTGCGTGGCGATGGAGGAGTTGGGCGTCGATGTCGTCCTCACGTGGGACCACTTCTTCCCGCTGTCGGGCGACCCCGACGGGATGCACTTCGAGGCGTGGACGCTGCTGGCCGCGTGGGCCGAGGCGACCGAGCGCGTGCAGTTGGGCGTGCTCGTGTCGGCGATGTCCTATCGCAACCCGAACCTGCTCGCCGACATGGCGCGGACCGTCGACCACATCAGCGCGGGCCGACTGATCCTCGGCATCGGTGCCGGCTGGTTCGAGCGGGACTACGTGGATTACGGCTTCGACTTCGGGACGCCCGGGTCGCGGCTGGATGCCCTGGCCCGCGATCTGCCGGTGCTCAAGGATCGTTGGACCCGGCTCAATCCCCTTCCCACCCGGGCGATTCCGGTGTTGGTGGGTGGCGGCGGCGAACGCAAGACCCTGCGGATCACGGCCGAGCACGCCGACATCTGGCACGGTTTCGGAGACCCGGCGACGATCCGGCACAAGCACCTGGTGCTCGACGAATGGTGCGACCGGGTGGGGCGGGACCCGCTGGCCATCGAACGCTCCGCGGGGGTCGCCTACACACCCGCGCGGCTGCCCGAGGACGCGACGCTCGACTTCGCTGGCCAGGCGCAGGCGCTCTTCGAGGTCGGGACCCGGTTGTTCACCATCAGCCTCACTACTCCCCCGTATGACCTCGGTCCGATCCGCGAGATGTTGGCCTGGCGGGATGCGGTCAACGCGTCACGGGCCGCCGATCAGGGGTCGACGACTTCCTTGCCGGTCTGACATGGCCGTCTCTGACATCGAGGCCGTCGAGATCCTCGACCTGCTTGAGTCGGTCGGGGCGCAGCCCTGGGTGGCGGGCGGGTGGGGTGTCGACGCCCTGATGGAGCGGCAGACCCGGATGCATCGCGACCTCGACGTCATGGTGCTGGCCAAGCGACTGGACGATGCGCTGGCTGCGTTGCGCGCCAACGGTTTCCAGGTGACCGTGGACTGGTTGCCGGTGCGCGTCGAGCTCGACGACGGACTGCGGGTCGTTGATGTGCACCCCGTCCACCCCGATGGGTCGGGCGGCTGGTGGCAGGCCGCGCCCGACGATGGGCGCTACCTCTATCCGGCCGGGTCGATCGTCGGTGGCCTCATCGGCGGACACACCGTGCGATGCGCGTCCCCCGCGCTGCAGCGCCAGGTCCACACCGGCTATCCGTTGCGGCACGTCGACGAGCACGACATCGCCCTCCTCGACGAGATGCTGGCCGACGCCGACGCCGACGCCGACGACCTCGAGGCCGCGGGGAACGCTGCGCAGGGGCCGGGCCCGTGGGCGGCCGGACGCGGCATACCCGAGACGCTCTAGCCTGGGAAGCGTGACTGGCGCATCCCCCCACACCCTGCGAGTGACCCTCTCGGGCGACGACCGACCGGGGGTGACCTTCGCGCTGCTGGCGGCCGTGGCGGAGGCCCAGGCCGAGGTCCTCGACCTGGAGCAGATGGTCGTGCGTGACCACCTCACCCTCTCGGTGCTCCTCGGCGGCGCCGACACCGACCGCCTCACCAGCCTGGCCCACTCCGTCGGGCACCGGCTCGGGATGCGCACCCGCACCCGGGTGGGACAGGGCGACTCCAACACGCGCCGCGACGGGCGAGCCCACGTCGTGGCTCTCGGGCAGCCCCTGACCGCCAGCGGCCTGGCAGCCGTCACTGCGCGAATCGCCGCGCACGGGGCCAATATTGACCGGATCCGGCGCTTGTCGCGCTATCCCGTGACGACCATCGAGCTCGACGTGTCTGGCGCCGATGTCCCCCGCCTGCGGGTCGAGTTGGCCACGGTCGCCGCTGCCGAGCGCATCGACATCGCCGTCGCCCCCGCCGGGCTGGCGCGGATCGGCTCCCGCCTGGTCGTCATGGATGTCGACTCGACCTTCATCCAGCAGGAGGTCATCGAGCTCATCGCAGCCCACGCTGGGTGTGAGGAGCAGGTCGCTGCCGTCACCGAGCGCGCCATGCGGGGGGAACTCGACTTCGCCGAATCGCTGCGGGCCCGGGTCGCGCTCCTCGCCGGGCTGCCGGCGACGGTCCTCGACGAGGTCCGGGACGAGATCGTCCTCACCCCCGGAGCGCGGACCTTGGTGCGCACCCTCAAACGGCTCGGCGACACCGTCGCCCTGGTGTCCGGTGGCTTCCTCGAGATCGTCGGGCCGGTCGCTGCAGACCTAGGCATCGACCACGTCCTGGCCAACCGGCTCGAGGTCGCCGACGGACGCCTGACCGGGCGCGTCGACGGCGAGATCGTCGACCGACCGGGCAAGGCGGCGGCGCTGCGGCGGTTCGCGGCCGAGGCCGGGCTGCCCTTGTCGCGCACGGTGGCCGTCGGTGACGGCGCCAACGACCTCGACATGCTCGCTGCCGCCGGCTTGGGAATCGCCTTCAACGCCAAGCCGCTGGTCCGTGAGCAGGCCGACGCGAGCGTCAACGTCCCCTATCTCGACGCCGTGCTCTTCCTGCTCGGCATCACCCGCGAGGACGTCGAAGACGCCGACGCCGACGCAGGCACGCCGACACCCGCGCCTCCCGTCATCTCCCCTGGCAACCCCACTAGGGTGTGACGGTGGTTTCCAACGCGGGTCCTGCCGACGAGGCGGGTATGCCGCCCACCTCACCGCCGGTGCGCCGCACCCTGCTCATCGTCGGAGGCGCCGAGGACAAGCTCGGGCGCTCGGTGGTGTTGCGCCGGTTCGTCCGACTGGCAGGCGGGCGCGCGTCGCGGATCGTCGTCATCCCGACCGCATCGTCCTTCTCGACCGAGGCGTCGGCGCTCTATCGGAGCGTCTTTGCCAGGCTGAAGGCTGGCCAGGACTTCGAGATCGTCCACCCGCCGACCCGGGCTGCCGCCTCGTCCGCGGAGTTGGTGGCCCGACTGGACGCGGCGACCGGGATCTTCATGACGGGCGGGAGCCAACTCAAGCTCAGCCAGAACATCGTCGGCACGCCCGTCGGCGATGCGATCCACCGGGCCTACCAGCGGGGGGCGGTCATCGCCGGAACCTCTGCGGGAGCCTCGATCATGAGCCAGTTCATGATCTCCCTCGGCGACGAGGGCGTGACGCCGCGCCAACGGTCGAGTCAACTCTCGGCCGGGTTGGGCCTGGTCACCGGTGTCGTGGTCGACCAGCATTTCGATCAACGCGGCCGCTACGGGCGGCTGCTGTCGATCGTCGCGAACTCCCCCAATCTGATCGGGATCGGCATCGACGAGAACACCGCCGCCGAGATCCGTGACGAACGCCTGATGTCGGTCGTCGGTGCTGGAGCGGTCTTCGTCCTCGACGCGCGGCATGCCATCACCGACGCCCCTGAGGCCCGACGTGGCGCTCCCCTACTGGTGTCGGGGGCCGTCGTTCACACCCTGCCGGCCGGCGCCACCTTCGATCTGGAGTCGGTGGGACTGGTTCGCTTCGTCGAGCGACACCCCGACATCGAGGTCGCAGTTGTCGCCGCGAAGGACCGCTCGCCCATGGTGCCCGCGCACGCTGCTGCGCCACAACCACGCTGACCACTAGCGTGTGATCCTCCCCACTCCGCGGCAAGGAGCTCGCATGGCGAAGGACCACCCCACCCCGACCGGCCCGATCGCGCCGGATCTGCGCATCCTCGAGACGCGCGTCTATCGGGGTCCCAATGTCTGGTCCTATGCGCCAGCCATTCATCTCGTCGTCGATCTCGGTGTCCTCGAGGGCTATCCGAGCGACTCGATCGACGGCTTCACCGACGCGCTCGTGGCCCTGCTGCCTGGACTGCAACGGCATACCTGCTCGGTGGGTCATGCGGGCGGCTTCATTGAGCGGCTCGAGGACGGGACCTGGCTCGGCCACGTCGCCGAGCACGTCGCCCTGGAATTGCAGTCCACCGCCGGCCACGACCTGCGTCGTGGCAAGACGCGGATGGTCAAGGGCCGGCCGGGGGTCTACAACGTCATCTTCGGCTACGTCGACGAGACGGTCGGCATCGCCGCGGGTGAGTTGGCGGTGCGGCTGATCAACCACCTCGTGCAGCCCACGGACGGCTTCGACTTCACCGAGCAGTTGGACGCGTTCTTGCGTCGGGCCGACCGGGTCGCCTTCGGCCCGTCGACCGCCGCGATCATCGAGGAGGCCGTCAGCCGCGACATTCCGTGGCTGCGCCTCAACTCGGCGTCGCTCGTCCAGCTTGGTCAAGGGGTGCACGCGCAGCGCATCCGCGCGACGATGACCTCGCGCACCGGCGCGCTGGCCGTGGACATCGCCAGCGACAAGGACCTCACCGGCAAGTTGTTGTCGGCCGCCGGTCTGCCGACTCCCAAGCAGCAAGCCGTGCGCACCCGGCGCGGCGTCCTTGACGCCGCCCGTCAGATCGGCTTCCCCGTCGTGGTCAAGCCGCTGGACGGCAACCACGGCCGCGGCGTCTGTCTGGACCTGCAGACCCTCGACGAGGTCGACAAGGCCTACGACATTGCCCAGGAGCAATCCCGCAGCGGCGTCCTCATCGTCGAGTCGTTCGTCACCGGTCGCGACTATCGCTGCCTCATCGTCGGCGGCCGGATGCAGGCCATCGCTGAGCGCGTCCCCGCCCACGTGGTCGGCGACGGCGAGCACACCGTCAAGGAACTCGTCGACATCACCAACTCCGACCCGCGCCGTGGTGTCGGCCACGAGAAGGTCCTCACCCGGATCAAGGTGGACGCCGCCGCCATCGAGGTCCTCGAAGGCCAGGGCTACCTCCTCACCGACGTCCCGGATGCCGGTGTCATGGTCAAACTCGCCCTCACCGGCAACATGTCCACCGGTGGCATCTCGGTTGACCGCACCTTCGACGCCCACCCGGACAACGTCGAGATCGCCGAAGAGGCTGCCCGAATGGTTGGCCTCGACGTTGCCGGCATCGACTTCATCTGCCCTGACATCGCGGCTCCTGTCCGCGAGACCGGCGGGGCCATCGTCGAGGTCAACGCCGCGCCCGGCTTCCGGATGCACACGCACCCGACGGTCGGCGTGCCGCAGTTCATCGCCAAGCCGGTCGTCGACCTGCTCTTCCCGCCGGGAGCCCCCTCCCGCGTGCCGATCGTCGCCGTCACGGGCACCAACGGCAAGACGACCACCTCGCGGATGATCGCCCACATCTTCAAGGGCTTGGGTCGCAAGGTCGGCATGACCTCCACCGACGGCGTCGTCATCGACGAGCGGCTGGTCATCAAGGCGGACGCATCCGGCCCGAAGTCGGCCCGGATGGTGCTCATGAACCCCCGCGTCGACTTCGCCGTCATGGAGGTGGCGCGCGGCGGCATACTCCGTGAGGGTCTGGGGTACGACCGCAACGACGTCGCCGTCGTCACCAACGTGGCCCCCGACCACCTGGGTCTGCGCGGGATCGACACTCTCGCCCAACTGGCCGCCGTCAAGGCTGTCGTCGTCGAGGCAGTCCCCAAGAACGGCTTCGCCGTCCTCAACGCCGACGACCCCCACGTGCGGTCGATGCGCCGCAAGTGCTCCGGCGAGATCGTCTGGTTCACCCTGGCCGCCCCCGGCTCGGACATCCGCGAGTTCGTCGACGCCCACTGTCGGCGCGGGGGTCGGGCCCTCTATCTCGACCCGACCGATCGCGGCGACATGATCGTCATCCAACACGGGCGGCGCGCTATGCAACTCGCCTGGACCCACCTGTTGCCGGCGACCTTCGGCGGCACCGCCCGCTTCAACGTCGCCAACGCCCTCGCGGCGGCCGGTGCGGCCTTCGCCGCGGGCGCGCCGCTGCACGACATCCGGCAGGGCCTTCGGACGTTCACCAGCAACTACTACCTCTCCCCCGGACGCCTCAACCTCGTCGAGGTCAACAACGTCGAAGTCTTCGTCGACTACTGCCACAACGCTGCTGGGATGCGGGCGCTCGGTGACTTCGTCGACAGGTATGCCGCCACTCGCGCCGGTCGCGCCGACCTCGGTCGGGTTTCGCGCATCGGGGCGATCGGTGCCGCCGGTGACCGGCGCGACTCGGATCTGCGCGAGTTGGGTGCCGTCGCGGCGGAGCACTTCGACGTGCTGGTCATCCGTGAGGACGCGCGCCTGCGCGGTCGCCGTCCTGGCGAGGCAGCCCAGTTGATCCGCGAAGGGGTCAAGGAAGCGATGCAGAAGGGCGTCCGCTGCCGGCAGGTCGATATCGTCCTGGATGAGTTGCAGGCGGTCGGCGATGTTATGGCGCGGGCCAACCCTGGCGACCTCGTCGTTGTCTGCGTCGACAACTCGGCCGAGGTGTTCGCGGCTCTCGAGGACATGACCCGCCAGGCCCAGCCGGGGGCTCACCCCGGCGGCGTCTCGGACCCCGACTTCGACCCGGTGGTCCTCACCGGTGCCGCCGCCGTGTCTGGGGCCGCTGCCGAAGGCCGGGCCCTGTCCACGCCGGCTCCCGAAACAACAGGCGCACCCAACGCCTAGCCGGGAGGGCATCAACCAAAGTTGACGCCATCATGCCCATCAACGTAGATTGATGGACATGATGGACGCCACTCCCCCGACGCCGATGATCGGTGCGGTGAAACCGCAGCCTCAGCCCGGGCCCCAGGCCCCTGACGTAGCACCGGCGGCCGGGGTCGCAGGGCGTCGCGCCCGTCGACCCCGGCCTGCGGCCCTTGTCTCGGTCCTCGTGATCGCGGGCCTGCTGGCTGCCTTGGTCGCCCCCCTCTCGCTCCGCGGAGGTCCGGCCACCAGCGGCGACCTCGACCTCGCTGCCAGGGTGCGTGCCGCGGTGGAGGACGACCGCGGCTACCAGGCCCTGCACGTCAGCGAGATCACGCCAACCTCGGTGCGGCATACCGGGGTGGGCTCGATCGACCCGGGGGGCGCGGAGGCACTGGGCGCTGCCACACCCATCGAGCTCGGGTCCATCACCAAGACCTTCAACGGACTGCTGTTGGCCGATGCCATCGCCCGAGGAGAAGTCGCCGCAACCGACCCGGTCTCGACCTATCTGCCTCGCCTGGCTGGCAGTCCGATCGGCGGGGTCACTCTGGAGGAACTGGCCAGCCACCGCGGCGCCGTTCCGCCCTTTCCACCGCCGACCATGGCTCGTGGGCTTTGGGGGTTGCTCACCAACACCGACCAACTGTCCGGCGACCAACTCGACTGGGTGCTCGACCAGGCGGCCGCGATGCCGCTCTTCGGCGGGCGCGGCACGGTCCAGTACTCCAATCTCGGCGCGACCCTGCTCGGGTGGGCCCTGGCATCAGCCGCCCAGCAACCTGACTGGCAGACCTATGTCACGACCCGGCTGCTGACGCCGCTGGCCATGACCCACACCCGCTTCGCGGCGACCCGTGACCAGATCCCGCTCGACTCACCTCGGGGCCGGTTGGTCGGTGGCCGCCAGGCCGTCCAGGGAGTCAGTCCCGTCTACCAGCCCGCCGGGTCCAGCACGTGGACCACGCCCGAAGACATCGCCCGCTACGCCCAAGCCATCCTGCGGGGGACCGCGCCTGGCCTGCCCGCCCTCGATCCTCGGTTCGCCGGCGAGCAGGCCGCTAGCCCCGGCGACCCCCGGGTCGGCTACCACTGGTTCACGCTGACGGTGGCCGGACGCACCGTCCAGTGGCACAACGGCGCCACGGCTGGCTATACCTCCATGCTCGTCATCGACCGCTTGGCGGGTCGCGCAGTCTTCGTTGTTGGCAACAGCACGCGGCCCGTCGACCCGGTGGCCATCCGACTGCTCACCGGCGTCGCCGACGGACCCGGTTCGACTGACGTCCCAATGCCCGTGATCGCTTTGGCCGCCACCACGGTGGCGCTGGTCCTGATCGCGGGAGCCGGCTTCGCGGCATACCGGGCACGGACCCGCCTGCAACTGGTGCGAGCCACCGCGGGCGCGCTCCTCGGGCTCTCCCTCTGGCGGGTCGCCGGGCCATGGGACCACGCTCCGGGGCTGCTGTGGATCCTCGTCGCGGCCGCCACCGCAGCGACCGTGATGCTCGGGATCGCGCGGGTCCGCACCCGGCCCTGGCATCGTCCCCGGCTCGCAGCGCTCAGCTGGGCGGGAGCAGTGCTCGCCCTCGCCGCAGCGGGCCTGGTCCTCAGCATGGGACTTCACTGAGCGCAGCGCGGCTTAGCAGCCGCTCAGGGCGACCCGAGTTGCCCCGTCGAGCTCCTCAGTCCACAACACCGGGTCGGTCGGTGCGCAACTGGGCGGCGGCGTGGTGCAAGACCGCCCGGTATGCCGCGGCGTCCTCATCCGTGGCGTGCTCCATGAGGGCGTCCACCAGGTCAGCAACCGCCTCCGCCGCGTCCCCGGTGTCCACGAGCACCAGCGCGCGCAGCGCCGCGGCGACACTGCTGCCCGGGTGAGTCGCTGCGACCGCTTCGAGCAACTCCAGGGCGATCTCCGGATGCCCGAGATCGCGGTATGCCGCGGCCGCCTGCAACTGGGCGCGGTGCCGGTGTGGCTCGCGCAGGCCGTTGTCCAGGGCGCGGTGATAGAGCGAGACGGCCCGGGCCCGGTCTGCGGTGGCATCGATCGCACAGGCCCACTCGTAGGCCAGCCGTGGGTCCGACGGGTGGGCTGTCGCCAGCCGACCGGCAGCCGTGACCCGCTCGCCGGCATCGGTGAGGGCCCAGATCGCGGCGATGTCGTCCTCGGCCTCGTGCATGCCGCGCGCTGCGATGACCTTGCTGCGGATCGTCCGCGGGTCGTCCACGGTGCCACCCCGCTGCGCAATGAGGTCGGCGACCTCGGCCCGCTGGACGTGACACATCAGCCCGATGACGTCACCGCTCTCGGCCGCGGCCAACAGGGTGGTCAAGGCCTCGATCTCGGTGAGGAAGCCCGCGACCTCCGCCATGCCTGATCGGGCCAGCCCGGCGCGCAGCAACGAGTCCATCTGCTCCAGGCTCATCCCCCGCAGGTATTTCAGCTTGTGCGCCAGGACGACGTGGTCGGCTCCGCGGCCGGCGATCTCGCCGAGGGCCGCGTTGGCCTCGGGCAGCCGATCCCCCGTGCCACCGATCCCCAACCGCACCCGCCCACCCGGGGCGGTGAGCCCGCGGCATACCTCCAGGAGGGCTTCCAGCCCCGCCTCGTTGTGGGCCATGTCGATGACCACCGTCGCGGACCCACCGCCGGTGAGGGGAACGGAGTAGGTGTTGAACCGGCCGGAGTTGAGGACGGGGTCGGGGCGGAAGGTCCGCAGGCCCTCGACGACCGCGGCCCGGGTCAGGCCCAGGCCCAACCCGGCGGCGGTCCCACCGAGCGCGTTGGCGATGTTGATGCTGGACAGGCCCGCGAGGGTCATGGGGACGTCGACGACCTTGACGAGACGATCGGGGTCACGCCCAGGGGTCAGGACGACGATCTCGCCATCCAGGACGGTGATCCCGCGGCCGCCGCCCGCCACCGCCTCCCGCAGCGCCGGGGCATTGGGATCGAGCGAGAAGGCCCAGATCTTGCCCTTCGCCCGGTGGCGCATGGCCCACACCCGCGGGTCATCCCCGTTGAGCACCGTCCAGCCGTCGGGTTTGACGATGAGGGTCGGGATGGCCTTGACCTCAGCGAGCTGGTCGAGGGTGTCGATCCCGTTGAGCCCCAAGTGATCTGCCGCGACGTTCGTGACAACGGTGACGTCGGTCTGGTTGACACCCATCCCGCGCAGGAGCATCCCGCCGCGAGCCGTCTCGAGGATGCCCAACTGCAACCCCGGCGTGTTGAGAACCTCGCGCGCCCCACCCGGCCCGGAGTAGTCCCCCGGCTGCACCATCTCGCCCATGACGACGACGCCATCGGTCGAGCTCCACGCGGTGCGCAGACCGGCCGTCATGACCATGTGCGCGACGAGCCGTGTCGTTGTCGTCTTGCCGTTCGTGCCGGTAATGGCGATGACCGGGACCGTCGGCGTGAGCACCGCAGCGGGCTCTCCGTCAGGGGCCTCGGCGACGGCGCGACCGGCGGCAGCGATGAGCGCCTCGGTGTCGGCGTCTGCTTTGAGCAGGTCGCTCAGCAGCGGGGCGAGGCTCTCCCCCAACGCGATCGCTCGGCCACGGTGCCTCCACGGCACGGCGACCACGACGTCTTCGGTATGCCGTCCGGCCCGGGTCCGCACGGCCAGTCGTCGCGCGCCCGACTCGGTCGCCACGCGGCGCACGAGGTGCTCGACGAGCCGCATGAGGAAACGCTGGCGCTGCCCGGTGTCGGGACGCCCGGGGCGGGCCGTGCGCAGTCCGACGCGACGCGCCAGATCCAGGGCCGCGTGGACGTCGAGTTGAGCGACGCCCGGCAGCGCGAGGCTGACCTTGACGGCCGGCCGGGTGACATAAAGGTTCGGGCCTTCGAGGATCCGAACTTCATCGGCGTGCACTGGCTCCATGTCGCGCGAGCCTAGTGGTGCAACGGAGTTCCCCCGACCGATCGACGGGAACGCTCAGCAGCCCATGGCGTGGACGCCGCCGTCGACGTGGACGATTTCGCCGGTCGTCGCCGGGAACCAGTCCGACAGCAGCGCCACGCAGGCCTTAGCCGTGGGCAGCGGGTCGGTGACGTCCCAGCCGAGGGGCGCGCGGGTGTCCCACTGCTCCTCGAAGACCTCGAAGCCGGGGATGGACTTGGCGGCCGTGGTGCGGATCGGGCCCGCTGCGACGAGGTTGCAGCGGATGCCCTTGGGCCCGAGGTCGCGGGCGCAGTAGCGGTTGGTCGACTCGAAGGCCGCCTTGGCGACGCCCATCCAGTCGTAGACCGGCCAGGCGTAGCGCGCGTCGAAGGTCAGCCCGACGATCGAGCCGCCCGGCTCCATGAGCGGCAGCGCCGCCACGGCCAGCGCCTTGAGGCTGTAGGCCGAGACGTGGACCGCCGTGCCGACGTCTTCCCAGGTCGCGTCGAGGAACGTGAACGCGCCCAGGGGGGCGAAGCCGATCGAGTGCAGCACGCCGTCCAGGCGGTCGGTGTGCTCGCGTAGCCGCTCGGCGAGGGTGTCGAGGTGCTCCGGGTTGCTGACGTCGAGCTCGACGACCGGCGGCGTCACCGGGAGCCGGCGCGCGATGGTCTGGGTGATCTTCATCGTCCGCCCGAAGGAGGTGAGGATGACCGAGGCCCCCTGCTCCTGGGCCAACTTGGCGACGTGGAAGGCGATTGAGGTGTCCATGAGGACACCGGTGATGAGCAGGGTCTTACCGTCGAACATGCCCACGGGCTGGCTCGCTTTCAGGTCGGGTCACGTCAGGTTAGATCGGGTCAAGTCAGGTTCAGATCAGGGTCAAGTCAGGTGGCAGGTGGTCAGTGGCCCATGCCGAGGCCGCCGTCGACGGGGATGACCGCCCCCGTGACGTAGCCCGCCTCGGGGCTGGCCAGGAAGCGCACGACGGCGGCGACTTCCTCGGGCGCGGCGAAGCGTCCGGCCGGGATGCTCGCCAGGTATGCCGCGCGCCGCTCGTCGGGCAGCGCCGCCGTCATGTCGGTGTCGATGAATCCGGGAGCGACGACGTTGGCGGTGATGTTGCGCCCGCCGAGCTCTCGGCTGATCGAGCGGGCCATGCCGACGAGGCCGGCCTTGCTGGCCGCGTAGTTGGTCTGCCCAGGCGAGCCGTAGAGGCCGACGACGCTGGAGATGAAGATCATCCGGCCACGCTTGAGCCGGATCATCCCCTTACTTGCCCGGCGGGCACAGCGGAAGGTACCCGCCAGGTTGGTGTCGATGACCGAGTCGAAATCCTCGTCGGACATCCGCAGCAGCAGTTGGTCACGCGTCACTCCGGCGTTGGCGACCAGCACTTCAACGGGGCTGCCGAAGATGCCTTCGGCAGCGGCGAAGGCTGCGTCGACCGACGCGGAGTCGGTCACCTCGCAGGGCACCGCGTCCAGCCCATCAGGGGCCTCCCCCGACCTCGTGGTGACGACGACCCGATCTCCGGCCTCGGCGAACGAGCGGGCGATGGCCAGCCCGATGCCGCGGTTACCGCCTGTCACCAGAACGGTGCGCCCCGGCGCTGCGTCGGTCATCGTGAGGCTCCTCGGGTGTTGGTCGACGTGTGCGAGGAACGGTAGTCGGTTACCCCTGGGTAGACCCGCACGGACGTGCCGTAAGACGCGTGGCTCGCGCCCGGTGCGGGGCCGCGCGGAAGGCGACGGCACGGCATACCGAGTCGTATGGTTGAGAGGTGAGGCTCGGACGTAAGCCGCAGACGCCCACGGTGGTCCACACGGTGACTTCCGCGCCGATGTCGCTTGCGCAGGACACTGACATGCGGATGCGCCGCTACCTCATCACGATGGCGATCCGGGTCCTGTGCTTCGTCCTGGCCGTCGTCTTCGAGGGGTGGCTGCGGTGGGTGTTCGTCGCGGGCGCCGCAGTCCTGCCCTACATCGCTGTCGTCCTGGCCAACGCGGTCGGGCCCAGGTGGGGCGCCCGGATCTCCGGCATCGACAAGTACGAGCCCACCCACCCGGAGTTGTCGGCGTCGACGCCGACCGGCGAGCCGGTGTTGGGCGCCGATCCGTTTCGTCGGTGACGCCGAGGGGGACGACTCACCCACCGATGGCTGACATCGGCCGATCCGGCTGGTGGAAGTCGGGCCTGCCGATCCCATGGGCCGGGCCCTTGCGCCACATCTCGCCCCTGATCAGCCCGAGCAACTCCGCGTCACTCGCCCCGTCGCGCAACGGCCCACGCAGGTCGGTCTCGCGCTCGGAGAACAGGCAGTTGCGGACCTGACCGTCGGCCGTGAGCCGCACCCGGTCACACGCGGAACAGAAGGGCTCGGAGACGCTGGCGATGATCCCGACCGTCGCGGGCCCGCCGTCAACGAGGAACCGCGCCGCGGGAGCACTCCCCCGATCGGTCGATTCGACCGGGGTGAGCTCGAAGCGCGCCTCCAGGCCGGCCTTGATCTCCTCGGCCGTCACCATGACCGAGCGATCCCAGCCGTGTTGGGCGTCCAGAGGCATCTGCTCGATGAAGCGCAGCTCATACCCCCGGGCCAGGCACCAGGCCAACAGATCGGCGACGACGGCGTCATTGACGCCACGCATCGCGACGGCATTGACCTTGACCGGGGTCAGCCCGGCGTCGGCGGCCGCGGCCAGGCCGGCGATGACGTCGGCCAACCGGTCGCGACGGGTCAAGGCGAGGAACTGACTCGCGTCGATGGTGTCGAGGGACACGTTGACCCGGTCGAGCCCCGCGGCGGCCAGCGGCGCGGCGACGGCGGCCAGGGCGGCCCCGTTGGTCGTCATCGCGATCGCGGGTCTCGGCCGCAGGGCGGCGATCCCCGCGACCAACTCGACGATGCTGCGACGCAGCAATGGTTCGCCGCCGGTGAGGCGGACCTGGGTGACGCCCGCCCCGATGAAGACCCCGATGAGCCGCATCAACTCGTCGTCGCTGAGCATCTGCGGCTGCGGGATCCACGGCAGCCCCTCGGCCGGCATGCAATAGGTGCACCGGAAGGAGCACCGGTCGGTGAGCGAGACCCGCAGGTCCTGCGCGATCCGCCCGTAGGTGTCGATCAGCGCCGACCCCTCCGGGGGTCGGGGGCGGGGGTCGGGCAGCCGCGTCACAGGCGTCACCTTACGTCGGTTACGGTGAACGGGTGTGGCGTGCGATCTTCACCCGGCGGATTCTGTATGCCGTCGCGTTCGCCCTCGGCTTCGGCACCGTGTGCTTCCTGCTGGGCCAGTGGCAGTTGTCCCGCTACGAAGAGAAGGACGCCCGCGCCACGGCGGTCGAGCAGAACTACAACCGGCCTGCAGTCCCCTTCGCAGGCGTGCTCCCGTCGGTCACGACCCCGCTCGCCGAGAGCCAGGTGTGGACGCAGGTGACGCTCACCGGCCGGTATGCCGCGAGCACCCACCTCATCGTCCGCGGACGGGCGCTCAACACCGCCCAAGGCATGGAGATCCTCGTCCCTTTCCAGGTCGACGGCGGCGCGGTCCTGCTGGTCGATCGTGGGTGGGTGCCCAACGGTGACCAGGCAGCGGACCTCCCGACGGTGTCGGCACCTCCGGCCGGAACAGTGACGCTCACCGGCTGGCTCAAGCCCGGCGAGGAGGACCGCGGCAAGGACCTGCCCGCCGGTCAGCTGGCGACGATCAACCTCGCCCAGGCCCAGGAGCAGGTGCCTGGTCAGCTCTACGCGGCATACCTCGTGCTGGGGAGCGAGTCGCTGGGTGAGGGGCTCCCGGCCCCCGCCCGCCCCACGCCGTTGGAGGCGCCGACCCCCGACCGCGGGCCGCACTTCGCCTACGCCCTGCAGTGGTGGCTGACGACGCTGTTGGGGTTCGGCTTCGTGGTCTACCTCTATCGGCATCCACCCGGCGGTGTCCCGAACGCCACCCCCACCGAGGCGCCCGAGCCCAAGAAGGTGCGCATCTGGGACGAAGAGGATGGCTGACGGCTGACGTCGCCGTCAGGTCACCAGGGACCGGCCTTGGTCGTGCTGTCCTCGAAATACTGCGTGCGGTAGAGGTCGGCATACAGGCCGCCGCGACCGAGCAACTCCGCGTGCTTGCCCCGTTCGACGATCCGTCCGTCCTCGACGACGAGGATCTGATCGGCGCCCCGCACCGTCGACAGTCGGTGGGCGATCACCAGTGCCGTGCGACCGGCCAACGCCACATCCAGAGCGCGTTGGACCGCCACCTCCGACTCGCTGTCCAGGTGCGCGGTCGCCTCGTCGAGGACGACCACGTGGGGCGCCTTGAGCAGCAGGCGAGCGATGGCCAGGCGCTGCTTCTCGCCGCCGGAGAGCCGGTGGCCCCGATCGCCGACCACGGTGTCCAGGCCGGACGGCAGCGAATCGACCAGGTGCAGCACCTGGGCGGCCTCCAGCGCCGCCCGCATCTGCTCCTCGGTGGCGTCGGGCGCGGCATACCGGAGGTTCTCGCGGATCGTGTCGTGGAAGAGGTGCGCTTCCTGGGTGACCATCCCCACGGTCTCGTGCAGCGATCCGAACGCGGCCTCGCGCAGGTCTACCCCGCCGATCCGGACGGTGCCGTGCGACGGGTCGTAGAGGCGCGCGACCAGTGCGGTGATCGTCGACTTCCCGCCGCCGCTCGGCCCGACAAGCGCGACCAACTGCCCTGGGTATGCCGTGAAGCTCACCTCGTCGAGCACCGGCCCGCCTCCGGCGCGGTCGCCGCTGGCGGTGGACTCAAGGGACCGCAGGGACACCTCGTCGGCCGAGGGGTAGGCGAACCCGACCCCGTCGAACTCGACGGCCACAGGCCCGGCCGGCAGCGTCACCGGGTGGGCGGCCTCGGCCACGAGCGGCTTGAGGTCGAGCACCTCGAAGACCCGGTCGAAGGACACAAGGGCCGTCATCACGTCGACCCGCACGTTGGACAGCGCCGTCAGCGGGCCGTAGAGCCGGGCCAGGAGGGCAGCGAGGGCGAGCAGGGTCCCGACGGTCAGGGCGCCGTTGACCGCCAACAGTCCGCCGACCCCGTAAACCATCGCGGTGGCGAGGGCGGCGACGAGGGACATGGCCACCATGAAGACGGTGCGGTTCATGGCGATCTTGACGCCGGTGTCGCGCACGAGCTTGGCGCGCACGGCATACTCGCGCTCCTCCCGCTCGGGCGTCCCGAAGAGCTTGACGAGGAGCGCGCCGGCCACGTTGAAGCGTTCGGTCATCCGGGTGCCGAGGTCGGCGTTGGCGGTCATCGCCGTGCGGGTGAGCTCGGACAGGCGCCGACCCATGAACCGAGCCGGGATGAGGAAGAAGGGCACCAGGGCGAGCGCCGCGAGCGTGAGTTGCCAGGACAGGGTGGCCATGGCCGCGACGATGAGCACGAGCGACACCGCGTTCGACACGACCGAGGACAGCACCGAGGTGAAGGCCTGTTGAGCGCCGATGACGTCGGAGTTGAGACGGCTGACCAGCGACCCAGTCTGAGCACGGGTGAAGAAGGCGATCGGCTGGCGCAGCACGTGGGCGAACACCTCGGTGCGCAGCCGCAGGATGAGGCCCTCACCGATCCGCGAGGAGAACCATCGCTGGGCGATGCTGAGGATCGCGTCGGCCACGGCCAGGGCTGCGACCAGCAGAGCAAGTCGCACGACGACGTCCGGGGCCTTCGGGATGACGCCCAGGTCGACCAGGTCGCGCAGCAGCAGCGGCACAGCGACGACGATGCCGGCATCGAGGATGACGATGGTGAGGAAGGCGACGATCGACCGCACGAACGGCCGCGCATAGCCCAGCACCCGGCGCGTGGTTCCTTGCTCCAACCGGGCGCGAAGGACCGATTGGTCCTTCGCCATCCCGCGCATCATTCCCATGGGGCCGCCCTGACCGAAGCTCATCGGCCCCTCCCTCCGCGCCTCACGTGCGCTCCTCGCGGGCGCGTGCGGCGCTTCTGTGTCGTCGTCACCGGCGCAACACCACTGGTGACTGGGTCATTCCGAGGGTATGCCGTCCCGCCGCGCCGTTTCGGCGCGACAGGGGTCAGGACAGGCCGGCAGCTCGGGCCATGCCGTGCAGGAGGTGACCCTGGGCCACCCGCTCGCGGACGACCTGCTCGTCGATCGTTGCCGTGAGGGCGTGGTTGAGCAGCGGTTTGAGGGCCCAGAGCGCGGCCGGCGGGGTGCCCAGCAAGGCCTGGACGAGATCGGAGGTCGTCGCGGAGAGCTCGGTCGGCGGCACGGCGAGCGTCGCCAGCCCCATCCGCACTGCTTCCTCAGCGCCGACGAACCGCCCGGTCGCGCACAGCTCCAAGGCCCGGGAGTAGCCGACCGCCTCGACGAGCGGCCGCGTCCCCGCCAGGTCCGGGATCATGCCCAGGCTCACCTCGCGCATCGCGAACGACACGTCGTCGGTGACAACCCGCAGGTCGGCGGCCAGCGCCAGTTGGAAGCCGGCGCCGATCGCGTGCCCCTGGACGGCTGCGATGACGACCGGGGCAACCCGGCGCCAGGCCGCGAATCCCTCTTGGAACGGCGCGATGAGCTCGGTCATCGCCTCGGGGCTGCTCGCTGCAGCGGCGAGCAGGTCGGGCTCACCCGGCATACCTCCCGGGCGGAGCATTCCGCGGTTGAGGCCGGCCGAGAAGCTGCGTCCTTCGGCGGCCAGGACGACGACCCGCACCTCGCCCGCGAGGCCGTGGGCGATGTCGGCCAGGGCCAGCCACATGGACGGCACCTGGGCGTTCAGGTGCTCAGGGTTGCACAGGGTCACGGTCACGACCGGCCCATCCTGCTCGACGCGGATGGCGGGGTGCGGCTGCGGCAACGAGGTCACCCCAGGAGGCTATGCCCTGCCCTGCAGACGTCGCCCCGCGGGTCAGAGCCCGCGGGAGTGAAGCCGCGGGTCAGAGCCTGTGGGCCCAGACCTGCAGGGGCGTGTCCCCGTGCTGGCACACGGCATACAGGGTCGATCCGATCGCGGTGAACGCCTGGACCGTACCCCACGGGCCGGGCCCGCGGGACCATCCGGTGCGCCCTTCGACGACGACTGTCGCGTTGCGCGATGAGTCGTGGTCGGTGACGAGCAGGACGGCGCGTCCCTCGACGAGCGCCGGTGCCGGGATGAGGTCGCTGTCGCGGACAGCGACGGAGGGTATGCCGTCCACCCGCCGAGCGCCCCCATCGGCACCCACCCGCCAGACGGCCAGCCGGCCGTCCACCCAACCTGCGACGGTGCACTCCGCCTCGGTGCAGGCTGCGCTGACGGCCTCCCCTGCCTGCCCCGAGTCGGGCAGGTCGACGCGGGTCCAGCCGGCGTTGCCGGTGGTGGAGCGCCAGATCGCAGGGACCTTGCGAACCGCCCCGTCGCCGAGCCGCACGACCGAGCCGGTGATCAGGGCGCCGGATCCCCACGCGGCGACGGAGCGCGCCCCCATTAGCTGAGTTGGGGTGCTCTCCAAAGCCGTTCCCGCCGATGGCTGTCGCACCCAGGCCTCGCCGTCGGGCACCCAAGTGGCGAGGTCCAACCCGGCCTGGGCGCCCTCCCACGATCCGACGAGCAGCGGTCCGGCCGCAGTGAGGACCGGGCCGACCTGATCGCCCGCGCCCCAACCACCGAAGGTGCTGAAGGTCTGCTCCTGCTCGGTCAGGCCGGCGGCGACGCTGCCCCGCCAGACCGTCCAGCGGACGTTTGCGTGGGCCCCGCCCCGAGCCCCGCCGACCGCCAACAGACTGCCATCGGGTGCGGCGACGATCGAGAGCCATTGAGCGACGCGGCCGTAGGGGGTGACGGCCTGGACCGGCCGGCTGGTCCAGGTGCCATCGGCCAGGACCTCCAAGGCGGGCTCACCCGCCGCGGTCGACCTGCCTGCCACGAGCAGGTCACCGACCGCCGTCAGGGTCACCACTGCACCGACCTGGGCCGACAGTGGCCCGAGCGCGCTCCATCCGTCGCCCTGCCCGGCTGAGCACCCAGTCACGGCAGTCACCGTGAGCACCGTGAGGGTCACCAAGGCCCTGCGCGCCCTGGGCCCCCGAGGTTGCGCGCCCGAGGTGCGGCGCGCGGCATACCTCGCGGCATACCTCGGGAGGGAGGTGACCATCCCCGAAGTATGCCGCCGTGCCCATCACGCGACCCCGGCTTGGAGTGCGCGCGGCGGACGCGCAAGGATGTGCCCCGAGCGCCCCGACGCGAAGGAGAGTCCCGTGAGCACTGTCAAGCGGCACAAGGTCATCCTCGACGAGCGGGAGATGCCGACCCGCTGGTACAACATCCTTCACGATCTCCCCACACCGCCGCCGCCCTACCTGCACCCCGGGACGGGACAACCGGTCGGGCCGGAGGACCTGCTCGCGCTCTTCCCCATGGACCTCATCCAGCAGGAGATGACGACGGCTCAGTACGTCGACATCCCGCCGGAGGTCCTCGATGTCTACCGACTGTGGCGGCCGTCGCCGCTCTATCGGGCGCACCGCCTGGAAGCGGCCCTGGGCACCCCCGCGCGGATCTACTACAAGTACGAAGGCGTCTCGCCCGCCGGGTCGCACAAGCCGAACACCTCTGTGCCGCAGGCGTATTACAACGCCAAGGCCGGCATCAAGAAGCTGACGACCGAGACCGGCGCGGGCCAGTGGGGCACGTCGCTGGCCTTCGCGTGTGCGCAGTTCGGGCTGGAGTGCGAGATCTGGCAGGTCCGGGCCAGCTTTGACTCCAAGCCGTATCGCCGGCTCATGATGGAGACGTTCGGCGGCACGGTCCACCCGTCACCGTCGGAGTTGACCGCAGCCGGGCGGGCCATCCTCGCCGCGCACCCCGACTCGCCGGGTTCGCTGGGCATCGCGATCTCGGAGGCCGTCGAGATCGCTGCCCAGTCCGAGTCGACCAACTACGCACTCGGATCGGTGCTCAACCACGTGCTGTTGCACCAGACGATCATCGGCGAGGAGGCCTTGCGACAGCTGGCCAAGATCGAGGAGACGCCCGACCTCATCGTCGGCTGCACCGGCGGCGGGTCCAACTTCGCCGGGTTGTCCTTCCCGTTCCTGCGCGAGAAGCTCGCCGGCAAGATGTCGCCGGTCATCCGGGCGGTGGAGCCGGCGTCCTGTCCGTCGCTCACCCAGGGCACCTATGCCTACGACTTCGGCGACACCGCGGGGATGACCCCGCTGATGAAGATGCACACCCTGGGCCACGACTTCATCCCCGACCCGATCCACGCCGGTGGCCTGCGCTACCACGGGATGAGCCCCTTGATCTCGCACATCTACGAGTCGGGGCTCATCGAGGCGGTCTCCAAGAAGCAGCTCGAGTGCTTCGCGGCCGGTGTGCTCTTCGCTCGCACCGAGGGCATCGTCCCGGCACCTGAGCCCACCCACGCGCTGGCCGAGACGGTCGCAGAGGCGTTGCGGTGCAAGGAGACCGGCGAGGAGAAGGTCATCCTCACGGCGCTCTGCGGTCATGGTCACCTCGACCTGCCGGCCTACGGTGCCTACCTCGCGGGCGAGATGAGCGACCACTCCTACGAGGAGGCCGAGATCCGTGACGCGGTCGCCGAGGCGCTGACCCACCTGCCCACCATCCCCGGCTGACCGGCCCGACTCATTCCGCGGAGCCGGCCCAGCTGACCGGGCTGGCTCATTCCGCGCGGACGCCCGCGGGTGCCACGATGAGGCATGCGTGGACGAACTCCGGGCAGCCCCGGTGAGGACCGCAAGACCCGGCGAGACTGGTGGGGCGTGGTCCTTGACGCCCCGGACGCGAAGGCTCTCGGCCAGTTCTATGCAGACGTCTTCGGATGGGTGCTCAATGCCGAGGATCCCAGTTTCGTCACCCTCGACCCCGGCGAGGGGGTGGGCTACCTCGCGGTCCAGACCTCGCAGGGTTACGTGCCACCGACCTGGCCCAATGAGCCTGGTCGCCAGCAGATGCAACTTCACCTCGATATCGAGGTAGACAACCTCGATGAGGCGGTCGGCGCAGCCGTCGCGCTCGGGGCGACCCAGGCGGCATACCAGCCGCAGCATGACGTACGGGTGTTGCTGGACCCCGCGGGCCATCCGTTCTGTCTCTACTGCCCAGGCTGGCCGGTTCCGAGGGCCTGACCCACCCCCGGCGCATCGTCAGCTCGTGCCCAGCAGCGCCTGCGTGGCACGCGCGACAACGAGTCGCGCCAGGGAGTCGGTCTCGGCGAGCACCCCTGCCACCGTGTCGAGGCCCAGGCCGAGGGCCGCCGTGATGACTCGGTCCCGCAGCACCCCTTCGCAGAGAGCAACCGGCACGACGACCGTTGGGACGCCGTCCGCCGCGGGACCGGCATACCCCACGAGGTGGGTCGGCTCGGTGACCGACGCGAGGGCAGCCCACGTCGGGCCGTCCACCGCCGCCCTCGCGACCGTCAGGGCGGCGCTGAGCTCCTCTATCGCTTCGGGCGCGCTAGTCCCGGCGAGGGCGAGGACGACGTGCAGGTCCCGGACGTCGGCGACCTCCGCTCGGACCAGCAACTCCCCCACGCCGTCGAGCACCGCGCGGCCGAGACCCAGCCCGCTGGCCGCCCGGAAGGGACCCGGCGCAGCCGCCTGCATCGCCTCGATCGCCGCAGGCACGTCGACCCGCGCGTGGTAGCCCAAGGAGAGCAGCGCAGGGACGACCACCCCTCTCCCGGCAGCCCGGGCGGCGTCAGCGGGGGTCGGTCCGTGGTGGTCGAGGTAGGCGACGTGGACGGCCGCCTCCCCCGCAGCCGCCACCCGTGTCGCCAGGGCGGCGATCCCCGTGGCATGCCGCGGGTCGGGCGAGCCGTGCGCGAGCAGAATGATCGGCTCGCGCTCGCTCATCGAAGGTCGCCGAGCGTCTCGCGCAACCGCACGACGTCGCCCACGACGACCACGGCCGGAGACTTCACCTGCTCGTGCTCGACCGCCCAGGCGGCCTTCTCCAGGGTCGTCACCGTCGTGCGTTGGGTCGGTGTCCACCCACGCTCGATGAACGCCACGGGTGTCGCGGGATCGCGTCCGGCGTCCATGAGCCGAGCCGCCGTCTCACCGATCCCGGACACACCCATCAGCAGGACGAGGGTGGCGTCCAGGGGCGCCTGCGCGGCAACCGCACCGCCGTCGTGTGCCGACGAGACGACGAACGACGTCGTGATCCCCCGATGCGTCACGGGGATGCCCGCGGCTGCGGGGACGGACACGGCCGAGGTCACGCCGGGGACGACCTCGACGGGTATGCCGTGTGCCTGGCAGTGCAGTGCCTCCTCACCTCCGCGTCCGAGGACGAACGGGTCACCACCCTTGAGTCGCACGACAGTCCGACCGGCGGAGGCGTGCTCGACGAGGAGGGCGTTGATCTCCTCCTGGGGCACCGGATGTGCGCCGGGGCGCTTGCCGACATCCAGCACGAGGACGTCAGGGTCGAGGTCGGCGAGGACGTCCGTGGGACCGAGGCGATCGGCGACAACGACATCCGCAGCAGCGAGCAGGGCCCGCCCGCGGACGGTCAACAGCCCTGGGTCGCCGGGTCCGCCACCCACGAGGTAGACCCGTCCCGGCTTCGTCGTCCCGGGTACCCGGCGCACCCGACGCACCGGAAGGACACCAGACTCGAGGCCGGCGAGGATCGCGTCGCGCACCGCTCGGGCTCGTCGGGGGTCCCGATCGCCGGTGACGGCGATCTGCAGACCCTCAGCAGGCGTCCCGGCCGACCCGTTCGCTACCGCCGGGCTCCAGGCCGCCGAACGGGCGCCGTCGTCCGCCCGCACGCACCAGATCCCAAGGCCTTCGCAGTCGTCCGCGACCTCCGAGTCGACCGTGTGGTCCCCGGTGGCGGTGTGCACCAACCAGGCGCGCTGCGGCTGCATCAAATCGGTCGACTGATAGCCCCGAGCGAGCCAGGTCACCCGGCCCTCGGCGACCAGTGCGGCCACGACCTCACCCACTTCTGGTGCCACCACGGTGACGTGGGCGCCGTCGGCGAGCAGACGGCATACCCGGGTGGCCGCAACCCGGCCACCACCGACGACGAGGACGCGGCGGTCACGTAACTGCAGGGTGAGGGGGTAGCCCATCTCAGCCCCCCGCCAGACCGCGCGTGCGAACCAATCGCCGCTCGACGGGGCCGAAGATCAGTGCCTCGACCCCGATGCCGACGAACAGGATGAGCAGAATCGACGCGAGCACGAGGGGCATGTCGGAGAGTTCCCGGCCGGTGTCGAGCAGTTGGCCCAGGCCGGGCCCGAGTTGCGGCGAGTAGGCGATGAGCTCTGCGGCCATGAGCGAACGCCACGCGAAGGCCCAGCCCTGCCGCAGACCGGCGAGGTATGCCGGTAGCGCCGCCGGGAGGGTCACCCACCGCAGTTCGGCGAGCGTTCCTGCCCCCAGCACCCGGGCGACCCGACGGTAGCTCGGCGGAGCGTGGTCGATGCCCGCCAACAGACCGTTGGCGATGGAGGGCACCGAACCGAGGAGGACCACGGCATAGACGGCGGCGTCGGTGAGCCCGAACCAGAGGATCGCCGCGGGGACCCAGGCGACGCTCGGCAGCGACTGCATCCCGGTGACGAGCGGGCCGATCCCCCGTCGGATGAGGCGGAACCTCGAGAGCACGATCCCCAGCAGCGTGCCCAGGATGATCGAGATCGTGAAGCCCACCGCGGCGCGGCGCAACGACCCGACGATGGAGCGCTGGGCGGCATTGGACTGCAGTTGCTCCACCAGCGACGCCCAGACGGCCGACGGGCTAGGGAGCGCGTAGGAGGGCTTGAGTCCCGACGAGACGAGCACCTGCCAGGCCAACAGCAGGACGGCGGCGGCGATGACTGGAGGTGCCACCCTCGCCAGGACGCGGCGGGCGCGTGGTCCGGTGGTGCGGGTGGGCGCATCCAGGACGTCGAGGCCGGCCTCTAGCGCCTCTGTCTCGTCGATAGGGGCCGGCGTCGCGTCGGCGGTGCGGTCGGCAAGGTCAGCGGGCATGTCGGCGGATCTCCTGACGCAGTTGCTCGGTGATCTCGACGGCCAAGGCTCCGACCGCCGGGGACTCGATTCGTCGGGGATGCGGGATGGGGACCGTCCATTCACGGACGATCCGCCCCGGGCGGCTGGCCAGGAGCACCACTCGATCGCCGAGGCGCACGGCCTCACGGACGTTGTGCGTGACGAAGAGGACGGTGAGGCCGGTCTCGGCACGGATCCGGCCCAACTCCTCGTGGAGGACGTCGCGGGTGATGGCGTCGAGAGCGGCGAACGGCTCGTCCATGAGCAGCAGATCGGCGCCCTGGGCCAGGGCCCGGGCGAGAGCCACCCGTTGGCGCATCCCGCCGGACATCTCGTGCGGGCGCTTGTCGGCGTGCAGCCCGAGGCGGACCAGGTCCAGCCACCGATCGGCCTCAGCCCGGCGGTCGTTGCGGTTGCGCCGGGCTTCGCCGCGGCGCAGGCGCAGCGCGAGCTCGACGTTGCCCCGGGCCGTGAGCCACGGGAACAGGGAGGCGTCCTGGAACATCAGCGCGGGTCGGCCGCCCGGAGTGACGATCTGGCCGCTGGTCGGCCGATCCAGCCCGGCGACGAGCCCCAACAGGGTGGACTTACCGCACCCGGACGCGCCGAGGACCGCGACGAGCTCGCCCTTGGCCACCTCGAGGGACAGGTCTTCGATGACTGGTCCCTGGGCCGGGTCGAAGGTCTTGGTGACCCCGCGCAGCGTGACCGCGGGGCTCGCGGGCGAGGTGGCGACCGAGCCCGGTGCCGCCCCCGAGGTGGGGACGAGCACGGGCTCCGCGCTCGGGTCGATGGTGGTGGTGAGGCTCATCGTCACTCCTTCCCTAGTCCCCCGGCACTCACCGTCGGGCGACCCGCGGCGGTGAGGACCTGGTTGAGCAGCGTGAGGTCGTAGATCCCCTTGAGATCGGGGACGGACTTACTGATGCCGACGGTGACGGCGGCCTGAGCGCTGGTCTGCAGCGACGATGCGATCGGGTCAGGGGTGATGGTCAGGTGCGTCCAGGCTTCTTGAAGCAGGGCGGGCGAGATTTTGGCGCTAGTGAGCGCCGTGATCGCTGCGCCCACCTTGTCGCGAGATCCGGACGGATCGGCTGCGATGGCGGCATCCGCGGCTACGGCGCCCTGCAGCAGCGCCTTGACCTGATCGGGGTGAGCCTGCAGGAAGGTCGTTGAGACGATGAGGTTGGTGGTGACGAAGCGACCTTGCGGCCACAGCGTCGTTTCGTCGACGAGGGTTGTGGCACCGGCTTCCAGGCGCAGGCGGGTGGCCCACGGCTCGGGGAGCCAGGCGCCGTCGATCGACCCTGCCTTGAACAGGCTGAGGGTCTGGGAGTTGTCCTGCGGAGCGACCATGACGTCACCGCCGCCGCTCACCGATGTCTTGTAGCCATGTGCGGCGAGCCAGGACCGCAGGGCGACGTCTTGGGTGCCACCCAACTGGGGCGACGCGAACGTCTTACCCGCCAGGGTGGTTTCGGTGAGGCCCGGCTTGACGACGAACGACGCGCCTCCGCTCGTGCCGCCGGCGACAATGCGGATCGCAGCACCGCCGGACTTTGTGTAGGCGTTGATCGCGGGGCTCGGCCCGACGTATGCCGCGTCGATGGCTCCGGCGAGCAGCGCCTCGACTGCGGCCGGCCCGGCGTTGAAGACCTGGGTCTGCAGCGTGGTCGTTCCCAGGGCCTTGGCGAAGTGGCCGTCCTTGACGCCCAGGACGGCTGTCGCGTGGGTGAGGTTGGCGAAATAGCCCAGGCGCAGGGTGCTGGCCGCGGACGTGGAGGCACCGCCGGTCGAGGCGGCCTGGCTCGAGGAGGAGCAAGCCGACACGACGCTCGTGGCCAGCAACGCGAGCAGGCTCAACGCAACGCGGACGCGGGACGGACGCGGGAGAGTTGACACATGGGGGAGTTCCCGGGGGTTGGGGGGCGGCGGGGGGGGGCAGCCCAGACAGGACTCCTGGGCCATCCCGGCGGCCAGCGTCGTGCCGTCGACCTCGTCGATGAGCAGGAACGCCCCGGTGTGCCGCAGTCGCCGGTAGTCGTCCAGCGCCACGGGCTCGGCCAGTCGCACCGTCACCCGGCCGATGGCATTGAGCCCCAACGAATCACCCGTCGGGAGGTGGGTCATCGTCGTGATGTCCAACTCGTCGTCGATCGACTCGACGATGCCGCGGACGGTCCGGGTGCCGACCCTGGCGAGAACCCGGTCACGCACCCGCAGCGGCCGGTCGGAGAGGACCGCGACGGGCCCGGAGAGGGCGCGGCATACCGTGGGCTCGTCCTGCGGCGAAGCGATGAGGTCCCCGCGGGCAACGTCGATGTCGTCGGCCAAGCGAAGGGTCACCGAGCGGGGCGCGGCCGCCTCGGCCACGGACACGACCTGACCGTCAACGGCAGGCAGGTCGACGCCGACCACCCGCGAGCGACGCCCGGAGGGGTGGATGACGACCTCGTCGCCCACGCGGACGACCCCTGAAGTGAGCCGACCGGCATACCCCCGGTAGTCGGGATGCGCCGGGGTCCGCGGCCGGATCACCAACTGGACCGGCAGGCGGAAGGGCTGCTCGCTCGGGTCTGAACCGACCGGGACCTCTTCGAGGTGCTGCAGGAGGGTCGGACCGGCATACCAGGGCGTGTGCTCCGAGCGGTCGACCACGTTGTCGCCCAGCAGCGCCGAGACCGGGATGGCGGTGACGTCCGAGATGCCGAACTCCCTTGCCAAGGTGGTGAATTCGTCGGCAATCCGGTGGTAGACCGACGGGTCCCAACCGACGAGGTCCATCTTGTTGACGGCCAGCACGACGTGCCGCACACCGAGCAGCCCCGTGACCGCGAGGTGCCGGCGGGTCTGTTCGAGGATGCCGTGCCGAGCATCGGTGAGGATGAGCGCAAGCTCTGCGGTCGACGCCCCGGTGACCATGTTCCGGGTGTACTCCACGTGCCCGGGCGTGTCGGCGAGGATGTAGGAGCGGGTGGCGGTCGAGAAGTAGCGGTAGGCCACGTCGATGGTGATGCCTTGCTCCCGCTCGGCGCGCAGGCCGTCGGTGAGCAGAGCGAGGTCGGTGGCCTCCAGGCCCCGGTCGCGGCTCACCCGCTCGACAGCGGCGAGTTGGTCGGCGAGGACCGACTTGGTGTCGTGCAGGAGCCGACCGACAAGGGTGGACTTGCCGTCGTCGACGCTTCCCGCCGTGGCGAAGCGCAGCAACTCGTGCGGCACGGCCTCGATGGTGGCAGTCATCAGAAGTACCCCTCCTTCTTGCGGTCCTCCATGGCGGCCTCGGACAACCTGTCGTCGGCCCGGGTCGCACCGCGCTCGGTGAGCCGTGAGCCGGCCACCTCAAGAACGACGTCGGCCACGGTGAGCGCGTCGGAATCGACGGCTCCGGTGCAACTCATGTCCCCGACGGTCCGGTAACGCACGGTGCGCACCTCGGGCGTTTCGCCCGCCCGCGGGCCACCCCACTCCCCGGCGGTCAACCACATCCCGTCACGGAGGAAGACCTCGCGCTCGTGGGCGTAGTAGAGGTCGGGCAGCTCGATGCGCTCGCGCTCGACATACCGCCACACGTCCACCTCGGTCCAGTTCGACAGCGGGAACACGCGCACGTGCTCCCCCGGCGCGTGGCGACCGTTGTAGAGGTCCCACAACTCCGGCCGCTGCCGACGCGGGTCCCACGCGCCGAAGGCGTCGCGGATCGAGAAGACCCGCTCCTTGGCGCGCGCCTTCTCCTCGTCGCGCCGCCCGCCGCCGAGCACGGCGTCGAAGCGGTTCCCGGAGATGGCGTCCAGCAGCGGCACGGTCTGCAGGGGGTTGCGCGTCCCGTCGGGGCGCTCGCGCAGTCGTCCGTCGTCGATGTAGTCCTGCACGGACGCCACGACCAGGCGCACGCCCAGCCGCGCGACGGTCGCGTCGCGATAGTCGAGGAGCTCAGGGAAGTTGTGCCCCGTGTCGACGTGCAGCAGCGCGAACGGCAGCGGCGACGGCGCGAAGGCCTTCACGGCGAGGTGCAGCATGACGACCGAGTCCTTGCCGCCGGAGAAGAGGATCACCGGCCGCTCGAACTGCCCGGCCACCTCCCGCACGACGTGGATCGCCTCGGCCTCGAGGTGGTCCAGATGGTCCAGCCGGTATGCCGCGCGCCCGGCACTCGGGCGCGCCGTCGCCTCGGCGGGTGTCTCAACTGCAGGGGACGTCCCCACCACGGCGGTCACTGGTGCAACCCGCATTCGGTCTTGGCGCGGCCGGACCAGCGACCGGCTCGAGGGTCTTCACCCTCGGCCACCGGCCGGGTGCACGGCTCGCACCCGATGGAGGCATAGCCATCCAGGCGCAAGGGGTTCTCCATGACGGATTCCTCTCGGGTGTAACGGTCGACGTCGGCAGCCGTCCAGGCGGCCAGCGGGTTGAGCTTCACCAGGTCGCGCCGGGCATCCCAGCCGACGAGGGCGATGTCGGTGCGGGTCGGGGCGTCCTCGCGGCGCATCCCCGTGACCCAGGCCTGTAGCCCTCCGAGTGCCCGTTCCAGCGGCTCAACCTTGCGGATGGCGCAGCACGCGTCGGGGTCGCGCTCGAAGAGCCGGTCGCCATGTCGCTCGGCCTGCTCGGCAATGGTGAGCAGCGGCAGCACGGTGCGCAGCCGCACCTCGCCGGTCGCGGCATACGCGTCGCGCGTGCCGAGCGTCTCCGCGAAGTGGTAGCCGGTGTCGATGAAGAACACATCGGTCCCGGGGACGGTCCGCCCGACGAGGTGCACCAGCACTTCGTCGCCCATCGACGACGCGACGCTCAGGCGGTCGCCAAAGATCAGGCGGGCCCAGCGCAGGGCCACACGAGCGGCCTCGACGCGATCCTCGTATGCCGGTCCGTCGCCGTCCCCGACCAGCGCAGCACCCTCGTGGGCGAGTTCGCGCAGGTCGGTCACCGACCGGGTCGCGGCGCTCATCGCCCGCTCCTGCGAATGGTGACGCTGAAGACCGAGGCGCAGGCACGGCATACCCACGACTGCTCGTCGGTCTCGTCGGGGCGCAGGTCCTGCTCTCCGCACACGGGGCAGAAGTAGGGGGTGCCGCTCATCGGAGGGCCTCCTCGTCGGCGCGGTGGGCCCATTCGGCGAAGGACTCGCCGGGGGCCTGGTCGGTGCGGAAGCGGGTGACGACGCGCTCGACGTAATCGACGAGGTCGTCCGCCTCCACCCGCAGGGCGCGGGTCTTGCGGGCCAGCCGGGCGTTGCCGCCGAGGGCGCCCCCGAGGTGGACCTGGAAGCCCTCCACGGTCTCCCCCGAGGCCCCCGTCATGACCAGCCCCTTGAGGCCGATGTCGGCGACCTGGAAACGGGCACACGAGTTGGGGCAGCCGTTGACGTGAATGGTCACGGGGGCGTCGAGGTCGGGGATCCGACGTTCGAGCTCCTCGACGGCCGATCGGGCGCGGGCCTTGGTCTCGACCAGCGCAAGTTTGCAGAACTCGATCCCGGTGCAGGCCAGGACTCCGCGGCGCCACTCGCTGGGGTTGGCGGGCAGACCGAGGGCGTCGAGCTCGGCGACGAGCGTCGCCACCTCGGCTTCGGGGACGTCGAGGACGAGCAACTTCTGGTGGGCCGTCAGGCGGATCCGGCCGGAGCCGTGCCTGGCGGCGAGGTCGGCGACCGCGGTGAGGGTCGTGCCGGAGACGCGCCCGCCGATCGGAGCCACGCCGACCCAGAAGCGGCCATCCACCTGGGGGTGGACGCCGAGGTGGTCACGACGGCGTTCGGGGTCCTCCACGGGAGCCGGTCCGTCGAGGAGTCGCCGTCCGAGGTATTCGGTCTCGAGGACCTCACGGAAGCGTTCGGCTCCCCAGTCGGAGACGAGGAACTTCAACCGGGCCCGGTTGCGCAGGCGCCGATAGCCGTAGTCACGGAAGATGCCCACGACCCCCGCCCAGACCGCTGGCACGTCCTCGATCGGCACCCACGCGCCCAGGCGCTGGGCGAAGATCGGGTTGGTCGACAGGCCGCCGCCGACCCAGACGTCGAAGCCGGGGCCGTGCTCGGGGTGGACCACGCCGACGAACGACACGTCGTTGGCCTCGTGGGCGACGTCGAGGCTCGGCGAGCCGGACACCGCGGTCTTGAACTTGCGCGGCAGGTTGGAGAACTCCGGCGAGAGGAGGTAGCGGTCGAGGATCTCTTGGATGGCGGGAGTGCCGTCGATGATCTCGTGGACGTCGATGCCCGCCACCGGGGAGCCGAGGATCACCCGCGGAACGTCGCCGCACGCCTGAGCACTGTTGAGCCCCACGGCCTCGATCCGCCGCCAGATCTCCGGGACGTCCTCGACGCGGATCCAGTGCAACTGGATGTTCTGTCGGTCGCTGATATCGGCGGTGTCGCGGGCGAACTCGGTGGAGATGCCGGCGATGGTGCGCAGTTGGACCTCGGACAGGGCACCGCCGTCAGATCGGATCCGCAGCATGAAGTAGGAGTCGTCCAACTCGTCGGCGCTGAGCTTGGCCGTCTGCCCGCCGTCGATGCCGGGACGGCGCTGCGTGTAGAGCCCCCACCAACGCATCCGGCCGCGCAGGTCGTCCACGGGGATCGACCCGAAGCCCTCGCGGGAGAAGATCGTCTCGATCCGCTGCCGGACGTTGAGGCCGTCGTCCTCGAGCTTGAAGCGCTCGTTGTCGTTGAGCGGCGTCCGGTCGCCGTCGGCCCAGGCCCCAGTGGCGCGGGCGGCGGTCGTGAGGGGTGTGGACATGCGTCAGTGATCCCGTCGGGTGGGAGGAGAAAGGGTTCCGGCACGCCTGCGTGCCAGCGCCGGTGGCCATGACGGCTCGGCAGGTGGGCCAGGTGGGCGTCGGCCGGCAAGGGGTATGCCGCGGCGGCGCGTCTGGCGGATCAGTCCGGTATGCAGGCCCTACCTGGCAGACAGCGACTCGGAGAGTCAGCCGCGCCGGAGGGCCAAGGGCATGTCGGAGGCGAGCCGGCACCGTCGACATCCGGCGCTGGCGACCCGAAGAAGGTCGACATGGCGTCGGGAGACGAGGCGTGCACCGCTCATGACTCCATGATGGGGCACTCACCCCTCATTTGCATAATGGTCCATTATGTGAACTCAAGCGTTTGGTTATTCACATGGGACAGCTTCGAACGGCCGCTAGCGCAGGCTAGGCGAAGGCTCGTGAAGGTCACCCCTTGCCATCACGGGTGGGGGCGCGCGGAGTGCGCCTCGAATGCCCACGACATCTTCGAGACTTCCTGCCCGGAAAGGCCATACTGGCGGGCGACCGTGGCCCACTGCGAGACGACCGCCTGAACATGTACGACGACGTCGTTGGCCGCCTCAGCACCGAGGCGGAAGTAGTCCGCGACAGAGAGCGCAAGCGAGATGCTCGCCGTGTCATCGGCGAGGTCGATGGCCGTGCTCAGATGTTTGGGTCCCGGTTCGGGGTTCGGGTTGACGTCGAACGCTGGAGACAACCGCCAGGCGTCGCCGCCCGCGTGGAGGAACCCGTGGTTGCGCAGGTGGTCGTCGGTGTTGGAGATGAGGATGGAGAAGACGATGCGGCGCCAGAGCTGGTGCAGGTCCGTCGTAGCCTTCGACGAGCGCATCTCGATGGCTTCGGCCATCTCCAGGTAGCTGCCCTGCTCTCCATCGGTGGACCGCAGCATCGACATCGCGCTCACGTAGCCGACCCGGCCGGTGGCTCCGCCGTCGGCATCGCGGGTCCGGTCGAACCGGTCCACGATGAGAACGCTGCGGTCCGCGAGGTTCAGCAGAGTACTGGCCGGAACGGTGATCCCGGCCCGGGCGGCAAGTTCCAGCGCGACCTTCTCCCACGCCATGACGTTCCACGTGTCGTGCGCCGCGCTGGGGAACTTGGCGATGGCGAGGGTGCCGTCGGCGCCGCGAACGTGCGCTTTGGGCCGCGCCCCGCCCAGAGAGCTGCCGACGCGGATGAGGCGCCGAAGGTCTGGCAGGTCGGCTGAGTCCGCCTCGGCTCGTGCGGCGAGGGTGAGCAGCTCAGGGAGGTCGGTCAGTGCAGGCACGCCACGGTCCCCCACCGCCTCGAACGGTCCGTCACCACGGCGGAAGCGCAGGGCGCCCTGCCGCAGGTCGTCGCGGACCCCGAGGAGGTAGTCGACCTCACCGAGGCTGCGCGGTTCGCGGCCTGCGGCTCGAGCCTGGGCGGCCTCACACCGTTTGACCAGAGTCCGGCCCCATCGGTCCGGGGCGCAGTCCGTGAACGCGCCGAACATCGGATGCCCCAGGGTGCTCTGGTGAGCCCCGGCCTTGAGTGGCAGTCCCGGCTCCAGGGAGTAAGCGCGCGGGTTCGCGATGTACTCGTCCACGTAGGTGAAGCTGGCACTCTCGGTGGCGCCACCGCGGCGGCGGTGCGGGTACAGCGTGCCCGCGCGCACGTCGACGCCCTCGATGGACACCCAGACCTCGACAGCGCTCACCTGCTTACTCCGCGCGCCCGCACCCTGGTGGGGAGCTTCTCTTCGGCACGGAGGCGACCCACGTCGGTGGCGTACGGGTCGAGGGCCTTGGTGAGCAGTTCCAGCACACCCAGCGCGCGAGCCACCCGCAGCAGGTTCTCCACGGAAGCTCCCTGTCCGCCTTCCAGGCGCAGGACGGTGCTCCGGCTGACGCCGGCGCGGTCCGCGACCTGCTCGGCCGTCAGGTGGCGCAACTTGCGCCATGTGGTCAGGTCCCTGCCCAGCCCGTCCAGCGCGCGCGCTACCGCCACAGGGGTGCGCCCAGTCGTCGCGGCAGTCATATGTGCCCTTAAGTTTCAGATCTGTTGCTTTAACACGCTTAGCGTAGCAAATCTGAGCTCCGAAAGACGCCGCCCTGCGCAAGGCACCACGCTGGCGGGGTTGCCCGGATAAGGAGACCCGCTACGCGAGCGAGACGAGGTCCTTGTAGTCGGCGCCCCACAGGTCTTCGACTCCGTCGGGCAACAGCAGTACCCGCTCGGGTTCGAGCGCGTCGACCGCACCCTCGTCGTGGGTGACGAGGACGACCGCGCCTTCGTAGGTCCGCAGTGCGCCGAGGATCTCCTCGCGCGAGGCCGGGTCGAGGTTGTTGGTCGGCTCGTCGAGCAGCAGGACGTTGGCCGCCGACACGACGAGCATCGCCAGCGACAACCGCGTCTTCTCTCCGCCGGAGAGCACCTTGGCCGGCTTGTCGACGTCGTCGCCGGTGAAGAGGAACGAGCCGAGGACCTTGCGCACCTCGGTCTCGCCGAGATCCGGTGCGGCGGTCTTCATGTTCTCCAGCACGGTCCGCTCGACGTCGAGGTTCTCGTGTTCCTGCGCGTAATAGCCGAGTTTGAGGCCGTGCCCCGGAAGCACCTCGCCCGTGTCGGGAGCGTCGACCCCGGCGAGGATGCGCAGCAGCGTCGTCTTCCCGGCACCGTTGAGCCCGAGCACGACCACCCGCGAGCCGCGATCGATGGCCAGGTCAACGTCGGTGAAGACCTCCAAGGACCCGTAGGAGCGCGAGAGCCCCTCTGCGGTGAGGGGAGTCCGACCGCACGGTGCGGGGCTCGGGAAGCGCAGTTTGGCCACCCGGTCGTGGGCGCGCTCCCCCTCGATGCCGGCCAGCAGTCGTTCGGCCCGACGCGCCATGTTCTGGGCAGCGGTGGCCTTCGTGGCCTTGGCCCGCATCTTGTCGGCCTGGGCCAGCAGGGCCGACGCCTTCTTCTCCGCGTTGAGCCGTTCGCGGCGCCGCCGACGTTCGTCCGTCTCGCGCTGAAGGAGGTAGGGCTTCCAACCGACGTTGTAGATGTCGATCTCGGACCGGTTGGCATCCAGGTGGAAGACCCGGTTGACGACCGTGTCGAGCATCGCCACATCGTGGGAGATGATGACCAGCCCGCCCTTGTAGGACTTGAGGTAGTCGCGCAACCAGCCGATCGAGTCGGCATCGAGGTGGTTGGTGGGTTCGTCGAGCAACAAGGTCTGGGCGCCGGAGAAGAGGATCCGCGACAACTCGACCCGCCGGCGCTGGCCACCGGACAACGTCCGTAGGGGCTGGCCCAACACCCGGTCCGGCAACCCCAGCGACGAGGCGATCGAGGCGGCCTCCGACTCGGCGGCATACCCTCCTTGGGCGTTGAACTCCGCGTCCAGCCGCGTGTACTTGCGCATGGCGCGTTCCTGCACCGCGCCGTCGCTCGATGCCATCGCCGTCTCGGCTGCCCGCAACTCGCGCAGCGTGACGTCCAGGCCACGGGCGGCGAGGATGCGATCTCGGGCGAGCACCTCGAGGTCACCGGTCCGGGGGTCCTGCGAGAGGTAGCCGACGGCGCCGGTGCGGGTCACGGTGCCGGAGGTCGCGAGCGCCTCACCGGCGAGGACCTTGGTGAGCGTGGTCTTGCCGGCCCCGTTGCGTCCGACCAAGCCGATCCGGTCGCCCTCAGAGATCCGCAGAGACGTCTCCCCGAGCAACAAGCGGGCGCCCACGCGCAACTGCACGGCGGTGGCGACGATCACGGCATACCTCTGGGTCGGGGGCGCCGGGAACGGCGACGACAAGCTGGACCTCCCCATTCTGCCAGGCGCGGGCCCCCGGCCCGACCCGCGGCGGCTCACGAGGCCCGCCGGCTGTGCCCGAGTCGTGACCCTCTGCAGGCCCGTCGCGGGAAGGCAGCGCACGCTCTGGCCGTTAGGGTGTGTGGGTGACGCGGCGGTCCATCCGCCCACATGACTGGAGGGGTGCATGTCCTTCAACGAGAACGTCCAACTCGACACCTCACAGATTGAGTCGGGTGGGGGCGGCGGCGGCGGCGGTCTGGGGCGAGGCGGCGGCGGATCGTTCCCCGGCGGCATCCAGGTCGGCGGCGGCATCGGCGGCCTGATCCTGCTGATCCTCATGATGATCTTCGGCGGCGGCGTCATCGGCGGTGGCGGCACCCAGGTGCCTGACACGACGACGACCGGCACGCAGAGCAGCCCCCTGGACCAGAGCCAGGTCAGCGCGGGCGGCCAGCAGAACAACGACTTCGCCAAGTGCAAGACCGGTGCCGACGCCAACCGCGACGACCAGTGTCTGGTCGTGGCGACCGTCAACAGCGTCCAGGCCTATTGGGCCCAGCTGCTCCCGCAATACGGCAAGCAGTACCCGATGACGCCGACCGTGCTCTACTCCGGAGCCACCCAGTCGGCGTGCGGCACGGCCTCCAACCAGGTGGGCCCGTTCTACTGCCCGCTGGACGAGAAGATCTACATCGACGCGTCCTTCTTCGCCCAGCTCACCAGCCAGTTCGGCGCCGACGGTGGCCAATTGGCCAAGGAATACGTCATCGCCCACGAGTACGGGCACCGCATCCAGGACATCCTCGGCATCCTCGGAAAGGCTCAACAGGACCCGCAGGGCCCTCAGTCCGGCTCGGTCCGCATGGAGCTCATGGCCGACTGCCTGGCCGGCACCTGGGTCAAGCACGCGACCGAGACGAAGGACGCCAACGGCACCGCGTTCCTCAAGCCGATCACCCAGAAAGACATCCAATCGGCCCTTTCGGCGGCCTCCGCGGTCGGTGACGACCGGATCCAGGAGACCATGCAGGGTCGGGTCACCCCGGAGTCGTGGACCCACGGGTCCTCCGAGGCTCGCCAGAAGTGGTTCATGGCCGGCTACACCAGCGGCGACATCAACCAGTGCAACACCTTCGGGGTTTCGCGCGTGGAGTGACACTCCCCCAGAAGTGACGTGGAGTGAACCCCCTCCCCCTCACGTGAGTGGGCGGCATACCCCTGGGGTATGCCGCCCACTCGCGTCTGTGGGGCCGGCCGGGAAGGCCGGGAGGCTAGACCGCCGAACCGCGCAGGAACCGGCGGCCGCTCATCGAGCGCGCGATGATCTCGACGTAGATCGGCTTCTCGCTGGGCAACCAGGTCTCCAAGGCCTTGCCGTCGTCGGCATAGGTCTCGCTGAAGGAGTCGACCATGCGCGCCACGCCCTTGAGGACGACCGACCAGGCCGTGTCCCCGTCGCGCCCGTCGGCCTCGACGGCCACCGCGGAGTTGATGACGAGCTCGGTGAGCTTGGTGCCCGGAGCCGTCCGCATGAGCAACTTCTGGTCATCGACGAGGAAGTTGATGGGGAAGATGTCGGGGTCGCCGTTGACGGCAACCGCCAGGCGCCCGAACCGTTCCCGGTCCAGGATCTCCCAGCATTCCTGCGTGCTCAGCTCGACGATGCGGTAGTCCTCACTCATGGGCCCATCCTAGGCAGTGGGGCTCGCCGTCGGGCAGGCGTCCGGGCCCGCGCCGGAGTCGGTTCGATCACGGTCGGTCAACCTGCTGGATCGGGCAGGCGTCCAACAGATGGAGCCGCGAGCACCCCGCGCGCCGTGGGGTGAGCGCCGCGGCGATCCAGGAGGCTGAATCCCATGAGCTTCGACCCATCGACCCCCTCAGGTGGTCCGCCCGACGACTCGGGCGCCCCCGGCCCGGAAGCGGCGCGCTCGCTCGCCCCCGTCATCGCGGCGTTGGCCGTGGTGATCATCGGGTTGGTCGCCTTCATCTTCATCCGCGGCAATGCCGGGTCCTCACCCATCGCGTCGCCGACCGTCACCGTCACTGCGTCCGCCCCGACGTCAGCCACCTCGACGAGCCCATCGCCGACGGCCACAGCAACGGCGACCACGTCGAGCACGAGCAGTTCCTCGACATCGACGGCCACCCCGGTGACCGTCCCGGTCTATTACGTCGACGAGGTCACCGGCCTTGCCGGACCGCGCCTCTACCGCGAGTTCCGCCAACTCACTCCGCTGCCGTCAGGCACGGTGGCCACCGCGGTGCAGGCCATGCTCTCGCTGCCCCCGAGCGACCCCGACTACTCGACCCTGTGGCCGGCCACGACGCTGGTCAAGTCCGTCAGCGTGGCCGCCGGCGTGGCGACCGTCGACCTCTCCGCATATCCGGGCACGCTGGGGTCCGGTTACGAAGCGGCAGCAGTCAACCAACTCGTCTACACCGTGACCGCGGCGGATGCGTCCATCACCGGGGTCAAGGTCCGGGTCAACGGTTCCGTGCCCTCCTCGGGGCACCTCGACCTCACCGGGATCCAACGGCGTGGCGACGCCCTCAACCAGATCGCCAACGTCTGGATCCTCGCCCCGACCCAGGGCCTGAGCACGGGCTCACCGGTCGTGGTGAAGGTCTACGGCACCGGCTTCGAGGGCAACGTGCCACTCAAAGTGTTTCAGGGGGCGACCGAGGTGGCATCGACCCAGGTGACGACGATGATGGGTGGTTTCGCGGAGGCCCAGACGAGCATCACCCTGTCGCCGGGCACCTACGAACTGCGTGCCTACAACGACAACGGTAGGGACGCTTCCCTGCAGGTCTGGGACACCAAGGCCTTCACGGTCAACTGAGCCTCGGGTCAGCTCGGCTGGGGCACCGGGACGATCCACACCGATCGGCCGCGGCGCAGCGCCTCGGCGAGCACGCGCGCATCGGGGTCCGGAAGGTCGGGCAACTCACGTCGGGGCAGGTCGCGCAACGCCCGGCACCTCGGGTCGGCGAGCACAGCCGCTGCCAGGGCCCGGTCGCCGCCGAGCACCAGACCGTCCGGTATGCCGCCCTCCCCCTTGACGAGGATCCGCTCCACGTGCCCCACGACGGCCTCGACGAGGGCATCCGCCTGGTTCTCCCGGCGTCGGGCGAACCGCTGCTGCGACCAGCCCCCAGCGGCCGTCCGACCCTGGACATGGCGTCGCCCGGCCTTGGACGTCTGCAGCACGCCACCGCGAGCCAGCCCCACGGCATACCCTCCGCGCCTGATGAGCACGAGGCCGAGCGGGTCGGCGCGGAACCATTCGCAGCGGGCCCCGCCGCCGTCCCACCGGACGGTCGTGACGGTGTCACCGGCCTCGACCGCTGCCTCCGGGTGCTCGAGGAGCCGATGGCTCAGCCAGCCGTCGAAGCGCTCAGGCGCGACTTCGCTGCGGCCTGCCGGCACGGCGACCTCAGAGGTTGAAGCCGAGTGCGCGCAGTTGCTCCCGGCCGTCGTCGGTGATCTTGTCCGGACCCCACGGCGGCATCCAGACCCAGTTGATCCGGTGCTGGCTGACCAGGCCGTCGAGGGCCTGGGCGGTCTGGTCCTCGATGACGTCGGTGAGCGGGCAGGCCGGCGACGTGAGGGTCATGTCGATGACCGCCTGTCCCTGACCGTCGACCGTGATGCCGTAGACGAGGCCCAGGTCGACGACGTTGATGCCCAACTCGGGGTCGACGACGTCGCGCATGGCCTCCTCGACGTCGACGACGTTCACCGGGGTGTCGGTGTCGGTGCTCATGTCAGCTCCTGGGCTCGGGGGTGGGGGAAGGCGCTTGGGCAGCTGTGACGGGCTGATCGGTTGACGTCGCGGCGATGTCGACTCCGGCCCGGGCCAGGGCGTCGGTGAACGCGGCCCACCCCAGCAGGGCGCACTTGACCCGCGCGGGGTAGCGCGACACGCCGGCCAGGGCGACGCCGTCCCCGATGACGTCCTCGTCGCCAGGCACCTGGCCGCGCGAGGTCAGCATCGCCTTCATCGCGGCATACGTGTCGAGAGCTTCCGGGACGGGCCGGCCGGTGACCTCTTCGGCGAGGATCGAGGTCGAGGCGACCGAGATCGAACAGCCGTGCGCGGCATACGAGATGTCTTCGACGACCCCGTCGGCCACGCGCACCCGAAGGGTGACTTCGTCGCCGCAGGTGGGGTTGACGTGGTGGACCTCGGCGTCGAACGGCTCGCGGAGGCCGGCCCGCACGGGCGCCTTGGAGTGGTCGAGGATGAGTTGCTGGTAGAGGTCCATGTCAGGCCGGCACCTCCACGCCGAAGATCGCCGGGACGCGGTCGAGCGCGTTCAGCAAAGCGTCGACCTCCCCGGCCGTGGAGTATGCCGCGAAGCTGGCTCGCGTCGTCGCGGCGACTCCCAGGGCGCGGTGCAACGGCCAGGCACAGTGGTGACCCACGCGCACAGCGATGCCGGCGTCGTCGAGGATCTGCCCGACGTCGTGGGCATGGACCCCGTCGACGACGAACGAGACCACCGAGCCGCGCACGGCCGGGTCGCTCGGGCCGAGGATGCGGACCCAGGGCCGGGTCTGCAGACCGGCGACGAGGCGCTCGGCCAGAGCGGTCTCGTGGGCGTGCACCCGATCCATCCCGATGGCCGTGAGGTAGTCACAGGCCGCGGCCAGACCGACGGCTTGAGCCGCCACGGGCACCCCGGCCTCGAACTTCTGCGGCACGGGGGCGTAGGTCGAGGCCTCCATGGTCACCGTCTCGATCATCGAGCCGCCGGTGAGGAACACGGGCATCTCGTCGAGGATCTCGGGGCGACCCCAGAGCACGCCGACTCCGAGCGGGCCGAGCATCTTGTGGCCGGAGAAGGCGAGCAGATCGACCCCCAGCTCGCGGACGTCCACGGGCAGATGCGGCACCGACTGACACGCATCGAGCACAACGAGGGCACCCACCGCGTGACCACGACGGGCCAGCTCGGCGACCGGGTTGACCGTGCCGAGGACGTTCGAGACGTGCGTGAAGGCGAACACCTTGGTGCGGGTCGTGAGCAGCGTGTCGAGGTCGCGCAGGTCGAGTTGCCCGTCAGGGGTCAACGGGATCCAGCGCAGCGTCGCGCCGGTGCGACGGCACAACTCCTGCCAAGGCACGAGGTTGGCGTGGTGCTCCATCTCGGTGATGAGCACCTCGTCACCGGGGCCGATGACGAACCGCGACGGAGACCCGTCGGTGCCAGCATCGGTGCGGGAGGGCGGCATACCGGCGCCCGCTCCCCCGCGTCCCCCGCCACCGGCGGTGGCGTTGGAGAACGCGTAGGCGACCAAGTTGATGGCCTCGGTCGCGTTGCGGGTGAAGACGATCTCGTCGGGCCCGGCGCCGATGAAGGCGGCGATCCGGGCGCGCGCCGACTCGTAGGCGTCGGTGCCTTCTTCGGAGAGTTGGTGAGCGCCCCGGTGGACGGCCGCGTTGGTGCGCTCGTAGAAGTCACGCTCGGCGTCGAGCACCTGGCGCGGCTTGTGGGAGGTCGCGCCGGAGTCGAGGTAGACCAGCGGGTGGCCGTCGCGGACGGTGCGCGAGAGGATCGCGAAGTCGGCCCGGATGCGGGCCGACTCCGTGTCGGTGAACGGATCGACGGTCATGGGAGGAGTGGGTTCGCCGCCTCAGGCCGGTGCCAGGAAGCGGTCGTAGCCGTGCGCCTCGAGCTGGTCGGCCAACTCGGGGCCACCCTGCTCGACGATCCGGCCGTCGACGAAGACGTGCACGAAGTCGGGCCGGATGTAGCGCAGGATCCGCGTGTAGTGGGTGATGAGCAGGATGCCGAGGTCGTCGGCCTCCTTGGCCCGGTTGACGCCCTCGCTCACAACGCGCAGCGCATCGACGTCCAGGCCCGAGTCGGTCTCGTCGAGCAGCGCGATCTTGGGGCGCAGCATCTCGAGTTGAAGGACCTCGTGGCGCTTCTTCTCGCCTCCGGAGAAGCCCTCGTTGACGTTGCGCTCGGCGAAGGCCGGGTCCATCTTGAGGGCGTCCATCGCAGCGCGGAACTCCTTGACCCACGTGCGCAGCTTGGGTGCCTGACCGTCCATGGCGGTCTTGGCCGTGCGCAGGAAGTTGGAGACCGTGACGCCGGGGACCTCGACGGGGTATTGCATCGCCAGGAACAGCCCTGCGCGGGCGCGCTCGTCGACGGACATCGCCAGCAGGTCCTCACCGTCGAGGGTGACGGTGCCGGAGGTGACGTGGTACTTCGGGTGTCCGGCGATCGAGTAGGCGAGGGTCGACTTGCCCGAGCCGTTGGGGCCCATGATCGCGTGGGTCTCGCCCGAGCGGACCGTGAGGTCGACGCCGCGGAGGATCTCCTTGGGCCCTTCGGCCTCGCCACCACCCGTGGCGGGGACATCGACGCTGACGTGCAGGTCGCGGATCTCCAGGACGGTCATGATGGGTGCTCCTCGGTGGACGCGGCGGGGATGGTGCTGACATAGACGGCGCCCTCGACGAGCGCCACGGGGTAGACGGCGACCGGGACGGTCGCGGGTGGTCCGGACGGGGTGCCCGTGCGCAGGTCGAAACGCGACCCGTGCAGCCAGCACTCCAGCGTGCAGCCGTCGAGCTCGCCCTCGGAGAGCGAGACGTTGGCGTGGGTGCAGACGTCGTTGACGGCGTGCACCTCGTCGGGCGCGGTGCGCACCAGGGCCATGGGTATGCCGTCCACGTCGGCCAGCGCGGGCGTGCCGACCGCGAGGTCCTCCAGGTCACAGACCTTGACGAAGGTGGTGTCGAGCTCGGCGTTCATCGGTCGGCGGTCCTCGGGTCGCTCGTGGGGGTGAGGGTGGCAGTGAGAGTGGGTTCGTCGGGCGTGCCGACCTCGGCCAGTCCGGCGCCGGCGAGCTCCCGCTCGACGGCTTGCATGAGGTGGCCCTGCAGCTCAGCGACGGGGATCCGGTTGATGATGTCCGCGAAGAAGCCGCGGACGACCAAGCGGCGAGCCTCACCCTCGGGGATGCCGCGAGCCTGCAGGTAGAACAACTGCTCGTCGTCGAATCGCCCAGTGGCAGAAGCGTGCCCGGCACCGAGGATCTGACCCGTCTCGATCTCGAGGTTGGGCACCGAGTCGGCGCGCGCGCCGTCGGTGAGCAGGAGGTTGCGGTTGAGCTCGTAGGTCTGGGTGCCTTCGGCGCTGGCCCGGATGAGGACGTCGCCGACCCACACGGTGTGGGCCGAATCGCCTTGCAGGGCACCCTTGTATTCGACGTGGCTCTGGCAGTGCGGAGCGTTGTGGTCGACGAACAACCGGTGTTCCAGGTGCTGGCCGGCGTCGGCGAAGTAGACGCCGAAGGCTTCGACGGACCCGCCGGGACCGGCATACGTGATGTTGGTGGACATCCGCACGACCTGCCCGCCGAGGGTCACCGCGACGTGCCGGACGGAGGCGTCGCGCCCCACGACGACATCGTGCTGGGCCGCGTGGATCGTGTCGCTTGACCACTCCTGCAGCGAGACCAGGGTGCACTGGGCGCCGTCACCGACGAGGGTCGAGACCATCTCGGACAGCCGCGCGGTGCCCTCGTGGGAGACCACGATGGTCACGTTGCTGTGGGCTCCGACGCTGATGACGAGGTGGCCCCAAACCCGCTCGGAGTGGCTGCCCACCAACCGGATCCGCACCGGGTCGGCAATGACGGTGTCGGCCGGGATCTGCAGGTGCATGACCCCACCGGAGTGATCGGTGTGGGCGAAGGCGAGGACGGCGGCGCGATCCTGCGGCGCCGGGACGCCCAAGGCGCGAGCCCGGGCCGACGGGATGCTCGTCAGGGTGACCCCCGGCGGCAACTCGGTGTCGACAGCCAGGTGGGCACCCGACGGGGTGTCCCGAAGGAGGGTGCCGATGCGGTCCATCGGAGTGAACCGCCAGTCCTCCTCCCGGCCTGTCGGCATCGGGAAGTCGGCGACGTCGAAGGACGCCCGCCGTTCGGCGCGTGACTTCTCGGGCACGGTGGTGACGGACCCCTGGGTGGGGGCGGGCGGCATACCCTCGCCTGCCTCTCGCTGACGAGAAGCCTTCTCCAGCAACGGCATCAGCCGACCGCTCCTTCCATCTGCAGCTCGATGAGCCGGTTGAGTTCGAGGGCGTACTCCATCGGGAGCTCCCGGGCGATCGGCTCGACGAAGCCGCGAACGATCATCGCCATCGCCTCTTCCTCGGTCATCCCGCGGGACATGAGGTAGAAGAGTTGGTCCTCGCTGACCTTGGAGACGGTCGCCTCGTGACCCATCTGCACGTCGTCCTCGCGGACGTCGACGTAGGGGTAGGTGTCGGAGCGGCTGATCGTGTCGACGAGCAGGGCGTCGCACCGGACCGTCGACTTGCTGCCCGTCGCACCCTCCTGGATCTGGACCAGGCCGCGGTAGGACGTGCGCCCACCGCCGCGGGCCACCGACTTGGAGATGATCGAGCTGGAGGTGTCGGGGGCCGCGTGGACCATCTTGGCGCCGGCGTCCTGGTGCTGGCCCTCGCCAGCGAAGGCGATCGAGAGGGTCTCGCCCTTGGCGTGCCGGCCGAGCAGGTAGACGGCCGGGTACTTCATCGTCACCTTGGAGCCGATGTTGCCGTCGATCCACTCCATCGTCGCGCCCTCGGCGCAGGTGGCCCGCTTGGTGACGAGGTTGTAGACGTTGTTCGACCAGTTCTGGATCGTCGTGTAGCGGCACCCGCGCGTCCTTCTTGACGATGATCTCGACGACCGCCGAGTGCAGCGAGTCGGACTTGTAGATCGGCGCGGTGCAGCCCTCGACGTAGTGCACGTAGGAGCCCTCGTCGGCGATGATCAGCGTCCGCTCGAACTGGCCCATGTTCTCGGTGTTGATCCGGAAGTAGGCCTGCAGCGGGATGTCGACCTTGACGCCCGGCGGGACGTAGATGAACGAACCGCCCGACCAGACAGCGGTGTTGAGCGAGGCGAACTTGTTGTCGCCCGCCGGGATCACCGTCGTGAAGTACTCCTTGAAGATGTCCCCGTGCTCGCGCAGGCCGGTGTCGGTGTCGACGAAGATGACACCCTTCTCCTCCAGGTCCTCGCGGATCTGGTGGTAGACCACTTCGCTTTCGTACTGCGCGGCAACGCCGGCGATGAGGCGCTGCTTCTCGGCCTCGGGGATGCCGAGGCGGTCGTAGGTGTTCTTGATGTCCGCCGGCAGGTCCTCCCACGAGGTGGCCTGCTTCTCCGTCGAGCGGACGAAGTACTTGATGTTCTGGAAGTCGATCCCGCTGAGGTCACTCCCCCACGTCGGCATCGGCTTGCGGTCGAACAGCCGGAGCGACTTCAGGCGCAGGTCGAGCATCCACTGCGGCTCGTTCTTGAGGCCCGAGATGTTGCGGACGACGTCCTCGTTGAGGCCACGCCGAGCGGTGGACCCGGCAGTGTCGGCATCCGACCAGCCGTACTCATAGCGGCCGAGCCCAGCCAGGCCGGGGTTGAGCTGCTCGATATCGGTCACGACGTGACACCTTTCGATTCGGGGACGGCGGGGATCGGGACGAAGGTGGTGCAGACGTGCTGACCGCGAGCCAGGGTCGAGAGTCGCTGCACGTGCACGCCGAGCAACCGTGAGAACGCATCGGTCTCGGCCTGACACAACTGGGGGAACTCGGCGGCGACGTGATGGATGGGGCAATGGCCCTGACAGACCTGGACCCCGGTCCGCGCGCCCTCACCGACCGGACGAGCCGAGGCGGCGAACCCGTCCCTGGTGAGCACTGAGACGAGCGCCTCGACCCGCGCCTGGGGCGAGGGACCCACCGAGGCGAGGTCGGCGGCATACCTGGCCTCGACGTCAGCCGATCGCGCGCGGGCGAAAGCGGCGACGGCGTCGGGACCGGCGGCGTCCCGCAGGAAGCGCAGGGCTTGGGCGGCCAGGTCGTCGTAACCGGAAGTCAGGGACGCGTGCCCGGCCTCGGCGACGACCCATTCGCGCGCCGGACGACCCCGCCCGCGACCGGTGGCGGCCGTGACCGGGTCGTGTTCGGAGACGGCGCCGTGTTCGGCGAGGGCTTCGAGGTGCCGGCGGACCCCGGCGGGCGTCAGCCCGAGCAGGCGGCCCAGCGCGGAGGCGGACACCGGGCCCCGCTCGGACACCGCAGCGAGGACTCGCGCACGGGTGCGCGTCTCCTGCTCGGTATGCCGTTCGGCCGGCTCGATAATCACAACGTAAGTATGTCGTAATTCGGGGGAAGTGCCAAACAGCGCCGCCAGGTATCCCGCCGACCCGTCACGTCTCTTGCTTTTGCGACACACCAGTCCCATCCGAACGGAGAGACCATGTCGCATCCTGTCGTCGCCGTCTACGCCCGAGCCCGCGGTGGTCGGTGGGAGTTGGCCGGGCATGCCGACCTCCTGATGCCCCGGATCCTGCTTGCCGACCAGGAGCTCGCGACGGCTCTCGCTGCCCACCACACGCCGGTCGAGACGGTGGCCCATCTGAGTTGGATGGACCGTCACGAGGTTCGCGGCGAACTCATCGACATCGTCGACGTGGGCCCGATCGGCTCGTGGCAGGACCACGACGGTGGGACCGGGTTGGAGCTTGATCGACCGAGCACCGGGAACCCGATCTTCATCCCGCCGGGCCCGGGCGGCGACGGCTTCTGGTGCATGTTGTTCCCCTGGGCGAGCTTCTGTGGTTGACGGAAGCCGTTGCTGACATGGAGACCTTGCGCGCACGCGCCGGTGCCGTCACCGTGGCCGTCGCTCTGGACCTGCTCGTCTGGAACGGCGCGGTCGGCACTGTGGCGGGCGGATCGATCGCCTGGTGGCTCCCCGTCGCGGCCGTCGCGTTGATCCACCAAAGCTTGTGGTGGCTCGCGTCGCGGCCGTATGCCGTGCTCACGGCTCAGTGCGCGTTCGCCCTGGTCAGCACTGTCGTCCCCCAGTGGCAGCCGTTCTCGGGGTTGCTCATCGCGACGTATGCCGTCTCGTCCCGGCCGCGGGGGCGGCATACCCTCGCGGTGCTCGCCGGCCTGGGAGTGGCCATGCTCTCCCATAGCTACGGCTCGGCGCGGCTCACCCTCGACCCCCTTCGCTCGACCGTCACTCTGCTCGCGCTCTGGGGCGCGCTGGCCATCGCCGTGTGGGCCGTAGGAGCGCGGCACCGACGGACAGTCGATCGAGCGGTGGCGGCGGGTGAGACGTTGTCAGCCCAGGCGCGAGCAGGCGTGGCTAATGAGCGGCTGAGAATCGCGCGCGAGTTGCACGACGGGGTGTGCGGAGCGGTCACCGCGATCCAGCTGCAAGCGGCCGGCGCCTCGGCTCTCGGTCCGACCCACCCGGAGGCCGCGGGTCCCAGCCTCGTGGCCATTCAGAGCAGTGCCGAGCGCACCCTGCTGGAGCTGCGCCGGGTCCTGGGCGATCTGCGTCGCGACTCGGTTGATGAAAGCGGCGCGTCGAGCATCGAGGCACCCAGCCTGGACGAGATTCCCCAGTTGGTCGAGTTGGCCCGCGCGGCTGGGCTGCACGTCACCCTGACCCAGACTGTCGACCCACTGACCCGGCTGGACCCGCTCGCCGAGGCGACCGTCGTCCGGGTGGTCCAGGAGGGACTCACCAACGCGGTCAAACATGGCCCTCGCGGGCGCTGCCAGGTCTCGGTGAACGTCGGCCCGGACGGTGCGCACGTGCAGGTCGACAGCAGCCACAGTCTGTCGACGACCGGGTCGACCGGGTCGACTGGGGCGGCGCAGCCCGCTGGCGCGACGGGCATGGGTCTGGTGGGGCTGGCCGAACGAGCGGCCCTTGTCGGCGGCCACCTCAGCTGGGCCGCCCACGGTGACCGATTCACGCTGGACCTGGCCGTTCCTGCACCCGCGTGGGCCGGGCGATGACGACCCGGGTCCTGGTGGTGGACGACGAGGAGCTCGTCCGGTCAGGCATCGTCATGCTGCTTCAGGCCGCTCCTGACCTGGACGTGGTCGGGTCCGCGCCTGACGGGCCGAGCGCCCTGGCGTTGCTCGACGCGGCTCCTGCCGAACTCGTTCCCGCCGTCGTCGTCACCGACCTGCGGATGCCTGGCATGAGCGGTATCGCTCTCACCGAAGCCCTGCGGCGGCGCGCCGATCCGCCCCGCGTTCTGGTGCTCACGACGTTCCGGGAGGATCCCGACGTCCGCCGCGTACTGCTCGCCGGGGCGGATGGCTACCTGCTGAAGTCGGCCGCGCCACGGGACCTCGTCGATGCCGTGCGTCGCGTGGCTGCAGGCGAGACCTGGCTGGACCCTGCCGTCGCTGGCCACCTCGTCGCGGCGTTGCGTTCGGCGCCGCAGGTGGCCGACCAATCCCCCACAGCCTTGGCCAGGCTCACCGAACGCGAACGTCAGGTGCTCACGCTCATGGCCCAGGGCCTGTCCAATGCCGAGGTGGCCGGGCAGCTCTGGGTCGAGCCGGGCACGGTCAAGACCCATGTCTCCCGGATCCTGCATAAGACCGACACGAGAGACCGCTCGCAGGCCATCGCTCTCGCCTACGTCAGCGGTCTGGTCACCGTCCGCCGCTAGCCGTGGTCGGTCATGTCCACGGCCAGGCGCACTCATGCCCCATCCCGTCGGGCACGCGGGGATACCGGCGCTTGCGGCCACCTCTGGATGGGGAGCGAAAGCGGCAGCGTGACCCGTCGTGGGTTGTTCGTCCGAGTTCCAGGGGTCAGCCCACGAATCCGCATTTGGGGCAGGGTTGTCCCACTCGTCGTGATCGGGTGATGGACGCGTCAGGTGTGTGGGCGGATCACCGAGCGATGGGCTACCTGGGGGCTGGCCACCCGGGAGACGGTCGCCCCGCGGCTGGTCGCCGTGGAGTGGTGGCCCGTCGTCGCGTCGGTGGTAGCTGCCGGGGATGAGGTTCCAGATGACAGCCCCCGCGACGACGCCGGTGTCCGCAGCGTGGGTGACGTGGCCGATGAGTTGGTCTCGGTGGACGACGGAGTGGTGTCGCCCGCACAACAACGCGAGGTTGGTGAGGTCGGATGCCCCGCCGTCGGCCCAATGGACCAGGTGGTGGGCGTCGCACCAATGCGCCGGAGTCGTGCAACCAGGGAAACTGCACCCCGCGTCCCGTAACCACAACGCAGCCAACTGCCCAGGCGTCGCCAACCGGGTCGAGCGACCCTGCTCAAGAATCTCCCCCCGGCTACCCAGGACAGTCGGGATGACGTTCGCGTCGCACGCCAACCGACGCACCGTCTCCGGCGCGATCAGCGAGCCGCCCTGAGTCGAGCCGACCACCGTCGCCGCGCCGACCCGAGCCGCCAAGTCCTCGTAGGACATCGTCAGCATCAACGTGGTCTTCACCCCAGCCGGTGGCCGGTCACCGGCACTGGTGGCGCGACGGCATACCTCGATGAGCGCCTGCCCACGACGCAACTGCGGGCTACGGGAGTCGCGTTCACCATCGGGGCCGGGAACGGGGGCCGACAGCGGGCCGATCGCCGCCTCCAACGCCGCCGCTCCGGCCGGGTCGAGAACCAGTTGGTAGGTGAGGGCGCCGAGTTCGTCGGTCGACGGGCGGGACAGGGAGACGAGACGTTCGGCAGTGTCGGCGTCCGCCTGGAACTCCCCATCCGCGCCATGCGCCGCCAACAACGCCGGCCGCAGCGACCGGACGCCCTTCGGTCCGTCAGCGATGCCCATGTCCAACAAACCTTGCAGGACGGTCGGGGCGGCTTCCTCACGAAGGCGCGGCTTCAACCGGGCGTATTCGGTGACCACAGTGAGAGCCGTCGGCACGCTCACCTGGCCAGAGACTGCAGCCGCCTGAACACTCGACAGGTCCGGGCGCATGCATTCACGGACGAGCCGAGCGACCTGCCCCGCGCCACTGCCAGCCGCCAACGTCGGCGCGTGTGCCGCCACCCACCCAGCCGTCGACCCGGCCTGCGACGCCGCGATCTCCCCACGAGACTCCGCCTCACCAACGACCGCGACCCGAGCACCGCACGCGACCGCAGCGAGAGCGTCTAGCTCACCCAACAAGGTCCCCAACTCGGCTCCCTGGACCTGCCACAACGACGCCACCAACTCAGTGACAGTCTTCGTCGCAGCACGAATCTCAGCCCGGCGAGATGCCGAGTCACGAGCCGCTGCGATGCTGTCCATAACCCCGACGCTAACAGCGACCACCGACAGACCCCCCGCCCCAAAAGGCCTCTCCCACAATCGAACACATCACGGTCAGGTAACGATCCCACCGCCCCGAGGGTGATCGAGTCGATGCCCGGCGTCCGCCCGGCCCTCGGCGCGATGCTGCTCGCCGGCGTCGGCGACCTACGCAAGCCACCCGACCCCGGTACCTAGCCGCAGCGGCTTGAACCCATGACAGGTCTGGCCGGGCGTCCTTGCGGCCGAGCGGGGCGACCTGTCCCGCCGCCACCCCCCGCCGTCACGGTCGGCGCCTGCTCAGCGACCCACCCAGACGTCGACCCGGCCTGCGACGCGCAGGGTCTCTCCACGCGACTCCGCCTCACGAATGAGAGCAGCGCGGGCACCCTCCGCGAGTGCCGCCAACTGGTCAAGCGTGCCCAACAGCGGACCCAACTCGGCGTCCTCAACCTGCCACAGAAGGCCCATCAATTCGGTGATAGCGGTCGTCGCGGCACGGATCGCAGCCCGGCATTGATCTAAGTCGAAGGTCGTTCCGTTGTTGTCCATGACCGGGACGCTAACGGTGACCACCGACAGGCCTTACGCCCCAATGCCAGCACCCGCCCGATCTGCGGTCAGAAACGATCCGACGCGGACCGTATGCCGCGCGGCATACCCCCAGGATCCCCCGCCGGGCAGACGCGGCGCACCCCCTCCCGACGGGACCGTTGAGACACCGGCGGAGAACGGCTCCCCCGGAAACTCACCGAAAGGAACGACCATGCAGCTCTCCGCGCGCCGCGCCCGCCGAGCCCTCGCCGCCGCCCTCCTGGCCACGGCCCTCCCGCTGGTCGCCGTCGGCACTGCCCACGCGTCCACCACCGAAAGCGGCTGCACGGTGTCGCCGCTGACGCCGGTGTTCAGCTACCTCAATGCCGCCGGCGACAAGGTGATCCGTTACAACCTGACGGTCACCTGCGACGCGGACCGAACCGTCGAGATCGAGCAGCGCGTCTACGAGGCGGACATCGCCGATGCAGACGACCTGATCGTCAGTTTCGACCGCTCGCGCTACTTCGACACGACGAGCACGGTGACGATGTGGCTGGAGAAGGCGTTGCCCGACACCGAGGCGGGCCAGGAAGAGATGTACCAGCACGTCCGCTTCCGCGTGGAAAGCCACGGGGTCACTTCCCCGTGGACGGCGTGGGAAGACTCCCCGCAACAGCAGTTCTTCAACTGACCGGCACGGCACCCCACCGCACCGCCACAGCCGCCCCCGCGACACTCGCGGGGGCGGCTGTGGCGCGTCAGGGCGCCGGCTCCCCCAGAGCAGCGAACAGCCCCACCAGTTCAAACCTCCGTTACGGGCGGTTGCGCAGCGGCAGCCAGGCGAGGACGTCCTGAATGGTGGCGTCCCAGTAGGACCACTCATGCGCCCCCGGCCGGTAGTCCACGGTCAGGTTCACCTGGTTGCCCTCGGCGGCGGCGACAAACGCCCGGTTCTGCTCGAACAACTGGTCCTCGGTGCCGCACGACAGATACAGCGGCGGCAGCGTGGCGGGGTCGGCCTGCGACACCAGGTGGACGAGGTCGTTGGCGGTCCCCTCCAGAGGCTCAGACCCCCAGATCCGCGTGCGCTCGCTGAGTTCGCGGGCGCTCCAGAAGGTGTGTTCGGCCACGTCCAAGGCGCCCGACAGGGAGGCTGCGGCAGCGAACTGGTGCGGCCGGTGGAGGGCCAACTTAAAGGCGCCGAACCCACCCATCGACAGGCCCGCCACGAAGGTGTCGGCCGGCTCCTGCGACACCTTGAACGATCGTCCGACCAGGGCAGGGAGTTCGTCGGCGACAAAGGTCCAATAGGCCTGCCCGAAGGCTTCGTCGTTGTAGAAACTGCGCTGCACGGCCGGCATCACGACGGCGATGCCCAGCTCAGCGGCATACCGCTCGATGGACGTCCGGCGCAGCCAGATTGTGTCGTCGTCAGACATGCCATGCAGCAGGTAGAGCACCGGAGGAGGCGCGTCCAGACGGGTCCCGACCATGCCGATCTGGCCCTCGGCGGGCTGGGGAAGCAGCACCGTCATCGACGTGGACAGCATCAAGGATTCGGCGAAGAAGTCGCACCGAGCATGAATCATGAGGCCGACGCTAGCGGGTTCGGCCGCCACGGACGCGCGGCGCGTCTGGCCGACGACATCCATCCCGTATGCCGCGCGGCATACCCCCAGGATCCCCCGCCAGGCAGACGCGGCGCACCCCCTCCCGACGGGACCGTTGAGGCACCGGCGGAGATCGGCTCCACCGGGACTCTCCCGAAAGGAACGACCATGAAGCTCACCTCTCGGCGCCCCCGCCGAGCCCTCGGCGCCGCCCTCCTGGCCGCGGCCCTCCCCCTGGTCGCCGTCAGCACGGCCCTGGCATCCACCACCGAGAGCGGCTGCACGGTGTCGCCGCTGCGGCCGGTCTTCGACCACGTCAACTCCGCCGGCGTCAAGGTCATCCGCTACAACATGACGGTCACCTGCGACGCCGGTCGGACCGTCGAGATCGAGCAGCACGTCCACGAGGCCGACACCATCAACGCCGACGACCACATCACGACCTCCAACCGCTTGCGCTTCTTCGGCTCGACGGACACGGTGACGATGTGGCTGGAGAACTCGTTGCCCGACACCGAGATCGGCGACGAGGAGATGTACCAGCACGTCAGCTTCCGCGTGACGAGCAACGGGGTCACCTCGCCCTGGACGGACTGGGAGGACTCCCCGGAGCAGCAGTTCAGCAAGTGACGGACACGGCACCCCACCGCACCACCGCAGCCGCCCCCGAGACACCAGCGGGGGCGGCTGCGGCGCGTCCGAGGCGGGCCCCCTCGTAGACTGCCAAGCGTGACCGCAGCAGTTGACATCGTCAGCCTCACCCGCCGATTCGCTGCAGTCACGGCCTGCGACGGCATGTCGTGGTCGGCTCCACGCGGCTCCATCACCATCGTCTTGGGACCGAACGGGGCTGGTAAGACGACGGCGATCGAGTGCGCTGTCGGCCTGCAACGACCGGACGACGGAGCCGTGCGGGTCCTGGGCATCGACCCCTGGCTCGCCTCGGCCGAGCATCGCGCCGAGGTGGGAGTCATGCTCCAGGCAGGTGGGCTGCCCAACGGCAGCAAACCCCTCCAACTGCTGCGCCACCTTTCCTCGTTCTATGCGCGGCCGGCCGACGTCGGCGCCCTGGCCGCTCGGCTCGGTATCGACGGGTTCGCCCGGACCACCGTGCGGCGACTGTCGGGCGGGCAGAAGCAGCGGGTTGCTCTCGCTGCGGCCCTGGTGGGTCGACCTCAGGTCGTCTTCCTCGACGAACCGACGGCCGGGCTCGACCCGCATGGGCGCCTGGACGTCTACGACCTGCTCAAGGCCGAGCAGGCCCGCGGCGCCACCCTCGTCGTCACCACTCACTCGTTCGAGGAGGCCGCCACCTTGGCCACGCATCTCGTCGTCCTGGCCGACGGCCGGACTGTCGCGCAGGGCTCGCCCGCCGAGGTCGTCGGATCAGCCACCCTCGAACGTGTCTACTTCGACCTCACCCGTCAGGCCCGCCGATGACGACGTCCACACCCGCCACGCCCCTGTCGACCCCCGGTCCGGCACCGGCGCGTGCCAGGGTGCTGGCCCAGGCTCGATTCGAGCTCGCCACCCTGCTGGCCAACGGCGAGCAACTCCTCGTCTCACTCGTCCTGCCTCTCGGCGCCCTCGTCGGGTTGGCAGTCACGACCGTGCCCAGCCTGGGTGACGGGCGCCGGATCGACCTGGCTGTCCCCGGAGTCCTCGCCCTCTGCGTCATCTCCGCCGCGTTCACCGCTCAGGCGATCGCTACGGGCTTCGATCGTCGGTATGCCGTGCTGCGCCTGCTCGGCACCACTCCCCTCGGCCGCGACGGACTGCTCTGGGGCAAGGCCTGCGCCACCCTCGGGGTCGAAGTCCTCCAATGGGTCGTCATCGGCGCAGTGGGCGTTGCCCTCGGTTGGCGTCCGGTCCCCATCGGCCTGCTGTATGCCGTCCCGTTCCTCCTCGCCGGGACCTGGGCGTTCGTCTCGCTGGCGTTGCTCCTGGCCGGGGCACTCCGGGCCGAAGGCGTCCTCGCGTTGGCCAACCTGCTCTGGGTGGTCTTCCTCGTGCTTGGCGGCGTGATCGTGCCGCGCACCGTGCTGCCAGACGCGCTCGCCGGGGTGGTCGGGATCCTTCCGTCGGCAGCCCTAGCCGACGGCTTGCGAGCCGCCCTGAGCACCGGCGCCTTCTCGATCGGGGCCTTGGTCATCCTGCTCGCCTGGGGTGCGGTCGCCTCGGCGATCGCCAGCCGCACCTTCCGCTGGTCGGACTGATCCGACGATGAATCGAGCGCCCAGCCGCACGTGGAACTCGACCCGCGTCGTCGAGGCGCTGATCACGGCGGGGGCGGCGGTCTTCGGCCTGGGGCTGGGGGTCTTCCTCGTCACGGGCCGCACGATGGCGCTGCTCGAGGGTGGGATCGCCACCTTGGTGCTGCTCCTCAACGAGGCCGTGAGCCGACCGCTGTTGCGCGGTCTGGCCCGGCGAGGCAGCGCTGTCCTCGCCGTGGTTCTTGGACTGCTCAGCCAGTTGGTCGCCATCACCCTGGTGGTGGCCCTGGGGATCCGGGCCAGCGCCGGGCTCTCCTTCGGCGTCGGGCTGAGCCTGCCTCAGGCCGCGACGATCCTCGCGATCGATGCCGTCGTGATCTCGGGAGCCCAGTGGCTGGTCAGTTCCAATGACGCCGAGTACGTCCTGGGGTATGTCAGCCGCCGCCGACGCCGACGGACCACCGGAGCCGGCAGCGGATTGGTGATCGTGCAGCTCGACGGGCTGGGGGTGCAGGTCTTCGAACGAGCCCTCGCCGCGGGGCAGATGCCGACGGTGGCGCGCTGGCTCCACGACGGCACGCACCGCCTGACTCCGTGGTGGGTCCCCATCCCCTCGACCACGCCCGCCAGCCAGGCCGCGATCCTCTTCGGCGACGACACCCAGATCCCGTCGTTCCGCTTCTGGGACCGCGCCACCGGCAGGCTCCTGGTCACCAATCGTCCCGGGGACGCCGAGGTGATCGAATCAGGATTCGACGGCCGCTCCGGGTTGCTCGCCGGAGGCGGGACAGCGATCAGCACCGCCTTCACCGGCGGTGCAGACAACTCCTACCTCGTCTTCAGCCGGGCTCTCAAGCCTGGCGGGCTCGGCTCGGGCGACGCCTTCGTGCCGCTGTTCTCCAGCCCATTCCTGCTGCCGCGCACCGTCATGTTGACCGTCGGAGAGGTGATCAAGGAGCTGTATCAGTCTCGGCGCCAGCGGATTCGGCAGGTGCAGCCCCGGATCGCCCGCCGATTCTCGTTCGTCGTTCTGCGCGGATTGACCAACGTCTTCCTGCGCACGATGAACCTCACGATCATCGCCGACAAGATCTACGACGGAGCGCCGGTCATCTTTGTGGACTTCGTCGACTACGACGAGATCGCCCACCATGCCGGTCCCGAACGGCCCGAATCGATGCGCTCGCTCGAGGGGTTGGACGGCATCCTGGCCGCCCTGGAACGCGTGATCGCCGACACCCCCACCCACTACGAGATCGTCATCTGGTCCGACCACGGACAGAGCCTGGGCTCGACGTTCGAACAACTCAACGGGTTCACCCTCGGACAGCGGGTCGATCAGTTGATGGACGATGCCGCCGGCGGCAGCACCGTCGTGGAGTCGAGCACGGGTGACGAATGGGGGCCGATCAACACCCTGATCACGGCCACGGTGAACGCCATGCGCCGGGGACCCAAGTCGGGCTCCGGCGCCAAGGAGTTGGTCCTCGGCCCCGACCGACCGGCCCGAACGGCCGGCAGGTCCTCCGACGCCACGCCGGATGACGGCTCGGTGCCGGCGGTGATCGTCGTCGGCGGCGGCAACCTCGGGACCATCTGGTTCCCCCGGCTGTCGACCCGACCCACGTTGGCGCAGATCGAGCAACACTGGCCGGCGCTCGTGACCGGCCTGCTCGCCACACCAGGGGTCGGGGTCGTGATGGCGAGTGCCGGCGGAGACGCGTGCGTGGTGTTGGCCGCCGACGGTGTGCGGTGGATCGGCGGGGACCGCGACGGCCAGATCGAGGGCCTCGACCCGATGCGTGCCTATGACTCTCGTGGCATCGCCGACCTGCACCGGCTCACCCGGCTGCCACGCTGCGCCGACCTCGTGCTGCTGTCGACGGTTGACGAAGCGGGGATGATCCACGCCTTCGAAGGGCAGGTCGGCAGCCACGGTGGCCTCGGCGGTCCGCAGAACCAGGCATTGTTCATCTCCCCGACCGCGCTGCCGCTGGACGACGACCTGCTCATCGCTGCGGGCGACGCCGGGGAACGGCCGAGCTTCTATGGGGCGGTGCCGATCCACCAGCAGTTGCAGCGCTGGCGGACCAGGTTGGCCGAGCAGCAAGGTGCCCAGCAGGGCGATTCGGACGAGCAGGCGCGCGTGTGGCCGAGCTGAGCATCACCTGGTTGGGCCATTCCACCCTGCGCATCGAGGTGGGCGGCGCGAGGGTGCTCACCGATCCGGTCCTCACCCACCGGGTCGGTCCGTTGTCACGGGCCGTGCCGAAGCCGTCGGTCCGTCAGTGGGCCGACCCCGATGTCGTGCTCCTCTCGCACCTGCATCACGACCACGCCCACATACCGTCGTTGATCCGGACGGCGCCCGCCCCGATCCTCACGGGCGCCGCAAACCGGGCCTGGGTGATCAGGCACCGTCTGCCCGGTCCTCACCCTGACGCCACCCCCGACGACTGGGTCGCGATCACACCGGGTGTCGGCATCCGGTTGGTGCGCGCCGATCACGAGTCACGGCCGATGCCCCACCGCCCCAACGACGCCCACGGCTTCCTCATCCGCCACGACCTTCCCACCGGCGGCCACCGGGTCGTGTGGTTCGCCGGGGACACCTCGCTCTACCCCGAGATGGACCGACTCGGCGACCTCGCCGGTGCCGACATCGACGTGGCCCTGCTGCCCATCGGTGGCTGGGGGCCGCGCCTGTCACCGGGCCACCTCGGCCCTGCCGAGGCCGCTGCAGCGGCAGCCCTCAGCGGCGCCCGTCACGTCATCGGTATCCACTACGGCACCCTCTACCCGCGCGGGTGGCCGACCTGGCACCTGGAGTGGATGACCCGTCCCCTCGTCGACCTGGCCGGCCACCTTCCGGTCAGGGCCCCGGCCGCCACCCTGCACCCGCTGTCGCCCGGTGCCACCGCGAACTTCTCGTCGCGGTCAGGGCAACTCGAACTCGATGTTGTCGATGAGTCGGGTCCGGCCTAGCCGGGCGGCGATCAACGCGACCCGGCGACCGGGGGCGGCATACACCTGCGGGGCGGCCGACGGCTCGACCAGGTCAGGCGTGCGCACCGCGGTGTAGTCGACCTCAAACCCCGCCTCGGCCAACTCCACTCCCGCGCGGGCCTCAACGACCAGCCGAGCCGTGCCCGCAAGCATCTCGTCGCGCATCCCCCGCAGTGTGCGATGGATGACGGTGGCCGTGGACCGCTCTGCGGGCGACAGGTATTGGTTGCGCGAACTCATCGCCAGACCGTCGGACTCGCGAACGATCTCGCCGCGCAACAACTCCAACGGATAGGCCAGGTCGGTCACCATCTGCGCGATGACCGCGAGTTGCTGGAAGTCCTTCTTGCCGAACGCGGCGACATCGGGCTGGACCTGATTGAACAGTCGAGCCACCACCGTGCACACCCCGTCGAAGTGGCCCGGCCGATGCACTCCCTCAAGCACATCGGCGACCCCAGGCAGCCGGATGTTGGAGGCGAGATCGATCCCGAAGGGATACATCCCCTCGACCGTCGGCAACCACAAGGCGTCACACCCGGCCGCTTCCAAGCCGCTCGTGTCGGCTTCCGGGGTGCGTGGGTAGCGGGTGAAGTCCTCGCTCGGGCCGAACTGGGTCGGGTTGACGAACACGCTGGAGATGACCCGGTCGGCGTGCGCGCGGGCCAACTCCACGAGCGAGTAGTGACCCGCGTGGAGGTTGCCCATCGTCGGGACGAAGCCGATCCGCAGCCCGGCCCGACGCCACTCAAGGATGTGGCGGCGCAACGCCTGCAGGTCGGTGATGGTGTCGATCACGGGAGGCCCCTCACTGGTAGGCGTGCGCGGCGTCGGGGAAGCTTCCGTCACGGACGGCGGCGCAGTATGCCGCGACCGCGCCGGCCACCGACCCACCCTCGCCGAGGAAGTCCTTGACGAACTTCGGCGCTCGGTGGCCGGTGTCCAGGCCGAGCATGTCGTGCAGCACGAGGACCTGACCGTCGCACCCTGGCCCGGCGCCGATCCCGATGGTCGGGATCGCGATCGTTGCGGTGACGGAGGCCGCCACCGACGACGGCACGCACTCAAGGACGAGCAGGCTGGCCCCGGCCTGCGCCACGGCAAGGGCATCCTCGTGCAGCCGTGCGGCCGCCCGCTCCTCGCGGCCTTGCACCGAGTAGCCCCCCAGGCGCAACACCGATTGCGGGGTGAGCCCGAGGTGGGCACACACCGGGATCTCCCGCTCGACGAGGAAGCGGATGACGTCGAGTTTGTGGCCGGCGCCTTCGAGCTTGACCATCTGGGCGCCGGACTGCACCAGACGTTGGGCCGCGTCCAACGCTCGCTCAGGCGTGGCGTCGGCAAGGAAGGGCAGGTCCGCCACCAGCAGGGCCCGGGACAGCCCCGTCGCCACCGCCGCCGTGTGATAACTCATGTCGGCCACCGTGACCGAGATGGTCGAGGACAGGCCTCTGACCACCATCCCCAACGAGTCACCGACGAGCACGAGATCGACGCCGTGCCGGTCCAGCACCCGCGCAAAACTCGCGTCATAGGCCGTCAGCATTGCCAGTTTGCGGCCGGAAGCCTTGGCTGCAGCCAGCGAAGGGACGGTCCAGGCCTTGGCCCACCGGTCATCATCGAGATAGCCCACCCGACAACCGTAGTTGGTGGGCCCCCGCCGGACCCGCTCACGTGCGGTGCCGACGGGCGGCATACGCTGTCGCCCGTGGCTCTTCCCGTCTGCAAACCGTCCTGGCTGCGTCCCATCCTGGTGGCTAACGTCGTCGCCGAGGTCCTCATCATCGTCACCGGCGGCATCGTCCGACTGACCGGCAGCGGGCTGGGGTGCCCCGACTGGCCCACCTGCGCGCAAGGGTCGCTCACGCCGGTCGCCGCGCAAGACGAGGGATTCCACAAGTTCATCGAGTTCGGCAACCGCACGCTCACCGGCGTACTGATCGTCATCGCCGTGCTGGCCCTGTGGGCCGTGTGGACCGCATTGCCGAAGCGGCGCATGCTGCACCTTCTTGGCATCGCCATGATCGTCGGGATCTTCGTCGAGGCCGTGGTCGGTGGCATCACCGTCTGGACCGGCCTCAACCCGGTGATCGTCGCGTTCCACTTCCTCGCCACGATCGTCCTGGTCGCCATCGCCACGGCGATGCTGCGCGGGGCGCAGGACGGCAACGAGGTCGACCCGGGCTCGCGAACGCTGCTCGTCCCCACCATCACTGCGCGCCTTGCCTGGGTGACGTATGCCGTCGGCTTCCTCGTGCTCGCCCTCGGCACCATCGTCACCGGGTCGGGTCCACACTCCGGTGACGCCGATGCCCCCGCCCGCACCGGCTTCGACCCTCGGACGATGTCGTGGATCCACGCCGACGTCGTCATGCTCTTCATCGGGTTGCTCGTCGCCATGCTCGTCGCCGTCCGCCTGGCCCGGGTCGGGGGGTCGCAGGTGAGCGGCTCCGAGGAGGAACTGGCCCTCCTGCGGCGCTCGTGGACCTCGGTCCTGCACGTCAGCCTGTTGCAGGGCGTCGTCGGCTACGTGCAGTTCTTCACGGGGCTGCCGATCATCGTCGTGCTGACGCACATGCTGCTCGCCGCGGTTCTGGCGATCGCCCTCACCTACGGCACGCTCAACCTCTACCGCAACCCCGTCTAGGCCACGACACGCGCAGTCAAGCACCCTTTACAGTCAAGGACACTTGACATAGAGTCAGAGCCATGTTGACTCACGTTTCCACCCTCAACCGCATCTTCGTCGCCCTCTTCCTCGCTGGTGGCGTCTGGGCCGCGATCCATGGGCGGTGGGTGCTGGTCGCCTTCATCGTCGTCGGCCTCGCCTATGCGATGTGGGCCATCCGGGCCTCCCTGCGCGGACGCACGACCGACACCGGACGCCTGGACATCGGCCAACCCACCGACGAGCGCGACCGGCTGCTGCTCGACCGCGCGCTCGCCGCCGTCGGCCTCGCTGCCCTTGCCTTCGAGTGCGGCCTGTTCCTCTACGGGGTCGGTGGGCCCGACCCAGCGTCGGGCGCCGATTCGGGCCTTCGCTTCGCCGGCCTGTGCCTGGTCTGGATCATCGCCAACCGGGTCGTCGTCCGACGGGATGCCACTCGTGCATAACGTCCTTCGGGAGCTTCGGGCGCAACGGGGGCTGAGCCAAGGCGCCCTCGGCGATGCCCTCGGGGTGTCGCGCCAGACCGTCAATGCCATCGAGACCGGCAAGTACGACCCCTCGCTGCCGCTGGCGATCAAACTGGCTCGCTACTTCGGGCAGTCCGTCGAAGAGGTCTTCCTCATCGACGGACCCCCCGCCCCCTGAGACAGCACTGTCGTCACCGAACCCTAAGGATTCGGCAACCCTGACCGGGCGAGCCTCGCCCTACGCTGACGGTCATGGTCCGTGTCCTCGTCGTCGACGACGACCCCACCGTCCGTGAGGTCGTGGCCGGCTACCTCTCCCGTGCCGGGCTCACCGTCGACGAAGCCGCCGACGGGATGGACGCCCTCGCCCAGGCACGGCATACCCCACCGGATCTCGTCGTCCTCGATCTCATGCTGCCCGGCCTCGACGGCCTGGAGGTGCTGCGCCGGCTGCGGGCTGAACGCGGCAACCTGCCCGTCGTGTTGCTCACGGCCCGCGGCGAGGAGAGCGACCGCGTCCTCGGGTTGGAGGTCGGCGCGGACGACTACGTCACCAAGCCCTTCTCCGCCCGTGAGCTCGTCCTGCGGGTTCAGTCGATCCTGCGCCGTGCGACCGTGGCCCCGACGCGAGCCGCTGATGCCGACCTCCTCGTCGACGGTGACCTGCGGGTCGATCCGCGGGCGCGCACGGTGGGCCGAGGCGGCATACCCCTGGCGCTGACGTCTCGCGAGCTCGACCTGCTCATCCACCTCCTGCGCCATCCCGGCCAGGCGTTCTCGCGGACCGACCTCCTGCGTCAGGTGTGGGGGTGGGAATACGGCGACGAGTCCACCGTCACCGTCCACGTGCGCCGATTGCGAGAGAAGGTCGAGCCGGATCCCGCTGCCCCGCAACGGGTTGCGACGGTGTGGGGAGTCGGCTATCGCTGGGACGCGCAGCCCGCCGTCGGGTCGGGCACAGCAGCGGGTATGCCGTGACCCCCGAGACCGAGACCGTCCTCATCGCGGTGGGTTCCGCCGCAGGCGTCGGCGCCGCCGGAGCGCTCGGCGTGTGGGCCCTGGCGCGGCGCTCGATCCGGTCAGCCCTCGTGGCAGCCCCGCTCGTGGTCGTCGGGTCCGTTGCGGCCGGTGTCCTCGTGTCGTCCCGGGCGATGTTCATCAGCGACCACGACTCGTCGGTCGTCCTGCTCGTCGTCGCGGCCGTAGCCCCGGTCGCTCTGGTCTACGGGCTCGTCCTGGCCAGCCGGGTCCATCGGCTCGATCGGGCGGCTGCCGAGCGGGCCGCGGAGGCCGTGGCCGCCCACGAGCGGGACGCAGCGGTGGAGGCCCAGCGCCGAGACCTGGTCGCGTGGGCCTCCCACGACTTACGCACCCCCCTGGCCGGGATCCGCGCCATGGCCGAGGCGATCGAAGACGGGGTCGCTCCCGCCGAGGGTGCCTACCCGGCCCGCATCAAGGCCCAGGCCGACCGGATGGCCGCGATGGTCGATGACCTGCTCGCGCTCTCGCGGATCCACTCCGGCACCATGACGCTCGCCCGCGAACAGGTGAGCGTGGCCGATCTCGTGTCCGACGCCCTGGCCACAGGCGCCGCCTTGGCCGAGCGCTCCGGGGTCCTCGTCGACGGAGCCGCCGACGGCCCGGTCCTCGCCCGAGTCGATGCCCGTGAACTGGGTCGGGTGTTGGACAACCTCATCGCGAACGCCGTGCACGCCACGCCGCGTGGTGGCCGGGTGGTGGTCCACGCCGCCGCCTCCCCCACCGAGGTGACCATTCGCGTCACCGACGAGTGCGGCGGCATACCGGCGGATGTTCGGGCGCGGATGTTCGAGCCGTGGTGGCGCGGGGACGACGCCCGGACCCCGCGCGCCGGCGACGGAGCGGGTCTTGGCCTGGCCGTCGTCCAGGGGATCGTGTCCGCCCACGGAGGCACCGTGGGTGTCGCCGACGTCCCGGGTGGGTGCGCGATCGAGGTCGTCCTCCCGCGCGACTGACCGCCGGGCGGTGCTCAGCCCTCGGGGATGAACCCGGAGTCCAACTCCCAGGGGGCGATCGGCGAGTGTTCGAGGATCCAGGTCTGCAGTGAGCGGTCCCAGCCGAGGGCGATGCCGATCCCCACGAGGATGAAGACCAGGCCGAGGATGCGCCGGAACCGGCCGTGCGGGTCGGCCGCCCAGCCGAGTCGCGCGATGAGGCGGCGACCGAGGAGCGCGATTGCCAGCAGGGTGACACAGAGCCCGAGCACGTATGCCGCGAGCAGCGTCAACCCGTAGCCGAACCGAGCGGGGAGCACGGTGACGACGACGTAGGCGTAGAGCGGGCTGCACGAGGAGAACACCGGGCCGAGCGCAGCCCCCGTGAGGATGTCGCCGGCCAAACCCCCGCGGGCCCGGGCGGCGCGGAGCCGGGCATCCGAGCGCCCTTGCAGGCTGAGGGCGGCGGACAGGCGCTCCCACAGGTCGGGGAAGGCACCCGCGATCCCGAGGAGCACGAGGATCACCCCGGAGAGGATCGACCAGGTGCGGGGATCGATGACGAGCAGCGCCGTCGTGACCTTGAGGATGAGGGTGAAGAGCGTGATCGACGCGCCGAGCGAGGCCGTGATGACCAGAGCGCGGCGGTTGCGGGTGACCCAACGGACCTGGGTGCGCACGGTGGGCGACGCGGCTCCCCCGGCGGCTGCCCCGGCGGTGCTTCCGGCGGCGCTGCCGGCCAGATCCGAGGCTGCCGCCCCTCCCACGATGACGGGGAGGAGCGGCAGGACGCAGGGCGCAAGCGTCGTGAGGGCACCGGCGACCAGTGCCCCGAGGAGCGCGAGCATCAGGTGGTCTGCGCCTTGATCGCTGCGCCGTCCTTGGTGCCGGTCCACTTCTTGACCGACATGCCGGCCGGGTCGACCTGGACGAAGGTGTGCTGCTGGGTGATGCCGTACTTCTGCTTGAGCTCGGTCGCGGTGTCGTAGTCGACCTTGACGACGGTCAGCCCGTCGGGCACCGCCGAGCCGGTCAGGGCCGTGTCGGTGGCGCGACAGTCGGGGCACCACGACGCGTGGAAGAACAGGACGACCTTGGAGCCCTGGTACATCGCCATCGACGACTGGTAGTCGGCGTAGGTGACGTAGGCACCCTTGGCCATGGCCGCGGGGGCGCCGGTCTTGTCGGGCATCGCCGTCTTGTCGGGCATGGCGGTCTTGTCCGACATCGCCGTCTTGTCTGACATGGCCGTGCTGGCGGCCGGAGCGGCCAACGGGGTGGCACTGCCGCCGCAGGCCGAGAGGGTCAGGGCGATCCCGAGGGCCAGCGCTGCAGCGGTGAACTGGGGGCGGGAGAGGGTGCGTGAAGTCATGGGACCAGCCTCACGGCATACCCCCGCGGTGGCCATTGCGCAGACCTTACGGGGCGGTGACGCCCGACGTCAGCGGGCCAGACCGGGGATCGCGAGGTAGAGCAGCGGGTCGACGGCGACCGCGACGAACAGGACCGTGAGATACGTGATCGAGTAGTGGAACAGGCGCATGGGGCGCAGTTGGGCCTGCGGCGCACCGGCCAGCGCCTGGTGGTGCAGTCGGTGCGCCTCGGCGATGAACAGGCCGCCGGAGACCGCAGCGCCCACGGCATACACCCAGCCCATGGGGGCCACGGGGATGAGGGTGAGTGACACGAGCACCATCACCCACGAGTAGATGACGATCTGGCGCGAGACGACGACCATCCGCGCCACCACCGGCAGCATCGGCACCGAGGCGGCCGCGTAGTCGTCCTTGAACTTCATCGACAGCGGCCAGTAGTGCGGCGGCGTCCAGAAGAAGATGACGAGGAAGAGGATCCACGCCGGCCAGTCGACCCGGTTGGTGACGGCCGACCAGCCGATGAGCACCGGCATACACCCTGCGGCGCCGCCCCAGACGATGTTCTGCGGGGTGCGGCGCTTGAGGACGACCGAGTAGATGCCCACATAGAACGCGAAGGCCGCGAGGGCCAGCCAGGCCGAGAGCCAGTTGACGAAGACTCCGAGCACGAGCGTCGCGACCGCGCACAAGGTGAACCCGAAGATCACGGCGGCGCGGGTCGAGATGGTCCCGGTGACCAGGGGGCGGCTGGCGGTGCGGTTCATCAGCGCGTCGATGTCGCGGTCGATGACGCAGTTGAGCGTGTTGGCGGCGCCCGCAGACAGCGTCCCACCGACCAGGGTGGCGAGGACCAGCCACCCCGACGGTATGCCGCGCTCGGCCAGGACCATGACGGGGACCGTCGTGATGAGCAGCAGCTCGATGATCCGGGGCTTGGTGAGGGCGACGTACTGGCCGACGACGAAGCCGAAGCCGCGGCCCGTGGACCCCGGGTGCGAGGCGAGCTCGGCGCGCGGGTCGACGGTGGTCACAGTCGGGGAGTCTACCGGCGGCATGACGCCTGCTGGCACGGGGCCAAGGTGGCGATCCCCACTGGATTAGGCTGCACGTGACCCGTCCAGTGTGAAGGAGAACACCTCCGTGACATCCGCCTCGTCCCCTTCCAAGCTCTTGGCAGGTCGCGACTCCCACGTGCCCCGCCCGACGGCGACGGCGGTCGGGTGGACCGATCTGGACATCCGAGCCGTCGACACGGCCCGGCTGTTGGCGGCCGATGCGGTGCAGAAGGTCGGCAACGGGCATCCGGGCACGGCGATCTCACTGGCCCCCGCGGCATACCTGCTCTATCAGCACGTGATGACCCACGATCCGAGCGATCCGCACTGGCTGGGACGCGACCGGTTCGTCCTGTCCTGCGGGCACTCGAGCCTCACGCAGTATGTCCAGTTGTTCCTGTCGGGCTATGGCTTGGAGCTCTCGGATCTGCAGTCCCTGCGCACCTGGGGCAGCCTCACGCCTGGGCATCCGGAGGTCAACCACACTCCCGGCGTCGAGATCACCACCGGTCCGTTGGGTTCGGGCTTGGCCAGCGCGGTGGGCATGGCGATGGCTCAGCGCCGCCAGCGCGGGTTGCTCGACCCGGAGGCGGCTGCGGGCGAGAGCATCTTCGACCACCACATCTATGTCCTGGCCTCCGACGGCGACATCATGGAAGGCGTCACCCACGAGGCGTGCGCGCTGGCCGGGCATCAGGAGTTGGGCAACCTCACGGTCATCTACGACCAGAACCAGATCTCCATCGAGGACGACACGGACATCTCGTTCAGCGAGGACGTCGCGGCGCGTTATGTCGCCTACGGCTGGGACGTCCGCACGGTCGACTGGCGGGGCGCGACCGCCGACGGGGCCACCTATGTCGAGGACATCGACGCCCTCAACGCAGCCATCGAGGCCGGCCGCGCGATCACCGACAAGCCGAGCCTCATCGTTCTGCGCACGATCATCGCCTGGCCCTCCCCCACCAAGCAGAACACCGGCAAGTCGCACGGCTCGGCCCTGGGCGCCGACGAGATCGCTGGGCTCAAGACCGCTCTCGGCTTCGACCCGGAGGTCGCCTTCCCGGTCGCCCCGCGCGTCCTCACCCAGGCGCGCAAGGTCGTCGCCCGCGGCAAGGCCGCGCACAAGGCCTGGGACAAGAGGTATGCCGCGTGGCGCAAGGCCCAGCCCGAGCCCGCCGCGCTGCTGGACCGGATCGTCGAGCGGGGCCTGCCGACCGATCTGGCGGCGGCCCTGCCGAGTTGGCCGGCCGACGCCAAGGGCATCGCCACCCGCGCCGCGTCCGGCAAGGTGCTCTCGGCCCTGGCCCCCGTGCTGCCCGAGTTGTGGGGCGGGTCGGCCGACCTGGCCGAATCGAACAACACGACGATGGCCGGCGAGCCGTCGTTCATCCCGGCCCGACGCCAGACGCACGAGTGGAAGGGCGGCCCCTATGGGCGCACCCTGCACTTCGGCATCCGTGAGTTCGGGATGGGCGCGATCCTCAACGGCATCGCCTTGGAGGGCCTCACCCGGCCCTATGGCGGCACCTTCCTCGTTTTCTCCGACTACATGCGTGGTGCCGTGCGGCTGGCCGCGATCCAGCAGCTTCCGGTGACCTTCGTCTGGACCCACGACTCGATCGGCCTGGGCGAGGACGGCCCGACCCACCAGCCCATCGAGCACCTGGCGGCTCTGCGCGCCATGCCGGGGCTCGACGTCGTGCGGCCCGCGGACGCCAACGAGACGGCATACGCCTGGTTGGAGATCCTGCGCAACGCCCGGCCTGCGGCGCTGGCGCTGTCCCGTCAGAACCTGCCCGTCCTGGACCGCAAGGTCCACGCGCCCGCCCGCAATGTCGCCAAGGGTGGCTACGTCCTCATCGACGGCGGGGCCGATGGCCGGCAAGCCGCCGAGGTGATCCTCGTGGCCACCGGCTCCGAGGTCGCCCTGGCCCTGGCCGCCCGTGAGCAGCTCGAGCGGGCCCGGATCCGCACCCGGGTCGTCTCGATGCCCTGTCGTGAATGGTTCGACCAGCAGTCCAAGAGCTACCGCGACCGGGTCCTGCCGCCGACCGTGCGGGCCCGCGTGTCCGTCGAGGCGGGGGTCGCCCAAGGGTGGCGGGACATCGTCGGCGATGCCGGGCGGATCGTGTCGATCGAGCACTTCGGTGCGTCGGCCGATGCTGCGACGCTCTTCCGGGAGTTCGGGTTCACCCCCGAGGCGATCGTCGCCGCGGCCAAGGCCTCGCTCAAGACCGCCCGGGCCGGCGCGCGCAAGGAAGGCCTGACATGACCGCAGCGAGCACCGACAACCTGGCCGACCTCGCGGCGGCCGGCGTCTCGATCTGGCTGGATGACCTGTCCCGCAGCCGAATCACCTCCGGAAGTCTGGCCGCCCTCATCAGAGACCAGCACGTCAGCGGGGTGACGACCAACCCGTCCATCTTCCAGGCAGCCATCACTTCGGGCACCGATTACGACGAGCAGTTGGCGAGCTTGGCTGCGGCCGGGGCCGACGCCGATGCGGCGCTCTTCGCCATCACCACCGACGACGTCCGCGCCGGCTGCGACGTGTTCGCCTCGGTGGCTAGGGACACCAACGGCATCGACGGTCGGGTCTCCATCGAGGTCGACCCGAGGCTGGCCCACCAGACCGCGGCGACGATCGAGGCGGCCAAAGCCCTCTTCGCTGCGGTCGGTCGCGACAACGTCTACATCAAGATCCCGGCCACGCTCGAAGGGCTGCCGGCGATTGCCGCGGTGTTGGCCGAAGGGATCAGCGTGAACGTCACGCTGATCTTCGGCCTCCAGCGCTATCGGGCGGTGATGAACGCCTTCGTCGAGGGACTGGAGCGCGCTCACGAGGCGGGCCACGACCTGCGCACGATCCACTCGGTCGCCTCGTTCTTCGTGTCGCGGGTCGACACCGAGATCGACGGTCGGCTGGAGGCCATCGGCACCGACGCCGCGCGGGCTCTCAAGGGCCAGGCCGCCGTCGCCAACGCTCGGTTGGCCTATCAGGCCTACGAGGAGGTCTTCACGACCCCGCGGTGGCGTTCCCTGGCCGACGAGGGCGCCCGGCGGCAGCGGCCGCTGTGGGCATCCACCGGCGTCAAGGACCCCGCCTATCCCGACACGCTCTACGTCGTGGACCTCGTCGCCCCCGACTGCGTCAACACCATGCCGGAGAAGACCCTGCGCGCTGTCGCCGATCACGGCATCGTGCGTGGCGACACGATCACCGGGGAGTATGCCGCCGCCCAGGGCGTCCTCGATGCGGTCGAGGCGCAAGGCATCTCCTACATCGAGGTCGTCGAATTGCTCGAACGCGAAGGCGTCGAGAAGTTCGAGAAGGCGTGGGTCTCCCTCCTCGCCGACGTCACCGGCGCCCTCGCCCGTGCGTGACCTGGCAACGCGGCATACACCTGGGTTGACGTATGCCGCGTCCCCGCGCCCCGCGCAGGTAGGTTCTCGCCCATGAGTCCCGCCCGCGTGTCTGCCGGAGTCAACCCGTTGCGCGATCGCAGGGATCGACGGCTCCCAAGGATCGCCGGGCCGTGTGGCCTGGTGCTCTTCGGGGTGACCGGCGACCTGGCTCGCAAGAAGCTCATGCCGGCCATCTACGACCTGGCCAACCGCGGCCTACTGCCTCCGGGTTTCAGCCTGGTCGGGTTCGCTCGGCGGGACTGGGCCGATCAGGACTTCGGCCAGATCGTCCACGACTCGGTGCGCGACCACGCCCGCACCCCCTTCCGTGAGGACGTCTGGAAGTCCCTCGCCGAGGGCATTCGCTTCGTGCCCGGGACCTTCGACGACGACGCGGCCTTCGACACCCTCGCCGCCACCGTTCACGAGCTGGAGCAGGCGCGCGGCACCGGCGGCAACCTCGCGTTCTACCTGTCGATCCCGCCGGGGTTCTTCGCCCAGGTGTGCCAACAATTGGATCGCTCGGGGCTGGCCCACTCGGACGGTCGATCGTGGCGTCGAGTGGTCATCGAGAAGCCGTTCGGGCACGATCTCGCGTCGGCCCGTGAGCTCAACGCGATCGTCGAGTCGGTCTTCCCGGCCGACTCGGTCTTCCGGATCGACCACTATCTCGGCAAGGAGACGGTGCAGAACCTCCTGGCGCTGCGCTTCGCCAACCAGTTGTTCGAGCCGGTCTGGAACGCCAACTACGTCGACCATGTGCAGATCACCATGGCCGAGGACGTCGGCATCGGCGGGCGGGCCGGCTACTACGACGGCATCGGCGCGGCCCGCGACGTCATCCAGAACCACCTGCTGCAACTGCTGGCCCTGACCGCGATGGAGGAGCCGGTCTCCTTCGATGCGGCCAGCCTGCGCGCCGAGAAGGAGAAGGTGCTCTCGGCTGTCGTGGTCCCCGCCAAGATCGGGGAAGGGACAGCGCGCGGCCAGTATGCCGCCGGCTGGCAGGGCGGCGAGTTGGTCCCCGGCTACCTCGAGGAGGAAGGGGTCCGCACCGGGTCCACCACCGAGACGTATGCCGCGGTCCGCCTCGAGATCGCGACCCGTCGATGGGCGGGCGTCCCGTTCTACCTGCGCACCGGGAAACGGCTGGGCAAGCGGGTCACCGAGATCGCGGTCGTCTTCAAGAAGGCGCCGCACCTGCCGTTCGACACGACCGCCACCGAGGAGTTGGGCCAGAACGCCGTCGTCATCCGGGTGCAGCCCGACGAGGGCATCACCATGCGGTTCGGCGCCAAGGTCCCCGGAGCCCAGATGGAGGTGCGTGACGTGACGATGGACTTCGGTTACGGCAGTGCCTTCACCGAGAGCTCCCCCGAGGCTTATGAGCGACTCATCCTTGATGTCTTGCTGGGCGAACCACCCCTGTTCCCCCGTCATGAGGAGGTCGAGTTGTCCTGGCAGATTCTCGACCCGATCGAGGCCTGGTGGCGGCGGCACGGCAAGCCGGACCCGTATCCGTCGGGCGGATGGGGACCGGCGTCGAGCGACCGGATGCTGGCCCGCGACGGCCGGGTATGGAGGAAGCCATGATCGTCGACCTCCCCTCGACCTCGACCGCGGCCATCGGCAAGCAGTTGGTCCAGCTGCGCAACGAGGTCGGGGCCCTGGCCCTGGGCCGGGTCCTCACCCTCATCGTCGTCGTCGATGACGATGCTGCCGACGAGGCGGTCGAGATCGCCACCGAGGCCTCTCGCCAGCACCCCTGCCGCATCATCGTCGTCATCAGTGGCTCCCGGCGGGGAGCCAACCGCATCGACGGTCAGATCCGGGTCGGTGGTGACGCCGGTGCCAGCGAGGTCGTCATCATGCGGCTGTTCGGCAAACTCGCCGAGCACGGTCAGAGCGTCGTCACCCCGCTGTTGCTCCCCGACTCCCCGGTCGTGGCCTGGTGGCCGAGGGAGGCCCCCAGCGACCTGCGCCACGACCCCATCGCGGCGATGGCCACGCGGCGGGTGACCGACTCGGCGGAGTGCTCACACCCACGGGCCATGCTGACCCGCCTGGCCGAGACCTACCAGCCCGGCGACACCGACCTGTCCTGGACCCGAATCACCCTGTGGCGGGGTCTGCTGGCAGCGGCCCTCGACGGGCCGCCCTACGAGTCGGTGACGGCCGCGACGGTGGCGGGAGCCCCCGACTCTCCATCGACCGACCTGCTCGCGGCCTGGCTCGCCTGGGCCTTGCGGGTCCCCGTCACCCGAGAGGACACCCAAGCCGGCAGCGGTATCTGCGCCGTCGGTCTGGAGCGTTCCAGCGGCAGCATCGACCTGGCTCGGCCCGGCGATCTCGTCGCCACAATGACCCAGCCTGGCCAGCCCGACCGTCGGATCAGCCTGCGCCGGCGCGGCGACGCCGAATGCCTGGCCGACGAATTGCGTCGCCTGGACGCCGACGAGACCTACGCCGACGTGCTGCGCAAGGGGTTGCCCGCCTTGGGCACCACGAAGGGGGCCAGCCGCTCGGCAGCGGTGAGCGAGTCGAAGCGAGAGGCTGAACGGGAGCGTCGCAACCATGCGGCCCAACTTCGGACGGCCGCCGCCGAGGCCGGATCCTTGCCCTCAACCGTCGACACGACCACTCCCGCCAAGCCGTCCGGGTCCACCCCGACGAAGCCCCGCGTCACCCGGTCGACCTCAGCCACCGCACGCACCGGCCGGACCGCGAAGGAGCAGCCGTCATGAGCGAGCACCCCACCAACGCACCCCTCGTCGTCGTGCACCCCGACAAGCAGGGCGTCTCGGACGCCGCCGGGGCACGACTGCTGCTGGCCCTGCTCGACACCCTCTGTGTCAGGGACGACGCTCACGTTGTGCTCACCGGCGGCAGCCTCGGCTCCGACATGCTCGCGTCGGCAGGCCGCTCGCCGTTGGCCCGGCTTGTCGACTGGTCCCGCGTCCACCTGTGGTGGGGCGACGAGCGCTACCTTCCCGACGGCGACCCCGATCGCAACGAGACCCAGAACCGCGCCGCCCTGCTCGATCACCTGCCGTTGGACCCGGCGAAGATCCACGGCATGGCCGGCCCGGATCGTTCGGAGTCGGCGGAGGCCAGCGCCGCGGCATACGCGACGGAGTTGCGCACCCACGGCGGCGGCCTGTTCGACGTCGTCCTGCTCGGAATGGGACCGGACGGGCACGTCGCCTCGCTCTTCCCGCAGCACCCGGCCCAGTTGGTGAGTGACGCGATCGCCGTCGCGGTCCACGACTCCCCCAAACCGCCGCCGGACCGGGTGTCCCTCACCTTCGAGTGCCTCGCCCGCAGTCGCCAGGTGTGGCTCCTCGTCGCTGGCGCCGACAAGGCCCCCGCCGTATGCCGTGCCCTCACCCCCGGCGCGCAACGCTGGGACGTCCCTGCGGCCGGTGTGCGTGGCTTGGATGCCACCTTGTGGCTCGTTGATGTCGAGGCCGCCTCGGAACTCCCCTCATGATCACGGACCCCGCTGTGGAGTTCGTCGGCGAGTTGTTGGCCACGGGCGGGACGACGACCGGGTTCGATGTTCCCGAGTCGGTCGTCACTGCCCTCGGATCGGGCAAGCGGCCTAAGGTGCTCGTGACCGTGGGTGGGCACTCGTGGCAGACGAGCATCGCCCCGATGGGCGGGCGCTTCATGCTGGGTGTCAGCGCCGCCAACCGGGCCGCGGCGGGCCTTGAGGCTGGGCAGACGGTCCCCGTGACGGTCGTGCTCGACACCGCGCCGAGGGTGATCGAGGTGCCGAGCGATCTGGCTGAGGCGTTGGCGGCCGCACCCGACGCCGCTGCCGGGTGGGCCCGGCTCAGCTACTCCCACCAGCGCGCCCACGTTGACGCCTTGTTGGCTGCGAAGAAGCCAGAGACTCGAGCCTCCCGGCTGACCAAGACCTTGGCGATGCTCACCGCCTGACCGCAGGTGAAGGCCCCTGCTCCCCCAAAATCCCCACACCCGCCGGGGATCTGCGATCAGGCAGGCCCGGATTGACCCCAGATCCTCACATCCGCCGGGGATCTGCGATCGGGCTGACCTACTGGATCAGGCCGCGCTGACGCAGGGCGCCCAGCGCCTCGTTGAGGATGGCCTGGCCGTCGGCGTCGGAGCGCCGCTCCTTCACATAGGCCAGGTGCGTCTTGTAGGGCTCCACCTTGGGCGGAGCCGGAGGGTTCTCGCGGTCCTGGCCAGCAGGCAACCCACAGCGGGGGCAGTCCCAGTGCTCGGGCGCCACCATGCCGGGCTCCTGCGCGAACGACGGCCGGGTTTCGTGGCCGTTCGTGCACCAATAGGAGATGTGCACGCGGGGAGCAGCCTCGCCGCGCTCGGCCTCGCCCATGGGTCCGGCGCCAACACGGCTGCCACGGATCGCATTTCCACTCGCCATTGTCGTTCCCCCGTCTCAGGCCGCGACGAAACGCTCGACCAGGCCCAGCCCGACGACTGCCGTGAACCACAAGATGGCCACCGCGATCGTGAACCGGTCAAGGTTGCGCTCGGCCACGGTCGACCCGCCCAGTGAGCTGGACATGCCGCCGCCGAACATGTCCGACAGGCCCCCACCCTTGCCCTTGTGCATGAGGATGAGCAGGGTCAGGAACAGGCCGGAGAGCACCAGCAACGCCTGCAAGGCGATCTTCACCACGGTCACGAGTTGCGCGCCCACTTTCGGGTCGGTCGGAGTGCCCCGAGGGGCCGAGGGTCAGAATACCCGTAGACCGCCCAGATCCCGAACGGCCCCACGCCGGCGCCCCTCGCACAGGGCCCCCACGCGCAGGTATGCCGCCCGCTCGGGTGAGCGCGCGGCATACCTGGATCATGCGGCATAGCGTGAACTGCTGAGGTGACCGCGAGGTCAGCCGGTGACGTGGTCCTTGAACCGGCAGATCGCGGCGAACTCGGCGGCGTCGAGCGAAGCGCCGCCGACGAGGGCGCCGTCGACGTCCTCCTTGGCCATGATGGCCGCGACGTTCGAGGACTTGACCGAGCCGCCGTAGAGCACGCGGACGCCGTCAGCGAGGTCGCCGGAGTAGAGCTCGGCGAGCAGGGTGCGGATCGCCGCGCACACCTCCTGAGCGTCCTCGGGCGTGGCCACCTCGCCGGTGCCGATGGCCCAGATGGGCTCATAGGCGATGACGATCGTGCGGGCCTGCTCGGCGGGAATGCCCTCAAGGTCGCGGGTCAGCTGAGCGACGACGTGGGCGACCTGGCCACCGGCCTTGCGGACGTCCAGGCCCTCGCCGCAGCACAGGATCGGAGTGACGCCGTGGCGGTAGGCAGCCTTGACCTTGTCGTTGATGACGGCGTCGGTCTCGGCGTGGTATTCGCGCCGCTCGCTGTGGCCGATCGTCACGTAGGTGCAGCCGAGCTTGGCGAGGAACGCCCCGGAGATCTCCCCGGTGTAGGCGCCCGAGTCGTGGACCGACAGGTCCTGGGCGCCGTAGCGCACGGACAACTTGTCGCCCTCGACGAGGGTCTGCACCGAACGCAGGTCGGTGAAGGGCGGCAGGACCGCGACCTCGACCGCACCGAAGTCGTGCTTGCCGTCGCGAAGCGTCCAGTCGAGCTTCTGGACCAGGTGGGTCGCCTGCAGGTGGTCCTGGTTCATCTTCCAGTTACCGGCAAGCAGCGGAATGCGGCTCATAAGTGGTGCGGCTCCTTCGTGGTCAGCCGTTGAGGATGGCGATGCCGGGCAGTTCCTTGCCCTCGAGGTATTCCAGGGAGGCGCCGCCACCGGTGGAGATGTGACCGAACTGGTCGTCGGTGAAGCCCAACTGCCGAACGGCTGCGGCGGAGTCGCCGCCACCGACGACGGTCAGTGCCCCGTCGGCCGTGGCCTCGACGAGCGCCTTCGCGACGGCCGCCGTGCCCGCGGCATACGGCGCCATCTCGAACGCGCCCATCGGGCCATTCCAGAAGACCGTCTTCGCGTCGCGCACCTTGCTCGCGTAGAGCTCCGCGGAGCGGGGACCGATGTCGAGCCCCATCCGGTCAGCCGGTATGCCGTCCGCCGGCACCACGTCGTGCTCGGCGTCGGCCGAGAACGCGGTCGCGGCGACGACGTCGACCGGCAGGATGATCTCGACGCCGGACTCCTTGGCCCGGGCGAGGTAACCCTTGCAGGTCTCGATGTTGTCCTTGTCGAGCAGGCTGGAACCGACCTCGTAGCCCTCGGCGGCGAGGAAGGTGAAGGCCATGCCGCCGCCGATGAGCAGCCGATCGGCCGTCTTCATGAGGTTCTCGATGACCGCGAGCTTGTCGGCGACCTTCGCGCCGCCGAGCACCACGGCATACGGACGGGCCGGGTCCTCGGTGAGGCGCTTGAGCACCTCAACCTCGGCCGCGACGAGACCGCCCATCGCCGACGGCAGCAGCCGGACGATGTCGTAGACGGAGGCCTGCTTGCGGTGGACGACGCCGAAGCCGTCGGAGACGTAAGCGTCAGCGAGCGCGGCGAGCTGGGCGGCAAAGGCGGCCCGCTCCCCCTCGTCCTTGCTCGTCTCACCCGCGTTGAAGCGGATGTTCTCCAACAGGGCGACGTCACCGTCGGCCAACCCCGCGACAACGGCCTGGGCCGACTCGCCGACGGTGTCGGTGGCGAAGGCCACCTTCTGGCCGAGCAATTCGCTCATCCGGCCGACGACCGGGGCGAGGGAGTACTTGTCTTCAGGCGCACCCTTCGGCCGACCGAGGTGGGCGCACACGACAACGCGTGCGCCCGCCTCGGCGAGGGCCTTGATGGTCGGCACCGAGGCGCGGATCCGGCCGTCGTCGGTGATGTTCTTGTCACCGTCGAGGGGAACGTTGAGATCCGAGCGGACGAGAACGCGCTTGCCGCGCAGGTCGCCCAATCCGGCAATGGTCTTCACGGTGCCAACCTCCTGGAGTGTGGTGTCTCTGGTGGGACTAGCGGGTCAGAGCTTCGACCCGACGAGGGCGCAGAGGTCCACGAGGCGGTTGCTGTAGCCCCACTCGTTGTCGTACCAGCCGAGCACCTTGACCTGGTTGCCGATGACCTTGGTCAGCGGGGCGTCGAAGATGCACGAGGCCGGGTCGGTCTCGATGTCCTTGGACACGATCGGGTCCTCGGTGTAGACGAGGTAACCCTTGAGCGGGCCGGACTCGGCCGCAGCCTTGACGATGGCGTTGACCTCGGCGACGGTCGTCTCGCGAGCGGCCTCGAAGGTGAGGTCGGTTGCCGAGCCGGTCGGTGTCGGGACGCGCATGGCGTAGCCGTCGAGCTTGCCCTTGAGCTCGGGCAGGACGAGCGCCACGGCCTTGGCGGCACCGGTGGTCGTCGGGACCATGTTGAGAGCGGCGGCGCGGGCGCGACGCAGGTCCTTGTGCGGGGCGTCCTGCAGGTTCTGGTCCTGCGTGTAGGCGTGGATAGTCGTCATGAGGCCCTTGACGATGCCGAGGCCGTCGTTGAGCGCCTTGGCCATGGGGGCCAGACAGTTGGTCGTGCACGACGCGTTCGAGATGACCGTGTGCAGGGCCGGGTCGTACTTGTCGTCGTTGACACCCATGACGATGGTGATGTCCTCGTTGGACGCCGGCGCCGAGATGATGACCTTCTTCGCGCCGCCGTCGACGTGGGCCTTGGCCTTGGTCGCGTCGGTGAAGAAGCCGGTGGACTCGATGACGATGTCAGCACCGACGCTGGCCCAGTCGAGCTTGGCCGGGTCGCGCTCGGCCCAGGCGGCGAAGGTCTTGCCGTTGGCCGTGATCGAGGCCTCGTCGTAGGTGACCTCGCCCGGGAAACGCCCGAGGATCGAGTCGTACTTCAACAGGTGCGCGAGGCTCTTGTTGTCAGTCAGGTCGTTGACAGCCACGACCTCGATGTCGGCGCCGGACTCGACAACGGCCCGGTAGAAGTTACGGCCGATGCGGCCGAAGCCGTTGATGCCTACCTTGACGGTCACTGTGATCTAAACCTTCCGACTGGAGTCGATGGACACGCCCCCGGGCTCACCTCGACGACCAGCGGCCGTCGTCGGCAGCCCGTGGTACCGCCCCAACCCTAGTGCTCCCAGCGGCCCGCGGTCTAAGCGGTCTCAAGACGCAAATCGAGGTCAGGACGTAGGTCCTTGCCGGGCCGTGACGCACGCCACCGCAGGGTGAGCAGCGGGTGTCGCGCAGATGTCCAGAAGGTGGCGCACGGCATACCCCATGGGGTATGCCGTGCTGCCGCGGGTCAGCGCGCGGCGGCTACTCCGCGTGCGGCGGCGGCGGCCGGTGCGGCGACGGTCACTCGAGCATGTCGGGGGTGAGGCTGGCCTCGGTGCTCGGGATCCCGAGATCGGCGGCCTTCTTGTCAGCCATCGCCAACAGCCGCCGGATCCGTCCCGCGACCGCGTCCTTGGTCATCGGCGGCGACGCCAACTCACCGAGCTCCTCCAGGGAGGCCTGCTTGTGTTGCAGACGCAACGCACCGGCCTCCTTGAGGTGGTCGGGAGCCTCGTCGCCGAGAATCTCCAGGGCACGCTCCACCCGGGCTCCGGCCGCGACGGCGGCGCGCGCCGAGCGGCGGAGGTTCGCGTCGTCGAAGTTGGCCAGCCGGTTGGCCGTCGCGCGCACCTCGCGGCGCATCCGACGCTCTTCCCACGCCAGCACGGCGTCGTGGGCACCCATCTTGGTGAGCATGGCCGCGATGGCGTCACCGTCGCGGATGACCACTCGGTCGACGCCGCGCACCTCGCGGGCCTTGGCCGCAATGCCCAAGCGACGGGCGGCGCCGACCAGGGCCAGCGCTGCCTCGGGGCCGGGGCAGGTTACTTCGAGCGCGCTCGACCGACCCGGCTCGGTCAGGGAGCCGTGGGCGAGGAAGGCCCCGCGCCAGGCAGCTTCGGCGTCGCAGGCGCTGGAGGAGACCACCTTTGGGGGCAGCCCTCGCACGGGCCTCCCACGACCGTCGACGAGGCCGGTCTGACGTGCCAGGATCGCCCCGTCGTCGACGACGCGCAGGACATACCGACTCCCCCGCCGCAGGCCGCCACCGGACATGACGACGACTTCGGCGCGATGGCCATAGAGCTCAGCGATGTCCCTGCGCAGCCGACGGACGGCGTTGGCGGTGTCGAGCTCAGCTTCGATGACGATCTGGCCCCCGACGATGTGCAAGCCTCCGGCGAAGCGGATCGTGGCCGAGACCTCAGCCTTGCGACAGCACGGCTTGGCGATCTGCAGCCGGGACAGCTCGTCCTTCACTCGCGCCGTCATGGCCATTGATCGAACCTGCCCTTGCCTCGTGTGTCACCAATCGGATCGACCCGCCCCTGGGTGACGAATGCCGCGTCAGCCTAGCCGATGGGAGGTTCGCGTGCGGCTCAAGATGAACATCGATCAACATCTCGGGCAACGGGTTGACGGGGCTGCGGCACCCCGCGCTCGACTCATCCCATGAGGTCCCGGTATGCCGCGGCGAGACGGAGCGCGTCGTGCTGGCCGGGGCGCCCGGTGGCGGCGATCGGCGAAGTCACCAACCGCGCTCCCAAGCCACTGGCGACCGCTGCCACCTCGTCGGCATCGTCGAGGACGCTCGGGTCGGCCAGGACGACGTCAAGGCGCAATTCGGGGGCATGCCGCCCCAACGAGGTGAGGTGGTCGACAGCCCGGAAGCCCTTCGTCTCGCCCTGGTGGACAGCGAGATTGAGGTTGAGGACCCGTTTGCCGCTCGTCCGGACCAGCGCATCGCGGACGTCGGGCACGAGGACATGGGGAAGGACCGAGGTGAACCACGACCCGGGCCCGAGGAGGACCCAATCGGCGTCGTCGATCGCGGCCAGCGCTTCGGGACAGGGCTGGGGTTGGGCAGGGCGCAGCCGAATGCTGGACACCCGGCCGCGGGTCGACGCCACTCGGTGCTGGCCACAGACGACGGACATGTCGTCGGGTCGATCCGGGTCGGCCCCGACGACGTCCGCCTCGATCTCCAACGGCTCGCCGGCCATGGGCAGGACCCGCCCCCGGGAGTCCAACAGTCTCGCCACGAGGTCAAGGCCGGCGACGGTATCGCCCAACTGGTCCCAGAGGGCGACGATCAAGAGGTTGCCCATCGCATGACCGCCCAACGGGCCATCCCCACCGAACCGGTGTTGGAGCACGTCGCGCCAGATCTGCCCCCACGGCCGGTCGTCGCAGAGGGCGGCCAGCGCCATCCGCAGGTCGCCCGGCGGCAGGACGTTGAACTCGTCGCGCAGCCGACCGGATGATCCCCCGTCGTCGGCCACCGTGACCACTGCCGTCACCCGATCGGTCACCAGACGCAGCGCCGCCAACGACGCCGCCAAGCCGTGCCCGCCCCCCAACGCCACCACCCGGGGACCGTTCATTCGCGGCCGAGATCGCGATGCACGACGAAGGCCACCACGCGCTCCGGGTCGAAGCGCGCGGCCAGCGCCTCGGTGACGGCGACCGAGCGATGCTTACCGCCCGTGCAGCCGATTGCGAGGGTGACATACCGCCGCCCCTCGCGCTGATAGCCGGCCAGCACGGGGTCGAACAGCGCGATCGCCCGGTCGAGGAACTCCGTTGCGCCGGCCTGGCCGAGCACGTAGTCGGCGACGTCGGTGTCGATTCCGGACTTGGCCCGCAACTCCGGGACCCAGAACGGGTTCGGCAGGAAGCGCATGTCCAGGACGAAGTCCGCATCGAGGGGGACGCCGTACTTGAAGCCGAACGACATGACCGCCAAGCGCACCCGGGACCCGACGGTGGCGTCGAGGAGCAAGGACACCTTGGCGTGCAGTTGGTGGACGTTCAGCCCCGAGGTGTCGACGATGACGTCCGCCTCCGACCGTAGGTCGGCCATGAGAGTGCGTTCGGCGGCGATCGCGTCAAGGAGTCGCCCGTTGCCCTGCAACGGATGTGGTCGTCGCACGCTCTCGAACCGGCGTACCAACGCCTCGTCCGTGGCATCGAGGAAGAGCAAGACCGGTCGATGCGGACCGGACGTGAGTTGTTCGAGCAGGTGCGCGTCCTGGCCGGACAGCCACCGGGTCCGGGCATCGATGACGACGGCCAGCCGGGGCGACGGGCCGCCGTCCGCCGGCGGCCGGGCGCGCTCGTGCAACGACTCGAGGTCCGGCAGCAACTGCGGTGGGAGGTTCTCGACCACATGCCACCCGTGGTCCTCGAGCGCCTTGGCGACCGTGGACCGCCCGGCCCCGCTCATCCCCGTGACGACGACGAGGGGCGCTGGGCCTCCGTCGGCCGGCACGGCCCGCAGCCCCTCCACAGGCACATGTTCGGGTGCGTGCTCGTCCATGCTCGGTCCTCCCGCTCAGTCGAGGATCTCTCCGGTGGTCACGTTAACGCTCGCAGGTTTCGTCGCGGTGTCGCGGGCCAGCGCCACGACGATCGCCGTCGCCAGGGACGGCCCGATCCCGGGCACCTCCTGGATCTCTTCCGGCGTGGCCGCTCGCAGCCGCTTGACCGAGCCGAACCTCGCCAGGAGCGCCGCGCGACGCGACGGACCAAGACCGGGTATGCCGTCGAGCACCGATGCGGTCATCGCCTTGGCCCGGCGCTGTCGGTGGAAGGTGATGGCGAACCGGTGGGCTTCGTCGCGGACCCGTTGCAGGAGGTAGAGACCCTCGCTCGTGCGCGGGAGGATGATCGGGAAGTCCTGTCCGGGAACCCACACCTCCTCCAGCCGCTTGGCCAGTCCCACGAGGGCCAGGTCGGTGATCCCCAGCTCCCGCAAGGCGGCTGCCGCGGCGGTGACCTGTGGGAGTCCCCCGTCCACGACGACGAGGTTGGGTCGGTAGGCGAACTTGCGCGGGCGCCCGGTCTGCGGGTCGAGGCCGGGGACGAGCGGCATACCCCCTGGTTCACCGGACGACCCCGACAGGGCCGCCGCTTCGGCGGCCTCCTGTGCCTCCTGAGCCGCAGCCGACTCGGCGGCCACCAGTCGGGAGAACCGGCGGGTGAGGACTTCGCGCATGGCAGCGGTGTCGTCGACCGTGGCTTCGGCATGGAGTTGCCCAGCGGGCCCGTCATCGGGCTGCGGGTCGGGGCCTCCCACGAGGAAGCGTCGGTATTCGCCGGTGCGCGCCAAACCGTCCTCGAAGACGACCATCGAAGCGACGATGTTGGTGCCTTGCACGTGTGACACGTCGAAGCATTCGATCCGCAGTGGCGCATCGCGAAGGTCGAGCGCCTCCTGCAACTCCTGTAGGGCCACGCTGCGCGCCGTGAGATCACCGGCGCGACTGAGCTTGTGTCGGGCCAGGGACTGCGCGGCGTTGCGTTCGACGGTCTCCATCAGGGCTCGCTTGTCACCCCGGCGCGGGACGCGCAGGTCGACCGCTGCCCCTCGCCGGGTGGCGAGCCACGACGCGACCGGGCCCGGGTCGGAGGGCAGGACGGGGACGAGCACCTCACGGGGAACGGCGTCGGGGGGCTGGTCGCCGTAGACCTGCTGCAGGAGGTGCTCGACGAGGTCGGGAAGGTCTTCGTGTTCCTTCTCGCCCACCCACCCGCGTTGGCCACGGACTCGCCCGCCGCGGACATGGAAGACCTGTACGGCCGCTTCGAGCTCGTCGTCGACGATGGCGAATACGTCGGCGTCGGTCGCGTCGCCCAGGACCACGGCGTTCTTCTCCAGCGCCTTGGTGAGTGCCACGAGGTCGTCCCGCAGCCGAGCCGCCCGCTCGAACTCCAACTCGGCGGCGGCGTCGTGCATGGCCCGCTCGGTGCGACGGACGAAGCGGGTGGTGTTGCCCGCCATGAAGTCGCAGAACTCCTCGGCGATGGCGCGGTGTTCGTCCTCGGTGACCCGCCCGACGCAGGGTGCCGCGCACTTGTCGAGGTAGCCCAGCAGACAGGGGCGTCCGCTCTGGGCCGCCCGCTTGAACACGCCGGTGCTGCACGTGCGGATCGGGAACACGCGCAGGAGCAGGTCGAGCGTCTCGCGGATCGCCCAGGCATGCGAGTAGGGCCCGAAGTAGCGGGTGCCCTTGCGCTTGGCGCCGCGCAGGACCTGAGCTCGGGGGAACTGCTCCCCCAAGGTGACCGCGAGGAACGGGTAGGACTTGTCGTCGCGGTATCGGACGTTGAAGCGCGGATCGAACTCCTTGATCCACGCGTATTCCAGCTGCAGCGCCTCGACCTCGTTGCCGACGACGGTCCACTCGACGCTGGCGCCCGTGCGGACCATGGTCGCCGTGCGGGGGTGCAGGGCGGCAATGTCCTGGAAGTAGGACGACAGGCGTGGGCGCAGCGACTTGGCCTTGCCGACGTAGATGACCCGCCCGGAGGCGTCCCGGAACCGATAGACCCCGGGGTCGAGCGGGATCTGGCCCGGGGCCGGGCGGTACGTCGATGGGTCGGCCACGGCCCCACTGTAGGAGGCGGGACCGACGGCCCCCCTGCGGCGCTCACGCGCGGGCCATCGTCCCCCGATGTTCCTGTTCTGGTCGGCTCTGGTCGCGGCCTCCGGCCGCCGACTCAGCTCAGGGTCAAGGAGTCACCAGAGACGGTGACCGTCTTCGCGGCCAGGGGGCCCTTCGCCGGGCCGCTCACGACCGCTCCGGTTGCGGCGTCGAACACGCTGCCGTGGCAGGTGCAGGTGATCTTGGCGCTCTCGATCTTGCTCACCAGGCAGCCCTCGTGGGTGCACACCGCGCTGAACGCCTTGAAGGTGCCGGCGGTCGGCTGGGTGACGACGACCTGTCCGACGACCTTGCCACCGCCGACCGGGATGTCCGCCGCCTTGAGCGCGGAACCCGCGGCTTTCGTCGTCTGCGCGGGGGCGGCTGAGCTGCCACCACAACCGGCAAGGGTGCCCGCCGTGGCCGCCGCAGCGCCGACAGTTCCGGCGACCTGCAGGATCGAGCGACGACTGGGTTGAGTGGCCATCTGGGGTCCTCCAAGGCTTGCGTGGGTGGTCAGGGACCAAGCATCCCTGGTATGCCGCCCCCCGGCCACCTGTCCGTTGGGGCACCTGCGGGTGCCCCAACGGCCCATCGGCCCCATAACGACACGGGAACAACCCGAAGCCGGTTGGGGACACCGGGCCTCCGGACCCGTACTCTGCACCCTAGTCCGCGGTCGTCGCGGAGTCCGGAGGATGCGCCGGACAAGATTCACAGGAGGAACTGTGCAGCAGCGTTCCATTGTTCGACTGGGCGTGCCGCTTGCGGTCGCGGCCCTGGCCCTGTCCGCGTGCGGAAGCCGCGACGCCGGCACCAGCAGCACCGCTGCTGGCACCAAGACGGTGAAGATCGGCGTCATCGCGCCGTTGTCCGGTGGCCTGTCCGCCTTGGGCCTGGGCATCAAGAACTCCGTCGCCCTTGCCGTCAAGCAGGCCAACGACTCCAACGCGATCGCCGGCTGGAAGTTCGAGGTGGCGGCCGAGGACGACGAGGCCAAGCCCGAGACCGGCAAGAACGCCGCCACGAAGCTCTCGTCCGATGACGCCGTTCTCGGCGTGGTCGGCACGCTGAACTCCTCGGTGGCGCAGTCGACCGTCCCGGTCCTGGCCGCGGCGAACATCGCCCAGGTCTCGCCCGCCAACACGAACCCGAGCCTCACCCAGGGTGCCGACGCGGCAGCGAAGAAGCGGCCGTACGCCAACTACTTCCGTACCTGCACCACTGACGCTGTCCAGGGTCCGTTCGCGGCCCAGTACCTCCTCAGTGTCGGCATCAAGAGCGTGGCCACCATCCACGACAAGAAGACCTACGGCCAGGGCCTCGTTGACGCCTTCACCGCCGAGTTCACCAAGGGCGGCGGCACCGTGGTTGCCGCCGAGACCATCGGCGAGCAGGACAAGGACTTCTCGGCGGTCATCTCCAAGATCAAGCCGTCGGCTCCTGCCGCGATCTACTACGGCGGCGAGTACCCGCAGGCCGGTCCGCTTTCGCAGCAGATGAAGAGCCAGGGCCTGTCCGTTCCGCTCATGGGTGGCGACGGCATCTTCGACCCGAAGTACATCGAACTGGCCGGCGCCACGGCCAACACTGACCTCGCGACGTCGGTGGGTGCTCCGACCGAGTCGACCGAGGCCGGCAAGAAGTTCCTCGAGCAGTACAAGGCTGCCGGCTACGCCGAGCCCGCCGCTGCCTACGGTGGCTACGCCTACGACGCCGCCAAGGCCATCATCGAGGCCGCTAAGACGGCCCTCAAGGACGCCAAGGATGTCAAGTCCGCTCGCACCGCCGAGCTGACCGCGCTGGGCAAGGTCTCCTTCGACGGCGTGACCGGCAAGGTCGCCTTCGACGAGTTCGGTGACACGACCTCGAAGGTCCTCACGGTCTACAAGGTCGACGGTGGCAAGTGGATCGCCGCCAAGACCGACACCTTCAAGTGATCGGCCCGAACCGCGCATAGCACGAATAGTCAGACACACAGGGGCGAGCGCTAGCGCTCGCCCCTGTGTGCTGCCACACTCTCGCCTTACGTTCCACGTAGGGGGGCCTCGGCCAATCACCATGCATCAACACCCGTCTCGTCCTCAGGAGGTGACATGGATCAGTTCTTGCAACAGCTACTCAACGGGGTCACCCTCGGATCGCTGTATGCACTGATCGCTGTCGGCTATACCGTCGTCTACGGAATCGTCCAGCTCATCAACTTCGCCCACGGCGAGGTGTTCATGATCGGAGCGTTCGGTTCCTTAGCGACATGGACCTTGTTCTTCAAGGGCCAGACCGGGCTGTGGGTGTTGCCGTTCATGATCATCGGCGCCGTCCTCGCATCGGTCGCCGTCGCGTTGCTCCTCGAGCGGGTCGCCTACCGACCGCTGCGGAACGCCCCCCGACTGGCGCCACTCATCACCGCCATCGGTATCTCGGTGTTCCTCCAAGAGGCCGTGCGACTGTTCTATCCCGGCGCGAAGAGCGCCCTGCCCTTCCCGCAGATCGACCTCGTCACCGGCGCGGCCTTCCAGGTCGGCGGGATCACCGTCCGTCGGTCGGCGATCTTCGTCATCGGTGCCCTCGTCGTCTGCGCCGTCCTGCTGTGGTTCTTCATCAACCGCACCAAGATGGGCCGCGGGATGCTCGCCGTGTCCCAGGACCCCGACACCGCTCGCCTCATGGGGATCAACGTCGACCGGATCATCGCGGTCGCGTTCGCCATCGGCGCCGCGCTTGCCGGCGTGGCCGGCGTCGCGCAGGGTCTGCAGAACAGCAACATCGACTTCTTCATCGGCTTCATGGCCGGACTCAAGGCCTTCACCGCGGCCGTCCTCGGCGGCATCGGCAACATCTATGGTGCGGTCGTCGGCGGGTTGGTCCTCGGCGTCGTCGAGGCGATGGCCGTCCAGTTCATCCCCGGCACGTTCGGTGGATCCCCGTGGAAGGACGTGTGGGCCTTCGTGCTCCTCATCGTCGTGCTCGTGTTCCGGCCCCAAGGCCTCATGGGCGCCCGGGTGGTGGATCGCGCATGACGACCACCCAGTCCCGTGCCGCGGTGTCCAACCCGCGCCCCAGCAGCCAGTGGCTCCTCACCCTCGTCGGTGTGGTGCTGCTCGTCGTCGGCTGCTTGCTGCCCTGGGCCTTCGTCCCGGCCATCTTGGGCAACGTCACCGTCCTGCTCTACCCGGGCGCGATGCAGATCCTCATGATCATCGTCGGCGCCATCGCCGTGTTCTTCCTCCTCCTGCGCACGGGCCGCTTCGCTGCCGCCGACCGGTTGTTGGACAGCGCCCGCGGCCTGCGTGCGCTGTCGGTGACGGCCGCGGCCTTCATGGTCCTCGCGGTCGTCATCATCGCCATGCAAGCGCCGGGGCTGGCCAACGCCGACCCTGGGGTCTACGTCTCGCTGGTGGGCGCACTGCTCATGGTCGCCGGCAGCTTCCGGATGCCGTCGGATCCCAAGGTCGACCCGATCACGGTTCACCTCCCGTCCTGGGTGGAGATCGTCGTCATCGTCGTCATGCTCGCGATCGCGTTGTTCGGCGCGGCATACGCCCTCGGTCAGGAGGACGGCACGATCTTCTCGCTGTTCCTGCTGTTCCTCGCCGGCAGCGTGGTCGCCCTCGCGCGCGCCGGGCTGTTCTCCTGGATCGGTGTCATCGCGCAACGCAACCGTCGGGTCATCACCCTGGGTGCCTTCGCCGTGGCCTTCCTGTTCCCGTTCACCCAGAACGGGTCCGACGCGAACATGTCCATCGCCACCCAGGTGCTCATCTTCGCGACGACCGCCCTCGGCCTGAACATCGTCGTCGGCCTGGCCGGCCTGCTCGACCTCGGCTACATCGCCTTCCTCGGCGCCGGGGCCTACGTGTCGGCGATGATGTCGCACTCCGCGTTCGCGACGATCGGGTGGAAACCACCGTTCATCGTCGTCGTCGTCATCGCTGCCTGCGTGTCGTCGATCCTCGGCCTCATCATCGGCTCACCAACCCTGCGGGTGTCCGGTGACTACCTGGCCATCGTCACCCTCGCCTTCGGTGAGATCTTCCGGCTGACCGTCAACAACCTCGACGGCAACAACGGCCCGGACCTCACCAACGGCCCGAACGGCATCCCGGGCATCCCAGAGTTGGAGATCGGGTCGTTCAACTTCGGCGACACGCACACCCTTCTGGGCATCCCGCTCGGCCGGTTCGCCAACTACTACTTCCTCATGCTCGTCGTCGCGGCGATCATCATCACGATCTTCACCCGGCTCAACAACAGCCGGATCGGGCGCGGCTGGGTCGCGATCCGTGAGGACGAGAAGGCCGCCGAGGCCATGGGCGTCAACGTCTTCGGGCTCAAGCTGTTCGCCTTCGCCGGCGGTGCGTTCCTCGCCGGCATGGCCGGGTCGATCAAGGCGCACCAGGACGTGTCGGTCACCCCCGACCAGTACATCTTCCTTGAGTCCGCCTTCCTGCTCGCCGCGATCGTCCTCGGCGGCATGGGGACGGTGGCCGGCGTCCTCGTCGGTGCCACCGTGCTCAAGTTGCTCCCCGAGAAGCTGCGCTTCGTGGCCGACTACCGGCTGCTCACCTTCGGTTTGCTCCTCGTGCTCATGATGCGGTTCCGCCCGGAGGGCTTGGTTCCGAGTCGGCGCCGCGCCTTGGAGTTCCATGAGGACGACACCAAGTTGGCCGAACGAATAGAAGAAGCCCATCTGGAAGGTATGACGAAGACGGAGGGACGGGCATGACCACCACCACGCACGACCGTCCCAGCGCCCCCGCGGCGTCCGGCAAGGCCGTCCTTGAGGCGACCGGCGTCATCATGCGTTTCGGCGGCCTCACGGCCGTCAACAACGTCAACCTCCGGGTCAACGAGGGCGAGATCGTCGGCCTCATCGGGCCCAACGGTGCCGGGAAGACGACGTTCTTCAACTGCCTCACCGGCATGTACAAGCCCACCGAGGGCGAGGTGAAGTTCCAGGGCACGGTATTGCCACCCAAGCCACGGGCCGTGGTCCAGGCGGGGATGGCTCGCACCTTCCAGAACATCCGCCTCTTCGCCAACATGACGGCGTTGGAGAACGTCATGGTCGGTCGCTACTGCCGAACCAGCGCCATGGCCCTCACCTCGATCATCCGTGGCCCGAAGTACCGCCACGAGGAGGAGGCCACCCGGGCTCGCGCCCAGGAGTTGCTCAACTTCGTCGGTTTGGGCAAGACCAGCGAACACCTCGCTCGCAACCTCCCCTACGGCGACCAGCGTCGCCTCGAGATCGCGCGGGCGCTGGCCACCGACCCGAAGCTCATCCTCCTGGATGAGCCGACGGCCGGCATGAACCCCAAGGAGACCGAAGAGGCCAAGGAGTTGATCTTCCGGATCCGCGACATGGGGCTGGCCGTCGTCGTCATCGAGCACGACATGCGGTTCATCTTCACCCTGTGCGACCGGGTGCTCTGCCTCGTCCGTGGCGAGACCCTCATCGAGGGCAGCCCGCAGGTCGTCCAGAGCGATCCACGGGTCATCGAGGCGTACATCGGCAAACCCGATGACGACGAGCTCGAGGAAGAGGCCGCAAAGGAGGACCAGGCGTGAGCGCCATGCTCGAAGTCAAGGACCTTCGGGTCTCCTACGGCAAGATCGAGGCCGTCAAGGGGATCAGTTTCAGCGTCGGTCAGGGCGAGGTGGTCTGCCTCATCGGGACCAACGGTGCCGGCAAGACGACGACGCTGCGAACGATCTCCGGTCTCATCAGGCCCACATCGGGTGAGATCACCTTCGAGGGCAAGCGTCTGGACGGCGTCCCGGCCCACGAGATTGTCACCCTGGGCCTGGCCCACAGCCCGGAGGGTCGGCGGATCTTCCCCCGGCTCTCGGTCGAGGAGAACCTCCTGCTGGGCGCCTTCTCGCGCAACGACGGCGAGATCAAGAGCGACCTGCAGGCGGCCTACGACCTGTTCCCGATCCTCGGAGAGCGGTCCAAGCAACCTGCCGGGACGTTCTCCGGTGGCGAGCAGCAGATGCTCGCCATGGGCCGGGCGATGATGAGCCGTCCCAAGCTCCTCATGCTGGACGAGCCGTCCATGGGTCTGTCGCCGATCATGATGCAGCGCATCATGTCGACCGTGAAGACCCTGCAGAGCCAGGGCACGACGATCCTGCTCGTCGAGCAGAACGCGCGCGCTGCACTCAAGTTGGCTGACAAGGGGTACGTGCTCGAGGTCGGCCACGTCGTCCTCGAAGGCTCCGGACACGACCTGCTGCACAGTGACGCCGTCCGTAAGGCGTACCTCGGCGAGGACTAGCGCTCACGGCACGTCAGCACAGCACAGCGCAACGCAACTCAACACAGCAAGACCAGCACGGTATGCCGGTGGGGCGGGGCCAGGTGGCCCCGCCCCACCGTCGTGCGTTTCGGGCCGCGCCCGCCAACCCTCAGTCGTCGACGCGAACGTCCAGCCCGAGTGCGGCGGCGATGACGAGCGCCTGCTCAGGCGTCACGATCGCTCCACTCAGCTGTGCGGCAGCCGGATCGAGCGACCAGAGCGAACTTCCGCGCAGGTCTGCCTGACGCAGGTCGATCCCGACCAGCGAGGCACCCGTGAGGTCGAGGTCGCGCCACACGGCGCCGACCGCCTGCACCCGGTCGAGGTCGGCCTCGGTGAGGCGGACACCGCGCCACTGGGTGGACCCGAGGGCCGCGCCTGCCAGAGCCACGAAACCCCAGTTGCCACCGTCGACCTGGACGAGGTCGAACTCGCACCCGGTGAAGGTCGATCCGACGAGTTTGCAGCGGACGAACCGGGCGTCGAAGAAGGTGCAGTAGGCGAACGTGCAGCCGGTGAAGGCCGAGTCGGTGTGCACCGAGGTGTTGAACCGGCACCGCCGGAACGTGCAGTTCTCGAGGACAGCCCCGACGCTCCGCAGATCGCCGAAATCGACCGCCACGAAGTCCGTGTCGGCGAACCGTTCACCCTGCACCTCGCGGCCGTACCAGTCCTCCCCCGTGACCGTCCGGCGCGCCTCGGGCACGGTCATTCGGTATGCCGCCCGCGCACCGCCCGCTTCGCCGTTCCGCTGGCCACCGCCGTGGCCTTGCGGGGTCGGGCACTGGCCCGCTCGACGCTGGGGCGCGCGGACGGCATACCCGCTGCGGCCTTGGCGAGCACGGGGGCGAGGAAGCGACCCGTGTGGGAGTCCGGATGCGCGGCGACCTGCTCGGGGGTGCCTTCGGCGACGACGCGGCCGCCGCCGGAGCCGCCCTCGGGACCGAGGTCGACGATCCAGTCGGCCGACTTGATGACGTCGAGGTTGTGCTCGATGACGATGACCGTGTTGCCCTTGTCGACCAGGCCCTGCAGCACGCCGAGGAGTTTGCTGATGTCCTCGAAGTGCAGGCCGGTGGTCGGCTCGTCGAGGACATAGACGGTGCGGCCGCTGGAGCGCTTCTGCAACTCGGCGGCGAGCTTGACCCGCTGGGCCTCACCACCCGAGAGCGTCGGCGCGGGTTGGCCGAGCCGGACATAGCCCAGCCCGACATCGTTCAACGTCGTCAGGTGGCGAGCGATCGCCGGCACTGCCGCGAAGAACTCGGCGGCCTCCTCGATGGGCATGTCGAGGACGTCGGCGATCGTCTTGCCCTTGAAGTGGACGTCGAGGGTCTCCCGGTTGTAGCGCGCCCCGTGACAGACCTCGCACGGCACATAGACGTCTGGCAGGAAGTTCATCTCGATCTTGATCGTGCCGTCGCCCGAGCAGTTGTCGCAGCGCCCGCCCTTGACGTTGAACGAGAACCGGCCCGGCAGGTAGCCGCGGATCTTCGCCTCGGTGGTCTCGGCGAACAGGCGGCGCATGTGGTCGAAGACTCCGGTGTAGGTGGCCGGGTTGGACCGCGGGGTCCGGCCGATCGGGCTCTGGTCGACGTGGACGACCTTGTCGAGATGCTCAAGACCGGTGACCGACTTGTGCCGCCCCGGGACCTGGCGGGCCTTGTTGAGCTTGTTGGCCAACACCGTGTAGAGGATGTCGTTGACCAGCGTCGACTTCCCCGAGCCGGACACCCCGGTGACCGCCACGAGGTTGGCCAGGGGGAACGACACGGTGACGTCGCGCAGGTTGTTTTCGCGGGCGGCGATCACCGTCACCTCGCGGCCCTTGACCTGCGGGCGACGCACGTCGGGGACCGGGATCGACTTGCGACCCGAGAGATACATCCCGGTGAGCGAGTCGGGGTGGGCCAGCAGCCCGGCGACCGGCCCGCAGTGCACGACATGGCCGCCGTGCTCCCCCGCTCCCGGCCCGATGTCGACGACCCAGTCGGCCGTCGCGATGGTGTCCTCGTCGTGCTCGACGACGATGAGGGTGTTGCCGAGGTCGCGCAGCCGGGTCAGGGTCTCGATGAGCCGGTGGTTGTCGCGCTGGTGCAGCCCGATCGAGGGCTCGTCCAGCACGTAGAGCACGCCGACCAGGCCGGACCCGATCTGGGTGGCCAGGCGGATCCGCTGGGCCTCGCCGCCGGACAGCGTGCCGGCGGGGCGATCCAGCGACAGGTAGTCGAGGCCGACGTCAAGCAGGAACCCCAACCGGGCCCCGATCTCCTTGATGACCCGCTCGGCGATCTGCCGCTCGCGGTCGGTGAAGTCGACCGAGCGCAGGAACTCGGCGCACTCGTTGATCGCCAGGGCACAGACCTGCGAGATGTTCTGCCCACCCACCCGGATGGCGAGCACTTCCGGCTTGAGCCGGGCACCGCGGCATACCGGGCAGGGCACTTCACGCATGTAGCCCTCGTAGCGGTCCCGGCTCCACTCGGAGTCGGTCTCGGAGTGCCGACGCTTGACGAACGGCACGACCCCTTCGAAACCGGTGGTGTAGGACCGGTCGCGGCCGTAGCGGTTGCGATACGTGACGTGGACCTTGTAGTTCTGCCCGAAGAGCAGGGCCTCCTTGGCCCGTTCGGGGAGCGCCCGCCAGGGGGTGTCGAGCGAGAACTTCAGGTCGTCGGCCACCGCCTGGACGACGCGCATGAAGTAGTCGGCCGAGCCGGAGCCGCTCCCCCACGGAGCCACCGCGCCCTGCGCGATCGAGAGGTCCTCGTCGGGGATGCACAACTCGGGGTCGACCTCGAGCTCGGTGCCCAGACCGGTGCAGGCCGGGCAGGCGCCGAAGGGCGAGTTGAACGAGAAGGTCCGGGGCTCGACCTCGTCGATGGCCAAGGGGTGGTCGTTGGGGCAGGCCATCCGCTCGGAGAAGCGCCGCTCCTTGTCGGGCTCGCCCTCCTCGCGGTCCACGAAGTCGACGAGGAGTATGCCGCCCGCCAGCACGAGGGCGGTCTCCACCGAGTCGGTGAGCCGTCGCTTGGCCGCCGCGTCGTCACCCTTGGCGACCAACCGGTCGATGACCACCTCGATGGTGTGCTTGATCTGCTTCTCGAGCTTGGGCGGGTCGGCCAGCGCGATGACCTCACCGTCGACCCTGGCCCGGGCGAAGCCCTTGGTCTGCAACTCGGCGAACAGGTCGACGAACTCGCCCTTACGGGCCTTGACGACCGGCGCGAGGATCTGGAAGCGGGTGCGCTCAGGGAGCTCGAGCAGTCGGTCGACGATCTGCTGGGGGCTCTGGCGGGTGATCGGCTCGTCGCAGATGGGGCAGTGCGGGCGACCGACCCGGGCGAACAACAGACGGAGGTAGTCGTAGACCTCGGTGATCGTCCCCACCGTCGAGCGCGGGTTGCGGTTGGTCGACTTCTGGTCGATCGACACGGCCGGGGAGAGGCCCTCGATGAAGTCGACGTCGGGCTTGTCCATCTGGCCGAGGAACTGGCGGGCATAGGCCGACAAGGACTCGACGTAACGACGCTGCCCCTCGGCGAAGATCGTGTCGAACGCCAGCGACGACTTCCCCGAGCCGGACAGGCCCGTGAAGACGATGAGGCTGTCGCGGGGCAACTCGACCGAGATGTCCTTGAGGTTGTGCTCGCGGGCCCCCCGAACGATCAGGGTGTCGCGGCTGTGTCGGCCCGGCTGTCGTTCCGCCACGAGATGCGCGACAGCAGCCCCGCCGGCCGTCGCCGGGTCCGGCTTGGTGGACGACGATGTGGACGACTTGGTGGACGGCACCGCCGAAGGTGCGGCGGATCGCGGGGTGGATCCGGAGCGTTTCCGGGTGGGCGAAGGGGGCACGACTGACACGCAGGACAGCCTAGGTGCCCCCACCGACAGCCCCCGACGCTTCCCGGCGGAGGAAGTCCCGGATCGCCTCCCGGGGGCTGTCGCGCAGCTCCGGCCCATGGGTGAAGGCCGCCATCGTGTAGTCGAGGTCGCCCAGGAGTCTGGCGGTCTGCCGATTGAGTTGGAAGTCGGTGCAGAACGCCTTGACCGGCCAACGCGGCCCACGGATGTTGAAGATGGCATCGCCCGTGATGAGCAACCGACTCGGCTCGTGCAGGAACGACACATGCCCCGGCGAATGGCCAGGAGTGTGCAGGACCCGCAGGCCGCCGGCTACGCCGAGCAGCTGGCCGTCGACCAGCCGGACCCCCACCGGCGCGGCGGCGAAGCCCGGCACGACCCGCGACACGAGCCCGCCCAGCCCAGACATCGGGGGTGACTCCCCCGCCGCGACGTATGCCGCGTCCGCCTCGTGAACGTCCACGGCCCGGCCGGTGCGAGCGGCCAGCGAGGCCGCCGCGCCCACATGATCGGAGTGCGCGTGGGTGACCATGATCCGGGCGACGTCCGACGGACCGGAGTCGATCGCGGCCAGAGCCGCCAGGACCCGCCTCGTCGACCACGGGAGGCCGACATCGAGCAGGGTCACTGCACCGTTCGCGTCGCGAAAGGCGAACCCGTTGACGAAGTCGCCGAGCATCCGCACCCGCCACACCGCCCAGCCCTCGGACTGCGACTCGACCAGGGACACGACCGGGGAACGACCCATGCCGCACACCATAGGCCGACGTCGCCGCGCCGCGACAGCGCCGGACCCGGATCCGCCGGGTAGCGTCAGGCCATGACCACCGACACCTCATGGGCCGACGTCGCCGCGGCGACCGCGGCCCTGTTGGAGACGGCATACGGGATGCGTGAGGGTGACCAGGCGGCCGACTCACTGTGCGCGGGGTGGACGCGTGGCCACGTGCTCACCCACGTGGCCCGCAACGCCGACGCCATCGGCAACCTCGTCACCTGGGCCGTGACCGGCGTGCCCACCCCGATGTATGCGTCCGCTGAAGCCCGCGAGGCGGACATCGAGGCCGGTGCAGCTCGGCCCGTGGCCGACCTGGTCGCCGATGTCGAGGCGAGCGCGGCCCGGCTCGCCGGCCAGACCGCGGACCTCGCCCCAGCCCACGACGCGGTCGAGATCGAGTTGCGCGGCGGCTGGCGGATCCGTGCGTCGGAGCTGGCCTGGCGCCGGCTGCGCGAGGTGGCCTACCACCACGTCGATCTCGATGCTGGGTTCGGGTTCGCCGACCTGCCACCAGACCTCACCTCGGCTTTCCTCGCCGACGAGGTGGCCGGGTTGCGGCGGCACCCGCAGGCGCCGGCGCTCACCCTGCACACGACGACGGGCGAGGAGTTCACGGTCGGTGCCGGGACGGCATACGTCACTGGCACCCCCGCCGCGCTGCTCGGGTGGCTGGCGCGCGGGCTGACCGAGGGGCTCGCCACGGACGGCGCGCTCCCCCACCTTCCGAAAGGGTCCTGAGATGAGCAGGTATGCCGGGCACGTCACCTCCGGGGGCGCGACGGACGTCCGCGAGCTGCGCGAGTTGATCATCCGCAAGTGCAGCGTCGGCGAGTACGACAACAACGCCTACCTGCTCACCTGTCGGACCACCGGCGAGCAGTTGCTCGTCGACGCGGCGGCCGACGCGCCCCGGCTGCGGGCCTTCGTCGCCGAGGGCACGGGCAGCCTCGGCGGGATCGTCACCACGCACCGTCACGGCGACCACGTGCGCGCACTTGCGGAGATCGCGGCCTGGTCGGGCGCCCCCACGGCCGCGGGGGCCGAGGACGCCGCTGCCCTGCCGCTGGCCCCGGATCGGGCGCTCGTCCACGGAGACGTGCTGCGGGTCGGGGCGGTCGACCTCGATGTCGTCCACCTGCGCGGGCACACCGAGGGCGGGGTCGCGTTGGCGTATGCCGACCCGGCGGGCTTCACGCACCTCATCACCGGCGACTCGCTCTTCCCCGGCGGGGTCGGCAACACCAAGATGCCGGGGCAGTCGTTCGAGCAGTTGTATGCCGATGTGACAGCGCGGATCTTCGACGTCTACGGCGACGACACGTGGGTCTATCCGGGCCACGGCGACGACACGACCCTGCGCGTCGAGCGCCCCTACCTCGCGGAGTGGCTCGCCCGCGGCTGGTGAGGCGTTAGCCACGCCCTCCGCACGCCTTCCGCGCAGCTGCTCACCGCTTAGGAGGCCAGGACGCTTGGGGGCCACGCACTAACCTCATGCAAGCCGACTCGGCGCGCCCGACCCAGCGCGGTGATCAGCGGCGGGCGCGGCGGGGCTTCGGGGGCACGCTGGAGTCGACTAGGCCGACGATCGCGTCGCAGATGATGCTCGACGCCTCGTAGGTCGTCATGTGACCCACCCCGTCGAGGACGTTGAGGTCGGCGCCGGGGATCCGTTTGCGCAGGGCCTCGGCGTGCGGGACGGGGATCAGCCGGTCGTGGTTGCCGGCGATGATGTGGGTCGGCACGTCGACGAAATGGCCCAAGGCGTCCATCTCGTCATGGCCGGCGATCGCATAGAAGAACCGGCCGATCGTCGGCATCTTCGTGTGCTTGATCTGCTCGACCGCGTGCCGGATGTCCTCACGGTTGGCGCCCGGCCCGAAGATGAGTTTCCCTTCGACCATGCGGGGGATGAAGACCCGAGGCTGGATGCCCGGAGCACGCGAGGCCAACGCCATGATGACCCGCTCCAGCGGCACCGGGGTGCGACCCTCGATCGACGCGGCCGTCGACGCGAGCACGGTGCCCTTGACCCGCTCGGTGAAGTGCTCGTAGTGCATCCCGGCGTAGGCCATGACCGACATGCCACCCATCGAGTGCCCGGCCAGGACGAGATCACCCTCGGGCGCCACCGCGTCGATGACCTCGCGCAGGTCGTCACCGAGGATGCGGACCGTGGGGTCGCCGACTTCGCCCATGCTCGACTTGCCGTGCCCCCGCTGGTCGAAGAGCACCACCCGGACGTTCCGCCGGGCCTGAAGGTCGGCGACAACCTTGTGCCAACTCGTGTGGTCCAGGCACCACCCGTGGGCCAGCACGACGGTCGGCACACCCTCCGCGACCGGGCGCGCAGGGAGGACCTCCAGGGCCATGATGCTGGCACCGTAGGAGACCGGGACGCGGTGATTGCGCTGCGCCAAGGCTCAGTCCTTCCGACCTGCTGGGTCCGACGACCTGGTCACGCCTGCTGCTCGGCGCGGCCGGTGAAGTCCTCCATCGTGTGGTAGACCCCGATGACGTTGTCCGAGATGAAGTCGCGAACGCTGATCGGCACCAAGCCCTTGAGCACCTCGCTGAGCATGACGGTGCGCGGCAGGACGACGAACGATCCGCCGGCACACATCGCCCGCCAGGCCTCGTCGACGACATGCGCCGGCTCGAGGATCGGCAGGAGCGGCGCGGACTTGGCGCCGTCGAACATGCCGGTGTTGACGTAATAAGGGCACACGGTCGTCACCTTGACGTGCTCGACCCCGGCCTGCTTGAGCTCCAGCCGCACCGAGTCGGACCAGCCGATGACCGCCCACTTGGACGCGGCATACACGGCCATCCGCGGGTTGGCCGTGAAACCGGCGGCCGAGGCGAGGTTGAGCAGGCGCGCCTCCCCGCTGCCGGCGATCATCCCCGGAAGGAAGGCCCGCGCGACATACATGGGGGCGAGGGTGTTGACCGCCACTGTCAGGCGGGTGTCCCGCCCCGAGTCGGACTCCCAGAAGTACTGGTTGCCGCGGACGACACCGGCGTTGTTGACCAGGACGTCCACTGCCCCGACCTCGGCCAGGACGGCAGCGGCGCTGGCCTCCACCGCGGCGAGGTCGCCGACGTCGACGAGGTATGCCGTGACCTCACTTCCGCGTCCCGTCAGCTCTTCGAGGGTGCGCTGCAGAGCGACCTCGTTGAGATCCCAGAGGACCACCGCCTTGGCCTTTTCGGCGATGGCTCGCTCGGCGAACAAGCGCCCCATGCCCATCGCGGCACCGGTGATCAGGACCGTCTTTCCTTGGACTGACTTCACGACACTCCTCCATCGGGTCTCTCCCCATCCTGACAGGAAGAGCACCTGGTGACATGGCCCAGGCGACGTGGCCTACGTCGCGTTGGCGTCGCTTGACGCGGTGGCGCGTGCGGCCAGGGCGGCCTCGCGAACTCGGGCGAAATCGTCGTCGGTGAATACGCCGCCGACGCCGGAGATCGTCGCCAACTTCATGCCGTGCTTGAGCCCGAGTTGGTAGATCTCCTTGACCTTGGGCCACTCGATGTTCCGTCCGACCGTGAACGTCTCGTAGCGCCCTTCGAGCGCGAGGACGACGGTCTCGGCGAGGCAGGCATAGGCGACGCCAGCAGGCAGGCCGATGTTGCCCATGTGGACGTCACCGGGCAACTCGATCTCGCCGGACTCGATGACGAGCACGTCGGGACGTTTGGCGACATCCTCGGCAGACATGTCCAACGGCCGGGCCACGTCGGTGATGACGCACCCTGGCTTGACCTTCATGATGTCGAGCACCTTGTTCCCCGCGGCGGAGGTGGCGGTGACGATGAGGTCCATCTCGGCGAGTGCGTCGCCCGGTCGAGCGGTGACGTGCAAGACGGCCCGGGGGTTCTCGCTCTCGATGTCCTTCTTGATGGCCAGCAACTTGGCGGTCTCGGGCGAGACCAACCACAACTCGTCGGTGACGAGCGCCAACAGCCGGGCACAGACCGAGCCGATCGCCCCAGTGGCCCCGACGACCATGGCCTTGCCGTGGATGATGCCGTGGTCGTCGACGCGGGCGATGCCCAGTTTGCGCAGGGCCGCGTGGGCTGCCCAGAGTGCCCCGGAGGCGCTGTAGCTGTTCCCCGTCGTCACCGGCAGCGGTGCCCGCTTGGCCACGGTGACGCCGGCGTCGCCGACGACCTTGGTGAAGGCACCGAGCCCCATCACCTGGGCGCCCAACTTCCGGGCCAGGTCGGCAGCCTCCAGCAGACGTGAGTAGGTGAACTCCGGGCTGTGGGCAAGCATCTCCTTGGGCGTGCCGCCCACCGAGATCAACCAGCCCTCGGCCTCGGCACCGGTGGGTGACTCGATACCCGTGACGTGGCTGTAGATGAACGGCGGGATGTAGGCCATCGCCTTCTCGACGACGTCGCCCATCCCGGGGACCCGGCTCAGGGCACCGATCGCTTCGACGTTGTTGAAGTACTGCGCGCTCAACGGATGGATGACGAAGGCGAATCGGCTCTTGCGCTTGTCGCCGTTGGGACGCAGCAGCCGGGGTTCGAGCTCGGCGGCCTGGATCAGTTCGAGGAGGTCGTCGGTGGTGAGCTCCCGCTCCTCGGTGTTGATGGCTGCGGCCATCGCCTCAAGCATTGCGGTGACCACCATGAACCGGAAGGGGCGAGGCGTCGCGTCGATGATCAGGTCGACACCACGGCTGGTGAGCTCGGCCAGTCGGCCATCGGACACGGCGTTGGTCACGACGGTCTTGCCGGCGAGGTCTTCGAGCCCGAAATGCATCAGCTCGGCGTAACTCCCGACGATGATGTCCGCGTCCCGGGCGGCCCGGTGGGCGAGTTTGTCGCTCACCCACTCGACCGGCCCCTGGCTGTGGTCCTTGAAGAACCCGGGGGTAAGGCGCCAGGTCCACATCCCGACCTCGGCCGCCTTGGCGACCACCGGGTTGGTGTTCAACGCGATGGGGACGTCGGTCCGCAGGGCCGGGTCGACGAAGTCGATGTTGGCGGTGAACTCCCGCAGGACCCGGATCGTCCGCTCGTAGTTCTTCCCGCTGAGAACGACCGTCCGGGCATTGTTGAAGTAGCCGGGCATCTCGGCTTGCACCCGGCGGATCGCCCACTCCTGCAACACATCAGCGAGCATCGACCCATCGCGGACGGGCACCCGTGCGGTCGTCTCAAGGACCTGACGCACTTCGAGAGGGTCACCCTTGAAGACGCCGGAGGCCTGCGCCTCACGGACACCGGTGACGGCGACGGCGTCGGCCTTGAGCGACCACTGCCACACGAGCTTCTCGGCAGCGTCGAGGTCGCCGGTCGTCCCGACCCGGATGAGTCGGAAGTCCCGACCGGCGAAGGTCACCTTTTCGTCGAAGTCCCACTCGGGGCCCTGCAGGGTGATGTTGACGACGACAAGCCGTTTGCGCGGCATACCGGATCTCCTAGGCCTTCGAGCGGGTGGGGCGACGAGACGTTGCGCGGGCTGGTGGCTCGTGGCGCAGTTCGGCCCCCGCGACGAGTCGGTCGATGTGATCGCGGATGAGCTCGGTGACCCGCTCAGGGTCGGGGATCATCCGGGTGTCCGAGCACACCCCGACCCCGACGGTCCCGTTGTAGGTGAACAGGCAGACGCCGATGGGCTGGTCGCCGGACATCGGGACCCAGCCCAGGACGGTGCGGACCGGGGCGCCGACCATGGTGAGCCGCGAACTCGGCCCGGGGACGTTGCTCAACTGCCCGATCGTCTTGTTGGAGAAGAAGTCGGTGAGGCGTTTGGCCACGGCACCCGGGGTCTCGGCGATCACCTTCTGCACACCGAAGGCCAGCGCCGGCTCGACGCTGTTCTTCAGGCGTGTCGTGCGGTGGTGGATCTGCTCGATGAGCTCGGCCGGATCGGCGATCCCCAGGGGCATCTCGAACAGCACGACGGCGAAGTGGTTGCCCAACGTCGACGGCAGGCTGCCGTCGACCGGTTGCAGCGACACGGGCATCATCCAGGCCACGTCGGTGATGTCGGTGACGCCACGCTCGCCGAGGTAGTCCGTCAGCGCCAGGGACACCGCCGCCATGAGCGCGTCGTTCACCGTCCCGTTGAAGGCCTGCGCGACCGCCTTGACCGACGAGAGGCTGATCCCCTCGGTCCACGCGACGCCCTTGTCGACGTCGGGATGCCCGCTCCACGCGCCGGCATCGGCCTTCTCGTGCAACAGCAGTCGGCCGACCTCGCGCCACGAGTTGGACGTCTCGTTGTCGTCCGAGGTGAAGCCGGTGAGTACGTCGATGAGTTTGGTGGGGTGCCGGACCAGGTCGAGCGCGGACTCCAGGTGATGCGGGAGCGCGAGAGGGTTCATCGTCGCTATGACCGTGCGACCGGCCTGGGCCACGAGCGAACCCGAGTGGGTCACCGCATCGATGGTGTCCTTGACCGAGTGCTCCGCAAGGTGCCGGACCGCATCGAGCGGGCCATGCGATCCGCCGTCGCTGCCCCGTCCCACCGTGTGCGGCGTCGCGCCGTCGGTGGGGTCGCACGTCCCGATGAGCAACTGCACGAGGCGTATGCCGTCGCCGAGCCCGTGGTGGAAGCGGGTGAGCATCGCTCCCCCGCCCTCGTCCTCGGGCGGCCCCGAGATCAACTGCATGTCCCACAGCGGGCGAGACCGGTCGAAGGGCACCGAGAACTGGCTGGAGACATACGCGCGCAGGGTCTCGGGCTGGGAGTCGGCGAGGACAACCCGCAACACGTGCCGGTCCACCGAGAAGTCGACGTCGTCCTCCCACTCCCAATGCCCGTCGTGCTGGACGGCCACCTGGCTCAACAGGCGGTACTTCGTCACCACGCGCTCGAAGATGGCGTCGCGCAACGCCTCCCACTCGGGAAGCTCGTCGAAGGTGAGCAGGCCGTGGACATGCATCAGGTTGTTGGGCCGATCCATCAACAGCCAGGTGAGGTCGGACGCCGCGATCCGGGTTCCCATCCAGAGACCTTTCTCATGAGCCCATACGTCGTTGCGCCATGCGGAAAGCACGTCGCTCGTCTGACACCGAGTGTGGCTGTCGAGTCGACCGTGCGTCACGGACTCACGTCCCGTCCCTAGGAGTGAGGGATGTCACGTGCCGTTGGCCTGACGGGGAGGCCACCCCTGGTGCCTAGGCTCGATCATGACCCCCGCTTCCTCCGGGAACCGTTCCTCTGCCCACCGTCCCGGACCGCTGGACCCGGAACACGTCCTCGCCGCGACCTATGCGCTCGATCAGAGTTACGTGCGGGGGCTCACCGACCAGCTGGTGGCCACGTCCGGGACCGCGAGCAGGCTCCTCGCCCCAGCCACGGGTCAGCCGCTCGGCAACATCCCCACCTCGACACCTGCCGACGTCCTCTCAGCCATGGCGCGCGCGAGGGAGGCCGCCAAGGACTGGGGGCTCTCCAGCTTCGCCGAGCGCTCCGAGGTCCTCATGCGCCTGCACGAGCTGATCCTCGATCGGCGCGAGGAGATCATGGACCTCATCTGCTGGGAGTCGGGCAAGTCACGCATCCACGCGTTCGACGAACCCCTGCACGTCGCGCTCACGGCGCGCTACTACGCCCGGACCCTCGACCGGCACCTGGCACCCAAGCGTCGCGACGGAGTCGTCCCGTTCCTCACCCAGATCGAGGAGCACCGCACCCCCAAGGGCGTCGTGGCGATCATCTCGCCGTGGAACTACCCGTTCACCATGGCGCTCGTCGACGGCATCGCCGCGATCGCCGCGGGGAACGCCGTCGTCTCCAAGCCCGACCACCACACTCCCCTGTCGGCTCTGCTCGGCCTCGCGCTGCTCGAGGAGGCTGGGCTCCCGGAGGGTGTCTGGCAGATGGTGACGGGGGCGGGCCGGGTGCTCGGCACCCCGATGATCGAGAACGCCGACTACGTGTGTTTCACCGGCTCGACCGCAACGGGCCGGGTCATCGCCCGGCAATGCGCCGACCGACTTATCGGCTGCTCACTCGAACTCGGCGGCAAGAACCCGATTCTCGTCCTGCGCGACGCCGACCTCGACCGGGCGGCCGAGGGAGCCGTCCGGGCCGCCTTCTCCAACGGTGGGCAACTGTGCGTGTCGACCGAGCGCCTCTATGTCGACGCCGAGGTTCACGACGAGTTCGTCGAGAAGTTCGTCGCGCGGACCAAGGCCATGCGGTTGGGCGCCGGCCACGAGTGGGGCATCGACATGGGCTCGTTGATCTCGGCGGAACAGTTGACGACGGTCGCCGATCACGTCGATGACGCCGTCCACCACGGCGCGCGGGTCCTCGCCGGAGGTCGGGCCCGGCCCGATCTCGGCCCGTACTTCTACGAGCCGACCATCCTCGACGGGGTCACCCCCGATATGGCCTGTCACGCCGACGAGACGTTCGGTCCGGTCATCTCGGTCTACCCGTTCACCACCGAGGATGAGGCGGTGGACCTGGCCAACGCCGGCGACTACGGCCTCAACGCCGCGGTCTTCAGCCGCGACAACAAGCGGGCCCGCCTCATCGCCAACCGGATCAAGTGCGGCACCGTCAACATCAACGAGGCCTTCAGCGCGACCTTCGCCAGCCTCGACGCCCCCATGGGCGGGATGCGCTCCTCCGGCATCGGCCGGCGCCAGGGTGCCGAGGGCATCCACCGCTACACCGAGGTCCAGTCGGTCGCCACGCAATACCTGCTCCGCTTCGGGCCGCACTGGGGCCTGACCGACGAGGCGTATGCCGCCGTGATGACCGGAGCGGTCAAGCTCCTCACCCGCCTCGGGAGGGCATAGTGACCACTGCCTTCGATTACGACGTCGTGATCGTCGGCTCGGGCTTCGGTGGATCGGTCGCCGCGCTACGCCTCACCGAGAAGGGCTACTCGGTCGCCGTCCTCGAAGCGGGCCCACGTTTCGAGGACGCCGACCTGCCCGACACGAGCTTCGATGTGCGCAACTACCTGTTCGCGCCGTCGTTGGGCTGCTACGGGATCCAGCGGATCGACCTGCTCAACGACTGCCTCATCCTCAGCGGAGCCGGGGTCGGCGGTGGCTCGCTCGTCTACGCGAACACCCTCTACCAGCCTCCGGCCGCCTTCTACGACGACCCCCAGTGGCGCGACATCACCGACTGGAAGACCGAGTTGGCGCCCTACTACGACCAGGCCACCCGGATGCTCGGCGTCATCACCAACCCGTGGCACACGCCCTCGGACGAGGTGATCCGCCAGGTCGCCGAGGAGATGGGCAAGGGCGACACCTTCCGCTACACCCCGGTCGGGGTCCTCTTCCCGCGCGACGGCGAGAGCAAGGGCCAGCCCGTCGACGACCCCTACTTCGGTGGCGAAGGGCCGCGACGGCATACCTGCACGGGGTGTGGCGAGTGCATGACCGGCTGCCGCCACAACGCGAAGAACACCCTCGTGAAGAACTACCTCTACCTCGCCGAGAAGCATGGCGCGCACGTCCACCCGCTGACGACCGTGACCCGCGTCGTCCCCCGCCACGGCGGCGGATACGACGTCCATACGACTAACACCCGCGCGAAGACCAAGCGCCGCGCAGCGCGTCAGAGCCGCACGTATGCCGCGCAGCAGGTGATCTTCGCGGCGTCGGCACTAGGGACTCAACGCCTCCTGCACACGATGAAGTTCACCGGCGAACTCCCCCGTCTCTCCGACACTCTGGGCCGGTTGACCCGGACCAACTCCGAGTCGATCCTCGGCGCCGGCGCACCCAAGGACGACCCGCGCGACTTCACCGAGGGGGTGGCGATCACCTCGTCGTTCCATCCGGACGAGCACACCCACATCGAGCCGGTCCGCTACGGCCGGGGCTCCAACGTCATGTCGCTGCTCACCTCGGTGCTCACCGACGACCTCGGCGACACGCCCCGGTGGCGGGTCTGGCTGCGCCAGTCGTGGCACGAGCGATCCACCGTGCGCCGGCTCTACGACTTCAAACACTGGTCGGAGCACACCGTCATCGCGTTGGTCATGCAGTCGCTGGACAACTCGATCAACACCTTCCCCAAGCGCAATCGGGTCACCGGCAAGATCACGTTGAGCTCCGAGCAGGGTCACGGTGCACCCAATCCGACCTGGATCCCATTGGCGAACGAGGCGGTCCGACGCATGGCTCGGAACGTCGGCGGCTTCCCAGCCGGCAACATCGGCGAGCAGTTCCATCGGCCGCTGACGGCGCACTTCATCGGCGGCTGCCCGATCGGGAAGGACGCCGACCACGGCGTCGTCGATGCCTACCACCGGGTCTTCGGTTACGACGGTCTGCACATCGTCGACGGGTCCGCGATCTCGGCCAACCTCGGCGTCAACCCGTCGTTGACCATCACCGCTCAAGCCGAGCGGGCCATGGCCTACTGGCCCAACAAGGGCCAGACCGACGCGCGGCCGACGCTGGGCACGGCATACCAAGGGATCGCACCGGTCGAGCCGGCGAAGCCGATCGTCCCGGCGTCGGCTCCGGCAGCCCTGCGTCTGCCGATCGTCGGCATCACCTGAGCGACCGCGTTGGCGCCCGATCGGCCTCCGTTCAGCCGGTGACGAGGGCGGCGACAGTCTCGCCGATCGCGGCATACGTGGGGTAGATCGACGTGCCCCGATCGACGGGGCCGTCCATGAGGTCGGTGGCCAGGGCGGCGACCGCGACCCACGCGTCACCGCTCTCGATGACCGCGATGTCGTGGCGCACCCCGGGAAGGCTGCCGGTCTTCGACGCGCAGCGCAGGCCCTCAGGGAGATAGGCGGGCAGGCCCTCGTCGAACTGCTGCTCGCGCAGGACGGCCAGCGCCATGGCGGCCTCGCGCTGGGGCAGGATCGACCCGGCGCGCACGGCGGCGAGCAACTCGGCCAGGTCCGCGGCGCAGGTCTCGTTCTCGTGACCCGCAGCGGCCGCCACCTGGTCCATCATCCGGCGCCGCAGCACGGTATGCCGCGTCCCCGCGCGTCCGAGCAACCGAGCCACCTCGCCCACACCGACCAGCCCGAGCACCGCGTTGGTGGCGTCGTTGTCGGACAGCGCGATCATCAGGCGCAACGCCTCCCCCGCGGGGAGGCTGGTCACCGAGGGCAGCAGCGCGAGCGGGCCACACCCACCCACCCGGGCGGCCGGCAGCGCCACGGGCAGGTCCCACGGCATCCCCGAGGCGAGGTAGGCCAGCAACACGGGCACCTTGATGGTGCTCGCCGCAGGGACGACTCGCGCCGAGTCGTGGTCGAACCGGTAGCCGTCCCGAGCACGAACGGCGACCGACAGACGGCCTGGGGCCGCGGCCACGAGATCGGCGAGACGAGCGGTCACCGCAGCGGGATCCATGACCGGCAGTATCGGGCATGTGAGGATGGGGCGATGGCCCTGCTGCGTGTGTCCGTGCCCGTGACGACCCTCTGGACCTCGCCGGATGCCCCCCGGCCGGTCGATGCCGCGGCGATCGCCGACCAGGCCGACCCGGCCAGGTGGTTGGCCGTCCTCGACGCCCGCCCGCAGGACGACGAGAGCGGTGATGGCCGGCTCGGCCTGCACGGCCGCGTCGAGAGTCAGGCCGTGCTCGGCGAGCCGGTCGTCCCGATCAGCGACGTGAGCGCCGACGGCTGGGTTCGGGTGGTGTGCCCGTGGCAGCCCAGCCGGTTGGACCCCCGCGGTTACCCGGGCTGGGTGCGCCGCAGCCATCTTGAGGACCCCGGCTCGGCCGGTGACGAGCCCGGCCTTCCGGTCGCCGACGCTCCCGGAGCCGACGTCCTCACCCTGGCTGCTGAACACCTCGGCCTGCCCTACCTCTGGGGAGGGACCTCACCGCTCGGGCTGGACTGCTCAGGGCTGGTGCACCACGTGTGGCGTCGGTTGGGCGTGGTCGTCCCGCGCGACGCCGACGATCAGGAGGCCGCGGCATACCCGGTGACGTTCGGTGAGGAGCGCCCTGGTGACCTCTACTTCTTCGCCCACCCGGGGCGCGCAGTCCACCACGTGGGGATCGTCAGCGCGCCTGGGCGGATGCTCCATGCCCCCGAAACGGGACGCGGGATCGTCGAGGAGGCGTTGGGGCCGGAGCGCGAGGCGACCCGGTATGCCGTGGGACGGCTGCCGCTGCCCGGCACGGCGCAGCGGTCCTGAGTTAGCCTCGCGGCCATGACGCGTGAGGAGTTGCTCGCCTATTGCCTGGCCAAGCCCGGCGCCTGGCCGGACGAGCCATGGGACGGCGATGTCGTTGCCAAGGTCGGTCCGAAGATCTTCGCCTTCACCGGCGAGGACGCGGTGGGGCTCAAACTCGGGCGAGGGCGGGACGAGGCCGACGAGTGGCTGCACCGCTACCCGCAGGACGCCAGCGTCATGGCCTATATCGGTCGCTACGGATGGAACACCCTGCGGTTGGCGGGGGCCATCCCTGACGACGAACTCCTCGAGGCGATCGACGCGTCCTACGAGTCGGTCGTGGCGGCGCTGCCGCGCAAGCAACGCCCCAACGCTGGGTAGAGTCTCAGGGACATCCCCAACGGAAGGTGCTTCGTGGACGTCACTCCCCTGGTGTGGTGGGTCACTATCGGTGCGGCAACAGTGGCCCTGTTGCTCGATGTCGCCGTCGTGGCCCGTCGACCCCATGTGCCGTCGATGCGCGAGTGCACGACCTACCTGGTCGTCTATGTCTCGCTGGCGCTGTTGTTCGGGCTGTTCATCTGGTGGGACTTCGGCGGGCAGTACGCCGGAGAGTTCTATGCCGGCTGGCTCACCGAGTACTCCCTGTCGGTCGACAACCTCTTCGTCTTCCTGCTCATCATGGCCAACTTCCGGGTTCCTGAGCGGCTGCAGCAGTCGGCCCTCATGGTGGGCATCATCATCGCCATCGTGCTGCGCGGGCTGTTCATCGCGCTCGGGGCCGCGGTCATCAACTCCTACGCCTGGGTGTTCTACATCTTCGGCGCCTTCCTCATCTGGACGGCCTGGAAGTTGGCCCGGGAGGGTGAGAGCGACGACGACGAATATGAGGAGAACGCGTTCCTGCAGTTCGTTGAGCGACGGTTCCCGGCGACGAGTTCCTTCCACGGCACCAAGCTCTTCGTCCACGAGGGCGCCAAGCGGCTGGTGACGCCGATGTTCATCGTCATCATGGCGCTGGGGACGACCGACCTGCTCTTCGCCCTCGACTCGATCCCCGCGATCTACGGGCTCACCAAGGAGCCCTACCTCGTCCTCACCGCCAACATCTTCGCCCTCATGGGCCTGCGTCAGCTCTACTTCCTCATCGGCGGGCTGCTCAAGCGCCTGGTCTACCTGTCGATCGGGCTGGCCGTGCTGTTGGCCTTCATCGGCGTCAAGCTGATCCTGCACGCCCTGCACGAGAACAACCTGCCGTTCATCAACGGCGGTCAGCCGTTGCACGGCATACCCGACATCCCGATCTCGGTGTCGTTGGGCGCCATCGTCCTCATCCTCGGCGTGACGACCATTGCCAGCCTCCTCAAGTCGTCCCGCGATCGCAAGGCCGCTGAGCGGACGGCTGGCCAGGCGATCAGCGACCCCACCGAGGACGACCACCCGGACTGGTGACGCGACGCCCCTCAGCCGCGACTGCGGGTGGCGAGGGTGGCGAGAGTGAGCACCACCGGCCCCCGCGCATCGCGAGGGTCGGCCACGCCACACCCGGGCCCGGCATCGGCCCGCCCGCTCGGGCACGCGCCACAACCGCCGGTGGCGCACCCGCCCCCGAGCGCTGTGTTTGTCAGGCGACCGGTCGCCACGAGATGGTCCACGGCGGCATCGACGACGTCAGGCGCCAATCCGGTATGCCGCGTCAACTCACCTCGGCTGCCGACCCCGGAGCCGATGGCGGCCAGGACGAGGTGCAGCGGCTTGGCCCTGGCTTGACTCGGCAGGGTCATCCCACCAGCCTCGCGATCTGGAAGACCACGACAGAGAGCACCCAGGCCACGGCCAACTGCATGCCGACCCCGAACGCGGCCCATCGCACGCCGATCTCGCGCTTCTGCGCGGCCAGGGTCGCCACACACGGGGTGTAGGCCAGGAGGAAGACCATGAACGCCAGGGCGGCCGCGTTGCCATGCCCCCCGGAGGAGATCTCGAAGTCTTGGCGGACTGCCTGCGCCAGGCGCCCTTCGTCGGCGGCACCCGTGTCGTCGAGCGTCGCATAGGTCTGCGCCCACGACGAGATGACAGCCTCCTTGGCGACGAACCCGGTCACCAACGCCCCCGCAGATTGCCATTGCCCGAACCCGGCGGGCTCGAAGACCGGCGCGACGGCGCCGGCGAGGGCGGCATACGCGCTGTCCCCGACGGGAGTCGCCCCGAAGGCGTGCTCGCCGCGGACCGGGACGCTCTGCAGGAGCCACACGACAGCGACCGTGGCCACGATGATGCCGCCGGCGGTGCGCAGGAATCCCCGCAGCCGGGTCCAGGTGACCGACCAGGTGACCCGGGCCGTAGGTCGTTGATAGGGCGGCAGGTCAAGCAGGAGCGGTTCGGCGAGCATGCTCCGCCACAGGGTGCGGCGCAGGACGAGGCCGACGCCGACGATGAGCAGGATCGACAGGAGGTACATGCCGAAGACGACGGTGCCGGCATACCGATCGAAGAACGTCGTCGCGAGCAGAACGTAGACGGTGAGGCGGGCCGAGCAGGAGGTGAAGGGGACGAGCAGAGCGGTCAGCACCCGTTGCTTGGCTCCACCGAGCACCCGCGTGGCCGCGATGGCAGGCACGTTGCAGCCGAACCCAACGATGAGCGGCAGGAAGGCCCGCCCCGGCAGGCCGAGGGCGCGCATCGTCCGATCGGTGACGACGGCCGCCCGGGCGAGGTAACCGGAGTCCTCGAGCAGTGCCAGCAGGACGAACATCACGGCCATGAGCGGGACGAAGGTGAGCAGCATCCCGACCCCGGCGATGAGGCCGTCGACCACCAACCCCGTGACCAAGGGGTGGTCGACGTGCAGGGCCGCCAACGCGGCCCGCGCGCCCTCGCTCACCGGGCCGGTGAAGAGGGCGTCGAGGGCGTCCTGGATCGGGGCCGCAACGGTCGTCGTGGCCTGGAAGACGAGCCACATCACCGCAAGGAAGACGATCGGTCCCCAGACGCGCGAGAGCACGACCGCGTCGACCCGGTCGGTCCAGGTATGCCGTGCCGCGGCTTCTCGGGTCTGGGCCCGATCCACCGCGTCCTGGACCCAACCGAAGCGTTCCTCGGCACGGTCGAGTTCGTCGGCGTCGCCGTCCCGGTCGCCGTGGGTGTCGGTGTCGGTGTCGTGCGGGCGCGGCGACGGCTCGGGCGCACCGGCGATCTGGGTTACCCGTTCGGCGAGGGCCGTCAGGCCGGTGCGTCGGCGAGGGTCGACGGCCACGACCGGGACGCCGAGGGCGCGTTCGAGGCCGTCGGGGTCCACCCGGATGCCCCGTCGAGCCGCGACGTCGACCATGGTGAGGGCCACGACGATGCGTTGGGCGTGCTCACGCAACTGAGCGACGACGTAGAGGCTGCGGGCCAGGTGCGTCGCATCGGCGGCGACGATGACGACGTGTGGCCGGGCGGCCGGGTCGGGGTCGAGCAGGACCGCGCGGGTGAGCTCCTCGTCCGGCGAGATCGGGTCGAGGGAGTAGGCGCCGGGGAGGTCCACCAACTCGTAGGTCACCGATCCGGCATCGGGTTGCCACCGGCCGCGGGACACCTCGACGGTGGTCCCCGGCCAGTTGCCCATCGTCAGCCGCGCTCCGGTCAGGGCGTTGAACAGCGTCGACTTGCCAACGTTGGGGGCACCCGCGAGGGCGACGACGAGCGAGCCCGTGGGGGCTTGGGGGGCGGCCGGGGCATGGCAGGAGGGGGTGGGTGCGGCGGTCACTGCTCCCCCGGTCTCAAGCCCGGCGTTGCCCATGTCAGACCTCGACCGTCGGCGTCGGATCGGGGGTGTTGGACGTCGACCTCGGGCTCGAGTGCCCGGGTGCGTGCACTCGCAAGGCGTCGGCGCTGGCCCGATCGACCGCGAGGCGTAGATCGCCTACCGCGAGAACCAGCCCGCGCCCAGGGGTGCGCATGAGTGGAGTGACGGTCATGCCTAGGCGCAGCCCCAGTCTCGCCAGATGGGTCAGCAGGTCGGTGGGGGCGGCGACGGAGGGAGGACCCGCTGGGGCGGCGGCTGACGCGAGCACGCCTGGGGCGCCGATCGGCCAGGCCGCCAGGGACACCTCGCTCGTCGTCACCCTCGCATGGTATCGAGCGAAGTTAGGGGTGCCTTACTTGGGGGCCGAGAACGGAGCGTGAGGTTGCTCTCGTCGTCAGCGCAGCGCCTCGGTCATCTGGCGCAGTTCCTTCTTCAACTCCGAGACCTCGTCGCGCAACCGGGCTGCGAGCTCGAAGTGCAACTCGGCCGCGGCCGTGTGCATCTGGGCCGTGAGCTCCTGGATGAGCCCGGCCAGGTCGGAGGTGGGCAGGCCCTCGACCCGCTTGCCACCCGCCACGCCGACGTCCGCGAGGATCGCGCCGCGGCCCGCGCGGTCGCGGCCGGCCGGCATACCCGATGCCTTGCCGCGGGAGCGCGAGCGGCCGGAGCCGAGCAACTCCTCGGTGTCGGCACTCTCCCGACCAAGCAGGTCGGTGATGTCGGCGATCTTCTTGCGTAGCGGCTGGGGGTCCAGACCGCGCTCGGTGTTGTAGGCGACCTGCTTGACCCGTCGCCGGTTGGTCTCGTCGATGGCATCGCGCATCGAGGGGGTGAGCTTGTCGGCATACATATGGACCTGGCCGCTGACGTGGCGGGCCGCTCGGCCGATGGTCTGAATGAGTGAGCGAGTGGAGCGTAGGAAGCCCTCCTTGTCGGCGTCGAGGATCGACACGAGCGACACCTCCGGGAGGTCCAAGCCCTCGCGGAGGAGGTTGATGCCGACGAGCACGTCGTAGTCGCCCAGTCGCAGCTCACGGAGCAACTCGATTCGGCGCAGGGTGTCGACCTCGGAGTGCAAGTAACGCACCCGGATGCCCTTGTCGAGCAGGTAGTCGGTGAGGTCCTCGGCCATCTTCTTGGTCAAGGTGGTGACGAGCACCCGCTCGTTGCGGGCCGCCCGGGTGCGGATCTCGTGGATGAGGTCGTCGATCTGACCCTTGGTGGGCTTGAGGATGATCTCGGGGTCGATCAGCCCGGTGGGTCGGATGATCTGCTCCACCGGAGGGCCGAACGACCGGGACTTGGCCATCTCGTAGTCGCCGGGAGTCGCTGACAGATAGACGGTTTGGCCGATGCGCTCAAGGAACTCCTCCCACTTCAGGGGTCGGTTGTCCATCGCCGAGGGCAGCCGGAAGCCGTGGTCGACGAGCATCCGCTTGCGGGACATGTCGCCTTCGTACATCGCCCCGATCTGCGGCACGGTCTGGTGCGACTCGTCGATGACGAGCAGGAAGTCTTCGGGGAAGTAGTCGAGCAGGCAGTTGGGGGCCGACCCGGCCTCTCGGCCGTCGATGTGCCGGCTGTAGTTCTCGATGCCGTTACAGAACCCGAGGGTGCGCATCATCTCGATGTCGTAGCCGGTGCGCATCCGCAGGCGCTGGGCCTCCAGGAGCTTGCCCTGCCGGTCGAGCTCGGCCAACCGGGTCTCCAACTCCGACTCGATGCCGCCGATCGCCCGCTCCATGCGCTCGGGCCCGGCGACATAGTGCGAGGCCGGGAAGACATACATCTCCTGCTCCTCGCGCACGACCTCGCCGGTGAGCGGGTGCAGGGTGTAGATCCGCTCGATCTCGTCGCCGAAGAACTCCACGCGCACCGCGAGCTCTTCGTACATCGGGATGATCTCGACGGTGTCGCCCCGCACCCGGAAGGTCCCTCGGGTGAAGGCCAGGTCGTTGCGGGTGTATTGCATGCCGACGAACCGGCGCAGCAACTGATCGCGCTCGATCTCCTGCCCGACCTTGAGCGCCACCATCCGGTCGATGTACTCCTGCGGGGTGCCCAGGCCGTAGATGCAGGACACCGACGCCACGACGATGACGTCACGGCGGGTCAGCAGCGAGTTGGTCGCCGAGTGCCGCAGCCGCTCGACCTCGTCGTTGACCGACGAGTCCTTCTCGATGTAGGTGTCCGTCTGCGGGATGTAGGCCTCGGGCTGGTAGTAGTCGTAGTAGCTGACGAAGTATTCGACGGCGTTGTTGGGCAACAACTCGCGGAACTCGTTGGCCAACTGCGCGGCGAGGGTCTTGTTGGGAGCCATCACCAGGGTGGGTCGCTGCACCTGCTCAATGAGCCACGCGGTCGTCGCCGACTTGCCCGTGCCCGTCGCCCCGAGGAGCACGGTGTCGGTGACCCCGGCCCGGATCCGCCGGGCCAACTCGGCAATGGCATCGGGTTGGTCGCCGCTGGGCTCGAAGTCGGAGATCACCTCGAACGGGGCAACTCGCCGCTGCAGATCGGTTGTCGGACGCATAGTGAGCAGGGTACGTCGCCCCACCGACACCCCACCCCACGCGCGCACCAGGTATGCCGCTCCCCAGGCGCGCACGGCATACTCGGGCCGTGTCCATCGTCTTCCTCCACGGAACCGGATCTGCGGGTCCCAAGGCCTGGCCCCTGCAGGCGGCGGCCCTCGGCGACGAGGTCCACTTCGTCCGCCGGGTCCACGACGGTGACCATCCCGACCACGTCCAGCCGGTCGTCATCGACGCGCTGGCGCCCCGCGGCCACCTCGTCGCCCACTCCTACGGCTGCGTGTCGGCCGTGCTCGCCGCCACCGAGCGGCCGGACGTCGTCGCGAGCCTCGTCCTGTGCGAGCCGCCGTTCGTCGGGCTGACGGCAGGGTGGCCCGAGACCGACGCGCACGTGGCCGCTCTCGCGCCGCTCTTCGAGCGCCGGAGCGACCCGACCTTCACCGATCTGGAGCTCTCGGCGGGTTTCGCCACAGCCGTGGGTATGCCGGTCCCGGACTTCACGCCGGACCAGTTGGCTCGGTCGGCGGCCCGGTTACGGGCGTTCACCCCGGCCTGGCTCATTGCCATCGACCCGACGATCGTCGGTCGGGTCCCGACGCTGGTGGTCACCAGCGGAACCCGGGACATCTATGACGAGGTGGCCCACCTGTTGGAGGGACATGGCGCCACGCGACTCGTCCTGCCCGGCCATGGCCATCGGGTGCAGGACCACCCCGACGCGACGGCTGCCTTCCGGCGGTTCTGGGGATCCACGGCGTCGGATGAGGCCCAGTGAGCGCTAGGGCGTCCAGCGCACCTCTCGCGCCCACTCCTGGACTCGCTGGTATGCCGCGTCGAACCACGGCTCCTTGGCCGCGGAGTAGTCCCGCGTCACCGAATGGCGAGCGGCCAACTCTCGTTTGAGGGCGGCATACTCCTCGCGCGCGCTGGGCTCGGCGCGCAGCCAGTCGCGGAAGGACAGCGCGAACTCCCAACCCGCAGAGCCGATCTCGCGGACGTGCAGGTGAACGATCCGCCCCGGATCGCACCCGCCGTAGAACCGCTTCTGCCACTCGCCTGGCGCGGCATCGGCCGGATGCGGGTGGTCCTGGTCGTTGCCTGCGACCAGGAGGTAGCCGGCCTGACGCACAGCAGCGGCGAAGCCAGACGCATCGGCGTCCGCCAACTGCGGGACACCCACCTGGACATCGACAACATCCTTGGCCACGAGTCCCGGCACGCTCGTCGACCCGATGTGATCGACGCGGATCCCCTGGCCCGGCAAGGCGGCCGCAATCCTCGCAACGACGCGCGCCCCAGCGTCGGCCCACCCGGGATCCGGCTCGGCCAACGTAGTGGTGTCCGAACGCCGAGCCCGTATGGCGCCGCGCAGGTTGGCGTCGAAAGGCACCAACCGCTCGTCCCAGAGTCGGCGGACCTGGGCCTGGGTGTCCTCCCGGGAACCCCCGTTGTCGATCCAGACATCGGCTGCCGCATGACGCTGGGTGTCGCTCGCTTGGGCGGCGATCCGCGCCCGAGCGTCCGACTCGGACAGCCCCCGTTGGCCGACCAACCGCGCCACCCGAACCTCGGCGTCGGCACCGACGACGATCGTCACGTGCTCGTGGACCCACAGGCCCTTCTCGACGAGCAACGGCATGTCGTAGACGTCGATCCGATCGACAGGGACACTCCCCCGCAACTGCGCGACCCGGTCCGCGATGGCAGGACCCGTGATCGCCTCCAGCGCCCTCAGGGCCTCGGGATCAGGGAAGACGACTGCCGCCAAGCCCGCTCGGTCGAGGGTGCCGTCAGCCTGGATCACGTTGGGACCGAAGCGTTCTCGGATTGCCGCCAGGGGCGGCATACCTGGTTCGACGATCTCGCGCGCCACCCGGTCGGCGTCGGTCACAACTGCCCCCCACTCGCGCAGGAGGGCCGCGACAGTGGACTTGCCCGAGCCGATCCCCCCGGTGAGCCCCACGCGCAGCATGGCGTCAGCCTAAGTCGTGCGGCGAGGGCGGACGAAGATGAGCACTCCAACCAGGGCGGTCACGGCCCCTGACCCGATCCAGACCGACGGCGAGAGTCCCGCTGTCGTGGCGGCCCGGTTGGTCCAGCCGATCCACAACGGCACCAGCCCCATGCCGGTGACGAAACCCCACGCCGAGCGCCCCGGTTCCTCGCGGTTGGCCAGCATGAGTGCTCCGGCGCAGGTGATCACCGCGATGATCCAGCCATAGCTCAGCAGCGTCCACGTGGCCCAGATCGACCCGAGGCCGACCAGCGCCCACCAGCCGAAGACCCGCCACTCGTCGCGAGTCGGCGCCCGACCGCTCACGCTCACGCCGCTCCCCCGACCGCTCAGGCCAGGCCCAGGGCGTGCGCTTCTTCCCAAAGCTCGTCGCGCACGCTCGGGTGGGCTGCCTTGTTGATGATCGACCAGCACTGGTGCGCCTGGTCATGACCGAAGATCTCGGCCACGCCCTGCTCGGTGATGATCGCGCTGTGCTGGAAGGAGGTCACTGGCTCTTCGATGAGGGGCACGATCGTCGAGACGTCGGCCTTGGGGTGCCAGGAACGCAGCGCCATGATCGCCTGCCCGCCGGGCGAGTGCAGGGCGCCGACGATGAAGTCGGTCTGCCCGCCGAAGCCGGAGTGGATGCGTGCCTTGATGCGAGATGCGTTGGCCTGGCCGAAGAGGTCGACCTGAAGCGCGGTGTTGACCGATGTCATCCGCGGCTGCAGAGCGATGTTGGCCGGGTTGTTGGTCGTCTCGGTGCGGCGCATGACGACCTGCTCGTTGAGGTGCATCCACTCGTAGAGCTCCGCGCTGCCCACCGAGAAGGACGCGACGATCGGCCGATCCATGTCCATCGCGCCGGCGTCGAGGAGGCTCAGGACGCCGTCGGAGAACATCTCGGTCCAGATCCCCAGGCGCTTCTTGTGGACCAACTCGGGCAGCACCGCATCCGGGATGGCGCCGATGCCCAACTGCAGGGTCGAGCCGTCCTTGATCCGATCGGCGGCCAGTGCACCGATGATCGCCGTGTCACTCGAGTCGGCCGACACCGTCTTGCGGCCCTGGTAGTTCGCGACCGGCAGGTCGACCTCGTAGATGATGTCGAAGTCGGCGACGTCGTACTCAGAGTCGCCGAACGTGTAGGGCATCTGCTTGTTGGCCTGGGCGATGATCTTGCCGCCACGGGCCTTGCAGGCCTCGATCGCCCCGACAACGACGTTCGTTTCGATGCCAAGCGAGATCTTGCCGTTGTGCGGCAACGACGTGTGCGCGATGACCGCGTCCGGCGGGAGGGTCCGTGAGAACAGCAGCGGCACCATCGACAGGCGCGCCGGAACGTAGGACAAGTGCGGGCTCTTACGCATCCCCGCGCCGACGAACGACGTCTCGTGGGTGACGCCCTCGCGCAGCGGCAGGCCGGCATGCGCAGCGAGCATGTTGAGGGTGAACGCAGGGAGGGTGTTATCGACGATGTGCAGCAACTCGAACGGAATGGCGCCGTTGCCGCTGGCGACGATCCGTGGGTTGGCTGGAAGCGATTCGAGTGCGGCGATCAACTCACCGTACGAGGCCGACATGGCACAACTATCCCGTACCTGGACACTCTCGTCAGACCAAGCCTGCAGGGCTCGTGAGCCACGTCTCATCTGACGTTAAGGTCAGACCCATGCCTGCTTCCTTGCGGCGCCTTGACCCCCTCCTCGGGGATGCCGTCCTTCGCGACCCCGACATTGCCGCGACATATGCCGTCGACTCCTCCTACGGTGCGAGCGCCCCCGAGACCTTCACGGTGGTGCGGGCCCGCGACACCCAGGATGTCGTCGCCGTGCTGGAGGAGGCGCAGGCGCACGGCATACCCGTGGTCCCTCAGGGAGCCCGCACGTCGCTCACCGGAGCCTCCTGCGCGACCGAGGGCGCCATCGTCCTCAACGTGGAAGCCTTGCGGGGCATCGACATCGACCCCGTCGAGGGGCATGCCCGCGTCGGTCCCGGCGTCGTCAATGCCGACCTCAAGGCAGCGGTTCGCGAGGCGGGCCTCTTCTATCCGCCGGACCCGGCGTCAGCGGACACCTGCACGATCGGCGGCAACGTGGCCACCAACGCAGGCGGCCTGTGCTGCATCAAGTACGGCGTGACCGCCGACTACGTCAAGTCGTTGGAGATCGTCCTCCCCGGAGGCGAGCAGATCCGCACCGGGAAGCGCACGGCGAAGAGCACCGCCGGCTATGACCTCACCGGCCTGTTCGTCGGCTCGGAAGGCACCCTGGGCGTCGTCACGTCGGCGCTGGTGCGCCTGATCCCGGCGCCGGACCTCGCGCTCACTGCACTGGCGACCTTCGACTCGCTGGACGAGGCCGCCCGCGCAGTCCTCGCGCTCCGCGCCGATCGCCATCGACCGGCGCTGCTGGAGTTCCTCGATCGCGCCTCGATCGCGGCCATCCAGGCGATGAACGACTTCGGCTTCCCCTCGGGCTGCGAGGCGGCCCTGCTCGTGCAGTCCGACCGCCCGGGCCACGCCGCGGAGGACGTCGAGAGGTATGCCGCGACCCTCGCCGACCTGGGCGCGGCTGAGATCGCCGTCGCGGACAACGCCGCCGAGGCTGAACTCCTCATGAAGGGCCGGCGGATGCTCAACTACGCCCTGGAGGCCAAGGGCGGACGGCTGGCCGAGGACGCCTGTGTCCCTGTCGCCCGGCTGGGCGACTTTGTGCGGATCGGGCAGGAGATCAGCGAGCGCACCGGCGTGGAGATCACCCTGTCGGGGCACGGGGGTGACGGCAACCTGCACCCGTCCCTGTTCTTCGAACACGGCGATGTCGACGGTTGGCACCGCGCGGAGGCCGCCTTGGAGGAGTTGCTGCGTGCGGCTCTGGACCTCGGGGGAACCATCACCGGCGAGCACGGTGTGGGTGTGCAGAAGCGTCGATTCCTCGAGTGGGAGCTCGGTGCCGCCGAGGTCGCCCGCCAGCGGGCCGTCAAGGCCCTCTTCGACCCGTCCGGGATCATGAACCCGGGCAAGGTCTACTAGCCTCCGGGCGCTCGTCCTGGTGGCGGCGCGACTGACAGAATCGGGACCATGCAGGAGATCGAGACCCGCAGCGGATGGCTCACCCGTGACCAGCTGCGCGACGCGCGGGAACGGTTGCCGATCCTCTACGTCAACCTGGTGCCGGTCCGGGTCGACGAACGCAGCCAGGTCACCCAGATCGGGCTGCTGCTGCGCGCCAGCGAGACCGGCGAGATCCAACGGGAGCTCGTCTCGGGACGGGTGCTCTATCACGAGCGGCTGCGCGACGCCGTGCTGCGCCACATCGAGCGTGACCTCGGCCCGATGGCCTTGCCGCAGGTCCCGATCGCTCCGCAACCGTTCGCGGTCGCTGAGTACTTCCCCACGCCCGGTGTGACGCCCTTCCACGACCCCCGCCAGCATGCCGTCGCGCTTGCCTACGTCGTCGTCCTCATGGGCGACTGTCAGCCCCAAGGCAACGCCCTGGACCTCGCCTGGCTCACCCCTGCCGAGGCCAGCGAGTTGGCTACCACGCCCGAGATGGTCGGCGGTCACGGGGTGCTGTTGCGCCAGGCGCTGGCTCACCTCGGCCATCCGATCTGATCGTCGACCGCCCGTGACGAGCCAACCCGCTGCGCCCACTCCGCCCCCGTCGACCCCGTCGGCCGCGGACCTTGCGGCCCGGATCCGGGCAACGACCTTCCCCCGGATCAGGTACCACAAGGGTTACGACCGTTACGACGTCGACTGGTTGCTGCGCAAGGTCGCCACCGAGCTCGAACGCGGGGTCGCCAAGCCGCAACTGGCCGACGAACTCGCCAAAGCGGAGTTCAGCACCACCACCGTCCGCTCCGGTTACGACGAGCGGACCGTGGACGACTTCGTCGACGAGGTGGTGGGCGCGTTGCGCGCCCTGCTCGGCCCGGTCCCACCGCAGCGGGCGAAGTCCACACCGCTCGCCCTCGTCCGGCGGCTGCTCAAACGCCCCTGATCACCGGCCGGACAGATCGAGCCGCAAGAGGTCGCTCGCCTCGCGGAAGCCGAGCGCGGCATACATCGGGCGGGACTCGTCGCTGGGATTGAGGACGAGGCGCACGAGACCTTCGCGTCGCGCCCAAGCGATGACCGCACCCATGAGGGTGCTCGCCACCCCACGTCGCCGGTATGCCGCGTCGACCCACACCTGGGACACGTAACCCCACCGTGCGGTCGGCGCCCCCGGTGCGGGCATCCGCTCGAAGATGACGGTCGCGGCCATCCCGATGGGCTGCTCCCCCGCCCAGGCCAGCCAGGTGGCCCTCCGATCGGCCTCACGGACCCACCAGTCGGCCATCCGGTCCTCGAAGCCGGGATCCGAGGCGTCGGTGCGTTCGGCCACCCAGCGCCGACGGCAGTCAGTGACCGCGGCGAGGTCGTCCGGCCCGGCCGGGCGGACGGCATACCCCTGCGTGTCGCCGGCCCAGCTCACGGTGAGGGTGCGAGCAACCGCGCGCGACCTGGGCTGAGCACCGCCAACGGCAGCAGCGTGCGACCGGTCGGACCCATCTCGATCTGGGTGCCCATCTCGGGGCAGACCCCACAGTCGAAGCACCCACTCCACCGGCAGTCGGCGACCTCGTGCTCCCCCAACGCGTCCTGCCAGTCGTCCCACAACCAGTCGCGGTCGAGGCCCGAGTCGATGTGGTCCCAGGGCAGGACTTCGATCCGGTCGCGCTCACGGGTGGTGAACCAGTCGACCGACACCGGCGAGTCGGCGAAGGCGGTCTCCGCGGCCCGCATCCAGCGCTCGTACGAGAAGTGTTCGCTCCACCCGTCGAATCGGCCGCCGTCGCGCCAGACGGCCTCGATGACGGCACCGACGCGGCGGTCACCCCGGGAGAGCAGGCCCTCGACGATGCCCGGCTGCCCGTCGTGGTAGCGGAAGCCGATCGCCGCGGCATACCGGCGGTCGGCGCGGATGGTGTCGCGCAGTAACTGCAGGCGGGCGTCGGTCGCTTCGGCACCGAGTTGCGCCGCCCATTGGAAGGGGGTGTGCGGCTTGGGCACGAACCCGCCGATCGACACCGTGCATCGGACGTCGCGGCGCCCGCTCACCTGGCGACCGGTCTCGATGACCTGCTTGGCAAGCGAGGCGATCTGCAGTACGTCCTCGTCGGTCTCGGTCGGAAGCCCACACATGAAGTAGAGCTTCACCTGCCGCCAGCCCGACGCGAAGGCCGCCGCGACCGTGTTGACGAGGTCCTGCTCGGAGACCTGCTTGTTGATGACCTTGCGCAGCCGCTCCGAGCCGCCCTCGGGCGCGAAGGTGAGTCCCGACCGGCGCCCCCCGCGACTGAGCTCGTTGGCCAGGTCGATGTTGAAGGCGTCAACCCGGGTCGAGGGCAACGACAGGCCGGTCTGGGTGCCCTCGTAACGGTCGGCGAGCCCCTTGGTCACCTCAGCGATCTCGGAGTGGTCCGCCGACGAGAGGGACAGCAGCCCGACCTCTTCGAAGCCGGTCGCTGCGAGCCCCCGCTCCACCATCTCGCCGATGCCGGTGATCGACCGCTCGCGCACCGGGCGGGTGATCATTCCCGCCTGGCAGAACCGGCAGCCTCGGGTGCACCCCCGGAAGATCTCCACCGACATCCGCTCGTGGACCGTCTCGGCGAGCGGGACGAGCGGGGCCTTCGGGTAGGGCCACGCGTCCAGGTCAGTGACCGTGTGTTTGGAGACCCGCCACGGTATGCCGGTCAGCCCGGTCCGCGGCGCGACCCGGCGGATCCGTCCGTCGGGGAAGTAGTCCACCTCGTAGCAGGACGGGACGTAGGCGACACCCGAGCGCGCGATCCGCATGAGGAGTTCGTCGCGGCCTCCGGGGCTCCCCTGGGCCTTCCAGGCGGCCACGAGGTCGGTGATCTCCAGCACCGCCTGCTCCCCGTCACCGACGACGACCGCATCGACGAAGTCGGCGATCGGCTCGGGGTTGAACGACGCGTGGCCCCCGGCGATGACGATCGGGGTGCCGTCGCCGCGATCCTTGGAGTGCAGCGGGATGCCGGCCAGGTCGATGGCGGTGAGGAAGTTGGTGTAGCCCAACTCGGTGGAGAACGACACCCCGAACAGGTCGAAGTCGACCACGGCGCGATGGCCGTCGACGGTCAACTGGGGCACGCCGCTCTCCCGCAGCAGCGCCTCGAGGTCCGGCCACACGGCATACGTGCGCTCGGCCAGCACGTGGGGACGCTCGTTGAGGACTTCGTAGAGGATCATGACGCCCTGGTTGGGCAGCCCGACCTCGTAGGCGTCGGGGTACATCAGCGCCCACCGGACGGTGAGTTCCTCGCCGCCCGGACCGTGGCCACCGCACTGCCAGTCCTTGACCTGCGAGTTCAACTCGCCGCCGACATACTGGATCGGCTTCTGGACGCGGTCGAGCAGCGGCTCCAGGTCGGCGAAGCGGGACTGTCCAGGCATCCGTCGATCCTACCGGCGTCATGCGCAGAGGGGCACGAACAGCGGCTGGGCCGGAATCTGTTCGTACCCCTCGTCACGGGTGATGCGCCCGTCGGGCGGACCTGTCAGTCGTAGAGAGCTTCCAGGTTGGCCTTGAACTTCTCGGCGACGTACTTGCGCTTGAGCTTGAGGCTGGGGGTGAGCTCGCCCTCGTCGATCGTCAGGTCGCGGTCCAGGACCGTGAACCGCTTGATCGTCTCCCAGCGGTTGAGGCCCTGGTTGAGGGTGTCGATGTAGCCCTGGAGCAACTCGCGCACCTCGGGGGTCTGACTGATCTCGGCATAGGACTTGCCGGCCATCCGGTTGGCTGCGCCCCACGCGGTGATGGCGTCGGGGTCGAGGGTGATCAGCGCCGTGGCGTAGTTGCGACCATCGCCGAAGACGAGGATCTGCGAGGCGTAGGGGCACTGCGCCTTGAAGGCCGCCTCGATCAACGAGGGAGCGATGTACTTGCCACCCGAGGTCTTGAACAGGTCCTTCTTGCGGTCGGTGATCTTGACGAAGCCGTTGGCGTCGATCTCGCCGATGTCACCGGTGCGGAAGTAGCCGTCCTCGTCGAAGACCTCTGCCGTGGCATCGGGACGGTTGCGGTAGCCCCGCATGACGCCCGGACCCTTGACGAGGATCTCGCCGTCGGCGGCCAGTTTCACGTCGGTCGTCGGGATCGCCCAGCCGACCGTGCCGTAGTTGTACCCACCGAGGGACGGGCGGTTGACACAAGTGGCTGCCGAGGTCTCGGTCAGGCCGTATCCCTCGAGGATGATCAGGCCCACCGACCCGAACCAGCGGGCGATCTCCGGGTTGAGCGCCGCCGAACCCGAGATGAAGAAGCGGACCCGTCCACCGAAGCGCTCACGGATCTTGGAGAGGACGAGCTTGTCGGCCACGGCATGTTGGATACCGAGCAGCGCTCCGGGCGCCTGGCCTTGCGCACGCAACTCCATCACCTGCTTGCCGACGTCGAGAGCCCAATCCATGAGCTGACGCTTGACGCCGGTCTCGGCCGCCACCGTGGCGGCAATCCGGGCGTAGGCCTTCTCGAAGATGCGAGGGGCGGCACCCATGAAGGTGGGCTTGATGACGGCCAGGTTGTCGACGATCTTGTCGATCTTGCCGTCGATCGCGGTCGGGAAGCCCATCTGCAACGGCAGGGCGAGCAGGATCTTGCCGAACACGTGGGACAGCGGCAGCCAGAGGAACTGCAAGTCGTTCTGGTCGAGGATCCCGATGGCGTGGACGGCCGCCGCTTCATAGACAATCGCGTCGTGGGTCAGCTCGGCGCCCTTGGGGCGCCCGGTCGTTCCCGAGGTGTAGATGATGACGGCCAGGTGGTCGGGCGCGATGAGATCGATCCGCTCGTCGACCATCGTCGGGCGGGCCTCACGGGCATCGCGGCCCAGCGCCTCGAGGTCGGCCAACGAGATCACCCAGTCGTCGCCCTCTTCGTCGCCACTGTGCGCCTCACCGTTGAAGACGATGACCTTGACGACGTTGGGCATGTCGTGACGGTGCGTCCGCAGCTTCTCGACCTGGCCGTCGTCCTCGGCGAACACGAACCGCGACCCGGAGTCACCCAGGATGTAGGCGACATCCTCGGCCATCGTTGTGGGGTAGACCGTCGTCGTCGCACCGCCAGAACACATGACGCCGAGGTCGGCCAGGGCCCACTCGTAGCGCGTGGTCGAGGCGATCGCCACCCGGTCCTCGATGGTTAGGCCGAGCGACATCAGGCCAGCAGCCATGTCGTAAACGCGGTCGCGGGCGGCGCTCCACGTGACGCTCTGGAGATGGCCGTTGTGGAAGTACTGGAATGCTTCGCGGTTCCCCGAGCGGGACACCCGGTCACGGAAGAGAGCGGCGATGCTGCGGGCTCGTCCTTCCAGGATGTCGTGGTTGACGCGCTCGTCCACGGCTGACTTCATCGCCACGGGCTTTGACTCCTTTGTCGTTACTCTCGTCGTCGGCGGACGGTGCCTACTAGTCAGTAGATCGCCGTTGCTCGACCGCTCGTGCTACCCCCAACCGTATGCTGTCCCGGCTCCAGGCGGGAGCCCCAGGGTCTAACTCACACCGTGTCGCGCTTGCGCCGGACATACAGTTGGCGGCGCACCCTGGCCACGAGGACCCCCGACATGTCGACAATGTCGTTCTCGAACCATTCGAGCACCTTTTGGCCGCCGGCCGCGGCCTGTCGGATCCGTTCCACCACAGCGGGATCCACCACGAACTCGGTGCGGACCTCGCCCGTGCCCGGGCGGACGAACTCGATCTCGGCCCGCTGGTCCCAGACGATGTAGTCACGGCCCAACTGGTTCATCACCAGCAGCATCCAGAACGGATCGGCCATCGAGGACAACGACCCGCCGAACTGGGTCCCCACGTAGTTGCGGTTCCAGGGCGTCAACTTCAGGCTGACGAGGGCCCGCGAGTAGTCGGGCTCGATGTGCAGGACCCGGATGCCGGCGAACCGATAGGGCGGCCAGACGTTCATCATGCGCCGCAGGCTCTCGGGGCGACCGAGCAACTCCTGCCAGGTGGGCAGCCGAAGGACGGGTAAGGAAGGACCAGCCATCCCCCCAGCCTGCCATGGGCCGGCGGCCGGCACCTCAGCGGGCGGAACCCCAGCGGGCGGCACCTCAGGGGGCGGGAACGCCCAACGTCTCGCGACACTCCTGGACATCGGCGTGCATCTGCACGACCAGCGGCTCGATGCCGTCGAACCGCAGCGTGGGGCGCAGCATCCGGACGAACTCGTAGGCGACCCGCTCGCCGTAAAGGTCGAGGTCAGTCCGGTCCAGGACGTACGCCTCGACCCGGCGGGAGGTCCCGTCGAAGGTCGGGTTCGTGCCGATCGAGATTGCCGCGGGCAGCACCCGGTCGGAGGCACCGAGGGGGCGGCCCAGGCGGGTGAGCCACCCGGCATACACCCCGTCTGCTGGGACGAGGCCCTCGATGGGGTCGCCGAGATTGGCTGTCGGGAAGCCGAGTTGGCGCCCGCGGTGGTCCCCGTGGACGACAACCCCGTCGACCCGCGGGGAGCGGCCAAGCAGCTCGCCTGCTGCGACGACGTCGCCGTCGGCGACCAGAGCCCGGACGCGGGTCGAGGACCAGCGGCCCTCGTCACCGACATCGGCGATCGGGGCGACCTCGAAACCTCGGTCGGCACCCAACTCGATGAGGGTCTGGACGGTTCCGCTGTTGCGCACCCCGAAGCGGGTGTCGGCTCCGACGACGACGAGTTGCGCGTTCAAGGCGTCGACGAACACCGAGTCGACGAACTCCGCCGGTGTCTGGCCAGCGAATTCGCGGGTGAACTCCAGCACGAGCACCGCGTCCAGCCCCGTGGCGGACAGCAGGTCCAGCCGTTGGGCGAGCGAGGTGAGCTCGGCGGGTGCGCGATCGGGGAAGAGCACCGCGATCGGGTGCGGGTGGAAGGTGACCGCCACCGAGGTCAGGCCTCGGGAGGTCGCAGCGTCGACGACAACGCCAAGGACCGCGCGATGGCCCCGGTGCACGCCGTCGAAATTGCCGAGGGTGACAACGCACGGGCCGATGCCCGAAGGCACCTCGTCGAGACCGTTCCAGACCTGCACGGAGGACACTCTAGGAGTCCTCGATGGGGAACACGACGCGCGTCCGCGCCCGAGGCTTGGTCTGATCAAGGACGGCAAGCAGGTGACCGTCGGGAGTGAACGCCGCAACGGCCTCCTCCGCGGGCCCGCTCGACGCCACCGGTTGGCCGAAACCGAGGGCTCGCGCCTCCGCCTCGGACAGGTCCCGAACCGGCAGGGCGCGGCGGCCAGCGGCGGCCAACGACAGCAGAGGTATGCCGTCCGCCCCAGTCCCGCCCTCCCCTGACTTGGCGGACAACGCCTCCAGGTCGTGAGCCTCACCGATGGTGAAGCACCCCACCCGGGTGCGACGCAGGGCCACGAGGTGCCCTCCGACTCCGAGCGCCGTTCCCAGGTCTCTGGCGAGGGCTCGGACAAAGGTGCCGGACGACACGTCCACCTCGATGTCCACGTCGACCGTCGTCCCGGGGCGAACGTCGAGCACGTCGAACCGGCTGACGGTCACCGAGCGGGCCGCCAACTGGACGTCCTCGCCGGCTCGCACGCGGGCGTAGGCCCGCCGTCCGTCGACCTTGATCGCGCTCACCGCGGACGGCACCTGGCTGATCGCTCCCCTGAACGGGGCGACGGCCGCCTCGATCGCTTCCCTGGTGAGGTGTGCGGCTGACGTCGTCGACACCACCTCGCCCTCGGCATCGTCGGTGACCGTCGCGGCACCCAGCCGGATCGTCGCGGCATACCCCTTGTCGCAGCCGACGAGGAAGGTGAGCAGTTTGGTCCCGCGGCCGATGCCGAGCACCAGGACTCCGGTGGCCATCGGGTCGAGCGTGCCCGCGTGCCCGACGCGGCGGGTTCCCGCGAGGCGACGGACCCGAGCCACGACGTCGTGGCTGGTCCAGCCGGTGGGTTTGTCGACGATGAGCACCCCTTCGGGGGCGCTCACTCCCGTTCGCTCGCGGGCTCGTCCGCGTCGTCGCCGGAGCCCTCCGAGTCGTCCGAGTCTTCCGGGTCGTCCTCGGACTCGTCGTCGTCCGACTCACCCGGCTTGCGGTAGGGGTCGGCCTCCCCGGCGTAGACCGCGCCGGCTGCCGCCTTGGCGATCTCCTCGTCGCGCGCCTTGGTGGCGACCAGGAGGTCTTCCAGGTGAGCCGCCCCCTCGGGGAGGGCGTCGGCGACGAAGTCGATGCTCGGGGTGAGCCGGATCCCCAATTGGCCCAAGGCCGAGCGGATCTTGCCCTTAGCCGACTCCAGCGCCTTGGCCGTGTTGGCTCGTTCCTCGTCGGACCCGAACACCGTGTAAAAGACCGTGGCGTGTTGCAGGTCGCCCGTGACGCGGACGTCGGTCACGGTGACGAAGCCGAGGCGCTCGTCCTTGACCCGGTATTCCAGCTGCTCGGCGACGATCGCTTTGATCCGCTCAGCGATCTTGCGCGCCCGCGCGGCGTCGGCCATTGAAGGTCCTTCTCTGTCAACGGACTTCGGTTGCTGCGGTATGCCGCGTCGCCCGTGTGGGGGCGGACGCGGCATACCGCAGCGGTGGGGTTTGCGAAGTCCACACCGATGCTTGAAACCCGACCAAGCGTGGGGCGTACGAGACTACGCGCGCGGCTTCACACGCATTTCGTAGGTCTCGATGATGTCCTCGATCTGCAGGTCGTTGAACGACCCGAGGTTGATACCGCACTCGTACCCATCGCGGACCTCGGTGACGTCGTCCTTGAACCGACGCAGCCCGGCGATCTCGATGTTCTCGCCCACGACGACGCCGCGACGAGTGATCCGAGCCTTGGCACCACGACGGATCTCGCCCGAGCGAACGAGCGAACCGGCGATGTTGCCGAACTTGCTCGACCGGAAGATCTCCCGAATCTCGGCGGTGCCCAGGGACACCTCTTCGTACTCGGGCTTGAGCATGCCCTTGAGGGCCGCCTGGACCTCTTCGATGGCCTGGTAGATGACCGTGTAGTAACGGATCTCCACGCCCTCGCGGTCGGCCACCTCGGCGTTCTGCCCTTCGGCACGCACGTTGAAGCCGATGATGACCGCGTTGGAGGCCATCGCGAGGTTGATGTTGTTCAGCGTGATCGCGCCGACACCACGGTCGATGATCCGCAACTCGACCTCGTCGCCGACGTCGATCTGCAGCAGCGCATCTTCCAGGGCCTCGACCGAGCCGGACACGTCACCCTTGAGGATGAGGTTGAGGGTCTCGACCCGACCAGCCGCCAGGGCCTCGTTGAGGTCTTCGAGGCTGATCCGCTTGCGGGCCTTGGCCAGCGAGGCCTGCCGGTCGGCAGCCTCCCGACGCTCGGCGATCTGGCGTGCCGTGCGGTCGTCAGGAGCCACGACGAACGTGTCACCTGCACGCGGCACGGACGACAGACCCAAGACCTGGACCGGGCGCGACGGAGTGGCGACATCGAGGTTGTTGCCGTGCTCGTCGAGCAGGGCCCGGACGCGGCCGTGGGCCGAGCCGGTGACGATCGCGTCGCCGACCCGCAAGGTGCCCTGCTGGACCAGGACCGTGGCGGTGGCGCCCCGGCCACGGTCGAGGTTGGCCTCGATGGCCACACCACGAGCATCGGTGTCGGGGTTGGCCCGAAGATCCAGGGCGGCATCGGCCGTCAGGAGCACCGCTTCCAACAGCCCCTCGATGTTGAGCTTCTCGCGAGCCGAGACGTCGACGAACATCGTGTCGCCGCCGTACTCCTCAGCCACCAGGTTGTACTCGGTGAGTTGCTGGCGAATCTTGTCGGGGTTGGCACCCTCTTTGTCGATCTTGTTGACCGCCACGACGATCGGCACATCGGCCGCCTGCGCGTGGTTGAGCGCCTCGATCGTCTGGGGCATGACCCCGTCGTCGGCAGCGACGACGAGGATGGCGATGTCGGTCACCTTCGCACCACGAGCACGCATGGCCGTGAAGGCCTCGTGACCCGGGGTGTCGATGAAGGTGATCGCCCGATCGATGCCCTCGTGCTGGGTGACGATCTGGTAGGCGCCGATGTGCTGGGTGATGCCGCCGGCCTCAGTCGCGATGACGTTGGCGTGCCGGATGGCGTCGAGCAGCTTGGTCTTGCCATGGTCGACGTGACCCATGACCGTGACCACCGGGGGCCGAGCGACGAGAAGCTCCTCGTCGTCCTCGACGGCGTCGAGGTCGATGTTGAAGGCTGCGAAGAGCTCCTTCTCCTCGTCTTCGGGCGAGACGACCTCGACGACGAAGCCGAGCTCGGCGCCGAGGAGCTTGAAGGTGTCCTCGTCGAGCGACTGGGTCGCGGTCGCCATCTCACCGAGGTGGAAGAGCACGGTGACCAGCGATGCCGGGTTGGCGTTCACCTTGTCGGCGAAGTCGGTCAAGGACGACCCGCGCCGGACCCGCACGACGGTCGTGCCGTCCCCACGGGGAACGCTCACGCCACCGATCGTCGGGGCCTGCATCTGCTCGAATTCCTGGCGCTTGGCCCGCTTGGACTTGCGCCCACGCACCGGACGGCCACCGCCGCGACCGAAGGCACCCTGGGTGCCACCACGACCGGGCGCACCGGGACGACCGCCGAAGCCACCGCCACCACCTGCGCCAGCACCACCGGGCGCACCGCCGCCGCCGGGACGACCGCCGAAGCCGCCGCCACCGCCACCGGGACGACCGGGGCCGCCGGGGCGAGCACCGGGAGCCGGACGGGTGCCGGGACGGGCGACCGAGGCACGGTCGGGCATCATCCCGGGGTTGGGGCGCGGACCACCGGGACGCGGCCCACCGGGGCCGGCCGCTGCCGGACGAGGCCCACCGGGGCCAGCAGCACCCGGACGGGCCTGCGGACGCGGCATCCCCTGGTTGGGGGCGAAGGGGTTGTTGCCCGGTCGCGCCGGGCCGCCTTCACGCGGGGGTCGACCCATGCCCTGGCTGGGGGCGAACGGGTTGTTGCCCGGTCGCGGCGAACCTGGACGCGGAGCCGGACGCGGGCCGGGGACGGGGCCTGCGGGCGCACCGGACGGTGCGCTGGTCGGCGCAGCCGGAGCCGCGGGAGCCGACGGACCTGCCGCGGCCGGACGCGGCGCCACCGGCGCTGCCGGAGCGGCGACCGGAGCCTGGGCCGCAGGAGCCTGGACCGCCGGAGCGGCCGGAGCAGGTGCTGCGGGAGCCGACGGTGCCGGCGCGGCGGGAGCCGGCGCCGAGGGGGCCGGCACGCCCGAGCGGGCCGGGGCCGGAGCGGGTGCAGCTGCCGCGGGAGCAACGGGCGCCGCAGCGGCCGGAGCGGGAGCCGACGGGGTGACCGGGGCGGGTGCCGCCGGTGCTGCGGGTGCCGCCGGGGTGGCCGCACGAGCAACGGGGGCAGCTGCAGCAGGCGCGGGAGCCGACGCAGCGGCGGGCTTGGGGAAGGTCTCACGGACCTTGCGTTCGACCGGTGACTCGATGGTCGACGACGGGGACTTGACGTACTCCCCCAGCGCACTGAGGTGCGCCATCAGGGACTTACTGTCGGTGCCGAGCTCTTTGGCGAGCGCGCTCACACGGACCTTTGCCACGTTTCTCCTGTCTTGGGTCTGTGCCTCGACAGGGGCGCAGACCGCGTTAGTGCTGGGGCTTGCTCATTGCTGAGTGCTCATCGCGTGCTCATCAGCGTCTAACCCGCCTTGTGGTTGTTCGGACATCGTCGGCTCGAGCGGTGGAACGAGATCTCGCAGGTATGCCGTCAGGGCTGCGGCGTCGGCGGGGACCTGCAGGCGCAGGGCTCTTCCGAACGCCCGTTTCCGGACGGCGACCTCTAGACAAGCGGTCTCCGGGTGCAGCCATGCGCCGCGCCCGGGGAGCCGATGTCGCACATCGGGGACCAACCGGGCATGTCCGGCTTCCACGATGGCGACCACTCGCACGAGAACCAACCAGCTATCCGGGCGGCGACATCCCACGCAGGTGCGCACAGGGGATCCCTGTTGCGCGGCATACGGGAAGGACGCCGAACGGAGTCCAGTCCGGTCGGTCCCCATCAGTCTACCCCGTGGCGGGGTGACCCGTGGGTCACCCCCGGCGCGGCGGGCCGGACGGACCGGCGCCAGAGCCACCGCGTCCAGTGCCGCGCGAGCCGGTATGCCGTCCCCCGCCGCCCTGCTGCGGGCGGCGGTCACCGGCCGGCCGGGTGGCGCTGGCAGGCGGCGCATCAGACGTCGGAGGGTTCTCGGCGACAGCGGTGTCGGAGCGGATGTCGATCCGCCAACCGGTGAGTTTGGCGGCCAGTCGGGCGTTCTGGCCCTCCTTGCCGATCGCCAGTGACAACTGGTAGTCGGGAACGATTGCCCGGGCGGCACGCAGCACCGGGTCGACGACCTCGACCGACTGCACGCGCGCCGGTGACAGGGCCGCCGCGATGAACTCGCGCGGGTCGTCGGAGTAGTCGACGATGTCGATCTTCTCCCCGCCCAACTCGTTCATGACGGCCCGGACCCGGGCACCCATCGGGCCGATGCATGCCCCCTTCGCGTTGACCCCGGGGACCCGGGAGCGCACCGCGATCTTGGTGCGGTGGCCGGCTTCCCGGATCATCGCGGCGATCTCGACGGTGCCGTCCGCGATCTCGGGCACCTCGAGTTTGAACAGCGACCGGACGAGGTTGGGGTGGGTGCGTGACAGAGCAATCTGCGGGCCCTTGGGACCACGCTTGACGCTGACGACGTAGCAGCGCAGCCGCTCACCGTGCCGGTAGACCTCGCCGGGCACCTGCTCGGCCTGCGGGAGCATGCCTTCGACCGTCCCGAAGTCGACCAGGACGTTGCGAGGGTCTGACCCCTGCTGGACGATCCCGGAGACGATGTCGCCCTCGCGACCCTTGAAGTCACCGAGGATCGCCTCGTCCTCCAGGTCGCGCAGTCGCTGGACGATGACCTGCCGCGCGGTCGCCGCAGCGACTCGCCCGAAACCGTCCGGCGTGTCGTCGAACTCCGGGCCGGGCTCGCCGCGAGTGGGGCGTTCGCCCTCCTCGGTCGGGGGCAGCAGCGGGCCCTCCTCGCGCGCGAGGACAACCACGTGGCCGGTCTTGCGGTCCAACTCCACGCGGGCGATCTTGAACGACCCGTCGGTGCGGTGATAGGCGGTCAGCAGGGCCTGCTCGATCGCCGGGATCAACACCTCAAGGCTGAGGTCGCGTTCGCGTTCCAACGCCCGTAGCGCTGCCAGGTCGATGTCCATCAGCCCTCCTCACTGCTCGGCTCGTCCAACTCGTCGTCTGTCTCGTCTGTCTCGTCAAGCTCGCCTGTGTCATCGGTCTCGTCGGTCTCGTCGGTCTCGTCGATCTCGGCGTCTGTGTCGTCCAAGTCGACCTCGTCGATCCGCCCGAACTCGATGATGACGCGGCCGTCGCGCACCTGGTCCACCGGGATCTCGACCGGCCCTGTGGCGGTGGCCGCCGGGTCGGCGGCCGGGTCAGGTGTCAGGACGATGACCAAATCGCTCACGGAGGCGATCCGCCCGGAGCGCTCCGCGCCGTCCAACAGGCGCAAGCGCACGAGGCGCCCGACGTTGCGGCGCAGGTGGCGAGGCTGGGTCAGCGGCCTATCCACGCCGGGCGAGCTCACCTCGAGCACGTAGGGCGCGTTGCCCACGCGGGTGTCGGAATCGAGGGCTGCATCGACGACCCGAGTGGCATCGGCCACCTCGTCCAAGGACAGAGGCGCCACGAACGAGGTGGTGTCAGTGTTGGCGAGGCCGGCCAGGGAGCGGTCGACCGCGATCCGAACCACCGAGCGACGCCCGGCAGCGGTCACGGTGACGTCCTCCACGACCAGATCCACCGCGGCCAGCGGCGCTTCGACAATGGAGCGGACAAGGCTTGCCTGCACGGCGCACACCTCCTGCTCTTGTCGATTTTCCGCACTCGCGGGACCCGTCGGCCAGCCGATGGGTGACACCACTGTAACGGCGCTACCGCTGCCCTGACGTCAGTCGAGCGGCGCGGGCACCGTCCCATGCCATGATCGGGCCGTGTCTCGGGCCCCCCTCACCGCCGGTTTGGGCGGCATACCCCGTCGTATGCCGCCCCGCCGCACCGTGTTGCGCGCGGCGGGGTTGGCCGGCCTGTCGGCCGTGGCGGGCATCGGCCTGGCCGGGTGTGGGATCCGGTTGGAGGACGACGCTCCCACCATCCCGTTTGTCAGCCGCCAACCGATCCCCGACGAGGCGTTGCTCGTCGCGGCCTATCGACGGGCGACGGCGTTGGCTGGAGTCGCCGGCCGGGCTACGGGGGTGCCTCTCGCGCCTGAGGTGACGCAACGGCATACCCGTCAGGCCCAGGTGCTGCGTGCGATCCTCGAAACGGGGCAGGTCCCCGAACGAATCATCAGCGGGCCGCCCGGCTCGACCGCGACGGCGACCTCGGGGCCGACCGCGCCCGTCGATGGAACCGCGACCACGGCGTCCACATCGGCACCCACGAACGCGGTGCCGCCGCCGGTCACCGCGGGGGAGTTGGCCCGCGCGGCTCGCGACACCGCCGATGCCTCGATCGCGGCTGCCGGGTCGTTCGTCACCCAGCGAGCCCTGGGTGTCGCCATCGCCGCCCATGACGCTGCGGGCGCGGCAAGCCTCGCGGCGCCGCCCGTCTGGCCGACCCGCGACCCGCTGCCCGCCCCCGTCGCCACGCCGTTGGTGGGGGTGACGCGAGCCTGCGAATACGCCCTCGAGGTCGCTGCAGCGCATCTGCTCGACACGGACCGTGAGTCGCTCCTCGCCACGGTCGCCGCGCTGACCCGCCGCGAGGCGACGCTGGCCGCCGCGCTGACCCCGGACCCGCTTCCTGCTTTGGGTTATCACCTGCCCTTCCCCGTCACCGGGCCGGACGACGCTCGGCGGCTGGTGAGCGTCGTCCTTCGCAACCTCGTGGACCGCGGGTTGGACGATCTCGATCGGATCCCGCAGGGGTCCTCTGCCCTGCTCGAAGTGGTCCGGCTTGAAACTGAAGCGGTAACGCTGGCCGTCGCCCACGGCGTCGCCTGGCCGACGATGCCCGGGCTGGCGCTGGGGTGACCGTGGTGGCGCTTCCCGCCGGTCTCGTCGCCGCGGCGGCGGGGCGTCCGGCGGATGTCCTGCTGGACGGCCCGTCCGCACGACACGCGATCGACGGCGACTCGTGGTTGCGCGGGCTGCCGCGGACGGTTGCCGACGTGTGCGCCGATTGGGAGTTGACGCCCGACGGCCCGGCCCGGCACGGGGCCTGCGCGATCGCCCTCCCGGTTGTCAGCGCCGACGGCCCGGCCATGCTCAAGGTCACCTGGCCGCATCACGAGGCCGCGGGCGAGCATCTCGCGTTGCGGCACTGGGGTGGCCAAGCGGCGGTTCGACTCCTGCGAGCCGACCCGTCCCTGTGGGCCCTGCTGCTCGAGCGCCTCGACGCCGACCGAGACCTGCACGGCATACCCATGGATGAGGCGTGCGAGGTCGTCGGTGACCTGCTGCGCCACCTGAAGGTGCCCGCTCCCCCGACCGTGCCAACGCTGCGTGAGTATGCCGCGCGGAAGGCGGACGCGTACGCGGATGTGCTCGCCGGTGGCGCCGGCCCGGTGCCTCGGCGGTTCGTCGACCAGGCGAGGGCGTTGGCCGCAGATTTCGCCACTGATGACTCGGGCGGTGGATGGCTGCTGCACACCGATCTGCACTGCTCCAACGTCCTGCGCGGGATCCGCGACGGCCGGCCGGCATGGGTGGCGATCGACCCCAAGCCGGCGGCCGGCGACCGCGCCTTCGACGTGGTCGCGCTGTTGTGGGACCGGCCCGACGAGTTGGGCACCGGGGCCGACCTTCGGTGGGGGCTGCGTCGACGGGTGGAGATCGTGTGCGAGGCCGCGGAAATCGACGAGGACCGGGCTCGGTCCTGGGCTATCGTCCGCGAGATGGACAACGCACTTGAGGTGGCTCACGACCCCGCGGCTGCGGACCGCGTCAGCCTTGCGGTGGCGATCATCAAGGCGATGCAGCCATGAGCGGGGCGATGGGCGAGGCAACGAGCACGGTTACTGACAGCGGCGGCGGCGTTCGGGTGCACTGGGTGACGGCGTTCCTGGACCGCCCGGTTGCAGCCTTCGCCTTAGCCGCCGACTTCTGGTGTGCGGCCCTCGGGGCGACCCTTTCGGCGCGTCGGGGCGAGCAGGGCGAGTTCGCCACCCTGTTGCCGACCGACGGCGACGCTGCGATCAAACTCCAAGGGGTCGGCGACCCGTGCCAGGGCGGACACCTCGATCTGGAGGTCCCCGACGTCGTCGCCGCTCGCGACCGCGCCGTCGGCCTCGGAGCCAGGTCAGTTGCGGATCTCGGGTCGCTCCAGGTGTTGCGCTCCCCTGCCGGGCTGCTCTTCTGCTTCGTTCCGCTGCGCCGCGCCGGGGTCCGTCCTCCGGTCGTCGAGACGCCCGGTGGACGGGTGCGCGCTGACCAGGTCGCCCTCGACGTGGGCCCGGCGAGCGCGCCCGCCGAAGTGGAGTTTTGGGCGGCGCTCACCGGGTGGCGAGTGGTTGCCTCGGTTCGCCCCGAGTTCACCGTGCTCATCCCACCGCCCGAGTTGGCGATCCGCCTGCTCCTGCAGCGCCTGGACACCGAACCGAGCAACGGACCCCGGATGCACCTGGACCTGGCCTGCGCCGACGTCAGCGCCGCGACGGCATACCATCGCTCGCTTGGGGCGCAGGTGGTGGCGGTGCAGGAGTTCTGGACCGTCCTGCGTGACCCCGCGGGTGAGGTCTACTGCCTCACTGCCCGGGACCCGTCGACCGGCCGCCTTCCCGGCCACTGACCCGAGGTCGGAAGGTCGCGCCGACCGCGGCGCCCACGAGGACCGCGATGACGGCGGTCGTGCCCGACAGAGGGTCGCTGTTGAAGCTGGCCAGAACGAGGGCCGCGGGAAGGGCGACGAGCACAACAACGCGGTGCCAGACGGGGCTGGACGCCCAGCGCGGCAGCACCCACGAGGCACCGAAGGCTGTTGCGGTCACCAGCACAACGGCAAAGATCTTCATGGGTCACTATCTCCTGTCGTTTGCCCTAGTGGTTACCCGCCGAGGCCGGAGGTCGTCTTGAGCGTGCCAGTGTTGGACGTGCGCGACCACCCTCGCGGGCAGGGCCGAGGCGCGCCGCTTCCGGCATGCCACGTCGGTCACCGACTGTGCGTGCGGATGAGGCCGATCAGGGCGAAACGCTGAACTGTGGGTGATGTATCGATGACACGCCTAGCACATGACGATCAGGGACCAGGTCCTCGAACGGGCCGTTGCGCAGCACGGCTACGTGACGACACGCGATGCGCGTGAACTCGGGATCGACCCTACGCAGCTGCGGCTCATGGCTGCCCGGGGGCGCCGGGCGGGTCCCACGTGTTGTCGCGGGCCCCGGTCCAGGACCGAACACGACGAGTTCCATCTGACGGTCCCGCGCGACAACCATCCGCGCGGTGCCGGCGGCGATCTCTACCGGCTGCACCGGAGTTCTGGCTGAAGCGTCGGAGAAGGACGACCGCCAGCGCCGTGGCCCCAGTGGAAGCCCAGCGCGAGAGGTCCCGCTTGATTGCGCGGCGCTGGAGCAAGCCGTTGCTGAAGGCCCCGTGCGGCTGCTCCGACCGCTTCGTGCCAAATGATGGAACGACCGAAGGGGGACGAGCGCGCCGGCGCGGTCTCGCCCGCATGCGCGCGTTACGCCGAGAGTGCGGCCCGACATTGAGCGCTCCCGGCGGTGTTCCACGCGGCAGGACGCCTGGCCGCCTGAGGCGCCCTCAAACGGTCTCGAGGCATCGAGGTAGCCGGGAGATCGGCCGTGGGCGTCCGGGTCCAGTTTCATCGACCGAATCGCCAGCGCCGGATGTGGACACGGAGACGCAGCGCACCTCGAGGGGTGTCCGTGGCTGCCGGGAGGCTCGGCCCGGACTGCGGGAAGCCCGCGCGGTCACCGATCCGCCCGAGGGATACGCCGATTGGCTGACCACCTCTGGGACGCGTCGACCTCGAACCTGTTCAGTTGACGCAGGTAGTCGGCGAGCCAGGTCTGGGGTGCCAAGGTCCTCGTCGCCTCGAGCACGGCTCGGCCACCCCCGTGATGATGCGACGGATAGGCCGCCGAAGCTCAGCAGCGCGTGCCCAGGCCGGCCTGGCGTCCCCGCCAGGAGGTTCGCCCGGGAGCCAGCGGCCGCGCCGGTCGAGTGCCCGGTCTCGAAGAGACTCACGGCCGCACCTGCAGCGCCCGAGAATCGCCCAGGCCGTCGAGGTCGATGTTCGCGGAACATCCTCGTCGGGGCGAGACGCGCCTCTGGATCAGCAGGAACCGCCGTACCAACTTGCGTCGCTACCGACATCGTCGACCTGGCCGAGAGTCCCTAAAGGACCCAACCGTTGGACTTCCAGGGCTCCAGGGAAGCCGAAGAACGTGAGATCGAAGCGGCTCTGGTGCGGCACATCACTGACTTCCTTCTTGAGCTCGGCGCGGGCTTTGCCTACGTAGGGCGACAGGTCCACATCGAGGTCGGAGGCGACGATTTCTTCCTCGATCTGCTCTTCTACCACCTCAAACTTCGGAGCTACTTCGTCATCGAGTTGAAGGGTGGCAAGTTCAAGCCGGAGCATCTCGGGCAGCTCGGGTTCTACATGACCGCTGTCGACGCGCAGATCAAGGCCGCCGACGACAACCCCACGATCGGCCTGCTCCTGTGCAAGTCCAAGAACGAGGTGGTGGCCGAGTACGCCCTGCGCGACACGGCGCGACCGTTGGGTGTGGCTGAAGTCGAGCTCGCGGAGTCGCTGCCCGAACGACTCCAGACGAGCCTGCCCACAATCGAGCAGATCGAGCGAGAGTTGGCGGGCGAGACGACGTGAGTGGCACGCCGAACGGGTTACCTTGACAGGCATGCCGAACCGACTCGCGCAGGCCCTCAGCCCCTACCTGCGTCAACATGCCGACAACCCGGTCGACTGGTGGGAGTGGTCGGAGGCGGCCTTCGCGGAGGCTCGTCACCGCGACGTCCCGGTCCTGTTGTCCGTCGGGTATGCCGCGTGCCACTGGTGCCACGTCATGGCCCACGAGTCCTTCGAGAAGGACGACGTGGCCGCGGCGGTCAACGCCGGCTTCGTCGCCGTCAAGGTCGATCGCGAGGAACGCCCGGATGTCGACGCCGTCTACATGGCCGCCACCGTGGCACTCACCGGCTCGGGTGGCTGGCCGATGACCGTGTTGCTCACCCCCGAGGGCGAGCCGTTCTGGTGCGGGACCTACCTGCCGCGCGAGCAGTTCCTTGGCCTCCTCGACGCAGCGTCGTCGGCCTGGGCTGATCGGCGCGGGGCGATCCAAGCCAGCAGTGCCCAGATCATGGCGGCGGTGCGTTCGCAGGTCGCGCCGACCGCGCCGGAACCGATCACGCGGCATACCGTGGCGGACGCGGTGACCCGGCTGGGACGCGCGGCCGACCCGGTCAACGGGGGCTTCGGCCGCGCGCCGAAGTTCCCCGCCGCGATGGTGCTGGAGTTCCTGCTGCGCCACCACGGGCGGACCGGCTCGCCCGAAGCGCTCGGCCTCGTCGAGGAGGCCTGCACGGCCATGGCGCGCGGCGGCATCTACGACCAACTCGCCGGCGGCTTCGCCAGGTATGCCGTGGACGCCGCCTGGGTGGTCCCGCACTTCGAGAAGATGCTCTACGACAACGCTCTGTTGGCCCGGGTCTACGCGCACTGGTGGCGCGCCACGGGGTCGCCCCTCGCGGCTCGGATCGCCGTCGAGACCTGTGAGTTCATCGTGCGCGAATTGGGCACTGCCCAAGGCGGATTCGCGGCAGCGCTGGACGCCGACACCGACGGCGTCGAAGGCCTGACCTATGTCTGGTCCAGGGCCGAGTTGGTCGAGGTGTTGGGCGCCGAGGACGGGGATCGGGCCGCGGACCTGCTCACGGTGACCGCCGAGGGGACCTTCGAACACGGCCGATCGACGCTGCAGTTGCAGGGCGATCCCGACGACCCGTCGTGGTGGGCGGGGGTGCGCACCAGGCTGTTGGCAGCCCGAGCCACCCGACCGCAACCGGCCCGTGACGACAAGGTCGTCACCTCGTGGAACGGGCTAGCGATCGCCGCGCTCGCCGAGGTTGGCACCCTGCTGGGGCGGGCCGATTTCGTTGCGGCAGCGGCAGCCGCGGCAGAGCTGATCCTTGACCTGCACCTCGTCGATGGTCGGCTGCGGCGAGTCTCGCGGGACGGATCAGTCGGGACGGCACAGGGGTGCGCCGACGACTACGGGAACCTCGCCGAAGGCCTGTTGACCCTGGCCCAGGTCACCGGGGAGGCCCGGTGGCTCTCGGTTGCGGGGACGCTCCTCGACACGGCCGTCGCCCTGTTCGGCGACGCGGACAACGAGGCCCCGGGCACGTTCTACGACACGCCGGGCATCGCTGACGACACTGACGAGCGCCTCCTGCCAACCCGGCCGCACTCGTCCGCCGACAACGCCGAACCGTCGGGTCAATCGTCCCTGGCCGTGGCTCTGCTCGGCTTCGGCGCGCTCGCCGGGTCGACGTCTCACCTGGAGCTGGCCGACGCCGCGCTCGCCGTTGCTGGGTCGGTCGCCGAGCGGGATCCCCGCTTTGCCGGTTGGACTCTGGCAGGAGCCGAGGGCCGGCTGGCCGGACCGCTGCAGGTGGCGATCGTCGGGACCGGCGCCGACGCCGAGGCGCTGCGACAGGTGGCGCTGGCCAGTCCCTCCCCCGGGTTGGTGCTGGCTGCCGGCCAGCCCGACGCCCCCGGCGTGCCCCTGCTCGCGGGGCGCCCACTCGTGGACGGCGCGGCGGCGGCATACGTGTGTCGCGGGTTCGTGTGCGATCGTCCGGTGACCACGCCCGCCGACCTGGCGGCGGCGCTGCGTCCCGTCGCGGGGTGACTCAGAGGTCGACGACCTCGTATGCCGGGTGCTCGGCGAACGCAGCTCGGGTCGTCGCGCCGCCGACGAACAGGGCCGTGGCCCAGATGTCCGACCACAGCAGGTCGGGGCCGACGACGCTTGTCGACCCGGGCCGCCCGACGGCCTGACGGGTGTGCGGGTCATACAGATGGGCACCTCGCGCCGCGGTGCCCGACGTGGCGACGGCCCCGTCGGTGAGCGGGACGACTCGGGCGATCTGGCTGCGGTCGTAGGGGTTCTCGATGCCGATCCGCCACGCCATAGCGTCCTCACCGGTCGGAGGCACGTGCTGGTGCCGACCGGCTCGGACGTCGCCGCCTGCGTTGATGCACCACGACACACCAGGAAGGCCGCGCAGTTCGTCGCCGGCCAGGTCGACCGCCCACCCCTTGACGAGCCCGGCCGGGTCGAAGCGCGGCATACCGTCCGCGTCAGGCAACAACGTCGTGAAGGCGCCGCTCGTGAGTTCCTCCGCCTGACCACCGATGCGGGCCGCCTGGTGGACGAGCGGGTCGCAATCGCTCAGCGCCAGTTCGCCGCGCCGCAGCCGACTCACCTGGGAGTCCGGCGACCACGTGGAGAAGATCTCGTCCATCCGGGCAAGGAGGGCGTATGCCGTTGCCACGGCCTTCTCGACCTCCGGCCGGGCCAGGTCGTCACCGCGCAGGTGGATGCTCATCGGCATCCCCATGTGGTGCTCGACCCAGGCCCGTCGGGTCACAAATTGGCCTTGTCGATCGCCGACTGCAGCGACTGGATGTAGGCGACAGAGGTGACCGTGGCCCCGGACACCATGTCGATGTCGGCGCTCTGGGCCTTGACGGTCGCGCTGTTGAGGATCGGGACCGCGCGGTTGTTGATCTGGATGTCCTTGCGGTCCCGGTTCGGAATCTGCAGCACCGTCGCTGCGGTGATCTGCTTGTCGACGACGGTGATCTGCACCTGGACGTTGCCGAAGCGGGTAGGCACGGCGGCCCCCGCAAACGTCGTGCCGTCGGCGCTCGACGCCGAGCCGTTCGATGACCCGCCCGTCGTGCCGTTGCCGGTGCCCGCTGACCCACCGGAGTTCGGAACGGAGCCGGGAGCCGCCCCCTTCGATGCGCTGCCAGGGGTCACGCCGGAGGCGTTGACGGTGGAGGCCGTGCTCGAGGTCGACGTGTGGTAGCTCATGAGCAGCACGAGGGTCGTGATCGTGCTCAGTGCCCAGGTGACGATGCGTCGCATGCGCGGTTCTCTTCCGGTCAGGATCAGTAGACGAAGCGTTCGACGTGGATGTTGGCCTCCGGCACGCCGCCGGCGAGCGCCGCCTCTTCGACGCGATCCATCCACTGGGGGTTGCCGCAGACGTAGACGTCGTGGTCGGCGAGGTCGGGGACGAGGTGACGCAACGCGTCGACGTCGGACAGGTGGGCGGCGCTCTCGGGGAGCCAACTGGGTCGACGGGTCGTTCGCCGCCCCATGACCGTGAAGACGCGCGCGCCGCGGGCTCGGGCCAGGGCGAGAAGTTCGTCGGTGAAGATGAGGTCGGTCTGTTCGCGTGCCCGATAGACGAGGGTGATATCCCCGGGGCCTTGGGGCAGCTCCTCCAGGAGCGCCCGCATGGGCGTGACCCCGATGCCGGAGGCGATGAGCAGCACCTTCCTGCGCCGGCGCACCCCGCCGTGCAGTCGCCCGTAGGGGCCTTCGATCATCACCCGAGAGCCGGGCTTGAGGTTGGCGAGCGCGGCGGACCCGTCGCCCAGGTGCGCCGCGGTGATCCGCAGGGAACGGCCGTCGGGTGCGGCGGACAGCGAGTAGGGGTGGGCGCGAGAGGCGCCGGGGTTGCCGAGAAACCGCCACTGGAAGAACTGCCCGGCGCCGACGGGGATCCGGTCCAGGTCACGACCGCTGACGACGACCGACGTGACGCCGGGGCCCTCGGGGTAGACCCGCTCGACGACGAGTCGGTGCCGCGTCGTCCGCCAGATCGGCAGGCCGACCCGCCAGGTGAGCGTGCAGGCGATCGCCGCGCCCCAGAGGGTCCACCAGAAGGCGGTCGCGGCGAGGTTGCCGACGAAGTCCTGGCCGGTCCAGAGTTGGTGCGGCAGGGCCAGCCCCACGCCGAGGTAGGCGTAGAGGTGCAACAGATGCCATGACTCATAGCGCAGCGCCGCTCGGGACGCCCGGAACGACGTGACGACCACCATGCACAGGGCGACCATCCCCGCGAGAGCCAAGAGCATCCCCGGATAGTTGAGCACGAGGTCGACGATCGTCCCCCAGAGGCCCGCTCCGGACGAGGCGGCATACCCGAGCCAGATGAGCACGAGGTGGGCCCACATGAGGTTGAACGACCACAGGCCGACCAGCCGGTGACGCCTGGCCAACTCGTCCTGTCCGTAGGAGCGTTCGACCATCGGGATGCGCGCCATGAGCAGCACCTGGATGAGCAACAGTTGCGCCGACACCATCCCCGTCACGCGGCCGAGCGTGCTCAGCCCTCCGGCCAGCGACCTGAACTCCTGGATCCCACCGTTGCGCACCCAGAGGGCGACGACGAACAGCATGGTGAGCCAGGTGAAGGTCCCAGCCAGATCGCGCCACCATTGCGGGGTCCGCGGAACACCGACGGGGCGGCGGGCAGGCGGTTGGCCGGCCGCGGTCCCGTGGTGCGCGGGGGTGATGGTCGCTGCGGACATGTGTCGATCCTGAGGGGCGAACCTAGGAGTTTCCTGTGAGTCGGCTCGGTCCGGGGCATGAGGTATGCCGCGTTCGTCACCTCCCGCGATGCTCTCACCAGGCACCCACACCCCCACGCCTCCCCCCGATCAATCCCCGATTTCCCCCGGAGATAGCGCTCGCACGGTCATCTTTCCAGCCCGCACCCCGTTTTCCCACGGAGATAGCGCTCGCACGGTCATCTTTGCGGCCCGCTCCCCCGATTCTCCCCGGAGATAGCGCTCGCACGGTCATTTCTACGGCCACACCCCGAAGACCGAGCCACCGAGGCGCACGATGAAGGCGCCCGACCACCACCATGAACACCGCCCGCACGAAGCCACTTCCCAGCCGCACGGCCGTGCGCGCACCGAGGTAACCGCCGACAAGGTTCGCCACACCCATCGCCAGTCCCGTCACCCACAGCACCTGGCCCTGCGGCACGAACACCGTCAGCGCCCCGAGGTTGGTGGCGAAGTTCGCGATCTTGGCCTTCGCGCTGGCCTGCAGGAACGCGTACCCCAGCCACCCCACCAACGCGAACACCAGGAACGACCCCGTCCCCGGCCCCAGCGCCCCGTCGTAGGCGCCGATGACCAAGCCGACGAGGACGGCATACGAGGTATGCCGCGTGCCGGAGTGCCGCAGTTCGGTCACCGTCCCGAGGTCGGGACGCAACAGCGTGTAGGCCCCGACGACGACGAGCAGCGCGAGGATGACCGGGTTGAACGCGCTCTTGGGAATGTGCAGCCCGATGAGCGCCCCACCGATGGCACCGACGTAGGCGGCGCCGGCCATGGGCAGGGCGGTGCGCAGGTCCGGCCGCACGCGCCGGTAATACGTCGCCGCGCTCACCGAGGTCCCGCAGATCGAGGCGATCTTGTTGGTGGCCAGCAGTTGGGCCGGCGCGGCGCCCGGGAGCCCGAGGAGCAAGGCGGGCAGTTGGATCAACCCGCCGCCACCGACCACCGCGTCGACCCAGCCGGCCAACAGGCCGGCCACGACGAGCAGCGCGAAGACGGTTGGGCTGTCAGGCATCCCCGAGCGGGGACTCCGGCCCGCCGAACGAGCTGCCCGCGGACGACCCATCGAAGGACCAGGCCGACACGATGTCGACCAGGTCAGTCAGCTCGTGCGCGATCGCATCGGGGGTGGCTTCGTGCGAGACCTGCTGCTCGGCCGGGATATCCGAGTGCGGGATCCAGATCGCACGCATCCCGACGGACTGGGGCCCGTGGACGTCCTCATAGGAGCGGTCACCGACATAGACACAGGCCGAAGGATCGGCCCCGACCGCTGCCGCCGCGGCACGGAAGATCTCCGGTCGCGGCTTCACCCACGGGGTCTCGCTGGAGTAGACGTCGGCGTCAACGAGGTGAAGCACCCCGTCGCGCTCGAAGATCTCGCGGTGGTAGTCGCGCGACCAGATCGTGTTGGACAGGACCCCAACGCGGATTCCGTTGTCGCGCAACCACTCCCAGACTTCCGGAATGTTCGGGTGAGTGAACGTGTGCGGCTCCCAGAACTCCCGGTATGCCGCCAGCCCGGCGTGCGTCGCCGGGTGGTCGGGGTCGAGACCGGCCGTGCGCAGGATGTCATCGAGCCGCGCGCTGGTCCCCTCCTCTCGACCACGTCGCCACGCCGCGTCCTCCGCCTTGAGCACCGCCGACGCGGTGTCGTTCAGCGAGCAGGCGATCGCACCCATTCCCCGAGCAAAGACGTGCCACTGCTCACGCAGGTCGACGGTGTGCCACGGGGTGATCGTGCCGCCCCAGTCGAAGATGACGGCCTCGACCGCGCCGGGCATCTGGCCGGACGTCACGAGCCGCGGACCTCGCGGCATACCTCGACGACGGCCTCGCCGACCGCGACCTCGCGTCGCTCCCCCGACCGGCGGTCCTTGATCTCGACCTTCCCGTCGACCAGGCCGCGCCCGACGACGACGATCGTCGGAACGCCGACGAGCTCGGAGTCCTTGAACTTCACGCCCGGGGAGACCCCGCGGCGGTCGTCGTAGATGACCTCCAGGCCCTGGGCGGCCAACTCGCGAGCCAACGTGTCAGCGGCGACAAAGACCTCCTCGTCCTTGCCGGTGGCGACGACGTGGACATCGGCGGGCGCGATCTCCCGCGGCCAGACCAGACCGAACTGGTCGTGGTTGCCCTCGGCGACGCAGGCGACGGCGCGGGAGACCCCGATGCCGTAGGAACCCATGACGACGGTGACGAGCTTGCCCGACTCGTCGAGAACCTTGAGGTCCAGCGCCTTGGCGTACTTCGTCCCGAGTTGGAAGATGTGCCCCATCTCGATGCCACGCGCCGCGACTAGTCCATCGCCCTGGCCACACGATGGGCAGACGTCGCCGACCTTGACCTCGGCGGCCTCGATGGTGCCGTCGGAGCGGAAGTCGCGCCCGGCGACCAGCCCGATGACGTGCTTGCCGTCGAGGTTCGCGCCGGTCACCCACGCACTGCCCTCGGAGACCCGGGGGTCGGTGAGATAACGGATCCCGGTAGCGGATGCCCGCTCAGGGTCGGCGCCGAGCGCCTCCGGCCCGATGTAGCCACGCACCAGACCCGGGTGCGCCGCAAACTCGGCGTCGGTGAAGGGCACGGCGACGGCCGGCTCGATCTGAGCGGCCAGTCGCTTCTCGTCGACCTCGCGGTCACCTGGGACGCCGATGACCAGCGGCTCCGTGCGCCCGTCGGGGTAGCTCAGCAGCACGACGACGTTCTTGAGCGTGTCGGCGGCGGTCCACGCGCGGTCGGCCCGGGGGTGCGCCTCGTTGAGGAAGGCCACCAGGCTCTCGATCGTCGGGGTGCCAGGCGTGTCGATGACGAGGGCGGACGGCATACCTTCCGTCGCGATCGCCGCGGGAGCGGGGACCCGCACGGCCTCGACGTTCGCGGCATACCCGCAGCTCTCGCAGCGGACGTAGGTGTCCTCGCCGTTCTCTGCGGTGGCCAGGAACTCCTCGCTCTTGCTGCCGCCCATGGCGCCGGCCATCGCCTGGACGATGACGTAGTGGAAGCCGAGCCGGTCAAAGATCTTGATGTAGGCGTCGCGGTGGGCGTCGTACGACTTGGCCAGACCCGCCTCGTCGACGTCGAAGGAGTAGGAGTCCTTCATGACGAACTCGCGCCCGCGCAGCAGGCCGGCGCGCGGCCGGGCCTCGTCGCGGTACTTCGTCTGGATCTGATAGAGGCTGATCGGCAGGTCCTTGTAGGAACTGAAGACGTCCTTGACCGCGAGGGTGAAGAGCTCCTCGTGGGTCGGGCCGAGCAGGTAGTCCCCGCCCTTGCGATCCTTGAGCCGGAAGATGTTGTCGCCGTACTCCACCCACCGGCCGGTCGCGTCGAAGGGCTCGCGAGGCAGCAGCGCCGGGAACAACAGCTCCTGGCTGATCTGGTCCATCTCCTCGCGCACGATCTGCTCGACGTTGCGCAGGACCCGCAAGCCCAGGGGCAGCCAGGTGTAGATGCCCGGGCTCACCCGGCGGATGTAGCCGGCCCGCACGAGCAGCCGGTGGCTGGGCACCTCGGCGTCGGCCGGGTCCTCGCGGAGGGTTCGCAGGAACAGCGAGGACATGCGCAGGACGGTCACGGTCTCTCCTTAGGGGGTGCCCCGGCAGGATATCGGCCCGTATGCCGCCCGCTCACCGCCGTTTCGCGGGCCCTGAACGTGCGCTGGCTGGCCCGGCGAGGCAAAGTGGTACCATGAGCAGTACCACAGCCTCCGGGGAGTTCACATGTCGATCACCGCCAGCGAGGCGCGTCGGAACCTCTTTCCGCTCATCGAGCAGGTCAATGAGGACCACACGCCCATCGAGATCTCCTCGCGCCGCGGCAACGCCGTGCTCATGTCGCGAGCGGACTTTGACGCGTTGGAGGCCACGGCATACCTCCTGCGGGTGCCTGCCAACGCGCACTGGCTGCTCGACAGCCTGGCCCAGGCCCGCCAAGGCCAGACGGTCGAGCACGACCTCGCTCGATGAGGCTGGTCTTCACCGCCAACGGGTGGGCTGACTACACCCATTGGCAGACCGCCGACCGGGCCATGCTCAGGCGGATCAACCGGCTGATCGATGAGTCACTGCGCGACCCAACCGCGGGAATCGGCAAACCTGAGCGGCTGCGGCACCTGCTTGCCGGGGCGTGGTCCCGACGGATCAACGACGAACACCGGTTGGTCTACCTCGTGGACGGCGAGGACCTGGTCATCCTGACCGCCCGCTTCCATTACGAATAGCGGATGTGGACCTCGGTCACTGCTTGGCGCCGACGTGGATGGCCAGGGCGTCGAGGTTGCCGACGTCGGCGGTGAACCAGCCGTCGGCCTTGACCGTCACCGTCGGCCCGGTGCACGTCCCGTTCACGAGCGCGCCGTGCACGACGTCGCAATAGGTGCCGGGCGGCATACGCGATTGGAAGGATCGACCGGCGAGCGGTGAGGTCGCGTTGTTGATGACGACGTAGCCGCGGTCGTCGCGCGCGAAGGCGATCGAGTTGCCGCTCGGGTCCTCCCACCACAGGTCCACGCCCGTGCCCTTGACGACGTTGTGGAAGCCGACCATGCCCTCGGTCGACTGCCAGCGGTGCTCGCACTCCCAGCCGTCCGAGCCGCAGACCGTGTCCTTCGTCGTGCCGATCTGATCGGTCGACGGCGGCCCCGCGTCGGGGTCGGTGAAGGCATACGACGACATGACCGTGGGCTCGCCGTAGGGCCAGGCCAACATGAACACGTTGGCCAGCGCATAGAGCCGCGGCTGCTTGTAGGTCAGCACCTGCGCGCCACCATGCCGCTGCGTGTCGTGGTTGTCGAGGAACACCCGCGCCACCGTGCCGTCTACTCCCCCAGCGAGATTGCGCAGCGCCGAGATCTTGCCCCATTGGAGCGCCGACCCCACCTCGTCGCCGTAGCTGAAGACGAGCACCTTGCCCGACCCCGTGTATTCGGTCATCGAGATCGGCTCGCCGCCCTTGTCGATCACCTCGTAGTAGCGCTCCACCGGCGTGCTGAGACGCCCCACGATCGCGGCCATGTCGTCGGCCGACAGGTGCTTGACCGCGTCGACCCGGAAGCCGTCGACTCCCAGCGAGATGAGGTCGTTGAGGTATGCCGCGATCCGCCCCCGCACATAGTCCGACCCGGTGTCGAGGTCGGCGAGGTTGACCAACTCGCAGGTCTGCACCTGGGCACGGTTCTGGTAGTCGGAGATGTCGTCGTTGGCTGCGATCCCGCAGTGGTGGAAGTCCTGGGTCTGGTAGATCCCCGGGTAGTCGTAATGCGTCCACGCCGAGCCCGCCCAGCCGGTGCCCGCATCGCCGCCGGCCATGTGGTTGATGACCGCATCGGCATAGATCTTCACCCCCACCGCGTGGCAGGCGGCCACCATGCCCTGGTATGCCGCTCGGTCACCTCTGCGGCTGGCGATCTGGTAGCTCACCGGTTGGTAGTCCACCCACCACGGGTTGTTGACGACCTGGGCATGCTCCTGGGCGGGCGAGACTTGGACCCCGGCATACCCGACCTTGGCCAGCCTTGGGCACTCCGCGCCGACCGAGCGCCAGTTCCATTGGAAGAGGTTGACGATGGTGTCGCGAGGCAGTTCGGAGCGGGTGCTGGGCGCTCCGACGCCGGTCCCTGAACCCACCGTGCAGCCGGTGACCAGGGCCAGAGCCGCCACAGTCAGCGCGGTGAGGCGAGCGGCATACCTGCGTCGGGTGCGGGGAGAGCGCATGCTGGCACGCTACCTCGCGACCTTGCCTTGCGCTTGACCGAGGCACCGCGCCAGCGCCGAGTCAGCGCTGGGTCCCGACTCTGTGCGGGCCACCGTCGGTGGGTTCTCAGGTTTCACCCGATGCTCGCCTTCCCTTCGGTCGCCGGTCCCCGTCCCGGCACGTGGGCTCGGTTGGTTAGTGGCACACCCGTAACCCTGGAAGGAACCACATGTCGATGCGTTCGCGCCTCATCACCACGGCCGCCTGCGTGGCCCTGGCACCCACCCTGTTCGCTAGCACCGCGCTGGCAGCGCCTGGCTCGACGAGAGGCCCGAGCTCAAGTCAGTCCCCCTACCTCCTCCCCGTCGCCCCCGGCGTCATGAACACGGCCCTGCTGTCGGTCGGTGACGCGGCGGACAACGGCTACCGGATGGTGGGCATCCCCGACGGCCTCGGCGCGTTCGACAACGGCGACGGCACCATCACCGTGCTGATGAACCACGAGCTGCGCTCCGACCGCGGCATCGTCCGTGCCCACGGCGCTAAGGGCGCGTTCGTGTCGAAGTGGATCATCGAGAAGAAGACGCTCCGGGTCCTGGAAGGCAGCGACCTGATCAAGCAGGTCGTCCTGGTCAACGGCGACTCGGCGATCGCCCGACTGTGCTCCGCCGACCTGCCCCCGATCTCGGCGTTCTACAACGCGGATTCCGGTAAGGGCTACAACGGCCGGATCTTCATGGACGGCGAAGAGGACGGCTCGGACGCCAAGGGCCGCGGGTTCGCGCACGTGGTCGAGACCGGGATCTCCTACGACTTGCCGTCGCTCGGTCGCTTCGCGTATGAGAATGCGCTGGCCCACCCCAACACCGGGGACGCCACGGTCGTTGTCGGCACCGACGATTCCACACCTGGCCAGGTCTACGTCTACGCAGGCCAGAAGCGCACCGAGGGCACGCCCGTCGAGAAGGCGGGCCTCGTCGGCGGCGCCCTCTATGGCATCAAGGTCGCCGGCGGCCTAGACGAGATGAACAACCCCGAGTTCCCGCTGAGCAGCACCTTCTCGTTGGTGCCGCTGGCGGGCGCCAACCTGACCGTGTCGCAGTTGCAGGCCGCGTCCGAGGCCGCTGGGGTGACCGAGTTCTGGCGCCCCGAGGACGGCCACTGGGACACGACGAACCCCAACGTGTTCTGGTTCGCCACGACGGCCAACTTCGATGGGCCGACTCGGCTGTGGAAGGCCACGTTCGTCGACGCCGCACAGCCCGAGTTGGGTGGCACCATCGAGGCCGCGTTGGCCGGCACCGAGGGTCTGCACATGCTCGACAACCTGACGGTGGCCGACAAGGGCGGGCAGCTGCTCCTGCAGGAGGACCCAGGCAACCAGGAGTACCTGGCGCGCGTCTACAGCTACAACACCCGGACCGACCGGGTCACGCCGATCCTCGAGCACGACCCCGCCCGGTTCTCAACGGGTGGCTCGCAGTTCCTCACCACCGATGAGGAGTCGTCCGGCGTCATCGACGTGTCCTCGCTGCTCGGCGAGGGCTCCTACCTGCTGACCACCCAGGTCCACAAGGCGAGCGACGACGCCGAGCTCGTGGAGCTTGGTCAACTGCAGCTCGTCCGGGTCGCATGGAAGGACAACGGCAAGGGCTGAGCGCCGATCGATTGACCTGAGTGCGTGACGGAGAGCGTGACGGAGTGCGTGAGAGGGGGTGATCACCCCCTCAACCGCACTCCGTCACGCACTCTGCGTCTCAGAGCAGGATGGTGGCGAAGGTGCCGACCCGTCGGAACCCGACGGCCTCGTAGGTGGCGATGGCCGGGGTGTTGAAGTCGTTGACGTAGAGGGTCGCCTCGGAGGCGACGCCGCGGAGCACGGCCGAGGTCACCGCGGCCATGAGCGAGGTCGCCAAGCCCTGACCGCGCAACGCAGGCGCCAGCCACACGCCCTGGATCTGCGCAGCATCGACGCCCACCGACCCCACGTCGGCCTTGAAGAGCACGCGCCCCTGATCGACCCACACGTAGGTCCGTCCCGACCGGATCAGCCCGGAGACGACGGCCCGATAGTTCGCTGAGGACCCGACGAACGGGGGGTAACCGATCTCCTCGGTGAACATCGCAGCGGCCGCCGGAACGACCAGGTCGAGCTCGTCCATCCTGGCCAGCCGCACCCGGGGATCGATCGCGACCCCCCAGTCCCCCGGATCGACGCCGGTCGACATGAGCAGTTGTTCGCGTCTGATCGTCCGAGCCGGCCCCCAGGCGGGCCCGAGACGCTCCCACAAGCCGGCGACCTGGTCGACCGGGCCGAAGATCGACGCGCAGTGCCGCCGCCACCGGCGGACCTTGGCGGCGATGGCATCGAGGCTCGCGAGGTCGCACTCGACGGGCACCAGATTGGCCGAGGCCCATGCGACCGAGCGCAGGTCTCCGTCCTGGCCGGGGACTCCGAGCAGGGCACCCGGCATCGAGTGCAGGGCACCCTCTTCGATCCGGCCGGCGACAAAGCAGTTCGCGGCCGGGTCGCGCGCGCACAACGCCAACGCCTCGTCGCGATCGGCCGGCGTCAGTGCCCGGACGGGCGTGTGGGTGCGCAGCACGGCATACAGAGTGCCATGCCTGCGCCCCTACCGCCCGATTCGAGGTACTCCGGCGTCGCCAGGCAATGCCGAAATACCTCGAATCGGCGCCCACGGGGCGAAGACTCGGGAGGCGCCCCAGGCCATCGCGAGACCGACACCGGCCATGAGCCCTGCACCGGCGAGGAAGCGAGGCGTTGCCACATACAGCCCCAGCGGGTCGTTGTCCGCGCTGGCGAAGCGAACCATCGCCATCCCCCAGCCGAGGACTGCGACAACCGCAGCCAGCCGCGCCCAGGTCGGGACTCGTCGACGCGAGAGGACCGCGCCGCCCACGAGCGTCGACGGCAGGAACACCGCGCCTGCTCCGAGAAAGATGCCCACCCCGACAAGGGCAACGAGGCGGGTCCACGGCGTGCGTCCGGCCCGGCGAGCGGCGTCCACGACCCCGACCGCCAAGCCGCCAAGCGTGAAGACGACCAGGATGGCCACGGTGCCCGACCTAGTCGGTTCCGGATGCCTGGTCAGCAGCATCATGCCGACGCGGGCCACGACGGCGCAGGCCAACCCGGCGAGGCCCCATCGGAGAACCGCTGTCATGGTGTCCACTCCACCGGCAGACAGGCCAGGCGCGGGCCGGCCAGCCCAGTGTCGGGATCGGTCGCGACGGCGTGGATGACGACCGACCGCTGACCCGGCACCACCGCGAACGGGACGTGCGACACCGCCGTCGCGTCGCCGGTCTCGTCGATCGTGACATCGAGCCAGACCTCGGTCTGGGCGCTGATCGTGATCGGGTCGCCGAGGACCTTCGTGTGGTTGTAGTGCCCACCGGCGCGCGAGCCGTCGCCGGCCACACACATGCCCTCGTGCAGATGGGCGCCGTAGGTCTTCCCGACCGCCGACGCGCCGACGCCGTGCACACGCAATACCGTCGTCGTCGAGTCTCGGTGTGAGACCACGGTGACCTTGGCCGACGCGCCGTCGAAGGCCGACGCCGCCGCCGGCTGCAGGTCCGAGAGGTTCGCCCCCGTCACCAAAGCGGCAGCGCCCCAGGCGACCGGTATCCCGATGACCACGAGGATCGCAGCAGCCGCGACCGTTCTGGGAACGCGGCGAGGATTCGACAGACCCATGGTGTTCTCCTTGTGCTGGAGTGGTTCGGCCGGTGCGGCCGGATACCTGAATCGACGGACACCGGCGGTCGTCGGGCGACACATGACTGTGACGCGAATCTCACACGACCGGCTTGTCGCCCGGGAAGCCGTCCCAGTCGTCTGTCGATGCAATGGAGGCCACTGCCGTCCCACGAGTGACGCCGATGCCAGACCCGGCCGGCGGGATCGATCCTGCCGGGCTCATCGCCACGCTCTTCCAGGCGGAGGCCGCCCGGCTCACCTCCCTCGCCCGGTTCTTCGTCGACGACCGAACGGCCGCGGAGGACCTAGTCCAGGAGGCCTTCATCAGGCTTTCGCGCTCGCTCGACCGGATCCGCGACGCGGAGCGGGCCACGGCATACCTGCGCTCGATCGTCATCAACCTGGCGCGGGACCACAACCGGCGGGGCCTGATGTCTTTCCGACACCGCCCACCCGCCCAGCCGGACGAACCGTCGGCCGAAGCCACCGCCGCTGACCTGGAGAGTCGTGCCGAGGTCATCGCCGAGCTGCGACGGCTGCCCCTGCGGCAGCGTGACTGCCTCGTCCTTCGCTACTACCTCGACCTGGGAATCGACGAGATCGCCGCCACTTTGCAGATCTCGCGCAACTCGGTGAAGACCCACCTGCAACGTGGCCTGCGCACCATGGAATCCAGTTTGGAGGCTCGACAGTGACCACGACCGAGTCGCGCCTACGCGACGCCCTTGCCGACCGGACCGGCCGGCAGCCATCGCCTGACCTCTTCGAACGCGTTGGCCGGTCGATCGCCGATGACCTGACCCGCCGTGCCCGCCGCCGCCGTGCCGGGTGGGTCGGTGCCGGCCTGACGGTCGTCTGTGGCGCGGCCCTCATCCTGTTGGTTCCGCGAGACTCGAAAGGACTGATCGTGAACTGGTGGATCCTCGAGGTCGCGACAAACGTGGCCCTGATTGCCATCGCCCTCTGGCTCGGCCCCTTCATCAAGAGGTTCGGCCGGGCGTATGCCGCTGACGTCTTCTACGACAATCCGCTGACCGGCAAGAGCTACATCGTGCTCACGGACGTTGTCTACTACCTCATCTTCACGGCATACATCCTGTTCACGGTGAGATTCGCACCGACGGTCGATTGGGCCAACACGTTCAGTGAGCGCGTCACCGCCGAGCAGTTGGCGTTCGAGGTGGGGCGGATCGGGGGGATCCTGCTCATCATCGGCATCCTGCATGGACTGAACATCGTCCTCATGCCCGTCCTCGGACGGCTCTTCTCCCTCAACCGACGACTGCCGAGGGGCGGCGCTCACCCGGAGGGATGACCCTCCCCATCAGCCCGGTCGAGGTATTCCGCCGTCACCAGACGATGGCGGAATACCTCGAATCAGCAATTGTCAGCTGACAGTCACCGTGGGCGCGCCAGCCCCAGCGTCGCCGTCGACCGGCTCGCCCATCTCCTCGGCCAAGCGCATGGCCTCCTCGATGAGGGTCTCGACGATCTGGCTCTCGGGCACCGTCTTGATGACCTCGCCCCTGACGAAGATCTGACCCTTGCCGTTGCCCGAGGCCACCCCGAGATCGGCCTCGCGAGCCTCGCCCGGCCCGTTGACGACGCAGCCCATGACGGCAACCCGCAAGGGCACGGTCAGCCCCTCCAGACCGGCCGTCACCTGGTCGGCCAGCGTGTAGACGTCGACCTGAGCGCGCCCACACGAGGGGCACGAGACGATCTCGAGCTTGCGGGGCTTGAGCCCCAACGACTGCAGGATCTGGTTGCCGACCTTGACCTCCTCGACCGGAGGAGCCGACAGCGAGACCCGGATCGTGTCGCCGATGCCGCGTGAGAGCAGCGCCCCGAAGGCGACCGCCGACTTGATCGTCCCCTGGAAGGCCGGCCCCGCCTCGGTCACGCCGAGGTGCAGCGGCCAGTCGCCCCGCTCGGCGAGCATCTCGTAGGCCTTGACCATGATGACCGGGTCGTTGTGCTTGACCGAGATCTTGAAGTCGTGGAAGTCGTGCTCCTCGAAGAGGCTCGCCTCCCAGACCGCCGACTCGACGAGCGCCTCAGGCGTGGCCTTGCCGTACTTCTCCAGCAGCCGCTTGTCCAGGCTCCCCGCGTTGACGCCGATCCGGATCGACACGCCGGCGGCCTTGGCCCGGCGGGCGATCTCGCCGACCTGGTCGTCGAACTGGCGGATGTTGCCCGGGTTGACCCGCACGGCGGCGCACCCGGCGTCGATCGCGGCATACACATATTTGGGCTGGAAGTGGATGTCCGCGATGACGGGGATCTGGCTCTTGCGGGCGATGTCCCCGAGCGCGTCGGCGTCATCCTGGCTGGGGCACGCGACCCGGACGATGTCGCACCCGGACGCGGTCAACTCCGCGATCTGCTGCAGCGTCGCGTTGACGTCGGCGGTCAGGGTCGTGCACATCGACTGCACCGAGATCGGGGCGTCACCGCCGACGGCCACCTTGCCCACCTGGATCTTGCGCGACGCTCGCCGCGGAGCGATGACAGGCTGCGAGGGGATGGACGGCATACCGAGAGCGACGGACATGCCCACCATTGTCCTCTACGCGGGGCCGACCCCCGAGCCGCGACGCAGGACGGCGACGAGGAAGTCGGACGAGGCGGCATACGGGCGCAGGTCCCACGTCGACAGCAGCAGGTCCTCGTGGAACCCGGCGGCCGCGGCGTGCTCACGGAACGTGTCGGCCTCGTAGCCGCGGTCGGTGCCGAAGCCGATGATCGCGCGGCCACCGGGGGCCAGGTGCTCCCAGAAGCGGCGCAGGATGTCGGCGCGGGTCGACGGGGCCGCGAAGGGAAGGACGTTCCCCGCGGACACGACAACGTCAAACGGCTCCGGTATGCCGCGCGCGGCCAGATCGAGGACCGCCAGGTCCCCGACGAGCCAGGTCGGCCCGGGGTGGTCGTGCTCGGCCGCCTCGATGAGCACCGGGTCGATGTCGACGCCGACCACAGTGTGGCCAGCCGCGTGGAGGTGGCCGCCAACCCGACCGGGACCGCACCCGGCATCGAGCACCCGCGAGCGCCGGTCGAGCATCGCGTCGACGGTGCGGGCCTCACCGACGATGTCGACGCCGTCGGAGGCCAGACGTCGGAACCGCTTGACGTACCACGACGAGTGGCCCGGGTCGACGGCGAGCTTCTGCTCCCAGAGGGTCGGTTCGCGGGCCGGGTCGGTGCTCATCGCACCTCGAACCCATCGGCGCGTAGGGCCGCCTTGACCTGGGCCACGGTGAGCTCACCGAAGTGGAAGACGCTCGCGGCCAGCACGGCGTCGGCGCCGGCTCGCACAGCCGGGGCGAAGTGCTCGACCTTGCCCGCCCCACCCGACGCGATGACGGGGATCGCCACCTCAGCGCGCACCGCAGCGATCAGGTCGAGGTCGAAACCGTCCTTCGTGCCGTCGGCGTCCATCGAGTTGAGCAGGATCTCGCCTGCCCCGAGTTCCGCCGCGCGGGCGCACCAGGCGACGGCATCCTGCTCGACCGAGACTCGGCCACCGTGGGTCGTCATGACGAAGCCGCCGACCAGGGACCCGTCGGGGCCTCGGCGGCGGCGCACGTCGGCAGACAGGACGAGCACCTGCGCGCCGAACCGGTCGGCGATCTCGGAGATCAGTTCAGGTCGGGCCAGGGCGGCGGTGTTGACGCCGACCTTGTCGGCCCCGGCGCGCAGCAGTTTGTCGACGTCGTCGACGGCCCGCACTCCCCCGCCGACCGTCAACGGGATGAAGACCTGCTCCGCGGTGCGCCGGACGACGTCGTAGGTCGTCTCCCGGTCGCCGCTGCTGGCCGTGACGTCGAGGAAGGTCAGCTCGTCGATCCCCTGGGCGTCATAGCTGCGGGCGAGCTCGACCGGGTCCCCGGCGTCGCGCAGGTTGGCGAAGTTGACGCCCTTGACCACCCGGCCGGCGTCGACGTCGAGACAGGCGATCACTCTCGTGGCAACGGTCACCCGCCAAATCTAGTTGCCCCCGAACCCTAGGCTGGCGCGGTGATCGTCCTGCTGCCGCCGTCGGAGACCAAGCACCAGCCCTCGCGCGGCAAGGCCCTGGACCTCGCCGGGCTGTCCTTCCCGGCCCTCGGCCACACTCGCGCGGCCGTGCTCGCCGAACTGGTCGACCTCAGTGGGCAGCCGTCGGCCCTCGAGGTGCTCGGCGTCTCGGCCGGACTCGCCGACCAGGTGGCCCGCAACCAGCGCCTGGCGACGGCACCGACCGCGACGGCGGGAGCGATCTACACCGGTGTCCTCTACGACGCCCTCGACCTGGCCAGCATGGACTCCTCCGCGCGCCGCCGCGCCGCCCGGCGCCTGGTCGTCGTCTCGGCCCTCTTCGGGGCGCTGCGGATCACCGACCGGATCCCCGCCTATCGCCTGTCGATGGGCGTCACGCTCCCGGCCCAAGGGCGACTGGCCGCGCTGTGGCGCGAGCCGTTGGGGCAGGTCCTTCCCGACGAGGTCGGCCGCGGGCTGATCGTCGACGCTCGATCGGCCGCGTATGCCGCCGCCTGGACCCCCACGGGCGCGCTGGCCGAGCGATGGGTCCACATCCGCGTGCCGGGCGTGAGTCACCTGGCCAAGCACACTCGGGGGCTGGTTGCCCGCGCCGCCTGCGAGAGCGCGTCCGACCCACGTCATCCGGCGGGGCTGGCCACGATCCTCACCGATGCGGGCTTCCGGGTCGAGTTGGGGGCACCGGCCAAACGCGGCGCACCCTGGATCTTGGACGTCACCGCGCCTTAGCCACGGTCACAGGCCGTCGGCACCAGCGATCAGTGCAGGTGGTCGGTCCGGTTGACCAATGGCACCGACACGTTGCCGTCGGGCCACAGGGTGACGATGCTCACCGACGCCGGCTCGGTCTCCAGGGCCCAGAACCGCTCCGCACCCACCTGCAACACCTGCCCGAGCACGACGAGGATCGGCACGCGGCTCGTCACGACGACCACGGTGCCCGCCGCGGCGGTCGCCCGTTCGAAGGCTCGTCCCACGCGCGCGGCGACCTCACTGCGCGACTCACCGCCCGGCGGAGGGTATGCCGCGTCGACCCGCATCCGAGCCAACTTCATCGGGCTGCGCTCCTGGATCTGCGCCGAGGTGAGCCCGTCCCATTCACCGAACGCGCGCTCGTCCCAGTCGGGATCCGCCTCGGGAACCACACCCAACGCTGCAGCGATCGCCGCCCCGGTCATCTGGGTCCGGCGCAACGATGACGTGACCAGCCGCACCTGCTGGTCACCCACCAGCCCGGGGACGATCCGCGCGACCGCGGCCGCCTGAGCCAGACCTTCGGCGTTGAGTTCCGGGTCAGCGCCGCCCCGCCCGTCCAGGCGCCCCGACACGGTGAAGTCGGTGACGCCGTGCCGCACGAGGATCACCCGGGCCTCACCGACGAGGGTGGCCGCTGGCGCCGGGACCGCTGCTGCTCACCCGGACTGCTGCCGTGGACGCCGGGACAGCTGCTGCGGTCGCCGGGGGCTGTGACTTCCCCGGCTCGCGGTCGATGGTCTTGCCGTCCATCGCGTGGTTGGACAGCGCGTCGGCTGCCTTGTTCTTCTCCCGCGGGATCCACGTGTAGCGAACCCGGCCGCCTCCGGCGAGGATCCGACGCACGACGTCCTGACACTGCCCGGCGAGGCGGCGCATGTCCTCGTGCTTGATCTTCCAACGCCCCGACATCTGCTCGACGACGAGCTTCGAGTCCATCCGGACCTCGATATCGGGCGCCGGGTCGAGGCGAAGGGCACCTTCGAGACCGGCGAGCAGACCGGCATACTCAGCGACGTTGTTGCTGGCCAACCCCAGGGGTTCGGCGCGCTCCAGAAGGACCGCTCCGGTGTCCGCGTCGCGCACCAGCGCGCCGAAGCCGGCCACCCCGGGGTTGCCGCGTGAGCCGCCGTCCGCCTCGACGATGAACCGTCTAGCCACGCCTACAGTCCGGACTCGGCGGTGCGCACGAGGATGCGACGGCATTCCTCGCAGCGGATGACCTCGTCGGCCGGCGCGGCCTTGATGCGGGACAGGTCGACCTGGTTGAGCTCCAAACGGCAGCCGCCGCAACGGCGCTGGCGCAACTCGGAGGCACCGGTCCCGCCGACACTCGCACGAATCTTGTCGTAGAGGGCGAGCAACTCCGCGCCCACCTCCGGCACCAGGGCTGACCGGCGTTCGGTGACGTCAGCGGCCTCGGCGTCGGACACCTCGAAGGCGGCGTCGCGTTCGGCGCGCACCTGTGCCAACTCCTCCAGCAACGCGCTGCGACGGGTCTCGAGCGACGTGACGTCGGCCTCGAGCGACTCGGCCCGCTCCATGACCTCCAACTCGATCTCCTCGAGGTCGCCTTGGCGGCGGGCCAGCGAAACGAGCTCGCTCTGCAGGGCCTGCAGATCCTTGGGGGTCCCGGTGCCCGAGTCGAGACGAGCCTGATCGCGGGCGGCGCGCGCACGCACGAGTTGGACATCGGCCTCGGCCTTATCGACCTCGCGCTGCACGTCCGACAGCGCCGTCCGGGCCAGCGCGAGCTCGCGATCGAGGGTGACCTGGGCCTGGTCCAGGCCGGCCAGTTTGGTCAAGGCCGGCAGGTGAGCGCGGGCATGGGCCAATTGGTCCAGCCGGGTGTCGAGCAGTTGGACCTCGATCAGCCGGGCCTGCTGGTGCGGTTGCGCTTTCAGGGGGTACCTCCATCGGCGTTCACACCGACGAGGAAGTCCCACGGGTCGGTGCGCAAGGTCGAGATCGACGTCTCCACCGTAGTGCCCTGCTCAGCCAGCGCTTGCGACAGGCGGGCGGCGGCCCCGGTCAGCCAGAGCCACTCGGTGGCGTAGTGACCCGCATCGATGAGATACGGCGGGCCGAAGGACGATTCCTCACGCGCCTCCAGCGCCGGATGGTGGCGCAGATCGGCGGTGACGTAGACGTCGACCCCGCTGCGCCGGGCCGCGCCGAAGCGGTCGTCGCCCGAACCGCCGAGGACGGCGACACGGCATACCTGGGCGTCGGGGTCTCCAGACACGCGGACGCCGACGTTGGTCGGCGGAAGGGCGGCAGCGAGCCCTTCAGCGAAGGCACGCAACGTCGTGGGCTGCGCGAGGCGACCCACCCGACCGACCCCTTGGCCCTGCTCGATGTCGAGCGGCTCGGTGTCCACCAGCCCGCAGGCGGCGGCGAGCGCGTCGCACACGCCCGGGTCCGCGACGTCGGCGTTGGTGTGGGCGCAGAGGATCGCGAGGTCGGCGACCACGGCTCGGGTCACCGCGCGGCCCTTCGCTGTGGTCGTCGCGACGGAATGTATGCCGCGCAGCAGCAGCGGGTGGTGGGTGACCAATAGGTCCGCCCCGTCGGCGATGGCCTCCTCGATGACCGCCAAGGTGGGGTCGACGGCGAACCGCACGTGCCCGACCGGCTGGTCGGGGTCCCCCGTCACCAGGCCGACCCGATCCCACGACAACGCCGTCGCCGGCGGATAGAAGCCGTCGAGCAGCGCGACGATCTGTCCAAGCGTCACCGTCATGTGGGCCCGGCCGGGCTCGAACCGACGACACCCGCGGTGTAAGCGCGGTGCTCTACCAACTGAGCTACAGGCCCCAACTCGCCGCCCACGGGGGCGAGCGGCGCCCATTGTGTCAGTTAGGCGCGCGCGGCGTCTGCGCGCAGGCCCGCGAGGGCTTCCCGGTAGCTACCAAAGTCGCGAGCGTCGCCCGGCCCGTTGAGCATCCGCCAACGGACCACGCCGTCCCGGTCGAGCAGGAAGGTGCCGCGCGTGGCGAAGCCGCCGTCGGCGTCGAAGACCCCGAAGGCCCGGGAGACCTCGCCGTGCGGCCAGAAGTCCGACAGGAGGAGGGAAGAAGTACCCCTCCTGGTCGGCCCAGGCGCGCAACGCGGGCACCGGGTCGCAGGAGATCGCGAGCACCTGTATGCCGTCGTGCTGGAAGTCTTCGAGGGTGTCGCGGATCTCGCGCAACTCCCCGGTGCAGATGCCCGTGAAGGCGAACGGGTAGAAGACGAGGACGACGTTGCGGTCCCCGCGCCAGGTGGCCGCGCTGACCTGGCGGCCGTACTGGTCGGGAAGGGTGAAGTTCGGGGGAACGTCCCCGACCTCGGGCGCGGCGGGCGCCACGGCGTCGGGTTCAGCGCTCATGACGATCGATTCTGCCACCCGAGCGAGCCCGACCGGTCGACGTGAGGGTCAGCGACGCTGCGATCGAGGGGCCACCAGTCGCTGCACGGTCCACTCCCGGCTGAGGTTGGCGACACCCGACGGGTGCAGTCCGGCAGCCACGGCCGCGTCTTCGATCTCGCTGGGCTCGACGTGCCCGTCCTGATCGGCTCGGGGCGTGGCCAGGACGAGGCAGCCGCGGTCCACGAGGTTGGTCAGCGCGTCGACGAGGACATCGACGAGGTCTCCGTCATAGGAGCGGAACCAGACGAGCACCCCGTCGGCGCCGTCGGCGTAGCTCTCGTCCTCAAGGGCCGAGCCGACCACCTGCTCGACTCCGGCGCGCAACGCCTCGTCGACGTCGTCGTCCCAACCCAACTCCTGGACGACCTGCCCGGGGGTGAACCCGAGTTTGCTGAGACCCGATGTAAATGCGGCGACACCCGCCGACCCGTGCACGCCGACCCCTCCTGCCGTGGCGACCCTCCACTAGCCGCTCGCTCGGTCCCAGTCTGCCCGAGGCGGGACGCCGACGGGCTGTGTTGACGCTCACGTATGCCGCATCGTCACCGAAATCGGGTCCGCGTCGGATCGACTGGCGGGACGAATGTGACGCAGCGCGCATCGGGGTACAGGATGGGCGCATCCATGTTGCTCAGAAAGGAAGTCCCCCGTGACAGGTCGTGGCACCACCGGGCCGATCCTCAACGGCATTCCGAGCCAACTCCCGGACACCGATCCGGAAGAGACGCAGGAATGGCTCGACTCGCTCCAAGGAGTGATCGATGAGCAGGGCCGGACCCGGGCGCGCTATCTCATGTTGCAGTTGCTGGCTGCCGCGCGTGGTCAACAGGTCGGGGTGCCGTCGCTGACCGCGACCGACTACATCAACACCATCCCGCCGGAGCGTGAGCCCTGGTTCCCCGGCGACGAGGACATCGAGCGGGCCTACCGCCGGTGGATCCGCTGGAACGCGGCCGTGATGGTCCACCGGGCTCAGCGCCCGGGCGTGGGCGTCGGCGGGCACATCTCGACTTATGCGTCGGCTGCGACGCTCTACGAGGTCGGGATGAACCACTTCTTCCGCGGCCAGGACCACCCGGGTGGCGGTGACCAGGTCTTCTTCCAGGGGCATGCGGCTCCGGGGATGTATTCGCGGGCCTTCCTCGAGGGCGTGCTTGAAGAGGAAGACCTCGACGGTTTCCGTCAGGAGCGCTCCCACGTCGTCGACGGCAAGATCCGGGCGCTGTCGTCCTACCCGCACCCGCGGCTCATGCCGAACTTCTGGCAGTTCCCGACGGTGTCGATGGGCATCGGCCCGATGAACGCGATCTACCAGGCGCAGTTCAACCGCTACCTGCTCAACCGCGGGATCAAGGACACGAGCGACCAGCACGTGTGGGCGTTCCTCGGCGACGGCGAGATGGACGAGCCCGAGTCGCGTGGGCTGCTGCAGCTGGCCGCCAACGAGGAGCTCGACAACCTCACCTTCGTCGTCAACTGCAACCTGCAGCGCCTCGACGGCCCGGTCCGCGGCAACGGCAAGATCATCCAAGAGCTCGAGGCGTTCTTCCGCGGCGCCGGTTGGAACGTCATCAAGGTCGTCTGGGGCCGCGGGTGGGACCCGCTGCTCGCCGCCGACCGCGACGGGGCACTGGCCAACCTCATGAACCAGACCTCTGACGGCGACTACCAGACCTTCCGGGCCAACGACGGCAAGTACGTCCGCGAGCACTTCTTCTGGCGCGACCCGCGCACCCGCAAGATGGTCGAGAACTGGACCGACGACGAGGTGTGGTTCAAGCTGCGCCGCGGCGGGCACGACTACCGCAAGGTGTATGCCGCCTACCGCGCCGCTCTGGAGCACACCGGCCAGCCGACCGTCATCCTCGTCAAGACCATCAAGGGCTTCACCCTCGGGTCGCACTTCGCCGGCCGCAACGCCACGCACCAGATGAAGAAGCTCACCCTGGAAGACCTCAAGGGCTTCCGCGACCTGCTGCGCATCCCGATCACGGACGAGCAGCTTGAGGCCGACCCCTACCGCCCGCCGTACTACCGGCCGGACGCCAGCGACCCGGCGATGCAGTACATGCGCGAGCGCCGGCGCGTCCTCGGCGGGTCGGTCCCGTCGCGTCGGGTCGAGCACGCCCCCCTGCACCTGCCCGGCGACGACGCCTACACCGCCGTCACCAAGGGCTCGGGCAAGCAGGCCGTCGCGACGACCATGGCGTTCGTGCGGCTGCTCAAGGACCTCATGCGGGACAAGGAGTTCGGCCAGCGCATCGTGCCGATCATCCCGGACGAGGCGCGGACCTTCGGGATGGACTCGTTCTTCCCGACGATCAAGATCTACAACCCCCACGGCCAGAACTACACGCCGGTCGACCACGACCTGATGCTGGCCTACCGCGAGTCCGAGCAGGGTCAGATCCTGCACCTGGGCATCAACGAGGCCGGGTCCCTTGCGGCGTTCACCGCAGCGGGCACGGCATACGCCACGCATGGCCAGCCGATGATCCCGATCTATGTCTTCTACTCGATGTTCGGGTTCCAGCGCACCGGCGACTCGATCTGGGCCGCCGCCGACCAGATGACGCGCGGGTTCCTCATCGGCGCGACGGCGGGCCGCACGACGCTCACCGGCGAGGGGTTGCAGCACGCCGACGGTCACTCGCCGCTGCTGGCCTCGACCAACCCGGCGGTCGTTGCCTACGACCCGGCCTACGGCTACGAGATCGCGCACATCATGAAGGACGGGCTGCGTCGGATGTACGGCGAGCCCGAGGACCCGCGCGGTCGCAACGCGATCTACTACATCACGGTCTACAACGAGCCCTACGTGCAGCCGGCCCAGCCTGCCGACCTCGATGTCGAGGGCGTCATCCGGGGTATCTACAAGCTGCATGCCGCCGACACGTCGGCCTGGACGCACACTGCGCCTCGGGCCCAGTTGCTCGCCTCTGGCGTTGGCGTGCCGTGGGCGTTGGAGGCCCAGAAGCTGCTCGCCGACGACTTCGGAGTGGCTGCTGACGTCTGGTCGGTCACGTCGTGGAGCGAGCTGCGCCGGGACGCGATGGCGTGCGATGAGCACGCCTTCCTGCACCCCGAGGAGCCGGCCAAGGTGCCGTTCGTCACCCAGGCCCTGACCGGCGCGCCGGGCCCCGTGCTCGCCGTCTCGGACTACATGAAGGCCGTCCAGGACCAGATCGGTCCGTGGGTGCCCGGTGGCCTCACCTCGCTCGGCGCCGACGGGTTCGGCTTCTCCGACACTCGCCAGGCGGCGCGGCGGGCCTTCCACATCGACGGTCCGTCACTGGCGGTGCGCACCCTGCAGGTGCTCGCCGCGCGTGGCGAAGCCCCCATCGAGTGGGCTCGCACCGCAGCCGAGAAGTACCGCCTGCTCGACATCAACGCCGGCACCTCCGGCAGTGCGGGCGGCGACGCGTAGGTCTGGTTTTCGCTAGAGGAAGGCGGGCGGCATACCGTATGCCGCCCGCCTCTCCTTTGCCGCGGCGGCTTCCCTCCCACCCGCTCCGCGCCGCGCGGCTTCCCGGGCCTTGCTGCGCACACCGAAGGCCAATGGTCTGAGCTGGGCGCCCTGTTGAGCGTGGCCAGCCGGGGAGAGCCCGACCATTGGTATTCGCTGTGCTGGCGGGATACTCCCGGGGTGACCTCCTTCGAGTCGATCAACGTCGGTGACCAGGGACATGTCGCCCACCAGTACGCCACCACGGAGCGGCTTCGCGGCCGGATGTCCGTGTGGGGGCCTGGCGCAACTGGCCTGGATCCGACGGACGTCCTGTTCGAGGAGTTGGTGGCAAGGTCGCCTCGGACAGTCTTGGAAATCGGTTGCGGCACGGGAGCTTTCGCCAAGCGGGTCGTCGACGCGCTGCCAGACGTCGACTACCTCGCCACCGATGCGTCACCCGCGATGGTGGCCGCCGCAAGCGCCCAGGGTGTAAGGGCTGAGGTGCGGCCAGCCGAGGCCACCGGACAACCGACTGGCTCGATCGATGTGGTTGTCGCGGCCTGGATGCTCTATCACGTGCCATCGCTTGACGCCGCCCTAGCCGAGGTGTGCCGAGTGCTGCGCCCCGGAGGTGCCCTGCTCGCCGTCACCAACGGGGAGCAGCACCTCGCGACGCTCTTCGCCGCAGCCGGGGTGACCCCACCTCGCTCGACGTTCACCTCCGAGAACGGTGAGGCCTTGTTGGAGCGGCACTTCGACCGGATCACCCGAACGGACATCGAGACCATCGCCACCTTCCCCGATCACGCGAGCGCTGCGGCATACCTCGCCACCGTGGACGCGACGTGGGCGGCGGCGCTTCCTGCCTTCGAAGGTGCCCGTCAGGACACCGGATTCACGACCGTGTTCACGGCGACCGCACCTCGGGCGGCCACTCGCTGACCGACGTCCGGCAGACGGAATGCCATTGGTCTGCGGCCGGCACGCCTGTTGAGCGTGGTCAACCCCGGAAGCCCAGACCATTGGTCTTCGGTGTGCAGGCTGTGGATAACGTCAGCGCCAACGCTGGCGCACGCGGCACTCTTGTCGGGTGCCCGAAATCCTCCCCCACGCCGCGGTGAGCCGTCTGCTCACCGAGCGCGGTTGGGTGGCGTCGTGGGGCGACCTTCGAACCGTCGCCGACCGCGGCACCCTCGAAACCCTCCTCGCCGCCGGTCCCCTCCAGCGCGTCGCGCGTGGCCGGTATGCCGCCCCCGTCGAGATCCCAGCCCGGCTCGCCGCTGAACGCGTCGCCGGCGTTGCCTCCCATCGGACGGCGGCGCAGCACTACGGGCTCGCCATGAAGTGGGTGCCAAGCCAGCCTTGCGTCACCGTCCGACGCGGGCGGAGCCTCGGTGGCCGCGGCAAGGGGCTGCACCTGTCCTATCGATCGCTGCCAACTTCTGACATCGACGGATGGATCACCACGCCGCTGCGAACCGTCCTGGACTGCGCCGCGACCCTCCCCTTCGACGAGGCACTAACGATCGCCGACTCCGCGCTTCGCGACCGCAAGATCACCCGTGCCCAGCTCGTCGACCGCGCCGCCACCTGGCCGACGCGTGGGCGGCAGCGAGTGCTGCGAGTGGCCGCCCACGCCGACCCTCGGGCTTCCGGGCCCATCGAATCGGTCCTGCGCGCGATCTGCCTCGAGATCCCAGGTTTGAGGGTCACCCCGCAGGTGCGGATTGAGCGGTTGGGGAAGTTCCTCGCGCTGGTCGACCTGGCCGACGAGCGGCTGCGCATCGTCATCGAGGCTGAGGGCTTCGAATTCCACGGCGACCGGGAGGGGTTCGACCGCGACTGCCGCCGCTACGACGAGTTGGTGGCCGAGGGTGGGTGGTGCTGCGCTTCACGTGGGAGCACATCATGCGTCGTGATCGCTGGGTCGCCCAGATCCTCGCAGCCACCGTCGCACACCGAATGACAATGGTCGACGCCCGCCTCGCCTGCTGAGCACGAGCGGTGGTCGGCTCCCCGACCATTGGTATGCCGTGTGCGCCCGGCTCCGAGGTCGCTGAGGTGATGAGGGTGATGGGTGACCGGAGCGCGGACGGGGGGACGCGGCATACCGCTGCGGTTCTAGGCTTGCGCGCGTGTCCAAGGTCCTCACCTCACTCCCGGTCGGCGAACGCGTCGGCATCGCATTCTCCGGCGGTCTCGACACGTCGGTAGCCGTCGCCTGGATGCGTGACAAGGGAGCGATCCCCTGCACGTACACCGCCGACATCGGGCAGTACGACGAGCCCGACATCGACTCGGTGCCGGGGCGCGCCGGGGCCTATGGCGCGGAGCTCTCGCGGCTGGTCGACTGCCGCGCCGCGCTCGTCGAGGAGGGGCTGTCGGCGCTGGCCTGCGGGGCGTTCCACATCCGCTCGGGCGGCAAGCAGTACTTCAACACCACTCCCCTGGGCCGCGCCGTCACCGGCACTCTGTTGGTGCGCGCCATGCGCGAGGACGGCGTCGACATCTGGGGCGACGGGTCGACCTACAAGGGCAACGACATCGAGCGGTTCTACCGCTACGGCCTGATCGCCAACCCCAACCTGCGGATCTACAAGCCGTGGCTGGACGCCGACTTCGTCAACGAGCTCGGTGGGCGCACCGAGATGTCGCAGTGGATGGCGGCGCATGGCCTGCCCTACCGCGACTCGGTGGAGAAGGCCTATTCGACCGACGCCAACCTGTGGGGCGCGACCCACGAGGCCAAGCGCCTGGAGCACCTGGACACCTCGATCGAGATCGTCGAACCGATCATGGGCGTGCGGTTCTGGGACGCGGCCGTTGACGTGCCCTCCGAGGACGTCACGATCGCCTTCGTCCAGGGGCGCCCCGTGTCGATCAACGGGCAGGAGTTCACCGACGCGGTGGCTCTGGTCCACGAGGCCAACGTCATCGGTGGCCGCCACGGGCTCGGCATGGCCGACCAGATCGAGAACCGGATCATCGAGGCCAAGAGCCGCGGGATCTATGAGGCCCCCGGCATGGCGCTGTTGTTCATCGCCTACGAGCGGCTGCTGTCGGCGATCCACAACGAGGACACCATCGCCAACTACCACTACGAAGGGCGGCGGCTTGGGCGGCTGCTCTACGAAGGGCGTTGGTTCGACCCCCAGTCGCTCATGCTGCGCGAGTCGCTGCAGCGGTGGGTCGCCTCTGCGGTGACCGGCGAGGTCGTGCTGCGGCTGCGTCGCGGCGACGACTACTCGATCCTCGACACGCGTGGGCCGGCCTTCTCCTACCACCCGGACAAGTTGTCGATGGAGCGCACCGAGGACGCCGCGTTCGGCCCGCTGGACCGGATCGGCCAACTCACCATGCGCAACCTCGACATCGCGGACACGCGAGCCAAACTGGAGCTGTATGCCGCGCAGGGCCAGTTGCTCGGCGGTCACGCCGAGCTCATCGGCCGGTTGGAGCCGGGCGGCGCTGGTGCGATTGCCGCAAACCCCGAGGTGGCCGACGAAGGCGACTCGGAGGGCTTGGACCGCGCGGCCATGGAGAGTGGCACCGACTGGACCGACTGAGCGACGACGCCGCGCAGCGAAGCAACTGGCCACCGACTAAACGACGGTTGTGGGCGGCATACAAATAGGATGCTGGCGTGAACAGCGCCGTTGCCCGTCGCCGCCCGGGGCCACAGACCCGGCGCGCGATCGAGCGTGGGGCCGGCACCCTCTCGGATGCCGCATTACGCAGGATCGAGACCCAGCACGACTGGTACCGCGCGCTCCCGCCTGCCGAACGCTCGTGGGTCGGTCTGGTCGCCCAGGCCGGGATCGCCGCCTTCGTCGCGTGGCTGGCTGACGAGTCGGGCACCGCGCCGGTGACCGCTGACGTCTTCGGCACGGCACCTCGGGAGCTCACGTCGGCCATCACCTTGCGCCAGACTCTCGACCTCATCCGCAGCGTCGTCGACGTCGTCGAGGACGAGGTCCATGTGTTGGCCGTGCCGGGCGACGAGCAGGCGGTGCGCGAGGGGGTGCTGCGCTACTCCAGGGAGATCGCCTTCGCTGCAGCGCAGGTCTATGCCCAAGCCGCCGAGGCTCGCGGCGCGTGGGACGCCCGGCTGGAAGCACTCGTCGTCGATGCCGTCCTGCGCGGGGAAGCCGACGACTCGATGCAGTCGCGTGCCACGGCTCTGGGCTGGGGCTCGGTGTCGGACGTCACCGTCGTCGCGGGCCGAACTCCTTCTGGCAGTAGCGCATCCGCGGTCGATGCCATCCGTCGAGCCGCTGCGCGCCGCCAGGTCGAAGCCCTCACCGCGGTCCAAGGTCGACGTCTGGTCATCATCCTCGGGCGCACGACCCGCCCGGCCGAGATCGTCACCGCCGTGGCCGACCTCTTCGGCGACGGCCCGATCGTTCTCGGCCCGACAGTGCCCCACCTCTTCGCCGCCGGACGCTCTGCGCGCGCCGCCATCAACGGTCTCGCCGCTGCCGATGGGTGGCCGCAGGCGCCCCGACCGGTGTCGGCCGACGAGCTCCTCCCGGAGCGCGTCCTCGTCGGTGACGTTCACGCCCGACGGGTGCTCGTCGAGCGGATCGCGACGCCGTTGCGCGCCCACGAGGTGCTGCTCGACACGGCCACGGCATACCTCGACTCCGGGGGTCTCGAGTCGGCGGCGCGGGTCCTCTTCGTCCATCCCAACACCGTGCGCTACCGCCTCGGGAAGATCGCCGAACTCACCGGCTACGACCTCACCCACCCCCGCGACGGGTATGCCGTCCGCCTGGCTCTCGCCCTCGCCCGCCTCTCGGGGTCCCCTCCGGCGGCCCGCCGTCCGGTTCCGACGCCCGCGGTGCCCCGCGACGGAGCGGCCGGAGACGGCATACCCCAATCTTTGTAGGAAACCTCCAAACCTGCCCCCCGGAACTTCGTCGGTTTCAGGTCACAAGACGATCACGGCTACGTGACACGCTGATGACGTGCTCGCGATCGTCTGCCCCGGCCAGGGCTCACAGGCCCCAGGACTGCTCGCTCCGTGGTTGGAGCTGCCCTCCGTCCACGACCGGATGCAGTGGTTCACCACCGTCGCTGGCATCGACCTGCTCGAACACGGCACCGAGTCCGACGCCGACACGATCCGGGACACGGCGATCGCCCAACCGCTGATCGTTGCGTCCGGCCTCGCCGCGCTGCTTGAGCTCTTCCCGAAGCCCTCCGAGGCGTTCACCCAGGTGTCGGTCGGAGCCGGGCACTCCGTCGGCGAGATCACGGCCGCGGCAGGGACCGGGGTCATCACCGCCGAGCAGGCGCTGGTGTTCGTCCGTGAGCGCGGTCGCCAGATGGCGAAGGCGAGCGCGGTGACTCCGACCGGGATGAGCGCGGTCGTCGGCGGGGACGCCCAAGAGGTCGCGGCGGCCATTGCCGCCCAGGGGCTCACCGCCGCCAACATGAACACCGCCGGCCAGGTTGTCGCCGCTGGGACGCTCGAGCAGTTGCGCGCCCTCGCCGCCGCGCCACCGGCCAAGGCCCGCGTCATCCCGTTGCAGGTGGCGGGCGCGTTCCACACCCAACACATGGCCCCCGCCGTGGATCGGCTCGCGGCCTACGCCCGCGCGATGACCACCCGCGAGGCCCACACCAAGCTCATCTCCAACCGCGACGGGCACGTCGTGCGCTCCGGGCGCGAGGTGCTCAACCGCCTCGTGACCCAGGTCAGCTCGCCGGTGCGTTGGGACCTGTGCATGCAGACGATGCTCGACCTCGGCGTCACCGGTCTCATCGAGATCCCGCCTGCCGGCACCCTCGTCGGTCTGGCGAAGCGGGCCATGCCCGGGGTCGAACTGCTGGCGATCAAGGGGCCCGAAGACCTCGACGCGGCCCGGCGCATGGTCGCCGATCACGGCGATCGCCCGGACCCGTCGGCCGACCCCGAGTGGAGCCTGGTCATCGCCCCGACCAAGGGCACGCTGAGCTTCGGTTCGGTCGCCGTCGGTGACCAGATCAGCCGGGGCACCGTCCTGGCGCAGGTGCGCACCGCGGACGGCGACGTCGCGGTGACCGCGCCGCACAGCGGCTGGCTGAGCCAATGGCTCGTCCGCGATGGAGATGACGTCGGCCCGGGCCAACCGGTCCTGCGGTTGGCCCCGAAGGGAGCACTGTCGTGACTGTCGAGGCACTTCGGCCCAAGGGCTCCGGCTCGATACACCCGGGAACGGGTGCGAGCCACGCCCGCATCTGGGGCCTCGGCGGGTTCCGGCCCGAGCGGGTCGTGCCCAACTCCGAGCTCGTGGAGGCCATCGACTCCTCCGACGAGTGGATCCAGGAGCGGTCCGGCATCAAGTCACGGCGTTGGGCCGGACCGGACGACACCGTGGTGTCGATGTCCGAGGCGGCCGCGCGCGATGCCATTGCAGCGGCAGGCATCGAGATCTCCCAGATCGAGGCGATCATCGTCTCGACGGTGACCCACCCCTATCAGACCCCGGCGGCGGCGCCGATCATCGCCGACCGGCTCGGGCTGCGCTGCGCCGCCTTCGACATCTCGGCCGCCTGCGCCGGCTATTGCCACGGCATCTCGTTGGCCAACGACATGGTCCGCGGCGGCAGTGCGAAGTTCGTCCTCGTCATCGGCGTCGAGAAGCTCACCGACTTCACCGATCTCACCGACCGCGGAACGGCGTTCATCTTCGCCGACGGCGCCGGTGCGGCCGTGGTCGGCCCCTCGGACTTCCCGGGTATCGGCCCGACGATCTGGGGATCGGACGGCTCGCAGTGGGAGACCATCCGCCAGACCGAGTCGTGGCTGGACGTGCGCGACCAGGGCCTGGGGCACCCCACCATCGGCATGGCCGGTCAGTCGGTGTTCCGCTGGGCCGTGTGGAGCATGGCACCGGTGGCCCGGCAGGCGATCGAGGCCGCCGGCATCACCCCGGACGACCTGGACGCCTTCATCCCCCACCAGGCCAACATGCGGATCATCGACGCGATGCTCAAGCAGCTCAAGCTCCCGGCCGACATCCCCGTCGCCCGCGACATCGCCGAAACCGCCAACACCTCGGCGGCATCGATCCCTCTGGCCACCGAGCGGATGCTGCGCGAAGGTGAGATCCCGCACGGCGGGCTCGCTCTGCAGATCGGCTTCGGGGCCGGGCTGGTGTATGCCGCGCAGGTCATCGTCCTGCCCTGACAGATTCCCGCGCCTCGCGGGTCAACGAGGCACCCAGATCCTCGAAAAGTTTTGTCCACGAAGGAGATACACACCATGGCACAGAGCACCCAGGAGATCCTCGAAGGTCTCGCCGAGATCGTCAACGAAGAGACCGGGATCGACACCGGCTCGGTCGAGTTGGACAAGTCGTTCACCGACGACCTGGACATCGACTCGCTGTCGATGATGACGATCGTCGTCAACGCCGAGGAGAAGTTCAACGTGCGCATCCCGGACGACGAGGTCAAGAACCTCAAGACCGTGCGCGACGCTGTCGACTTCATCGCGGCCGCCCAGGGCTGAGCCCCACCCGGTCGATCGCTGCCACGCGATCGACCAGCGCCACCGCTTGTGGCGGGACCCCGCTGGAACCGCAGCCGGGGCACCCGCCGCAAGCGGACGGCATACCCAATGAATCACGTGCTGTCCCCACGAACCAGGAGCCGAAACCCCATGTCCTCCAGCGACATTCGCGTCGTCGTCACCGGCCTCGGGGCCACCACGCCCGTGGGCGGCACCGTCCCAGAGACCTGGGAGGCCATCCTCGCCGGTCGCTCGGGCGCCCGGACCATGGACTTCGACTGGGTGGCCAAATACGAACTGCCGGTGACTTTCGCCGCCCAGATCCACACTCCCCCGGACCAGGTGCTGGCCAAGGTGGAGACCCGACGGCTCGACCCGTCGTCGCAGTACGCCCTCATCGCCGCCCGCGAGGCCTGGGCCGACGCAGGTGCCCCCGAGCTCGACCCTGAGCGGCTGGCCGTCGCGGTCGGCTCCGGGATCGGCGGCGTGTGGACCCTGCTGTCGCAGTGGGACACGCTGCGCGAGAAGGGCCCCCGCCGCGTCTACCCGCTGTCGGTCCCCATGCTGATGCCCAACGGACCTTCCGCGGCCATCTCGCTCGAGCTCGGCGCGCGAGCCGGTGCACACACCCCGGTCAGCGCCTGTGCGTCCGGTGCCGAGGGCATGGGGTATGCCGTGCAGATGATCCGCAGCGGCCGCGCCGACGTGGTCGTCGCCGGCGGGACCGAAGCGGCGATCCACCCGATGCCGATCGCCGGTTTCGCTGCGATGCAGGCCCTTTCGACTCGCAACGACGACCCCGCCGCCGCCTCACGCCCCTACGACAAGGACCGTGACGGCTTCGTGCTCGGCGAGGGCGCGGCGATCATCGTCCTGGAGTCCGAAGCACACGCGCGGGCCCGCGGCGCCAAGATCTATGCCGAGTTGGCGGGGGTCGGGATGAGCGCTGACGCCTACCACATCACCGCTCCCGAGCCCGAGGGCGCCGGCGCCTCCCGCGCCATGCTGGAGGCTGTGTCGACCGCCGGGGGCACCCTGCGCGATGTCGTCCACATCAACGCCCACGCGACCTCGACCCCAGTCGGCGACGTGGCCGAGACCAACGCGATCCGTCGCGCCTTCGGCGACCTGGCCGATTCCATCCCGGTCAGTGCCACGAAGTCGATGACCGGACACCTGCTCGGTGCCGCCGGGGCGCTGGAGGCCATCTTCACGATCCTCGCCCTGCACCACCGGCTCGCCCCCGCCTCGATCAACCTCGACACGATGGACCCGCAGATCTCCCTCGACGTCGTCCACGGATCGCACCGGCAGTTGCCGGCCGGCGACCTGTTGGCCTTGGACAACTCGTTCGGCTTCGGCGGGCACAACGTGGCCCTCGCCTTCCGCACCGTCTGAGGCCCCTCGATCGCCCACCGCCCAGCAAGCCTTTGGCTGCTGGGCGGTGGCGCCTGACCGGAGCCGGCGCCAGAGCGGGTGACCCCGGTCAGCCCACCTTGTGGAGCCAGCGCACGGGAGCCCCGTCACCGGCATACCGGAATGCCTCCAACTCGCGATCCCACGGGGCGCCGAGGAGCGCGTCGATGGCCGCGTGCAGCGCGGGGACGTCCCCGCGGTGGGTCTCGAAGACATCGCGCAGCCGGTCCTCGTTGACCATGGCGTCGCCACTGGCCGAGGTCCAGGTGTGATGCAACCCGAGGGTGGGGGTGTGCGACCAGCGTGAGCCGTCGACGCCCGGTGAGGGCTCCTCGGTCACTTCGTAGCGCACGTGGTCCCAGCCCCGCAGCGCACTGGCCAGCCGGGCGCCAAGGCCCGGGTCACCCGTCCAGGCGACCTCGGCTCGGACCATCCGCGGTCCGGCCGGTTGAATCGTCCAGTCGAGGTGCAGGGGTTGGCCGAGGACGTTCTCCAGGGCCCAGGTGATATGCGGGCACAACGCAGTCGGGGTCGAGTGGATGAACACGACCCCGCGCGTCGCGTTCCGGGACGCGGTGACAGACATCCGGTACTCCTCACGTGCGAGGGACGTCTTCCCCAACGTCTCGCTCGATCGGTATGCCGTGGTGCTGGCTTGCGCTCGGAGGGTGTCGCTCACTTGGTGGTGCGACACGCGTCACGTGAGTCACATTCTGCCCCAAACACATCTCCCGCACCAGCGCGGCCTGGTGCGGGAGATGTGTGTGGAGTTCTAGAGCGGTTAGCTCGATGCGGTCGGGCTCGCGGTCGACGCGTTGTTCTTGGCGCCCTTGCCCGCCCCCCGACCCTGTCCGGGAACCCGCTCCGGAGCGTCCTCGACCGACGTCACGGCGAAGTTGGCGTCGATCATCAGGACGATCCGGGTCCCGTCCGGCCGCATCATTCGCGCCACGTAGGTCCCGTCAGCCAGTTTGCCGACCCGCAGCACGTAGGCCGTGGGCTCCTTGGCGACGGCTGCCTCCGTGACCTTGACGGCGGTGTCGCCGGTGAGACCGTGCTTGGCGATCCAGTCCTTGAGCTTCTCCTTGGTCAAGCCGGGGGCACGCTCGCGCCCTTGGCCCGCGGGTGCTCCCGGCGTCGCGGTCGCCGAGGGGCTTGCGTCGGCCTGCACCGACGTGGGGACAGAGGTGGGCACCGACTGGCCCGCCTGGGCGAGCGCGGCGCCGCCCATGCCCAGCACTGCCGCGGTCGCCACTGCGGCGACTGCGCTCACGAGAGTCTGCTTCTTCACTGACGGCTCCTTTGTGTGGCGTCTGGTGTCCACATCATGCGAACAGCCGTGTTACGGCCCGTCGTGACAATCCTGTCAAGAACCTGTGACTCGCTCTCCGCGGCATGAAGCGCATGGCACTGTCCTCCTCGTCGATGGTCTCGCGTCAGGGTGACCGTCTAAGCGGTTGTGAACGGGTGTCGCTTCCATGGGCAGGCGGCGGTGAGTCCCTGACCTCCCCCTGGGACGGGTAGGCTCGCGTCCGCACGAACGACCCCCTCATCGATATGCCGCCCGCGCGCTGAGCGTCGGATGGCCAGGCCCCGAGGGGTGCGGGGCGGTAGCTCAGCCGGTCAGAGCAGCGGACTCATAATCCGTCGGTCGTGGGTTCAAGCCCCACCCGCCCCACGATATAACCGCAGGTCAGAGGTATGACGGCCGATTGCACGTCCGTCCGCCACCGCTTCGCTTAGCATGACCCTGCGATACCGAGAGCGCCGCAGGGTCACACGCATCATCGAATGATCGTGAAGACGTCCGTCAGCTTCGGGCCGCTGACAGTCCGGAGTTGATACGTGAGGGTGTTGCCACTCACGGTGATCTCACCGAACCCGAACGAGATACCTCCAGGACTGTTGGTCCCCGAGCCCATGGCCCAGATGGAGCCCAAAGAGCCGATCTCCCTTGGCGAGTGCCCACCAGTGCCGAGGACGGCGAATACAGTCCCTGCGCCGGAGACGAACGATCCGTCCCTGTCCACGACTGTGGGAGAGGTCTGCGATGTGACGGGCCCTCCGATCTGATAGGCACGGCTGATGTTGTGGTCGTGCCCAGACAGTGACAGGTCAACCCCCTGCGTTACCAGGAACGCCGCGAACTGAGGGTCTGCAAGGTTGTTAGGGGTCAGACGGTGGGCGCCGATGGTCAAGTATGGTTCATGGGCACCAACGACCACGAACTTGCCAGCCGATTTTGCCCCCTTAATCCAGGTGCCCAGTTTGGCCTGTTCGGCCGTACCATTACGGTACGTCAGCTTCCCTGTCGGATTGCTGATATTTGGGGAGAGCATGATGATTCTGACGTTCCCCCGGTCTACGTAGTAGTCGTACGGGTAATTTCCGACAACACCGGCTGGTGGGGTTGATCCTGCACAGTAGGCGACGTACTTCCTGTAGTCGCCCTCCGGGCCGCCGTATGTCGGGTCAGTTCCCTCGTGGTTGCCGGGGACCATCAGCCATTGAAGACTGCTACCGGCATTGTTCTTGAGGAACGTGCAGTAGTTCTGCTCGACCCCGGGGTTGTTGTTGTACCCGAGATCCCCCAGGTTCAGTGCGAAATTGTAGCCGTTGGCTCCTAGTCCTTTGAGCATGGAACTCGCGGCAGTGGAACCATTCTCCGAGTCGGTCCCGATATCTCCCACAGCGGCGAATTTCACGCTCGCAGGAGGTGGCGTTGTCGCGCATGTGACGGCGTTGACCCTCAACCCGTCCAAGGCCAACGCTTTGCCGGTGGTGCCAGCAATGGCTCCGTTGGACACAGAAGCCGACCAGCCCTGACCACGGACGTACGCCTGGTACGTGACCGTGCAGCCGCTGGGGACCGTGACCTTCACCGCCTCCATTTGTAGGCCGCGACCAGTCGTTCCAGCAACCATTCCTGGCCCCACCGGAGCCATCCAGCCGATACTCGACACATGGGCTGAGATGGTGCTACCTGTCGGCAGTTCGGTCAGTTTGATGGCCTCGATGGCCCGGTTTTGGCCAGGTTGGCCAATGACCTCGCCAACGCGTACCGCTGGCGCCCAAGCCCCGCCAAAGAACGCATGCTGCGTTCCGGCGACCGGTGGGGTCGTGGTGCTGGTGGTCGACGTGGCGCATGTGACGGCGTTGACCCTCAACCCGTCCAAGGCCAACGCTTTGCCGGTGGTGCCAGCAATGGCTCCGTTGGACACAGAAGCCGACCAGCCCTGACCACGGACGTACGCCTGGTACGTGACCGTGCAGCCGCTGGGGACCGTGACCTTCACCGCCTCCATTTGTAGGCCGCGACCAGTCGTTCCAGCAACCATTCCTGGCCCCACCGGAGCCATCCAGCCGATACTCGACACATGGGCTGAGATGGTGCTACCTGTCGGCAGTTCAGTCAGTTTGATGGCCTCGATGGCCCGGTTCTGGCCAGGTTGGCCGAGCACCGATCCCGGCTGAACTGGGGTCATCCAACCGATGCTTCCGACATGGGCCTGCTGCGTTGCAGTCGCAACCGCAGCAACTCCCGTCGCGTAGATGATGCCGAGCGATGCGGTCGCAACTGCCGCTACTGCAACTGCGGCCACCGCAAGAATCCGTGCCCTTCTCATGGGCCCTCCTAGAGCCACTTGCGCCAATAGATTTGTGCGTCACCGCGACGTCCTTCTTCGGGGGGAACTCGACCCCCGCGCCGTCGAACATCCGCACGGGTCAGTGACGCGCTTGTGGTCCACGCGGTCCGTGACGCGGCCTGGACCGTCACCGGGGGACGGTAGGCGTCAGCTGACCGCGGAGGGCCCGCCCGTGCGGGCGGAAGATGACCGCGCCGCCGGCTGGGTCGACCGGTTCACCAACCGACGCCTGCACGGCACCATCGGGTCGGCGCCCTCAACCGAGAGCAGCAACCCCTATGCGAGCGGCGGAGAATTCGGTGCGCAGTCTCGCGGTGATGAGGTGATGGGTGGCCTCATTTATCGGTCCGCACTCGCGGCTAGTCCGCTGGGTCCCTTCTTGGAAGAATTCCTTCGGCCGCTGCGCGGGCGGAAACGGGGTGCCGGGCTGGGGTGTGAGCATGGCTGGTCAGGTCCCTTCGGTTGAGCGTTGGCAGCCGTCCGCGCTTGGCGGCCCAGCGAGCTCGTGTGGCTGGCCACCTGGGACTGAGCGGATTGGGCGCGAGGCTGGGGAGAATTCAAAGCGGACGAGACCAGATCTCGGATTGGCTACCGCCTAGCCAGATACGGCCATTCGCAACTGTCATGCTCACACCGGGAAGGTCGGCCTGAGCCAAGATCGTGGTCTTTGTGGTTCCCGTCAAGACGTAGACGCCAGTGGCGTCCTTGAGGTAAATCCGTCCGTCATCGCCGGGCGACAGAACGCCCCACACTGAAGATACCTGACTGGATTGAGCGCCATCAAAGGCAAATACTTTGCCATCAGTGATGAAATATGCGATTCGTCCATCGCCACAAACCTGATTCGCCCTTTGCACGCGGTCTCCAAGGATAACCGTGTAGAATTTCGATCCACCGACCGTCACGGCACTGTTTGGCACCTTGTTCATGCGCTGACGTCTCGTGTCGTAGTATCGCATCGGGGGCTTGGTACCCTTTGTCCCGGGATCAGCGCGCATAAAGATGCGGTTACCAATACGCGTCAGCCAATAGAAACGCTCGTACCCGTCCATGGACGCGGACTCCTCCGGCTCACGCCACAGTTCAGCCCACGTCCGGCCATAATCGGTCGTGCGCCACACCACTGCGGAGAAGCCGCCGGACGAGCCGGCAAGCAGATACTCCCCCGCGTTCTGGGAGTCGCACACGTCAAAAACGTGCTCGGCCGGCGGACCCACAAAGGCGGCCCATCTGCCGTCTAGATTCGAGGCAAAGCTATTGCCTGCGGGAGCTCCAGACGAGGGATCGATACATGGGGCGAATAGCGCACCACCAAACCGCCTGTACGTGTTAATCTCCTCGGTTCGGAACGAGGTGAATGATGAACCGAAACCTCCCGCCGAACCGAAGTAGGAAACGTTAGTGCCCATTCCGGACGCCGACCCGGAGTTTGCACCGTAGTTCCCGTAGCCGTAGTAGATGCGACCCTGGTACCCGATCAAGGTGTGTATGCACCCTCCGCTGTAGGCCGTGTGTGCGAGCGCATCTGGGGCTCGGCCGTGGAAGGTGAAGCCCGCCGGCGGGGTTCCCGTAGGGTCGAGTAGGGGGTTGGCGACAGCGTCGATGTCAAGCGCTGTGGCAAGGAGGCCCCCAGCGACGCCGACGAGAAGCGTGCGGCGAGACACGCCGACGGATGACCTGCGGAGCGGAAAAGCGTTCACATCTTCCATGTGAGCGGGCCGATACGGTGTTGCCGCGACCAAGCCGTGGCGATCTGCAACACGAGGACTGGTGCTCCTCATGACGAACCTCTCAAAAGTGTTCAAAAGTGCGCGGGTAAAGCAAGGGGGGTCACATCTGCGGATGCGACGATGTCGGGCCCGCCTGGAGACAGCTCGTCCCGACCCAGGAGGGGGGGGTTGGCCGTGACGAGAGGTCTGCTCCAGGGGCTGGATCACCCAGCACGCGGCGGCCCCAATTGACGACCCAACGGATCCGCCGAGGCGTTATCCATCGGGCCTTTGTTCACAAGAGCCACACCGCCCGCTGAGGGTCAGTAGTCAGCGAGCGACATGGCGGGCATGACAGACCGGGGTAGCTACTCGACAGAAAGGGATGCGCGTCGCTATCGCTCGTTGGCAGCTGGTCCGCTCAATAGTCGACGACCTTCCGAAAGGTCGACCACATATCATCGGCGCGATAGGACAGCGTCGATCTACTCGGCCCCACGAGTTCCGCTTCTCTGTGTGGGCGGAGATGACGCCCACACAGAGAAGCGGAGGACCTCAGTGCCCTCACCTCGGCTGTTCATGGTTGAGGGGTTGACACGCTCCCGGAATGCACCAAAGTGCCTGTCCTGCAACGAGATACTTGTACTTGCGAGAGTTCAAGTTCTCAAGCGGGAAGGCACCTGGTAGGTGAAGAGTACAGCGTGGTCGGCGGGGTTGTCTGTGTCTGGGGACGGGACCGGCGTGGTGGCCCACGCCGGGAGTGTGGCGGTGCGGTTGCTGGCCGATCGGGTCGGGTTGACTGATCGACTGTCCCGGGCTTTGCGCCGTCGGGGTTTCACCCCGCGCCACGACCGCGGTCGGGTCCTGGTCGATGTGGCCACGATGATCACCGCTGGTGGGGAAGCGATCGCCGATATCGACACCCTGCGTCACCAGCAGGACGTGCTCGGGGCGGTGGCGTCGGCGCCGACGGTGTGGCGGGCTTTGGACGAGGTCGGCCCGAAGGCGTTGAAGCGGATCGAGTCGGCGCGGGCGGGCACCCGGGCCCGGGTATGGGGCCTGGTCCCTGGTGGTCTGCCAGCCTCGAAGGTGGCCGGGACGACCCTGCCAGCCGATGTGGTCGTGCTCGATGTGGACGCCACGATCGTGGTCGCGCACAGCGAGAAGGAGCAGGCCACCCGGACGTTCAAGAAGACGTTCGGGTACCACCCGATCGGTGTCTGGTGCGATAACAGCGGCGAGTTCCTGGCGGGGTCGCTGCGGCCCGGTAATGCCGGCTCGAACACCACCAGCGACCACATTCAGGTGCTGACCGCAGCGATCGCGCAGGTCCCCGCCACCCATCGCAAGAGACTCCTGGTCCGCGCTGACGGGGCCGGCGCCTCTCACGGCCTGCTGGACTGGCTCACCAGCTTGAACACCGCCCGTGAGCATGGTGGCCGGGGCCGGTCGGTGGAGTACAGCGTGGGGTTCGCGATCACCGAGTCGGTCCGGGACGCGATCACGTTGGTGCCGAAGAAGGCGTGGACGCCCGCGATCGACGCCGACGGCGATGTCCGCGAACACGCTGACGTCGTGGAAATCACCGGCCTACTGCCCGGCACCCTGCGGGAGGCCTGGCCTGCCGGGATGCGGGTCATCGTCCGCCGTGAACACCCCCACCCCGGCGCCCAGCTCAGCCTTTTCGAGGAACGTGATGGGTGGCGTTACCAAGCATTCGTCACCAACACCACCATCGGGCAGGTCGGGTTCCTGGAAGCCCGCCACCGCGCCCACGCCCGCGTCGAAGACCGGATCCGAGTCGCCAAAGACACCGGGCTCGGACGGTTCCCGTCCCGCGAGTACGCCATCAACCACGCCTGGCTAACCGTCGTCAGATCGCCGCCGACCTGCTGGCCTGGCTACGGCTACTCGCCCTACCCGAGAACTTGAAGGCCTGCGAACCGAAAGCGCTGCGCTACCGGTTCCTGCACATCCCAGCCCGCCTCACCCGAGGAGCCCGACGCCGTCACCTGCGGCTACCGCAAACCTGGCCCTGGGTCACCGACGCCCTCACCACCTTCGACAACGTGATGGCCTCCTCCGGACCTGCCCGGGGACCGGTCCCGACACCCCCGGCCCCGGAGACCTGCACCGGGCGCCCGTCGTTATTCGGAGATTGGGCCGGGCGGCCAAGGCGTGACGCCTGTCGTACGCACACCGTGGCCGCCGACGTTCAGTGCCTCAGGGTCTCTCGAAGCAGCGAGCACGAGACTCGCTTGTACGGGCCCTGAGGGTAGCCAGCACACGCAGCCTGGGACGCTGCCCAGACCTCGGCCGGCATCGTCCTCGTCGTGCCGTCGAAGAAGGACCTCTTGCCCAACTGTCGACTGAACCACGTCATCTGCGCTGGCGTGAGCACTGACAGCGACCAGATGTGGGCTTCTTCGTGCGCAAGGACGGCCTTGGTCTTGGCCAGTGTCATACCTGGCTTGACGACCGTTTCGCGCCGGAAGGTCCAGGCGTTGTAGCTCTTGCCGACCCGACTGGAGGAGCAGGAGAACTTCCACCCGGCCGGGTGGTAGATGATGCCTTTCTGGACCAGCGCGTTGCACGCGGCGAGCGACAGGCGCTTGGAGGAGGCGTTCAGATCCTCATCCGGCAGGGGTTGGAGACCGGCGGGGAGACTGGATGCGGAGGGGGTCGAGTCGACGTACGGCATGGCCGACGCTGAGGCTGGGATGACCAGTCCGACAAGGCCCATCGTGAGGAAGGTGATGGCCAGGGCCAGGCTTCTTTTGGATGCCTGCCTGAGTGCGGGGAGAGCGCTTCTCATACCTCCATATTGACACCTTAGTTAAGAATAGGAAACCCAAATCAACGTTTTGGCCCCTTGTGACGTCTGACATTAACCTCGATCAACGTCAGAGCGCGACTTTGGGGAACCCCCGAGTCGAGGGACCTATGGCACTGGACGACGCCGCGACCGCGTTAGATCGTGCGAAGTAGCGCCCCGGCGATCCCGCGGGCCGGTCGAGGAGGACCCACCCATGAAGCGTCTCCTGTCGGGTAACGAAGCCATCGCGCGAGCCGCATGGGAGGCAGGCGCGGTGCTCGGCGCGGGCTACCCCGGGACCCCCAGCACGGAGATCCTCGAAGCGTTCGCCCCCTACCCCGATGTGTATGCCGAGTGGTCACCCAACGAGAAGGTCGCCCTCGACGTCGCCATCGGGTCCGCGATCGCCGGTCGCCGCGCCTTCGCCACGATGAAGCACGTCGGCCTCAACGTCGCACTTGACTCGTTCTGGTCGGCGTCGATGACCGGCATCGAGGCCGGCCTCGTGGTCGTCTCGGCCGACGACCCCAGCCTGCACTCATCGCAGAACGAGCAGGACAACCGCTTCCTGGCTCGTTGGGCCCGGGTCCCCTGCCTCGACCCTGCCGACAGCCAGGACAGCCACGACTTCATGGTCGCCGCCTTCGACCTGTCCGAGCGGTTCGACACCCCCGTCCTGCTGCGCCCGACCACTCGGGTGTGTCACACCAGTTCTCCGGTTGAGGTCGGCGAAATCCGGCTGCGTCGACCGGTCCCCGACACGTACGTACGCAATCTCGCGAAGTACGACATGGCACCGGCCAACGCCCGAGCCCGCCGCCCCGTGATTGAACACCGGGTCGAGGCTCTTGCCGACTTTGCCGAGACCTTCCCCTTGAACCGGGTGGAAATGCGTCGCACGACGATCGGCATCGTCACCAGCGGCGTCGCGTACGCCTACGCCCGCGAGGTCTTCCCCGACGCAAGCACCCTCAAACTCGGCATGGTCTATCCGCTCCCCCGCCGCCTCATCGCCGACTTCGCGGCCCAAGTGGACTCGCTCATCGTCCTCGAGGAGCTCGACCCGTTCGTCGAGGACCAACTGCGGCTCATGGGCATTCGGCTGCACACGCCGCCGCTCCCCCCGACCTACCCGCACACGAAGTCGATCTTCCCCCTCATGGGTGAGCTTGACCCGGCGGTCGTCCGCTCCAGCGCCGTCGCTGCGGGCCTGCTCGACGCTTCCGTTGCCAGCCCCGTGGCCGCGAGCGGCATACCGTATGCCGCGGGCAGCCCCGCCCCCGCCTCCCGCACCCTCTCGCTCACCCCCGTCGACGTGGCCCCCCGCCCGCCGGTCCTCTGCCCGGGGTGCCCGCACCGGTCGTCGTTCTATGTCCTGCACAAGTTGGGCGTCACCGTCAATGGCGACATCGGGTGCTACACGCTGGGGATGGCCAAGCCGCTCGACGCGCTGCACACGGCAGGATGCATGGGCGCGAGCATCGCCGTCGCGCACGGCGGCGCGCAGGCCGGCGACCAGGGGCGGCACGTGGCCGTCATCGGTGACTCGACGTTCTTCCACAGCGGCATCCCGGCGCTGCTCAACGTGCTCTACAACCGCAGCAACGTCGTGACGATCATCATGGACAACCGGATCACCGGCATGACCGGCCATCAGGACAACCCCGGCTCCGGCCACACTCTGCAGCGGCAGGAGACCGTCGAGGTCGACATCGAGCGGGTCGTGCGCGCCCTCGGCTTCCCCGACGACAAGGTCCGCACCATCCCGTCCTATGACGTCAAAGCCCTGGAGAAGCAGCTCAAGACCTGGCTCAAGGAGGACGGCCCGGCGGTGCTCATCACCCAGGAGGAATGCGCCCTCCTGCCGACGGCCAAGGCGGCCTACTTGCCGCTGGCGGTGACCGACGCCTGCAACGGCTGCACGATCTGCTTCCGGATCGGCTGCCCGGCGATCCTGCAGTCCGACGTCCTCGACGAGCGCACCCAACGCCCGCTGGCCCTCATCGACCAGGTGATGTGCACCGGGTGCGAGATCTGCGCCCAGGTGTGCCCGCGCGACGCGATCCTCTTCCGCGAGCAGGTGGCGCATGTGTGAGCCGCTCCCGGGCGCGCTCCCCGACACTCTCCCCGACGCGCTCCCCGACACTCTCGACATCGCGCTCGTCGGCGTCGGCGGGCAAGGGACGATCCTCGCGAGCAACGTCCTGGCCGAGTTGGGCATGGCCGCGGGTTACGACGTGAAGAAGGCCGAAGTCCACGGCATGTCCCAGCGCGGCGGCAGCGTCGTCTCGCACGTGCGGTGGGGCCCGGAAGTGTTCTCGCCGATCATCCCCGCCGGCGGAGCGGACATCCTCGTCGCTTTCGAGAAGATGGAGGCCGCCCGGTATGCCGCGCTGCTGGCTCCCGGCGGCACGGCCATCGTCAACGACTTCGCCATCGAGCCGATCACGGTCATCACCGGCGGGGCCCACTACCCCGACGACGCGGCCATCGAGGCGGCCTTCGCCGACGGCGGACAACGGCTGATGTGGATCCACGGGGCACGGGTCGCTGAGGAGTTGGGCAACAAGTTCGTCGCCAACGTCGTCCTGCTCGGTGCCCTGTCGACCCTGCTCGGGCTTCCCGAGGCCGCCTGGGCCGCCGTCCTTGATCGCCGGGTCAAGGCGGCTCACCTGGAGATCAACCACCGGGCCTTCGCCGCCGGCCGCGCCGAGATGTCGGCCCCGGCACCCACCCGACCGCAGCCTCAGACGAGGTAGACGAACCCCGGCCCTTCGTCGCGATAGGGGATCCCCAGCGCGTCCAACGCCGATCGCCACGACCCGGTGCAGGCCGGGTCTGAGCCTTCGAAGCCATGGTCGGCGGTGAGCACGATCGCGACGTCGTCGAGCTCGCCGCGGGCCGCAAGCTCGTCGAGGAACACCCCGAGCCGCGCGTCGGCCTGGCGCAGTGCCTCCCGGGCCGGCTCGGAGCGGGGGCCTGCGGCATGGTGCCCGGCGTCGGTGACGACGTTGGCCCACCAGGTGAACCTCGGGGCAGTTGCCAGCCCGCCGGCGAAGAGGCGCTGGATCTGGATCAAGCCCAGGTCGTCCACCGAGACGCCCCACCGGAAGTAGCCGTCGCGCTGGATGAACCGCGGGTCTGACAAGAACGGCGAGGTCGACGCCTTCGGCAGGTGATCGCCCATGCCTCCGGCGCCCCGCTCCGACCCGTCCTCGCGGACGAGCCCCATCGTCGAGTAGTCCGCGCCCCGGTCGATCGCGTCGTCGATCGAGGCGGTGGCGCCGGGGACCAGCTCGAAGATGGTCTCCACGGAGTCATGGATCCATTCGGAGGATCGGTGCCAGGTCTTCTCGTCGTTGGGCACGACCCGCTCGCCGGTCCCGCGGTCGTAGTAGACGTTGCCCATCACCCCATGCCGACCCGGCCCGACACCCGTGAGGATCGAGGTGTGGTTCGTCAGCGTGATCGACGGGAACTCCGCCACCGCTCCCCCGCGCAGCGCCAGCCCGCGCTCGATGAGCCGCGCCACCGTTGGCAATTCGCCGGCCTCGGCCAGGTGCAGGAGGTCCGAACAGTGCGCCCCGTCCCAGAGGACGCCCACCACCGCGCGCGGAGTCTCCCCCGTGAGGTATGCCGTGAGCGGCCGTCCGTCGAGCGGCTCACCCTGGGCGTCGCGCAGGTCGTCCGGGTCGACCCCCGCGAGGACGGCCATCGTCGGGCCAACATCGACCAGCCGGGCGTGCTCGTCGAGCAGGCCAAGCGGGCGGACACCGACACCTGAGAGCACCAACGGCGCACGAGACTGGATGACATCGAGGGACCCGTGCTCTCCGACATGCCCACCCTCGTCGGGGAAGTAGTGCCGCGGGGTGTGGACGATGGCCAGGTCGGGGCTGCGATCGGGATCGGCGAAGAAGGACAGCAGCCGCTCGGCGGCATACGGATAGGCGTTGGCCCGGGACTGGGCCGGGCTGGGATTGGCCAACTCGCCCGTCGGGCCCTCATAGGGGAGGAAGGCCATCGGGTCCTGGCTGGCGATGGGGTCCACTCCCTCAAGGACCTCCTGACGACCACCGGGATGCAGCCTGGTCCGCCCGAGATGGTTGGCCGCATGCGCGGTGGGCACTCCATCCACCGGCTCGACCCAGACGACGAGGTCGACGATCGCAGCGAGGTCGGCCGAACACAAAGCCCGGATCATCCGGTCCCGATCCCCTGTCCGGTCCCCAGTCGGATCTCCGGTCCGATCCGCGGTCCCGTCCCCGTCGTGGGCCGGCCTCATGCTCATGGTCTCCCCTTCAACGTCGTGCAACCCCGAGCCGCCTCCCATGCGGCCAGCCGCTTGGCGCTCTGGGCGGAAGCCCGTGGCATGCCGTCCACGACCGAGATAGTTAACGGAGCGTAGTCGTCCGCGACGACAATGGGGGCAATTCCGTCCCATTGATCCCGCGGCACCGCGGCGCGCGCCGCCACCGCTGCGGGGTCGATGGACAGGGTGAGGACACCGGTCGCGGCGTCGGCCGCGGACGCGGTCTTGAGCCACCAGACGAAGTTCCCCAGCCCGTAGCCGACGTAGGCCCGACCCAGCCAGCCGGAGCCCAGCACCCGGTGTTGGTGCCCTCCGACGATGATGTCGGCCCCGGCTTGCTCCAAGGCGCGAGCCGTCCGCACCTGGGCCGCGTCGGGGCACACGGTCCGCTCGATGCCCCAGTGCAGGAAGACGACGACCACGTCATAGCGGGCCCGCGCCGCGCGCACGGCCGCGAGGAGCCGCACGTTGTCGATGCTGGCCGCCACCCCTGCCCTGGATTCGGTTGCGGGGAACTTGGCTGCGGTGAGCTCGGGGACCTGGGTCGCCGCGACGACAGCCACGGACACGCCGCGGACGGTGAAGACGGCCGGGGCGAAGGCTTCGGCAGCCGTGCGCCCGACGCCGATCACGGGGATCGGGCTGGCCGCCTTGGCCGCCAGCGTGTCGGCCAGCCCCACCGGCCCGAAGTCGACGGCGTGGTTGTTGGCCATCCCCGCCACGTCGACGCCGGCGGTCGCGAGCGTCGTCAGTGCCGAGGCCGGCGCCCGGAAGGTGAACGACTTGGGCTCCGGCGTCCCGCGGGTGGTGATCGAGGTTTCGAGGTTGACGACGGTGATGTCCGCCGCGCCCAGCAGCGGGCGCAGTTCGGCAAGCCCGTCCCCACCCTCGAGCAAGGGCCGCAGGTGTCGCTCGAAGTGAATATCACCCGCAAACGCGATGGTGATCGGCGCCGGCGCCGTCGGAGTGGGTGCGGGTGCCGGACCCGGGGCCGGGACCACCGGCGGTCGCTCGGCGGCGCCGCTCGTGGCCGGTGCCGACACTCCCGCGCTCGGGTATGCCGCCGTCCCCGACACCGCGCTCGCCCCTCCCAAGCCCGGTGGGCCGGCCGCGTCACCCGACGTGGGCGCGGTCGTCGTGCACGCCGCGATGGCGATCGCCGCGGCGGCGGCCACGGCGGCCTGGATCCGACGGTGGATGGCCATGGCAGATCAGTCTGTCCTACGGAGCCTGCAGGCTAGGCTCACTGCACCCACGGGGGGACTCGTGGCGCCGGGCCTTCTCGGCCCGGCTAGGAAACAGGAGAAGGAGCCACCCGTGGCACTCATGGAAGAAGGCAGCACCGGCGCCGGCGAGACCCTGGAGGTCGTTTCCTCGGTCAGCTATGACGCCCAGGGCAACGTCATGACGGCCGAGCAGGTCGCCGCCCAGGCTGCCGCCGCAGCCGAGGCTAAGGCTGCGGCAGATGCCGCGGCCGCCCAGGCTGCCGCAGAGGCCGCCGCCGCAGATGCGGCTGCTGCCGCTGCTGCTACCGCCGCTGCCGCTGCGGCCGCCGCTGCACCGGTCGAGCGGACCTACACCGTCGTCAAGGGGGACACGCTGTCGGCGATCGGCAAGAAGTTCGGCGTGAACTGGCGCGACATCGCCTCGCTCAACCAGGTCAAGAACCCCGACCTCATCCACCCCGGACAGGTCTTCCGCATCCCCAGCTGACGCAGTCAGCTGGGGATTCCGCACCACGACGCAGGGGGCCTCCCGAACCGGGAGGCCCCCTGTCTGCGTCCGGAGGTCCACACCGGCCGCGCAGCATACTCGGCGGAGTTTTGCTTTTTTGTTTCTGTGGGAATGCGCTTGTGTTGCCCAGGTGACGGCAATTCGGAAAGCCCACGACGTCCCCTGCCCAAATGCGCGGTGGGGCGCTAGGTTGAGCGAATGACCGAGGCAGCGCGGGACCAGAATCCCACCGGACGGCCAGCAGAGGGGGACGAACCCCCACTCGCCGCCGCGTCCACCAAGGAGCCGATGGTCGTCATCACGGGGGTCAACAAACACTTCGGCGACCTCCATGTGCTGCGCGACATCGACCTCACGGTCGGTCGGGGCGAGGTCGTCGTCGTCCTCGGCCCCTCGGGGTCGGGCAAGTCCACCCTCTGCCGGACGATCAACCGGCTCGAGGCGTATGAGTCCGGGTCGATCACCATCGACGGCAAGACCCTTCCCGACGAGGGCAAGGCCCTGGCGCAACTGCGCGCCGATGTGGGGATGGTCTTCCAGTCTTTCAACCTCTTCGCGCACAAGACGATCCTCGAGAACGTCACGCTGGGCCCGATGAAGGTCCGCAAGAAGAGCAAGGCCGAGGCCGAGGCCAAGGCCCGCGAGTTGCTCGCGCGGGTCGGGGTCACCACCCAGGCCGACAAGTACCCGGCCCAGCTGTCCGGCGGTCAGCAGCAGCGGGTCGCCATCGCCCGGAGCCTGGCGATGGAGCCCAAGGTCATGCTCTTCGACGAGCCCACCTCGGCCCTGGACCCCGAGATGGTCAACGAGGTGCTCGACGTGATGACGAGCCTGGCCAGATCCGGGATGACGATGATCGTCGTCACCCACGAGATGGGGTTCGCGCGCCGAGCGGCCGACCGGGTGGTCTTCATGGCCGACGGCGAGATCGTCGAGGTCGCCACCCCCGCCACCTTCTTCACCTCTCCCCGCTCCAACCGGGCCAAGGACTTCCTCGGGAAGATCCTCAGCCACTGAGCAGACCGTGTGCTGCTCGATCCGATAGATCACTTCAGGAGGACGCAATGAAGCTCGGACGCATCAGTGTCGCCACGATCGCGGTGGGGGTGGCCCTCGGGCTTGCCGCCTGCGGCGGCGGCGCAAGCACCGCCACGGGCGGCACCGTGAAGATCGGCATCAAGTTCGACCAGCCCGGACTCGGGCTCAAGAGCGGGGCCGACTACACCGGCATGGACGTCGACTTGGCGAAGTACCTCGCCAAGGAACTCAGCCTGGGGACGCCTGAGTTCGTTGAGGCGGTGTCGGCACAGCGCGAGACGCTGATCCAGACCGACCAGGTGAAGTTCATCGTCGGCACCTACTCCATCACCGACGCCCGCAAGGAGAAGGTCTCCTTCGCCGGTCCCTACTTCATCGCCGGCCAGGACCTGCTGGTCCGCGCCGATGACAACTCCATCACCGGGGTCGAGTCGCTCAACGGCAAGAAGCTCTGCTCGGTCAAGGGGTCGACCTCGGCCGCCAACGTCCAGAAGGCCGTCCCCGGCGTCAACCTGCAGGAGTACGGCACCTACACGCTCTGTGTGGACGCGCTCAAGGCCAAGAACGTCGACGCCCTGACAACCGACGACACCATCCTCGCCGGGTATGCCGCGCAGGAAGCCAACAAGGGCCTCATGAAGGTCGTCGGCAAGACCTTCTCCAAGGAGAGTTACGGTGTCGGCCTCAAGAAGGGCGACACCGCCTTCTGCCAGAAGGTCACCGACGCCATCAACAAGTACGTCTCCAGTGGTGAGTGGCAGAAGGCCGTCGACAAGAACCTCGGCCCGGCGGGTTACAAGGCCGGCGCGGGCAACCCGCCGACCCCCGCCCCCTGCTCCTGATCCCATCCACAGACGCCGGTATGCCGCCCGCGCAGCGAGCGCGGGCGGCATACCCCGTCTCCTCACTCACGAGGAAGGAGCGTCGCGATGGGTGAGCTGTTCGCCAGCTACAACATCCTCGGGGCTTTCGGGCTGACCATCCTGCTTGCCGTGTTCTCCGCCATCGGATCGCTGCTCATCGGCACCGTCGTCGCGATCATGCGGGTCTCCCCCATCGACTTCCTCAACAAGGTCGGCGCGTTCTACGTCAACATCGTCCGCAACACCCCGCTGACCCTCATCATCGTCTTCTGCAACATCGGCTTCATCGTCAACCTCGGGATGTCGTTCACCAACGACATCGCCCGGAACAACATCATCTGGGCGATCATCGGCTTGTCCTTCTACCACGCGGCCTTCGTCTGTGAGGCCCTGCGCAGCGGCGTCAACACCGTGCCGGTGGGTCAGGCCGAGGCCGCCCGATCGATCGGGCTGACCTTCTCGCAGAGCCTGAGCGAAGTCCTGCTCCCACAAGCGTTCCGCGGGGCGATCACGCCGCTGGGCAACACCCTTATCGCCCTGACGAAGAACACCACCGTCGCCACCGCCATCGGCGTGGCCGAGATCAGCGGCCTGATGAAGGAAATGATGGAGTTCCGCGCCGACCTGATCATCGTCATCTTCCTTCTCGTCGCCATCGGTTTCGTCATCCTCACCCTGCCGATCGGCATCCTCACCACGCGCCTGTCGACCAAGTTGGCGGTGAAGCGATGACCTCGGTCCTCTTCGACCACCCCGGCCCCAAGGCCCGGGTCCGGCACCGGATCACCGCGGCTGTCAGTGCCGCCCTGGTCCTCCTCGCCCTGTGGTGGGCGCTGGCGCAGTTCAAGGAGAAGGGCAACCTTGACGCGGCCAAGTGGACCCCGTTCCTCACCGCAGATCTCTGGGTCAACTACCTCCTGCCGGGCCTGCAGAACACCCTCATCGCGGCCGCGCTCTCGATCGTGCTCGCCGGAGCCTTCGGGTTGGTCTTCGGGATGGGCCGGCTGTCCCACGTTCCGGCGATCCGCTGGGTGAGCACGGTGGTCGTCGAGTTCTTCCGGTCGGTGCCGGTGCTCGTGATGATGTTCTTCGCCTTCAACCTTTATGCCTTCAACGGCGTCTTCCGCAGCGACCTCAACCCGCTGGCCGGCGTCGTCACCGGCCTCACCCTCTACAACGGAGCGGTCGTCGCCGAGTTGCTGCGCTCCGGCGTCGGCAGCCTGCCCAAGGGGCAGACCGAGGCCGGGCTCGCGATCGGCCTCAGCCGCGGCCAGACCCTGCGCAGCGTGCTCCTGCCCCAGGCGATCACGGCGATGCTGCCCGCCCTGGTGAGCCAGTTGGTCGTCATCCTCAAGGACACCGCCCTGGGCTACCTCATCACCTACCAAGAACTGCTCAACAAGTTCCAGCAGATCGGGTCCTACAAGTCCAACCCGGTGCCGGCCCTCATCGTCATCGCAGCCATCTTCATCGTCATCAACTACGCCCTCACCTCGCTGGCCTCCTACCTCGAGCGGCGAACCCGCCAACGTGGCCGCGCAACCATCCCCAAGGGCGCGATCGGCCCCGCCCCCGTGGACACCCAGCCGATCGCCCGCGCCCTGCACGACGCCGACGAAGAAGTCCTCCACGAGCGCTACCGCGCCCCGGGGCGGACGGACGACGAGCACCCTTAGGTCCACGCTCGGCGGCACCCGAAACTCCTGCTACTCGTCGGTAAGGGACCTATGACCCCCTTCCCGATTCGAGCATCTCTGGCAGGCTCAAACACGAACGCCGCACCGCACCCTAAGGCAGGTCATCACGCATGAAGATCGTCGTCCTCGTCAAGTACGTGCCGGAGCCCACGGCCACCTGGAAGTTCGCCCCAGATCTCACCGTCGACCGCGCCGGCGTCGAAGGGCGCCTGTCCGAGCTTGACGAGTATGCCGTCGAGCAGGCCGCCCAGTTGGCTGAGAAGGGCGTCGCCTCCGAGGTCGTCTTCCTCACCGTCGGGCCCGCCAAGGCCAGCGAAGGTCTGCGCAAGGCGCTGGCCATCGGGGGCGACAAGGCGGTGCACGTCGTCGACGACGCGATCCACGGATCGTGTGCCCTGAGCACCTCGCTGGTGCTGGCCAAGGCGCTGGAGAAGGAAGGCTTCGACCTCGTCCTCACCGGCATGGCCTCGACCGACGCCGAGCTCTCGGTGATCCCGTCGATGGTCGCCGACCGCCTGGGCATCAACCAGGCCACCTTCGCCGGCGAGTTGTCCGTCGAGGGCGGGGCCGTGACGATCCGCCGTGACTCCGACGTGGCCAGCGAGCGGATCACCGCGTCGCTGCCGGCTATCGTCTCGGTGACCGACCAGACGGGCGAGGCCCGCTACCCCGCCTTCAAGGCGATCATGGGTGCCAAGAAGAAGCCGATCACCACCTGGTCGCTGGCCGACCTCGGGGTCGACGCGGCTGCCGTCGGTCTGGGCGCCGCGAGCGTTCGCACCATCGACGTCGCCCCGACACCCGCGCGCACCGCCGGCACGATCATCACCGATGACGGTGAGGGCGCTGCCCAGCTCGCCGACTTCCTCGCCGGTCGCGGCTTCATCTGACCTTCCGGCGACCACGTCGCCGACCCCACCCGACAGACCGCCGCGGCGCCGCGGCATACCAATCCAGGAGACTCATCGTGTCGGAAGTCCTCGTTATCGCCGAGACCACCGCGGCCGGCGTCCGCAAGCCCACCCTCGAACTGCTCACCGCCGCCCGTGCGCTTGGCGAGCCCGCCGCCGTCGTCTTCGGCGAGGCCTCTGACGCCGTCGTCGCGCAGCTCGGCGAATACGGCGCCACCAAGGTGTATGCCGTGAACGCGGCCGAGGTGGGCGACTACCTGTCGCTGCCCAAGGCCGAGGCCGTCGTCCAGATCGCCGGCACCGCCAACCCGGTCGCGATCCTCGTGACCAGCGGCCCCGAGGGCAAGGACGTCGCGGCTCGGGTCGCGGTCCGGCTCAACTCGGGCATCGTGCCCGACGCCACGGTCGTCGCCCTCGACGGCGGGAACGTCGTCGCGACCCAGACCGTCTTCGCCGGCCGCTGGCAGGCCCGCAGCCAGATCGTTCGCGGCCCGGCCGTCATCACCATGCGGCCCAACGCCACGTCGGCCGAGGCCGCTGCGGCGTCCCCGTCGGTCGAGACGGTCGACGTCGCCGTGAGCGAGGCCGCCAAGGGCGCCAAGATCACCTCCCGCGAGCCCAAGGTGTCCACCGGTCGCCCCGAGCTCACCGACGCGGCCGTTGTCGTCGCCGGTGGGCGTGGCGTCGGCTCCGAGGAAGGCTTCGCCGTCATCGGCCAGACCGCGGACGCGCTCGGCGCAGCCGTCGGAGCATCGCGCACCGTCACCGACCAGCACTGGGCACCGCACGAGTTGCAGGTGGGCCAGACCGGCAAGACCGTGGCGCCGTCGCTCTACCTCGCCGCCGGCATCTCCGGAGCCATCCAGCACCGCGCCGGCATGCAGAGCAGCAAGACCATCGTCGTGGTCAACAAGGACCCCAAGGCCCCCCTCTTCCAGCTCGCCGACTTCGGCGTCGTCGGTGACCTGCACAAGGTCTTGCCGGCTCTCATCGACGAGGTAGGGAAGCGCAAGGGCTGACCCGGCGCCGTACCTCTCCCGTCCAGACGGCACGAAGGAGCTCGATTCCCGATGTGGGTCCGTTTCGTCCTCGGTCTGCTCATGACCGTCGTCTGCCTCGGGATTGCCGGGCGCCGGGCGTACTTCCTCTATCGCGTCGGCAAGACGTTCCAGCCGCTGGAGGCTGAGCGGCGCGTCGACCCCGGCTCGGCGGTGCGGGCGGAGGTCGCCGAGGTCGCCTTCCAGCGCAAACTCCTGCGCTGGACCGTGCCGGGCGCCGCGCACTTCCTCGTGTTCTGGGGCTTCATGGTCCTGCTGTTCACGATCGTCGAAGCCTTCATCGGGTTGGTCAAGCCCGACTTCCAGATCCCGATCGTCGGCAACTTCGCCTGGTTCGGGTTCTTCGAGGACCTCTTCGCCCTGCTGTGTGTGGCGGCGCTGGCCGTGTTCACGGTGCTGCGCATCCAGCAGGCCCCGAAGAACCTCGGTCGGCGCAGCCGCTTCTTCGGCTCGCACATCGGCCCGGCGTGGTTCGTCCTGTTCATGATCTTCAACGTCGTGTGGACCCTGTTGGCCTACCGCGGAGCCTCGATCAACGCCCAGGAGCTCCACGAGCCGGCCAACGCCGACAAGATGGGCTTCCTGCACGGGGCGTTCGCCTCGCAGTGGTTCGCCTCGATCCTGCCCAAGACCAACGTCGAGTTCTGGGAGACCTTCTTCCTGCTCCTGTCACTCGCGGTGCTGCTCGGCTTCACGGTGTTCGTCACCTACAGCAAGCACATGCACATCTTCGCCTCGATCCCCAACGTCGCCTTTGCGCGCCGCCCCCGGGCTCTCGGGGCACTGGAGCCGGTCTACTGGCAGGGCACAAAGGTCGACTTCGAGGACCCGGGCGACGACGACGTCATGGGCGTCGGCAAGATCGAGGACTTCACCTGGAAGGGCCTGCTGGACTTCGCGACGTGCACCGAGTGTGGCCGCTGCCAGAGTCAGTGCCCCGCCTGGAACACCGACAAGCCGCTGTCCCCCAAGGTCCTCATCATGGGGCTGCGTGACCACTCGCTCGCCAAGGCCCCCTACCTGCTGGCGGCGAAGAACGCCGACGGAGAGGTGCCCGAGGGCGGCATACCCGAGGCTGCGGCGGCCGAAGCGGCCCGTCCGCTCATCGGCCCCGAAGGCGACGAGACCGCGCACGTCGGCGAGCACGGCATCACCGGCGAGGGCGTCATCCCCTTCGACATGCTGTGGTCCTGCACGACCTGCGGCGCCTGCGTCGAGCAGTGCCCCGTCGACATCGAGCACGTCGACCACATCGTCGACATGCGCCGCTACCAGGTGCTCATGGAGTCGGCCTTCCCCGAGGAGGCCGGCATCATGCTGCGCAACCTCGAGCACGCGGGCGACCCGTGGGGCCTGGGCGCCTCGGCCCGGCTGGAATGGGCCGAGACCCTCGACTTCGAGTTGCGCGTCTACGAGGGCGACAAGATCCCCGACGACGTCGAGTACCTCTACTGGGTCGGCTGCGCCGGCGCTCTCGACGACACCGCGAAGCGCACCGCCCGCGCCGTCGCCACCCTGTTGCACGAGGCTGGGGTCGAGTTCATGGTGCTCGGCGAGGCCGAGTCCTGCACCGGTGACCCGGCCCGCCGGATGGGGCACGAGTTCCTCTTCCAGATGCTCGCGATGCAGAACGTCGAGGTCCTCAACGAGGCCGGAGCCAAGCGGATCGTCGTCACCTGCGCCCACTGCTACAACACGCTGGCCAACGAGTACCCGCAGGTCGGCGGCCACTACGAGGTCGTCCACCACACGACGTTGCTGGCCCGTCTCGTCGCCGACAAGCGCCTGACCCCGGTCCAGCGCGTCGACGCCGCAGTGACCTACCACGACCCGTGCTACCTCGGTCGGCACAACCGGATCTTCGCCGCCCCTCGCGAGGTGCTCGGCGCGATCCCCGGCACCCGGGTCCAGGAGATGCCGCGCAACCGCGAGAAGTCGTTCTGCTGCGGCGCCGGCGGCGCTCGGATGTGGATGGACGAGAACCTCGGCGAGCGGATCAACCAGAACCGCGCCGACGAGGCCCTGGCCACCGCCCCCGATGTCGTCGCGGCGGCCTGCCCCTTCTGCATCACGATGCTCTCCGACGGCGTCGCACAGCGCCAGCAGGAGGGCACCGCGGCCGCGACCGTCTCGGTGACCGACGTGTCCGAGGTGCTGTTGCGCTCGGTCCGACCCGATCTCGTCGACTCGTTGTCCGCCTCCTAGCCCGCGTGGGCGGCATACCCGCCGTGCGCCCGCGCCCGCTCTCGAACTGAATAGCACCAGACCTGCCCGCCACCCGCCCAATCCCAGCAAGGACTCGCCATGACCGACACCGCCCAGACCCCCTCACACGCGCTCGGCGCAGGCCTGGACCTGGAGAGCCTCAACCTCATGCTCGAGGCGCTCGGCGACTTCGTTGACGCGGCCCTCTCCCCCGAGTTGCAGCTTGAGCTCGACCACGAGGACCGTTGCCCCGAGGACATCGTGCGCTCGATGAGCGACCCCGAGCAGCTGGGCGTTCAGTTGGTCTTCATCCCCGAGGCCTACGACGGGATGGACGGCGGAGCCTTCGACGCCTACCGGGTGTGCGAGGTCATGGCGCGCAAGGACATCGGTCTGGCCACCGCGGTCTTCGCGACCTTCCTCGGCTCCGACCCCATCGTCGTCGGCGCCACCGAGGAGCAGAAGCAGGAATGGCTCGGCGCCATCGCCCGCGAGGGTGTCGTCTTCGCCTACGGCGCCACCGAGCCTGAGGCTGGCTCCGACCTCGGCGCCCTGGAGACCACCGCGACCCCGGTGAAGAACGACGACGGCGAGACCGTCGAATACATCATCAACGGCCGCAAGCAGTGGATCTCCAACGGCACGATCGCCGACTTCACGACGATCCTGGCCAAGACCGACGCCGGCCCCTCGTGGTTCGTCGTGCCGAAGGATGCCGCTGGCTTCGCGTCGGCACCGCCGGAGGACAAGCACGGCCTGCGGTTGTCCAACACCGCCGCACTCTTCCTCGACGACGTGCACATCCCCGCGCACAACCTCATCGGTGGCGTCGAGGGCAAGGGCCTCATCCAGGCCCAGCAGGTCTTCGGCTACACCCGACTCATGGTCGCGGCCTTCGGCCTCGGCGGCGGCTGGGAGGCCCTGGACCGGGCCATTCAGTACTCCATGAACCGCGTGCAGGGCGGCTCGCTGCTGTGTGAGAAGCAGGGCTACACCCACAAGCTGATCATCCCCCACGTCGTGCGCCTGGAAGCAGCCCGCGCCTTCATCGAGGACACCGCCGACAAGATCGACCGTGGCCTCGGTGCCGACGGCGCGATGAACTGCGAAGGCGCGATCGCCAAGTACCTCGCGACCGTGGCCGGCAACGCCGCAGCCGACGACGCGATCCAGGCCCACGGCGGTTACGGCTACACCCGGCCCTATGTCGTCGAGAAGGTCAAGCGCGACGTCCGGATCACGACGATCTACGAAGGCACCTCCGAGATCATGGAGATGACCATCGCCCGTGAGCGTTGGCAGCAGCACCTGAAGACCCAGGGCGGCTACTACCGCACCAAGGCCGCCGAGTTGCGCGCCGTGCACGCCCAGAACTCCAACGTCGGTGCCGACATCGCCGCCCTGGCCAACGACGCCATGGCGATCGTTCTCGAGGCCTGCCGCACCGGGCGCCTGACCCGCAACCAGCACATCCTCTTCCGCCTGGGCGAGCTCATTTCCTACTGCGAGGGCGCCGAGATCTTCGCCAAGCGCGCCGCCGCGGCAGCCAACGACAGCGCCCACGAGAAGAGCCTCAAGCGGTTCGACGCCAACACCTTCGCGCTCATGTCCCGCGTCTACGCCCGGGAGGCCGCCGCTCGCGTCGCCCTCGACGGGTCGCGGTGGGTCGCCGGTGCGGCCGACCCGGGGTCGCCCGCGCTCGCCGCGGTGAACGGCATACCCACGGCTGCGATCCAGACCGCGCAGGCGGGGTTGGTCACGGACATGGACGCCGTGGCCGACGCCATCTACGGCCGCAACTAAGCACCACCGCCGGCCCCCTGTCTCCATCTAGCGCTTCCGCAACGCTTCCCGATCGCAACACGCCTCGACTGCCTGTGCACCACCGGAAGGACACCACACCATGACCGACGTCAACCCCGTCGCCGTCGTCGGCATCGCGGCCATCATGCCGATGGCCCCTGACGCCGATGCCTTCTGGGCCAACATCACGGGAGGGCGGTACTGCGTCACCGACGTGCCGCCGGAGCGCTGGAACCCCGCGCTCTACTACTCCCCCGATCACTCGGCCCGGGACAAGACGTACTCGACGATCGGCGGCTGGGTCCGCGAGTTCGAGTGGGACCCGATCCGGTGGAAGTTGCCCATCCCGCCGACGGTGTCGGCGCAGATGGACCAGGGTCAGCGGTGGGCGCTGTCGGCGGCCCGCCGGGCCCTCATGGATGCCGGGTGGCCCAAGTGGTCGGTCGACAGCGACAAGGTGGCGGTGATCCTCGGCAACGCCATCGGCGGCGAGAAGCACTACCTGTCGAGCATGCGCATCCAACTGCCCGAGGCGCTGCGGCGGGTTGCCGAGTCGGCGACCCTGCAGACCCTCCCGGCCGACATGCAGCACAAGATCGTCGAAGAGGCCCGGGCGCTCTACCTGGACAACATGTTCGAGATCACCGAGGACACCATGCCCGGTGAGTTGTCCAACGTCATCGCCGGCCGGATCGCCAACGTGCTCAACCTGCGCGGCCCCAACTACACGACCGACGCCGCCTGCGCGTCCGGCCTGGCCGCGCTCAACTCCGCGATCCTCGGCCTCAACGACCACCAGTACGACGCGGTGATCACCGGTGGCGTCGACCGCAACATGGGTGTCGACGCCTTCGTCAAGTTCTGCAAGATCGGTGCCCTGTCGGCCACCGGCACCCGGCCCTTCGACGCCGGCGCCGATGGCTTCGTCATGGGTGAGGGCGCAGCCTTGTTCGTCCTCAAGCGGCTCGCCGACGCCGAGCGCGACGGCGACAAGATCTACTCCCTCATCCTCGGCATCGGTGGCTCGTCCGACGGCAAGGGCAAGGGCATCACCGCCCCCAACCCGGTCGGGCAGAAGCTCGCCATCTCTCGGGCCTGGGAGCGCGCTGGGGTCGACCCGTCCTTGGCCACCGCGATCGAGGCGCACGGCACCTCGACCCGCGTCGGCGACGCTTCCGAGTTGGAGAGCGTCCTGGCGATCTTCGGCGCGGCCGGGGCCAAGCCCGGCTCGATCGCCCTCGGCTCGGTGAAGTCGAACATCGGCCACCTCAAGGCCGCCGCAGGCACCGCTGGCCTGTTCAAGATGGTCAGGTCGCTGCACGAGAAGGTCCTCACCCCCTCGCTCGGCTTCGTCACCCCCAACGAGAACGTCGACTGGGACCGGCACCCGTGCAAGGTCAACACGACCCTGCGCCCATGGGACAACGCAGGCCCCGACGGCGTCCGTCGCGGTGGCGTCTCCGCCTTCGGCTTCGGCGGCACCAACTTCCACGTCGTCGTCGAGGAGTACATCCCCGGCCGGCACAAGGCCCAGCCGAAGACCTTCGCCTCCGCCGCGCTCCCCCAGGCCGCCGCGACGTATGCCGCGTCCGCCCCGTCCGCAGGCGTCACCGCCTCCGTGGCGGCCGGCCCGAGGAAGGCTCCGCTGCGCGGTGCTCTCGTGCTTGGTGGCCGTGACGACGCCGACGTGCTGGCGCAGGTCCAGGCCGTGCTGGCCCAGGCCCAGGCGGGCACCGCCCCGGCGATCGTCGCTCCCGACCCGGCGCTGGCCGATGCGGCCGTGCGCGTGGCCGTCGACTATGCCGACGCCAAGGACCTCGCGGGCAAGCTCGACAAGCTCGCCAAGGGGCTCGCCTCGGGCAACCCGGCGATCTTCAAGATGCTCCGCCAGCAGGGCGTCTTCCTCGGTCGTGGCCCGGCTCCCAAGGTGGCCTTCCTCTACACCGGCCAGGGCAGCCAGTACGTCAACATGCTCAAGGGCCTCAACTCAGAGCCCATCGTCAAGGCGACGTTCGACGAGGCTGACAAGGTCATGACCCCGCTGCTCGGCCGCCCGTTGACCTCGTTCATCTACGTCGACGGCAACGACGAGAAGGCGGTCAAGGCCGCCAACAAGCAGCTCATGCAGACCGAGATCACCCAGCCGGCCGTGCTCGCAACTGACCTGTCGCTCACCCGTCTGCTCGCGGCATACGGCATCGCTCCTGACATGGTCATGGGCCACTCCCTCGGTGAGTACGGCGCGCTGGTCGCCGCCGGCTCGCTCACCCTCGATGCCGCCATGGAGGCGGTCAGCGCCCGAGGCCGCGAGATGGCCAAGGTGTCCATGGAGGACAACGGCGCGATGGCTGCCGTCTTCGGCCCGTTGGACGAGATCCAGCGCACCGTCGACGCCGCCGAGGGCTACGCCGTGGTCGCCAACATCAACTCCTACAACCAGGCGGTTGTCGGCGGCGCCACCAAGGCCGTCGAGACGATCATGGAGCAGTTCGTCGCGAAGGGCATCAACGCCATTCGGATCCCGGTGAGCCACGCCTTCCACACCTCGATCGTCGCCCCCGCGTCGGTGCCGTTCGTCAACGCCCTGCGTCGGCTCAACCTGGTCGGCCCGAAGCTGCCGATCGTCGCCAACGTCACCGGCGAGTTCTACCCCGCCGACGCGAGCACCGAGACGATGCTCGACTACACGGGCAAGCAGATCGCCTCACCGGTGCAGTTCGTCAAGGGCCTGCAGACCCTGTATGCCGCCGGCGCCCGCGTCTTCGTCGAGGTCGGCCCCAAGAAGGCCCTGCACGGCTTCGTCGAGGACGTCCTCGGCAGCCACCACGACGACGTGCTCGCCCTCTTCACCAACTTCCCGAAGCTCGCCGACGACGCCGCGTTCAACCAGGCCCTCTGCGGTCTGTATGCCGCCGGGCTGGGTCTGCGCCCGGCCGCTCCGGTCGCTGCCCCCGTGGCAGCGGCTCCGGTGGCCGCTGCGTCAGCCGCCGCGCCGGTCGTGACCACCTCCGTTTCGGCGGCCCCCGGCGCCGCTGCGAGTGCTGCCGGAACCCCCTCGGACTCGGTCATCACCGAGTTGGGCAAGCTCTTCGCCGGTGTCCTCGAGCAGGGCATGAAGCTCTACGGCTTCCCGGGCGGTGCCGCAGGCGCCCCCGGTGCTGGCGACACGGCATACCCTGCGGCGGCCCCGGCCGCATCAGAAGGTGCGCCGACCGCCCCCGCGCAGGAGCCGGTCGTCATCAGCGGCGCCGGGCTCGGACTGCCCGGTGTCGACCCGATGTTCGACGACGCCAACGTCGCCCGGATCCTCGGCGGCCAGCAGTTCATCAGCCAGCTCCCGGCGACCGTCCGCACCAAGATGGCCCGGATGCGGGTCACCCGACTGGTCAAGGACGCGGCTACGGGGTCGGGCAGCTTCCAGGTCATCGACAACGAGGCCGACGTCGTCAAGCTCGCCGGACAGCACGCCCCGCTGGACGTCGTCAAGCAGTACGGCATCGACCCGGGCCGCGACGCCGCCCTCGACACGACCACGCGGATGGCCCTCGGGGCCGGCTTCGACGCGCTGCGTGACGCGGGCATCCCGCTCGTCATGCACTACAAGAAGACGACCATCGGCTCGCAGTTGCCCGACCGTTGGGGCCTGCCGCACTCGATGCGCGACGACACCGGGATCATCTTCGCCTCGGCGTTCCCCGGCTACCACAACCTCATCGACGAGGTCAGCCACTACAGCGAGGACCGCGCCCGCCGCGAGCACCTGCTCGCCCTCGAAGGCGTCCGGACCCACCTCAATGGCAGCGAGCCGGTCTGCGCCGAGATCGACGCCCTCATCGCCCAGCTCAAGCGTGAGCTCGACGAGAACCCGTTCGACTTCGACCGCCGGTTCCTCTTCCGGGTGCTGTCGATGGGGCACTCGCAGTTCGCCGAGATCATCGGCGCCCGCGGCCCCAACACGCAGGTCAACGCGGCCTGCGCCAGCACCACCCAGGCCGTCTCGATCGCCGAGGACTGGATCCGCTCCGGGCGGGCCCGTCGGGTCATCGTCATCTCCGCTGACGACGCCACTGGCGAGCAGCTCATGCCTTGGGTGGGCACCGGCTTCCTCGCCTCCGGCGCGGCCGCCACTGACGAGCGGGTCGAAGATGCGGCCACGCCGTTCGACCGGCGTCGGCACGGCATGATCATCGGCGCGGGTGCGGCGGCCCTGGTCGTCGAGTCGGCCGAGGCCGCTCGCGAGCGTGGCATCCAGCCGATCGCCCAGGTGCTTGGCGCGGTCATCGCCAACAGCGCCTTCCACGGCACCCGGTTGGACATCGACCACATCAGCGGCGTCATGGAGACCGTTGTCACCGAGGCCGAGCGTTGGGGCATCGACCGGCACGCGATCGCGCCGTCGTTGATGTTCATGTCGCACGAGACCTACACCCCGGCCCGTGGCGGCAGCGCCGCGGCCGAAATCAACGCCCTGCGCAAGGCCTTCGGAGCCGATGCCGACAAGATCGTCATCACCAACACCAAGGGCTTCACCGGTCACGCCATGGGCGCCGGTGTCGAGGACGTCGTCGCGGTCAAGGCCTTGGAGACAGGGCTCGTGCCGCCGGTTCCCAACTACAAGGAGCCCGACCCCGACCTGGGCAACCTCAACCTGTCCAAGGGTGGTTCCTACCCGGTGGGCTACGCCCTGCGCCTGGCGGCGGGCTTCGGCTCGCAGGTTGCCATGTCGCTGCTGCGTTACGTCCCCATGCCCGACGGTCGTCGGCGCGCCCCCAACGAGTTGGGTTACGCCTACCGGATCGTCGACCAGGCCGCGTGGCAGCGTTGGCTGGACTCGCTGTCCGGCCACACCGGCAGCCAGCTCGAGGTCGACCACCGTCGGCTGCGGATCGTCGACGTCGGCGCGCCCGCGGTCGCGGTCGTCTCCACCACCTCGGTGCCGGTCCCGTATGCCGCGATGAACCGTTCCACGGGCAGCGCACCTGCTGCTGCGGTTGCGGTCGCGCCCGTCGTCGTCGCCCCTGCGGCTGCTGCGGCTGCACCCGCACCGGTCGTGGCACCCGCCCCGGCTCCGGCCCCCGTGGCTGCGCCCGTCGCCGCTCCGGCGCCGGTCCCGGCTACTCCGGCCGCTCCGGCGGTCGTCACCGACCCGGTCCTGGACACCGTGACGGGGATCGTCGCCGGCCTGACGGGCTACCCGTCCGACCTGCTCGACCCCGACCTCGACCTTGAAGCCGACCTCGGCGTCGACACCGTCAAGCAGGCCGAGGTCTTCGCCGCCGTTCGTGAGCACTACAACGTCGAGCGCGACGACACGATGAAGCTGCGCGACTTCCCGACCCTGCGCCACGTCGCCGGGTGGGTCCGCGGCAAGGCCGGGCTCCCCGAGCCCACCGCCGCTGCTGCACCGGCTCCGGCCGCTGCCGCACCCGCGGCGGTCGCCGCCCCGGCGGCTGCAGCGATCGTCACCGACCCGGTCCTGGACAAGGTGACCGAGATCGTCGCCGGCCTGACGGGCTACCCGTCCGACCTGCTCGACCCCGACCTTGACCTCGAAGCCGACCTCGGCGTCGACACCGTCAAGCAGGCCGAGGTCTTCGCCGCCGTCCGCGAGCACTACAACGTCGAACGCGACGACACGATGAAGTTGCGCGACTTCCCGACCCTGCGCCACGTCGCCGGGTGGGTTCGTGGCAAGGCCGGGCTCCCCGAGCCCACCGCCGCTGCAGCACCGGCTCCGGCCGCTGCCCCGGTGGCCGAGTCCGCGGCATACGCTGCCGCCCCGGTGGCCGCTGCCGCGGTGAGCGACCCGGTCATCGCGAAGGTGACCGACATCGTCGCCGACCTGACCGGCTACCCGGCCGACCTCCTGGACCCCGACCTCGACCTTGAGGCCGACCTGGGCGTCGACACCGTCAAGCAGGCCGAGGTCTTCGCCGCGGTGCGTGAGCACTACGGCGTGGAGCGCGACGACGCGATGAAGTTGCGCGACTTCCCGACCCTGCGCCACGTCGCCGGGTGGGTTCGTGGCAAGGCTGGGCTCCCCGAGCCCACCGCCGCCCCGGTCGCGGCACCGGCCGCCCCTGTGGTCGCTGCTGCGGCTCCGGTCGCCTCCCCTGTCGTCTCGGCCCCCGTGGCACCGGCCTATGCCGACCCGGCACCGGTTGCGGCGCCCGCGGGCGACTCGGTCATCGACAAGGTCATCGAGATCGTGGCGCAGTTGACCGGCTACCCGGCCGACCTCCTGGACCCCGACCTTGACCTCGAAGCCGACCTCGGCGTCGACACCGTCAAGCAGGCCGAGGTCTTCGCCGCCGTCCGCGAGCACTACAACGTCGAGCGCGACGACACGATGAAGCTGCGCGACTTCCCGACGATCAAGCACGTCGCCGGGTGGATCCGCGGCAAGGCCGGCATCCCGGAGCCGTCGGCGGCACCCGTCGCCGCCGCGCCTGCAGCGGCCTCCGTCGAGACCGCCCCGGTCGCGGCCGCCGCGCCGGCAGGCACTGACGAGGTGACCCAGAAGGTCATCGACATCGTGGCTCAGCTGACCGGCTACCCGGCCGACCTCCTGGACCCCGACCTCGACCTCGAGGCCGACCTCGGCGTCGACACCGTCAAGCAGGCCGAGGTCTTCGCCGCCGTCCGCGAGCACTACAACGTCGAGCGCGACGACACGATGAAGCTGCGCGACTTCCCGACGATCAAGCACGTCGCCGGGTGGATCCGTGGCAAGGCCGGCATCCCCGAGCCCACCGCTGCCCCGGCAGCGGCACCGGCCCCGGTTGCCGCGCCCGCGGCATACGCCCCGGTGGTTGCCGCGACCACGGCGGCGCCGGTCGTGTCGGCACCCGTCGAGACGGCCCCGGCCGCCGCGCCGGCCGGCACTGACGAGGTGACCCAGAAGGTCATCGACATCGTGGCCCAGTTGACCGGCTACCCGGCCGACCTCCTGGACCCCGACCTTGACCTCGAAGCCGACCTCGGCGTCGACACCGTCAAGCAGGCCGAGGTCTTCGCCGCCGTCCGCGAGCACTACAACGTCGAGCGCGACGACACGATGAAGCTGCGCGACTTCCCGACGATCAAGCACGTCGCCGGGTGGATCCGCGGCAAGGCCGGCATCCCCGAGCCCACCGCGGCCGGAGCAGCGCCCGCAGCCGCAGGAGCCACGGCCGAGGCGGCACCCGCCGCAGCGGCAGCCGCTCCGGCGCCTCAGGTCATCCAGGGCAGCCTGTCGGCCATCGACGCGCTCCCCCGGCGGATCCCGATCGCCATGCTGCGCCCCAGCCTGGCCCAGAGCGTCGACACAGGCGTGGTCCTCGACGGTGCCCGAGTCGTCGTCATGCTCGACGAGGGCGGCGTCGGTGACGCGTTGGTCAAGCGACTGGCCAAGGCCGGCGCGACCGCGCTCGTCCTGCCGGTCGGCATCTCGACCGACGACCTCTCGGCCCAGTTGGACACCTGGCTGGCCGACGGCCCGATCGCGGGCGTCTACTGGCTCCCTGCGCTCGACGACGAGGGCAGCCACGGCGACCTCGACCTGGAGTTCTGGACCGAGTGCCTGCGCCGTCGCGTCAAGCGTCTCTACACGACGATGCGCCGCATGTGGGACGACGCCCCGTTCCTGGTGTCGGCCACCCGATTGGGCGGTCGCCATGGCTACGACGCCCCCGGCGCCGTCGCCCCCATGGGCGGCGCCGTGACCGGCTTCACCAAGTCCTACAAGAAGGAGCGCCCGGACACCCTCGTCAAGGCCGTCGACTTCCCGGCCAGCCGTAAGACGGCCGCGATCGCCGACGTCCTCATCGAGGAGACCCTGCGCGACCCGGGTGCCGTCGAGGTCGGACGCCTCGAAGGCCAGCGCTGGGGCGTCGGCTTCGCTGAAGTTCCGTTCCCCGCGCTCGGCGCCGATGGGTCCCCCGACGGGGACGGAGGTATGCCGCTCACGCCCGAGTCGGTCTTCCTCGTGACCGGTGCCGCGGGCTCGATCGTCTCGGCGATCACGGCCGATCTGGCCAAGGGCGCCGGCGGTGGCACCTTCCACCTGCTGGACCTCACCCCGACGCCGGACGCCAATGACGCCGACCTCGCTGCCTTCCGCACCGACAAGGACGGCCTCAAGGCCACCCTGGCCGCGCGGATGAAGGCCGCAGGTGAGCGCCCGACGCCCGTCGTCATCGACAAGGAACTGGCGCGGATCGAGCGGCTCGCCGCGGCGCTGACGGCCATCCAGGCCGTCGAGGCCGTGGGCGGCGTCGTCCACTACCACTCCGTCGACCTCACCAACGCCGAGGCGGTGGCGGCCGTCATGGCCGACGTGGCCGAGCGCAGCGGCAAGATCGACGTCCTCCTGCACGCAGCCGGGCTGGAGATCAGCCGCAACCTGCCGCAGAAGGAGCCCCGCGAATACGACCTCGTCTTCGACGTCAAGACCACCGGGTGGTTCAACGTGTGGTCCGGCGCGCGCAGTATGCCGGTCGGTGCGGTCGTCGCGTTCTCCTCGGTCGCCGGGCGGTTCGGCAACCAGGGCCAGACCGACTACAGCGCCGCCAATGACCTGCTGTGCAAGGTTCTCTCGTCCTTCCGCCACACCCGGCCGCAGACGCGTGGGCTGGCGCTGGACTGGACCGCCTGGGGCGGGATCGGCATGGCCACCCGTGGCTCCATCCCCAAGATCATGGAGATGGCCGGCGTGCAGATGCTGCCGCCGGACGCCGGTGTCGCGTGGATCCGGCGTGAGGTGACGAGCACGGCATACAGCGGCGAAGTGGTTGTTGCCGGCGTCCTCGGGATGATGGCGCAGGAATACCACGAGACCGGCGGCGCAGACCCGGCCGCCCTCGCGGGTGTCGGCCCCCACGGACCCATGGTCGGGAGCGTCACGGCCAGCGTCCACAACGGTCTGGTCGTCACCACGACGCTCGACCCCAAGGAGCAGGCGTTCCTCTACGACCACCGGATCGACGGCACCCCGGTGCTGCCGGGCGTCATGGGGATGGAGTCGTTCGCCGAGGCGGCGGCCATGCTGGCCCCTGAGGGCTACCGCGTCGGGTCGGTCGAGGACGTCGCGTTCCTCGCCCCGGTGAAGTTCTTCCGGGACGAGCCGCGCACTCTGACCATCACGGCGAAGGCCGTCCCGGCACCCGAGGGCACCGATCTGCTGGTGCGGTGCACTCTCACCGCCGAGCGGGCCCTGCCTGGCCAGGCCACCCCCGTCACGACCACCCACTTCACCGGCACCGTCCGGCTGACGACCGAGCCGGTCGCCGAAGAGGTGGAGAAGGTCAAGACCAAGGTCGACGGCACTCCGCTGAGCAACGACAACGTCTATGCCTTCTACTTCCACGGCCCGGCCTACCAGGTGGTCGGCGAGGCGTGGCGTAAGGGTGACGGGTCGATGACCCGGATGGCGTCGCCGATCCCGGCGAACCACGTCCCCGATGAGGCACCGCTGGCCATCGCCCCTCGGCTGGCCGAGTTGTGCTTCCAAACCGCCGGACTGTGGGAGGCAGGCACCGCCCACCAGATGGCGCTGCCCACCCGGGTCGGCCGACTGCGGGTCCTGCGGGACCCGGCGACGGTGGACGGACCGCTCTATGCCTTGGCACGCCCGGCGGGCGAGAGTAGGTTCGACTGCGCCGTGGTCGACGGTCGTGGGTCAGTGGTCATGCGGATGGACGGTTACGAGAGCATCGTGCTCCCGGCACCGATTCCGGAGTCCGTGATGGGCGCGCTCACGGCGACCTTTGGCACCGATAGCTGAACACGCGTTACGGTCGGGTCGCGCTCGCGAGGCATCGAGCCTCGTGGGCGCGGCCCGTTCGCCCATCCTGCGCGCCATGTGGCGCGTCCCTTTCGAGCGACAACTTCATTGATCGGAGACCTGCGTGAACGACATCTCCCGACTGGCGATCATCGACCGAGGTGAGCCCGTCGTGCGGGTGCTCGCTGCCGTCGGCAACCTGAACCGTCGAGGAGACGTTCCGTCGATCACGTCCATCGTCGTCACCGAGCAGAGCAGCGAACGTGCCTGGTTCGCCCGCGAGGCCGACGAGCTCATCACCCCGCCGCCGTCACCAGACGAGGTGGACCTCAGCACCCACATTGAGCCTGGCCAGGTCGTCGCGCAGGTCCTCGGGGCGAAGGCTGACACCGCCTGGATCGGCCACACGCCGTGCCTGGACCGGGCCGAGTTGGTCGCTCAACTCGAAGCCGCCGGAGTGCGGGTCGTCGGCCCCACCGCGCAGACCATTCGCGACCTCGCCGACCCCGCCCGGCTCGCCGCCCTCGGGCGCGAGTCGGGGCTCTCGCCCGTCCCCGACCACCTGACGCCCGCCGACTGGCGCCGCATCGAGATCGACGTGCTGGCCGACTCCGCCGGAACGGTGTGGACCCTCGGCCTTCGCGACGCGAGCATCCGCCGCGGCGCCACCCCGGTGCTCGCCGAGATGCCCGCCCCCGGCGTGTCCGACACGACCGCCGGCGCGATGTCCCACGCCGTGCGCCGGTTGGTGCGTGCCGCGGCATACCGTGGCGCGGGCGTTGTCGAGTTGGCCCTCGCCCACGACGGCGAGTCCTTCTGGCTGGTCGGCGTCGACACGCTGGCGCGCACCGAGCACGCCCTCGTCGAGGAGATCACCGGGGCGAGCTTCATCGGGTTGCGGCTGCGACTTGCTGCGGGCGACACGCTGCCCGCCACGCCGCCCACGCCCAACGGGCACGCGGTCGAGGTGCGGCTGCTCGCGCACGACCCGGGCCGGGAGTATGCCGCGTCCGGCGGAGCGCTGGAGATGCTCTCGCTGCCGGTGGGGACCGGCGTGCGCGTCGACTCGAGCATCCGCGAGGGTGACCTCGTCGACGGCCGGGTCGAGCCGCTCATCGCGACCGTCACCGCCTGGGGGCGCGACCGCGAGGAAGCCCTCGACCGCGCCCACGGCGCCCTCGAACGCACCACGGTCGTCCTCGAGATCGGCATGACCAACCGGACGGCCGACCTCGCCGTTCTGGAGCGTGTCGCCGCAGCCGAGCAGCCCTTCGATGCCGGGTGGTACGACCGGACTCTCGCGGCCGGCGGCTTCACCTCCGTCGCCGACCCGCTGGCCGTCGTCGCCGCGGCCGTCGAGGCCTACGAGTCCGACAGCACCATGGTCAACGCCGCCTTCTTCGCGAGCGCGGCTCGCGGGCGCCCCGAACGCCCCGAGCGGGTCGGGTCGCTGGTGCAACTGAGCTACCGCGGGCACGACTATCGGCTGCGGGTCGACCGCACCGGTCCGCGCTCCTACCGGGTGCGCGGCAACGCGACCGTCGACCTCATCGTCGACCGGTTGGGTGACTTCGAGCGCCGGATCATCTGCAACGGCCACAAGCACCGCCTCGTCGCCGTCGAGCAGGGTGCCGACTTCCGCCTCGATTTGGACGGCGTGGGCCACACCGTCAGCCGCGAAGACGGCGTCGTCGTGCGCACCGGCTGGCCGGCCCTCGTCTCGTCGTTGCTCGTCGAGCCCGGCCAGGACGTCTCGGCCGGTCAGCCCGTGGCTGTCCTCGAGTCGATGAAGATGGTGACCACGGTGACCGCGCCCTTCGACGGCACGGTGACCTCGTTGGCGGTCTCCAACAACACCCAGATCGAGCGCGGCGCGCCGCTCATGCGGATCAAGGCCGCCAGCCACCAGCACCTGGACCTCGGGCCAGGCGACGGCGTCGGCGCTGAGCCCGAGTCGGCCGTCGACTTCTCGGCCCTCGTCACCTCCGACGGCAACCCGGAGGGGAAGGACGCGACCTGGGTCCACGCCCACCTCGGGGACTACCTGCTGGGCTATGACCTCGACCCCGAGAGCTTCAAGGGACTGCTCAAGCGGCAGGCGACCCTCGGCGCCACCCTGCCCGCCAACGACCCTGAGCTCGTCGGTGCCGAGAACGCCCTGCTCGACCTGTTCAGCGACCTCGGGGCCCTCTACCGGCCGCGCACCGAGGCTGAGAACCCCGACCAGATGGCCGATGACAACACGCAGGAGTACTTCCTCTCCTACCTGCAGTGGCTCGATGCCGACCAAGCCGGGCTGCCTGAGCGCTACCGCAAGCGCCTCGGCGCTGCGCTGGCCCGCTACGGCGTCGCCGGACTGTCTCGGACCAAGGCCCTCGAAGCGGCCACCGTCTGGCTCTACCGCGCCTTCGCCCGGATCCCGGAGATCGCTCCGGCCATCGTGGCGATCCTCAACCGGCGCCTCACCCACCACGACGAGTTGGCCGACATGGCCACGCTCGACGCGCGGGCCCGCCTCGACCGGCTCGTGCGCGCCACCGAGGGGCGCCAGCAGAACGTCTCCGACCTGGCCCGCGACATCATCTTCCACTTCTTCGAAGAGCCCGAGATGCTCGCGGCGACGGCCCAGATGCAGGACCAGGTGCGGGCCGATCTCGCCGCGCTGCGCGACCTGCCGTCCGGGCCGGATCGCGAAGCACGCATCGAGGCACTCGTCGCGGCCCCCCACCCGGTCCGCACCGACCTGCTCGACGCGTGGTTGCAGACCGACGCGGACGCGGCGGGCACGGCATACCGGGATGTCGTTCTGGAGGTCTACGCGCGGCGCTTCTACCGCATCCGCGACCTGCAGGACTTCGGCACCCGCTCCGTCGGCGCCTTCCGCATCGCGCACGCGGACTACGAGCACGCCGGTATGCCGGTCCGCCTGGTCAACTCCTACCTCCCCCTGGAGCAGTTGCCACCGTTCGCAGACGCGCTGCGCGGCTACCTGAGCGACGTGCCGGCGGGCCGGGAGGTCGTCGTCGACCTCGTCGTCTGGCAGAACGGCAAGCTCCCTGACGCCGACGCTCTCGTCGAGCAGGTCCACGGCATCATCGAGCACTGCGACTTCGGCCACGCCCTGCATCGCCTCGACCTCACCGTGACCGGCCAGGTCGGCGATGCGAGCGGGCGGTCGACGGCACACATGACCTTCCGTCAGGGCGCCGACGGTGCCTTCACCGAGGACCGGCTCTATCGCAACCTGCACCCGATGCTCGCCAAGCGGCTGGACCTCTGGCGGTTGTCCAACTTCACCCTGGAGCGGCTGCCGTCCACCGAAGACGTCTACCTCTTCTTCGGCGTCGCGCACGAGAACCCCAAGGACCGGCGCCTGTTCGCCGTGGCTGAGGTCCGTGACCTCGTCGCCGTCCGCGACGACCAGACCGGAGCCCAGACCTACCCGCGGCTCGGGCGGATCGGGCTGCAGGCCCTGGCCGCGATGCGGACCGCGTTGTCGCACTACCCGCCCCGCGAGCGCCCGACGGCCAACCGGTTGGTGCTCAACGTGCGACCGGTCTGGGAGATCCCGGCCGACGAGTGGCCCGCGCTGGCGGCCAACTACCTGCCGCTGGCCAAGGGTGCCGGGCTGGAGAAGGTCGTCATGCACCTGCGGACGCCGGTGCCTGCCGAGGACGGCGGCACCACCCTGGTCGAGAAGGTCATGACCATCGACGGCATCGGCCGCACGGGCACGACCATCCGCTTCGGCGACCCGGGGGCCAACCCGATTCGGCCGCTGACGAGGTATGCCCAGAAGGTGCTCACCGCGGAGCGCTTCGGCACGCCCTACCCCTACGAGATCATCCACATGCTCACGCCGGCCGAGGGCGAGCCGTCGCCGTTCCCCCGCGGTCACTTCCAGGAGCTCGACCTCGACGCCGACGGCGAGACGCTCATCCCGGTGGACCGGCCACCGGCCGGGAACACCGCACACCTGGTCGTGGGCTTGCTGACGACCTACACCGACCTGGTGCCCGAGGGCATGACCCGGTTGGCGATGTTGTCCGACCCGACGCAGGGCTTGGGCAACCTCGCCGAGCCCGAGTGCCGCCTGATCAACGCCTCGCTCGCGCTCGCGGCCGAGCGGAAGATCCCCGTCGAGTGGTACGCCTGCTCGTCCGGCGCCCTCATCGCGATGGACTCGGGCACCGAGAACATGGACTTCATCGCGCTCACCCTGCGACGGATCATCGAGTTCACCCAGGCCGGTCACGAGATCAACATCGTCGTCACCGGGATCAACGTCGGCGGCCAGCCCTACTGGAACGCCGAAGCGACGATGCTCATGCACACCAAGGGCATCCTCATCATGACCCCGGCCAGCACGATGGTCCTCACCGGCAAGCAGGCCCTGGACTTCTCCGGGGCGGTCTCGGCCGAGGACAACTTCGGTATCGGTGGCTACGACCGGGTCATGGGGCTCAACGGCCAGGGCCAGTACTGGGCGCCGAGCTTCCAGGACGCCTGCCGTCTGCTGCTGGAGCACTACAACTACACCTATGTCGTGCCCGGGGAGCGTTTCCCGCGGCGCGGCCTGACGAGCGACCCGGTCGAGCGGGACGTCCGCGAGTCCGCGCACGAGCAGGTGCCGGGCACCCGCTTCACGACGGTCGCCGAGGTCTTCGACTTCGCGACCAACCCCGACCGCAAGCAGCCCTTCGACATGCGCTCGGTCATGCGCGCGGTGTCCGACACCGACTGCGAGCCGTTGGAGCGGTGGAAGCACTGGCAGGACGGCGAGAACTCCATCGTCTGGGACGTGGCCGTGGGCGGCATACCGGTCTGCATGATCGGTCTGTCCTCCCGTTCGCTGCCGCGTAAGGGCTTCGTCCCCGCCGACGGGCCGCCCGCCTGGACCTCGGGCACGTTGTTCCCGCAGGCGTCCCGCAAGACGGCGCGTGCCATCAACGCGACGACGGGCAACCGCCCGCTGGTCGTCATGGCCAACCTGTCCGGCTTCGACGGCTCGCCGGAGTCGATGCGCAAGTGGCAGTTGGAGTACGGCGCCGAGATCGGCCGGGCCATCACCAACTTCAACGGCCCGATCGTCTTCATCGTCGTCTCCCGCTACCACGGCGGCGCCTTCGTCGTGTTCTCCAAGGCCCTCACCGAGTCGATGGAGATCGCCGCGATCGAAGGGTCCTACGCCTCGGTCATCGGCGGCGCTCCCGCGGCCGCGACGGTGTTCGCCCGCGACGTCAAGATCCGCACCGACAAGGACCCGCGGGTCGTCGAAGCCTTGGCTGCCGCCGCGGCGGCCAAGGGTCCGGAGGCCGGTCGGTTGCGCGCCAAGGCGGCTGCTGTCGCGGCGGCCGTGCGCTCAGAGAAGCTCGGTGAGGTGGCCGACGAGTTCGACTCGATCCACACCATCGAGCGGGCCCTGGCGATGGGGTCGGTCGACCGGATCATCACGGCGGAGGAGTTGCGGCCCTACATCATCGGCGCACTCGAGCGCGGGATGGCCAAGTTCACGACGAGCTGATGGTCCTCACCAGGGACGACGTTCTCGCCGCCCGCGAGCGAACGAAGGGTTACCTCCGGCGCACCCCGCTCCTGCCTCCGTCACGCACGGAGGCAGGGGTGTGGCTCAAGTGCGAGTTCCTCCAGCACACGGGTGTGTTCAAGGCGCGTGGAGCCTTCAACCTGCTGCTGGCCGCGCGCGAGCGGGGCGTGCTCGACCCACAGGCGGGTGTCGTCATCGCCTCCGGTGGCAACGCCGGTTTGGCGACGGCGTATGCCGCGGGCGTCCTCCGCGTCCCGGCGACGGTCTTCGTCCCCTCCATCGCCTCAGCCGTCAAGGTGGCGCGGTTGCGCGACTACGGGGCTGACGTCCATGTCGTGGGGACGGAGTACTCCCATGCGGCGTCGGCCGCGGCTGACTTTGCCCGCGAGCGCGGCGCTCTGGCGTCGCACGCCTACGACCTGCCTGAGGTGGTCGCTGGGGCGGGGACGCTTGCCCTGGAGGTGCTCGAGGACGAGCCGGGCATCGACACCATCGTCGTGGCCGTCGGCGGCGGCGGACTGTTCGCCGGCATCGCCGCGGCCGTGGACGGTCGCGCGCGGATCGTCGCTGTCGAGCCGACTCTGGCGCCCAGCCTGTCTGCCGCCCTGGCTGCCGGGCGGCCGGTCGACGTCGAGGTCTCGGGGGTGGCGGCGGACTCGCTGGGTGCCCGGCGGGTGGGTGAGATCGCGTTCGCCATGGCGACCGCGTCGCCGCCCATCAGCCTCCTGGTCGACGACGAGGAGATCCTGCGGGCTCGCGACCTGATGTGGCGGGACTACCGCATCGCCGCGGAAGCCGGCGCCGCGACGGCATACGCCGCGTTGACTGGCGGTGCTTACCGCCCGGAGCCGAGCGAGCGCGTCGCCCTCATCGTCTGCGGCGCCAACACCGACCCGGCCACGCTGCGCTGACCGCACCGGTCCGGCGTTCACCCTGCTTCGGGTCGGTGGCAGGAATACAGTCGTCGCATGCCCCACACGGCCTCCGACGGGATGGTGCACGTTCGTGGAGCCCGTGAGCACAACCTGAAGAACGTCGACGTCGACATCCCCCGGGATGCGCTGGTGGCGTTCACAGGCGTCTCCGGCTCCGGGAAGTCCTCGCTCGCGTTCGGCACGTTGTATGCCGAGGCGCAGCGCCGCTACCTCGAATCCGTCTCCCCCTATGCGCGCCGCCTCTTCCACCAGATGGCGGTGCCGGAGGTGGACGAGATCGACGGCCTGCCACCGGCCGTTGCCCTTCAACAGCAACGCGGCTCGTCCACGACCCGCTCGTCGGTCGGCAGTGTCACCACGCTGTCGAACCTCCTGCGCATGTTGTATTCGCGAGCAGGCGACTATCCGCCGGGTCAGCCGCTGCTGTATGCCGAGTCGTTCTCACCGAACACCCCGCAGGGGGCCTGCCCGACGTGCCACGGCCTGGGGCGGGTCTACGAGGTCACCGAGAAGTCCCTCGTCCCGGATGACAGCCTGACCATCCGCGAGCGGGCCATCGCCGCCTGGCCGACCGCCTGGGGCGGCCAGAACCTGCGCGACATCCTCGTCTCGATGGGGATCGACGTGGATCGACCGTGGCGCGACCTGCCGCAAGATCAACGCGAGTGGATCCTCTTCACGGACGAGCAGCCCGTGGTGCCCGTGTATGCCGGCCTGACACCTGCGGAGACACGTCGGGCGCGCAAGCACAAGGAGGAGCCGAGTTACCAGGGGACGTTCTCCAGCGCCCGCCGGCACGTCTTCACCTCGTTCGCGAACACCGAGAGCCCGAAGATGAAGAAGCGGGCGCTGCACTTCATGCTCAGCGACACGTGCCCCTTGTGCCACGGCAAGCGGCTGCGTCCGGAATCCCTGTCCGTGACGTTCGCCGGCCTGGACCTGGCCGACCTGTCGCGGCTCCCCCTGGAGGAACTCGCCCGGACCATCGAGCCCTACGCTGACGGCTCCTCGCCTCGGTTGGCGGAGGTTGCGGCCGAGCATCCCGAGCAGGCGCTGGTCATCGGCCGGATCACCGGCGATCTGCGGGCCCGCCTGAGCACCCTGCTGCAACTCGGGCTCGGCTATCTCAACCTCGAGCGCAGCACGCCCACCCTCTCCCCCGGGGAGTTGCAACGTCTGCGGCTGGCGACCCAGGTCCGCTCCAACCTGTTCGGCGTCGTCTATGTCCTGGACGAGCCCTCGGCCGGGATGCACCCAGCCGACACCGAAGCTCTGCTGACTGCGCTCGATCGCCTCAAGGCTGCGGGCAACTCGCTCTTTGTCGTCGAGCACGATCTGGACGTCATCCGTCGCACCGACTGGATCGTCGACGTCGGACCGGCGGCGGGCGAGCACGGCGGCACCATCCTCTACAGCGGTCCGCCCGAAGGCCTACGGGACGTGGCCAGTTCGCAGACCCGGCACTTCCTCTTCGAGAGCGACGAGGCCCGGGCGGGGCGTGCCCCTCGCGAGCCCGAGGATTGGCTGCGCCTGCGAGGGGTGACGCGCAACAACGTCCACGACCTGGAGATTGCCTTCCCCAAGGGCGTCTTCACGACGGTGACCGGCGTGTCCGGTTCGGGCAAGTCCAGCGTCGTGAGCCAGGCGCTCGTGGAGTTGGTCGCGCAGGCCCTGGGCTCCGACGCCCCTGCCGAGGATGCCGAAGGCGACGAATTGGAGATCGCTCCCGTGCTCACGCTGGGCGGCGAGATCGTTTCCGGCATGGAGGGCATCAAGCGGCTGGTCCGCGTCGATCAGAAACCCATTGGGCGGACGCCGCGCTCCAACCTGGCGACCTATACCGGCGTGTTTGACCACATTCGTCGCCTGTTCGCCGCGACGCCGGCCGCGCGGGAGCGCCACTACGGCGCCGGCCGGTTCTCCTTCAACGTCCCCAAGGGTCGATGCCCGAACTGCAACGGCGAGGGCTTCGTCATGGTCGAGTTGCTGTTCCTGCCGAGCGTCTATGCGCCGTGCCCGGTGTGCAAGGGGACCCGTTACAACCCCAAGACCCTGGAGATCACCTACCGCGGCAAGTCAATTGCCGATGTCCTCGGCATGACGGTCGATGGCGCGTGCGACTTCTTCGATGACGAGCCGGCAGTGCGACGGTCGCTGACGGTGTTGTGCGACGTCGGCCTGCAATACCTGCGGCTTGGGCAACCCGCGACCGAGTTCTCCGGCGGGGAGGCCCAACGGATCAAGCTCGCCACCGAGTTGCAGCGGCCGCAGCGCGGCGACTCCCTCTACATCCTCGATGAACCGACCACGGGGCTGCACCCGGCGGACGTGGTGCGGCTGACCCGTCAGCTCGATTCCCTGGTGGCCTCAGGCAACACCGTCATCGCGGTGGAGCATGACATGAGCATGGTGGCCGCGAGCGACTGGGTCATCGACATCGGTCCGGGCGCCGGCGCCAAGGGTGGTCAGATCGTTGCGTCCGGTCCCCCGCGAGAGGTGGCGCAGGGCCCGGGCCGCACCGCGCCCTACCTGGCGTCCTATCTGGGTTCCCCATCCGCGGGGTGACCCGACGACACCTCAGTCGGCGAGCGGGTTGGCCATCCACGAGTGGGTCGGCTCCCCAGTGGCCAGGTCGTCCCCGCCCGCGAGCAGAGCAGGCGGGTCGGTCACCTCGCGACTGGCCAGCGTCAGCAAAAACACCCCGTCGCGCCGCCACCAGCCGGGGAACCGCTCGCTCGGGCCGGCGTGCACGACGAGGGGGCTCCAGCCATCGGGGCGCACATAGTCACCGAGAGTGACCTCGACCGAGCGAGTGTCCGCCCGCAGCCCCACGCGCAGCACCTTGAGCGCCGACTCCTTCGCCGACCACAGCAGGTTGGCGGCAACGTCCCAGCCCTCGCTGCCGAGCTCACCCTGGGAGCGCACATACTCCTGCTCGTATGCCGTGAGGTAGTCGGTCACGAACCCTCGGCTGCGCGGCTCCACGGCCTCCAGATCGACCCCCAGCGTGCCGCCCGTCAATTCGCCCTCGGGCCCGACCAGACACACCGCCCAGCCCGCCCGGTCGGTCAATGAGACATCCACCTGAGCGTGCTCGCCGTCAACGACGACGTATGGCGCTCCCCCACGCCGATTGAGCACCTCGATCCCGGCCAGGCTGGTGGGGTTCACCGGACGGCCCAGGACGGATGCGACCGCACGCTTGCCGGCCAGTCGCCGCAGCCGATACTCGGTGCGCCGCTTCGTGAAGCGCATCGTCGCCGCGCGGGCGGCCTCCTGCTCGGAGAGCCAGCCCGTCCCCTCGGGGATCGCGGCCTCACCGACCGCCAGCCATCGCATGCCGCGATCATCCCCCACACTCGGGATGCCAGGCGAGCCGACGGACGCATCGGAGGCGGCGGAACGGCATACCACCGCACGAACCGGACGCCACGAAGAGGTGTGCCGGAGACGAGTGCGGGACCGGCCCCGAAGGACCGGTCCCGCGTCTGCTCCCCCACTTGGACTCGAACCAAGAACCTGCCGGTTAACAGCCGGCTGCTCTGCCAATTGAGCTATGGAGGAATGGTGCCCGGTTAGGTTAGCAAACCGAGGCCCCACAGGCTAAACGGCATCCCGTATGCCGCGACGCCTGGCCTCCCGCGCTCAGGAACCTTGGGTCATGGCCTGTCCGCCGCCACTCCCTCGACCGGGCGCCTGTGCCTGCTGGAAGCCTCCGGAGCCGGTCTGTGCGCCGCGAGCACCGGGCTTCGTCCCTGCTTGGCCATTCGGCGGCGGAGCCCCGTTCTCCTGACCGGCTGCAGCGCCGCTCACGTCGCCGTTGGCCGGGAGTTGCTGGATCCGCGTGCCGTCCGGCACGGTCGATGTCGTCGCCGCGATCGTGGCCGCCCCGGCGTCGGCGAGGTGGATTCCGACCGCGCCGGCTCCGACGACGGCCGCCGCTGCTGCTGCCGTCGCCCAACGTCGGGCAGGTGTCGTGGGGAAGGCGATCTTGCTCATGGTGCGCTCCTTCGGAAGGGGTTGGATCGTTGACCTGAGCGTCGCCCGGCCGGATGTGGCAGACCTGTCAGCGGGATGCGAGCGCGTTGGCAATCTCGGCCCGCGCCTGTGAAGCGTCACTGTCCGGGACCGGCCAACCACACGTGAGCGTGACCTCGCCGTCGCAGCCGTCCAGGCGAGCCGGTATGCCGTGCGCCTGCAGCCAGGCGGGCGCGTCCGGGCCGAGGACGATGGCTGCCGTCGAAGCGGCGTTGGCCTCCAGGGCGGAAGCACCGGCACAGCTCACCTGGGCCCACGTCGACGGCGCCGTGAGGCCGGTCCTCGGGTCGACGATGTGGTGGGCGCGGTTGTGGCCAGGGTCAGTGGCCCAGGTGCGCAGTCGCGTCGATGAGGTCGCCAGGCCCTGGCCGGTCGTGGTGACGACCTGGGCCACGGCACCGTCGGCGGTCTGCACACCCACCCTCCAGCCGCCTGCGGGGAGTCGCCCGCTGACCGCGATGTCGCCGCCGAGGTTGACGAGGAATCCCCCCGGCAGCCGGTCAGCCAACAGCCCCGCGATGGTGTCGGCGGCGAACGCCTTGGCCGTCGCGCCCAGGTCAATGAGGCAACCGGCAGGCACGGTGACCCGGTCCGACGCATCGATCTCGACGTTCTCCCACCCCGGCACGTCCGCCAACCGGGTGCGCTGAAAGGAAGCCCGGTCGCGAACGGCGTCCAGGTCGGCGTCATACCCGTTGGCCACCACCGCCGATCCCACGGTGGGATCGACGAGCCCATCGGTGACCCGTGCGGCATGCAGAGCGGCCCGGAGGGCAGCGGCGAAGGTCGGAGAAGCCAGCGTCGACGCTGGCCCACCTGCGGCGCGAGCGGCGAGGCGGCATACCTCCGAGTCGGGTCGGAACCGCGAGACTGCGAGGTCGAGCGCGTCGAGGTGCTCGCGCGCGATCGCGGTCGCCTCAGTAAGGACCGTGAGGTCGGTCGCAAGGATCCGGTTCGTCGTGCCGATCGCACGGAACTCGGCCTGCACGACCGGAACTGGGCGGGTCACCGTCTGCGAATCCATGATGGCCGACCGCTCAGGAGCCCGAGGTCGTGGACTGTGCGGAGCCGCTGCTGCTCGCGGGAGCCGCGACCGCGGTGAGGCCGCTGGAGGTCGAGGAGGAGTTTGTGGTCGTTGAGGACGTGGTCGTGGCCGAGGCCGTCACGGTGCTCGTCTGTGCGGCCGCATGTTGGATGCCGAACCCGCCTGCCGTCACGGCCACCGCGGCCAGCGCAGCGGCGGACCAACGACGGACGGTGCCTGGGGAGGTGGATCGCGGGGTGCTCATCGTCGGGCCTTTCATTGGTAGGTGGTCCTACCGTCCCCGAGCACCTTGTGCCGCCGCTGTCCGGCTCCGGTGGGGCGGGCATGCATCCGCTGTCGGTTGCCTGTGCCCAGCGTCGCCTATGTCGAAGGGGTATGCCGCGGCATCACGTCCGCGTCGCTGCCGGCTCAGCGAGGGGGCAGGCCGGTGTCGTCGCGAAGCTCGGCGAAGGCGATCGCAGCCGCCGCGTCGATGCTCTCCGACGGGCGGGTGCCGCGGCCAAGGACCAGTTGTTCGATGAGCTCGCCGGTGGCGAGGTTCTGGCGGATGACCGCACGCGCCTTCCGGGCACCTTCGAGGGGCAGATCGACCGATGCGACGACGCTGGCCTGGACCCGCTCGCGCAGGGTCATGAGGAAGGTGCGGGCGCTGGCCATCGGCAGCATGGTCGGGCGACCGCCATCAACGAAAGTGACTGTGAGAGTCTCCGATTCGCGCCCCCACGACGCCGCGTCGACCTCGTGCCAGGGCCGCAGCCAACGCACTGTGCCATCGGCGAACACGGCCGCAAAGCGATGGGTTGTGGCGAGCAGCCAGGTCTGATCGGAGCGCGCACTCGCCAGGACTCGGTCGGGTCCGACTGACTCGGCGAGCACCGCCAGCACCTCGGGAGGCGGCGTGTGGTCCGGGTCGGTCCGTCGCCATCCGGGCAGTCGCATAGGCACCATCCTTCTCACTCGTCGTCGCGGTCGCGCAAGGCAGCGAGCGCTCGTTGCAGGTCTTGCAGGCGGATCGCCGTGGCTCGGCGCCGGTCGGGGTCCGAGTCGGGCGAGGCGTCCTGTCGGCGCAATTGGCCCAGGGTGTCGGCGATTTGGCGCGAGAGGGCCACCTCGCGGACCCGCGTGACCAACGAGTCGACGTAGCGAGCCGCCGGGCGACCGGTGGTCGGGTCGAGCAGGACCGGAAGTGGAGCCACTGCCAACTCGGCGAGCATCGGGTGGATCGCCAACGGAGCGGCCTCGGCCAGGGCACTGTGCCACGCCGGCGCGGACATCGTGGGCGCGGGCAACCCGACACCGGCGACCGTTGAGAAGACCACCTGATGGGCCGGAGCCGAGAAGTCACCGACCTCCAGCAGAGGTAGCGACAGCGGGTCGACAACATCCGGGAATTGCAGGAGACACTGCAACAACTGGCGCTCCGCCTGGACGACGGGGTCACGCAGGTTCGGAAGCGGCAGGGATGCGGCAAGCTCGGCGTCGGTCGGCTCAAGGGACTCCTCACCGACCTCGTGCCGGTCACCGCCCTCGTGCCTCGGATCAGCCGAGCCACCGCCACCCGAACCACTCGCACCCGAACCACTCGCACCCGAACCGCGATCCCCCGAATTGCGTTCTCCCGCAGCCCGCCCGGCCGCAGCAGAGCCGGCGCGCCCCTTCGCCTCCTTGAGGTAAGGATCCAACTCCTCGGGCGCGAACCCGATGAGCCCCGCGGCCTTGCCCTTGTATTGCATGCCTAACTTGGCGTCCCGGATGCCCAGCAGAATCGGGGCGATCGCACTCGCCGCCTGCACCCGACCCTCGGCCGTGTCGAGGTCGAACCGCGTGACCGTCGTGCGGACGGCGAACTCGAACATCGGCACCGCATCCTCGACCAGTTCACGCACCGCCGGGTCGCCGTCGGACTGGCGCAACTCGCACGGGTCCTTGCCCCCGGGGGCCACCGCGACGAACGACTGCGACATCCAGCGTTGGTCCTCCTTGAAGGCCTTCATCGCCGCCGCCTGCCCAGCCGCGTCGCCATCGAAGGTGAAGATCACCCTGGCCGGCTCGAGGTCGGCCTCGTCGCGCATGATCCGGCGCAGCACCTTGATGTGGTCGATCCCGAACGCCGTCCCACAGGACGCGACCGCCGTCTCGACTCCTGCGAGGTGGCAGGCCATCACGTCGGTGTAGCCCTCAACGACGACTGCCACCCGCTGCGAGGAGATCGCCTTCTTCGCCGCGTCGAGCCCATAGAGCACGGTCGACTTCTTATAGATCGGCGTCTCGGAGGTGTTGAGGTACTTCGCCTCGATCCGGTCGTCGGGGAAGATCCGTCGCGCCCCGAACCCCACCGTGTCGCCAGTGATGTCGTGGATCGGCCACACGAGCCGCCCGCGGAACCGGTCATAGAGCCCCCGCGACCCACGCCCGGCCAGGCCTCCGGTCACGAGTTCGTCGTCGGTGAACCCTTTGCTGCGCAGGTGCCGGACGAGTTCCTCGCCCCCACGCGGCGCGAACCCCACCCCGAACCGCTTCGCCACCGCGCCGTCGAACCCGCGCTCGCGCATGAAGTCGCGCCCCGCGCGCGCATCCCCCGCCGCCAGCAGGTATGCCGCGTAGAACTCCTGGGCGACCCGGTGCGCCTCGATGAGCCGGGCCCGGCGACCGGCGCCCCCGGCCTCCTCGCGCCGCCCCCCGCCGTCCTCGTAACGAAGCTCGACGCCGACCTTGCCGGCCAGGCGTTCGACCGCCTCGGTGAAGGTGAGGTGCTCGATGTCGGAGACGAACTTGATGACGTCACCGCCGACCCCGCAGCCGTAGCAGTGGTAGAAGCCGTTGTGCGGGTTGACGTTGAACGACCCGGTTTTCTCGTCATGGAACGGGCACAGACCGACCAGCGCGGAGCCGCGTCGGGTGAGGGTGACGTGCTCGCGGACGACCTCTTCGATCGAGGTGCGCTCCTTGACGGCAAGGATGTCCTCCGCCCGGATCCTTCCCGCCACCCACGCCACCTCCTCGCTTGCTGCCGCGAGTGTATGCCGTCCCGCCGACGGTCCGCCCGCCCCTAGGTGTCGTCACCTGGTCGCGAGTCAACCCATAGGTCTGTCCACAGGTCCGAGGTGGAGGCAGGGGTGTCCCACTTGTCGTAATCGGGTGATCGACGCTGCCGGTGTGCGGGCGGGTCCCAGGGTTGGAGGCCTCCCGGGAGTTGGTCGCCCGGGGATTCGTCACCCGGGTTCTGATCGCCCGGGGATCGGCCGCCGCGCGGTGGGGGTCCGTCGTCGCGACGGTGGTAACTGCCGGGGATGAGGTCCCAGGTGACAGTGCCCGTGTCAGCGCCAGTGTCGGCGGTAACGCGCCCGATGAGTTGGTCACGGTGGACGACGGAGTGGTGTCGTCCCCGCGAGTTGCCCCGGCGTCGCCAGCCGCGTCGAGCGGCCTTGGTCGAGGATCTCGCCGCGGCCACCCAGGACGGTCGGGATGATCGCCGCGTCACACGCCAAGCGACGCACCGTCTCCGGCGCGATCAGGGAACCACTCTGCGCGGATCCCACCACGGTGGCAGCCCCGATCCTCGCCGCCAGATCGTCGTAAGACATCGTCAGCATCAGCGTGGTCTTCACCCCGGACGGTGGCCGGTCGCCGGCGCTGGTCGCTCGGCGGCATACCTCCACCAATGCCTGACCGCGACGGGTCTGGGGGCTACGAGCGTCGCGTTCCCCGTCAGGGCCAGGGACCGGCGCCGACAGTGGCCCGATCGCGGCTTCGAGAGCTGCGGCCCCGACGGGGTCGAGGATCAACTGATAGGTGAGGGCACCCAGCTCGTCGGTGGATGGTCGCGAGAGCGAGATCAACCGTTCGGCGGTGTCGGCGTCGGCCTGGAACTCACCGTCGGCACCATGCGCGGCCAGTAGTGCCGGCCGTAGTGATCGGACCCCGCGTGGGCCGTCGGCGATCCCCATATCCAGCAATCCCTGCAGGACGGTCGGGGCGGCTTCTTCACGCAGGCGCGGCTTCAACCGGGCGAACTCGCTGACGACCGTCAACGCGACAGGGACACTCACGAAACCAGAGAGGGCGGCGGCCTGGACGGTGGTCAGGTCCGGGCGCTTGCATTCGCGGACGAGGCGGGCGACCTGACCGGCACCATTCCCAGCCGCCAACGTCGGTGCGTGTTCGGCGACCCAGCCAGCCGTCGACCCCGCCTGAGACTCGGAAATCTCCCCACGAGCCTCCGCCTCACCAACGACCGCGAGCCTGGCACCGCAAACAACCGCAGCCAGCGCGTCGAGCATGCCCAACACGGTCCCCAACTCCGCACCCGGGACCTGCCACAACTGCGCCACCAACTGAGTAGCCACGGACGTCGCAGCAGTCAGCACAACCCGGCATTCAGCCGAGTCGAGAGTCGCCGCGTTGCTGTCCATAACCCCGACGCTAACAGCGACCACTGACAGACCCCCTACCCCAAAAGGCCTCTCCCACAACCGAACACATCACAACCAGGTAACGTTCCGGGCCGCCGCTAGGGCAATGTCGGCCCAGACACGCGCGGGACACCACCGGCGACAGATCCAGAGGCCTCAGGCCTCCAGGACGACACCTCCCTAACCTCACCTGTCACTGTCGTCACAGGCCCTGGCCGTCGTCGGCAACGGTTGTCGACGCGTGCCGGGTCATCGCGAAGTGCGCCGCTCCGAGCAGCGCCGCGGCGGCCCCGGCGCCCGCCGGCACGAGGGGTATGCCGCGCACCGCGTCCATCGCCTCCTGCCGGACCCCGTCCTGCACCGCTTCCCACCAGATCAGTCCGGCGTCGGCCACCGAACCGGCGAGCACCACCACATCCGGATCGAGGGTGTTGACCAGACCGCCGATCACCCGGCCGAGGGCCACTCCGCCCAGGGTGAGGACCGCTCTGGCCGCTTCGCCCGCCGCACCCAACTGCCCGGCCTGGACGACGACGTCCCGCCCGTTCTGCGCCGACCCTCCCTCGCGTCGCAGCGCCGCGGCCAGCCCCGGGCCGCTGGCCAACGCCTCCAGGTGCCCCACTCGCCCACAAGTGCACGGCAGTCCCGCCGCCTCGCTCGCGGGGATGTGACCGAGGTGACCGGCCACCGCGTGAGCGCCGAAAATGACCTCCCCGCGGTGAACGACCGCGCCGCCCACACCCGTGCCCACGGCCACGAGCAGCACGTCGCGCAGGCCCCTCCCGGCCCCGAACGAAGCCTCACCCAACGCGTGCGCATGGACGTCGTTGAGCGCGTATGCCGCGAGCCCCAGGCCCTCGCTCACGCCGCGGGCCAGTACGGTCCCCGCCCAGCCCGGCAGCGCATCCGTGGCATGGGTGACAACACCATTCGTGGAGTCGATCACCCCCGCCGAGCCGATCCCAACCAGCACCGGACGGCTCTCGCCGCGCGCTTCCTTCGCCACGGCGACCGCAGCGGCGACCACCGCCTCAGGCCCCTGCGAGGCCGGGGTGGCGACCCGGCATACCTCGCCGACGTGGCCGCCCGTGACGAGAGCCGCGGCGATCTTCGTGCCGCCGATGTCGAGGGCGAGCACGGGCTCGCTCACAAGAGCCCGCCCTCCTCCAGGACCGCACGCACGGCGGCCACGTCGGCCCCCTCCAGACTGGCCATGGGCAGCGACATGGTGTTGGTCGACAGGACGCCGAGCAACGCCAGCGCGGTCTTGAACGACCCGACCCCCGCGGCCGGGCCGACCTTGCCGATCGGTGCGCGGGCGATCCCCATGAGTCGACTCAGCCGGGACTGCTCGACCCGCACCGTCGCCCAGTCGCCTGCCATCGCCGCTCGATGCAGCCGGACGTAACCGGCCGGATCCACGTTGGCCAGACCGGGGACGGATCCATCGGCGCCGGCGAGATAGGCGCCGTCGACCACGGTCTCGTGGCCGGTCAGCAGGGTGAGCGGTGAGCCCGCGTCGGCGTTGAGCTCACACAGCCAACGGAAGCCGACGTCGTCGCCCGAGGAGTCCTTGACGCCGACGATCCGCCCCTCCAGGCCGAGCTCGACGAGCATCGGCGCAGCGAGCTTGGTGTGGACGCAGATCGGCAGGTCGTAGGCATAGACGGGCAGGTCGGTGGCCGCCCCAATCGCCCGGAAGTGGGCCCTGATCTCGTCGGGGCCGGTGATGGCGTAGAAGGGCGCGGTAGCGACCACGGCCTGCACCCCGGCCGCTTCGGCGGCCCGCACGTGCTCCAGCACCCGGCGGGTCTGCATGTCGATGACCCCGGCGATGACGGGGACCGCGCCTGCCACGACGGCGGTCACTGCGTCCAGGACCTTGGCCCGCATCCGATCCTCGAAGAAGGCCACCTCGCCGGAGGACCCGAGGGCGAAGATCCCATCGACCCCGGCGTCCAGGAGCCGAGCGACCAATCGCTCCAGCGAGGGCACATCCAACTCACCCTCGGGGGTGAGTGGAGTGACCAGGGGCGGCACAACGCCGGTGAGGCCGCGGGGCATCACGAAGCTCCGATCTCGAGCAAGGAGGGGGTAGCGGACAAGAGGGTGCGGGTGTAGTCGTTGCGGGGCGACGTGAAGATCTGCTCGGCCGGACCGGTCTCGACGATCTCCCCGAAATACATGACGGCGATCCGGTCAGAGACGTAGCGCACGGTGTTGATGTCGTGCGAGATGAAGACCAAGCCGAGGCCGAGGGCTTCTTTGAGGTCGGTGAGCAGGTTGAGCACCTGCGCCCGGACCGACACGTCCAACGCCGAGGTCGGCTCGTCGGCCACGATGACGTCTGGCTCGAGCGCCAGGGCCCGAGCGATCGCGACCCGTTGGCGCTGGCCACCGGAGATCTGCCGGGGCAGGACCTCCAAGGCCGACTGGGGCAGGCCGACGAGGTGCACAAGCTCACGGACCCGAGCCAACCGAGTCGCGGGGGTGCCGATGCCGTGCACGCCCAACGGATCGAGCAGTTGGTCGCGCACGGTCATCCGGGGGTTGAGCGCCGTCGCCGGGTCCTGGAACACCACCGACACCGCTCGACCAAGCTCCTTGCGGGCCGAGGCGGACGTCCCGATCGGCTTGCCGTGGAAGAGCACCTGGCCCTTCGTGGGCTGCTGCAGACCCACCATCACCTTGGCGACCGTGGACTTCCCGCAGCCCGACTCCCCCACGATGCCGACGGTCTCGCCGCGGGCCACCGTGAAGTCGACACCCTTGACCGCGTGGACGCGGTCGGGCCGGAAGAGCTTGCCGGTGCGCGCCTTGTGGATGACGTGGACGCCACGAAGCTCGATGACGGGCGCTCCCGCTGTGGCGTGATCCTGCGGGACCGTCTGATCCTGCGGGGTCGTCTGCTTGCTCATCGGCGGCTTCCTTCCAGGGCGGCCTCAAGCGCATCGGTCGAGGCGTAGACGTGGTCAGGGCCGGCCGGACGCAAGGTCGGCCGCTCGTCCCTGCCCAGATCGGGGTAGGACGAACGCGGCGCGAACCGGTCGCCGGGCAGGAACTCCCGAGGCGAGGGCACCGTGCCGGGCACCTGATGCAGCCGCGCGGCTCCTGCCTCGATGGACAGGACCGACCCGAGCAGACCCCGGGTGTATTCGTGCCGGGGGTTGCTCAACAACTCGCTCGTCGGTGCCTGCTCGACGACCTGACCGGCATACATGACGGTGATCCGGTGGGCGAGTTTGGCGACGAGCGCGAGGTCGTGGCTGACGAAGACCATGGCGAAACCGAGTTGCTCGCGCAGGGTGTTGAGTAGCCCGACGACCTGCTGCTGGACGGTGACGTCCAGCGCCGTCGTCGGCTCGTCGGCGATGAGCAGCCGCGGGTTACGGGTGAGCGCCATCGCGATGAGCACCCGCTGGCGCTGACCGCCGGAGAGCTCGTGCGGATAGGACTTCAACGTGCGGGCCGGGTCGAGGCCGACCAACTCGAGCAGGTCCTCGGCGCTGCGCTTGCCGCCGCGCTTGGTCAATTGGGCCAGTTGCGACTTGACGAGCATCGACGGGTTCAGCGAGCTGAGCGCGTCCTGATAGATCATCGCCAGGTCGTGGCCGAGCAGGCCGATGCGCTCCTTGCGATCCATGGTCAGCAGGTCGCGGCCGTCGAAGAAGACCTCGCCCTCGATCTGCGCCGCGGGCGACAGCAGACCCATGATCGCCAGTGCGGTGATCGACTTGCCGCACCCCGACTCGCCGACCAGCGCCATCGTCTCGCCAGGACGCACGTCGAAGGACACCCGATCGACGATCGCGACCTCCCCATGGGCCTGCGGGAAACGGATCGACAGATCACGCACCTCGAGCAACGGCGCCGAGTCGGCGGCATACACCAGTCGGTCGGTGCGCTTGAGCTCCTGCTCGCGCAAGGTGACCAGACTCGTTGTCAGCAGTTGCTTGGCCACCGCGCCGTCGACCTGGCCGAGGACCTGAGCACCGACCGGAGCAGCGGCGGTGCCCTGCAGCAGGGCCTTCTCGTCGGCCTCGACGTCGACGCGGCGCTTGACGGCCGGGCTGGCCAGCGCATCGGTCAGACCCTCCGAGAGGATGTTGAGGCTCAACACGGTGATGAGGATCATCAGGCCGGGGAAGAACGTCGGCCACCAATAGCCCGACAGGAGTAGCTGTTTGCCGTCGGCGAGGATGTTGCCCCAGCTGGGGTTCGGGGGCTTGACGCCCGCGTTGATGAACGACAGCGACGCCTCGAAGACGATCGCGTCGGCGACGAGCACCGTCGCGAACACCATGATCGGCGCCAGGCAGTTGCGGGCGACGTGCTTGATGAGGATGTGCGCCGGGCGGGCACCCATGACCCGACTCGCCGACACGTAGTCCTCACCGAACTGAGCGAGCACGTTGGCCCGGACGACGCGGGTGAGCTGCGGCGTGTAGAGGAATGCGATCGCGAAGATCAGCACCGGCAGGGCGTTGCCGAACACGGCAACGAAGACGGCCGCCAGCGCGATCCCGGGGAAGCTCATGACGATGTCGAGGATCCGCATGAGGACCTCTGAGGTCGCCTTGCCGGCCGTGGCCGCGATCGAGCCGAGCACCGCAGCGGCCGCGAGGGCGACACCGGTGGCCACCAGGCCGAGGACCAGCGACGAGCGGGCGCCGAAGGCCACCCGGGCCAGGATGTCGCGGCCGATGGCGTCGGTGCCGAACGGGTGACCCGGGCCGGGAGGGAGCACCGGCGTCCCGCTGGCCAGCGGGTCGACACCGAGCAGCGGCGCGAACACCGCCATGGCCGCGACGAGGGCGATGACTCCGAGGGCGATCTTGGACGTGATCGGCAACGACTGGATGGCCGGTAGCCGGAAACCAGGCCGGCTCTCCAGCGACTTGGTCAGGGTCGGGCGCAGCATCAGATGCTCCTGATCCGAGGGTTGACCAGGACGTAGAGCACGTCGACGAGGATGTTGACCACGATGAACGCGATCGCGACCGTCAGCGTGACGCCCTGCACGAGGTAGACGTCGTTGCGGGTCACCCCGTCGAGGATGAGTTGGCCCATCGCCTGGATGTTGAAGATGATTTCGATGATGACCGCGCCGCCCATGAGGTAGCCGACCCGCAGGCCGAGCACGGTGATGGGCGTGATGAGCGCGTTGCGCAGGACGTTGCGGGCGATGACCTCACGCCGTGGGATCCCCGACCCGAGAGCGGTGCGCACGTAGTCGCGGTCGAGTTCCTCGACCATGGCGGTCCGCACGACCCGGGTGAGGGAGCCGGCAACGGGCACACCGAGGGCGAACGCCGGCAGCGCCACGTTGTTGAGATAGGTCGCCGGATCCTCGCCGAACGGCACCCAGCCCAACACCAGTGCGGGGAACATCCCCCACCCACCGGGCACAGTGCCCAGCCATTGGATGAGCAGGATCGCCAGCCAGAAGGACGGGGTCGCCAGCGCCATGATCGACACGACGCGGATCACCTGGTCGGGCCAGCGGTCGCGATAGAGCGCCGCCACCACGCCGAGGATCAAGGCGAGCACGACGGCGATGACCAGCCCGAGCAGGGTGAGTTGCAGCGTGATGGGGAAGGCGCCGGCGATGACACTCGTCACCGGGGTGTTTCCGCTGGTCGTTCCCAGATCCCCGTGCAGCATGCCGACCAAGAAGCTGCCGTAGCGGACGAGCAGCGGGTCGTCCAGCCCATGGTCCGTGCGGTACTGCGCCAGGGCATCCGGGCTGGCCGCCTCTCCCAGCGCGAGCCGGGCGGGGTCCGAGGGCGAGAAGGACATGACGACGAACACCAGCAACGTCACGCCGAGCACCATGAGTGGGAAAGCGACCAGTCTGCGGCCGATGAGGCGCAGCAGGTTCGACACAGGAGACTCCTCGTTCGCGTGGGGCGGTCAACGGTCCGCCACGGGGATGGTGCGCAGGGGCCGGTATGCCGCGCACGCGGCATACCGGGTCCCCGCACCTAGCAAGGGGGCACAACGGGGGCACAGTCCCCCGACGGCCTACTTCGTGCTCGCCACACCGACGAACGACAGGCCGGTGAGCGGGATCGGCTTGAAGTCGACCAGGCTCGCCTTGTCGTAGGCGGTCGGAGTCTTGCGGTGGAAGAGCGGGTAGAGCGGGATCTCGTCGGCGATGAGGTCGATGAGCGAGGCCCAACTCTCCTTGGCCTTGGCCTCGTCGCTGGCCTGCAGCCCGGCGTCCAGGAGCGACTGGACCTGGGTGTATGCCGCCGAGCCCTTCCAGTGCATCCGGGTGTCGGTCCACACGTCGCCGGCGTACCACCAGCGCATGAGCAGGTCGAGGTCGTTGCCGAACACCGAGGGGTCACCGGGAGCGATGACGACGTCGAAGGCCTCCGGCTTGCCGTCGATGGTGTTGTAGACGTCGGCGGACTTCTTCTCGGTGAACTCCACCTCGAGCCCGGCGGCCTTGAGCGACTCCTGGATGAGCGGCGTGCACTTCTTCACCCAGTCGTGGTCGGTGCACAGCAGACGCAACTTGGTCAGGCCGGTCGCCTTGAACATCGCCGTCGCCTTCGCGGCGTCGTGGCTGTAGACAGTCTTGGCCTTGACGTACTGCGGGTGGCCTTCCTGCACGAAGCTCGTCGCCGGTGACGCCTGGCCGAGCATGGCGGTCTGGACGACCTTGGCCATGTCGATGGCGTAGAAGAACGCCTGCCGGTTCTCCTTGGTGGCGAAGGGGTTGCCCGCCGAGTTGTTGAACATCGCGAACAACAGCCCGAAGCCCTGGACCGAGTCGACCTGCGAGGTGGTCTTGAGCTGGTCGATCGAGAGGTAAGGCACCGAGTCGATCGCCTGGACGCTCTTGGACTGGACCGCGTTGGTCCGCGTGGAGGCGTCCGGGATGATCTGCCACTTCATCGCCTTGGCCCGGGCCTTCTTGGAGCCGGTGTAGGCGTCGTTGCGCTCGAAGGTGACCTGCTTGCTCGTCGCGCCGTTGTCCGTGAGCTTCCACGGGCCGGTGCCGATCGGCTTGGCGTCGAAGGCCTTGGCGTCGGCGGTGACGACGGCCTTCGGGACGATCTTGACGACGGCCAGCCGGGCAGCCAGCAGCGCCGACGGGTAGGCCAGCGTCAGCGTGACCGTCTTCTCATCCTTCTTCGCCACGCCCTTGATGAAGGGGATGAACTGGCGGTAGAGCGACTTGTTGGCCGGGTCGAGGACACGCTCGATGGAGAACACGACGTCGTCGGCGGTCACGGCCGAGCCGTTGTGGAACACGGCGCCGTCCCGCAGCGCGATGTCCACCGACGTCCCGGTGGCCTTGGGAAGTTCCTTGGCGAGGGCGGCATACACCTCGCGGCTGGCCGGGTCGACCTCGGTGAGGCCTTCCATGACGTGCCAGTTTGCTGCGATGGTGAGAGCCGACGAGGTGGTCATCGGGTCGTACCCGTTGGTGCCCAGCTCGTAGGAGATCGCGGCGGTGATCGTTCCGTCCGCCTTCGCGCCACCGGCTGCGCCCGACGCGCCGGTCGTGGTGGAGGATCCCGGTGCGCACGCGCTGACGGTGCCGGCGAAGGCGGCTGCGGCACCCATCGCTCCGGCAAGCTGGAGGAACCCTCGGCGGCTGGACTGTTGGTCAAGAACCTGCATGGTGACGGCGCCTTTCTGAGGACCTTACGTGGGCGGCAGTGCCCTTCATCCGACATCGGACGTCTGATGTCCGATGATGATAGTCTGACGATAGGCCCGGACGTGCCGGGGAGTCAAGAACTGAAGCAGCGGAGGACGACACGCCGATGAGCGCACCGCGCAAGGCCCCTGCCTGGTCGACGACCGATGCGATCAAGCAGCACATCATCGACTCGGGTCTCGGCCCAGGTGACCTTATGCCGACCGAGACCGAGCTCTGTGAGGCTCTCGGTGTCTCGCGCTCGTCGGTCCGGGAGGCGATCCGCACGCTGGGGTCCCTGGACATCGTCGAGGTGCGTCACGGTCATGGCACCTTCGTCGGGCGGATGTCGCTGGACCCGCTCGTCAACGGGATGGTGTTCCGGCTGTCGATGCGTGGCGAGCACGCGGTGACTGCCCTGCGTAACGTCGTTCAAACCCGGATCGCCCTCGACCTGGCGATGACCGACGATCTCGTCAAGGCCTACAACGGCACCTACGACTCGTCGATGCACGCCCTCGTGGACGACATGCGCACTCACACCGAGCAGGGCCACGCCTTCCTCGACGAAGACCGCGACTTCCATGCCCGCCTCGCCAAGGGGGTGGACAACCAGATCATCGGCGAGCTCGCCGGGGCCTTCTGGGAGATCCACACCCGCGCCCTCCCCCTGCTGGGGATCAGCACACCGCAGGACATCATGGACACCGTCGAGGCCCACGAAGCCATCCTTCTCGCCGTCGAGTCCGGCGATGTCGAGGCCTACCGCAGCGCCGTCCAGGCCCACTACCTGCCACTGCAACGAGCGATCGAGCGGGCCGCGCACATGATCGACGACGAACCGACCCCCTGAGATGTCGCGCGCCGATGTCGTCATCGCGGAGTCCGGAGTGGGCTACCGCCAATACCGCATCCCTGCGCTCGCCCTCACTCCCGCCGGGACCTGCCTCGCCGTCTTCGATGCCCGGTGCGACCTGGACGACCTGCCCGCGCCCGTCGACCTCGTCGCGCGCCGCTCCACCGACGGCGGTCGCTCGTTTGGCCCACAGACCGTCGTGCGGGCGGGGACCGGCGTCATCGGCCACGGCGACGCGTCCCTCGTTGTCGACCACGAGAGCGGGTCCGTCTTCGCCTTCCACGCCACCTCCGCAGGGGTCGGCTTCTTCGAGTCGTCTGAGTCGATCAAGGACGACGACCTCGGGGTGCTGCACTGCGACGTGTCGGTCTCCCACGATGACGGGGTCACCTGGGAGCATCGGCGGCTCAGCCGCGACCTTCGCGTCGGCCTCAACGCCCGCCTCCCCGAGGTCGGCCTGGGAGAGGCGGCCCGGGTGTCGGGCCTGTTCGCCGCCTCCGGGTCCGGGACCCAGATCCGCGCCGGACGCTTTCACGGTCGGCTGTTGCAGGGCTTCGTCGCACTCATCGGCACGCAGGTGTATGCCGCCGTCGCCCACAGCGACGACCACGGCCGCACGTGGGTCATGGGCCGTCCCGTGGGGCCAGGCGCGAACGAGAACGCCGTCGTCTGGCTGGGTGGCGACCGCGTCGGCCTGCAGAGCCGGGCACCTGGCCAACGCCTCATGGCCTGGTCCGACGACGGCGGTGACACGTTCGGGCCGCTGGAGCCGGCCGGGGATCTCCTGGACCCGGGGAACAACGGCAGCCTCGTGCGCCTCGACCCGGCGGGCAGCGTGTCCACGGGCGACACGGGCGACACGGGCGACACGGGCGACGGCGACGACGCTGGCGATCCCACCGGCATCCGGTTGGCGTGCACCCACACCAGCGACCCCGACCTTCGGCGCAACCTCGTGGTGTCCACCTCCACCGATGACGGGGCCACCTTCACCCCGGCGGTCACCCTCACCGCGGGGGCTGCGGGATACTCCGTCGCCCAACCACTGCCCGGGGGTGCCCTTGGGGTCCTGTGGGAGGACGAGGGCTACCGTCGCCTGATCTTCACCCGGCTTGAGCCCGGCTGGGAACTCCCCCGCGCCGCACACCCAGCGCTCGGCCCGGCCCCCGCGCTCGTCCTTGACCACGTCGCTGCGGGCCACCCGGCCACCACGTCGAACCCAACCCCCGCCTGGGTCGCCCATCCACCGATCGTGGCGAGCGAGTGGGGTCCCACGGTCTACAAGATCGTCGCCTCCCGGCCCGGCGGTCCGATGCTGCGCAGCCGTGCGGCATACCGGGAGCTCCTCGGTGACCCGGCACCAGGGCTGCACGTGAACGACATCCTCACTTTCTCGGCCCGCTTCCCGTTGCCGCAGGTCACCGACGTGCGCCTGGACGGCGTCCCCGTCTCACCCAGCCACATCGTGCCCGTCGGCTCCGGCACGGTCCTGCGCGGGCTGCGACGGGTCGTCAGGGCGCAGGACGTCGAGGCCGGCGTGGCACTCGTGCGGGTGTCGGCCACCGACGGTGACCGCACTGCGGTCCTGTCGGCGCGCGTCCCGGTCGAGCTCGCGACCGCCTCGGCCGACCCCGCCAACCCGACTCGTCCCGCCGCTACGGCACCCGCTCCCGCACCCGTCCCGGTTCCTCTGAGGTCCACGTGAATCCACTGATCGCCGCCCTGCGCGGCACCCTTGTCGTCTCCTGTCAGGCCTATCCCGGCGAGCCGATGCGCCACCCCGAGACGATGGCCCAAGTGGCCGAGTCGGCCGTCCGTGGCGGCGCCGCGGCCATCCGGGCCCAAGGGCTGGCGGACATCTCCCACATCGCCGGTCGGGTCGACGTGCCCGTCATCGGCCTGTGGAAGCACGGCCGGGGGCCGGTCCACATCACGCCGACCCTGCGGCACGCGCGGGCCGTCCTCGACGCCGGCGCCGACATCGTGGCGATCGACGCAACCGCCCGCCCCCGCCCCGACGGGCTCACGGTGGCCCAGACGGTGGCCGGGCTGCGACACAGCCATCCCGGCGCGATCATCATGGGTGACTGCGGGTCGGTCGACGACGGGCTGGCCGCCGCCGACGCCGGGGTCGACGTGGTCGCTACGACGCTGAGCGGCTACACCGGTGATCGGCCGCGCACCGTCGGCCCCGACCTTGAGCTCCTGGCCGAGCTCGTCGCCGCCCTCCCCCATCACGCGATCGTCGCCGAGGGACGGATCCACACTCCGGCGCAGGCGAGCGCTGCGCTGGCTGCCGGCGCGCACTGCGTCGTCGTCGGAACGGCCATCACCCATCCCCAGTCGATCACTGGCTGGTTCGCCGCCGCGTTGACCTCACCCGTGCCGCAACTCCCCTGATCTCGTCCATCGTTGATCTCAACCATCGCCAAACCGCAACCCAGATAGGAGGCAGACCTCAGATGGAGGTTGTCATCACCACCCCGCCCCAAGCGGCGTCCCTCGTTGCCGACGCTGTCACCGCGATCTTCCGGGGGCGGCCCGACGCCGTGCTCGGCGTCGCGACCGGCTCCACGCCGGTGCTGGTCTACGACGAGCTCGGCCGACGGGTCGAGCGCGGCGAGCTCAGCCTCGCCCGCGCCCGGGCGTTCATGCTCGATGAATACGTCGGGTTGCCTGAAGGACATCCGGAGCGCTACCGCACGGTCATCGACCGCGACTTCGCCAGCAAGGTCGACATCGACCCGGCCAACGTCCACGGCCCCGATGGTCTGGCCGAGGACCTGCCGGCGGCGTGCGCGGCATACGAAGCGGCGATCCAGGCTGCCGGCGGAGTGGACCTTCAACTGCTCGGGATCGGCTCCGACGGTCACGTCGCCTTCAACGAACCCGGCTCCTCGCTGGCCTCGCGGACCCGCATCAAGTCGCTGACCCGCCAGACGCGGGAGGACAACGCCCGGTTCTTCGACGGTGACACCGAGGCGGTGCCGCGGCATTGCCTCACCCAGGGTGTGGCGACGATCCTCGCGGCCCGGCACCTGGTGCTCATGGCCTTCGGCAAGGGCAAGGCCGAGGCCGTCCACCACCTGGCCGAGGGTCCGGTGTCGGCGATGTGGCCCGCGACGGCGCTGCAACTGCATCCGCATGTCACGGTCTTCGTCGACGACGCTGCCGCCTCTCGACTGCAACTGGGCGACTACTACCGGGAGACCTTCCAGGCCAAGCCGAGTTGGCAGGGGATCTGACGGGCCGGAAGATTGCGGCACTGCCTGCGCATGCGTTCGTGCGTGCGTCGGCGCGGGCCGCCTAGGCGTGCGTGCGCGCCAGGGTGACGGCGCGCGCGTCGGTGAGTGACGCGACCTGGTCAAGGACGACCCGAAGTCGGGCCGCATCGTCGGCGGCGCCCGCAAAGTCGGCCGCCAGATCGGCGTCGAGCCGCTCCGGGTGCCCGCGATAACCCTCCACGAGGGCGCGGACGACCTCCTCCTGGCGCCCCATGACGGACCGGCGCTCATCGGTGAACATCACGTAGTGCGCCGCCACAGCCTTGAGCAACGAGCATTCGGCGCGGACGTCGTCGGGGATCACCAGGTCGGCCGCGAACCGGGTCAGCGGCCCGGGGCCATAACGCGCTCGGGTGGCCATCTCCACGGCGGAGAGGAACCGCCCGATCAGCCGGCTGGTCATGTCCTTGAGCGCCGCAAGATCGGCGCGCGTCCCGGCGAAACTGTGCGGCACCGTTCCCGTGGCGACGAGACGCTGGGCGGCCGCCACGAACGCCTCGACCGGCAGATCCGGCGCGTATGCCGTCCGCGCCAGTTCCGCAACCACCCGCACCTCCGTGGGTGAGTAGAGCACCCGCGGGTCCACCCGTCCGGAGGCGATGGCGTCCTCGACATCGTGCACCGAATAGGCGACGTCGTCGGACCAATCCATCACCTGGGCTTCGAGGCACCGCACTCCCCCAGCCGCACCCTCCCGGAACCAGTGGAAGACCGGCAGGTCCGCGGCATACACCCCGTATTTGGCTGTCTCGTAAGGTCCTTGGCCACGAGCCCAGGGATACTTGACCACGGCGTCGAGGCTGGCCCGGGTGAGGTTGAGCCCGGCCGGCCGGCCGTCGTCGTGGACCCGCTTGGGCTCCAGCCGGGTCAGGACCCGCAACGTCTGGGCGTTGCCCTCGAAGCCCCCGGCGTCACTGGCCAATTCATCCAGCACCGACTCGCCATGGTGGCCGAACGGCGGATGCCCGAGATCGTGCGCCAGGCAGGCCGTGTCGACGACATCGGCATCACACCCGAGCGCCGATCCGAACTCCCGCCCGATCTGGGCGACCTCGAGCGAGTGGGTGAGCCGCGTGCGGATGAAGTCGTCCGAGCCGGGCGCGACGACCTGGGTCTTGGCCGACAGCCGCCGCAACGCTGCCGAATGCAGCACCCGGGCCCGGTCGCGGGCGAAGTCATCCCGGTCGGACTGCTTGTGGGCGGGATCCTCGGCGACCCACCGCTCGCGGTCGCGTGCGGCATACGTCATCTGTTGCGCAACTCCACGAGGTGTCCGACGACCCCCGGAACCCAGCCGATCTCGCCGTTGAGGAAGCGCCCGCTGACGAGGTTGGTGGGCACCAAGGCGAAGTAGTCGCTCTCGGCGAACAGCCCGAGGTCGGTGCCGAACGGGTCCTCGACGGTGACCCAACGCAGATCGGTCGTCCGGGCGAGGTGCTCGCCGATAGCGACCCCCCAGCGCGCGATGACGGGGTCCTGATCCCCCGCCTTGGCCGATCGCAACCCGCCGCGCGCACCCCAGGCGGCGCACTCGGCGTCGTAACCCGCCCCGATCGCCGCGATGTCGTCCAGGTCGATGCCGGCCGCCGCCAACTCCGCCAGACACCCATCAAGCAGGGCCCGGTGGTCGGCGCGCAGGGGCAACTCACGGGGCCCGAGCGGGCGCGACCAGTCGTCGTCCGCCTCGGCCTCGATCAACTCCCCCTCGCCGACCCCGTCGAGCGGGGCGGCGTCCTCGGACGGGTCATCCTTGCGCCGCGAGAACAGTCCCATGGCGCCAGCCTAGGGCCGGGGCGGCGCGGGCGGTTCGCCCAGCTCGACCCGGGCCCGCCGCATCCATCCGGCTTCGTCGCCATAGCGCAGCGGAGGGATCGGCAGGTATGCCGCGCAGCTCTCGATCAGCTGGTCCATCCGCCGGTCTCGGGTTGCCTGTTGTTTGGCGGAGAGCACCCAGTGGATGACCTGCTTGCGATAGGACGCGGGTGCTCGCTCCCAGAACGCCGGGGCGGCCGGGGAGGCGGCTAGGCGCGCGGCATACTCCGGCGGGAAGGCGCCCGAGTCGGCCTGCTCGTAGGCGTAGATCCCCGTGCGGTCGGCCCGCCCGCGCTCGTATGCCGCGCGTCCTGCGGGCTGCATGCGGCCCTCGGCCTCGAGTTGCGCCACGAGGGCGACGTTGATCTTGCTCCACGTCGAGCCGTTGCGACGCGGCGTCCAACGCTGGCGGACGGCATCGGCACCCAGGCTCTGCACGACCGAGTCGATCCAGCCGTAGCACAGGGCTTCGGGCACCGCCTCGGCCCAGGTGAGCCCCCGGGGCTCGACGTGCTTCTTGCGCAGACCCATCCACAACTCGGGCGCGGTCTCGTGGTTGGCGGCCAGCCAGTCGCGGAACTCCGCCGCCGACTCGAAGAAGGTCGCGGGCCGCTCCGGCTGGCCCGCTGGCGGCTCTGTCTGGGTGGTCATCTCAGCCGCCCGAGACGTCGAGCTCGGCCTGCGCGACGAGGGCCTGTTGCTCGGGCGAGAGGTCCGGCGAGTCCAGCCAACCGTCGGGCAGGGCGACCCGCTTGGGCGTCCCGGCGCGCCCGCGCTGACCCTCGGCATCGGCGCCGGGCCAGGGCGCGTCGGCGTCGAGCCCGTCCAGCAGCCGGTCGAGGGCGGCCAGCGAGTCGACCAGCGCGAGGTGCTGGCGCATCGTCCCTCCGGCAGGGAATCCCTTGAGGTACCAGGCGATGTGCTTGCGGATGTCGCGGCACCCGCGGTTCTCGTCGTCGTAGAACTCCACGAGGTATGCCGCGTGCCGCCGCATCGTGTCAGCCACTTCGCCGAGGGTCGGCTGCACTCGCAGCGTCGACCCCTCGAAGGCGGCCGCGAGATCGGCGAACAGCCACGGCCGCCCGAGACAGCCCCGGCCGACGACGACTCCATCGCACCCGGTCTCGGCGACCATCCGGACGGCGTCGTCGGCCGACCAGATGTCACCGTTGCCCAGCACCGGGATGGTGGTGACCGCCTGCTTGAGGGCGGTGATCGCCGGCCACACGGCATACCCGGAGTAGTGCTGGGCGGCGGTGCGGGCGTGCAACGCGACGGCGGCAGCGCCCTCCTGCTCGGCGGCGACCCCCGCGTCGAGGTAGGTGAGGTGGTCGTCGTCGATGCCGATGCGCATCTTGACAGTGACCGGGATGTCCCGGCGAGCGCCCTCAGCCACGACGGCAGCGACGATGGCGCGGAAGAGGTCGCGTTTCCACGGCAGCGCGGAGCCGCCGCCCTTGCGGGTGACCTTGGGGACCGGGCAGCCGAAGTTGAGGTCGATGTGGTCGGCGCGGTCCTCCTGCACGAGGATCCGCGCGGCTGCCCGAGCCGTCACCGGGTCGACGCTGTAGAGCTGCACCGAGCGCGGCGACTCGTCGGCGTCATGCTCGATGAGCCGCATCGTCTCGGCGTTGCGCTCGACGAGGGCGCGCGAGGTGATCATCTCCGAGACGTAGAGCGCACCCGGTGCGTGCTCGCGGCACAACCGCCGGAAGGCGCGGTTGGTGATGCCCGCCATGGGTGCCAGGACCACGGGCGTCGACACGGTATGCCGCCCGATCGGCAGCGCGGGCAGCACGGGCAGCACCGACTGCGCGACCGCCGTCATCGGGGGCTGCGGCGCGGTGAGGGTGGTCTGGGCGGTCAACATGGCGGAGCCATTGTCGCAACAACCGGCGTAGCTGAGCGAAACCGACGCTCTGACGTCGGTTTCGCTCAGCTGAGGGATCGCCGGTCCCGTCAGTGGTGCAGTCGGGGCAGCCAGGCGGGGCCCTGGTGCGCTCGGTCACCCAGCAGCGCGAGGACGGCCGGCAGCAGGACGCCCCGGACGACCGTCGCATCCAGCAGCACGGCGACGGCCAGCCCCACTCCGAGTTGCTTGAGCTCGAGCACGGACAGCGTCCCGAACACCGCGAACACCCCGACCATGACGGCTGCGGCGCTCGTCACGACGCCGGCCGACCTGGCCACCCCGAGTCGAACGGCAGCCCGCGCGTCGAGCCCGGCATCGCGGGCTTCCCGCACCCGGCTGGTGACGAAGACGTGGTAGTCCATCGACAACCCGAACAGCACGACGAACATCAGCAGCGGCAGCCACGCGGCAATCGACCCGATCGAGGTGAAGTCCAGCAGCCGCTCGGCCCACGTCCCCTGGAAGACGAGCGTCATCACGCCGTAGGCCGCGCCCACCGAAAGGAGGTTGAGGCCGACGGTGGCCACGGCCAACCAGGGCGAGCCGAACGAAATGAGCATGACGACCAGCGTGAGGATGAGCACGAAGCCCACGACCCACGGAAGTCGGCTGTCCATCCATTGGGCCAGGTCGGTCGCTGCCGCTTCGCCTCCGACGACCACCTCGACCCCAGGTATGCCGCGCAAGGCCGCCGTGACCTGCGGCGCCACCTGGGTGCGGACGGCGTCGACGACCCCGGGCAGACGTTCGTCCGAGGCGTCGAGGGCCACGCCGATCGGCAGCAAGGTGACGGTGCCGTCCTTCGAGACGCTCGCCTGCGGCTGGACGCCTGAGACGTGCGCGAGCGCCGCCGCTCGGGGAGCAGCCGCGGCCAAGGCCTCTGCCACCGCGGGTGCGGCGCTCGCCGGGGCCTTGACGGTGAGCAAGAGCGCGACGGTCTTGGTCGGTGCTGCTGCCGAGAGTTGACGGTATGCCGCGACGACGGCCAGGTCCTTGGGCAGGCCCTCGACGTCGGTCAACGCGGTCCGCATCCCCAAGGCAGGCACCGAGAGCGCGATGAGCGCGACCGCAGCGGTGGCGGCCCAGGCCACCGGACGAGCGACGACGCGGCCGGCGAGCCTCCCCCACCGCGACTCGACCGAGCCAGCGTTGGCCTGGCGACGACGGGTGCCCGGCAGTCGCAGGGCGTCGACCCGGTCACCGAGCACGGCCAGCAGCGCCGGCAGCACCGTGGCAGAGGCGAGGACGGCCACTCCGACGACCAACGACGTGCCGATGGCCAACGAGGTGAACAGCCCGCCAGCGACGAGCATCCCCGACATGGCCACCATGACCGTGAGGCCCGAGACGATGACGGCCCGACCGGCCGTCGCTCCGGCAAGGACGATGGAGTCCTCGACGCTCGCGCCGGCTGCCCGTTCCTCGCGGGCCCGGCGCATGACGAACAGCGCGTAGTCGACACCGACTGCTAGCCCGATGAGCAGGACCATGCTCTGGGTGTTCTGGTCCACGGTGACCAGGTGGTTGGAGACCGCCGCGGTGAGGCCGAGGGCGACCGCGACGCTGCCGATCCCCAGCACGAGCGGGACGCCAGCAGCGACAACCGCACCGAACGCGATGAGCAGGATCACCAGGGTCACGGGGAGGCTGACGAACTCGGCGCGCTGGAAGTCCCTGCCCAACGTGGCGTCGAACTCCCGGGTGATCGACCCTGGCCCGATCTGCCCCACCTGCAGGTCCGGTCGGGCGGCACCCAGGCGGGTCGTCACGGCGAGCGACGGGGCGACGACCTCCTCGGGCTGCGGCAGGGTGGTGTCTGTGGCCGAACGGGCCGCGGCGAGTTCGAGGGGGATGACGACGCTGCGCCCGTCTGCCCCCGGGATCGGGTCACCCACACGGGCCACGCCCTCCACCCCTTGGTATGCCGCCGCCAGCTCGGCTCCCAGCGCCGCGGCCTGCTCCGGCGCGAGAGAGCCGGTGCGGACCGTGGCGATGATCCGTTCGGTCGGGCGGTCGCCGAAGTCGGCCTGGGAGATGAGGGTCTGGGCCCGTGCCGACTCGCCGACGAGGCTCTGCTCCTGCGGGGTGGTGACGATGCCGGTCGACAGCAGCATGACTGACCCGACGAGCCCGAGGGTCGCCAGGGCGAGCACCCACCACCGGTGGGCGACGCACCAGGCGGCGACCGACGATCGGGGCACCCCTGAGGGTGGCTCGACGCGTGGCTTGGTGCGCCCGTGTGGGGACGGGGGCATTCCCGTGGGGTCCGCCGCAGCGGAGTCCGGTATCGCGGACGAGGAGACGTGTGTGGTCATGACTTCGAGGCTGTCGTCTGTCCCGATCCGCCACGACCCGGTGTGACCCCCACCCGACCCCCACCCGACCCTGGCCCAACCCCGAGATCCGGTTGAGGAGTCCGTGCGGGTCGCGGGCCTGCAGCTGACCGCGCGGACAGCCCCGCCCCGCTACACGCTCGCCAGGCGAACCGCTATCTCCGGTTGATCCGGATGGTGTCCTGCACGGTTTGATCATCGAGGGTGGGCTGGTCGGCGCGCGTCGGCGTCAACTGGGGCCAGCCGTCCTCAACCGAGACCGTTCCCTCGACCGCGGCGATCGTGATCTCGATGCGCCCGTCGATGAGGACCAGGTCGACCTCACTACCAGCCGCGAGGCCCAAGGCATCACGCACGTCGGCGGGCAGGACGACCCGACCGGCGGCATCGATGGTAGTTCGCATGAGACCTCTCTACCATCAGCGGGCGACAGCGAGGCCATGGCGAGCAGCAGCCGCAGCCAGCGCCGCGGCATACGGCGGGGTCCACTGGAAGCCCTCGGACCTGACCTCCGCGACGATCCCCTCGCGACCCAGGACGTCGCTCACCGCGTCGCCACTGAGCGAGCCGGCCGCCGCGAGCGCCTGGGCGAGAGCGATGAGCGCACCACGATGCGCGCGCAACAACTCAGCGGCCCTGTCCGCAAGGGAGGCCAACAGGGCCTCCGCGGTCGGCTCCGTCACGGATGCGTCTGTGGCATAGGCGAATTCGAGCCCATAGTCCAACGCCCACGAGCCGAAGCCAAGGCGCCGCACGCTGTCCAGGACCAACGACGTCGCCCGCTCCCGATCGCTCGCCCGACCCGCCGAGGCGTGTTCGGCGCCGAAGATCAGCTCCTCGGCCAGCCCACCAGCCAGCGCCACCGTGGCCATGCGCAGCATGCTGTCGCGGGTCTGGTGCACGTCGTGCGCACAGAGGAAGCCGTCGGCGTCACCCGTCGCGTGCGCCGTCAGTTGCAGGGGCACGAGTCCGAACAACACGGCATACGCCACCGCATGGCCCGCCTCGTGGACGGCGACGTTCGCGATGACGTCGGCGTGCGCCTGGCCACGGAACCGGTCGATCCGGCCCACGGCCCCGAAGCGCGTCTCGCGGCCCCCGACCTCGCCCACCACGTCGCCGGTGCGGCCGTCGTGGTCCAACCCGACATCGGGATGGCCACCGAGCACGGCATCCATGAGCAGGGTTGCCAAGGGAGTTCCCACGATGTCGCCGACGCTGGAGAGGACCGGCCGCACCCCTTGAACGGGGAAAACGCCGTTGCGATAGACCAATTCGTGGACAGCGGGAGTCACCGCCACGCGGACCCCGAAGCGCCGGTATGCCGCGTCGCACAGTCGCGCGATCTCCCTCGCGACGAGCGTTTGGAAGTCGGCGCGACGCAGGCTCTGGTAGATGACGTGGACGTTGCCGAACCTCGCGACCTGCTCGGGCGTGAACCGCTGGCGCAGGGCTGCCTTGATGTCGACCATCCCCACGCGTGCGGTGTGGGCGGCGAAGATGTCGGCGTCGATGTCGGCCTCACCGGTGGCACTGGCCATGGTGAACGCCTCGTCGAGGTTCCCACTGACGATGACCAGGAACCGCGAGCAGTCCACGGGCTCCACGAGACGGCGTTCGGCCCGGGCGCTCTCGAGCATCGCCAACGCCTCGTCGTGCGTCCGCCATTGCAGTTGCTCGACCGGCTCGGCCAATCCCAGTGTGCGGCGCAGAGATCGGGCCTCCCAGAGACCGATGCTCGGCCGCTTGCCCTTGGACTTGCCCTTACCCTCGCGGCGCGCATCCTCATCGCGGGCGGCGCGCATCGTCGCGATCAGCCAGTCGAGGTCGGAGCTCTCCCTGCGGGCCAGGCGGCCGTCGCTGAGCAACTCCCAGAAGTCGCTGAACCGCGTCTGGGCAACAGGGTCACCACTCGGGGTGATGGTGCGGAAGCGCTGGATCTCGTCGACGAGCAACACCGCCGGCCGGCCATCGAGGACGCCGGCATCGGCGAGGCGGTCTGCGACGAGGTCGAACCGCGACTGCGCGTCAGTGCTGGACAACTCGAGTTCGACGAACCGCTCCTGCAACCCCAGAGCTGCGACGAGACGCCGGACCAGATCGGTCTTGCCGACCCCGGTCATCCCCCAGAGGTTGACGACGAGCGGGCGAGAGAGCACCTCGGGCATGAGATACCAGACGGCGATGGCGTCGCAGAGCTCATCGATGACGGCGTCGATCCCGACGAAATGGGTGTGCAGCATCGCCCGAGCAGCCGCCAGCCGGTCCTGCTTGGTCCTCACCTCCTCGATGTCGACCCGAAGGTCCGTCGACGTCACAATCAACCATCGTGTCAGGCTGGTGAGTCTGCGCTCCAACGATTTTCGGTGCCAGCGACCTCGCGGGCGAAGTTCGCGATGATCGCCGAGGTCTGCCACGGACGGGTCAGCGGCAGGAGGTGCGAGGCGCGCGGGACCGTGACGATGCGCGCGTTCGGCGCGGCGGCGGCATACCGGCGGGCGTTGATGCCGAGTTGGTCGAACTGGCCGCGCACGATGAGCACGGGGCACTCCACGCCACTGAGCAACTCGGGTCGCCCGCCCGCCATCACCGCCGCCCACGACGGCTGCACCCCGTCGAACCAGTACCCGTCGGCCGCGATCGCCTCGAACACCTCGGGCGCCGCCATCCGCCGCAGCATCCGGTCGTTGATCGCCGTGACCCGCTCCCGCCCCGCCTTCTCGGTGACGTTCCCCAGGAGGGTGTATGCCGCGGCGCCCAGCCCCTGGGGCACCCCCGCCGCCCCGATCGTCACGAGTCCGGCCAACCGCCTCGGGTATGCCGCGGCATACGTCATCGCGACATAGCCACCGAGGCTGTGGCCGACGAGGACGACCGGCTGGTCGGGCGCGGCTTCGTCGACAGCCTCCGCGACGGCGGCCACTGCGGCATCCATCGTGAAGGGTTCGGCCGCCCGGGTGCCGTGGCTGGGGAGGTCGGGGGTGATGACGTCGAACTCGGGCTCCAGCCAGCGCCGATGGGCCGACCATTGCACGCCGCTCACTCGCGAGCCGTGGACGAGGACGAGTCGGGTGCGCACGCTCTCAGGCTACGTGCCGCGCATGGCACTACCGCAGAGCGGCTGGGCGGCGAGGTCTCCGACATCCAGCGACCGCTTCAAACTCTTCGGCGGGCCCTGCATTCGGTGCTCGCCGAACCCGGGTTAGCCCGCGAACGACCGAGCTGTGATCGTTACCTGCTTGTGATGTGTTCTGTTGTGGGAGAGGCCTTTTGGGGTGGGGGGTCTGTCAGTGGTCGCTGTTAGCGTCGGGGCTATGGACAGCAGCGAAGCGACTCGTGACTCGGCATCATGCTGGGCTGCGGTCAAGGCTGGAACCGCCGCTGTCACGGAGTTGGTGGGCCTGTTATGGCAGGTCCAGGGAGCCGACTTGGGGGCCCTGCTCGAAGCGTTGGACGCGATGACCGCGGTCGCTGGTGGCGCTCGGGTCGCAGTGGTGGCGGAAGCCGAGTCTCGCGGTGAGATCTCCGCGTCGCAGGCGGGGTCGACGGCTGGGTGGGTGGCTGAGCACGCGCCGACTCTGGCGGCCGGCAGTGGTGCCGGTCAGGTTGCCCGTCTCGTCCGTGAGTGTGCTCGCCCGGACCTGACGTCCGTCCAGGCGGCGGCTGTCTCTGGGGCGGTGAGTGTGCCGGCCGCGTTGACGGTGGTCACCGAATACGCCCGCCTGAAGCCACGTCTGCGGGAAGAAGCCGCCCCGACCGTCCTGCAAGGGTTGTTGGACATGGGGATCGCGGACGGACCGAAGGGTGTCCGGTCGCTGCGTCCCGCATTGCTGGCGGCACACGGCGCTGATGGGGAGTTCCAGGCTGATGCAGACACCGCCGAACGCCTCGTCTCCCTGTCTCGCCCGTCGACAGACGAGCTCGGCGCCCTCACCTACCAGTTGATCCTGGACCCCGCCGGAGCGGCCGCCCTCGAATCAGCCATCGGCCCCTTGTCGAGGCCGGTCCCCGGCCCCGATGGTGAACGCGACCCGCGCAGCCCTCAGGTGCGTCGTGGGCAGGCGCTGATTGAGGTATGCCGCCGCGCCACCAGCGCCGGCGACAGCCCACCGTCCGGGGTGAAGACCACGTTGATGCTGACGATGTCTTACGAGGACTTGGCGGCTCGCACCGGCGCGGCGACCGTGGTCGGCTCAACTCAAGGCGGTTCGCTGATCGCGCCCGAGACGGTGCGTCGGTTGGCGTGCGACGCGAACGTCATCCCCACCGTTCTGGGTAGCCGCGGCGAGGTCCTCGACCTCGGCCGATCCACCCGGCTCGCGACACCCGGACAGTTGGCGGCGTTGTGGTTACGGGACCGTGGGTGCAGTTTCCCCGGCTGCACGACCCCGGCACATTGGTGCGACGCCCACCATTTGGTCCACTGGGCCGACGGCGGCACGTCCGGCCTCACCAACCTCGCCCTGTTGTGCGGGCGACACCACTCGGTCGTCCACCGCGACCACCTCATCGGCCACATCACCGGCGCGAGCGCTGTCACTGGGGCTGTCACCTGGAACGTCATCCCCGGCAGTTACGACCGCCGACACCACGCGATCCCACCACCCGGCGATCCGCGACCGGGTGGCCAACCACCATGTGACCAACCGCCGGGTGACTCGCCCCCGCCCCTGAACCGTCCAGCACCCGACCAGCACGAGTGGGACAACCCTGCCCCCGACGCAGACCCCTGGGCCGACTTGTGGCAGCCCAGCGGCCGATCGTCAACCGGCGAACCCGAGGTGCCCGACGCCAACCCCGAGGCAAACCCTTGGCACGACAGCGGCCCGGCGGCCTGAGATGCGCCTCAGCGGCATACAGGAAGGCGCAGAGCCGAGCCCCGCGGACTCAGGCCAGCAGCCAGCAGTGGTCAGCAAGCGGCAGGGGTCAGCAGCCGACGAGACGCTGGGCCAGCCAGCCCTGAACCTGGTCGATGCTGATCCGCTCCTGCGACATGGTGTCGCGCTCGCGAATGGTCACGGCGTGGTCCTCGAGCGTGTCGAAGTCGACCGTGATGCAGTAGGGCGTGCCGATCTCGTCCTGGCGGCGGTAGCGCTTGCCGATCGCACCGGCGTCGTCGAACTCGACGTTCCAGTTGCGGCGCAGCGTCGCCGCGAGGTCGCGGGCCTTGGGCGAGAGGTCGGCGTTGCGCGACAGCGGCAGGACCGCGGCCTTGACCGGGGCCAGGCGCGGGTCCAACCGCAGGACGATCCGCTTGTCCACCCCACCCTTGGTGTTGGGGGCCTCGTCCTCGGCGTAGGCGTCGACGAGGAAGGTCATCAGGCTGCGCGACAGGCCCGCCGCCGGCTCGATGACGTAAGGAACGAAGCGCTCACCGGTCGCCTGGTCGAAGTAGGACAGGTCCTGCCCGGAGTGCTGGCTGTGCGACGACAGGTCGAAGTCGGTCCGGTTGGCGATGCCTTCGAGCTCGCCCCATTCGGAGCCGGTGAAGTTGAAGCGGTACTCGATGTCGACGGTGCGCTTCGAGTAGTGCGACAACTTCTCCTTCGGGTGCTCGAAGTGACGCAGGTTGTCGGCCTTGATGCCGAGGTCGGTGTACCAGCGGGTGCGCTCGTCAATCCAGTACTGGTGCCAGTCCTCGTCGGTGCCGGGCACGACGAAGAACTCCATCTCCATCTGCTCGAACTCGCGGGTGCGGAAGATGAAGTTGCCCGGGGTGATCTCGTTGCGGAAGCTCTTGCCGACCTGGGCGATGCCGAACGGCGGCTTCTTGCGGGCCGCACCCTCGACGTTCTTGAAGTTGATGAAGATGCCCTGAGCCGTCTCGGGGCGCAGGTAGTGCAGCCCGCTCTCGTCCTCGATCACGCCGAGGTAGGTCTTGAGCATCATGTTGAAGTCGCGCGCCTCGGTCCACTGACCGCGGTTGCCGCAGTGCGGGCACGGGACGTCCGACATGGGAACGTCGTCGGGGTTCATGCCCCCGCCCTTCTTGGCGGCATACGCCTCCTGAAGGTGGTCAGCACGCTCCCGCTTGTGGCACGAGAGGCATTCGACGAGCGGGTCGGTGAACGTGCCGACGTGCCCCGAGGCGACCCACACCTGGCGGGGCAGGATGATCGAGGAGTCCAGGCCGACGACGTCCTCGCGAGCGTGGACCATCGCCTTCCACCACTGCCGCTTGATGTTCTCCTTGAGCTCGACACCCAACGGCCCGTAGTCCCAGGCCGAGCGCGTCCCTCCGTAGATCTCCCCGCACGGGAAAACGAAGCCCCTGCGCTTGCAGAGGCTGACGACGGTGTCGACGGTGGAGGTGCTCGAAGCCATGCAGGACAGGTTATCGGCCCAGCGGCATACCCCCTGACTGGGTTTCGGCGCCGGGTGTAGGCCGCCAGCCTTCGGCACCGGCGTTCGGCACCGGCGTTCAGCACCGCGCAGACGCTCCCTTAGGCTGTCCGCCGTGAGTCTTTCGTTCCGGTCCAAGGTTGAGCACGCCTCCGTCCAGTGGGTGACGCGGCTCAACCGGGTTCCACGGTGGGCAGCCTTCATCGGCGTCCTCGCGCTCATGGTCGCCGGGATCCTCGTGCCCAAGGTCGGGTTCCTCTTCACGCTGGTCATCGCGGCCTTCCTCGGCTGGTTGATCTTCCTCACCTGGCCGCGTCTGGCCGCCCCCGAGAAGCTCATGCGCATCGCGGTCCTGGCTTTGGTCGTCGCCGTCGCCGTCATGCAGGCCTTCCCCAAGGCCTGAAACCCGGTCAGAAACCCGTCAGACCAGCCCGGCCTCGCGGGCGGCTCGACGCACGGCCCCACGCTCCTCGTACCGCGCCCGGGTCCCCTTGTGGGCGAAACCCAGCCGCTCATAGAGCGCCCGCGCCCCGTTGTCGACGCCGACACACAGCCACACCCGGCTCGCCCCGGCCTTCTTGAGCGCCGTCAGCGAGCGGACGACGAGGTGCGCCCCCAAACCCTGGCCGCGCCATTCCGGCACGACCCCCACCTGGTCGATCCACTCGTCCGACACCGTGATGAAGCCCGCCGGCTCGCCGTCCTCGGTCAACGCGACCCGCGAGTCCTCGGGGCGGAAACCCGAGTCGTCGACCAACCAGCGCAGCCACTCCTCCTCGGGCGGGTCCGGGAACCCCGGTCGGTCGCCGAAGGAGCTCCGGTATGCCGCGTAGAACGCGTGCGCCGTGTCGTCCCGGAACGGCTCGGTGTGCAGGCCTTCGGGCAGCGCGACTCGGGAGATGTGCTTGAGTTTGTGCCGCATAACCGCCTCGGCGAAGGTGCGGTGCAGGTTGTTGGCGGCGAACAACGACTCGGCCTCGATCGACATCGTCTCGGCCACGACCCGGATCGGCTGGCCGTCGGCGTGCGCACGACACCAGTCGACCAACGCCTCCCCATGACCTTGGCGCCGCATCGACGGGTGCACCAGGCCGGTGGCGACGACGCGTCCGGCCGAGTCGCGACTCATCGCAGCCGCGGCGACGATCTCGCCGGTCTCGTCGCAGCCGGTGACGCCTTCACCCTGCAGGAACAGCGCCTGGATGGTCTCGTCGGTGCCCAGTTGCGGCAACCCGCCGTCGGCCTCCAGACACTCCTGGGCCAGGGCAACGATCTGGCCCAGATCGTCGCTCGTGAGCGGGCGCCACTCCAGTGCTGACACAGGCTTCCTCTTCCCGCTGTTCCAGTCCGGCTGCGGCGGGTCGGGCCCACCGCGCTCCCACCATGAGAGCACAGGGCCCTCTAGCGCGTCATCACCGACCCAAGTTGACAATGATTCTCATTTCCGCGACCGTGGAGGTATGCCGCGCACCGCTCCCGCCCGCCCCCGCCCCACCAGCCGAGCCAACCGGACACGTGTCATTCGCGCGGCCGCTTGGGGCGCGGTCGCTGTCCTGGCGTTGGTGAGCGCGTGCGCGTCCCCCCGGGCGGCCCAGGAGAGCGCCGAGTCGGCCACGGCACAGGTCCCCGTCTCCGCGGCGTTCTATCCGCTCGCCTACCTCCTCGAGCAGGTCGGCGGTCCAGGGGTGCGCGTCTGGACCATCACCAAGCCGGGGGTCGAGCCGCACGATCTTGAACTCACCCCGAAGGACCTCGTCGACCTGCCCAAGATGTCGCTCGTCGCCTACCTCAAGGGCTTCCAGCCCGCCGTCGACGAGGCGGTCGCGCAGCAGGCACCCAGCGCGGCATACGACGTTTCCGCCGCAGCCGACCTGACGCTCGGCGCACCCGCGGGCGAGGCGAGCGCGACCGACCTGCACTTCTGGCTCGACCCCATCCGGTATGCCGCCGTCGGCACCGCCCTCGGGGAACGCCTCGCCCTCGCCGACCCCACCCATGCCGCCGACTACCGAGCCCGCGCCAAGACGTTCGCGGCCTCGATGGAGCAGTTGGACAAGACCTTCGCGACCGGCCTGGCCTCGTGTGCCACCAAGCAACTCGTCACCAGCCATGCCGCTTTCGGCTACCTCGCCGCGCGCTACGGCCTCACCCAGGTCCCGATCGCCGGCCTGTCCCCCGACCAGGAACCGTCCGCCAAACAGTTGGCCGACGTCGCTGCGACGGTCAAGGCGGCCGGGGTCAAGACGATCTTCTCCGAGACCCTCGTCGACCCGAAGTTCGCCCAGACCATCGCCCAGGAGACGGGCGCCACGCTGGCCCTGCTCGACCCGGTTGAGGGGATCACCGACCAGTCGGCCGCGAAGGACTACCCCGGCGTCATGCTCGCCAACCTCGCGGCCCTGCGCACCGGACTGGGCTGCTCATGAGCACGCCCCCCGCTCCCCCCACGCCCGATCCACCCGCCACGGCTCCCCCGGTCATCGCGCTGCGCGGAGCCTCCTTCGGCTACGGCGATCACGCCGTTGTCCACGACGTCGACCTCACCATCACCGCCGGTGAGGTCGTCCTCGTCCTGGGCCCCAACGGCTCCGGGAAATCGACAATCGCCAAAGGGCTGTTCGGGCTCACTGACCTTCTCGCCGGAGAGGTCGACGTCTTCGGTATGCCGCGCGCGGACTTCCGCGACTTCCCGCGCCTCGGGTACGTGCCCCAGCGGCATACCCTCGCCTCCTCAGTGACCGTCACGGTGTCGGAGGTCGTGTCCTCGGGCCGACTGTCCCGGCAGTCCTGGTTGGGCATCGCCACCCGCGCCGACCGGCAGCAGGTCCGCCGGGCGCTCGAACTCGTCGGCCTCGCCGACCGGGCCGGCATCGATGTCGGCGCCCTGTCCGGGGGCCAACAGCGCCGCGTGCTCATTGCCCGCGCATTGGCCGGCGAGCCCGACGTCCTCGTCATGGACGAACCGACGGCCGGGGTCGACATCGCCAGCCAGCACGGGTTGGTCGAGGTGCTCGCGCGGCTCGTCGCCGAGGGCCTCACCCTCGTCGTCGTCACCCACGAGTTGGCCGCCTTCGCCGACCTGGTGACCCGGGTCGTCGTCGTCGACGCTGGGCGGATCGCGTTCGACGGCAGCCGGGACGAGTTCGTTGCGGCCGGATCGGACGTCCTGCACGACCACGACTGGCATCACCACCTCGACCGCCCCGACCGTCGGCCTGCGGTGATCTCCGCGGAAGGCCCTCTCTCCCAGGGAGGTTCGCGCGAATGAGCGAGATGCTGTCCATCGACTTCATGCAACGGGCCCTGCTGGCTGCCCTGCTGGTGGGGTTGTCCGCTCCCCTCGTCGGCGTCTTCCTCGTCCAACGGCGCTTGGCCCTCATCGGCGACGGGATGGGGCATGTCGCCCTCGCCGGGGTGGCCGTCGGCGTGTGGCTCGGTCAGTCACCCGTGTGGACCGCGCTCATCGGCGCGGTGCTGGCCGCGATCATCGTCGAGCTCATCCGCACATCCGGCAGCGCGCACGGTGATGTCGCGTTGGCGATCATCTTCTATGGCGGCATCGCCGCCAGCGTCGTCATCATCGGGAAGTCCCCCAACGGCACCCCAGCCAGCCTCACGGCATACCTCTTCGGAGCGATCACGACGGTGACGGCCGCTGACCTGTGGGTCTTCGGCGTGCTGACGGTCGTCATCCTCCTCGTCGTCGGGGTCCTGCGCTGGCGGCTGTTCGCGGTCGCCAGCGACGAGGAGTACGCCCGATCAGCCGGCCTGCCCGTCCTCGCTCTCAACCTCGCGCTGGCGGTCCTCACCGCGGTCACGGTCGTCGTGTCGATGCGGATCGTCGGCTTGCTGCTCATCAGCGCCTTGATGATCGTCCCCAACGCGGCCGCCCAACTCCTCGGCCACAGCTTCCGGTCGTCGCTCGCCTGGGCCGTGGCGATCGGCGTCGCCTGCGCGGTCGGCGGGGTCGCTGTGTCGTATGCCGCCGACACCCCCTCGGGCGGCACCATCGTGCTGCTGGCCATCGGGGCGTTCGTCGTCGCGGCGGTGGGCTCGGCGGTGCGCACCCGGCTGGGCCGCGTCGCGCTGGCGGGGCACGCCGAAGCCGAGGGCCATGGCCATGAGCACGGGCCCGGGTGTGGCCATGAGGCGATCCAGCACGGCGACCATGTCGACTATGTGCACGACGGCCACCACCACGCGCCGCACGGTGCCCACTACGACGAACACGCCGCCATGGCGACCACTCTGAGCACGCCGCCCGCGCCGAGAAGCCCGACCCCGCCGAGCACCCCCAGCAGGCCGACCGATGACCGCCTCCGATCGGCGGCCGACCCGCCAACAGGCCGCGGTCGTGGCCTACCTCGGCGAGACCGGCGACTTCGTGTCCGCCCAAGAACTCCATGCCCGGATGCGCGCGGCGGGCAACTCGATCGGGCTTGCCACGGTCTATCGCTCGCTCGCCGCCCTCGCCACCGAAGGCGCGCTCGACGTGTTGCGCACCGACGACGGCGAGGCCGTCTATCGGCAGTGCTCGACCGATCACCACCACCACCTCGTCTGCCGCACGTGCGGACGGACCGTCGAGGTCGCCGGGCCGACGGTCGAGACCTGGGCCGAGCGGGTGGCGGGCGAACACGGGTTCCGGGACGTGCGGCATACCGTCGAGATCGTCGGCACCTGCGCCACCTGCTGAGAGCCGCTGCCTAGACTGCCCTCGTGCTCGAAGCCGCGTGGTGGGGACTCTTCGGAGGATTGGCGCTGGTCGCCGGGTCCCTCGTCGGGCTCTACGGGCGGGTGTCGACGCGAGTGCTCGGCCTCGTCATGGCGTTCGGCGCAGGCGTGCTCATCAGCGCGGTCTCCTTCGAGCTCACGCTGGAAGCGTTTGAGGCCGGCGGATCGAACGCGGTCGTCTGGGGCCTGTCTGCGGGCGCGGCGACCTTCTTCATGGGGGACTGGCTCATCGACCAACGCGGTGGCCATCGGCGCAAGAGCCCGGTGAGCCAGACCCACGTCAGCGAGGGTGGGGCGATCGCCCTCGTGCTCGGGGCGCTGCTCGACGGCATCCCCGAGTCGGCCGCAATCGGCTCAAGCCTCTTGGGTGGCGGCGAGGTGGGTGTGGCGATGGTGGCCGCGGTCTTCCTGTCGAACGTCCCCGAGTCGATGTCGGCGTCCGCCGGGCTCAAGGCCGCGGGTCGCTCACCTCGCTACATCCTGGGCCTCTGGGGGCTGGTGTGCCTCGCGTCGGCCGTCGCCGCCGCCCTCGGGTATGCCGTGCTCGGCGGTGCGTCGCCAGAGGCCGTCGCGTTCGTCCAGTGTTTCGCGGCCGGAGCGATCATCACGATGCTTGGCGACACGATGGTTCCCGAGGCGACCGAGCACGCCGGACGGTTGGTCGGCCTGTTTATCGTGGCGGGCTTCACGCTGGCGTTCCTGCTCTCGCACGCCGCCTGAGCGCTGCTCAGAGGCCGAGTGGCTCCGGATGCACGGCAGGCACTGGATGCACTGCTGGCTCGGGGACGTCGATGGCTCCCCCGTAGCGGCGGTCGCGCGCGGCATACATCTGCACGGCCTGCCAGAGGTGTCGGCGGTCGAAGTCGGGCCACAGGGTGTCGAGGAAGACCATCTCGGCATAGGCCGACTGCCAGAGCAGGAAGTTCGAGGTGCGCTGCTCCCCCGACGATCGCACAAAGAGGTCGACGTCGGGCATGGTCGGCTCGCCCAGGTGCCGGGCAATGGTTCGCTCGTCGATCCCCGACGGCTTGAGCTTCCCTGCCGCGACCTCGTGGGCGATGCTGACGACCGCATCGGCGATCTCGGCCCGACCGCCGTAATTGACGCAGAAATAGAGCGTGAGCCCGGTGTTGTGCCGGGTCATCTCCTGAGCGATCTCGAGCTCGTTGATCACTGACCGCCACAGGCGCGGCCGCCGACCCACCCAGCGCATCCGCACGCCCCAGGAGTTGAGCTGGTCGCGTCGACGCCGGATGACATCGCGGTTGAAGCCCATGAGGAAGCGCACCTCGTCGGGCGAGCGCCGCCAGTTCTCGGTCGAGAAGGCATAGGCCGACAGGTGCGGGATGCCCAGCTCGATCGCCCCCGCGACGACATCGAGCAGGGCCGCCTCCCCCGCCTCGTGACCCTTGGTGCGCGGCAGCCCGCGTTGGTTGGCCCACCGGCCGTTGCCGTCCATGACGATCGCCACGTGCTGCGGGATGAGGTCGGCGGGGATCGCGGGCGGGCGGGCTCCCGTGGGGTGCGGGAAGGGCCGTTGGTATGCCGCCCCACCTCGCTGCCCCTGCTGCCCCTGCTGCCCCTGCTGCCCAGCGTTGCCGGTCATGGCGTGCGCTCCACGAGACGCAAGGATCGCACACCGCGTTCCAGGTGCCACTGCAGGAAGGCCGCGACCAGGCCGCTGCCCTCTCGCCGGTGTCCGGTGCTGGACCCGTCGGCAAGGACCCAGTCGCCGGTGAGCAGCGCCGACAGCAACCGCATCGTGTCCGGCGAGGGCGAGGCGGAGCCGGGCGGGCGGCATACCAGGCACACGCAGCCGCCGGCGGCGACGTTGAAGGCGCGATGCGGGCCGGGGGCACCGCACTTGGCGCAGTCGTGGAAACTCGGCGCCCAGCCCGCGACGGCGAGCGCCCGCAGCAGGTAGGCGTCGAGCACCAGCCCCGGGTCGTGCTCGCCGGCCGCGAGCGCGGCCATCGCGCCGGCGACGAGGAGGTATTGCTGGGTTGCCGGCTCGCCCTCCTCGGTCAGCCGGTCGCAAGTCTCGACGACGGCCGTCGCCGCGGTGTATGCCGTGTAGTCCCGGCAGATCGCATCGCCATGGGGCGCAAGGGTTTCGGCCTGGGTGACGGTGTCGAGGTTGCGGCCTTCGTAGCACTGCAGGTCGACCACCATGAAGGGCTCCAGCCGCGCCCCGAAGCGTGACGATGTGCGCCGCACCCCTTTGGCGACCGTGCGGATCTTGCCGCGCGAGCGGGTGAGCGCCGTGATGATCCGGTCGGCCTCGCCCAACTGGTGGGTGCGCAGGACGACCGCCTCGTCACGGTAGAGCGGCACCAGGCCATTGTCCCTTGTCGCGGGGACTCAGGCCTCCAGGCGGATCGCCGTGTCGATGGCGGCCAACCCGACCAGGTCGCCCGTGCGCTCGACGGCCGACAGCGCCGTGTCGGCGAGTTTGACGATGTGCTCGCCGCCGTCGGCCACCGCCCGTTCCCACGAGTCGTGTGCCCACGAGTCGTCTGCCCCGTCGCGCGGCTGGGGAGCCGGCGCGGGCTCGGCCGGTCGATAGGCCGCGACGACCGCGGCCGTCGCTGTCCACGCCGCGTCGAAACTGTCCGGCCACAGGCGTTCGGGCAGGCTCGGCAAGGCCAAGAGGACGGCGTTGGGTGCCGTCGCCGCGTGGACGAGCATCGTCGCGTTCCCATGCGCCAGCCGCGGGTATGCCGCGACCGCCGCGTCCACGACCTGCGCCAAGGCGCCGGGCACGTCTGCCGTCTGAGTCGGCCGCGCGAGTTGGGCGGCCGTCGCCGCAAAGCCTGCCGTGTCGCCGAGCTGACGCAACCGGAAGCGGATCCCGAACCGCTGGTCCGGGATGGCGGGGATGGCGCCGATCAGGTCGTCCAGATCGGCTGGCCGACGTTGTCCCGCTGCCGACACCACCGGCACCGGCTGCCAGCGCGCCGCCCAATAGGCCAAGGCATGCGCCACCTCGTCACGGCGAGGCTGCGTGTCCTCCTCCCGGATCGAGCGCAACGCGTGCCCGACCCGGATCACGCCGTGGGTTGCTCCTGCAGCGATGCCCGGCAACAGTCGTGGCCACCACAGGGCCACGACGTCTGACCACGGCTGCTCGCGAATCTCCTTGAGGAAGTAGTCGATCCAATCACCGGTCCGAGCCGGGTCGCCCAACGGGTCGCGCCACTCGTCGGGCCCGATGGGAAAGCGGGATCGCGGTCGATCATCCAACTGGTCGAGATAGTCGTCCGTCCAGCGGTGGATCCGCCCGCCCGCACCCCGCCGGTCCATCGCCTCGATCACCATCGGGCCATGGTTGGACAACCATCCCTGGAACTCGGGCCCGGTCGCGTGGAAGCGCTCAAGCGCCTCGTCGTAGTTGCCTTCGCCTGTCATCATGAGTCCATTCCAAAACATCAAGTGCACTTGAGGTCAAGCCCATGGATTCCCGTGATCTGTTGACGATCGGCGAGGTGGCGCACCGCAGCGGCCTGGCTGCTTCGGCGCTGCGCTACTACGAGTCCCTGGGGCTCATCCGCAGCCACCGCACCAGCGGCAACCAGCGCCGCTACACCCGCTCGGTGCTGCGCCGGTTGGCCGTCGTCCACGCGGCGCAGCAGGTGGGCCTGTCCCTGGAGGAGGTGTGCCGCGCCTTCGCGGCCTTCGATCCCGAGCACGCACCGACCAAGCGCGAATGGGTCGCCCTCTCCCGACGGTGGCGGCCGGCCCTCGATGCCCGGATCAAAGAACTCGAGCAGGTGCGTGACGGGCTGTCGATGTGCGTCGGGTGCGGCTGCCTGACGATGCGTCAGTGTGCGATCTACAACCCGCAGGATGCCCTCGGCGACACCGGCAGCGGCGCCCGACGCATCTTCCCGACCCAATAGCCGACTCGTAGGTGAGCAGAACCGTCGCTGGGACGTCGATTCTGCTCACGCGAGCCCCACCTCCGCCCGCAGTTCGTACACATGTTCTATACTCGCCTCATGTCTCTCAGCGTCCAGGGCTCGCTGCTCGACCTCGACGACCACCCGGCGTTCGGTGAGTTGGGCGACACGGTCCAGCGCATCACGCTCGGCCTCGGCGCCTGGCTCGACGTCCGCCCAGGCTGGCTCACGGGATCGGACGCTCTCTTCGAGCAGGTCCGGACCGCCGTCCCCTGGCAGGCCGAGCGGCGCCAGATGTACGACAACGTCGTCGACGTCCCCCGCCTCACCCGCTTCTACCGCACCGGGGAAGCGCTCCCCCTGGCCTTGCTCGATGACGCCCGCGACCGACTCTCGGCGCACTATCGGCCCGAGTTGGGCGAAGACTTCACCAGCGCCGGGCTGTGCCTCTATCGGGATGGCAACGACAGCGTGGCCTGGCACGGCGACACCATCGGCCGTGGCGCGACGACCGACACGATGGTCGCGATCCTGTCCCTCGGCGCCGCTCGCCCGCTGTGTCTGCGCCCGCGCGGAGGTGGGCGGACGGCATACCGGATCCCGCTGGGGCACGGCGATCTCGCGGTGATGGGCGGCTCCTGCCAACGCACCTGGGAGCATGCGATCCCCAAGACGGCCAAGCAGGTGGGCGCACGGATCTCGGTCCAATTCCGCCCGCGCGGCGTCGCCTGAGACCCCGCCCGCACAAGGGGTATGCCGCCCGCTCGGGTGAGCGGGCGGCATACCTGATGTGCGTGGTGAGAGCGCGAGAAGCCTCAGACGAGGACGGTGGTCTCGCGCAGGGCCCGGTTGACGGCCGAGACGATGGCCTTGAGCGAGGCGCGGACGATCGAGGAGTCGATGCCGACGCCCCAGAGGACCCGCTCGCCGACTGCGCACTCGACGTAGGCGGCCGCCGTGGCGTCGCCGCCGGAGGACATGGCGTGCTCGGCGTAGTCGAGGACTCGCACGTCGACGCCCAACTGGTTGATCGCCTCGCAGAACGCGGCGATCGGGCCGTTGCCGTGGCCGGTCAGGGTCATCACCTCGGTGGCCGACGCGCTGCGGTCGCGGATGCCGAGGGTGAGCAGGGTCTCGCCGTCCTCGTCGGCCTCAACCTTGGCCGAGGCGAGCCGGAAGCGGCCCCACGGGTGCTCGGGCGTCGGGAGGTACTCGTCCTCGAACTTGTGCCACAGGTCGGCGGGCGTGACCTCGCCGCCGTCCTGGTCGACGTCGCGCTGGACGACTGCGGAGAACTCGATCTGCAGCCGGCGCGGCAGGTCCATGCCCTGCTCGGTCTTCATGATGTAGGCGACGCCGCCCTTGCCCGACTGGCTGTTGACGCGCACGACCGCCTCATAGCTGCGGCCGAGGTCGTGCGGGTCGATCGGCAGGTAGGGCACCGCCCACGGCACGCCGTTGACGTCGGTGCCGGCGGCAGTGGCGTCCTTCTCCAGCCACTCGAAGCCCTTCTTGATGGCGTCCTGGTGCGAGCCGGAGAAGGCCGTGAAGACGAGGTCGCCGCCGTAGGGGTGGCGCTCGTGCACCGGCAGTTGGTTGCAGTGCTCGACGGTGCGACGGATCTCGTCGATGTTCGAGAAGTCGATCTGCGGGTCGATGCCCTGCGAGAAGAGGTTCATCCCGAGGGTGACCAGGTCGACGTTTCCGGTGCGCTCGCCGTTGCCGAACAGGCAGCCCTCGATGCGGTCGGCGCCGGCGAGGTAGCCCAACTCCGCCGCCGCGACCCCGGTGCCCCGGTCGTTGTGCGGGTGCAGCGACACGACGACCGAGTCCCGCCGGTCCAGGTGTCGGACCATCCACTCGATGGAGTCGGCATAGACGTTCGGGGTGATCATCTCGACCGTCGCGGGGAGGTTGATGATCATCTTGTGGTCGGGGGTCGGGTCGATGACATCGATGACCTCGTTGCACACCCGGACGGCGAACTCCAACTCGGTGCCGGTGTAGGACTCCGGCGAGTACTCGTAGAAGACGTCGGTCTCGGGGACCGTCTCCTCGAGCTTGCGACACAGCCGCGCGCCCTGCAGCGCGATGTCGACGATGCCGTCCTGGTCCAGGCCGAAGACCACCCGACGCTGCAGGATCGAGGTCGAGTTGTAGAAGTGGACGATGGCCTGCTTCGACCCGCGAATGGCGTCGAAGGTGCGCTCGATGAGGTGGTCACGGCATTGGGTGAGCACCTGGATGGTCACGTCGTCGGGGATGTGCCCGCCGTCGATGAGCTCGCGGCAGAAGGTGTAGTCGGTCTCGCTCGCGCTCGGGAAACCGACCTCGATCTCCTTGTAGCCCATCCGGACCAGCAGGTCGAACATCCGCATCTTGCGGGCCGGGTTCATCGGGTCGATGAGCGCCTGGTTGCCGTCACGCAGGTCCACCGCGCACCAGCGCGGGGCCACGGTCATCCGTTTGGTCGGCCAGGTCCGATCGGGCAGGTCGATCGCGATCTGCTCGTGGAACGGCACGTACTTGCCGAACGGCATACGGGAAGGGGTCTGGGGGTGTCGCATCGGTGGGACTTCCTCGTCGGGTCTGCGGGGGGTGCGGCGCGCACAGCAGTCTCCGCGACGAGGGGGGCCGTCAGATCAGGCCTCGTCGCGGCAAGGAAGGAGGAGCCCACGTGCCACGGGCACAGGGTATGCCGTGTGGTTGCCGCGCGTCCAACCGCCCCACCGCTGCGGCCCGAAAGATGAGATTCCTCCCGATCAGGTGATTTCTCTCGACGGGCGGAGTGGATCGGCGAGTCGGCCACCGACCCGACCGTTCTCACGCGTTTTGTCACCGGCATCGATGGGCGGCTGGCGCTGTCCACGAGCAAGTCCGGTCACCGGATCGTGCAGATGGTCGACCTGCACGGTGACGCCATGGGCACCCTCAGCCGCCAAAGCCGCCATCAAAGCCGTCCAATACGCCAACAAAATCGGACGCGCCGTCACCGGAACCGTCAAAGCAGCCCGCGGCGCAGCCGCTCAATCACGAGTAGGCCGGGCCGCCGAACGCATCGCAAGCAAGGGATGCAACTGCTTCATCGCCGGAACCCTCGTCGACACCGACCACGGGCCAGTCCCCATCGAAGACATCCAAGTCGTGGTCACCGAAGAACACCCTTCTCCGTCGACGGCGATGGCTGGGTCCTCTCCGGCGACCTACAGGTCGGAGACCACCTCGCCCAACACAACCACACCACCACTACCATCAAGTCGATCACCCGCAGCCAACGGGTCGTCACCATGGCAATCCCTACATCCAGATAGGGCGGAGTCAGGGTGTCGGAGAATTCCGCGTTTCCTGGGGCAACACTTACAAGAAGTGGAAGAAGAGCACGGGAGCCGAGCTGGCCGCAACTCGAGTGCATGGGAACGTCAGCATGCGACATGGAGGGATCGATCTGCATACCAGCAATGGAACTCGCGATTGGACGTTGAGGAAGCGTGGCTAGTCAGTATCAGCCCATGCCCCTTTCCCGAATGGTCGACCTCGTGGAATTCGAGGCGCGTGCGCGTCACTTAAGTTGCGACGTCCACTGGCAAGGCCGACGTCCCGTCATTCGAATAGGGCAAGAGGGAGGTGACGCTCGAGTACAATTGACTCTGGACGACGAGGTGTTCCTTCTCGACACCGATGATGGCTACGAACTAGTCGCATCGGAGGTTGGGGCCACCGAGCAGCGTGAGTTGATTCAAGAATTGGTCATCGTCATATCGAAGTACCTCCGCAGAGAGTATAGATCTCAAAGGCGGCGGGGATTGCTCGGGGTCCGAAACATCCGAGAAGTCGGCGCGGGAGCGACAGCCTACGTCTTTCGCGAAGCAAGGGCGTCAAAGTGACCCAGTCTTTCCGCCGTGCTGAGTGGAAATCTCACGCGCCTTAAGAACTGATGGCCGCGAACTTCTGGCTTGCCGGAGTCAGGGTCACTCCGTGGAAGCGCCAGGCATCCGGTGGATAAGTCTGGATTCTTGTCCGCGAGTGAGGCGAAACCCAGCTCTATCTATTTCAAGATCGAAGACCAATTATCACGAAGAATGGTTATGCTCACCGTCAGAGTTTGATATAATCTGGCCAAATGATCCTGAACAAGACTATCCTATCAGGAATGCGAGTCAGGAATGCGAGAAACGTTCCGCAAGGCGCACTGGTGGACGGGCATCATCCAATCGTCACTTGGGTATTCAGTGTACTTGCGTAACGGGCTGAGCATTCGCTATGAGGATGAGTTCGGAGTTCTCCTGCTAGACGCAGACGCAATGACCGAAAGGCCCGTGGTGACTGTTGCGGTCGAAAGTGCTCCTGACAGGCCCGAACGGTCCCGTCGCGAGGTGCTGGTTCGGATTCAGCGAGCTCTCGAGTGGGATGGCACAAAAGTCCATCTTCAATATGAAGACGGAACGTACTGGTCACCGACTGACGAACCTCGTTCTTCAGGCCGAGATCCGCAAAGTTGGGATGGCTCGTCTGGCGAGTGAGAGAACCGGGCCGGGTGGTACTCGTGGATGACGCGGAACACGGGCTGGGGAGTGCCATTCGGTCACGGCCGCTAGACGAGAATGGGCCATTTTGCTATCGCTCCACTTGCTAGACTGAACGAACTGAGGATTCTTGACGCGGATGACGGCCGGGGCGTTCGGGAAGATCCCGACCACGCCGGTCCCGAGCGGTGCCAATTAGGGAGGAATCGAGTGTCCGTGGAAACGCCGACGGGCCGGCTATCCGTAGACTTGCGGGGCGTGCACACTATGACAAATCGACTAGCTCGCGGGTCCGCCCAGCCGCGCATCGTCGACAGAATTCTGACTGAGCGAGGCTTGTGACATGATGACGTTTCACGGAGTGAAATCTCCCGCACTCGATATCCCGCTTATCGAACTGGAGACTCCACAGGGGGATCTCGTCGATCTCTACAACGACTACCATCTCCAATCCGTCGTGTTGCGAGGGGACCAACTGACCTTCGGTTTCGCTTCGGTCACTGCAGGCACCCCGACTGACGTTCGGTTTTCGGGTGTCCGGGATTTGCACGTGCTGCAAGCTAAGGATTGGGTGCCCCGAGAGGCCGATCAAATCGATCATCTCCTAATCCGCCCAAGCGGGCAGCGGCGCCGCGTCACCTTTAAGGCAGGCGGTTTGCGGTACGAATTCGACTGCTCAATGATGACCCTCGTAAGATCATGACGGGGTGACTTCACTCCAAGAGGGGCTGTCCTGCGAACGGTGTTCAAGCACAACGAAATGCCCATGAAGTGCCTGAACTGGCTCACCCCAGGCGACACCTACGAACAGATCTGGGCTGTTCCCGATCGAGGGTGTGGGTAAGCGGGTCGGCGGGTCGTTACCGAGGTGGTGCCGGTCTCCCGGTGGTGGCAAGCGGAAGGCCTGACCAGGACCTAAAGCCGACGGGCGCATTCGATCGTGGCGTCGAGGTCAAGTCCGTAGGTCGGGCCGCCACGACGGGCGTAGTGGTCGAGCCGGGCGGCTCCTCTGGTCAGGAGCCGCTCGGCGCCGGTCAAGTTGCCGCGGGCTTGGTGCGTCAGGCCGACACAGAGCTGCGCCAGGCCCTGCCACAGGTCGCGCTCCTCGCCGGGTCCGGCCTTCCAGCGTGCTTCCAGCACTTCGTGCGCCGTGAACGGTCGGCCGTCTCGCACCAACTGCCGCGCGAGAGCGAGCGTCTCGGTCGGGGGCAACGGCTCCTCCGATACCGGCTCGACACCCTCGCTCCCGTAGGGCAGCGGACGACCCAACGCATCGCGCGGCCGCCCCTGCCGCGCCCGGCCGGCCTCGTTCCGGTCACGAGCACGCGAGCCGTCGCCCCCGCGGGTAGCCGTCATGACCGAACCAGACAGTCACTCGGCACGTGCGTCATCCACCCATCGTGCGGCCCACGATGGCTGGAGGCAACCCGCGCGCACGTAGGCAGGACGTTGCTGGTTATGTTTCACGGGGCGTCGTCTGCGGGCGGGTGTCGGGGTAGCAGGGCAGGATGTCCGGTATGCCGCCCAACCACCTCTCCCCCGCCGCCACGCCGAACGGCATACATCGCTGCTCGATCCTGCCGACGTATCTGCTGCGCCGCCTCGCTCTCGATGACGACCCGCACGTCGCCGACGTGGCGCAACGGACGATCGGCTTCGACACTCCGTGGCGGGAGCGGCGCATCGTCGTGGCTGAGCGCACCCAGCGCAAACCGCGCGGGCTGGTCCCCCCGGACATGGTGCGGCGGGCCAAAGCGCTCGACGCTGGTAAGCGCGTCCAGGTGACGGCGACCCTCCCGGCCGCCCCCGAGCGGTCCATTCACGACGCCAACCACTCGACGTCGCTGCCCGGTCAGCTGGTCCGAGCCGAAGGCGCCGACCCGGCCGACGACGTGGCGGTCAACGAGGCCTACGACGGGCTCGGGGCGACCTGGTCACTGTTGTGGACGGCATACCAACGCGACTCCCTCGACGGGAAAGGGCTGCCGCTCGTCGCGACGGTCCACTTCGACCGAGGCTATGACAACGCGTTCTGGGACGGCACCCAGATGGTCTTCGGCGACGGCGACGGGGTCTATTTCGACGGGTTCACGTCATGCATCGACGTCATCGGGCACGAGCTCGCCCATGGGCTCACGCAATACACGGCGGGGCTCACCTATGTCGCCCAGTCCGGTGCGCTTAACGAGTCGGTGTCCGACGTGTTCGGGATCCTGGTCAAGCAGATGCACGAGAACGAGACCGCCGAGACCTCCGACTGGCTCATCGGCGAGGGGCTGTTCACCGACCGGGTCAAGGGCGTCGCGCTGCGCTCGATGAAGGCGCCGGGCACGGCATACGACGACCCGGTCCTCGGCCGCGATCCGCAGCCGGCTCACATGGACGACTTCGAGGACCTGCCCCACGACGCCGAGCACGACAACGGCGGCGTCCACACCAATTCCGGTATCCCCAACCGGGCGTTCTACCTCGCGGCGAGCGCGTTGGGGGGTCATGCGTGGGAGCGGGCCGGGCAGATCTGGTTCGACACGATCACGGCCAAGGGGGTGCCCAAGGACATCGACTTCGCGGGCTTCGCAGCGCGCACGGTGGCGGCGGCGAGCAAGCGCTACGGCAAGGGGACAGGCGTCGAGGAACCAGGCCTGCGCCATTCCCGCGGGCCGGCCCGGCTCGATGTAGTGCTCCCTGCCAAAGAAGCCCGCAAAGACCTGCTCCGGCATCGAGAGCATCCCCCCGACATCGGTGGTCTGCGAGGCATGGCAAGACAGTGCCGCGCGGCGCTGCGGCAGGTATGCCGCGACATCCACCTGCCAGTGGATCTCCGCCTCGGGTGATCCCATCGGGTTGCCGTCATCCATCGGCCCATCGGGGTCGAAGCCGTCCTCACCCAGGCCGGCCTCCCGGGCGGCGGCCATGAAGCCGCGCATCAGGTCGCGGTTCATCGTCGACTCGAGCAGGCGAGGACGCTGAGCAGCCAACTCGGCGGCCCGGTGGACGACCTGGTGCACCTTGACGTGGTCCGGGTGTCCATAGCCCCCGTGCCAGTCGTAACCGATCAACACATCGGCCGACTCCTCGTCGAGGATGGTGGCCAGCCGCCCGGCAGCCTCGTCCAGCGGGGCCTGGACGAAGGCACCCTCGTGGTCGTTCTGATCCCAGCCGGTCATCCCCGAGTCGACATAGCCCAGCCACTCGACCCGATGCACGCCCAGGGCGGCCGCCGACCCGGCCAACTCCACCCGACGCCGCTGGGCAACGGTCTCACCCGGGGCGAGGTCGGCAGCGGCCTCACCGTGCTCGCCACCGGTGGACACGACCAGCACCACCCGGTGGCCTTCCTCGACGGCCCGACACATCGCCCCAGCGGTCTGGGACGCCTCATCGTCGGGATGGGCGTGAACGAACACCAAAGTCGACATAAGCGCTCAGCATGCCGTGTCAGGCAGACCTCACCAAACCAGCCGCGCACCCGGGCGGGCTCTCGCAGACCCGAGTGCCGGGCTCAGAACCCCAACCGCGACAGGGCCTTGGGGTCGCGCTGCCAGTCCTTGGCGACCTTGACGTGCAGGTCGAGGTAGACCTTCGACCCGAGCAACTCCTCGATCGCCGCACGCGCCGTCGACCCGACATCGCGCAGCCGCGCGCCACCGCGCCCGATGACGATGGCCTTCTGGCTGTCGCGCTCGACAAACACCGACACCCGCACGTCGAGCATCGGCGCATGCCCCTCGGGGACCTCGCGCGGCACGATCTCCTCGACGACGACCGCGAGCGAGTGCGGCAACTCGTCCCGCACGCCTTCCAACGCAGCCTCACGGACCAACTCGGCGATCATCACGTCGTCGGGCTCGTCGGTGCGCGCCTCCGACGGATACAGCGGCGGCGACAGCGGCAACAGCCCGACCAACACCGTGCGCACCTCGTCGACCTGATCGCCGCGGGTCGCCGAGCAGGGCACGATGGCGTCCCATTCGCCCAAGGCGTCGATCGCCACGAGGTGGGTGAGCAGGCGCTCCCGCGACACCAGGTCGCTCTTGGTCGCCAGCGCCACCACGGGTTTGCGCTTGACCCGCCGCAGCTCCGCAAGCTCGGCCGCGATGAACTGGTCACCCGGCCCGACCCGCTGATCGGCCGGCAGGCAGAAGCCCACGACGTCGACGTCCAACAGTGCCTCGCGGACCAGGTCGTTGAGCCGCTCCCCCAGCAGGGTCCGCGGCCGGTGCAGACCAGGGGTGTCGATGAGGATCAGTTGGCTGTCGGCCGTGGTCGAGATCCCGCGGATCGTATGCCGCGTCGTCTGCGGCTTGGACGACGTGATCGCCACCTTCTGCCCGACCAAGGCGTTGGTCAGCGTGGACTTGCCCGCATTAGGTCGCCCCACGAGGCAGGCAAAACCGGCTCGGTATGCCGCGTCCTCACCTGAGTCAGTCATCGTCGCCTCCCACACGGTCAGGGTCACCAGCCAGCCGGCGCACCAGCGGCTCGGACTCGGTCTCGCCCAATGGCACCAAGGGGCGCACGAGCACCGTGGCGATCCGGTGCCGGTGAGCCATCCTCTCAGCCGTGATCGACAACCCCGCGATCCCAGCATGGGCGCCGGCGAACGGCACCCGTCCCAACGCCTTCGTGAGCAGCCCGCCGATGCTGTCGACCTCGTCTTCGTCGATGTCCAGGTCGAACAACTCCGCAACGTCGTCGATGTGCATCGCGGCGGGCAACCGGTAGCCCCCGTCCCCGATCGGTTCCACCCCTGGCTCGTCCCGGTCGTACTCGTCGGCGATCTCCCCCACGATCTCCTCAAGGATGTCCTCGATGGTGACCAGCCCTGCCGTGCCGCCGTATTCGTCGACGACGACGGCGAAGTGCACCTGGTCACGCTGCATCTCACGCAGCAGGTCATCGATCGGTTTGGACTCGGGGATGAACGACATCGGCCGCATCAGGCTCGAACAGGCCACCGCGCCCGCCTCCGGGTCGGCGGTGATCCGCGCGACGACGTCCTTGAGATAGATGAGGCCTAGGACGTCGTCGGAGTCATCCCCGATGACCGGCAGCCGGGAGAAACCGCTGCGCAGGAAGACCGCCGTCGCCTTGCGCAACGGGTCGTCACCTTGGACGGTCACCATGTCGGGGCGGGGCACCATGACCTCGCGTGCCACCGTGTCACCCAACTCGAAGACCGAACGGATCATCTCCCGCTCGTCGTCCTCGATGACCGATGAGTCGGACGCCTGGTCGAGCAGATCGCGCAACTCCGACTCGGTCTGGAACGGCCCGTCGCGATAGCCCTTCCCCGGCGTCACCGCATTACCGAGGGCGATCAGCCCATGCGAGACGGGCCCAAGCACCCGGCGCAACGCTCGCGTCACCGGCGCGGCGGCAAGAGCGGCCCGCTCGTAGTTCTGTCGACCGAGCGTCCGCGGCGACACACCGACGAGGACGAAGGACACGAGGGCCATGACGAGGATCGAGATCGCCAGCGCCGTCCCCAACGAATCGGTGAGGGCGATGACGGCGACGGTGATGAGCACTGCCGTGGTCGCCTCAGCGACAACCCGCAAGAAGGCCAAGACTGCCAGGTAGGGGGCGGGCTGCTCGACCACGGCCACGAGGGCAGCAGCGCCGACCCGACCGTCGTCAGCCAGCTCCTCGGCACGGACCCGGGTCATGCGCTGCAAGGCGGCCTCCGCCGCCGACAAGCAGAAGGCCAACACCGTGGCCAACACGGTGACGACGACGACTTGGGCCAGCACCACGCCGCTCATCGCTCACCGACTCCAATCATCGTCGGCCGCGGCCGGCGAGATAGGTCAGGAGCAACTGCCGCTGCAACTCGAACATTTCGTGCTTCTCGTCGGGGTCGGCGTGATCGAAGCCCAACAGGTGCAGGAGGCCATGGGTGGTCAGCAGGAGCAACTCCTCGACGGGAGCGTGCCCGGCTTGGCGGGCCTGCTCCTCGGCCACCGCGGGACACAGGACGATGTCGCCGAGGACGCCTTCTTGCAGGTCGACGCCGTCCCGTCCCGGGCGCAACTCGTCCATGGGGAAGCTCATGACGTCGGTCGGACCCGGCAGGTCCATCCATTTCTCGTGCAGCACCGTCATCGCCGCCTCGTCGACCAGGCTGATGGCCAGGTCGGCGTCCGGGTGCACCTTCATCCGGTCCATGACATGACGGGCGCACGCCACGAGCTCCAGCTCGTCGACGGCATACCCGCACTCGTTGAGGACGTCGACGCTCACGGGCGGTTCGCTCCTCCGGCCAGGTGCCGTGGGGTATGCCGCCCGTGGTCCTCCGCTTCGCGCGCGGCCTGCTCCTTCGCCTCGGACGCGCCGTAGGCGTCGACGATGGCGCTGACCAACTTGTGTCGCACGACGTCGGCCGAGGTGAGCTCGGTGAAGTAGATGTCGTCGACGTCGGCGAGGATGTCGCGCACGTGGGCGAGCCCCGAACGGGTGCCGCCCGGCAGGTCGATCTGGGTGATGTCGCCCGTGACGACCATCTTCGAGCCGAACCCGAGGCGGGTGAGGAACATCTTCATCTGCTCGGCCGAGGTGTTCTGAGCCTCATCGAGGATGACGAAGGCGTCGTTGAGCGAGCGACCGCGCATGAAGGCCAGCGGCGCGACCTCGATGGTGCCCGAGGCCATCAGCCGCGGGATCGTGTCGGGGTCGACCATGTCGTGCAAGGCGTCGTAGAGCGGGCGCAGATAGGGGTCGATCTTGTCGCTCAGCGTCCCGGGCAGGAAGCCCAACCGCTCGCCCGCTTCGACCGCCGGCCGGGTGAGGATGATCCGGTTGACCCGCTTGCTCTGCAGCGCAGCGACCGCCTTGGCCATCGCCAGATAGGTCTTCCCGGTGCCGGCCGGGCCGATCCCGAAGACGATCGTGTGCATGTCGATCGCGTCGACATACCGCTTCTGCCCCAGGGTTTTCGGCCGGATCGTCCGACCGCGGTTGCTGATGATGTTGAGTGTCAGCACGTCGGCCGGTCGCTCCGCGGTGCGGGCCCGCAACATCGCGATCGCTCGCTCGACCGCGTCGCGTGTCAGGGGTTGCCCAGCGTCGATGACGACGAGCAACTCGTCGATCAACCGCTCGACGACGGCCACGTCGACCCCCGGCCCGCGCAACGACAACTCGTTGCCGCGGACATGGACGTCGACCGTCGGGAAGGCCCGCTCGATCGTGTCCAACAGCTCGTCTCGGGGTCCGAGCAGCGTCACCATCGACACGGTCGGAGGGATGGTGATGGCGTGAGTGGGCAGCGCCGCGGCGACGGAGGCCGAGGGCATGCCGCGCGGGTGCGGCTCGGTCATGGCGCAGACCAGTCTATGAGGCGCGCGGCATACCGATCGACGAAGATTCCCACCAGCGTGCGGTTCCTCACCCCGGAGGCCACTGCATCGGCCGGCCCCCGAGCACGTGCACGTGGGCGTGGAAGACGATCTGGCCGCCCTCGGAGCCGGTGTTCGTCACCATCCGGTAGCCCCGGCCCAGGCCTTCCTGCGCCGCGACCCGCGCCGCCAACTCGAACAGGTCGGCGAGCTCCCGCGGCGCATCGGCCAACTCGCCGACGTTCTGGACGTGCCGCCGCGGGATGACGAGCACATGGGTGGGTGCCTGCGGGTCGATGTCACGGAAGGCGAGCGAGTGTTCGCTTCGGGCGACGACGGTCGCCGGGATCCGTTCGGCGACGATCTTGCAGAACAGGCAGGTGGGCGCGCTCATGCTGCGAGACTAGTCGCGCCGGCGAGGTCAACCGACGTCCGCGGCCAGCCGTCCAGAGAGCGTGCCGACGATGCAGCTGGAACGCCCCGGTGCGCGCGGGTCTGCGCGCACACCCGGCGCCGCTGTCGGCGTCACCTCCGCCGATGAGGCGATTGCCATCCTGTATGCCGCCCACTGGCACCCTCTCGTGCGGCTGGCCTGGTTCCTCGTCCACGACCAAGGCACCGCGGAGGACGTCGTCCAGGACGCGTTCATCGCCACCCACCGCAACTACGACCGGATCCGGGACACCGGCGCGGCGGTCGCCTATCTGCGCCGGGCCGTCGTCAACGGCGCCCGCTCCGTGCAGCGGCACGACGTTGTCGTCCGGCGGGAAGCGATCGCCGAGGCCGGCCGAGCGGACGCTGCCGACCGGGCCACGGCGGCCAGTGCGGAGGCGCAGGCCCTGCGCCATTTGGGGGACGGCGCCATGTTGGCCGCCCTACGACGCCTGCCCGACCGCCAACGAGAGGTCCTCGTGCTGCGCTACTTCGCCGACTGGTCCGAGGCCGCCATTGCCGACGCCTTGGGCATCGCCCCCGGCTCGGTCAAGGCGCACGCCCACCGCGGCCTGGCTGCCCTGCGGGCCCGATTGGAGGCGACCGAATGACGGCCCACCCACCAGGAGACCCGCACGTGGAAGCGCGGCTGCGCGATGCCCTCACCACGGCCGCCGAGCGAGTCTCCCCGACTGATCGGCTCGGTGCGATCACCGAAGCGGTGTCGACGGCACCCCCGCGAGCCGGCACACCCCGGTGGCTGCTCCCGCTGGCGGCGTCGTTCCTCGTTCTCGCAGTGGGGCTGGGCGCATTGACCCTGCAGCAGCGGGTCGGCAGCAACGCGGTGGCCGCATCCGGGACCCACACGGCTGTGGTGATCGCGGCCGACGACCCGCTGCCAGCACCCTCACGGGCGCTGCCCGCGTCGCCCGGTGCATCCACCCCGGGCTCGACGAGCGCGACCCGTTTCGAGTGGTCCGCCCCCGTCTATTACGCAGCACCGGGGACGCCCGTCGTGCGGTGGGCGCTCTATCGCGACTTCGTGCGCGCCACGATGGGCGATGACGGCCTCGATGCCCGAGTCACCACGGCCGTCAACCTCGCTCTTGCACAGCCAGATGTCTGGGGCCAGGCCATGCCGGGCCAGGACGGCTACCTGCGCGCCTGGACGCCCGGCACGCGCGTCACGGCCAGCGTCGCGGCGGATCGGATCGCCCTCACCCTCAGCGCACCTGGTGTCGGCGGGCTCGACGCGGACGCGCAACGAATGGCCGTGCAGGCGTTGGTGTGGACCGCCACCGCGGCGGCCCAACGCAACGTCCCGGTAGCCATCGACGTGGCCGGCGCCGGCCCGGTGGTGGGCGGCATACCTGCTGGGGTGTTCCGGCGACCGGCTGACACCACCCGGGAGTTGGCCCCCGTCTGGATCACGTCACCGGGGCGGTTCGCCTCGGTGTGGGACTCGCGCGTGGTCATCGAGGGCCAGGCGTGCACGTTCGAGGGCACCGTCCAATGGGAGTTGCGGCTCGACGGAGCGATGGTCCGCCAGGGATTCACCACCGCAACGGCCGGGTGCCCCGTCCGTGGGACCTGGCGGCAAGACCTCGGGGTGTTGGCGCCGGGCCGCTACACGATCCGAGCGTTCGAGTCGGATGCCGCGACCGGTGGCCCCTTCGCCGAGCAGGCGGTGGCCTTCACGGTCCGTTGACCCTCGGCTCAGCGCCAGCGCGACATCCCGTTGAGGACCGCCAGCGCCGCCGGGCCCGCCGTCGAGGTCCGCAACACCTCGGGCCCGAGCCGGACCGCGACCACCCCCACCGCCGCGAAGGCATCCAACTCGGTCTGTGCGATGCCGCCCTCGGGGCCGACGACGAGCACGATCTCCCCGGTCGGCGGCAGGTCGAGGCTCGCCAACGGCGCCTGTGCCTCCTCGTGCAGGACGATGCTCAGAGCGGCATCGCCCAACAGCCGCACCACATCGGCGGTGCGCGCCAGAGGCCTGACCTGCGGGACCTGGAACCGGCGGGACTGCTTTGCCGCCGCCACCACGATCGACTCCCAGCGCGCCTGGCCCCGGGCGACCTTGTCGGCACGCCACTGAACGACGCTGCGGGACGCCTGCCACGGGACGACGGCATCGACGCCGAGCTCGGTCGCGGCCTCGATCGCCTGCTCGTCCCGGTCACCCTTGGCCAGCGCCTGGACCAGGACGAACCTCGGGTCCGCGGGCGGGCGCACCTGCACCTCGATGACCCTGGTGAGGAGGGTATGCCGTTCGACGCCGACCACCTCGGCGCTCACCCGGACCCCGGCCCCGTCACCGACGAGCACCTCTTCCCCGATGCGCAACCGGTGGACCGAGACCGCGTGGTGGCCTTCCGAGCCGCCGATCGACACCGTGGTGCCCGCCATCGCCCCGGCCAGAGAGCCAGGTGCGACGAGGAACAGCGGGGCGGTCACGGCATACCGGCTTCGTCAGGGGTTCGTCGCTGGGAGTTCGTCGTCAGGCGTTCTTGAAGGCGTCGCGCAACTTGCCGAGCAGGCCCTTGTCGGCAGGCGCCATCCGCCCGATCGGACGTTCCTCGCCACGCAACTGGGCCAACTGACGCAACAGGTCCTGCTGGCCCTCGGTGAGCCGGGTCGGAGTCTGGACGTCGGCATGGACGATGAGGTCGCCGCGGCCGGTGCCGCGCAGGTGGGTCACCCCAAGGCCACGCAGCGTCATCGTGTCGCCCGCCTGGGTGCCTGGCCGCACGTCGAAGGGGCGGGTGCCGTCGAAGGTCTGCAGGTCGATCGTCGTCCCCAGGGCCGCGGCCGTCATCGGCAACTCGACCCGGCAGTGCAGGTCGTCCCCCCGCCGCGTGTAGGTGGCGTGGTTCGCCACGGCGACCTCGACATACAGGTCGCCCGCCGAGCCGCCGCCGGTGCCGACCTCGCCTTCGCCGGCCAGTTGGATGCGGGTGCCCGAGTCGACCCCGGCCGGAACCTTGAGGGTGAGGGTGCGCCGGGTGCGGACCCGACCCTCGCCCGAGCACTCGAAACACGGGTGGTTGATCGTCGAGCCGTAGCCCTGGCAGGCCTGGCAGGGCCGAGTCGTCATCACCTGCCCGAGGAAGGACCGCTGCACCGTCTGCACCTCGCCGCGGCCGTGGCACAGGACGCAGGTCGACACGCCGGTCCCTGGCTGGCAGCCGTCACCCTGGCAGGACGAGCATCGGACGGCGGTCTCGATGGTGAGCTCCTCCTCAGAGCCGAAGACCGCGTCGTGCAGGTCGATCTGGATCCGGACGAGGGCGTCCTGGCCGCGGTGCGCCCGCGAGCGCGGGCCGCGCTGGGTAGCCGCACCTCCGAAGAAGGCGTCCATGACGTCGCTGAACGAGAAGCCCTGCCCGCTGAAGCCGGCGCCCCCACCCGCGGCGAAGGGGTCGACACCGAGGTCGTAGTTGCGCCGCTTGTCCGGATCGGAGAGCACCTCGTAGGCCCGAGACACCGTCTTGAACTGTTCCTCGGCCTCGGCGCCCGAGTTGACATCAGGGTGCAACTGGCGGGCGAGCCGTCGGTAGGCACGCTTGATCTCCTCCGCCGTGGCGGAGCGTTCGACGCCGAGGTCCTGGTAGTAGTCGCTCACAATTCCTTCTCGGTGCAGTGGCTGTCGGTGCTCGATCAGGGCTCAAGCAGCTCGGAGACGTAATGGGCTACGGCGCGGACGGTCGCCATGGCGTTGGGGTAATCCATCCGGGTGGGGCCGAGGATGCCCAGGCCCGCAACGAGCTCGGCACCCGTGCCGTAGGCCGCCGAGACAACCGACGCCCCGGCCAGGCCCTGGTGTTCGTGCTCATGACCGATGGTCACCGCGACCGCGCCGCCCTGGCCCTGGCGCAGTTGGCCGAACAGCTTGAGCAGCACGACGTGCTCCTCGAGCGCTTCGAGCACCGGTGCGATCGTCAGCGGGAAGTCGGCGCCGAACCGGGCGAGGTTGGACGTCCCCGCCAGGACGACCCGCTCCTCCCGCTCCTCCGCGAGGGCGTCGTCCAGCGTGCGCAGCACGATGCGAACCAGATCGCGATCGGCCGGCTCGAAACGCTCGGGGAGGGATTGCAGGCGGGCCGCAGCGTCCGGGAAGGACCGTCCGGCGGCCTCGCCGAGCACCTCGGAGCGGATCCGGGACACGAGGGCGGCGCCGGTCTCGTCGTCCAGGCGGCAGTGGGCGTCGACGACGCGCTGTTCGATCCGCCCGGTGTTGGCGATGAGGATGACCATGAGCCGATCACGGGCCATCGGCACGAGCTCGATGTGTCGCACCGCCGACCGGGTGAGCGACGGGTATTGGACGACGGCGACCTGGTGGGTGAGCGACGCGAGCAGGCGTACGGTCCGGTCCACGACGTCGTCAAGATCGACGGCACCCTGCAAGAAGTGGCTGATCGCTGACCGTTCGGCACCGGACATCGGCTTGACCGCACTGAGCCGGTCGACGAACACCCGATAGCCCGCGTCGGTCGGCACCCGACCGGCCGACGTGTGCGGCGCATGGATGAGCCCCTCCTCCTCGAGGATGGCCATGTCATTGCGCACGGTCGCCGCCGAAACGCCGAAGTGGTGGCGTTCGACGAGGCTCTTGGACCCCACCGGCTCGGACGTGCGGACATAGTCCTGGACGATGGCTCGCAACACCGACAGCCGCCGCTCGTCGCTCATCGCCCTCCCTCGTCCCGCTCGTCGGTCCTACGCCCACCCGTCTCGGCAGCGCACTGGCACTCTCACCACGTGAGTGCCAAGTCTACGTGGGTCTGGCGGCGCGTCCACCCGCTCGGCGCGCGGACGCGGCATACCCTGCCGGGATGGATCGCTACGGTCGCGACGTCCTCGCCGACGCAGCACGTATGCCGCGTCGCCCCGTCGCCGCTCCCGTCGCCGCTGAACCGGGCCTGGTCGTCGAGGATGTCGAGACCGGCTGGTGCGGCGCGGTCGTGCGCGTGGAGAAGGCCGGTGGCATGCATGTCGTCCACCTCGAGGACCGCCGCGGCCGCACCAAGGGCTTCCCGCTCGGGCCGGGCTTCCTCCTTGAAGGGCGTCCCGTGGTCCTCACCCCGCCGGTGGCGGCCGACCGCGCCAAGTTGGAGGCGGTCCGCAAGGCGGCGGCGCGCACGGCCAGCGGTTCGGTGGCCGTGGCCGGCCAACCCGCCCGGGTCGCCGTCGGCTCCCGGATCTGGGTCGAGGGACGTCACGATGCCGAGCTCGTCGAGAAGGTCTGGGGTGCCGACCTGCGGGTCGAAGGCGTCGTCGTCGAGCAGTTGGACGGCATCGACGACCTCGTGGCCAGCGTCCGGTCCTTCGCCCCGGGTCCGGGACGGCGGCTCGGGATCCTTGTCGACCACCTCGTTCCGGGCACCAAGGAGTCGGCCATCGCGGCGGCAGTGCGGGCGCTCCCCGCTGCCACGCAAGGGCATGCCCTGCTGCTCGGCCACCCGTATGTCGACGTCTGGCAGTCGGTCAAACCGGCCCGGTTGGGGTGGACCCAATGGCCCGTCATCCCGCGCGGCAGGTCCTGGAAGGAAGGAATCTGCCAGGCGCTGGGCTGGCCCTGCGACACTCCCGCCGACCTTGCCTTTGCCTGGAAACGCATCCTTGGCACGGTGGGCTCGTATGCTGATCTGGAGCCAACCCTGCTCGCGGCCGTCGAAGAGCTCATCGACTTCGTCACCGCACCAGGCGCCTGATTCAGGCGTCCGACACCGGAGGTACCAATGTCAGACCAGCCCGCCAACGACCCGACCCGCCCCGTCGACGTTCCGCCCCCGCCGCCGCCCGCCTGGAGCGGCTCGGCCCCCGAGGCACCCGCCGCGCCGGTCCCGGCACCCCCCGCCTACCAGGCTCCGCCCGCCGCCTACCAGACCCCGGCAGCGCCGCCCCCGCCCGCCTACCCGCCGCAGGGGTATGCCGCCCCCGTCGCCGGAGTCGTGCCGCTCAGCCCAGCCGAGTCACGCCAGTGGGGGATGCTCTCGCACGTCGGCGGCATCATCCTCAGCGTCGTCGGCCCGCTCATCGTCATGCTCGTGTTCGGCCCCCGGGACGCCTTCACCAAGGACCAGTCCACCGAGGCACTCAACTTCCAGATCACCCTGTTGATCGGTTACATCGTCGCCACGATCATCACGTTCATCATCATCATCCCGCTGGGCCTCGTCGTCTGGATCGCCGGGCTGGTCTTCGGGATCATGGGCGCGATGGCCGCCAACAAGGGCGAGGCCTACCGCTACCCGTTCAACCTGCGCCTCATCAAGTAGTCGCAGGCCGCTGACAGTTTCCGCGTGCGCCGGTTGGTGGGTCAGCCCACCAGCCGGCGCACCACTGTGTCGGCCAACAATCGGCCGGTCAGGGTGAGGCGGACCCGCCGCTCGACCACGGCGGCGCGGCCGTCGATGAGGCCCTCGGCGACCAGCCCAGCCACTTCACGCGCAGCCCCCGCAGCCAGGTCGGCGATCGGCAGGCCATCGACGAGCCGCACGCCGAGCAGCACCCGTTCGTCGGCCTGCTGCTCGCTGGTGAGGACCTCGCGGGCGGCCGCCGGGCTGAGGACGGGTCCGAGTGCAGCGCTACCACGCGGCGCGCCGATGCCCGCGTCGCCCAGGCGGGCGGCATACGCCCTCGGGTGTTTGACGTTCCACCACCGCACACCGCCGACGTGGCTGTGCGCTCCAGGACCGGTGCCCCACCAGTTGCCCCCCGCCCAGTAGCCGATGTTGTGCCGACAGCGCTGGTCCGGTGTGCGGGCCCAGTTGCTCACCTCGTACCACTGCATCCCCGCGGCGGCGAGGACCGCATCGGCCACCTCGTACTTGCTCGCCTCGTCATCGTCGTCGGGCATCGCGACCTCGCCGCGGCGGACCTGCCCGGCCAGGCGGGTGCCCTCCTCGACGACCAGCGCGTAGGCCGACAGGTGGTCGGGCGCCAACTCAAGCGCCGCGTCGAGCGAGCGCCGCCAATCTGCCACGCTCTCCCCCGGCGTGCCGTAGATGAGATCGAGGCTGACGGCCATCCCCGCTGCGCGGACCGCCGCGACGGCGCGCGCCACGGCGGCGGGGTCGTGGGTGCGGTCGAGGGTCGCGAGCACGTGCGGCACGGCCGACTGCATCCCCAGGCTCACCCGGGTGAACCCCGCCGCGGCGAGGGCCGCCATCCCCTCCGGCGTCACGGTGTCGGGGTTCGCCTCGGTCGTCACCTCGGCATCGGGCGCGAGCCCCCACCGATCCCGTATGCCGTGCAGCACCTTCGCGAGGTCGGCCGCCGGCAAGAGGGTGGGCGTGCCACCACCGACGAACACGGTCTCGACCTGGCGCGGGCCTGGCCCGCTGCCGCCGTCGGTGAGGACGTCGACGGCCAGGTCCAATTCCCGCAGCACCTGGTCGGCATAGCCGCTGACCTCGGCCGCTCCGTCGGCACCCAACTCAGGGATCGCGTAGGTGTTGAAATCGCAGTAGCCACAGCGCACGCGGCAGAAGGGGACATGGACGTAGACGCCAAACGGCGTGGACGCGATCGCGTCAAGAGCGCCGGCCGGGAGGCGGCCCGTAGCGGGGGCGGGGTCCCCGTCGGGGAGGGCGGACGGCATACCCGAATCCTCTCAGCCCGGGCGGTCGAATCATGCGCGGTCGAAACGCGCGCGGGTCGAATCATGCGCGGGTCGAATCGTGGACGGGAGTCTTGCGCCTCGGGACCGCGACGACGCTGCGGCGGCGTGTCGCACCGACACGCCGTGGCTCCCGCGAAAGCCTTCAGAAGTCTCGCCCAACCCCTTGTGAACCGGCGGTGACGGGACTAGAAATGGGGATACGCCAACGGTTCGCCGGAGGCCAGCAAGGCGCCACCATCGGTCCAAAACTCTTTCGGGAGTGGTGGATTCGAGGTGCTGAGCGAAGGGTTGGACCTCGGTCCGACCACGCTGCGAACGCAGGTTCGCGGCAGCCCGACCTTCGGGTCGGAGGCGTCGAGCTTCGCGCCCGACGCACGGTGGTCGGCTTCGGCCGAGCGCCAGGAAGGGCCCCGGAACCTCATACGTTCCGGGGCCCTTCTTCCTGCCCACTGACCCTGGGTGCGGCGGGCCGAGCCCCAGTGCCTGCGGGAAGCCGGCTGAGCACAAACCAGCACTGCGCGGTGCGGCCGCGGACCGCCCGCCTTCCTAGACTGCGGACACTCACATCAACGGCGAGGAGGGTGGCGCACGCATGGTGGAGATGACCCGCGTCGACGCGGTCCGCGAGATCGCCGCGGGGTATGCCGCGCAGCGAGGCCCCCTGCTGCCCGTGCTGCACGCGGTCCAGGACCGGTTCGGAGCCATCGAGCGTGGCGACCTGGTTGCCGTCGCCGACGTCCTCAACCTCTCGATCGCCGATGTCCACGGCGTCATGACCTTCTTCCACGACTTCCGCGCCGCTCCCCCGCCGACGCACGTCGTCGCGATCTGTCGCGGCGAGGCCTGCCAGTCGGTCGGCGCTGAGCGACTCATGGCCGACGTCCGCGCCGACCTGCAGGAGGCATCGGACGTCGAGGTGCACGAGGTCTTCTGTCTGGGCAACTGCGCTCTCGGCCCGAGCGGCACCGTCGACGGTCGCCTGTTCGGGCACCTCACCGCTTCGAGGGTGGGCGCGTCGCTGCCTGGGCGGTCGTCATGACCCGGTTCTTCGTCCCCGGTGACGCCGCTGCCGTGTCGGTCGGCGCGGACGAGGTCGCTGCGGCCCTGACCGGGCAGCCCGGCGTTGAAGTCGTCCGCACCGGGTCTCGCGGGATGCTCTGGCTGGAACCCCTCGTCGAGGTCGATACGGCCGACGGTCGGGTGGGCTTCGCCAACGTCTCACCAGGCCAGGTCGGCGCGCTGCTCGCCGACGCGACCTCGGTATGTTCGCGCGAGCCAACTGCTTCGGCCGGGCCGGCCCCGGAAGCCGACCACCCGGCATACCTCGGCCCTCTGGACGAGCACCCGTGGATGACCCGACAGGCTCGCCTGACCACGGCGCGCTTGGGCGTCGTCGACCCGGCCGATCCCGACGACTACGCGCGGCACGGCGGGTGGGTCGGGCTGCGGCGGGCGTTGGGCATGGCCCCCGAGGCCGTTGTCGAGGAGGTCGTCGCGTCGGGGCTGCGTGGCCGGGGCGGTGCGGGCTTCCCCGCCGGGGTGAAGTGGCGGACCGTCGCGGGCGCGCCCGGGCCGCTGAAGTTCGTCACCATCAACGCCGACGAGGGCGACTCGGGCACGTTCGCCGACCGGATGCTCATGGAAGGAGACCCCTTCGCGCTGATCGAGGGCATGGCGATCACCGCCTGGGCCGTCGGTGCGAGCGAGGGCTACGTCTTCATCCGTTCGGAATACCCGCACGCCATCGCCACGATGCGCCGAGCCGTCGAGACGGCGCGAACGGGTGGGTGGCTCGGGCCGGACATTCTCGGGTCAGGGTTGGCGTTCGACGTGGAGGTGCGGGTCGGCGCCGGCGCGTATATCTGCGGCGAGGAGACCTCGATGCTCTCCACCATCGAAGGTCGCCGCGGCGAGGTGCGCGCCAAGCCACCGATCCCCGCGCTGTCGGGGTTGTTCGGGCGACCGACCGTCGTCAACAACGTCCTCACGGTTGCGGCGGTCCCGTCCATCCTCGCCGACGGTCCCGAGGCGTATGCCGCCCACGGCGTCGACCGCTCGCGCGGCACCCAGGTGTTCCAACTGGCCGGCAACGTCGCTCGTGGCGGCCTGGTCGAGGTCGACTTCGGGATCACCCTGCGCGATCTCGTCGAGGGTTTCGGCGGCGGCACCCGCTCGGGACGTCCGGTCCGAGCCGTCCAGGTGGGCGGACCGCTGGGGGCCTACGTGCCCGCCGATCGACTGGACGTGCCGCTGGCCTACGAGGCGATGGCCGATGCGGGTTTCATGCTGGGGCACGGCGGGGTGGTCGTCTTCGACGACACCGTCGACATGGGCCGGATGGCCCGCTTCGCCATGGAGTTCTGCGCCAAGGAGTCGTGCGGCAAGTGCACGCCCTGTCGGATCGGCTCGCAGCGCGGCGTCGAGACGATCGACCGGCTCGTCGCCGGGGGGACCGAGTCGGATCGCCGGGCGAACCTGGCTCTCCTGCAAGACCTGTGCACGACCATGGAACGCGGCTCCCTGTGTGCGATGGGCGGGCTGACGCCGATGCCGGTGCGCAGCGCCCTCACCTATTTCCCCGAGGATTTCGGGCTCAGTGCGGACGGAGAGCCCCGATGACCCTCGCCCCCGAACGTGACCTCGGCACACCGGCGGTGGTCGGTGAGCCGACCGCGACGGTGACGATCGACGGCATACCCGTGCGGGTCGCCCCCGGCACCTCGGTGCTGCGTGCTGCTTCCCTCGCCGGGGTCGAGATCCCCCGCTTGTGCGCCACCGATCGGCTGGAGGCCTTCGGGTCGTGCCGGCTCTGCCTCGTCGAGGTCGACGGCGTTCGTGGCACTCCCGCGTCGTGCACCACCCTGTGCTCCGACGGGATGAGCGTGGCGACCGACACCCCGATGGTCCGGCAGCTGCGGCACGGGGTGATGGAGCTCTACCTGTCCGACCACCCGGCCGACTGCGCAGGCTGCGAGCGCGGCTCCTGCGACCTGGGCCGGCTGGCGGCAGACGCCGGCGTTGCCGAGGTTCGCTACGGCCTCGGGCGCTCCCACGCCGACGCGACCACCGACGTGAGCAACCCCTACTTCGCGTTCGACCCGGCGGCCTGCATCGTCTGCTCGCGCTGCGTGCGGGCCTGCGGTGAGGTTCAAGGCACCTTCGCGCTGAGCGTCGCAGGTCGTGGCTTCGACTCGCAGATCAGCCCTAGCGGCACGGATTTCCTTGCCTCCGAGTGCGTTTCATGTGGCGCCTGCGTGCAGGCCTGCCCCACATCCGCCCTGGAGGAGAAGTCGCTCGTCTCACTCGGGATGCCCTCGCGGGCCGTGGTGACCACGTGCGCGTATTGCGGTGTCGGGTGTTCCTTCCGCGCCGAGGTGCGCGATGACCCCGAGGGGACGACGCTCGTGCGGATGGTCCCGTGGAAGGACGGCGGGGCCAACGAGGGTCACTCGTGCGTCAAGGGCCGGTTCGCCTATGGGTATGCCGCCCACCGCGACCGGGTGCTCGAGCCGATGGTCCGCGACCACATCGACGACCCCTGGCAGGTCGTGTCCTGGGACACGGCGATCGAGCGGGTGGCCACCGGTTTCCGGGCGATCCAGGAGCGCTACGGCTTCGACGCCATCGGGGGCATCTCCTCGTCGCGGTGCACCAACGAGGAGGTCTACGTCGTCCAGAAGATGGTGCGGGCCGCCTTCGGCAACAACAACGTCGACACCTGCGCTCGGGTCTGCCACTCCCCCACCGGGTATGGGCTCGGCCAGGCGTTCGGCACGTCGGCCGGCACCCAGGACTTCGAGTCGGTCGACCAGGCCGACGTCATCCTCGTCATCGGCGCCAACCCCACCGATGCCCACCCGGTCTTCGGCTCGCGGATCAAGCGGCGCCTGCGCAACGGAGCGGCGCTCATCGTCGCGGACCCCCGACGGATCGAGTTGGTCCGCTCTCCGCATGTCGAGGCGGCATACCACCTGCCCGTCCAGCCGGGCACGAACGTCGCCTTCGTCAACGCGATGGCCCACGTCATCGTCACCGAGGGGCTGACCGACGGACGGTTCCTCGCCGAGCGGTGTGAGGACGTCACCGACTACCTCGCCTTCATCGCCCGCCCCGAGCACTCGCCGGAGGCAACGGAGGAGGTCACCGGCATACCGGCGCCCGATCTGCGTGCCGCCGCCCGCCGGTATGCCGCGGGCCCCAACTCCGCGATCTACTACGGCCTCGGGGTGACCGAGCACAGCCAGGGCTCGACGATGGTCATGGGCCTGGCCAACCTCGCGATGCTCACCGGGATGCTCGGCCGCGACGGGGTGGGGGTCAACCCGCTGCGCGGTCAGAACAACGTCCAGGGGTCGTGCGACATGGGGTCCTTCCCCCACGAGTTGCCCGGCTATCGGCACGTGTCCGGGGCCGAGGTCCGAGGGATCTACGAACGGCTGTGGGGTGTTCCGCTATTGGCCGAGCCGGGCCTGCGGATCCCGAACATGTTCGATGCGGCCCTCGGCGGAACGTTCCGAGGGCTCTATGTCCAGGGCGAAGACATCGCCCAGTCCGACCCCAACACCCGCCATGTCGAAGCCGCGCTGCGGGCCCTCGACCTGGTCGTCGTCCAGGACCTCTTCCTCAACGAGACGGCGCGCTTCGCCCACGTCTTCCTGCCCGGAACGTCGTTCCTCGAGAAGGACGGGACGTTCACCAACGCCGAACGCCGGATCAACCGGGTCCGCCCCGTCATCGCGAACCGAGTCGGCAAGGCCGAGTGGGAGGTCGTGTGCGACATCGCGACGGCCATGGGCTACCCCATGGGGTATGCCGCCGCCGCGGACATCATGGCGGAGATCGCCGCGACGACGCCGACCTTCACAGGCGTCTCGTTCGAGCGCCTCGACGCCGTCGGGTCACTGCAGTGGCCCGTCCCCGACGTCGAGTCGCCAGGGACCCCGATCATGCACGTCGACTCGTTCGCCCGAGGTCGGGGCCGGCTCGTCGAGACCGTCTACGTCCCCACGACCGAGCGCACCACCCGCAAGTTCCCACTCGTGCTGACCACCGGCCGGATCCTCAGCCAATACAACGTCGGAGCCCAGACCCGTCGCACCGAGAACTCGACCTGGCATGCGGCCGACGTCCTGGAGATCCATCCGGCCGACGCCGAGGTGCGCGGCATCCACTCCGGTGATCTCGTCGGGCTGGCCTCCCGCGTCGGCGCAACGACGCTGCGGGCGCTCGTGTCCGACCGGATGCCTCCCGGCGTGGTCTACACGACCTTCCACCACCCGGTGACCGGCGCGAACGTCGTGACGACGGACAACTCCGACTGGGCGACGAACTGCCCCGAATACAAGGTGACGGCGGTCGAGGTGACCGTGGCGACCGCGTTGGACACACCGGCGCCTGGGCACATCGTGGCCACGAGCATCCTCTCCCGGGCCGACGACATCGCCCGGCAGTTCGCGGGGCTCTCGCCGGCCGAAGGCGCGGCCGCCGTGGCCACCCACCTCACCAGGTTCTGGGAGCCGCGGATGCTCGCCGAGTTGGCCTCGCGGGTGCGGTCCGGCGACCCGGTCGACCCCCTCGTCGTCAGCGCTCTTGCCGAGGTGGAGTCGGCCGCGCACTGAGCCGGACGCTGCTCACCGGCTCAGCGGTCGTCCTCGCCCAAGTGCCAGGCCGAGTGATAGGGACGCCAGCGTCCGTCGGCTTGACCGAGGCGGTCGGCGACAACGTGGACGGTCATCGGGTTGGTCGCCATCCCCAGGTGGCTGGAGACGATCTCGACGTTCTCGGTCATCGGGCCCGGTCGCTGCACACATCGGCGCCAGTCGAAGGTGCCGTCGGTGCGTGAATAGATCGCGGTGGTCGGCACCGGCAGCGGGCCACCCGCAGCCGACCCCTCGGGATACCAGGACCCCGAGAGCGGCGCGCCCAGGGTGATGAGGCTGCGCACCGACTCCGGCTGGGCGAGTGCCACCTGCCGGGTGAACGCACCGCCGACGCTCCACCCGATGATGCTCACCGGCTGGCCTGCCTCACTCGCCAACTCGCTCACCCGGTCGGCGAGGCGAGCAACCACGGTGGCGTGAGCGCCGCGCATGGTGCCCTTGTCCGGGGTGTGCACGGCATACCCCTTGATCGCGAGGAACCTGCGCAGGACTGCGGTCCACGCGTTGCCCCCCGACAGCCCGGGAACGGCGAGCACCGGATGACCCGCCACGGCGCTCGTCGCCAGCAGCCAGGGCGCCGACGGCAGCAGCGACAGCGCTTCGGCGGTCGCGCGGGGTCCCTCGAACGGGGCGAGGAGCCACGGATGTGGCACGGTCACCCGGGTGATGCTTCCCAACGACGCCATGCCGCCACCTCCGGCCCGACCCTAACCGCTAGCGGGCGTCGGTGGTGGACATGCCCAACTGTTCGGCCAGCAGGGTCGGCGCCTGGACCATTCGGGGGCCGTACCACGTGAGGGCCTGACCGTCGACAAGCGCAGTCGCGGCACCGGGGAAGGCCTCCGGACCGTCGTCCGGCGTGAAGCGGTAGGGCTCGTCGGGCAGGACGACGAGGTCGTGGGCCGGCAACTCGTCGAAGTCCACGCGCGGGTAACGCCAGGGACTGTGCCCAAGGACGTTGTCGACGCCCAATCGACGCAGGACGTCGCCGGCGTAGGTGTCGCTGCCGAGGAACATCCACGGCCGTCGCCAGATCGCTACGACCGCCCGCAGCCGTGAGTCACCGGCCACCTGGACCGGGTCACGCCAGGCCTCGCGGGCCTCGGCCACCCACCCGCAGTGGGGTGCCTCGATGATCTCCAACAACCGTTCGATGGAGGTCAAGGCACCGTCGACAGTGCGAATATCGGTCACCCACACCGGGATTCCCAGCTCCCGCAGGGCGGTGACATCCGCCTCGCGGTTCTCTTCCATGCTGGCGACGACCAGGTCGGGGGCGAGCGCGGCGATCCGCGGCACGTCGGGGTTCTTGGTGCCGCGCACCCGCACGACGTCCAAGGACACCGGATGAACGCACCAGTCGGTCGCCCCGACCAGCAGGCCCGGCGCACTCACGGCGAAAGCCTCGGTCAGCGACGGGACGAGGCTCACCACCCGTTCGATCGGTGAGGTGAGGGGCACGGCATACCCGAGGTCGTCGACGGTCACCCCGCCAGTCTGCCGGGCCACGGGGTCGCCGTGCGGCGGAGGGCGCAGTCGCCCACGCCCGAGCCCGAGGTATGCCGCCCGCGGACTGTGCGCGCGGCATACCCCTGCCCTCGTCAGACGGGCATCGGCGCGCTGGTGATGATGCCGAACGGCTCGCCGTCGGGGCCGGTGACGACCGCGAGCCGGCCGTACTCGAAGTCGAAGGGCTCGAGGATGACCCCGCCGCCGTTCTCGAGGACCCGCGCGACCGCGGCGTCGGTGCCGTCGACCTCGAAGGTCACGGACCAATAGGGCGGGCGCTCGGTCTCGAGGCCGAGGCCACCGGCGGGCTGTTCGCCGCCGGGCACCGAGAACATCGCGTAGGACATGCCGTCGGCCGACATGTCCGTGTAGGTGAAGCCGAAGGCGGCAGCGTAGAACGCCTTGCCCGCCTCGAAATCACCCACCATGCCCTCACACCAGCCGACCGCGCCCGGCTCGTTGGCGACGTCGTAGCCGGTGTGCGACCCGGACTCCCAGGTGCCGAAGACCGCGCCGGTCGAATCGGCGTAGACACCCATCCGGCCGAGGTCGGCCAACTGCATGGAGGGGAAGATCGTCTGTCCCCCGGCGGCCGTGATCGCTGCCTCGGAGGCGGCCGAGTCAGCCGTGGCGAGGTAGACCGTCCAGAACGTCGGTGCCGGGTCGGCACCCGGCATCGGGGGCGACATGCCAGCGGCCCCCCGGCCGTTGACGAGAGCCGTTGTGTAACCGCCGAACTCCTCGCTGCCCGGGGTGAACTCCCACCCCAGGACCCCCCGATAGAACGCCTGGCTGCGCGCCAGGTCCGGAACAGAGATGTCGACCCAGCAGGGTGTCCCCGGCACCCAGCTGCCCTCATGAATGCTCATAGCTTTCCTTCCGCGAGCTGATGATGAGGTCACCCTAACTCTCGGCGCCGACATGCCTCTGCTCAGTCGGCTGCGCACCCCAGCGCGACGCCCAACCGGTCGAGAGCAGTGGCGAAGGGCCGGGCCGGAAGCACCGGCTGACCGGCCGCCTGCGCCTGCTCGGCCACCCACTGCCCGTAGGTCCACGCCAGGTGCGCCATCGCGTCGTGCCAGGGGCGGGGGTGGGCCCCGGCTCGTCGGGTGTCCATCGCTCGCCGGACCGCGACGGGGTCGGCCTCGTGCAGGTATGCCGCCCGCACCGGCAGATCAGCAGCGAGCCGAGCCACCCCGGCCGGGGTGAGCCACGACCCGTCGATGACGAGGTGCCGGTGGGCTGCCGCCTCGAAGGCGAGCACCGTCGGCAGGACCTCCTCGACCAACCCGCCAGCCGCGATCTGCCGCGCGAGCAGCGCATCGGGGTCGACTGGACCCGCGCGCACGGCCCCACGCACGGCCGAGCGGACGTCGAGAGCATCTCGACGCGCCGACCCCGGCTCGGCACCCTCAAGCAGGGCCAGCCAGACGGTGTCCAGTTGCAACCACCCGGCTCCGAGCCGTGCCGCCAGCGCACGGGCAGCCGTGGTCTTGCCGACCCCGGCTCCTCCGCCGATGGCGAAGACGGTCACCGACCGAGACCGGTCAGAAGTTGATCATGTGGCCGGCGATGCCGTGCAGGGCCTCCTTGACGGCCTCACCCAACGTCGGGTGGGCGAAGACGACCCGCGACAACTCGTCGGCGGTGAGGTCCCACGTCTGGGCGGCGTTGAGCACCGGCAGCAACTCGGTGACGTCGGGGCCGATCATGTGCGCACCGAGGATCTCGTTGTGCTCGGCGTCGGCGACGATCTTGACGAAGCCGACCGCGTCGCCCAGCCCCTGGGCCTTGCCGTTGGCGGCGAAGGGGAAGGTGGCCGTCTTGACGGCATACCCCTTGTCGGTGGCTTGCTTCTCGGACAGGCCCATCGAGCCGATCTGGGGCTGGCAGTAAGTGGCCCGCGGGATGAAGGCGAAGTCGATCTCCATCGTCTCGGCGCCGGCGATGGTCTCGGCGGCGACGATCCCCATCGCCTCGGCGACGTGGGCGAGCATCATCTTGGCGGTGACGTCGCCGATCGCGTAGACGCCGGGGACGTTGGTGCGCCCGCGTCCGTCGATGGCGATCGCGCCGCGGTCGGTGAGGGCGACCCCGGTGGCCTCCAAGCCGAAGCCGGTCACCCGCGGGGCGAACCCGATGGCCGACAGGAGCCGGTCGGCTTCAAGGACGGTCGACTCGCCACCGGCAGCGGGCGACACGGTGACCCGAACGCCGGACCCGGTGTCCTCGACCGCCTCGACCTTGGTGCCGAGCATGACCTTGACGCCGAGCTTCTTGTAGTGCTTGGCGAGCTCCTTGGAGACGTCCTCGTCCTCGGTCGGGACCATCCGGTCGAGGAACTCGACGATCGTCACATCGACGCCGAAATTGCGCATGACATAAGCGAATTCGACACCGATGGCGCCCGACCCGGCGATGATGATCGACCCGGGCAGGTTGGGGTCGAGGATCTGCTCCTCGTAGGTGACGACGTTGGCGCTCACCTGCACGCCGGGGATCATCCGCGTGACGGACCCAGTGGCGATGATGAGGTTGTCGAAGGTGATCGAGCGCACCGAGCCGTCGGCCGCCTTGACGTCCATCGAGGTCGGGCTGGTGAGCGTCCCCCAGCCGTCGATCTCGGTGATCTTGTTCTTCTTCATGAGGAAGTGGACGCCCTTGACGATGCCGGCCGACACCTGCCGCGAGCGCGCGTGGGTCGGGCCGTAGGACATCGTCGCGTCGCCCTCGATGCCGTACTTGGCCTTCTCATGGGTGAGGACGTGCGCTAACTCGGCGTTCTTCAACAGCGCCTTGCTCGGGATACACCCGACGTTGAGGCAGACCCCGCCCCAGTACTTCAGTTCCACCACTGCGGCCTTCAGACCGAGCTGCGCGGCGCGGATCGCCGCGACGTACCCACCCGGACCGGCACCAAGGACAACGACGTCGAAGTCAGCCATGGGGCCAGCCTATGGGGTGGCCTCGCGGTGTTCGTCACGCAGTGTCTCGTAGGTGGCGACGCTTCCCGATACGTGGACGTCGAAGCCCGCCGGCACTGGGCCCAGCACCTTGGCCGGCACCCCGGCGACCATCGAGCCGGGCGGGATGACCTGCCCTTCGCGGACGAGCGCCGCGGCTGCGACAAGCGACCCGCCGCCCACCACCGAGTGGTTGAGCAGGGTGGCCCCCATCCCGATGAGACTGCCGTCTCCCACCGTCGCCCCGTGGACGATCGCCCCGTGACCGACCGTCACGTCACAGCCGAGATCGACCGGGGCACCGGGGTCGGCGTGGAACACCGCGTTGTCCTGGACGTTGGAGCGCGCCCCGATCCGGATCCTCGCGCGGTCCGCGCGGATGACGGCGCCGTACCAGATGCTCGCCCCCTCCTCGATGACGACGTCCCCGATCACCATGGCGGTGGGCGCCACCCAGGCGCCCGCCGCGATCGAGGGCGTGTGGGGGCCGAAAGGCAGGATCATCAGGCACCATCCCGTGGGTCGCAGGTCACTGGCAGGGTATGCCGTCCGCCCACCTGCCGGGGAGGGTGGCTCTGGGTGCCGACGCCGCGGCATGGAGTAGGTAGTTACGAAAGATTATGCTTCGGATAAGTTTGTGACGGAGGTCCTCGGGGGATCATCCGTCACGACTGTGGTTCTTACCCCTCGATCCGAGCGAAGAGCCTCGGTGCGCTACACGCCTGGCACCCGGACGCCGACTTCGTCATGGTGCACGGGGAGCTCCTCGCCGCTCCCCCCGGGGAGGGTGGCCACTGAATCCGGCCCCTGCCGTCCCGCACTCCAGGCCAGGGCCAGCATCGCGGTGCCGGCCGCGACGAGGAGCAGCAAGGACGCCGGTCCCAAATGCACTCCCAACCACGGGGTCGCGACAGCGGCGAGCAGTGCCGCCCCGACCATCACCGTGTCACCCAGGCCGAGCACGCTGGCCCTCAACTCGTCCGGGACGGTGGCCTGCAGGACGCTGGTCGCCACGTTCTCGCAACACACGGCCACGGCGCCGATGACGGCGAGAGCACCGAACGATGCAGGGCCGCCCGGCAGGAGAGCGAACACCGCAGCCGCGCCGGCCAGGGTGAGCAGGGCGGCCCGTCCGGAGCGCATCGTCCGCGAGTGAGCGACGACCGGTGCCCCGAGAGCCCCGAAGCCGAGCAGGGCAGTCGCCAGCCCGAAGCCCTCGTCGCCCGATCGCCACACCTCGTGGGCGAGTTGCAGCAGCAACAACCCGAGCACGCTGAGCAGCGCGTTGACAACGGCAACGACGGCGAGCGCCTGCCGAGCGCAGGGGTCGCGCCGCAAGAGGGACCACACGCCGCCCTCGGCCACGTCGATCGCGCTCGCCTCAGGTGCTGGCATGGCGGTGCGTCCGAAGGCCACGATCGCCACGCCGACGAAGATCGCACCGATGAGCGGGACCCAGGCGGGCGGCATCCGCCCGACGAACAGGCCGCCGACGGCGGGCCCGACGACGAAGGAGGCCACCTCGACGGTGACCAGCACACTGGTGGCCCGCTCGGTCGCGGCCCCGGCCAGGCGCGGCATACCAGCAGCCAAGGCGGGGTATGCCGGTGTGCCGGCGACGATCGCACCCGTCGCGGCGACGACGGCGACCAGCGGATTTGAGGCAGCCAGGGCGGCGGCAGCGACCAGCAGGGCGACCGCTCGCGCCCAGAGGGAGATCCGGACGATGAGGGCTCGTTCGCGCCGATCGGCCAGGCGCCCGGACAGCCAACTGAGGGCCACATACGGCGCCAGCCTCGCGGCTCCGGCCAGGCCAAGCAGCAACTGGGACGACGTGGACTGCTCGACGGCAAGCAACAGCACCGGCCAGGGCAGCCCCATGCCGACCGCTGCGAAGGCATGCGAGGTGATGACCCGACGCACCTCGGGACGACGCAGCGCGGGCTCGACGGCCATCTGGGCTCCTGCGGGAGTCGGCGACTTTCCCACAAAGACCCTGGACCCGGGCCGCTGATACCCCGCAGCGCAGGCGGATTGCGCCTGACCCAGCCCCGGGTCAGCCCACGTGCCGGTTGTGCCCGGCTCGCACCAGCGCCCACGGCACCAGGACCGCAAGCGCAGCGATCGGGTAGGCCCATCCGCCGAGCGCGGTGTCGGCGGCATACGACCCGCCGAGCCAGGCACACGCGACGGAGGCCGCGAGGAACCACAGTTGTGACAGCGGAGCCACCGTCGGTGAACGGAACCACGACAGCCGCTCCCCCGGGTTGTTGCGGGCGAGCACCGTCACCGAGATCCACGAGCAGGCCGCCGCTGCGAGCACGAACAAGGTCCACCACGGCAACGCCATGCTCGCCTCAGATCTCGTGCAGGGTGCTGGCCAGCCGAGCGATCGCGCTGTCGACATCGGCGCGTTTGCGCGCGGCCACCTCGAAGACGATGCAGTGCCGACCCACATCGACGATGAAGGTCGTCAACGCGATCGAGGCCCCCTGGACCGTGACCGTGCCATTGATCCGCAGCGCGTCGCCCACCCGGGTCGCCAGTCGTTCGCTCCCCGACACCTTGACCTTGCCCTCGGAGTAGGTCGTCTTCACCCAGTCGTCATCGGGCAACGAACCGACGTCGGCAACGGTCGCCGACAGGTTGGTGGCGTAACGATTGACCGGGGCCGCGACGTAAGCGATCTCGATGTCGTCGAACCGGTCGATCAGCTCGCGGGCCGAGATGCCCAGCGCCTTGGCGATCGCCTTCACGTCCGCCGGGATGCTCGCAGTGGTCGTCATGGTGGCGGGCACGATCTCGACCCAGGCCGACGCCACGGCGAATCGCACCTGCTCGCTGTCGACGGTTGCCCACTTGGCTCCCGCAGGAAGGGCCGGTGGCGGGGGCGACGCGCTCGGCTTCGGGGAGGGGCTGCTCGACGTGGACGGCGTGGGGGACGGCGAGGGCGACGGCGTCGCGCCGGTCGCCTTGGGCACGGCGCCGGTGGCGAACGGGTCAAACGTGGCGATCGACGTGGGCGCTCCGGTGGCCGGCCCGTTGCTGGCGTTGAGCGCACTCACCACGAGGCACCCCGACAACAGGGGGACCAACCCCCCGATCAACACCATCCCCCTGAGACGCGTCATGCCAGACATCGTAGGTTGCCACGGGACCGACGGTTCGAGAACCAGATCGTGTATATTACAAGTCAATGACAAGTTCCCGGTTCTCCACGATCGCCCATGACCTGCGCGAGCGGGTCGCCCTGGGCGACGTCGGCGTTCACGGGGCGTTGGAGTCCGAGACCGAGTTGTGCGCCCGCTACGGCGTCTCTCGGCCGACCGTGCGCCGCGCCCTGGAGACGCTGCGCGACGAGGGGCTCGTTCGCTCCCGCCACGGGGCCGGATGGTTCGTCACCGGGACCGCGTTCCACCAGCGACTGGCCCTGGGGACCTTCCGGCACGCCGGGTCCGCGGTGGCCGAGTCCGGTGCCTCGGTATGCCGCGAGGTGGCCGACTTCTCCTTCCGCCCCGCTCCCAGCGGCGTGGCCACCATCCTGCAGATCGCCGTCGGCGCCCCAGTCCTGCACGTGCGTTCCGCCCGCCGGGTCGACGGTGAATCCCTGGACGTCGCTCACGAGTGGGTCCCGGAAGAGTTCGCGGGGCGCCTGGCGCGGGCCGATGCCGCCGACCCCGGCCTCTGGGCCAGCCTGACCCGCGATGGCCACTCCATCGCCACGGTGCACCAGACGATCACCGCCGGCCTGGCCAGCGGGGCCGATGCCGACCTGCTGCACACCGCCGTCGGCGTGCCGCTCCTGCTGGTGCGCCGCGTCGCGATGGGGGCGGACGGCATACCCCTTGCCCTGTCCGACCACCGCTATCTCGCCCATCGATTCGCGCTCGAGGTGGAGTTCAACTCGGGCCCGTCCGCCAGCTCCCCAGAACCCCCCGGCCTGCGGGCCGTGGCCGACCCACCCCAGGAGATCCCGTCATGAAGGTCCTCGTCACCGGCGGCGCCGGATTCATCGGTGCCAACTTCGTCCTGCGCGTGCGCGAGACCCGACCCGACTGGGAGGTGACCGTTCTGGACGCGCTGACGTATGCCGGCAACCGGGCCTCCCTCGCCCCCGTCGAGGGGCAGATCGAGTTCGTCCAGGGCTCGATCGCCGACGCCGACCTCGTCGACCGCCTCGTTGCCGACACTGACCTGGTGGTGCACTTCGCCGCCGAGTCACACAACGACAACTCGCTGGACAACCCGTGGCCGTTCATGGAGGCCAACATCATCGGGACCTACCGTTTGCTCGAAGCAGTCCGCAAGCACGGCAAGCGAATTCACCACATCTCGACCGACGAGGTCTACGGCGACCTTGAGCTCGATGACCCCAACCGGTTCTCCGAATCCACCCCGGTCAACCCCTCCTCGCCCTATTCGGCGAGCAAGGCAAGCGCCGATCTGCTCGTCCGCGCCTGGATCCGGTCCTTCAAGATCGCCGCGACCCTCTCGAACTGCTCGAACAATTACGGGCCGCGTCAGCACGTCGAAAAGTTCATCCCCCGCCAGATCACCGGCATCCTCGACGGCGTCCGGCCCAAGCTCTACGGAGCCGGCGCCAATGTCCGCGACTGGATTCACGTCGACGACCACAACGACGCCGTCATCGCCATCATCGAGCGAGGCCGCCTCGGCGAGACCTACCTCATCGGGGCCGACGGCGAACGCAACAACCGCGAGATCATCGCGCTGCTGCTCGAACTCATGGGCAAGCCGGCCGACTGGTTCGATCACGTCAACGACCGCCCCGGCCATGACCTGCGCTACGCCATCGACTCCAGCAAGCTGCGTGCCGAGACCGGGTGGACCCCCGTCTACCAGGACATCCACGCGGGGCTGCGCCAGACCATCGACTGGTATGCCGCCAACGAAGCCTGGTGGCGCACGGCCAAGGAAAGCACCGAGCAGGTCTACGCGCGCCTCGGCCGCTGACCGCCTCACCCCCCACGGGCACATCACCCGCTTGGATGAGGTTGATGTCACTTGTAGGAGGCTGCACCCTCATACAAGTGTCACTAGCCTCATCCAAGCGGTGGGACGGCAGCCACTGCGTCCTCGTGGTCCATGCCGCTGAGCTCCAGCAGGTCCACGACGAGCGAGCGCAACTGCGCGAGGATCACCGTCGTGTGGTACTCCCCCGGATCCAGCGTCGCGGTCCGTTCGGCCAGCGCAACGAAACCTGGCCGGGCGAACTCCGCGGAGCGGTTCTCCGCCCAGACCCGGTCGAGGATGTCGACGGCATCGGCCAACGCGACGATGACGTCCACGTAGTCGTCCGGCACCTCGATGTCGCTGTCGGCCGCGATGCTCATCCGACGCACCAACACCCGGGTGCTGCGCATGGCCCGGTCCAACGGGTCGACGACAGAGGCGATGCTGCGCACGCTGCCGGCGTCCGTGCGGGTGAACGGAGTCGAGGCGATGACTGACATTCCCTCGTCGGCGGCGGCCTGCAACTCGCGGATGAGCGGATCGGTCTGTCGGGCGTCGGCGAGCACCTGCGCCGAGCGCTCGACATCTCCCTCCCGCGCGCTCTGGGCCGCCTCACGCAGCAGCCGGGCCATCACCCGGCCGACCCGGGCGGCCTGACGGCGAGGGCGACGCAGCGGCGCTCGGGGCACGACCATGGCGAAGACGAGGGCGACCACTCCTCCGATCACGGCATCGACCCATCGGCCCAACGCCTGCGAACCCGTGGGGACGAGAACGGTGACAACGATTGACTGCACGGCAGATTGCATGACGAGCAACAACCCCGCGTCCAGCAGCAGCGCCAGCGACATCGACACGAGCACGACGACGGTGATCTGCCACGGGCCGCTACCGACGACCCCCACGAAGATGTCGGCGACGGCGATGCCGACGGCGACGCCGACCGTCACCTCCGCGACCCGGCGCAGCCGTTGCCCATAGGTCATGCCCAGGCAGACCACGGCGACGATGGGGGCGAAGAACGGCATCGCGTGGTGCAACACGCCCGAGGCGAACCACCAGGCGACCCCGGCAGCAACGGCGCACTGCACGACATGCCAGCTCTTGTCGACGAGGCGGTCCACCCGGGTCCGCAACGACAGTCGACTGCGCGCCCAGGCCCGCTCCACGGCGGCTTCGAGTCGAGGGTCACGGAATGCAAGGGCGGCCATGGGTCCATTCTCCTCGCTCCCAAGGACCCGCCCGTAGGCTGGCCACGAGCCGTGATCGGCGAGGGATGCGGCTCGGATGGGCCGCAGGTATGCCGCGCGGCTCGCCCCGACCCGACCCGACGCGACGTCGAAAGGCCAACGGATGATCCCTCTGGATGAGCTCGTGGGGCGAGCCGAAGCGCTCGCTCGGTCGGCCCACGCCGGCCAGGTCGACAAGGCCGGCGCACCCTATGCCCAGCACCCGGAACGGGTGGCGGCGGCCGTGACAGGTGACCCGCAGGCTCAGGCGGCGGCCTGGTTGCATGACGTCGTCGAGGACACGTCCACCTCGTTGGCCGACCTGCGTGCCGCCGGCTTCCCCGAGCCGGTGATCGCCGCGGTCGATGCCCTGACCCGGCGCCCCGACGAGCCCGGCGACAACTACTACGCCCGGGTCGCGGCCGACCCGTTGGCGCTGCGGGTCAAGCGAGCCGACATCGCGGACAACAGCAGCCGCGAGCGACTCGGTCGCCTGGACGAGGCCACCCAGATCCGCCTGCGGCACAAGTACGCACACGCGCTGGCGACGCTCGCGGCATACGAACTGCCGCGGTGACGCGACTCAGAGGTCGGGGAACCAGATCGCCATCTCGCGGGCGGCCGACTCCGGGGAGTCGGAGCCGTGGACGACGTTCTCGGTCGAGCCCTTGCCCCAGTCGCGCCCGAGGTCGCCACGGATCGTGCCCGGCGCCGCCTTGGTGGGGTCGGTCGCGCCAGCCAACGACCGGAAGCCCGGGACGCACTGGTTGCCCTCGATGACGATCGCCGTCACGGGGCCGGAGGACATGAAGTCGACCAACTCACCGAAGAACGGCTTCTCGGCGTGCTCGGCGTAGTGCCGGCCGAGCATCTCGCGGGTGGGCGTGAGGATGCGCAGGGCGACCAGGCGGTAGCCCTTGCGTTCGATTCGACGGATCACCTCACCGGTAAGGCCGCGGGCGAAACCGTCGGGCTTGACCAGGACCAGGGAGCGCTCAGTAGTCACGTGGCCCACCCTATTCCTCCGGGGCGGCAGACTCCTGCGCGTGTGCGCGCTGTAACCCGTCGATGCGGTGTCCCTGGATGAGGCACAGCACCCACAGCGCCCCGAAGATGACGCCGACCAGGCCCATGAGTGGGACGATCACGGTCGCCGCGAAGGTCGCCACCTGAATCAGCCAGCCGAGGGTCACCCCGAACGGCGAGCGCATCGCCCCGGCCGCGATGACGCAGAGGATTGCGAGGCCGCTTCCGACCAGCAGGTATGCCGTCGCCGCCCCGCTGCTGTCGGCGACGGCAATCCCGCGGGCCACCAAGGCACCGAAGAAGACTGCGATCGACTGCGCCGCAAGGACGGCCGCGCACATCCGCCAGGTGAATTTGCCCAGGGTGCCGAAGAACACGAGGCCAGCCATCAGGTCTCCTTCACCCCGAGCAGCAGCCGCACGTCGGCCGCGGTGACGACCGAACCGGTCACGACGACTCCCCCGCCCATGCCCTCCGACTCGGCGACGGTCACCGCTTCTTCGAGCGCGTCGGGAAGGGCGGGGACGACCGACACCCGCTCGGCGCCGAAGATGCCCGAGGCGATCTCGCCCAGAGAAGCCACGTTCATCGAGCGGGGCGAGCTGTTGCGGGTGACGACCACATGGTCAAGGGCCGGCTCGAGCGCCTCCAACATGGCGCCCGCGTCCTTGTCGGCGAAGATCGCCACGACGCCGACCAACCGGGCGAAGGAGAACGCCTCGCCCAGGGCCAGCGCCAAGGCCGTGGCCCCATGCGGGTTGTGGGCTGCGTCAACGAGGATCGTCGGCGACCGACGCACGACCTCGAGCCGGCCCGGGGAGGTCACCGCGGCGAACCCGGCGCGGACCACCTCGGGGTCCAGGCGTCGCTCACCTCCGCCGAGGAAGAGCTCGACGGCGACGAGGGCCAAGGCGGCATTGGCGCCCTGGTGCTCGCCATGCAGGGGCAGGAAGATCTCGTCGTAGTTGCCGGCCACCCCGCGGATCGCCAGCAACTGGCCTCCGAGGGCCACCTCACGGTCGGTGACCGCGAAGTCCTCGTCCGCGGCATACCGGCGGGCTCCGACCTCGTCACAGCGGTCGGTGAGGATCGCGGCGACCGCCTCGTCCTGGGCAGCCGTAACTAGGACGGCACCCGGCTTGACGATCCCCGCCTTCTCGAAGGCGATCTCCTCGACGGTCGAGCCGAGGAAGTGGGTGTGATCGATATCGATCGGCGTCACGACGGCAACGTCGCCGTCAGCGACATTGGTCGCATCCCAACGGCCGCCCATCCCCACCTCGACGACCGCCACATCGACGGGCGCGTCGGCGAAGACGGCGTAGGCGAGCACGACGAGGACCTCGAAGAACGTCATCCGGGGGCCACCCTCGGCAGCCGAACGCGCGTCGACGATCTCGATGATCGGGGCCACCTCGTCCCAGGTCTCCACCAGCACCTCGGCCGACACGGGCTCACCGTCGACGGCGATCCGCTCCCGCATGGAGTGCAGGTGTGGGGAGGTGAATCGGCCTGTGCGCAAACCGTGTTCGCGGCACAGAGCCTCGATCATGCGGGTGGTCGAGGTCTTGCCGTTCGTGCCGGTCAGGTGGATGACCCGGAAGCTGCGCTGCGGGTCGCCCAGCAACTCCATGACCGCCGCGACCCGATCGAGGGTGGGCACGAGGTCGTGTTCGGGGGCGCGGCCCATGATCTCAGCCTCCACCTGGGCCAGGCGGGCAGCCACCGCGGGATCGCTCGGGGGCGGGGTCACGACTGCTCCTGCTCCCACAGGTCGCGCACGACCCAGATCGAGTCGGGTATGCCGTCCCCGGTCGGTTCCCGATGGGACTCGACGAAGCCGAAGCCTTGGTAGAAGCGCTCGGCGCCGGCGTTTCCGTCCAGGTAGGACAACCGCAGGATCCGGTGCCCCGTCTCGCGGGCGGTCGTCATGACGTCTTCCAGGAGCAACCGGCCGATCCCCATCCCTTGGTGTTCGGGGACGACGTAGAGCCGGAACAGGACGAGGTCGCCCGTGAGCGGCCCCACGACGGCGACGCCGACGACCTCACCGTCCAACTCGGCGACAGTCGCCTTGCCGGCGAGGACCAATGGCCGGGTGGCGGCGACGGTCCACCACTTGTCCAGCCCCATCCGCACGTAGTCCTCACCGGCGAGCGGGGTGTAGGTCTGCGGCCAGGTGCGCCGACCGACGTCGACGACTGCGTCGACGTCGTATGCCGTTGCCGGTCGGATCACGACACCCATCAGCGCTTGGCCACCTTGATCCGGACGGGCAGGGCGTCGCCGACCGACGTCTCGACGACGCCGTCACCGAGAGCCAGGTCCTCGACATGGGTGGCGACGCTCAGGTGCTCGGCGAGGGTCTGGGCCATGAGCCGGTCCCGGTGCTCGTGAGCGGCCCGTTGCATGAGCTCGGCGCCCGCCAGCGACAGGGAGATCCGGTCGCTGACGTGCAGGCCCGACTCACGGCGGGTCTGTTGGACGGCCCGGACCAGGTCGTTGGCGACACCTTCGACGGCCAACTCGGGGGTGACCTCCGTGTCGAGGACGACGAACCCGCCGGCCGGGAGCACGGCGACCGCGTGCGAGGGACCGGAGCCCTGGTCAGTTGACCCGGCGGTCCTGGCGTCCTGACCGGCGACGACCGTCTCGACGGCATACTCGCCGTCCACGAGGGCGATGCCCCCGGCGGTGACGGTGCCATCCGGGGCCGTCGACCAGTCCCCCGCCTTGGCGGCGCGGATCGCGGTCTGGACCTCCTTGCCGAGGCGCGGACCGGCGACCCGGGCGTTGACCGACAGGCGGCGCATCACGCCGAAGTCGCTCTCGTGCGCCAACTCCACGTCGCGCAGGACCACCGACCGGACGTTGACCTCGTCGGCGATGATCGCCGAGAAGGGCTCCAGCGCAGCCGGATCGGTCGTGACGACGACCAACTCGGCCAGCGGCAGGCGGGCCCGCAGGCTCGCGCCCTTGCGCAACGACGACACCGCGGAGCACACCTCCCGGGCGCGGTCCATGCCAGCGACGAGGGCGTGGTCGGCGGGCAGCGCGGCGGCGTCCGGCCAGTCCTCGAGGTGGACCGAGCGACCCCCGGTGAGGCCGCGCCAGATCTCCTCGGTCGTCAGCGGCAGCAACGGGGCGACCGCGCGGGTGAGCACCTCCAACGCGGTGTAGAGCGTGTCGAACGCGGCCGTCGTCGAGGCATCGAGCGAGTTGTCGCTGTCCCAGAAGCGGTCCCGCGAGCGGCGGATGTACCAGTTCGTCAGGACGTCGAGGAAGCTGCGCATGGTGTCGCAGGCAGCCGCGATGTCGTAGCTGTCCAACTGCGCCGTCATCGCCTCGACGAACTCGCGCAGCTTGGCCAACAGGTAGCGGTCGAGCAGGTCCGTCGACGCGGTGGAGGCCGTGGCGGCATACCCCTTGCCCCCGCCGGCGGCGTTGGCGTAGAGCGCGAAGAAGTGCCAGGCGTTCCACAGCGGGATCATCACCTGGCGCACGCCGTCGCGGATGCCGCCCTCGGTGACGACGAGGTTGCCGCCGCGAAGGATCGGGCTGGACATGAGGAACCAGCGCATCGCATCGGCGCCGTCGCGGTCGAAGACTTCGAAGACGTCGGGGTAGTTGCGCAGGCTCTTGCTCATCTTCTGTCCGTCCGAGCCCAGGACGATGCCGTGTGAGATGCAGGTCTTGAACGCCGGGCGGTCGAACAACGCCGTCGCCAGGACATGCATGGTGTAGAACCAGCCCCGCGTCTGGCCGATGTATTCGACGATGAAGTCGCCGGGGAAATGGTGCTCGAACCAGTCCGCGTTCTCGAACGGGTAGTGCACCTGGGCGAAGCTCATCGACCCCGACTCGAACCAGCAGTCCAGGACATCGGTGACCCGGCGCATCGTCGAGCGCTCCCCCTCGGGGCGCGGGTCGTCGGGGTTGGGCCGGGTGAGCGAGTCGATGAACGGCCGGTGCAAGTCGGTGACAGGCACGCCGAAGTCGCGCTCCAACTCAGCGAACGAGCCATAGACATCCACTCGCGGGTAGGTGGGGTCGTCGGACTTCCACACCGGGATCGGGCTGCCCCAGAAGCGGTTCCGGGAGATCGACCAGTCGCGGGTGTTCTCCAGCCACTTGCCGAACTGACCGTCCTTGGTGTGCTCGGGCACCCAGGTGATCTCCTGGTTGAGCTCGAGCATCCGGTCGCGGATCGCCGTCGTCGCGACGAACCACGACGAGACCGCCATGTAGATCAGCGGTTCGCGGCAGCGCCAGCAGTGCGGGTAGGAGTGGTCGTAGGTCTCGTGTCGAACGAGGACGGTGCCTTCGGTCGTGGAGCCCATCTCACCGTGCCCGCGGGTGCGGGCCTTGAGGTGGTCGATGACCGGGTGGTTGGCATCGAAGACGTGCAACCCGGCGTAGTCGGTCACCGGGAAGACGAAGCACCCGTCCGGGCCCACCGGCACGACGGTCTCCACCCCGAGGGCGTCGAGGGCGAGTTTGTCGTCCTCGCCGAAGCCGGGGCTCATGTGGACCAGCCCGGTGCCGTCCTCGGTCGTGACGAAGCCCGCCGCCGAGATCTGGTGCGCGCCGGCATACCCCAGGTAGTAGGTGAACGGCGGCGTGTAGCGGCGCCCGACCAGCTCTGATCCCTTGTAGCGCGCGACGATCCGCTCGGCCGCGTCGTCCCCGAGCTCGCGGGTGTATGCCGCGAGCCGCGCCTGCGCGAGGAGGTAACGGTCGCTGCCGCCGTCCTTGTCACCCTGCACGACGACATAGTCGACGTCGGGGTGCACGGCGACGCCCATGTTCGACGGCAGGGTCCACGGGGTCGTCGTCCAGATGAGGGCCAGCTCGCCGGTCTCGAGCCGGTAGCCGACGGTGATCGCCGGGTCCTGACGCATCTGGTAGACGTCGTCGTCCATCCGCAACTCATGGTTGGACAGCGGGGTCTGGTCGTTCCAGCAGTAGGGCAGGATCCGGAAGCCTTCGTAGGCCAGGCCCTTCTCGTGCAACTGCTTGAAGGCCCAGATGACCGACTCCATGTAGTCGGTGTCGAGAGTCTTGTAGTCGTGTTCGAAGTCGACCCACCGGGCCTGGCGGGTGACGTACTCCTCCCACTCCTTCGTGTAGCGCAGCACCGAGTTGCGGCAGGCGTCGTTGAAGGTGGCGATCCCCAGGTCGGTGATCTCCTGCGTGGTCTTGAGCCCCAACTGGCGCTGCGCCTCAAGCTCGGCGGGCAGCCCGTGGGTGTCCCACCCGAAGCGGCGCTCGACCCGTCGGCCCCGCATGGTGCGGTAGCGCGGGACGAGGTCCTTGACGTAGCCGGTCAGCAGGTGCCCGTAGTGCGGCAGGCCGTTGGCGAAGGGGGGCCCGTCGTAGAAGACGAACTCGTTGGACCCGTCGGTGCCGCCGTCGCGCGCCTCGACGCTCGCGAGGAACGTCCCGTCCTTGGCCCAATAGGCCAGGACCCGCTCCTCGATCGTCGGGAATCGGGGGGTCGGGGGCACGCCCGTTGCCTCGGGGTCGGTGCTCGCCTTGGGGTAGACCACTGGTCTGCCTGCCTCGTCTCTCGGTCCGGTATGCCGGTCGCCCGGCTCCTACGTGCCACGAGGACGACGCTCCCGGATCACGGTGATCACGTCGATCACCACCGGAGTTGCCGCGGTACCACCTCGCTTGTCGTATGCCGCCCGCGCACCGCCCGGGTTTCGCCCGGTGGGGAGCACGCGGCATACGACCGCTCTTGTCGTTCCGGCTGTGACGGGCCACCCGTCCGGTTCTACTGAGCCCACCCCCGCGTGGAGGTGGACGGTTCTTCCGGAGGCTCGCCGGTGATGGCCGGGTCGTCGCCGCTGCCAATGATTCTACGTGAGTGCGGGGACGTCTCCGAACGGTTAACCGCGTGGGACTGGTGCCCCGCCCGGCAGATCGAGTAACCGCAGCCGCACGTCGACGGGCTCGTCGGCCGTCAGGCCCTCGGCGACCCGGACGGCCTTCTTGACGGGCAGCAGGTAGGCCCCATGGTTGGTCGACGGGAACAACGAGGTCGCCCAGACCGTCGTCCCGACGGTCACCTCGACCCGGATCGAGCCGAAGCCCCGTTGGACGTCACGGGTGCGCTCGTCGATCTCGTCGGACTGCTCCTCGGGCAGCGTGACGAAGTGCCACGGGCTCTCGCCTTGCCACCGCCACAACGGCGCGCGGAACGCGTAGTCCGCGCTCAAGGCTGCTCGGGCTTGCGTCGGGCCTCGATGATCTCGAGGTCCTCCTCCTCGGCCTGGTCCGGGTCGATGTCAGCGGTGCACCACTTGCACTTGAGCGCGTCGACGGCGACGAACTCCTTGCACATCGGGCACTCGCGCTGGCCCTGGGCCCGGAAGTTGCCCATGCCGGCCTTCTTGAGCAGTTTGACGATGGCAAAGAGCACGAGCGCCATGAGGATGAAGCCGACGAAGTCGGTGAGGAACGCGCCGTAGGTGATCTCGGCGTTGTTGAGCGTCAGGCTCAGTTCGGTGAAGTCGGGCGTGCCGAAGATCGCCGCCACCAACTGCATGAGGATGTTGCTGGCCAGGCTCTCGACGAGGGTCGCGAAGGCCGCCCCGATGATGAAGCCGAGCGCCAGGTCGAGCATGTTGCCGCCCATGGCGAAGGCCTTGAACTCTTTCCACGCGTTCTTCATGGCCGACATTGTCCGGTGGCGCCGGTCAGAGCGCCAGCATCTCGTCCGGCAGGTCGGTCACCACCCCGTCGGCGCCGAGGTCGGCGAGGTCTCCGAAGATGACCGGGTCATTGACGGTCCAGGGCAGCACGGCCATCCCTCGGGCGTGGGCTTGCTCGACCAACTCGGCTGTGCAGGAAGGAAAGTCGGGTGACACGACGGATGCTCCGAGCTCCGCTGCGGCCCCCGCGAGGTCGTCGGGATGGTCATCCCACTGCACCGTCCCCAGCCACTTGCTCCTCGGCGCGAACGTCTCGCCAACGTCCGCCAGCGCCGAAACCGGCAGGTGCGGGTCAAGCCCGCGGGCCAACTCCAGGACGGCCCAGTCGAAGGAATGGATGAAGACCCGGTCACGCACCCCCGCGTCGGTCACCGCGGCGAGGACGCCGTCGAGGAGGGTATGCCGGGCGGCCCGGTCGCGCGGGTCGGTCACGTCGATCTTGACCTCGATGACCCACCAGATGGGTGCATCGGTGGTGGCGGCGAACACCTCGGCGAGCGTGGGGATCCGCTCCCCCGGCACCGCCCGTTGCCGGGGAAAACTGGGGAGCGTCGCGGAGCCGACGTCGACGGTGCGCAGTTGGGTCAGGGTGAGTTCGTCCACCCGGGCCCCGAGGTAGTCGGCGCCGGTCGGCCGGCACTTGGCGGGATGCAGCACCGGGTCGTGCCACACGACGACCTGGTCGTCGGCGGTGAGCAGGACGTCCAACTCGATGGCCGGAACGCCGACGTCGATGGCCGCACGCATGCTGGCCACGGTGTTCTCAGGGATCAGCCCTCGGGCACCGCGGTGCCCGACGACGGCCGGGCGGCCTGGTGTCCACGGTCCAGGCGGAGCGGCATACGTGCTGACGCGCATGCCGCAACGCTAACCGGAGAACCGCTCAGCTGATGCGCGACAGCAGGTGCGCGACGGCGTCGGCCGCACCGTAGCCCGGACCATCGCTCGCACCGATGAGGTGGACGACCGGCTCGAGGTCGGTGCCGGAGGTGACCAACGGGGCTTCGGACGCGCCACCGGGGCGGCGCTGCGGGAACCCGGCGCTGGCGAACAGCGCGTTGCATAGGCACAGCCGGCCCTCGGTGTTCATCTCACGCCCGCCCTTGCGGACGTACTGCGCGAGCGGCTCGGCCGGGCAGCGGTAGTCGACCTCGCCGTCGGCCTTCAAGTAGGCCGAGCGCAGGACGCCCAGGTCACACACCGGCTTGCGGGCGGCCCGGACGGTGACGTCGGTGAGCGTGCCGGGGATGTCGGCGACGCGGAACGGGAAGCCCGTCGGCGACACCCGCCAGTCGGCCCGAACCTGCAACTCGCCAGCGACGGCCTTCTCGCGCATCTGGGCCTTGACGTCGGCGTCGAAGCCCGACTCGTCGCTGTAGGCGAACAGGGTGCCGACCTGGACCCCGGCGGCGCCGAGCGCGAGGGCTTCGGCGACCTTGTCGGGGGTGCCGTAGCCACCGGCCAGCCACACCGGCAGTCCGAGGGAGAGGATGTCGGCGACATCGACGACGTCGCGCTCGTCGTAGACCGGCTGCCCGATCTCATCGACGCGCCGCGGCCCGCGGGGCGGGGCGTTGTGTCCACCGGCGGCCGCGCCCTCGACGACGAAACCGTCGGGGCGGGTCTCGGGGTTCTCGGCCAGGCCGCGGGCCAGGTCGGTGGAGGCGACGATGGCGAGCACGCGGGGCATCGGCAAGGTGGCTGGACGCTGAGGCAGCGCAACGGCGGGGTCGAAAACCAAGTCGCCGACGTTGTCGGTCGAGCGAGCGCCCATGACCTTCACGCTGACGGTGACCGGCTGGTGGCTGGCCAGGTGGCGCACCATGCCTGGGATGTCGGCGGGGCTGCCTGCGCCGACAAGGACGAAGTCGACCCCGGCGAGCAGGGCGCCGTAGAGCGTTGCGGGCAGCGGGAGTTCGATCTTGCGCAGGAAGTTGATTCCGACGAGCCCGTCGTGTCCCTCCTTGGCGAGGAACACCTCCGCGAAGCCTGCGGCGACCGTCAGCTCCTGCAGGCGGACCGAAGAGGACAAGGTATGCCGCGGCACCTGGGCGAAGCGCCCCTCGGCACCGATGCCGCCCTCGACGAAGTAGGAATCGAGGATCCAGCGGGACACCTCGGGCCGGGGGAAGGCCGCCAGGGCTCGGCGCACGTGGCCGCCCGGGTCACCACTTTGCAAGCGGCGGGTCAGCAGGACGTCCAGCGCGGTCCCAGAGACGACGCCGAGCTGGCCGGTCACGGACACGGCACGAGCGAGCCGCCAGTCCGACACCGCGACACCCATCCCTCCCTGGATGACGACGGGCTGACGGAGGGCGGTTGCGGTGGCCATGACAGGGCCTCTCGGAGTCTCGAACTTACGAGGACGTAACTTACGTTACCGTAACCTACGGTGCCGTAACAACGACACGCCGGTGTCAATTGCGCAAACGTGTCGCACGGCATACCGACAGCCCTCCCCCTGGCTTTGACAGCGCGCCCCTGCCCGTGGGAACGTCACGTCACCGAGACCCGTCCACGGGGGAAGCCGGTGCAAAACCGGCGCTGTCCCGCAACCGTGACCTCTCGCCCGGCTTCGGCCGGTGCGCAGGGGAAGTCGGAACGCCTGTGGCGGTGTCGGCTCCAACACATCGTCCGTCGTGGAAAGCGGACCGGAGCGAAGCGTCGGGCGACAAGCCCGGGGCCTCCCACCGGCCCCGAGGAGGTCCCCACCCATGCTGTCTGTCACCCCATCCATCGCTGCTCGTCGCTCCGCGTCGCGGCGCGCGTTCGCCGTCCTGGCCGCCGTCATGGTCGCCTTCGCCACCCTGGTCAGCACCGCCCCCCAGGCCACGGCCGCCAACTACCTCTACTGGAGCTACTGGCAGCAGACCGCCGGGAAGTGGGCCTTCAGCTCAGTTGGTGCCGACAAGGCCACTCCGAGCGACGGTGCCGTCGAGGGCTGGCGTTGGGCGATCGACGACGGCAGTGGCAGCCGCCCCCCGCGCGTGCTGCCGACCTTCGAGCAGCTTTGCGCCAGCACCCCGGCCGAGGCGGGCAAGAAGCGGGTCGGCCTCGTCGTCGACTTCGGCCGCGAGGTCGACGGGGACGGCAAGGTCACTCCCCCGTCGTTGGTCGCGACCTGCGCCCTGGTTCCCACGGCAGCCACCGGCGCCGACCTGCTGGCCAAGGCCGGCGGCGTCCGCACCGACAAGGGCTTGATTTGCGCGATCGGCGGCTACCCCGCCACCGGCTGCGCCGCCCAGTTGGAGACGCTCACCGAGGCCCAGAAGGCACCCGACACGGCCCTGGCCCTTCCGACGGCCGCGCCGACGACGGCACCGACGGCCACCACCCCGGTGGCGACGACGACCACCGCCGCCACGCCCCCGGCGACCGCCACCGCAGCAGTCGTCGCGACGAGCACCACGGCCGCTGCTGGCGGTGGGACCTCGCCGCTGCTGTGGGTCCTGCTGTTCGTGGCCGCCGCCGGCATCGCGTATGCCGTCGCCCGTCGGCGCCGCCCCAGCGGAGTCTGACCGGAGCGACACCACATGGCCCGCCCCACACCCGCCGCCACCCCCCGGATGCTGCATCCGGTGGCGTGGTGGGTGTGGGGCGTCGGCCTGGCGACCGCAGCCGCCCACACGACCAACCCCTGGCTGCTCCTGCTCGTCATCGCGGTCGCCGGTTGGGTCGTCCTGGAACGCCGTGAAGTCGGCGCGCTGGACTCGTTCCGGCCCTTCCTCATCATCGGCCTGTTTGCCATCGGGCTGCGGGTCGCCCTGACGATCCTGCTGGGCAACGGCGTCCCCGGCCAGGTCGTCCTTGTCGAACTCCCCCAGGTCCGGCTCCCGGACTGGTTCGCCGGGCTGCGCCTCGGCGGCCCCGTGACCCTCGAGTCCGTTGTCGCGGCAGGGATCGACGGGCTTCGGCTGGCCACGACGCTGGCCTGTCTGGGGGCGGCCAATGGGTTGGCCAGCCCGCGACGGTTGCTGCGCTACGCACCCGCCACCCTCTATGACATCGGCACCGCCATCGTCGTTGCGCTCACCTTCGCGCCCGCGCTCGTCGACCTGGCCGGACGGGTGCGTTCGGCCCGACGCCTTCGGGGCCACAGTGGAACCGGTGTCCGAGAGTTGGCCCGGCTGGCCGTCCCCGTCCTCGAAGGGGCTCTGGACCGGTCCCTGGACCTCGCAGCATCGATGGAGTCACGCGGCTACGGCCGCACCGCCGTCCGTGGTCGACGCGAGCGGATCGTCGGCAGCGCCCTCGCCCTCAGCGGCGCCTGCGGTTCGGTCGCCGGGCTCTTCGGCGTGATGTCCGCGTCGTCCGGGGGATGGTTTGGCCTGCCGATGCTCGTCAGCGGGCTCGCCCTGCTGGCCACCTCGCTCGTCCTGGGCTCCCGCAGAGACGCGCGGACGGCATACCGACGCGACCCCTGGCGCGCACCCGAATGGGCGACCTGCGCGCTCGGTCTTCTTCCGGCCGTGCTCCTCGTGCACGCCGAGGCCGACGCCTGGCCGGGGATCACCATCACCCAGGTCCCCCTCGACTGGCCGCCCCTGCCCGCGCTCCCGACCCTCGCGATCCTCGCGGCGGTGCTGGTGGCGTGGGTGACTCCTGTTCCTCCCCGGCTGGCTCGAGCGCGAGCCACCACCCTTCCCGCCCGGCTGGAGACCGCATGATCGAGCTTCGCGGCGTCGGCGTCACGTATGCCGGTGCGTCCCGTCCCAGCCTGCGTGACGTGGATCTGCGCATCGAGGAGGGCGAACTCGTCCTCGTCGTCGGGCCGACCGGCTCGGGCAAGTCGACCCTGTTGCGGACACTCAACGGGCTGGTCCCCCACTTCTCCGGCGGAACCCTCACCGGATCGGTCGTCGTCGGCGGGCGGGACACCCGGGCGCACCGACCGCGAGATCTGGCCGACCTGGTCGGCTTCGTCGTGCAGGACCCGACCTCCGCCTTCGTCACCGACACGGTCGAGGACGAGATCGCCTACGGAATGGAGACGCTCGGCGTCGAGCCGACCGCGATGCGCCGGCGGCTCGAGGAGACCCTCGACATCATGGGCCTGGCCGAGTTGCGCGATCGCAGCCTGCGGGAGCTGTCCGGAGGGCAGCAGCAACGCGTCTCCATCGCCGCCGTGCTGGCCGCCGGCCCACGGGTGCTGGTGCTCGACGAGCCGACCTCCGCTCTGGACCCCGTGGCTGCCGAAGAGGTCCTGTCGGCGCTGCACCGGCTCGTCCACGACCTGGGTTACACCGTGGTCCTCGCCGAGCACCGGCTGGAACGGGTCGTGCAGCACGCCGACCGGATCGTCCTGGTCCGCGACGGCGTCGTCTCCGCGCCGCTCGACCCGGCCGAGGCGATGGCCCTCTCCCCCGTGCATCCGCCGATCGTCGAGTTGGGTCGACGGATGGGGTGGTCACCGCTGCCGCTGACGATCCGCGACGCCCGGCGTCGGGCCGGCTCGTTGCGCGCCCGGTTGGCGGCCCTGGACGACGCTCCCGCGGCCCATGCACCCGTCAAGGACGCCGCCTCGCGATCGCTGGTGTCGGTCAACCGGCTCGTCGTGCGCCGCGGAACCGTCGAGGCCCTCTCCAAGGTCACCCTCGGCGTGAGCGCCGGGTCGGTCACGGCCGTTATGGGCCGCAACGGTGCCGGCAAGTCGACCCTCCTGGCCGCGATGGCCGGTCAGCTCGCCGCGACCTCGGGCGAGGTCTCCGTGGCCGGCTCGTCACCCCGGCGCCTCGCCCCGCACGATCGGGTCCGCGTCGTCGGTCTGGTCCCCCAGGACTCCAACCTGCTCTTGTATGCCGATTCCGTGGCCGCCGAGTGCCGGGCCGCAGACCGGGACTTCGCCGCGGCGGACGGGACGACGCGCGCGTTGCTCGCGCGGATCGCCGGCGAGGTCGACGGTGATCAGCACCCCCGTGACCTGTCCGAAGGCCAGCGACTGGCTCTCGCGCTCGCCATCATCCTCGCCGGACGCCCCCAGGTCGTCCTGCTCGACGAACCGACGCGGGGCCTTGACTACCCGGCCAAACGCCGGCTCGTCGGCATCCTGCGCGACCTCGCCGCCGAGGGCCATGCCGTCATCGTGGCAACCCACGATGTCGAGTTGGTCGCCGAGGTCGCCCAGCGGGTCATCGTCCTGGCTGAGGGTGAGGTCGTCGTCGACGGGCCGATCCACGAGGTGCTCACCGGCTCCCCCGCGTTCGCTCCGCAGGTCGCCAAAATCTTGCACCCGCTGCCGCTGCTGACCGTCGACGACGTCAGTGCCGCCCTGGTCCCCGCGTCGTGAGGTTTCGCCCCGCCGCTGCCGCAGCGCTGGCCCTCACCACCGTCGTCGGGCTCGCGGCATACCTCTGGCCGTTCTTCGCCGCCCCGGGTTTCTCGACGAGCTACGGCCAGGACGCGCCATGGCTGTTCGCGGCCCTGCTGGGGTTGATGGCCTTCGTCGTCCTCGCCGAGGTCACCGCGAACGGCCTGGACGCCAAGACCGTCGCGGTGCTCGGGGTGCTTGCCGCCGCGGGAGGAGCCCTGCGGGTCCTGTCGGCCGGCACCGCCGGGCTGGAGCCGATCTTCGTCATCTTCGTCCTCGGCGGCCGGGTCCTCGGTCGCTCGATGGGTTTCCTCATGGGGTCGCTGGCGATGCTCGCCGGGGCCTTCCTCACCGCCGGGGTCGGCCCGTGGCTGCCGTTCCAGATGCTCGGCGCCGGATGGGTCGCGCTCGGTGCGGCGATGCTCCCGCGGGCCACGGGGCGAGTGGAGCTCGCGATGCTCGCCGGGTACGGCGCGTTCGCCGGGCTCGCCTACGGCGTGCTGCTCAACCTGTGGTTCTGGCCGTTCCTGGCTCCCGCATCCGCGCCCACCGGTGCCGGTTTCGTGCCCGGCGACTCGGCGGCGGCGAACATCGCCCACTACGCCGTCTTCTACGTCGCCACCTCGCTGGGCTGGGACGTCCCTCGGGCGGCGCTCACCGCCGTGTTGATCCTCGTCGCCGGACGCTCGATCCTCGCGACCCTGCGCCGAGCGGTCCGACGGGCCGCCTTCGGCGAGGTCGTCCGCTTCGACTAGTCCTCGCGAGTCTGCACCTGGACGAACGGCGGGTTCATCACCGTGGCCTCCACCCCGCGACCGCGCACGTCGATGAGGACCTCGGCGTCCAACGGCACCGAACGATCCAGCAACGCGAGGGCGATCCCCTGCTTGCGGGTCGGCGAGAACGTCCCCGACGTCACCTCCCCGATCACCTCACCATCGAGCGTGACCGGGCAGTGCGCCCGAGGTATGCCGCGTCCGGTCACCAGGAGCCCGCGCGAGATCCGCGACGTGGGCGCGGCCTTCTCGGCCAGCAGCGCCTCCCGACCCCAGAAGGCCGGCTTGGCCCAGCCCACCGCCCAGCCCGACCGGGCCATGACAGGGGTGATGTCCAACGACAGGTCCTGACCGTGAAGCGGATAACCCATCTCGGTCCGCAGGGTGTCGCGTGCGCCGAGGCCACACGGCATACCTCCCCAGGGGACCATCGCCTCGATGATCGCGTCCCACAGGTCGGCTGCGTCGTCCCACCGCGGGACCAACTCGTAGCCGCGTTCGCCGGTGTAGCCGGTGCGACAGACGATCACGGGACGACCCTGCCAGTCGGCCTCACGGAACTGCATGTAGTCGTGTCCGGTCGGCAGGCCGAGCGCGTCGAGCACCTCGTCCGATCGGGGCCCCTGAACGGCGATCACGGCATAGTCCCGGTGCCTGTCGACCACCTCGATGCCCTCGGGAGCCGCGGCCTGCAGCCGACGGCATACCTCTGCGGTGTTCGCGGCGTTGGGGATGAGGAAGACGTCGTCGTCGGCCCGCAGGTATTGGATGAGGTCGTCGACGACCCCGCCCGTGGCGTCGCAGCACAGCGTGTACTGCGCCTGACCCGGACCGACCCGGCGCAGGTCGTTGGTGAAGCACGCGTTGACGAAGTCGGCCGCACCCGGCCCGGACACCGTGGCTTTGCCCAGGTGGCTCACGTCGAAGACCCCGACCCGCTCGCGAACCGCGGTGTGTTCGGCGACCACTCCGCCGCCGGGGTATTCGATGGGCATCTCCCACCCACCGAAGTCGGCCAGTTTGGCCCCCAGAGCAACGTGACGGTCGTGCAGCGGTGAGTGCGCGAGATCGGCCATGGCCAACGAGCCTAACGGGCCGGACCCGGGGCCGTCATGGCCCTGGCCGCTCGCGTGCATCAAGAGGTTGGCCTAGCCGCCAGACTTGCGCCGGAACATGCGCTGCGCCGCGGCCGGGCCGTGAGCGTCGTGGACCTTGCCTTCGCCCTCGCCCGCACTCTCGCGGCCGGCATGGGCCTGCTTGCGCTCGAGGGCCTCGCGGAACTTGGCCTTCATCTCGTCCGAGGGGCCGGCGGCCTTGGGGGCCTTACCGGACTTGGCGTTCTTGCTCATGCTCGTTCGTCCTTCCGTCAGTCGTCCGACCGGGAACCCGGTCGGGTGTCGCCGCGCTTGTCTCGGCGCTGGCGTGAACTCCATTCGCGCATCCGGCTGGGATAGCCGGTGAGGAGGACGTCGTAAATCGGGATCCCCAGAGCGGCCGCCATCTCATAGGCCGCCGCACGCGACCCGACGGCCCGCCGAGTCCACTCCCCGTCGGTCGCAACGAGCACCACGCTTTGGGTGCTGACGTTGGTGGCCGGCTCGAGAAATGCCTCGACCCCGCGTCGGGTTTGGACGAATTGGGCGAAGTGCCCGCGCACGGTCGCCAGATCGACGCGCATCGCCGGCCCGTCGGATCGACCCAGGTCAGGCAGCGACGACCGACGCCATCGGTCGAACAGTCCCATAGTCCGAACCTTATGCTGTCCGCGTGAGCACTCGGGGCACCTCCACAGGGCGATGGGCGGGTGTCGGCGTCGCTGGAGTCATCATCCTCAGCCTGGCCAGCATCGGGGCGCATGCCCTTCTCATTCCTGGCTTCATCCAGGCAGCAGACGCGTCCTCACGCTCGACCGGAGCTCTGTCCACGCCGACGACGGTCCAGTCCGGGCAGGGCGGCACGGGGTCCACGACCTCGACCAGTTCGCCCGCCGCGACCGATCTGGCCCCGACCGCGGTGCCGGCCATGCCGGCATACGACCGGGCCTGCCTGCGCCGCGACAACCCCGCCACGGGCGCGAAGATCCCCGCGAACGACCCGTTCGGGGACGACATCGCCGACCTGGGCGACAAGGCCGAGTTGCAGCGCCTGTATGCCGTGCAGAGCGGAGCGCTCGTCCCGCTCGACGGCCTCGGGGCGCCACGGCCGTGCGACGAGCAGTTGTGGTCGCTCGTCAAGGCCACCGCCCCCACCCTGCTCGGCCACATCGACGAGTTGCTCGTCTTCGATGCCGACCCCGATCCGGCGACGGGCGAGTTCATCATCGAGGGCGAGTCGGCCCCCAAGGAGACGGCGCCCGACACGTTCGACGACGACCACTGGCGCGTGTCGTTCGCACCCAACGGGCTGGACCGCGGCGAGCTCGCCTGGCTGGTCGCCCACGAGCTCGCCCATGTCGCCAGCCTCAACAAGGACCAGATGCTCAGCGGCGTCGGCGCCGACGTCTGCTCCACCTGGTACACCGGCACCGGCTGCCTGCTGGCGGACTCGTTCCTGCGGCGCTACCTCAGCAACACGTGGGACGACAGTCTCTGGGACGACTGGCGTGAGGCGGACGGCAAGTCCACCGAGAAGGCGCGGCGCGCGGCATACCAGGACTTCTATGACGCCCACAGCGACTCATTCATCACCGACTACGCCGCATGGCACCCCCTGGAGGACTTCGCCGAGTCGTTCGCCATGTGGTGCACCTACGACGTGGACGAGCCGGACCGGGCTAACCTGCCGACCGCGAACCGGACCGACAGCGGGAGCAAGGTTGCCTGGTTCGACGCCGCCCGGCGCGATCTCCTGCCCGCCTTCGGGCCCGGCTGCACGATGCTGCGACAGTTCGCCGTCAGCTGATCGCCACGGCGCGTCCACCCGACACAGTTGTGACACGGCATCGCGCGAAGTGACAAGATGCGGGTGGACCTTCGCACACGGACAGGAGCCCAGATGACGGACGAGGCGCCCGATATCTACGACGTCCTCGTCCTCGGCGGCGGTAGCGGCGGATATGCCTGTGCGTTGCGCTCCGCCCAACTGGGATTGCGGGTTGCCCTCATCGAGCGCGACAAGCTCGGCGGCACCTGCCTGCACCGCGGGTGCATCCCCACCAAAGCCCTGCTGCACGCCGCTGAAGTGGCCGACACGGCCCGCGAAGGCGCCCGGTTCGGGGTCAACTCCAGCGTTGAGTCGATCGACATGTCGGCCGTCCTGCGCTATCAGCAGGGAGTCGTGTCCCGCCTGCACAAGGGTCTGCAGGGGCTGATCTCAGCGGCGACCATCGACTACGTCGACGGGTTCGGCGAGGTCACCTCGCCCACGACGGTCCGTGTCGGCGACCGCACCCTCACGGGCCGGCGCCTCGTGCTGGCCACGGGGTCGCGAGCCCGCTCGTTGCCTGGGCTGGAGATCGGCGGCCGGGTGCTCACCAGCGACCAGGCCCTCGGCCTCACGCAGGTGCCGACCTCGGTCATTGTCCTCGGGGGCGGCGTGATCGGAGTCGAGTTCGCCTCCGTTTTCCGCTCCTTCGGCGCGAGCGTGACGATCATCGAGGCCCTGCCGCGGCTGGTGCCGGCTGAGGAGGAAAGCATCTCCAAGGCCCTCGAACGGGCCTTCCGCAAGCGCGGCATCGTCAGCCGCACGAATGCACGATTCGCCTCCGTGGCCCAGGACGACGCCAGCGTCACGGTCAGCCTCGAGGACGGCTCCACCCTGTCGGCAGACCTGCTGCTCGTCGCCGTGGGCCGCGAACCGGTCTCCGACGGCATGGGTTTTCAGGAGGCGGGAGTCCTCACCGACCGGGGTTTCGTTCCGACCGACGAGCGCCTGCGCACGAACGTCCCCGGGGTGTATGCCGTGGGCGACCTCGTCCCCGGTCTGCAGTTGGCGCATCGCGGCTTCGCCCACGGAGTGTTCGTCGCCGAGGACATTGCCAGCTTGAACCCCGCCCCCGTGCTGGACCGCAACATCCCCAAGGTCACCTACTGCGACCCCGAGATCGCCAGCGTCGGCCTCACCGAAGCAGCCGCCCGCGCAGAGCACGGCGAGGTCCGCGCTTACGAGTACAACCTCGGCGGCAACGGCAAGTCCCAGATCCTCGGGACCAGCGGATTCGTGTCCGTGGTGAGAGTGGTCGACGGGCCGGTGGTCGGTATCCATATGATCGGGGCTCGGATGGGTGAGCAAATCGGCGAGGCACAACTCGTCGTCGGATGGGACGCCATGCCTGAAGACGTGGCCCCACTCGTGCACGCCCACCCGACCCAGAACGAAGCTCTCGGCGAGGCCCATCTGGCGCTGGCGGGTAAACCCTTGCACGCCCACGCCTGACCGCACCGAGAACCTTTTGCAGCGCAGACAGATTGACGACCGAGAACCATCGACGAGGAGATGACGTAGATGTCCAATCGCGTGACCATGCCGGCCCTGGGTGAATCCGTCACCGAGGGGACGGTCACCCGTTGGCTGAAGAAGGTCGGTGACCCGATCGCCATCGACGAGCCGCTCGTCGAAGTGTCGACCGACAAGGTCGACACCGAGATCCCGTCCCCCTTCGCGGGCATCGTCGAGGCGATCCTCGTCGCCGAGGACGAGGTCGCCGCCGTCGGAGCCGACCTCGCAGTCATCGGCGACGGTTCTGGGGCCGCGGCTGCGCCGGCGGCGCCTGCCGTCGAAGCTGCTCCGGCTCCGGCTCCGGCTGTCGCTCCCGCTCCTGCCCCGGAGCCGGCCGCGGTGGTCGTCGCTGAGCCTGCGCCCGCGCCTGCCCCCGCTGCGGCCGAGGCGTCCGGCGATGGCCACGAGGTCACCATGCCCGCGCTCGGCGAATCCGTGACCGAAGGCACCGTGACTCGCTGGCTGAAGAAGGAAGGCGACACGGTCGCCGTCGACGAGCCGCTCTTGGAGGTGTCGACCGACAAGGTCGACACCGAGATCCCCAGCCCGTTCGCCGGAGTCCTGAGCCGCATCCTCGTCGGTGAGGACGAGGTGGCCGCCGTCGGCGCTCCGCTGGCGATCATCGGCGGCTCGGCCTCCGCGCCCGCTCCGGCCGCTGCGCCTGCTGCCGCCCCGGCTCCCGTCGCTGCCCCGGCACCTGTCGCTGCCCCGGCTCCGCGCTGCCCCGGCTCCCCAGACAGTCGCGCCGCTGCCCCCGCACCGGCTGCTTCCGGCGACGAGGGTGACTCCGACGGCGAAGGCGCCAGCTACGTCACCCCGCTGGTCCGCAAGCTCGCTGCGCTGCACAAGGTCGACCTGGCTTCCCTCGTCGGCACCGGCGTCGGTGGGCGGATCCGCAAGCAGGATGTGCTCGACGCCGCCGAGGCCGCTCGCAACGCTCCGGCCGCACCCGCCCCCGTGGCGGCTCCGGCTCCGGCTCCGGCTCCTGCTGCCGCTGCCCCCGCCCCAGCTCCCGCTGCCCCGGCTCCTGTTGCCGCAGCGCCCGCTGCCGCGGCCCCTGCTGCTTCGGCCGCGCCGGCATCGGCCCGCCCGTCGCTGCAGCCGTCCTCGAAGCGCGGCACCACCGAGAAGATGTCGCGGTTGCGCAAGGTCATCGCGTCGCGCATGGTCGAGTCGCTGCAGGTCTCGGCCCAGCTCACGACCGTCGTTGAGGTCGACCTCACCCGCGTCGCCCGGCTCCGGGCACGTTCGAAGGCCGCCTTCCAGGCCCGCGAGGGCACCAGCCTGTCCTACCTGCCCTTCCTCGCCCTCGCCGCGGTGGAGGCCCTCAAGGTCCACCCGATGGTCAACGCGAGCATCAACGGTGACGAGGTCATTTACCACGGTCAGGAGCACCTGTCGATCGCCGTCGACACCGACCGTGGCCTGATCGTCCCCGTCGTCAAGAACGCCGGTGACCTCAACATCGCCGGTCTCGCCCGGGGGATCGCCGACGTGGCGAATCGGACCCGCACCAACAAGATCACGCCCGACGACCTCACCGGTGGCACCTTCACGATCACCAACACCGGCAGCCGTGGGGCCCTGTTCGACACCCCGATCATCAACCAGCCGCAGGTGGCCATCCTCGGCACCGGGGCCTTGGTGAAGCGTCCGGTTGTGGTGAGCGATGCAGAGGGCGGCGAGACGATTGCCGTCCGCTCGATGATGTATCTCGCCTTGTCCTACGACCACCGGATCGTCGATGGCGCCGACGCGGCCCGCTTCCTCGAGACGATGAAGCACCGGTTGGAAGAGGGCAACTTCGAGCCCGACCTGGGCCTGTAAGGAACGTGTGGTGAGCGGTCGGCGGGTTGCCGTCACCGGCGCTTCCGGTTTCATCGGTGGCGCGTTGACGGCATACCTCGCCGGTCGTGGCGACGAGGTCGTGCGGCTGGTCCGGCATCAGCCGACGCAGCCGTCGGAGCGCCGGTGGGACCCGGTGCGCGGAGGCCTCGACCCGCGGGCGATCGACGACGTCGACGCGATCGTCCATCTCGCCGCGGCGGGTGTCGGTGATCACCGCTGGACCCCCGCCTACAAGGAACTCGTGCTCCGCTCGCGCGTCGACGGAACCGCCGCGGTCGCTACGGCGATCGCCCAGACGGGTCGGCCGATCCGGTTCGTGTGCGGATCGGCGATCGGCTACTACGGCGATCGCGGCGATGAGATCCTCACTGAGCTCAGCGGCCCGGGGACCGGGTTCCTCGCCGAGGTCGCCCGGGCCTGGGAGGGCTCCGCCGAACCAGCAATCGCTGCCGGCGCACCCGTCGCTTTCGCCCGCCACGGGCTGGTCATGGGTCCAGGGGGTGGCGCGTTCGCCCGCCTCTTGCGCCTGGCTCGCTGGGGGCTCTTCGGCCCGCTGGGGTCGGGACGTCAGTACTGGTCATGGATCACCCTGGCTGACAGCGTCCGGGCGCTCAGTCATCTCATCGACCGACCCGACCTCACCGGCCCGGTCAACATCGTTGGCCCCGACCCTCGCCCCCAACGGGTTGTGGCGAGCGCGATCGGTCACGCCCTGCATCGGCCGGCGATGCTCCCGGCCCCGTCGGTGGCCCTGCGCGTGGCGCTCGGCGAGTTCGCGGACGACATCCTGGGCTCGCAGCGGGTGATGCCGTTCGCGCTCACCGGAAGCGGATTCACCTTCGAACACTCGATGTTGCGCCCGGCCGCCGCATGGCTGGTCCGCGAATCCTCGTGACTCGCTGACCTGCCACCCTCGTTGATCTGCCGGCCACTCCCACGGTCATCCCGTGACAGTTGAGATCCGCCATTCCTCACCAACCCGCACCAGCGAGTAGAGCAGCGATCGGCCACTGTCGGCCCCGATGGATTGTTCGCGATCACCCGGACCCTGCACGCGATACCCGCTGCGTTCGACGACGGCCCGGATGCGCGCTGACCCGGCATCCACGCTGACCCATTCGGCGACGGTGACCGTGAAGGTCAGCCCGACATAGCGCTGCTCGGCCTGAACCAACTCGGCGACGATGGCCTCATCGGCGGCCAGCAACGTGGAACCCTGCCCGTCAGCGGCGGCGAGCGCCCGCAGGTCTCGGGCGGTCAGCGCCTGGGCCCGGCGGCCGACCAGGGTGGCCAGCACCGCCCTGGCCTCACCCGCTGGTGCCGCCGCGGAGCCCAGCACCCGAGTGACCTCTCCTGCCGAACCCTCCGCCGCGGCGGCCGGACTCAAGCGGAGGAACACGCCGACGACGACTGCGGCCAGCACGATGGCCAGGGCTGCTCCGAGACCCAGCCGGGCCTTGCGCCCCACCCTCGGACCCGGCACCCTGCCGCCGGCCCGGCCCCTGCGCACTGCCTGGCCCCGGCGCACTGCCTGGCTCCTGCCCGGACCTGCCCCGACGCCCGGTGTCACCCGACCCGCCGCGCCTCGCAGGCGTTGGGTGAGGACCCGGTCAGGATCGGCACCCGCCGCCGAACCCACCAGGCGAACGGCCACCGGGCTGGCGGCTTGATAGGCCAGCACGGCGGCCTCCTGGGCCTCCGGGCGACCGGACGGATCTTGCGAGAGCATCGCCGCCACCACCGGCCCGAACCCGGCACCCAGCACTGCCACAGCTTCATCCACCGTCACCGGGCCCGGCACCGACGTGTCCGCGCCACCCAACGGCGTTGCCCAGGACCGGACCGACCAGGATCGGCCGGTCAACGCAAACCACGCCAGCGCCCCCAGGCCGAAGACGTCCGCGGCCTCACCGGGCACATCTCCCGCGACCACCTCCGGAGCGACGAAACCCGAGGTCCCAGCCACGAGCGGCGGGTGACCCTCCCCCACTAGCCGGGCGGCCCCAAAGTCGCTCAGCAGCGGTTTCCCGTCAGCCGTGAACAGGACGTTCCCCGGCGAGAGATCGCCGTGAACGACTCCGGCTGCGTGCAGGGCGGCCAGTGCGCCGGCGAGCGGTGTGCAGATCGTCGCCACCTCCCCGCCATCCAGGCGCCCACGGGCCGCCACCAGATCGGCGAGGCTGCCCCCCGGCGCCAGATCAAGGACGACCGCAACCGACCCGTCCGGGAGGGCATGGGCCTCGTGCAACCGCACGAGGTGATCGTGCTCGACGGTCGCCAGGATGGCGGTCTCCCGGGCCGCCAACTCCATGAGTTGGCCGACGTGCAACCGATCGGGCGACGTGATCTTGACGGCCACGGCCCGCCCGTCATCGACCCGGACGGCCGACCACACGGTGCTCGTGGCCCCGCGCCCGATGACCTGGCCGAGGACCAGCCCGGGAACCGAGGGTGGGGACGTCTTGGCAGCGCTCACCCACTCATGGTGCCGCTGACGAGCGATCCTCCGCAGAAGTTATCCACAGCCCTGCTGGCACGCTTGGACCCAGGTGACACCCCGGCCTCGCCCATCCATCTGGCGTGCGATCAGTGCGGGTCTTCGCCGGGGGTGATGACGTCGACGACCCGGCCGTCGGCGGCGCTGATCCGGGCCGCGTCGATGACGGCCAGCACGTGGACCGCGTCGCGGGGGTCGACCGGCATACTCTCCTGCGGGTCCGGCGACGCGAGGGCTGCGGCCACCTCGCGGTAGAAGTCGGCCGGGTCGCTCGAGTGGGCGAGGACCGCCTCCCGCTCTTCGCCACGCACGAGCCAGCCGTGTTGGCCCGGGCCGCCGTCGGCGTCGTGGAACGCGGTGGGCTCGCCGCCGGCCGAGCCGAGCAGGAACGTCCCGGCGCTCCCCGTGATCCGAGCCCGCGGGCCCGGGGCTCCCGCCACACTGCTGGCGCTCAGGTGCGTGGAGTAGCCGTCGGTATGCCGAAGCGCGACGAAGGTGTCGTCTTCCGCGGTCACCGTCCAGGCTGCGAGCTCGGCATATACCGTCGCCACCGGCCCGTGCATGAGGACAACCTGGTCGAGCAGGTGCGTGTGCAGATCGAGCAGCAAGCCGCCGCCCTCGGCCGCCGTGGCGCGCTCGCGCCAGCGGTCCTTGGGGACCGGCCGCCAGCGATCCCAGCGCATCTCGGTGCGACGCAGTTCGCCGAGGACCCCGCGATGCAGCAGGTCGCGGATCGTCGCGAACTCCGGGTCGTAGCGACGGTTCTGGAACACCGTCAGAGGCACACCGCGACCCGCAGCCAGGTCGACCAAGCCCTGGGCCTGGTGGGCGTCGGTGGCAATCGGCTTGTCGACGACGACGGCGATGCCGGCCTCAAGGAGCGCCTCGGCATGCTCGACGTGGCGACCGCTCGGGGACGCCACGACGACGACATCGAGGTCGGGCACGGCCACCAGCGCGGCCAGGTCAGGCACGACGACGACGCCGGGGTTCTCGGCCCGCGCCTGGTCTGCGCGCTCCGGGTTGCCCGAGACGACGGCCACGAGGTCCAGCCCCGCCTCCCGCAGCAACGGCGCATGGAAGCCCGCACCCGACGAGCCGTATCCCACCAGTCCAACGCGAGTCATCACGCGCCTCCCTTCCCGCCGCGGCGGCGAGGTGCCCACCCTACCGAGGCGGGCGGCATACACCCTCGGGTATGCCGTCGCGCCGGGTTAAGGTGGGCCTCATGCGCGTCGTCCACCTCGGCTTCGATCCCGACTTCGTGGACTACGAATGGGCGTGGGCGCATCAGCGCGAGGTGCACGCGAAGGTCGTGTCCGGGGAGGAACCCGACACGGTGCTGCTCCTCGAACACCAACCCGTCTACACGGCAGGGAAGCGCACCGAGGCGCACGAGCGACCGAACGACGGCACACCGGTCGTCGATGTCGACCGAGGCGGCAAGATCACCTGGCACGGGCCGGGTCAAGTCACCGGATACCCGATCGTCCGCCTGCCGGCCCCAATCGATGTCGTCGCCTATGTGCGACTCCTTGAGGAGATGATGATCCGGGTCTGCGCCGACTTCGGGGTGTCGGCTGGGCGCGTGGACGGGCAGTCGGGGACGTGGATCCTCGCCGACCCCGCAGATCCCCGGCGTCGGCCGAACCGCAAGATCGGCGCCATCGGCATCCGGGTCAGTCGTCAGGTCGCGATGCATGGGTTCGCGTTCAACGCCAACCCGTCGCTGGCGTGGGCCGACGTCATCATCCCCTGCGGCATCCCCGACGCCGGGGTCACGTCGCTGTCGGCCGAAGTGGGCCGTGACGTGCCGGTCCGCGAGGTCCTCCCCCACATCGAGAAGCACCTCGCCGACGTGCTGGGCACGTTGGCGCCGAACCGTCGGGCGATCTGAGCTCGCGCCGGACGTAAACTGGGAGACCCGCGGACGGCATACTCCTGACCCGTTGCGGCAGGAAGGACGGACCCGGTGACGATCGCACCCGAGGGGCGGCGGATGTTGCGCGTCGAGGCGCGCAACGCGCAGACCCCGATCGAACGCAAGCCCGAGTGGATCCGCACGACGGCCAAGATGGGCCCGGCCTTCACCGAACTGCATTCGATGGTCAAGGGCGAGGGCTTGCACACCGTGTGCCAGGAGGCCGCCTGCCCCAACATCTTCGAGTGCTGGGAGGACCGTGAGGCGACCTTCCTCATCGGCGGCGACACCTGCACGCGGCGATGCGACTTCTGTGACATCGCGACCGGTCGCCCGCAGCCGCTCGACCCCGACGAGCCGCGCCGGGTCGCCGAGTCGGTGCGCCGGATGGGGCTGCGCTACAGCACGGTGACCGGTGTCGCGCGCGACGACCAGCCGGATGGGGCGGCCGGCCTGTATGCCGCGACGATCCGCGCGATCCACGAACTCAACCCGAACACCGGTGTGGAGATCCTGCCCCCGGACTTCGGCGCCAAGCCGGAGTTGGTCGGCCAGGTCTTCGACGCCCGGCCGGAGGTGTTCGCGCACAATCTGGAGACGGTGCCGCGGATCTTCAAGCGGATCCGTCCGGCGTTCACCTACGACACGTCGCTGCGGGTGTTGTCGATGGCCCGCGAGGCTGGTCTGGTCACCAAGAGCAACCTCATCCTCGGGATGGGCGAGGAGGCGCAGGAGATCGAGGCGGCCATCGTCGACCTGCATGACGCCGGGTGCGACATCCTCACGATCACGCAGTATCTGCGTCCGTCGGCCAAGCATCACCCCATCGACCGGTGGGTCAAGCCCGAAGAGTTCCTGCACTGGTCGTCGGTCGCCACCGAGCACGGCTTCAAGGGCGTCATGGCGGGTCCGTTGGTGCGCTCGTCGTATCGCGCGGGCCGGCTGTGGGCGCAGGCGATGGCGCGGTGGGGTCGGCCGGTTCCCGAGCATTTGGCGCACCTGGCGGAGGCTGCCGGAGCCCCGGCGCGTCAGGAGGCCGCAGCCGTGGTCGCGGCATTCGCAGAGCGCTCCGGCGCCCCCGTATCCTGACTCCCATGGCCAAGGACTCCTCCAGCACCGCCGCCCCGAAGAAGCCCGGGCGGATCGCTCAACTGCGCACCGTCCTGCAGCAGTCCAAGGCGCTCGATCCGAAGATCGTGTGGTGGATGGCGGGGGCGTTCGTCCTCACGCTCGCGGTCATCGTCGGCATCGGGTGGCTGGTCAACTGGCCGGTGTATGCCGCAATCCTCGGCCTCCCGTTGGCTGCCCTGGCCGCCACCATCGTCATGAGCCGCCGAGCCGAGGGGGCGGCATACGCGAAGCTCGAGGGGCAGCCTGGAGCCGCGGGTGCGGCGCTGACGTCGCTGCGTGGCGGGTGGTTCACCTCGTCCGAGCCGGTGGCCGTCGAGGGTGCCCGGTCAGGGAGCATGGCCGACGCCGCCCTCGTCTATCGCGCGGTCGGGCGCCCGGGTGTCGTGCTGGTGGCCGAGGGGCCTGAGGCGCGGGCGCAGCGGCTGCTGCTGGCTGAGAAGAAGCGCACCGAGCGGGTGGCGCCTGGGGTTCCGGTGACGGTCTATCGGGTCGGTTCGGGTAAGGAGGAGGGGGTCGTCGAGATCCGCAAACTCACCTCGAAGGTGCAGCGGATGCGCGCGACGCTCTCGAAGGACGACGTCCTCAAGGTCAACCAGCGGCTGCGGGCTCTGGGCGGCGTGAAGCTGCCGGTGCCGCAGGGCATCGACCCGGCGCGGGCACGCCCGGACCGCAAGGGTATGCGCGGCCGGTGAGGAGCTGGGGGGGGGGGGGGGGGGGGGGGGGGGGGCGGCGGGCCGGGGGGGGGGGGGGGGGGGGGGGGGGGGGAGGGGGGGGGGGGGGGGGGGGGGGGGGGCCGGGGGGGGGGGGGGGGGGGGGGGGGGGGGGGGGGGGGGGGGGGGGGGGGGGGGGGGGGGGGGGGGGGGGGGGGGGCGGGGGGGGGGGGGGGGGGGGGGGGGGGGGCGGGGGGGGGGGGGGGGGGGGGGGGGGGGGGGGGCAGGGGGGGGGGGGGGGGCCCGCTGAGGACGCCGCTTACTCGGCGGCGGTGTCGTCCTGCCAGGGGTGGCGCTCGGGTCGGAAGAGTTGGACCGATCCCACGGGGACGAAGCCGACGTGCAGGAAGAGCCGCAGGGACCGGGCATTGCCGGGGGCGACGGCGGCGACGAGCGGGTCAGAGTGCCCGAGTTCGTCATCGACCCACCGCAGCGCGGCGTCGAGCAACTCGCGCCCCGATGTCGGCCCTTCGGTCTGCAGCCCGATCTCGGGTAGTCCACCCAGCCCGGACGCGACGGTGACGACCGAGCGGACCCGGCGGGACGGCATACCGAGGACTCTGATGCCGCTGCGGACGTGCTGGGCGACGGCGACCCGCGGGTGCCCTGCCAGGTCGTCCCTGGACACGAGGTCCGGGCCGGTCGCGGTGGGGCGGGGGGCGTCCGGAGGGCGGACGAGCAGGACGTCGAGGGCGTCCGCCCAACCCGATCCGCGGATGAGCTCGGCGACCCGCGGGTGGTGTGCGCCGCCGTAGCCGTCGACGCCGTAGGCGTCCAACTCGACGTCGGCAAGGTCCTGGCCCACCGCGAGGTAGGCGTGCCCAGTCATGGCAACGACCGCCTCGACTCCGCGCAACCAGAGCGAGGCTCGTTCCCAGCCTCCGTCGGCCGCCGGGAACTCTCCCTTGGCCGCCGCCCGCAGGACGTCTGCGAGGTCGGCCGGCGACCCGCTCACCGGCGCACGAGCACGGTCGCCGCCGCCTTGTCGTGCAGACCGCGACTATCGCGGTCCCAGATGAGGGCGGGCACGGCAAGGCACAGCAGCAGCGTCCGCAGGGTCGCTTGGACGACCGAGATCCGGCGTCGGTCGACGGTCATGATGACGATCCCGAGCAGCCGCTGACCGACGGTGGCGCCGAGGGTGGGCAGCAGCAGGAGATTCTCGACGGCGAAGACGGCCAGCGGAGCGAAACTGCCAGCGCCGCCCTGCCCGAGCTCGGCGCGGAACACGAAGACGGCGATGAGTTGGCACAACGCCCAGTCGATGCAGATTGCGACGAGTCGGCGACCGAACCGGGCGATCGATCCGGGGCCGGATGGCGGCATACCCAGGTCTTGTCCGGGGTACTCGCCTGGAGCCTGAGTGCGGGCCCGGGGCCCTTCCAACCAGGAGGCGACGTCACGACGATCGACCACCCCGATAGCCTAGTCCGCAGCACAGCGTCGTGCGTGCACGCACCCGGGCTCCAGTTAACAGGGGCGAAACATCGGCAACACGACCGGGAAATCCGTCCGCCCTAGCGTCGGGGCGAAGCACCACACCGGGCGTCGCATTGCGTTGTGTCCTGCGGCGATCCGGGTCCACTCTGGAGGAGGTTGGTTTGTTCACTTCAGCCGACGAGGTTCTGGCCTATATCAAGGCCGAGAACGTCAAGTTCGTCGACATCCGGTTCTGTGACCTGCCCGGGGTCATGCAGCACTTCAACGTTCCGGCGCACACGCTGGACGAGGACTTCTTCACCGTCGGCCAGGCTTTCGACGGCAGCTCGATCCGCGGGTTCCAAGCGATCCACGAGTCGGACATGAAGCTCCTGCCCGACGTGGCGACGGCATACCTCGACCCGTTCCGCGTCGAGAAGACCCTGGTCATCAACTTCTCGATCGTCGACCCGTTCACCGACGAGCCCTACAGCCGTGACCCGCGCAACATCGCGGCGAAGGCGGAGGCCTACCTCAAGTCAACGGGGATCGCCGACACGGCCTTCTTCGGCGCCGAGGCGGAGTTCTTCGTGTTCGACGACGTGCGGTTCAAGACGTCGGCCAACGAGAGCTACTACTACGTCGACTCCAAGGCCGCCGTGTGGAACACCGGCAAGGTCGAGGAGGGTGGCAACCTGGGCTACAAGCCGCGCATGAAGGGGGGCTACTTCCCGGTGTCGCCGGTCGACCACTTCGCCGACCTGCGTGACGAGATGTGCCTGCGGCTGGCCGAGGTCGGCATGGAGGTCGAGCGCTCGCACCACGAGGTCGCCTCGGGCGGACAGCAGGAGATCAACTACCGCTTCAACACGCTGCTGCACTCCGGCGACGACATGATGAAGTTCAAGTACGTCATCAAGAACACCGCCTGGGCCAACGGCAAGACCGTGACCTTCATGCCGAAGCCGATCTTCGGCGACAACGGCTCCGGGATGCACACGCACCAGTCGTTGTGGAAGGACGGCAAGCCGCTGTTCTACGACGAGAGCGGCTACGGCGGCCTCTCGGACCTGGCCCGCTGGTACATCGGTGGTCTGCTCAAGCACGCTCCGGCGCTGCTGGCCTTCACCAACCCGACGGTCAACTCCTACCACCGCCTGGTGCCGGGCTACGAGGCTCCGGTCAACCTGGTCTACTCGGCCCGTAACCGTTCGGCCTGCATCCGCATCCCGATCGCCGGGGCGTCGCCGAAGGCCAAGCGCATCGAGTTCCGCATCCCGGACCCCTCGTGCAACCCGTACCTCGCCTTCGCGGCTCAGCTGATGGCGGGCCTGGACGGCATCAAGAACCGCATCGAGCCCCCGGAGCCGGTCGACAAGGACCTCTACGAGCTGCCCCCGGAGGAGCACGCCGAGATCAAGCAGGTCCCCGGCTCGCTGCCCGAGGTGCTCAGCGCCCTGGAGGTCGACCACGACTTCCTGCTTGAGGGTGGCGTGTTCACCAAGGACCTCATCGAGACGTGGATCGAGTGGAAGCGCAAGAACGAGGTCGACCCGATCCGCTTCCGCCCGCACCCCCACGAGTTCGAGATGTACTTCGACATCTGATAGTCGCTCTGAACTGCGGAATCGTGCTGTAGCCCCGCAGTGGGAAGTCTGGATCAGGATCACCAGGTATGCCGCGCCCCTCACCGGGGGCGCGGCATACCTGCGTTTGCGGGGTATGCCGTGCACGGCCGTCTGCGTGCGCCACGGAGTGCGTCTGGTGGGGTGATCACCCCCTCGATCGCACTCCGTCACACCCTCGGGAGCCTCAGCCCCCACAAATGACCGTGCGAGCGCTATCTCCGGCCCCCACTGCGCCCCGCGCCCCCACAAATGACCGTGCGAGCGCTATCTCCGGGTCAGGAGCGCGATGGGGGTGCCGCGGCGATCGACGTACCGACCCTAGAGGCCGGCGTCGCGGGCTGCGCCGCAGGTGCACATCCCGACGAACACGTCGTCGGTCATGATCGTCGCCTGACGAGCGACCTCTCGCAGCGTCACCTCGCCCCACTCGGGCAATTCGGCAATCAGCCCGAGGGTGTCCAACAGCGCCGCGGCCGACACCTGGTCGTGCTGAGCCCGGTCGACGTCCTGCAGGGCGAGTCGGGCAGCAACGGCGATGGCGTGTCGGAACCAGTTCACCGGGTCGAGCGCACACCCTGGCGCATGCCGCACCACTGATCCGTCCATGGGCCCATTGTGCCGATTCACCCGGTTTCTCTCGACGTGCGCCGACGCGATGGCTAGGCTCGCCCCGTCTCCCCCGGCGCGCTTCGGCCCGCCATCCGTTTCGCACGCCGAGGTCTCTCCCCCATGTCACCGACGCCATCCGGCCTGTTCCACGATGTCCCGATTGAGGACCTGTTCTTCTCGACGACTGACGCCAAAGGCGTCATCGACGAGGCCAACGAAGTCTTCGCCCGCAACTCCCGCTATGAGCGAAGTGAGCTCCTCGGAGCGCCCCACAACATCATCCGCCACCCCGACATGCCTGGTGCCGTCTTCAAGGCCACCTGGGATCTGCTCGGCGCGGGCCATCCAGTGTGCGCGTACGTCAAGAACCTCGCGCGCGACGGCAGCACCTATTGGGCGTTCGCGACCATCGTTCCCATCGCAGGGAGGTTCCTCTCGGTGCGAGCAACGCCGTGCGACCGGACCGCAAGGGACCTGTTCGAGTCGCTCTATGCCACGGTGCGCGAAGCCGAGATCGCAGCCCGGGACGCCGGTGCCAGCGCCCGCGAAGCGGCCGACGTGGGCAGTGAGGTGCTCGGGAAAGCGCTCGCGGAGAACGGTTTCGGCTCCTACACCGAACTCCAACTGGATCTCGTCCCGGTCGAGGTGACGGCCCGCGAACAGGTCTGTCCCCCGTTGCCGCAGTTGCCTGACGGGTCCAAGACGGCACGCAAGATCCTCGCCCAGGTCACCGCGGCACGCAGTTCACTCGGGGCCTTCGCCGCCGATATCGCCGATTCGCTCACGCTGACCGACACCCTGTCTCGCGACCTGCGCCGCTTGGGGGCCGCCCTCGCCGGGCTGGATCGCGCGGTGGCCAGTGCAGCCCAGACTCTGACCGCAGCCACGCCTGCCATGGCGACCGGGTCCACGATGGTGACCTACGCGTCCGACCCGGTGGCCGATTCGGCAGACATGACCGTTGGGGCCGTGGGGGCGGTTGGGACCGTTGAGGCCGACGTGGCCGCACTGGTGCCCATCATCCAGAGCCGACTCGGCTCGTTGCGCGACGACGTCGAGCGCGCAGGCGACGAACTGGCTTCCGTGGTCCGGGCCCGCAAGCACCTTGCGCTCGGCAGCGCGATCGCTCGCATGCAGGCGGAGGCGATCGGGCGATACGTGGTCGCTGTCGAGGCCGGCGCCGAGGACCCGCGCGTGTCCGAGCGCGCGCTGTCGAGTCTGAGCACGGCACTGCTGGCCATCCTTGATGCCGACCTGCTGACCGATCGAGAGGCGACCACTGCCTATGTCGATCGGGTGGCTCGGCTGGCGACCGAGGTGGCCGGGGCGCGCGAGACGACCGTCGCGTGGCGCTCCCTCCTCGAGAGCACCATGCCGAGGGCTGCCACCAACGACGGGTCGGTTACCGACGACGGGTCGGTTACCGACGACGGGTCGGAGGCTGGCAACGGGTCGGTCACCGGCGACCGCCCCGAAGACGGCTCCGACGACCACTCCGACGCCGCCCACGAGTCTCGACTGGCCTTCGACGTCGCCCTAAGTGCAGCAAATGATCAGATGGGCCGAGTCGCCGACGCCGTCGGTGCCGTGGCTGCGACGAACGCCGCGCTGGACCGTGACGAGTTGGCTGCCGTGCTGGGCAAGATCGTCGAGTTGGCCGCCAAGATCTAGCTCGGTCGAGGTATTCCGCCATCAGCAGGTAATGGCGGAATACCTCGACCCGGCAAAGGGCGGCGAAGAGGGATCAGCGGCGGTTGACGGCGACGAGCCCGAGGCAGACGCCGACGAGCGCAACCACGATGCGGGGACTGACCGGCTCGCGCAGCAGCGCGGCGCCACCGACGAGCGCGACGACCGGGGTCAACAGCGTGAAGGCCGACAGTTTCGTCGCGGAGTAGGTCCGGATGAGCCAAAACCACACGACGAAGCTCGTGGAGCCGACGACGACGACCTGGAACACCAGGGCCGCGGCGACCGTCATGGACAGCGGCCACTGCGCTCGTTCCCCGACGAACCAGCCGATGGCGGTCAGGCCGACCCCAGAAACGCCAAGCTGATAGAGCAGGGTCTTGGCCGGGTGGATGGGCGCGAGAGCCGTCGCACGGATCACCAGCGTCGTCGCTCCCCACCCGAGTGCGGCGAGCCCGGCTAGCAGGTCACCGAGCCACTGCTGTGATCCGGCGCCGGCCGAGGTGAAGCTATCGGCGAACGCGAAGCCCACACCGGCGAAGGCCGCGATCAGGCCGGCCAGGGCCAGCCCAGTGAGCCGCTCGGCGCGCGCGATGAAGGGCATGCCGATGGCGACGACGAACGGCGCCGTGTAGAGAAACACCGTCATCCGCCCCGCGGTCGTGAATTGCAGGGCCGAATACACGGCGGCGAACTCGGCCGCAAACAGGGCTCCGGCCACGAGCCCCGGCCCGAGCGTGCGGTCCCGTTCCCACAGGGGTATGCCGCGCAGCTTCGCCCAGGCGAGCACCAACAGGGCCGCGCCGATCGAGCGGAGCCCCGCTTGGGTCAGCGGTGGCACCTCGTCCAGGGCCACCTTGGAAGCCACCTGGCCCAGGCCCCAGACGACCGTGCACCCGATGACGAGCGACACCGCCAGCCGATCGAGGTGCACCCTGCGGTCGCCGCTCACCGAGGCACCCTATCCGGCCGCGACGTGGGTATGCCGCCCTGCCGTCCCGCGGCACTCACAGCCCGAGCCGCACCAGCCAAGCGTGGGTCAGGCGTCGGCGACGGCCCCGGACTGCGCCCGCTGGGCGGCCACCTGCCCGTGAACCTCGGCCATGTCCAGACCCCTGACGCCCTCGATGACCTGCGCGAGGGCCGGCGCGGGCAGCGCCCCAGGCTGAGCGAACACAAGGACGCCTTCGCGGAAGGCCATCAAGGTGGGGATCGACGTGATGCCGGCCATGGCGGCGAGGGCCTGCTCGGCCTCGGTGTCGACCTTGGCGAACACGACGTCGGGGTTCTCGTCCGAGGCCTTCTGGAACACCGGCGCGAACATCCGGCAGGGCCCGCACCAGGCGGCCCAGAAGTCGACCAGGACGAGGTCGTTCTCGGTCACGGTCTGCTCAAACGTGGCAGCCGTGAGGTCGATGGTGCTCATGAGGCTCCTTGTGCGAATCGGTGGAACGTCAGCCGGATCACTGGGTGACGGCCCCTCCGGCCGCGGTCCACGCTTGGATGCCGCCGCCGAGGTGGAAGGTGTTGGTGAAGCCCAGGCCCTTCATGATGGCCAACGCGGTTGCCGACCGATTCCCGCTGCGGCAGTACACGGCATACGGGACGTCCTTGGCCAGGCCACCCACGATGGTGCGGAAGTCCGCGGCGTTGACATCGACGTTGACGGCACCGGCGAGGTGTCCGGCAGCGAACTCGGCCGGGGTGCGGACGTCCAGGACGACCGTACCGGGGCGCTTGAGGGCGGCAGCGAAGCCAGCGGCATCCACCTCGGCCCCGTTGGCGGGCGCCGCAGTTGCCGCCGCAGCGGACGCCAGGGGGGCCGAGCTTGAGCCTGGGGAGCCGGAACACGCACCGACGGTGAGCGCCGCGACGGCGACGGTGGAGACGACGACGGCCAACCTGCGGAAGGTCATAGCAAGGGGCTCCTGGGACTCGCGCGACACGGCTCGCTGGGGAGGTTCAACCAACCAGACGAGTATAGCGCATACCCCCAGGGGTATATCCCAGAGGGTAGGTCACAGGCCCCGAACAACAGCCAGGGTGGCCCGGCGAGCGCCGGAACCACCCTGGCCCAAGGAGAGCTCTGCGGTTACGGCATGTCCACCCGAACGATGGTGGGGTTGGTTGCCGACGCCTCGCCCGTATAGGCGACCGAACCGAGGTACTTCGTGGCCGCTAGTAGCCCGTTGAAGCTCAGCACAATCTGTCCGGTCTGGCCGATGGTCGCCGTTGCCGGCGCGGTGACCGTCATGTTCCCGGCGTCGGTCGACCCGAGCAACCACTGGAACAGCGTGTAGTTCGCATCCGGACCGTCGGTGCCCCATCCATGGACGTAGACCGTGTAGGTGCCCGGCGCGGGGTTGACGAGGCTGACCTCCTCGGCTGAGGTGCCACTTCCGCTGCCTCCGACTCGCTTACTACCCAGATAGACATAGAGATCCAGGTCGTCGACGGCACCGTCGACAAAGTCGTCGAACAGCGAGAACCGGGCGTAGGTCGTGCCTGCCGGGATGACCACCTCGTGTGCCGTGACGCCCAGTCCGGTCGGCGAGAACGAGTCGTTCGGGTCGTCGAGCACGTGACCTGGGGTCTTCACGGCCGGGATGAGGCCGCGCGGGGTGGCCGTGAACGGACCGGTGTAGCCGAAGCCCACCTGATAGGTGATCGCTGCCCCGGAGCCGTTGACCTGCGTCGGCGCAGCCAGGGCCACCGGGCGGATGACCGCGGGAATGCGGACGTTGTGAGTCCCGTCCGACCACGTGAGCTGCCCACCGGCATACGTATTGAGTTCAGCCGTGGAGCGCATGAAGGTGAGCTTCACCGTCTGCGACCGGCCCGGAGCAACCGTGAAGGTCTGCGGGTCAGCAGTCACCGTGATGCCCGCGAGCCCGGACGTCGTCAGCGAATAGGTTGCCCGCTCTGTGCCGACGTTGGTCACGGTCCGCGAAACCGTCTGCGTGCCGGCCAACGACCCGATGGCGATCGAGGCCGAGTTGAAGTCACTCGGGTCGGTCAGGAATCCGTCCGCGGCCAGCTTCGCGCAAGTGCTGGGCCCGACTGCCGAGGTGCTGCCGCAGAGGAAGGCGAGCCACTGGTTCCAGCCGCTGTCGAAGACCAAGCCGGGGTCGGTCGCCTTGTTGGGCGTGACATGGCCGGCGCCCTGGTTGAAGATGACCGTGGCGCTCGTGTTCGGTCCGTCAAGAACGTCACCCGCGGTCGTCATGAACGCCGACTTGATCGCCATGGGCGACCACGAGGGCTTGGCCTGCTTGAGCAACGCCGCCAGGCCGGCCATGTGCGGGGCCGACATGGAGGTGCCGCTGTAGAGGTCAAAGTCCCGTCCGGCGTTCCCCGGCGGGGCGACAGCAGCGAGGACGTCCTGCCCCGGAGCACTGATGTCCGGCTTGAGCAGGTCACCGGCAGCGGCGATGAGCGGGCCACGGGAGGAGAACACCGCGGTGAACGGGGCAGGCGCGTCATAGATGACGGTCGACTGGTTGATCGTTGCGGTCGCTCCGGCGGTCGCGGCATACGCGTTGATCGCCTCGCCCGCCGCCTGGTTGACGTGCACCGACGGCACGAAGTGGAAGTCAGCGTTGAGCGAGTTGTCGGGGCTGTTGAAGAGGATCATCCCCACCCCGCCTGCCTCCTTCACTGCGAGGGACTTGTTCGCCCTCGCCGTCTCGCCACGTCGGCAGACGACGATCTTGCCGGCCACCTTGGCCGGATCGAGGGTGACCTCGCCGTCGGTAGCCCCGACACACCAAGCCAGGTTCTCCGGGTCGGCGCCGGTGAGCCCTGCGGCGCTCGCGTCGATGAGCGGCGCTGGTCCGACCGGAGTCGCGAACGAGGCACCTTCGTAAGTGGCCCCGTTGCCCAGGGTCACCGAACCCACGCCGTTGCGATTGTGCGTGGCAGCAGCAACCGTCGTCGTCCACGGCGCCGGGTGCGCAACGGTGGACTCCTCGGGACCGCTGTTGCCCGCCGAGGCTGCGACGAAGATGCCCGCGTCTGCGGCGTAGAGGAAGGCGATCTCCACCGGGTCGGCGAAGTTCGTCTGCGAGCCGCTCACCGAGTAGTTGATGACGTCGACGCCGTCGGCGACGGCTCGGTCGATCGCGGCCACGAGGTCCGAGTTGTAGCCGGAACCGCCACTGGGGGTCTCCCAGAGCGCCTTGTATGCCGCAATCCGCGCCCGTGGCGCGAGGCCGCTCACAGCGCCGATGCGCGCCGCGTCCTGGGTGGTCGGCACCTTCGCGTTGCCACCCGCGGTGCTGGCGGTGTGGGTGCCGTGCCCGCCGAAGTCGCGCGGTGAGGCGAATTCCTCCTCTGCAACCCCGCCGTTCCCGCCCCAACCGGCGTTGAAGTACTGGGCACCGATGAGCTTCTGGTTGCACATCGACGCGTTGAAACCCTCGCCAGGGGTGCACTTGCCGTGCCACCCGGGGATCTGCTGGTAGGCCAGGAAACCCTGCGCTGCCGGGTTGCCATTGGCATCAACGCGGTCGGTGAAGCTCAGCGACTCGGGCCAGATGCCGGAGTCGATGATGCCGATGATGACGCCCTCGCCCTTGAGGTTGCCGCCGGCCGGCGTCCAGAGCCCGCCGGTGGCTGCGTCGTTCAGGCCGAGGAAAGACGGCGTCGAGGTCGTGTCACCCTTACGCAGTTCCTGGGGCGTGACGGCCACGACGCCGGGAGCCTTGGCCAAGGCGCCCGCCTGAGCCCCAGTGAGCTTGGCGGCGAAGCCGTTGAACGAGAACAGGTAGTCATAGAGCTTTGCCGCCCCACCCACCTTGTTCAAAGCGCTGTCGTGGGACCCGGTGAGGTAGGACGCGTACTTCGTCGCGGCCGCTGTCGTGGAGTCGAACTTCTTGCCCGCCTTGGCCTTCGTCGCCGTGTATCCGGCGAGGCTCCCGTCATAGGAGGCAACCGGAAGGTCGCGCATCTGGACGATGTAGGTCCCATCGGAGTATGCCGCCCCCGACGCCGCAGGAGCCGAGGCCCCGATAGCGGCAGCATTCGGGGCAGCCCCTGCACTGAGCGGGGTGGCACCGGCCGACCCGCTTCCCAACAGCGTCGCTCCGACCAGAATGGGAACGGCGACCAGCGCGCCGACCGACGTGCGATTCATCAATGCTCCTGACGTGTAGAGAGACCCGCAGGGCCATGGCAGGGCCGATCCCTGAGACAGGGACCTTGGTGCCGAGGCTAACGGCCGTCGGCCCATGGGGCGGGGTCAATCAGGTAAAGAAATCTTCAGCACGACGACGGGCACCTCAGCGCAGGAGCATCAGCGCGTGCGCGGAGGCGTCTCGGCGGGCCCTTAGAGCGGGTCCCCTGTCGGGCCCGCGCCGACGCTCGCCGGGACTTCCCAGATCACCCTGGTCCCACCCAGGACCGCCATCGGCGACAGCACCACGAGCGACCCGCGGCGCCCGGCGGCGCGCTCGGAGAGGTTGGCGAGGCCGCTGCGCCGGCCCGTCTCGATCATCCCGACGCCATCGTCCTCGACCGTGACCTGCACGAGGTCGGCCTGCACGACGACAGCGACGTCGACCTCGCCGGCCTGGGCGTGCCGAGCCACGTTCGACAGGGCCTCACGGATCACGGCGAGCAGGTCCAGGCGGAGCCACTCGTCGACCGTCTCGGGGTCGTCCAACGGACCGACGACGGTGAGGCGGGGGGTGAAGCCCAACGGTTCGGCGAAGCTCACGACCAGGTCGTGCAGTTCTTCGGACAACGGCTGGGACTCGGGCTGGTGCAGGGCGAAGATCATCCGTCGGATGTCTTTGATCGCCAGGTCGAGTTCGTCCACTGCCTCGCTCAGACGCTTCTGGACATACGGGTGGGCGGCCACCCGCGACGCCGACTGCAGGCCCAGACCTGTGGCGAACAACCGCTGGATGACCACGTCGTGCATGTCCCGCGCGATGCGTTCGCGATCCTCCAGGACCACCATGCGGGCCCGGTCCCGCTGGGCGCTGGCCGCGGTCAGCGTGACCGCCGCGAGGTCGGCATACTGCTTCAACGGCTCGGCCGCGTCGTATGCCGTGTGCGACTCCCCTTCGCCCCACGCGACGACGAGCAGACCCAGGCTGCCCGTGCCCACGCTCATCGGGACGATGGCCGTCTGGCCGTGCGGGGGCAGCCCGCTGGCTTCGCGCAACTGGGCGGCCAGCGAGTCGGCGACCGCCTCACCTTCGCGCGACAACAGCAACAGCGGCTCGCCAGAGTCGAGGATCGTCACCCAGTGCGGTTCGGCGAGAGGGGTGCCGACGATCAAGCGCGACCGGGGGTCGGTGCCGGTCGACGCCTCAATGATCAACTGGCCGTCCTCCCCCGCGAGCGCGACCGCCGCCAACTCGGCTTCGGCGGCCAATTGGGCACGCTGGACGAGCATCGAGAGGGCCACGCGTTGGTCGCGGCCGTAAAGCAGGGCCTGGGTCATCTCCCGCAGCGCGTCCGACCACTGTCGCCCCGACCGCGCCATGTGGAACATCCGGGCGTTATCGATCGCCATCCCGGCTGCAGCAGCCAGCGCGACGATGAGTTCCTCGTCCTCGCCGGTGAACTCCAGACCACCCACCTTGTCTGCGAGGTAGATGTTGCCGAACACCTCGCCGCGCACATGGATGGGGGCCCCGAGGAAGGTCGTCATCACCGGGTGTCCCGGCGGGAAGCCGACAGCGTCGGGGTGCTCGCCGACCGCGGACAGCCGCAACGGTCGAGGGTCGCGGATGAGCGTGCCCAGGACACCGTGTCCGAACGGCTGCGAAGCGACCCGACCGGCCTCCTCAGGCGTCAACCCCGACGTGACAAACTCCATGAGCCCTTCACCGTCGGGGCGCAGCACACCCAGGGCGCCGTACCGGGCCCCCACGAGGTCGCAAGCGCTACGCACGATCCGAGTGAGCACCTCTGAGAGATCCAGACCGCTTCCGACCGCCAGCACGGCGTTGAGCAACGTCGTGACGGCATGTGAGGAGCGCGGCATGCTCAAGCCGGTGAGGTTCAACTGCACGTAACGATGCTAGGCCAGTGCGCTCAGGCGGCGCTGATGGGCACCGTGACGACGGGGCACTCGGCGTGCGCCACGCACCGTCGGGCAATGGTCCGCGCCGTGCCCTCGTCGGTGCCGACGATCAGGGCGGCCGCGCCACGGGTGAGTTCGAGGAGGGTCGGCGTCGGGTCGCCGGTGACGACCTCGAAGCGACACGGTATGCCGCGCAGCCCCCGCAGCGCGTGGACGGCGGCTCGGAAGGTGGCCTGGTCTGCCTCGGCCCGCTCGTCCGGGCTCAGGCCCTCCTCGACGATCTGGACGAACCGCAACCGCGCACCCCGCCGAACTGCCTCGGTGACGGCGGCCTTGGCCACCGATTCTGCCCGCCCGTCGTTGAGCAGGCCGGCAACGACGTCTCCCGATCGCCCCGGCGTATACGGGACGCCCTGCTGCGCCCTCGTTGTGCTCACGGGGCCATCGTCCGACGTGGCTCACCGTCGAATCAGGGCCCAAAGTCCCTCAGCCCGTGCCGGTCCCGGCGTGTCGGCCGGGAGTGCCCCACATGCCCCTTGGGAGAACGCTTCCAGTCAGGGCCGACGCGGCCGACTCCTCGTCGGATGGGTCGCCGCGTAGACGGCCGCCTGGGTGCGGCTGTCCATCCCGAGCTTGTCCAGGATCGAGGTGACGTAGTTCTTCACGGTCTTCTCGGCGAGGAACATGTCCTCGGCGATCTGCCGGTTGGTGAGGCCTTCGGCGATGTGCTCGAGGATCCGTCGCTCCTGAGGTGTGAGCGAACGCAACCGAGGGTCCACCGAGGACTCCCCCAGGCTCGACTTCACCCGAGCCATGACCTCGGGGCGGATGAGGTGCTCTCCGGCGGCCACCCGACGGATAGCGTCAACGAGGTCATTGCCCTTGATGTCCTTGAGGACGTATCCCGAGGCGCCGGCGAGCACGGCGGCCTTGAGGGCCTGGTCGTCGTCGTACGACGTGAGAATGAGCGCCCGAAGCGTCGGGTCGACGGCCCGGACCGCGCGGCATACGTCGATGCCGGAGCCGTCCGGCAGGCGGGCGTCCAGGACGCAGACCTTCGGCCGCAAGGCGGGAATGCGTCGTTCGGCCTCCAACGCCGACGCGGACTCGCCCACGACCTCGATGTCCCCTGAGAGTTCGAGCAGTTCACGCAGGCCGCGCCGGACGATCTCGTGATCGTCGAGCAGGAAAACAGTGATCGTCACGGGGCCTAGGGAATCACACTTCCCGGGTGGTCCGGGGGTCACTGCGATTCGTAAAAGAGCGACTCGGTCACGGCACGCGCACGGCGGGACGCTCGCAGGTAGTCCTCCATCAGCCCGGCGCCCGTCCCCGGGGCGCGGCCGACGATCCGCCCCACCCCGTCGGCGTCGCGGATGTCGGTGGGAACGGCATCTCCGGGGCGCCCGCGCCACAACAGGTTTGCGTTGCGCAACCGGCTCGCGTTCTCGTATGCCGCCGCCAACGTCGCGCTGTCTTCCTCCCCGACCAGCCCGGCTGCGGTAGCGGCTCGCAGGCCCGCCATCGTCCCGGGGGTTTGCAGGCTGGGGACCTCATGGGCATGGCGCAGTTGGAGGAGTTGGACGGTCCATTCGACGTCGGTGAGGCCGCCCCGGCCGAGCTTGAGATGGGTGCGTGGGTCGGCGCCGCGCGGCAGTCGTTCGGACTCCACCCGTGCCTTCATCGTGCGGATCTCGCGCACCTGCGTGGCGTCCAGCCCGGCCGCGGGATACCTCAGGGGGTCGATCAGCGCGGCGAAGGCCTCCCACAGGCCCCGATCCCCGGCGATCGGCCGGGCCCGCAGCAACGCCTGGAACTCCCAGGTGAGGGCCCACCGGTCGTAGTAGACGGCATACGAGGCGAGGCTGCGGGTCAGGGGCCCGTTCTTGCCCTCCGGACGCAGATCGGTGTCGAGGACGAGCGCATCCGACCCGGTCGCCGCCACGAGCCGCACGAGTTCTTGGACGATGGCCAAACCCTGCCGATGGGCGGCTTCGTCGGACACCCCGGGCCGGGGCTGGTGGATGACCATGACATCGGCGTCGGACGCGTAGCCCAACTCGCGCCCGCCGAGGCTTCCCATCCCGACGACGAGCACGTCCACGAGCAACCCGTCCTCGCCCCCACCGACGACCCGGGTCGCGACCTCCAGGGCGGCCTCGACGGTCGCTCCGGCAAGGTCGGCGAGAGCAGCCCCGACCTGGTCCGCGGCGAATTGACCGGTGAGATCGCCGAAGACGATCCGCAGCAGTTCGTGCCGCCGCAATGCCCCGACCGCCGCCATCGCCTTGTCGGGGTTGTCTTTACGGGCAGCCGCGCTGCGCAACGTGATCGCCAGGGACTCCTGACTGCGTGGCCGCAGCCCGTCGGGGTCGCCGAGGATCGACACCGACTCGGGAGCGCGGATGAGGAGGTCGGCGGCATACCTGCTGCGTCCGAGGACGTGCGCGAGCCGCTCGGCGGCACTGCCTTCGTCGCGGAGCATCTTGAGGTACCAGTGGATTGAGCCGAGGTCGTCGCTCACCCGGCGGAAGGCGAGCAACCCGGCGTCGGGGTCGGCCTCATCGGCGAACCACGAGAGCATCACCGGCAGGAGGGTGCGCTGGATCGCCGCACGCCGCGAGACCCCCGCGGTCAAGGTCTCCAGGTGGCGCATGGCGCCGGCGGGGTCGCGGAAGCCGAGGGCGGCGAGGCGCTCGCGAGCCTGCTGGGGCGACAGGCTCGTGTCGTCGCTGCTCAACCGCGCGGCGGCGGCCAGGAGCGGCCGGTAGAAGAGCCGTTCGTGGATGCGGCGCACCTCGCGTGCCTGCGACTGCCACATCGCGACGACGGCCTCGGCTGGCTTGCTGGTCAGACCCAACGCGCGGCCGAGGACGCGCAACTCGTCGGGAGCGGTCGGCATGAGGTGGGTGCGGCGCAGCCGGTAGAGCTGGATCCGGTGTTCCAAGGTCCGCAGCAGCCGGTATGCCGCGTCGAGGGTCGCCGCGTCTTCGCGCCCGACGTAGCCCCCCGAGGCCAGGGCGTGCAGGGCCTGCAAAGTCGTCGCCGAACGCAGGCTCTCGTCGTGTCGACCGTGGACGAGTTGGAGCAGTTGCACCGAGAACTCGACGTCGCGCAGCCCGCCCGGGCCGAGCTTGAGTTGGCGGGCGGCCTCGGCGGCCGGCACATGCTGTTCGACCCGACGGCGCATCGCCTGGACGTCCTCGACGAAGTGCTCGCGCCCCGCGGCGCCCCAGATCATCGATCGCAGGGCGTCCTTGTAGGCGATGCCGACCTCACGGTCACCGGCCGAGACCCAGGCCTTGAGCAATGCCTGGAACTCCCAGGTCTTGGCCCAGCGCTCGTAGTAGGCCTTGTGGCTGGCGACGGTCCGCACGAGCGGGCCGGCCTTCCCCTCCGGGCGCAGGGCGGCATCGACCGGCCACAGCGTGCCCTCGCCGGTCTGGGCCGCACAGGCCTTCATCGTCGCCGTCGCGAGCGCCGTCCCGACCTTGATCGCGCGTTCCTCATCGACCCCGTCGGCCGGCTCGACGACGAAGATGACGTCAACGTCCGGAGACGTAGTTGAGCTCCCCGCCGCCGGTCTTGCCCATCCCGATGATGGCTAGCCGGCAGTCCTCGTGACCGGGCCCGAACTCCTCGCGGGCGATGTCGAGGGCGGCCTCCAGTGCGGCCTCGGCGAGTTGGGCGAGGGCCTCGGCGGCCGCTGGCAGGTGCGTCACCGGGTCGGGATCGGACAGATCCAAGGCCGCGATCCCCACGAGTTCACGGCGATAGGCCACCCGCAACGCGTCGTATGCCGTTGCGGCACCTCGCGCCTGCGGAGTCACGGCCGTCGTCAGCGCAGCCCGCAGGCCCGGCCCGGTCGGGGGGGTCGCGTCGGTCGCAGCGACCCAATGCTCCGGGTGGGCAGCGAGGTGATCCACCAGTGCCCGCGACCCACCGAGGGTCAGCAGCAGCCGTCGGCGCCGGACGGAGTCGGTGCTGAGAACCTCAGCGAGAGCGCGTGGGTCGCTGGGGTGCGCGGGCGGCATACCGAGGACGGCCTCGACCAGCCGCACCAGCCCGAGCGCGGCGAGGTCAGGGTCGGCTGCTGAGGCCAGCCCTTCAGCGACGGAGGTGCGGACCGCGCGGGTGCTTTCGATGAGCGCGTCGGTGTCGAGCGTCGCGCCGGCGCCCGGGTCACCCCCGGGAGCGAACAGGCGCAACAGGACGGCGTCACGCAGCAGCCCCGCCGACCGCTCGGGCTCGGCGAACCCGAGCCGAGCCATCAGGGCGACAGCGCTGGAGGACCGATCGACCACGACGCGCTCCCCTTCTTGACGGTCCTAGAGCCGCGTGAGGTAGCGGTCCAACTCGAACTGGGTGATCTGCTGACGGTACTCCCGCCATTCGGCCCGCTTGTTGCGCAGGAAGAAGTCGAAGACGTGCTCCCCCAGTGTCTCGGCGACCAACTCGCTGCGTTCCATGAGCTCCAGGGCGCGGCCGAGGGACGACGGCAACGGCTCGATCCCCATGGCCCGGCGCTCGGAGTCGGTGAGGCTCCACACGTCGTCCTCCGCCTCCGGAGGCAACTCGTAGCCCTCCTCGATGCCCTTGAGCCCGGCAGCGAGGAGCACCGCGAGCGCGAGGTAGGGGTTGCAGGCGGAGTCGAGCGAGCGGACCTCCACGCGAGTCGAGTTGCCCTTGTCGGGCTTGTACATCGGGACGCGCACGAGCGCGGATCGGTTGTTGTGTCCCCAGGTGAGGTATGCCGGTGCCTCGCCGCCGCCCCACAACCGCTTGTAGGAGTTGACCCACTGGTTGGTGACGGCGGTGATCTCGGCGCCGTGGCGCAGCAGACCGGCGATGAATTGCCGCCCGGTCTTCGACAATTGGTAGGGAGCACCGGCCTCGTGGAAGGCGTTGGTGTCGCCCTCGAAGAGGCTCAGGTGGGTGTGCATGCCCGACCCGGGGTGCTCGCGGAACGGCTTGGGCATGAACGACGCCCGGACGCCCTGCTCGAGGGCGACCTCCTTGACGACGGTGCGGAAGGTCATGATGTTGTCGGCCGTCGAGAGGGCGTCGGCATAGCGCAGGTCGATCTCGTTCTGCCCGGGCGCGCCCTCGTGATGGCTGAACTCCACCGAGATGCCCATGTTCTCCAGCAGCGTGATCGCGGCCCGGCGGAAGTCGTGGGCGGTGCCGTGTGGGACGTGGTCGAAGTAGCCGCCGTCGTCGACCGGCACGGGAGTGATCCGCTTGCCCTTCGGCGGGTGCAGCAGGAAGAACTCGATCTCGGGGTGGGTGTAGAAGGTGAACCCCAAGTTGGCGGCCCGGCTCAAGGCCCGGCGCAGGACGTGGCGCGGGTCGGCGAAACTGGGCTGCCCGTCAGGGGTGAGCAGGTCGCAGAACATTCGCGCGGTGCCCGGGTTCTCCCCGCGCCACGGCAGCACCTGGAAGGTCGACGGGTCGGGCTTGACGAGCATGTCGGCCTCATAGACGCGGGCGAAGCCCTCGATGGCCGAGCCGTCGAAGCCGATCCCCTCGGCGAAGGCACCCTCAAGCTCGGCGGGCGCAACCGCCACCGACTTCAACGTCCCGACGACGTCGGTGAACCACAACCGGACGAACCGGATGTCGCGCTCTTCGATCGTGCGCAGGACGAACTCTTGCTGACGGTCCATGTGACGATCCTGCCGCACCGGTGTTACCGGCGCGTTTCAGGCCCCGACTTTGGTCAGTCCAGGGCCAGTACCGGATGAGCCCGGGATCAGTCCTCGAGTTCCTCGTCGTCCCACGTCGTGGTGGCGCCAGATTCGTTCCACGCCTTGTCCTCGGCGTCCCACTTCTCGGTGCGCTCGTGGGCGCTCTCCAGGGCGCGGGCCGCTTCGTCGGCAGTGTCGTACGGGCCCAGCACGTCCTCGCCCGGACCGCGGTCATCGTCGTTCTCCACGACGCCCTTGGCCACGTTGTACCAGTACTGCACGGCATACCTCCCGGTCTTGTGGGAACGACAGACACACCGTATGCCGTCCCCGCAACTTCGCGCGCGTGCCCCCTGTCTTCGCGCAGATGCATAGACTCCGCGGTATGCCGGTGAGCTTCGCGAGCGTCGCGCCGCACCCAGTCGGCCCGCGCCGCAGCGTCCCTGTCGGCATCCCTAGGCCGGAGTACGTCGACAAGCCTGCCCCAGCGCGGTATCAGGGGTCCGAGGTCCACGACGCCGAGATGATCGAACGGATCCGGGTGGCCGGGCGAGTGGCTGCGCAGGCGATGGCGGCTGCCGCCGCGGCGATCGCGCCCGGCGTGACGACCGACGAACTCGACCGGATCGGGCACGAGTTCCTGCTGGATCACGGGGCCTATCCCTCGACGCTCGGCTACCGCGGATTCCCCAAGTCGTTGTGCACATCGGTTAACGAGGTCGTGTGTCACGGCATCCCCGATTCCCGGCGGCTGCAGGACGGCGACATCGTCAACATCGACATCACGGCATACCTCAACGGGGTCCACGGAGACACCGACGCGACCTACCCCGTGGGCGAGGTCGACGAGGAGTCGCGGCTGCTCATCGAGCGCACCCACGAGGCGATGATGCGCGGGATCAAGGCCGTGGCGCCGGGTCGACCGATCAACGTTATCGGCCGGGTGATCTCTTCCTACGCAAGGAGATTCGGCTACGGGGTCGTGCGCGACTTCACCGGCCACGGGATCGCCGAGGCCTTCCACAGCGGCCTGATCATCCCCCACTACGACGCCGCGCCGTCCTACGCCACCGTCATGCAACCGGGCATGACGTTCACCATCGAACCGATGCTCAACCTCGGCACCCACGAGTGGGACATGTGGGACGACGGGTGGACCGTCGTCACGCGGGACCGGCGCCGTTCGGCGCAGTTCGAACACACCCTGGTGGTCACCGAGACGGGTAGTGAGATTCTCACCCTCCCGTAGACAAGCTCGCGCCCCCATAGGGAAGTATGTGCCCATGACCTCGCGTGTGGCCCTCGGAATCGACATCGGCGGATCGGGCATCAAGGGAGCTCCGGTCGACCTCGACCGCGGGGTGTTGCTCGCAGACCGAGTGAAGATCGAGACTCCGGCGGAGTCCACGCCCCAAGCGGTCGCGGAGATCGTCCGCCAGATCGCTACGCATTTCATCGACACCCTCCCCGCTGACGCGCCGATCGGCGTCACCATCCCCGGGGTCGTGCAGCACGGCGTCGTGCGCACGGCTGCCAACATCGACAAGGCCTGGCTCGACTGCCCAGGCGAGGCGCTGTTCAGCGCCACGTTGGGTCGGCGTTGCCTGCTGGTCAACGACGCCGACGCCGCGGGTGTCGCCGAGTTGCGCCACGGCGCGGCCAAGGACGTCGAAGGTTTGGTGATCGTCACGACCCTCGGAACCGGCATCGGTATCGCCCTGCTGCACAACGGCGTGCTCATCCCCAACGCGGAACTCGGCCACCTTGAGCTCGACGGCCACGACGCCGAGACCCGCGCCGCAGCCAGCGCTCGCGAGCGTGAGGGGTTGTCCTGGAACAAGTGGGCCGGGCGTCTGCAGCGCTACTACACCCACCTGGAGAACCTCCTCTGGCCGGACCTGTTCGTCGTCGGCGGCGGGGTCTCGCGCAAGTCGGAGAAGTTCCTTCCGTTGCTGTCGCTGCGCACGCCCATCGTCCCGGCCGAGTTGCAGAACGCCGCCGGCATCATCGGCGCTGCCGCTCTCGCCGCCGACTGAGGCCGCTACGGCGGAACTGTTAAGGGATGGAGACTGCGCCTCGCCCGGCGAGGTCGTGCAGGGTGAGGTCATCGCCGCCGTTGGTGGCGATATGGGTGAGATAGAGGGCTCGTCCGGGCGGAGCGACTAACCCGTCGTGGATGGGGACCATCGAGCGCGGAGCGAGCCGGCGCACGAAGTCGATGGAGTCTCGGACGGCACACCACGGGGCGTTGATCGGCACGGCCAACACGTCGATGTCTCCGGGCTCGCCGTCGTAGGCATCACCCGGGTGGAACAGGCTCGGCTCCCCCGCCGCGTCAAGGCGCACCCCGACGTTGGCGACGGTCGGGATCCATTGATGGTTGAACGCGTGCAGCGCCCCCACCGGGCGCACGCGGACGTCGCCGAGGTGCAGGTCAGCGCCCTGCGCGAGCACTCCGACGGCCAGCCCGGCCTCGACCAGCAACGCCGCACTCATCGGGTCGGCATGCACCGCGGCCCCGGGGTTGGCCCGGACCAGTGCCGGAAGCCTCTTCTGGTCGAGGTGGTCGGCGTGTTGGTGGGTGACGAGGATCGCATCCAGGTCGGTGAGGTCCTCGAAACCCGACGAGAAGCCGCCCGGGTCGATGAGGATGCGGCGATCGGCCAACTCGACGAAGAGGCACGAGTGCCCCAGGTGCGTGATGCGCATGACGGAAACGCTAGCCGGACGCACGGCATACCTGGCCGCAATAGGGTTGGGGACTGAGGCGAACCCACCCCGGAAGGTGATCGACATGACTGCGCCGGTAGACCCGACGACGACCGCGGCCTGGAGCCGACTGACCAGCGCGGCGACCACATTGGAGCCGGACCTTCGTGCCTGGTTTGCCACTGATCCCACACGGGCGCAACGGTTTTCGTTCGAGTGCGCCGACCTGCACGTCGACCTGTCGAAGAACCTCCTGACCGACGACATCCTCGCTGCCCTCGTCGAGCTCGGCCGCGAGGTCGGGCTCGAGGAGCGTCGCGGCGCGATGCTCGCCGGAGAGCGGATCAACGTCACGGAAGGCCGGTCGGTGCTTCACACCGCGCTGCGTCGCCCGGCGGACGCGGCACCGGGCCTGGTGCTCGACGGGCAGGACGTCGACCACGACGTCCACGAGGTGCTCGCCAAGGTCTATGCCTTCGCCGACCGGGTGCGCTCGGGCGACTGGCGCGGCGTGACCGGCAAACGGATCGAGACGATCGTCAACGTCGGGATCGGCGGCTCGGACCTCGGGCCGGTCATGATCTACGAGGCGCTGGCGCCCTATGTCCAAGCCGGGCTCACCTGCCGGTTCATCTCCAACATCGACCCGACCGATGCGGCCCAGAAGACGGCCGGTCTGGACCCCGAGACGACGCTCGTCATCGTCGCCAGCAAGACCTTCACCACCCTCGAAACGATCACCAACGCCCGCCTCGTGCGCACCTGGTTGCTCGACTCACTGGCAGCGTCTGGCGCGATCGACGGGTCGGACGCCTCGCAGGCCGACGCCGTCGCCAAGCACTTCGTGGCGGTGTCGACCGCCCTGGACAAGGTCGCTGCCTTCGGGATTGACCCGGCCAACGCGTTCGGCTTCTGGGACTGGGTCGGCGGTCGTTACTCCGTCGACTCCGCGATCGGCACGGCTGTCGCGGTGGCTATCGGGCCGGAGCGGTTCGCCGAGTTGCTCGCCGGCTTCCATGCGGTCGACGAGCACTTCCGCACCACTGCGCTGGAGCGCAACGTGCCGGCCCTCATGGGCCTGCTCAACGTCTGGTACGTCAACCACCTCGACGCCCGCAGCCACGCGGTGCTCCCCTACGCCCAGCAACTGCACCGGTTCGCGGCATACCTGCAGCAGTTGACGATGGAGTCCAACGGGAAGTCGGTCCGTTGGGACGGCACCCCGGTGACCACCGCCACCGGAGAAGTCTTCTGGGGCGAGCCCGGCACCAACGGGCAGCACGCGTTCTACCAACTGCTGCACCAGGGCACCCAGCTCATCCCGGCGGACTTCATCGCCGTGGCCACACCGGCATACCCCTTGACGGACGGTGCCGCCGACGTGCACGAGCTGTTCCTCGCGAACTTCTTCGCGCAGACCGCGGCGCTGGCCTTCGGCAAGACCGCCGACGAGGTGCGCGCGGAGGGGACGGCCGAGGCGATCGTGCCCGCGCGGGTCTTCTCGGGCAACCGCCCGACGACCTCGATCATGGCGCCTGCGTTGACCCCGTCGGTGGTCGGTCAGCTCGTCGCGCTCTATGAGCACATCACCTTCACACAGGGGATCGTCTGGGGCATCGACTCCTTCGACCAGTGGGGTGTCGAGCTCGGCAAGCAACTGGCCAAGAAGATCGAGCCTGCGGTGGCCGGCGACGAGGTCGCGCTCGGCGACCAGGACGCCTCCACCCAATCGCTCATCCGCTACTACCTGGCTCACCGGGAGCGCTGAACGATCGATCAGCCCGGCAGCGGAGTCAGCCCTCGGACGGCTCCGGTGCCGGGCTGTGTCGTGCGGCGAAGGCGAGCCACTCGCTGAGGTGGACATAGACCGCAGGGTGGTTGAGCAGGTCGAGGTGGCGGGCGCCGCCCACAACACGGATGTCCCTCGGGTCGACCTCGCCCCGGCTAGCCGCGACCTGCGCGTCGGCGGGACGAACCAACAGGTCGCCCACCCAACCCGCCACGAGCCCATCGCGTTTCGACGGCACCGTGCCGATAACGACGCAGTGGCGTATGCCGCCCGCCAGCGGCACCGTTCGCGCCGGCGCGGTGAGCGCGCCGGAGTCGACGTCGTGCCAGTCGTCGGCGAGCAGGTTCCCGTGCCCGAGGTCACCCATCCCCGCCGGGCGGGACGAGATCACCTCGGCCAGCCATCGGGTCTCCGGGAGTCTGGCAAGGACTGGGGTGAGCCGGGCGACGCCACGGACGATGGCGGCCCCCTGGTGCGGAGTTCCGATGGTGACCGTGACCCGGACCAGACTCGGCCACTGGCGGTCGGACGAGGCCTGGGCGAGGGCGCTGTGCAGGACCAACCCGCCCATCGAGTGGCCGACGAGGACCAGCCCGCACACGGGGACCGGCCATCCCGCGACGAGCGCGTCGAGCAGGTCATCGAGGTGCTGGCCGTTGTTCGACACCCGCAGCCCGGTGTTGTAGCGCACCCGCACCGGCGTCCACGCGCCCTCGGCCCGCAGTCGACGCGAGTAGCTCTCGCCCGGATGCCCCCAGTTGCGTTCGGAGCGGATGTCCCACCAGTCGTCGGTCTCGACGAGCCCGTGGATGAAGACCACAACGAGCCCGGTCGCGTGCGGGTATGCCGCGTGTAGACCTCCGCGCGAGAGGGGCACGTCGCGCCCCTCGGCTCGCAGGGCCATCGGCAGGCTGAGCGGCGAGTGTCGTTGCTGAAGTCGGTCGCCGTAGAGGCCGTTGAGCACGGACACCGCCTGATAGGCGCCGGGCTCCTCGACGACCGGCCGACCGTCGGCGAAACGTGCCCCGACCCGGGCCACACCATGTCCGATGGCGCCCAGACCGCGTCCCACGGCCTGCCCGGCCCGGGTGGTCGCCTGGCGATGCGCGGTGCGGACCCGCTCGATCCGGTCGCGGTGGGCCGGCCCGGCGATGCGCGCCGCGCGCCGTAGCCACGATCGAGGATCGCCGCGGACAGTTGGCCGCTGCGTCTCGCGGTGCCGAGGAGGGCCTCCCCCCACCCGACCGACCTCTGCAGCCTCCGACGCCTTCATTACTCAAGAGTAACTTGCCGGACGGGTCGAGCCGACCGGCCCCGAGACGCGAGCGGGCGGCATACCCAGTGGGTATGCCGCCCGCCGCACCTGGTGCGCCCTCAGCCGCCGATAAGCCCGGACTGGCCGGCCAGCGCCTTCCCCTGCCCGGCAGCGGCCCCAAGGTCCGCCGCGAAGCCACGCGCCCGCCTGGACGGGCCGCCATCCCTCGCAGCTGACTGTGCGCGGTGGCGAAGGCCTCCAGGGACTGCGGGCTTGAGGTCGGGACGACCCCGGCGACATTGGCCGCGCTGGTGAGCGCCGGATCGCTGGTCACGGTGACGAAGTCGTCGTCCACGAAGTCGCCGATCGTGAGCGAGAAGGCGTCCAGCAGGACGGTTTGCCGGTGCCGCCGCCGTTGGGCAGGTACCACGCGGTGAGGGTGAGCGGGTTGTTGCCGACGGTCTGGTTGATCGTCGTGTTACGGTCGCGCGCCCCCCGCGGGCCGCCGGGACCACCGCCTGGCCTGGGGGTCGGGTGGAGTCGGTGAGGTAACCGCCGGGAGCGTCCAGGTCGGTCCGGGCGCGGTTGCCGGTGTGGCCGCCGTTGATGAGGGGAGTCGCTCCTGCGGGCGAGGTCCTCCGAGGGTGGTCAGGCGGCGCGGGACCAGCGGGAGCAGCGGTCACCTCAGGTGCCGTGCCCGAGGCGAGATACCGGTCAGCCGTCACGGCGGACAGGGGGGGGCCCCGGCGGCCTGGGCGGCACGGTCCAGCCGGGGGCTCACCAGGTCGTCGACGAGCAGCACCGCCGGAGCGCCCCCGGCCGGGGGGGGGGGGGGGAACTCCCAGCCGCTCCCAGACCCCGGCAAGGCGGAAGGCACTGTTGCCGCCGGGCTCGCCGATGGGCCCGCCGTCGAGCAGGTCGAGCGTGCCCAGCAACGGCAGCCGACCGATCTGCGCGATGGCGGCGGCGAGCGAGCCGACGAGCAGGGGGTGGCGGCGCGACGGCATACCGACGACGCCGGCCGGTCGCTCGTCCCAGTCCCATTCGGACAGCACTCGGATGACGGCCCGGACCACTGCATCGGGGACCTCGGCGTCCTGCTGGAGGATCTCGCGAAGACGCTGTCCCCACCCGAGATCGCTCAGCCGCGCGAGGGCTCGGCCGGGCGCCATCGCCTCGCCTGCGGCGATCCGGCCCTTGACCGAGACGCCCAATCGGTCCATCCCCATGGGCCATTGGGCCCGCGGCTCGATGGGGACGCCGACCCGGGCCAGTTGGGCGCGGGCGGCACCGAGGGCGGTGTCGGCGACATCCGCGGCATACCAGGGGGCGGTGCAGGTGTCACAGCGCCCGCAGTCGGCCGCGGTCGGGTCGTCCAGGCAGCGTTGCAGGAACGCCATCCGACACTCGCCGGTCCGCTCGTAGTCGAGCATGAGTTGCTGCTCGGCGCGACGGGCGGCGGCGACTCGTTCATAGCGTTCAGCGTCGTAGGTCCACGACTCCCCCGTCGCGAGCCACCCACCGCTGACCCGCCGGACCGCGCCGTCGACGTCGAGGACCTTGAGCAGCAGCTCCAACCGAGTCCGGCGGATGTCGACGATGGCTTCCAGGGCGGCGGTCGAGAGCGGCCGCCCTGCGGCAGTGAGGGCCTCGATCACCGCTCGGGCGCGCTCCTCGGTGGGCATGGAGACGCTGGCGAAGTAGGCCCAGATGTCGCGGTCCTCCGCGCCGGGCATGAGCAGCACGTCGGCCCGTTCGGTGGCCCGGCCCGCGCGACCAATCTGCTGGTAGTAGGCGACCGGCGACGAGGGCGCCCCGACGTGGACGACGAAGCCGAGGTCGGGCTTGTCGAAACCCATCCCGAGGGCCGAGGTCGCGACCAGTGCCTTGACCTTGTTGTCGCGCAGGGCGTGCTCGAGCCGTTCCCGCTCGGCCGGGTCGGTGCGACCGGTGTAGGCCGCGACCCGATGGCCGGCCTGGGCGAGGGTGGTGGCCAGGTCCTCGGCGGCGGCGACGGTGAGCGTGTAGACGATGCCGCTGCCGGGCAACTCCCCCAGGTGCGTGAGCAGCCAACCGAGCCGTCCCTCGGCTCCCATGCTCGGCAGGACCCCGAGCCGCAGCGACGGACGCGCGAGCCCGCCGCGGATGGTGCGCACCTCCCGATGCGGGTATGCCGCCGCGCTGACCTCCTCCCCGCCGCGCTCGTCCACCCCGCCGAGCTCGCGTTCCACGTCCGCGACAACGCGGGCGTTCGCGGTGGCCGTGGTGGCGAGCACCGGAGTGCCCGGCGGGAGGGCTCTCAAAAGGTCGCCGATGCGTCGATAGTCGGGGCGGAAGTCGTGGCCCCAGTCGCTGACGCAGTGGGCCTCATCGACGACGAGCAGGCCCGCCCGGGCAGCGAGGTCGGGCAACTGCTCCGCGCGGAATGCGGGATTGTTGAGCCGCTCGGGGCTCACCAGGATGACGTCGACCGCATCGTCGGCCAGGGCTTGGCGCACCTGGGCCCAGTCGAGGGTGTTGGCGGAGTTCATCGTCACCGCGCGGATCCCCGCCCGGGTCGCTGCGGCGATCTGGTCACGCATGAGGGACAGCAGCGGCGAGACGATGATCGTCGGCCCCGCTCCGTTGGCCCGCAGCAGCGCCGTCGCGACGAAGTAGACCGCCGACTTGCCCCATCCCGTGCGCTGGACGACCAGCACCCGCTCGCGATCCCGGACGAGCGCGAGAACCGACTCGAGTTGTCCCTCGTGGAAGTCGACATCCTCGCGTCCCACGAGTCGCCGCAGCGCCGCCCGCGCGTTACCTTCCAGATCGCCGTCCACACCCGACACCGTATGCCGCCCCGCCGACAACGCCCGACCCTCCCCGCCCCGCCCGAGATCGCCGAAATCGTCGTCGAATTGGTGGATGAGTCGGTCGGTACGCCGGGTTCTGTTCCGCAGCAACCGTTTCCGGCTGCCGCAGCGACGGTCATCCATCTCGGCCGGCCATTGCTGGCCGGCTCTAGCGCTCTACCCGCAGACTCGGGCGGGCCGCCCTCAAACGCCTGCTGTTCGAGCTTGCTCCGGGTGGGGTTTACCGAGCCGACCTGGTCACCCAGGCCGCTGGTGGTCTCTTACACCACCGTTTCACCCTTACCTCGCGAGCCGGCGGACCGGCATACGAGGCGGTCTGTTTTCTGTGGCACTGTCCCGCGGATCACTCCGGGTGGCCGTTAGCCACCACCCTGCCCTACGGAGCCCGGACGTTCCTCGGCACCCGGCTCGCACCGGATGACGCGACCGCCTGACCGACTCATCCACCCCGAGTGTATGCCGCTCGGCAGCGATGTCAGAGGTGCGCCCTAGCGTGGGCTCATGATCGACCACTTCGGTATCAACTGCAGCGACATGCCCACGGCCGCACGCTTCTATGACGGCGTCCTCGGGGTCCTCGGCCATCGACGAGTCATGGACTTCGGCGTGGCCATCGGATACGGGACCGAGGCCCCCGTCTTCTGGATCAGCACCTTCGACGGCGTGGGCCCCAACCGAGAGGTCCACGTGGCGTTCACGGCACCTGATGCCGCCGCCGTGCGGGAGTTCCATGCCAAAGCCCTGGAGTTGGGCGCCGAGGAGTTGCACGCCCCGAGGCTTTGGCCGGAATATCACCCCGGCTACTTCGGCGCCTTCGTGCGGGATCCCGACGGCAACAACATCGAGGCCGTCTGCCACGCCGCTGGCCCTACTGACTGAGGCCGTTCCGGCGCGTCCACGCGCCCTCAGAACGGGGGCGGGTCATCAGCAGGGTCGTCGGTATGCCGGGTGCTCACCGCATGCGCTGCCCAGGCGCCGGCATGGCGCCCGTCGAGGTAGTCATGGGGTTCGGAGACATAGCTGCGCCCGGCCAGAGTGGTCCAGGTGACGCTCGCGGTCTCGGGGTCCTGACGGGTCGACCACAACCCGAAGGTCTTGAGTTGGTGATGGCGGCGATGCTTCACCGAAAGATTGGCCGCCGAGGTCTCACCGGCCGGCCAGGGAACGTCGTGGTCGAGATCGGCCCCGATCGGACTGACCTGGCATCCGGGGCCGCGGCATACCCGATCGCGCGCTGCGACGTGCGTCCGCATGGCCTCGGTCGGCCGGTAGCGGTGAGTCGACACCTCGATCAGCGCACCCGTGCGGTCGTCAACAACCAACCGTCGCCACACCGATCCGGCCGCATGGGCGATCTGCCGGACGTGTGACGCCGAGACGAACCCAAACCCAGGCAACTCGCCCGGCTCGTCATCGCACCCCAACAACGTTGCCAAGGTGACGATCACGTCCACATGGGCCGGGGGCGCAGCCCCGAAACCGCCGTCCTGCGCCATGACCGCACCGTCGACCTCCGGCCGATCGGACACAACCCGCCCGTCGCCGCGCATGAGCAACTCGAAAGCGACATCGGAACGCAGTTGGTCGAGGGTCACCTCGGAGTAACCACCACCGGCGCGCAACCCGCGGGCCAAAGCGTCGATCCGGCTCATTACCGAACACACCCGGTCGGCCTCGCCGACGATCCGGACCACCCCGGTGCCGTCGTCGAAGAGCTCTGCCGAGGTCCGACGCGCGCGCTTCGCACGCTCGGCGTGCTTGGCTGCGGCAGCCGGGTCATCGGCGCGGTGTTGGGCCAGCGCGCGGCGCAATCTGCGCCCCACCAGAGCATGCGAAGCGACCGAGCCATCCCGGCACGGAGCGACCACCCGCAGGGCGACCTCTCCAGCCTCCTCGGCGTCCAGCTCGCTGATCTCGTCGCACAACCGCGCGACCCTGGCCAAGTCCGCCTCCCCCGCGGCGAGCATCGCGATGAGCCCCTCGGACCGGGCGGGCTCAGCCGTGGCCAGTCGCAGCCGACGCCAGCACTCCCCCTCGGGCAATCCGGTGGCGGCCATCACCTCGGCGACCACACCCCCGCGCACCGCCGCAGCCGCCTGCGCCCGAAGCGCCGCCGGGCCAGGCAGCGATCCGCGCACCGCGGCACCCGCCCGCGCCGCCTCGACGAGGGGGACCAACCGCTCGGCCGCCTCGCGCGCATAACCGGCATACAGCCCGCGCCATGCCGACACCGCGAGGGCATCGAGCCGCGCCTTCAGCTGTTCGATGAGGACGATCGCTGCCAGAGCAGCGGCCTCCTGATCGGCCCCGGACAGCGGGGCAAGCGCCTCGTCCGGGCACAGCGCGAGCGCCGCCGACACCGGGTCGGGCGAGTGGATCGGCTGCTCTGACATGTCCTGATTCTACTCGAACGTCTGTCCCAAAACAAGCCCAATCTATTTACACACCAACGGTTTTCGCTAAAAGCGAACATCGGGAACCGCATCCCAAACCAACCCCAAGAGTGGCCCCCAAGGCACCTCGCGACCATCGCGGCATACCCTCCCGGTATGCCGCCCTTCCGCAAGTCCCGCGCCGACGCGCCGGTCGGCTACTTCGCCTGGGAGGCTGCCGGGCTGCGTTGGCTCGGCGCCGCCACGGATGCCGGCGGCGTCCCCGTCGCCACGGTTCTCCAGGTCGGTCCGACGCACCTCGATCTCGTTCGGCTCGATCCCGTGCCACCCACCCGGGCCGCCGCAGCGGCCTTCGGCGCAGACCTCGCCCGCACTCACGACCCCGGCGGCGCGGACGTCGGCGGCGCGGACGTCGGCGGCGCGAACCCCGCCTTCGGCGCCGGCCCACCCCACTGGCTCGGCGACGGCTTCTTCGGCCCCACTGATCAGCCGCTCCCGCTCTCCCTCACTCCGCACTTTCGCTGGTCCGCCTTCTACGCCGCCGAACGCCTCACCCCCATCACGCAGGGATGCCGCGACGCGGGGGTTTTCGACGCGACCGAGGCCGCACTGCTCGACCGATTGGCCGCCACCATCGACAGACATGACACCGACGAGGCACCCAGCCGGATCCACGGCGACCTCTGGTCGGGCAATGTCATCTGGACGTCAGCCGGGGCCACCCTCATCGACCCCGCCGCCCACCATGGTCACCGAGAGGCCGACCTGGCGATGCTCGCGCTGTTCGGGTCGCCGCACCTTGACGTGACGATCGCGGCATACCAGGACGTGCGGCCGCTCGCCGAAGGGTGGCGTGAGCGGGTCGCCCTGCATCAGCTCTATCCGCTGGCTGTCCACGCCCTGCTCTTCGGCGGCGGGTATGCCGCGCAGACCATCTCGGCTGCGCGCCGCTACGCCTGAGCCTCGCCCCGACTAGACCGACGCGACGAGACCGACCCCGGCTAGACCGACGCGGGCGCCGGGACGACCTCCAGGTCCACCCGACCGGCCGCGACGTCGGCACCGACCACCCGGACCGTGACCTGATCACCCGACTCGGCCGTCCCCTGCGCGAGCGCCACGACCGCCGGGTCGAGCAACTGCACGACCGGCACCCCGCGACCGTTACGGTCCACCACGCTGCCAGACAACGACTGGCCGACGAGCGAGATCATCACGGCGGCCTCCACCGCGTCGGTGCAGGCCCGCTCGACCGCGGACGCGCGCCGGTCACCCTCGGCCATCAGGCCGGGCAGGAGCGCGAGCGACTCCCGCGCCCACGTCGGCACCGGCTCCCCCGCGCTCACCGCAGCGCAGACGACCAACCCGAACCGGTCAACGAGCCGGCGCAGCGGAGCCGTCACGTGGGCATACGGCGCAGCCACGGCGGCGTGCTGCCGCTGCGCCGGAGCCTCGCCGTCGAAGGGCGTATAGCCCGCTCCCCGGAAGAGCGAGGTCGCCTCGTGGATGAGCGCGAGGTGGCGCGGGTCATGACGGTCCAGGCCGCGCAGGAAGTCGCCGTAGCGCTGGCCATCCGGCCACGGCACCCCGAGCGCCCGCGCTTGACGACGGAAGCGACGCACCGAATCCCGTTGCGGCGCAGGCATGGTCCGCAGGATCCCCACACCGGCGTCGAGCATGAGTTGAGCTGCAGCCATTCCAGTCATGAGGGAGATCTGGGCGTTCCAGTCCTCGGCCGCCAAAGGCGGGCGGAACTCCAAACGGTAGACCCCAGGCCCCTCGTGGACGACCTGTTGCTCGGGCATCGGCAAGGAGGCCCCGCCGCGCGCCGACTCCAACGCCGCCCGCTTCTGCCCGATCTCCTGCAGCAACCTCACCTGCTCATCCGCGGTCCCGGCATCGACCGACGCCTGGACGCTCGCGTAGTCGCGTCGGGCCCGACTGCGCACCAGGGCCCGCCCGACGTGCGTCGACGTCACCGTTGCGTGCTCGTCCAGACCCAGATCCCACACGTATGCCGGTCGCACCTGATCCGGGAGCAGGCTCGCCGCCCCCTCGGACAGGGCCGGAGGGTGCAGCGGCACCCGGGTGTCCGGCAGGTAGATGGTCTGCCCCCGGCGCCGGGCCTCCACGTCGATCGCTCCGCCCGGGGTGACGAACGCCGGCACATCGGCGATCGCGTAGCGGACCCGATACCCCGTGCCCTCGCGCGCCAGCACCATCGCCTGGTCGAGGTCCATCGACCCGACCGGGTCGAGGGTCCAGAAACCCAGGTCGGTGAGGTCGACCGTCGGCAGGACGACCAGGTCGGCTGCGTCAGCGGCTGCAGCGAGCACGTCCCGCGGGAACTCGCCAGGCACATGCAACTGCTCGCGGATCGTGGCGAACCTGCGGGCCAGCGACCCCGGCTCGCCGGCAAGGGTCGGCGGCGGACCTGGGCGATAGCTGACGACACGGCTGGGCATGGGCACACCCTAGGACTCCTGGTGACCGACCCGCCCAACGCCCACCTAGAGTTGTCGCTCGTGTCCCATCAGCCCGTCCACTCCCCCGGCGCGGACACCATCGCGTTGGCGTTGGCCCTGACCCGTCAGGCACCGCCACGATGTGGGTCGGTCCGGGTCGTCGCCATCGACGGGCCTAGCGGGTCGGGCAAGACCACCCTGGCGGCCGCGCTGGCGCAGGCCCTGGACGCACCGACGGTGCACATGGACGACCTCTTCCCGGGGTGGGACGGCCTGGCCGCCGCACCGGCCCTCCTCACCACGCAGGTCCTCGAGCCGCTCGCACGGGGTGAGCGGGCGGCATACCGGCGATGGGACTGGATCGCGAGCGCATGGGGCGATGTCGTGCCGGTCCCGGCCACCGACGTGCTCGTCGTCGAAGGCTGCGGCGCGAGCGTCGGCCCGGCCGCCCGGTATGCCGCGGTGCGGATCTGGGTCGAGGCAGAGCTCGACGTGCGCATGGCCCGCGGCATCGCCCGTGACGGCGAGATGTACCGCCCGCACTGGCAACGGTGGGCCGACCAAGAGGTGACGGTCTTCGGGTCCGATCACACCCGAACGCGAGCCGACATCGTCCTCGACACCACCCATGTGCCCTAACGTTTCTCGCATGGAACCCGCCGACATGGCCGATGCCGTCTCGGCCTCGATGCAGGCACGCACCGGCCGGACCGTGTCGGAATGGGTCGACGCCGTCACCGCCGCAGGGATCGACCCCCTCGACCAACTCGCCGTCCGACGCTGGCTGAAGGACACCCACGGCATCGCGCAGAACAGCCAGTGGACCATCGCGTTCGCGGCTGCCGAGGCGGCCGGGTGGGTGCGACCGAGCGCCGACGGCTACACCGACACCCTGTATGCCGGTGCCAAGGCCCCGCTGCGGCCGTTGCACGACGCGGTCCTCGCGGTCGCCCTCGCGCTCGGCCCCGACACCGAGGCACAGGGTCGATCGACCTACATCCCGGTCGTCCGGGCCACCCAGTTCGCCGCCATCGCGCCCGGGCCCGGCGGCACCCTGCGGGTCGGCCTGCGCTTCCGCACCCAGGTCCCCGACGACGCCCGCCTCGAGCCGGCCAAGGGTTTCGCCCAGGCCACTCACTGGGTGCACCTGCCGGGCGCCAGCCTCCTGGCCGACGCCGCCGCCCTCGAACCCTTGCTCGCGGCGGCATACCTGCAGAACGGATGACCCCCTCCCGCCGCCGCCTGGCCGCCCGGGTCGCCCTCGGCGGCGCACTCGGCACGTCCGCCCGGCTCCTCGTCGACGCACTCGTCGGCTCGCCGTGGGGCACGTGGGACGCCGGGGTCGCCGTCGCCAACGTCACCGGGGCGTTCTTCCTCGGAATCATCGCCCTCTATCCCTTCCGCCGCCGGCACCCGCACGAGGTGCGTGCCTTCGCCGGCACCGGCGTCATGGGTGCCTACACGACGTTCTCCGCCCTCAACCTCGCGATGGTCGACGGCTCACCACGGCCCGAGGCCGTGCTCGGCCTGCTCGTCAGCATCGGCGGCGGGTGCGTCGCGGCCTGGTTGGGTCTGCGGGTGGGGCTGTCCGCGCGCCGCGCGGTCGAGGCGCCCGGCGAGGTCCCCGGGTCCGTCGACCCCCGCGACGGCGAGGAGGACCTGTGAGCATCGGCGGGTATGCCGTGTGGACCTGGCTCGGGGCGGTCGCCGCCGGTTCGGCCGGGGCCGTGCTTCGGTGGGCCAGCGTCGTCTGGCTGCACGGGATCCTCTCCCGGCGCAGCGGCGCCACCGATCCCTTCCCGCTTGGCGTCCTCGTGGCCAACACCGTGGCCTCGTTCCTTGCCGGGGTGGCGGTGGCAGTAGCCCCCGTGGTCGGACCCCAATGGCACTTGGTCCTCGTCGGCGGGCTCTGTGGCGGGCTCTCAACCCTCTCGACCCTGGCGGTCGACACGGTGGCGATGTGGCAACGCGGCGAACGTTGGGGCGCGGTCGGCAACCTCGGCGCCACCCTCGCCCTCGGGCTCGGTGCCGCGATGATCGGAGCTGGCGTCGTCGGCAGCGCTGTGGCTGCGGCCCTGAGCCGTTAGATCCCGCGCCGATAGATCCCGCGCCAATAGGTCCGGCGCCGATAGATCCAGCCGGACAGTCAGCGCTCGCGGGCCTCTCCCAGGCCGGTCACCAGGGCGTTGAGCCGAGCCGACTCCTGCAGCGACCGAGGCCCATCCGAGCGTTGGATCGCCATGACGGCCAAGGTGTCAGTGTCGTTGAGTTCAAGGGTCGGCCAAGGCATCCCCTGCCCGAACTGAACCCCCATGACCTGCGGCCAGGTGACCGTCCTGGTGAGGAAGAGGTTGCGGACGGTGAGCCCCTCGCGGGTCGGCACCGCCTTGATCGTTGCGTAGCGGAAGAAGAGGGCCGCGAGGATCCAACCGATCGAGGCGAAGAGCACCCGGTCGAAGATCTGGAAGTCGTGGATCGCGGTCGCCGGGATGAAGACCCCGATGAAGGTGAACAGCGCGATGGCGGCCACCGCCAGGCTGATCGCGACGATTCGGCCGCGGCGAGGAACGAACGGCGCGAAGGGATCGTCGTCGCCCCGACGCCCGGTGGGATGACTCACTTCGCTCATGTCGATCTCCTCCGGAACGCCGAGCGGGTCACAGTCGACAGGCTGCGATGTGAGTGACGAGGATCCCTCGGGCACCGAGGTCGAACAACTCGTCCATCACCCGGTTGGTCCCCTTGCGCGGCACCATCGCCCGCACGGCCACCCAGGCCGGGTCGTGCAACGGCGAGACGGTCGGCGACTCCAGACCGGGGGTGATCTGGCAGGCCGCCTCGACCGCGGCAGCGGGCACGTCGTAGTCGAGCAGGACGTAGTCACGTGCTGTGACGACGCCGAGCAGGCGACGCCGCAGCACCCCGACGCCGTTGTCCTCGGATACCTCGGCACGGCGGATGAGCACCGCTTCCGACGTGAGGATGGGGTCGCCGAAGACCGCCAGACCCTGGCTGCGCAAGGTCGCCCCGGTCTCCACGACATCGGCGATGACGTCGGCCACGCCGAGGGTGATCGCCGTCTCGACGGCTCCGTCGAGACGCACGACCGCAGCGCTCACGCCAGCCCCGGCCAGGTGCCCCTGCACGAGCCCCGGGTAGCTCGTCGCCACCCGCCGACCCGCGATGTCGGCGACGTCGCTCATCGACCCCGCGCGGGCGGCATACCGGAAGGTCGACTTGCCGAAACCGAGAGCCATGACCTCGACGGCATCGCTGCCCGAGTCGAGCAGCAGGTCGCGACCGGTGATCCCGGCGTCGACCGTGCCGGACCCGACATAGACGGCGATGTCACGCGGTCGAAGGTAGAAGAGTTCGACCTCGTTGTCGGGGTCGGTGACGATGAGCTCCTTGAGGTCCCGGCGGACCTTGTATCCGGCCTGCCGGAGCATGTCGGCGGCCGGCTCGGCCAGAGAGCCCTTGTTGGGGACGGCAATGCGCAGCATGAGAGATCCAGGGGGAAGCGGTCAGAGGTGGGCGTAGACGTCGTCGAGGGTGAGGCCCGAGGCGAGCATCAGCACCTGCAGGTGGTAGAGCAGCTGGCTGATCTCCTCTGCGGCCCGCTCGGGGCCTTCGTGCTCGGCCGCCATCCACACCTCGGCCGCCTCCTCGACGATCTTCTTGCCGATGGCATGAACGCCGGCATCGAGCTGCGCGACCGTGCCGGAGCCGGCCGGTCGGGTGGCGGCCTTGTCGGCCAGCTCGGCGAACAGCCCATCGAACGTCTTCACGAGGAATCAGCCTACCCAGGCGCAGGTATGCCGCCCGCCCACCTTCCAGCGGACGGACGGCATACCTGATGGGTCTGGCCACCCGCCGATCGGGCTCAGCTCTCGAACGCGTCGAGTTCGTCGTCGGTGAACAGCCGGGACCTGATGAGGAACCGCACCCCCTCCGGCGCCTCGACGGAGAACCCGGCCCCGCGGCCGGGAACGACATCGACAGTGAGGTGGGTGTGCTGCCAGTAGGCGAACTGACTGGCCGACATCCACATCGGCACGGCTCGGTCCAGCCCGATGCCGAGATCACCCAGGTGGACGTCCGAGTCGCCGAGGATGAACTCGCCGTCGGGGTAACACATCGGAGACGAGCCGTCGCAGCAGCCACCGGACTGGTGGAACATCAACGGCCCGTGCTGGTCGGTGAGCTTGCGCAGCAGGGTCACCGCTGCTTCGGTCACCGCCACGCGGGAGTATGCCGCCGCGAGCGCCATACTCCCTGGCGTTGGCGCAGTATCCATCGGTTTAGAAGAAGCCGAGGGCATTGGGCGAGTATGACACCAGCAGGTTCTTGGTCTGCTGGTAGTGGTCGAGCATCATCTTGTGGTTCTCGCGGCCGATGCCCGACTGCTTGTAGCCACCGAAGGCGGCGTGGGCCGGGTAGGCGTGATAGCAGTTGGTCCACACCCGGCCGGCCTGGATCGAGCGCCCGGCGCGGAAGGCCCGACCCCCGTCGCGGCTCCACACGCCGGCACCGAGGCCATAGAGGGTGTCGTTGGCGATCTTGAGCGCGTCAGCCTCGTCCTCGAACCGGGTCACCGAGACGACCGGGCCGAAGATCTCCTCCTGGAAGATGCGCATCCCGTTGTGCCCTTCGAAGACGGTGGGCTGGACGTAGTACCCGCCCGAGAGGTCGCCGCCCAGGTCGGCTCGGTTGCCACCGATGAGGACCTTCGCCCCCTCCTGCGTGCCGATGTCGATGTAGGACAGGATCTTCTCGAGCTGGTCGTTGCTGGCCTGGGCGCCGATCATCGTGTCGGTGTCCAGCGGGTTGCCCTGGGTGATCTTGCCGACCCGCTCGACGGCGTCGATGAGGAAGTTGTCGTAGATCGACGACTGGATCAGCGCCCGCGACGGGCACGTGCATACCTCGCCCTGGTTGAGCGCGAACATCGCGAAGCCCTCGAGTGCCTTGTCGTAGAACGCATCCCGCTCGTCGGCAACGTCGGAGAAGAAGATGTTCGGGCTCTTGCCACCCAGCTCCAGGGTGACCGGGATGAGGTTTTGGCTGGCGTACTGCATGATCAGCCGGCCGGTCGTCGTCTCGCCGGTGAAGGCGATCTTGGCGATGCGGGACGAGGACGCGAGGGGCTTGCCGGCCTCGACACCGAAGCCGTTGACGACGTTGAGGACGCCATCGGGCAGCAGGTCAGCGATGAGTTCCATGAGCTTGAGGATCGACCATGGGGTCTGCTCGGCCGGCTTGAGGACGACCGCGTTGCCTGCCGCCAGGGCCGGCGCGAGCTTCCACGTCGCCATGAGCAGCGGGAAGTTCCAGGGGATAATCTGGCCGACGACGCCCAGCGGCTCGTGGAAGTGGTAGGCGATGGTGTCTGCGTCGATCTCGGAGATGCCCCCCTCCTGCGCCCGGATGGCACCGGCGAAGTAGCGGAAGTGGTCAACGGCCAGGGGCAGGTCGGCCGCCAAGGTCTCGCGGATCGGTTTGCCGTTGTCCCAGGTCTCGGCCAGCGCGAGGTCGGCGAGGTTGGCCTCGATCCGGTCGGCGATCTTGTTGAGGACGACGGCGCGGTCGGCGGCCGAGGTTCGGCCCCACGCGGGTGCGGCGCCGTGCGCGGCGTCCAGCGCCAGTTCGATGTCCTCGGCGGTGCTGCGGGCGATCTCGGTGAAGACCCGACCGGTGACCGGGGTGACGTTCTCGAAGTATTGCCCCTTGACCGGGGGCACCCACTGGCCGCCGATGAAGTTGTCGTAGCGGCTGGCGACGGAGACCGGGCTGCCGTCGCTGCCGGGCGGAGCGAAGATCGTCATTGGTGCATCCTCCGAAGGTTGCGCAGGTCACTCTGCGACTGTGACGGCCGTCACGGCGACGGCTCGTGTCCGGAGGCTATGCAGCGCGACGTTGCAACAACGCTGCATGCACGTTGGCGAGGTCTCACCTGATCCGGCTAGGCGCGGGTCTGGCGCCCCAGCACGATCGGTGCTGCGACCAACTCCCGCTCGAGTCGGGCGGCTTCGGCCACCGCGATCGGCCGCAGCGGCGAGCCAGCGGGCAGGGTTTCGGCCTGACGCTCCCACATGTCCAGGTCGTCGGCCCCCCAGCGCGACCGGGTCCAGGCGACCATGAGATCGGCCTCGGCCGAGGCGATGAGGGCACTGCGGACCTGTCCCGTGAGAATCTCGCGCTGATCGACGACTGCGGGCGACTGCGACATCGGGAGCAGCGGACCGCGGTAGGCCTGCATCGCGGCGCGCAGCCGCCCGGCCGCCAGGTATGCCGCGACCGCGTGCCAGTCGGTCTGGGCGCCAGCGATGAGGCGATAGGGACGCGACGTGAGGACCTCGGGACCGAGGATCGAGCGAAGCCGGGTCATCTCGGCGCGCATCGTCGATGAGGTGACCTGCCCGGCATACACGAGAACTTCGAGTTGCTCGGCAGTGAGGCCATCCGGATGGTCGGCGAGCGCGACGAGGATGTCGCCGTGTCGCCGGCTCAGGCGGTGGGTGCGTCCGCCGTGGGCGGCGATGAGTTCGGGCTGGCCCAGCCCGCGCAGGGCGAAGGCGGCGGACGGGTCGGGGCCCAGCGAGGCGTCACCCGAGCCGCGGCGTCCGGGAGCGGCCGGGGTCCACAGCGCGCCCGTCGCCTGCAGCCGGGCCAACTCCGACTCGGCCATCCGGGCCGCGGCGCGCACCAGGGCCAGGCTCTGCGGGGTGGCGACGTCCGGACCACCGGTGATGTCCACCAGGCCCAAGATCTGCTGTGTCGACGGATCGTGGATCGGTGCTGCCGCGCAGGTCCAGGGCTGCACCAGGCGGTTGAAATGCTCCTCTGAGCGCACGTGGGTGGCGGCGTCCAGATGCAGGGCCATGCCGGGGGCATTGGTGCCTGCATGGCCCTCGTCCCACCCGGCGCCCTCGACAAAGTGGATGGTCTCGGCTCGGCGCATGACCGTCGGCGACCCGGTCACCCACAGCAGCGTGCCGTCGGCGTCCCCGACGGCCATGACGCAATCACAGTCGACGGCAGCCCGGCCCAGGACGTCGTAGAGCAAGGGGAAGACCTGGGCGAGCGGGTGGGCCGATCGGTAGGTCTGGACCTCAGGTCGATCCATCCGGATCGGGGCCAAGTGCCGGTCTGGGTCTACGCCGCTGGCGCTGGAGCGCATCCACGAGTCGGCGACGACGCTGCGAACGCCACCGCCAGCGTCCCCGGAGGTGAGGAAGGCGTCGCGGTGACCGGCCAGCCCACCGCGGCCCGATCGCAATGTGGCCACCGTCACAGTGAAACCCAGGACGGGCGCTGCCGACAGCAGGGCGGCACCCCGATGCGCCGAGCGGCCGGATCCGACCTGTGGTCGGATCCGACCGCTCGACGACCTTCTCGTCGTCTGCCGGCGATCCCGGTCAGAAGCCAGTGACCTTGCTCAGCGAACGGCAGGCGACTCGGCGGGTGCCGAGCCGCTCTCCTCGCGAGTGGCCTTGACCCACTGGGTGAAGCCGTAGATCACGAAGGCGCCGTAACCGATGTAGAGGACGGCGGTCGGGACGTAGCCGGTCGCGAAGCCGAGCGGGACGCCGATGAGGTCGACGGCGATCCAGCACAGCCAGAACTCGTTCCACCCACGGGCCATCGAGTAGGTGGCGAGCACCGAGCCGACGAAGATCCACGCGTCGCACCAGTAGAACCACCACTGCGCCGGCCAAGAGGACAGCGCGACGAAGGCTTGGTGGACGATGACCGTGCCGATGAGCCAACCGACGACGATGCCGATCCGCTCACGACTCGTCGCCCACCGCGGGGTGATCGCCGGTCCGGCGTTGTCGACGCCACGAGCCCGCTTGGACTCGTTCCACCGCCACCACCCGTAGAGGCTCGTGACGATGAAGAAGATCTGCCGCCCGGCCTGGCCGAACAGCGGGATCCGCTCGTCGGCGCCGAACAGGGCTCCGAGGTAGACGAAGAAGAGCATGACGTTCGCGAGGATGCCGACCGGCCAGGCCCAGACCCAGCGCTTCATGCCCAGATATGCGGAGGCGGCACCGATGAGGATGCCGATGAGTTCCAGCCAGTGCATCTGATAGCCACCGACCGGGAACGTCGCAGCGATGAGCTGCTGAAAAACGTTGCCGTTGTTCATGATTGGTGTTCGTCCTTGAGTTCGTTCTGACAGGGACGAACTCCGGGGACACCCCGTACCACGCCGGCCCCGGAAGCCGACACAGCGGCATACCGGGCGTCGTCGCGCCACGAAACGTGCTGCCTACCATCCGGACTTTCACCGTCGGTCCTGGAATCCCACCAGGTCAACCGGCCGCTGGATGCGGTCGGGTCGCGGACTGTCACCGCCGGTTCGGAGTTACACCGACCCCGGAGCACGTGCCCACAGTGTATGCCGCGAGCACGCCGGGTCCAGGCGCCCGACCACCACGCGGACCCGGCAACGTCTCACAGACGTCCCACAGTGACCTCACCGGATCGGAACAACTCGGGACGGCTGACTAAGGACATCAAGCCACCGCGCGTCACAACCACACACGGAGCCCACCATGTCCCCCATCCTCATCGCCGCCGACCTTCTGGCTATCGCCTTGCTCGTCTTCGGCATGTTCCTGCCTCGGCACGGCCGACGTGATCTCGTCGCCGCCTACCTCGGCGTCAACGTGGGGGTATTCGCCGTAGCCGCCGCCCTCACCGCATCGGGGGTGGCCAGCGCCGGTGTCGGGCTCGGCCTCTTCGGGGTCCTGTCCATCATCCGGCTGCGGTCCGAGGAACTCACCCAGACCGAGATCGCCTATTACTTCGGCGCCCTCGCGATCGGGCTGCTGGCCGGGCTCGGCGCCGACGCCGTCCCGATGATCGGCGCCCTCATGGCCTTGGTCGTGGTGACGCTGTGGATCGGGGACCACCCGCGGATCGCCACCCGCAGCGTCCGCCAGACGCTGGTCCTGGACCGGGCGCACGGAGATCGTTCGGCCCTGCACGCCCACGTCGAGCGCGTCCTCGGCGGCACCGTCCACGAGATCTCGGTCGTGAAGACCGACCTGGTCAACGACACCACGGTGGTCTCGGTGCGGCATACCCCCGCCCCCCTGGTTGGACACGCCGGCAGCGCCCGCCCTGCCTCGCACGACGAGCACGTGCGATGAGCACGGCCTACGCACCCGCCACGTCGCCCATCGCCACCCTCGTCGACCGGACCATGGACCTCGGCGCGCTCGCCCCGATCAGCCTGGACGACCTCGTCACCAGCGCATCGAGGCTCACCCGGGTGGACCGCAAGTACGTCGTGCCCCGGCGGCTGCTTCCCACCCTGCTCCAAGCCACCGCAGGTCGCGCCAAGGTGCTGGACATCGACGGGGTCCGCGACTTCGCCTACCGCACGGTCTATCTCGACACCCTCGACGTCCAGTGCTTCCGGGCCGCCGGCCAGAAGCGCCGCCGCCGGGCCAAGATCCGCACCCGCAGCTACCTCGACAGCGGGGCCACGTTCCTCGAGGTCAAGACCCGCGGGCCCCGTGGCACCACCGTCAAGGAGCGCATCGAGCATCCCGATGTCGAGGAGGCCGGCCTCACCGCGGCCGGAGCCGCCTTCATCGCCGACCGACTGGCCGCGGCCCAGATCGACACCCTTGACGTGGCCTCGCTCGTCCCGATGCTGTCCACGACCTACCACCGAAGCACCCTGGCCCTCGGCCCGGATCGGGTGACCATCGACACGGTGCCCGGATGGACCGCCCTCGGGCCAGCTCGGGGAGACCTCGACCGGCCCGGCCTGGCGATCGTCGAGACAAAGGCCGGCGCGACCCCCACTCTCGTCGACCACGCCCTGTGGCGCCTCGGCCACCGGCCGATCCGGATCAGCAAGTACGGGAGCGGCCTGGCCGCCGTCCGCCCTGACCTACCCCACCTCAAATGGCATCGCGTCATCAACCAGCACCTCCGCCCCCACTCGAGCGCCACCATCCACGAAGGACATCAGTCATGACTCTGCGCCGATTCACCAGCGGGCTCGTAGCGGCCGGAGCCGCCCTCGCCCTTGTCGCCTGCTCAGGCAACACCACGTCCACCACGACGGCTGCCGGCGCCGCGAGCGTTGGCACCGTTGCCACGGCAGCGACCTCGGGCGCCGTCTCCGGTGACCTCGCCACCCGACTGGCCGACAACACCGAATCGCACGCCCAGGCCGATGACGCCTCTTACGACGCGGCGACCGCCGTGACGGTCACTCTCGCCGACGGTGCCAGCACAGGCAAACGGCGACGGCGTGACCATCAGCGGCAACACCGTGACGATCACCACGAAGGGCACCTACGTCCTGTCCGGCAGCCTCACCAACGGCCAGGTCGTCGTCAACAGTTCGGTCGAGGGCAAGGTGCGCCTGGTCCTCAACGGGGCGACGATCACCAACCCGTCGGGGGCGGCGCTCGTGGTCACCGCCGCCGACGAGGCCGTCGTCGTCCTGGCCGACGGAACCACCAACACCCTCACCGATGGCACCGGCTACGACACGACGGCCACCGACTCCCCCAACGCCGCCCTGTTCTCGATGGCCGACCTCACCATCGGCGGCAGCGGCACCCTCGTCGTGCACGGCCGGACGGCCGACGGCATCGCCACCAAGGACGGCCTGGTCATCCTCGGCGGGACGATCACGGTCGACGCCGTCGACGACGGCATCCGCGGCAAGGACTACATCGACGTCCAAGGCGGCACCGTGAGCGTCACCGCCGGGCAGGACGGCCTGAAGTCGACGAACGAGACCGACGACACCGTCGGCTGGATCGCCGTCTCCACCGGGTCGGTCACGCTCACCGCGGGCGACGACGGCATCCACGCCGAAGGTGACCTCGCGATCGCCGGCGGGACGGTCACCGTGGCCAAGTCCGCCGAGGGCATCGAAGGGGCCAACATCGCCATCAGCGGGGGCATCGTGTCGATCACCGCCAGCGACGACGGAGTCAACGTCTCCGGTGGAACGTCCGGCCAGACGCAGGGCGGCGGCGGTGGCGGCGGGATGCAGGACGACGGCTCGCTGTTGGGGATCAGCGGCGGAACAGTCATCGTCAACTCCAGTGGTGACGGACTGGACAGCAACGGCAGCACCGAGATCACCGGCGGCCTCATCGTCGTGTCCGGACCGAGCGCCAACAACAACGGCGCCCTGGACAGCAACGGCGGGATCAACGTGACCGGTGGAACGCTGATCGCCGCAGGCAGCTCCGGGATGGCCGAGTCGCCCGACGCCACCTCCACCCAGGGCTGGCTCGCTGCCACCCTCACCCAGAGCGTGGCGGCCGGCAAGACGATCTCCATCGTCTCGGGCGACACCGTCATCGCGTCCTACACCACGCTGCGCACCGTCTCGTCGGTCGTCTTCACCTCCTCGGCGATTCAGAAGGGCCAGACCTACGACATCTACGTCGGGGGCTCCCTGGCCGGCGAGGCGTCCGGCACCTACTCCGCCGGCGGCTCGATCTCCGGCGCCAGCAAGCTGAGCACCGTGACCGCAGGCGTGGCCACCCGTGGGGGCGGGATGGGTCGCCCCTAACCCACCTGCGCCTCCGGCGCCCACACCACCCTGGGGTATGCCGCCCGCTCACCTGAGCGGGCGGCATACCTGTGCGTGGGGAGTCGCCACGGACGAAAACTGTTGTCCTGCAATGGTTCAGGAACACATGACGGACACCTCGCTTGGTCACAGGGTCTGCACATGGGCGACTTCTTGACTACTCACATGACGACCTCCACCAGCCCCCGCCGCGTCGGCCGCCGCGCCCTCATCGGCGGATCCCTTGCCGCCCTCCTCACCCTCGGCTCGGCCAGCGCCTGGGCCCTGGACACCTACGTCATCGACCACGTCGAGGTCACCAATGCCTCGGCTGCGACGCCGGCGAGCACGGTCCAGGTCGTCCAGGCCGCCGCGGCCACGACGGTCACCTCGACGAGCTACACCTCGGACACGGCCAAGATCACCGTGAGCAAGCACGTCACCGGGACGGGTGCCAACACGGTGACCTACTACGTCGCCGACGTCGTCGTCAGCGACGCGACGATCCTGCGGTCGGCCTTCGCCAACGACCAGTTCGGCACGAACATCATCGCCACGACCTCCGAGATCGCCGATCAGGCCGACGCGGTGCTGGCGATCAACGGCGACTACTACGGCTTCCGCACCACCGGCATCGTCATCCGCAACGGGGTCGTCTTCCGCGACAGCGGCGCCCGTCAGGGCCTGGCGATCTACCAAGACGGAACGATGCGCCTCTACGACGAGACGACGACGACCGGCGCGCAACTGGTCAAGGAAGGCGTCTGGAACACCCTGAGCTTCGGGCCGGGCCTCGTCACCGATGGCCAGGTCATCTCCGGGATCGACGAGGTCGAGATCGACACCAATTTCGGCAACCACTCGGTTCAGGGCCAGCAGCCCCGCACCGGCATCGGCATGGTCTCCACCAACCACTTCGTGTTCGTCGTCGTCGACGGCCGCTCCAGCGGCTACTCCCGTGGCGTCACGATGACCGAGTTCGCCGACATCTTCACCGACCTCGGCGCGCAGGTCGCCTACAACCTCGACGGCGGCGGCTCCTCGACCATGGTGTTCAACGGCGCTCTGGTCAACAACCCGTTGGGCAAGGGCACCGAGCGCGGCACCTCGGACATCATCTACGTGGCCGGCTAGGTGAGGGAGATGATCGTCCTCATTCCTTCCTACGAGCCCGACATCCGGCTCGTCCGCCTCGTCGAGTCGCTGCGGATGGTGCGCGGTTTGCGAGTCCTTGTCGTCGACGACGGCAGCGGCCCGGCGTATGCAGCCCACTTCGCCGCCGTCGCCGCCCTCGGCGCCACGGTCCTGGTCCACGAGGTCAACCGGGGCAAGGGAGCCGCGCTCAAGACCGGCTTCTCGCACGCTCTGGCCACCTGGCCAGGAGAGTCGCTCGTCTGCGCCGACTCGGACGGTCAGCACGCGCCCGCCGACATCCTGCGGGTGGGCGAGGCGATCGCGGAAGGCCCCGATGTCGTCCTCGGGGTGCGCCGGTTCACCGGTCGGGTGCCGTTGCGGAGCCGGATCGGCAACGACCTCACCCGACGGCTTTTCGCGCTCGCGACGGGAGTGCCGATCATCGACACCCAGACCGGGCTGCGCGGTTACCCGTCGCGGGTCCTCCCCTGGCTGCTGGACATCCCCGGCGACCGGTTCGACTACGAGTTGCGGACGTTGCTGGCCGCTGCACGCGAGCGCCGAAGCACGGTCCAGGTCGAGATCGAGACGATCTACCTCGACGACAACGCCTCGTCGCACTTCCGGCCGGTGCGCGACTCCGCGCTCATCTACCGGCAACTCGCGGCCTTCGCCGCCTCGTCGCTGCTCGGCTTCACCGTCGACGTCGTCGTCCTGGCCTTGGCCATCTGGCTCTCCGGCAACCTGGTGGCGTCGGTCGTCGCTGCCCGCCTGGTCAGTGCGAGCGTCAACTACACCGTCAACCGCCGGTTCGTCTTCGCCGCCGACGGGGTCGCGAGCACCCGCGCCTCACTGCCCCGGTATGCCGCCCTCGCGGCGGTCATCCTCGGAGCGAACGTCCTGCTCATGCAGGGTCTCGTCGCCGTGACCGGGTCGACAGTCATCGCCAAGGTCGTCACCGAGGTGACCCTGTTTGTGCTCTCCTACGGAGTCCAGCGCACGCTGGTGTTCGCCGGCGGTCGCCGGCCAGGTCAGTGCGGATGCCGCCTGACGAGGGCGCGTAGCTGTTCGACCGCCGCGGCGGCGTCCTCCGGCCCGAACACGGCCGAGCCGGCGACGAAGACGTCGGCCCCCGCCTCCGCACACGCCTCGATGGTCGCGGCGCTCACCCCGCCGTCGACCTGGATCCATACCTGACCCCCATGGCGGCGCACCGACTCTCGCACCGCCCGCACCTTGGGCAGTTGGTCGGCCATGAACGACTGGCCGCCGAAGCCCGGCTCGACGGTCATGACGAGCACCATGTCCAGATCGGGAAGCAACTCTTCGTAGGGCGCCCACGGGGTCGCCGGCTTGAGCGCCATCCCGGCCCGGGACCCCAACGACCGCAGGGTGCGAGCCAGCCCGCGCGGGTCGGCCGCCGCCTCGATGTGGAAGGTCACCGATCCGGCACCCGCTTCGGCATACGCCGGAGCCCAGCGATCGGGGTCGGAGATCATCAGGTGACAGTCGATCGGCAGCGGGCTCACCCGCAGGAGCGCCTCGACGACCGGCAGCCCCAGCGTGAGGTTCGGCACGAAGTGGTTGTCCATGACGTCCACGTGCGCCCAGTCGGCGTTGCTCACCGACTCGAGCTCGGCCTCCAGGTTGGCGAAGTCCGCGGACAGGATGCTCGGTGAGATCTGCACGACCACAACCCTAGGACCGGCTCGGCGCCACCTTGCGCAGCAGCGCGAGGAACATCGCGTCGGTGCCGTGCACGTCCGGCCAGAGTTGGGCGAACAACCCGCTCCCGGACCCCGCCAGCGCATGTCCGTCCTTGTCCCGCAACGATTCCCCAGCGTCGAGGAGCTCGACGTCCGAGCGCTTCTTGACCACGTCGCGCACCGCGAACACCGTCTCCGACAGGTGTGGGCTGCAGGTGACGTAGGCGACCACCCCGCCGGGGCGGGTTGCGTCCAGGGCACTGGCCAGCAACTCGCGCTGCAGTTTGGTGAGCACCGCGAGGTCGTCGGGGGTTCGCCGCCACCGCGCTTCGGGGCGACGACGCAGGGCGCCGAGGCCCGTGCACGGCGCATCCACGAGGACCTTGTCGTATGCCGCGGGCTCCAACTCGCCGATCTCTCGGCCGTCCCCCACCCGCACCTGCACCTGCCCTGGGCTCCCCGCCGCAAGCGCCGGCCGGAGGGTATGCCGCACCAACTCGGCCCGATGTTCGCTCACCTCGTTGGCGACCAGCGAGGCACCCTGTTCGAGGGCGAGCGCGGCCAGCAGACCCGCCTTGCCGCCTGGGCCGGCGCACAGGTCGAGCCAGCGCTGCGGGCCGGTGCCCTCGACGGGGACCGCCGCCAACGCGAGCGCGACCAACTGGGAGCCTTCGTCCTGCACTGCGGCGCGCCCGTCACGCACCACCGCGAGAGCCCCCGGGTCGCCACCCGGCAGGGTTGCCGCCGTGCGCGCCCAGCGCCCCGGGGTCGCTCCGGCGCGTTGGAGGTCCTCGACCGTGCACAGACCCGGCCGGGCGACGAGGGACATGGCTGCCGCCTCGTTGTCGGCCGCCAGCAGACTGCCCAGGTCTGCGTCGACGGTCTCCCGTGTCGAACGGCCATGGCCGAGCAACGCCTCGCGCAGCGCCTTGACGATCCACGTCGGGTGCGACTGGGTGATCGCGAGCCGTGTCACCGCGTCCGAGCCCTCGGGCGTGATGGCGTCCAGCCACTCCTGCGGGGTCCGCTCGCTCACCCGGCGCAGGACCGCGTTGACGAAACCGGCCGCGCCGGCGCCGTTGACCTGCCTGGCTAAGGCCACGGTCTCGGCGACGGCGGCGTGGGCCGGGACTCGCATCCCCAACACCTGATGACAGCCCAGTCGCAGGGTGTCCAGGACGTTGGCGTCAATCGCCGTGAGTGCCCGCCCGGCCGCGATCGCGATGATCGGGTCGTAGCGGCCCTGCAGTCGCAGGGTCCCGTAGGTGAGCTCCGTGGCGAACGCGGCGTCGCGCCCAGACACCCGCTGGGCGCGCAGCACCGTGGGGAGTTCGAGGTTGGCATAGGCACCGTCAGCGACCGCCCGCAGGACGGTGTATGCCGCGCGCCGCGCCGGATCGCCGACCCGAGCTCGTTCGGCCGGCCGTTGCCGGGACTTCTGCGCCGGGCCGCCCCGTCGACGTCGCTCGTCAGACATCCGAGCCCAGCCGCTCCCCCGACTCGATCCGCACACCGCGCGCCCAATCGGCCGCAGGCATCTCCTTCTTGCCGTGCGCGCGGACCAGGCCGAGGCGGACCGGGGAGGTGGCGGTACCGGCATACACCGCTGCCTTGGTGACCAACAGGTCGCCGGGAGCCAACGTCGGGGCAGCCTCGCCGGCGGGCCCGAGCGGACCGAGCTTGAGGCGTTCGCCCCGGAAGGTCGTCCACGCCCCAGGCGCCGGGGTGCACGAGCGGATCAGTCGATCAACGGCCAGCGCGGGGAGACCCCAATCGACCCGGGCATCCTCGACCTCCACCTTGGGCGCATGCGAGATCCCTTCGCCCGGTTGGGGTTTGGCCAGCAAATGGCCGGCCTCGATGCCGTCGAGAGTTGCCACGAGCAGCCCGGCCCCAGCGAGTGCCAGCCGTCCCAGCAGGTCGCCGCTGGTGTCGGTCGGTCGGATCGTCTCGGTCATCACGCCATAGATCGGGCCCGTGTCCAACCCCTGCTCGAGGAGGAAGGTCGTGGCGCCGGTGACCTCATCGCCCGAGCGGATCGCGTGCTGGACCGGTGCGGCGCCCCGCCAGGCCGGCAGCAGCGAGAAATGCAGGTTGACCCACCCGCGCCGCGGAATGTCCAGGGCAGCCTGCGGGACCAGCGCGCCGTAGGCGACCACCGGGCAGCAGTCCGGTGCGAGCGCCGCCAACTCCTGCTGGAAGTCCGGGTCGCGGGGTGTGCGCGGAGTGAGCACCGGTATGCCGTGCTCCTGCGCCCGCACGCGCACGGGCGAGGGCAGCAGGCTGCGGCCGCGACCGGCCGGGGCATCGGGGCGGGTGACGACACCGACGACCTCGTGAGATGACCCGATGAGAGCCTCCAGGCTCGGCAGCGCCACCTCGGGCGTCCCGGCAAAGACCAGGCGCATCGCGCTCACACCCCCAGACCGAAGGTGTTGTGTGGGCTGATCCGCACGATCGGTGGGCCGCCGACCCAGTCGGACTCGCGGATGGCCTTCATGGCGAGCTTGCGTTGGGCCGGGTCCATCCGGTCGATGAAGAGGATGCCGTCGAGGTGGTCGGTCTCGTGCTGCACGGCCCGGGCGAGCAGTTCACTGCCTTCCAGGAGCACCGGCTCGCCGTGCTCGTCCTGACCGGTCGCGACGACGCGCAACGACCTGGGGGTCGGGTATTTCATGCCGGGGAAGGAGAGGCAGCCCTCCTCGCCGTCCTGCATCTCCACCGACAACTCCAGCGACGGGTTGACCAGGTGCCCGACGACGCCATCGACGAAATAGGTGAACACCCGCAGCCCGACACCGATCTGCGGCGCCGCCAATCCAGCACCGGGCGCGTCCATCATCGTGTCAGTGAGGTCCTTCACCAGTTGGCTCAGCTCCCGGTCGAAGTCGACGACCGCCGCGGCAGGGGTCCGCAGGATCGGGTCGCCGAAAAGGCGGATCTCCTTGACCGACAACGCTGTTCCTTCGAGAGCTAGGAGGCCGGGCCAGGCACCCCGATCAGGGCTCGACACTCGGCATCACGGAGGTGCCAGTCTAGTCGGCCGTTTCCGGCCCGGCGTCGGCGACGACCTGGCGCAGCCCCCGCACCGACGGTGCGGCCAGCGTGGCCAGGCTGAGGACGGCATACCCGATGGCGCTGACGAGCAGGATCGAGCGGTGGTCGTAGGCGGTGGCGAGCCACCCGAAGGCCATCGCCCCGATCGGCATCGCCACGAAAGACCCGAGCGCGTCATAACTGGACACCCGGGACAACACCGCCTCCGGGATGTGTTGGTGCAGCGAGGTGTTCCACCCGACGCCGAACACCTCGACCCCGGCACCGGCCACGAAGAACGCCGCAATGAGCAGGTCGGTGCGAGGCGACAGCCCGAGCACAAGCATCGGGAGCGCGATGAGCGAGACCCCGATCATCCCCGCGACGAGCGGGCGCCGAAGGCGAGTCCGCATGAGGGCGAGGGTCATGACGACGGTCCCGGCGGCCTCTGCCGATAACGCGAGGCCCCAGCCCTGCTCGCCCACCGGCGAGGCTTTCGCGATGACCGGGCCGAGCACGGCGATCGCCCCCATGTGCACAGCGTTGAGCACTCCGAAGGCGACGACGATGAGCCATACCCAGGTGCGGGAGGTGAACTCCCCCCATCCCTCGCGCAACTCGGCGATGACCGAGGGAGACGCCGTGACGTTGCGGTCGCGGCCGGGCAGGGCCACCTGCCGCAGCATGGGGATGGCGACGAGGAACAACGCCGAGTCGACCAGCAGCGCCCAACCGGGCCCGGCGCCGACCACGAGGGCTCCGGCGAGCGCCGGACCGACGATGGTGATGGAACTTCGACTGAAGGACAGCAGGGCGTTGGCCTGCTGGATGCGATCGGGTCCTACGACGAGCGGGACGACCCCCATCATCGCTGGCATCCCGAACGCGGACACGGCGCCGTTGACCGCCTCAAGCGCGACCAGGTGCCAGATCTGCGCGGTGTCGGTGAGGACGAGGTATGCCGCCATCCCCTGAGTGAGGAAGGTCAGGGCATGCGAGGTCTGCATGATGACGGTCCGCGAGTAGCGATCGGCGACAACCCCGCCGAGCAACAGGAAGATGACCATCGCCGCCATGTGGGCGGCCAGGACCTGGGCGAGGGCTCCCGGGTCATCGGAGATGTGCAGGACAGCAAAGGCCAGCGCGACGCTGGTCATCGCCGACCCGATGCTGGTCGTCGTCCTGGCGGCGAAGTACCACGCGAACCGCCGCTCACGCAGGGCGCCAACGGCCTCGGTCAGCTTCATCGGGACCCCTCCCCCGTCCAGCCCATCCGAACGTGCAGCGGCTCGGGGTCCTTGCGGGCGCTGCGAATCGCCTTGGTGGCCGCCAGTGCCCGGGCCAGCGTGCCAGCCTGGGCATGTGGCACCCGAAGGACCGTGCGCACCTGCGGCGCGTCCGCTGCACTCGACGCGGACGCAGCCACAGGCGCGGCCACCGACGCAGCCACAGACGCGGACGCAGACACAGACAGAGCAGTGACCGGCAACGGGCCGAAGGTGGTGACGTCGAGGTCGGCGCCGGACACGATGTCGGACACCGCTGCCGCGACGGCGTGGCGGGTGCCCACCAACTCAGCCATGACGACCGCCGGGGGCAGCCCGAGCTCGGCCCGCTCGGTCAACTCACGCTCGGCGAGCCACACCGGATCCCACCTGACGAGGGCTTCGACGGCGGGGAACGGTGGGCCGTCGGGGACCCCCGCGAGAACAACGACCCCACCGTCCAGCGCCGACCGACAGAGGGCGGCGGCCGCCAGCCACCGACGCAACGCCTCGACGGGGGCGTCCAACTCGGGCCGACTCAAGGTGGCCCAGGCATCCAGCAGCAGGCACGCGGCATACCCCTGGGTCGCTCGCGGCTCCGCCCCCGGCGTCGCGATGACCAGCGCCGGGGTGGCCGCCACCTGACCCGCCACCTGACCGGATGCCGAGGTGATGACCGGGACGCCAGGGAAGGCTCGTCCCAGCTCCTCCGCCGTCCTGCGGCTGCCGAGGATCGCCGCGCGCCAGGCCGTGCTGTCGCACTGCGGACAGCGGAACCCGGCGACACCGAATCCCGTGCCGCACCACGTGCAGGCCGGAGGGTGGCGTGGATCGTCTTGACCCATCGGGCCGTGACAGGCGGTGCAGCGCACCGGTGCTCGGCAGACCTGGCAGGACAGCGAGGGGCGGTAACCGCCGCGGGGCACCTGGACGAGCACCGGGCCGCGGGTCAACCCCTCGTGGACGATCCGCCAGGCACTCGGTGGCAACTGAGCACTGGCAGCAGCGCTGTCGCGCTCCCGCCCGACCTCCCCTTCACCGGCGACGACGACCCGCGCGGCTGCCGCACGGAGGGTCGCCGGGGTGGGACGCAGGTCCACCACTCGCCCGGCCGCCACCCAGCGCTGCACCTGAACCGAGCGGCCGAACCCGCCGACCAGCAGCGCTGCGGCCGACTGCTCGGCCCGAATAGCAAGGACGGTCCGCACCTGCGGGTAGGGCGCTCGGGGCTCGGCGAGCAGATCGTCACCGTCGTCCCACCACGCGACCAGGCCCAGATCGCGCACGGGCGCGAAGGCCGCAGTCCGGGTGCCGACGACGACGCGCACGTGCCCCCGCAGGAGCTTGAGCCAGGCCGTGTAACGCGCCTGCGGCCCTTGGTCGGCGGTGAGGCGAACGTGCCGACCAGCCCCGAGGACCGCCGTGAGCGCCTCGTCGACCCGGACGACATCGCGGTGGTCGGGGACGACGATCACCGCCCCACGGCCGGCCGACAGCGCGGCCGCCGCCGCCTCGGCAAACGCTCGCGGCCAGTCCTGCTCGGGGGCACGGCCAGGGATGGCCAGCCAGGCAGCCCCTGGAGCGCCGCCCGCCGCGACCCGACGCAGGAACGCCTCACCCGCCGGGTATGCCGCCCACGGCCCGGCCTCGGCGCGGGTCGGCTTCTCGGTTCTCGAAGGCTCGGTCGGCGATGGCACGGGTGGGTCGAGGGGCAGCGCGCGTTCAGCGGTGGCATGACGCTTGGGGATCGCGAGGCGCAGCACGTCGCCGAGGACCCCGCCGTAGCGGTCGGCGACCGCCCTGGTGAGGGCGTGGATCTGCGGGGTGAGAACGGGTTCGGGGCTCACGACCCGACGGATCGGCGTGAGCCGGCCGGGGTGCTCGGCCTTCGCTCGGCGCGCGACGACGAAGCCGTCCAGATCCCGCCCGGCGAAGCGGACCCTGACCCGCACCCCCGGTTGGGCGGCGGCGTCCAACTCGGGCGGGACGGCATACTCGAACGGACGGTCCAGGTGGGCGAGCCCACTGTCGACGACAACGGCTGCCACCGGGAGGGGGCTGGGGGCGTCGTCGATAGGCACGCTGGCACCCTAACCCGCAGGGCAGACACCGATTCGCGCGGTCACTCCGGCCGCACGGCTCCCGCGAACGAGACCATGCCGGGCAACAACGGGACAAGGGTGCACTGGTAGGCGTGGTACAGGTCCGGCTTACCCCACCAGATCGCGTCGGAGGGTTGGTTGGTCGGCGAGAGTTCGTGTCGCCAGCCTCCGCGGACCCCGTCGAGGAGGTAGCGATCGGCATACGCCCACAACCGGTCGTACCACGCCAGAGCGTCCGGATCACCGGTGACCTCGTGCAGCGCCCACGCGGCCGCGATGCCCTCGCAGACCACCCAGTGCAGGCGCTCCCGCACGATCGGGACGTCCTGGAAGTCGGTCGTGTAGACGAGCCCCTCGGCTCCATCGACGTCCCAGCCCCGAGCGACCGCGGCCTGGAACATCGCAGCGGCGTCCTCCCGCAGGAACGCCCACTGCGGCGCGTCGGCGGCTTCCCCGAGGGTATGCCGCGCGTTGAGGGCCAGCCGCGACCACTCCAGGACGTGGCCGATCGTCACGCCGAAGGGGCGGAACTGATCGGCGGGACGGTCGCGGTTGTAGTCGGGCAGCACCTGCCATTGGGCGTCGAAGTGCTCAGGCAGGCGCCAGTCCGCGTCGCGGGCGAACTCGTGGACGACCCGACGCAGGATCCGCAGCGCGCGGTCGATGTAGCGCTGATCGCCGAGCACCTCCCCCGCGGCGAGCATCGCCTCGACGGTGTGCATGTTGGCGTTGACGCCGCGGTAGTCCTCACAACGGGTCCAGGCGCGGTCGTACTGCTCGCGGGACATGCCCGCGTCCTCGTCCCAGAAGTAAGTGTCGAACACGTCGAGGGCCTCGGTCAGCAGGGCCGGCCCCCCGGGGTGACCGGCGGCCGTCAGGCTCGCTGCGGCCAGAATGACGAAGGCGTGGGCATAGGCCACCTTGTCGGTGGGCTGCGGTGCCGTGCCGCCTACTGCAGGAAGCCAACCCCGTGACTCATGGTCGCGAAGGCGGCCGGTCAGCGCGTCGTGTCCAACGTCGAGCAAGGGGCGCAGGTGCGCCGCGCCATCGCCACGGCGCATCACCTCAAGGGCCGCGATGTGGGTCATCCGGCAGGTGATCCAGGTCTCGACCGGGCGATCGAGGACGACCTCGTTGTCCGGCCCCAGCCAGCCGAAGCCGCCATCGGGATGGACGGCGCGAGCCACGAGGTCGGCCAGACTGCTCGCGTGGCGGTCCAGGCGACAGGCCTCGGCTGCGGTCGGTTCGGCGCTCATGCTGGCTCTCCTTGTCGGTGGAACGTTCGACAAACGACGCGGTGGGTCCAGCGCTCCCCGCGGAGCACTGGACCCACCGTTCGGTTTAACCGACTGTCAGGTCAGACGCAGGTCACTTGACCAACTGCGCGAGGGTCGGGTCGTTGGCGTAAGCCTCCTTGGCGTTGGCCTTGGTCACGATGACCGGAGCCAGCAGGTTGGCCGGAACGACCTTGACGCCGTTGTTGTAGGACTTCTCGTCGTTGACCGTGGGCTTGCCACCCTTGACGATCGCGGTGACCATCTCGATGGTCGCCTTGACGAGGTTGCGGGTGTCCTTGTTGATCGTGGAGTACTGCTCGCCGGCCATGATCGACTTGACCGACTCGACCTCGGAGTCCTGACCGGTGACGACCGGGGACGCCTTGCCGGAGGCCTTGACCGACGTGAGGATCGCACGGGCCAGGGTGTCGTTCGGGGACAGGACGCCGTCGAGGTCGGTCGCCGAGTAGTTGGCCGACAGCAGGGTGTCCATGCGCTTCTGGGCGTTCTCGGCCTTCCAACCCGGGGTGACGGCCTGGGTAAAGTCCTTCTGACCCGAGGCGACCTTGAGGGTGCCGTCGGCGATCTTCGGGGTGAGGACGCTCATGGCGCCATCGAAGAAGACCTGGGCGTTGGCGTCGTCAGGCGAACCCGCGAACAGCTCGATGTTGTAGGGGCCATTGGGCTTCTTGGCCTTGAGCCCCTCGAGGAGCGCGGTGCCCTGGAGCACACCGACCTTGAAGTTGTCGTAGGCGACGTAGTAGTCGACCGCCGCGGTGTTCTTGATGAGGCGGTCATACGCGATGACCGTCGCGCCGCCGTCCTTGGCAGCCTTGAGCTGGGTGCCCAGCTGCGAGCCGTCGATCGCGCCGACGACAATGACCTTGGCGCCCTTGGTGACCATCGACTGGATCTGGTTCTGCTGCTCCGAGACGCCGCCGTTGGCGAACTGGACGTCACCCTTGTAGCCGGCAGCCGTCAGCCCGTCCTTGAACAGCTGCTCGGCGAGCACCCAGTTCTCCGACGTCTTCTGCGGGAGGGCAACACCGATGAGGGTGCCGGCGCCCGCGGCCGCACCGGCGGCACCCGAGGTGGCCGTGGTGCTGCTGTCGGACCGGCCGCAGCCGGTGAGGGCCAGGGCGGCAACAGCGCTGACCGCCAGAAGGGACTTGATGGGTGTGCGCATTCTGTTTCTCTCTCTGGTTGGTGAGACTAATTCGAGGTGAGACGTACGCGAGGACCGGGACGGTCGCGCGTGGATGAAGGTCAGGCCGCCTTGTCGGATACCGGCGCCGCGGCCTTCTTGGAGTTGCGCATCAGCAGCCCGATGATCGACGGGCGCCCCTGCATCTTGTTGTAGACGTCGAAGGCAACGGCGATGAGGAGCACCAGGCCCTTGATGATCTGGGTGAGGTCGGCCCCGACACCGAGCAACTGCATGCCGTTGTTGAGGACGGCCATGACCAGACCACCGACGATCGACCCGATGACCGTGCCCACACCACCGGTGACGGCGGCGCCACCGATGAAGACGGCGGCGATCGCGTCAAGCTCCCAGCCGACCCCGTCGAACGGACCGGAGGCGTTGGAGCGAGCGACGAACATCATCCCGGCCAGGGCGGCGAGGATGGACATGTTCATCATGACGAGGAAGTTGACGCGCTTGCTGCGAACGCCGGAGAGCTCAGCCGCGTGGCGGTTGCCGCCGACTGCGTAGACGTGCCGACCGATGATCGTGCGGGTCGAGATGAAGCCGTAGATGAGCACCAACGCACCGAGGATGAGGCCCGACACGGGGAACGACGTGCCCTTACGGCCTGAGGCCATGAGGAGGGTGACCGCCAGGATGGCCGCGCTGATCAAGCCCGTCCGGATCCACAGCGCCGTGGCCGAGTCGGTGGCCGCGCCGATCTTGACCTGGTTGCGGCGGGTGCGGACGGCACCGAAGACGACCGACGCGACGAGGATCAGGCCCAACAGGACGGTGAGGTTGTTGTAGCCCGTGTTCGGCCCGATCTCGGGCAGGTAGCCGGCACCGATGACCTGGAAGTCCTCACCGACCGGGATGGTGTTCGACTTACCGATGAGCTGGTTGAGCCCGCGGAAGACCATCATTCCCGACAGGGTGACGATGAAGGCCGGGATGCCCACGTAGGCGACCCAGAAGCCCTGCCACGCCCCGATGATCGCCCCCACGACCAGCCCGACGAGCACGGCGACAACCCAGTGCATCCCGGTGTCACGCATCAACAGTGCCACGACGATGCCGACCGCGGCCGCCACCGAGCCGACCGACAGGTCGATGTGGCCGGCGATGATCACCAGGACCATCCCGATCGCCATGACGAGGATGTATGAGTTGCCGTTGAAGATGTTGATGACGTTCTCGGGCTTGAGCACCAGTCCGTTGGTCATCACCTGGAAGAACACGATGAGCGCGACGAGCGCGAAGATCATGCCGAACTGGCGGGTGTCTCCGCCGAAGATGTCCTTGAGTTTCTTCATCAAGAGTCCTTGGGTGTCAGGCTGACGCGGCGGCGGAGCGGTCGGAAAGGGTGGTCATCAACTTCATGAGGTTCTCTTGGGTGGCCTCGCCCTTGGCCAGACACCCCGTGATGGCGCCCTCGCAGATCGTGTAGATCCGGTCGGAGAGGCCCAGGAGCTCAGGAAGTTCCGAGGAGACGACGATGACCGCCTTCCCGCTCTTGGCGAGTTCCTGGATGATCCCGTAGATCTCGTACTTGGCGCCCACGTCGATGCCACGCGTCGGCTCGTCGAGGATGAGCAGCTCAGGGTCGGTGAACAGCCACTTGGCCAGGACGACCTTCTGCTGGTTGCCGCCGGAGAGCTTGCCGACCCCTTCGTTGACCGTGGGGGTCTTGGTGCGAAGCGACTTGCGGTAGCCCTCGGCCGCTTCGAACTCGGCCCGACGGTCGACCACCGAGTGCTTGGAGATCTTCTTCAGCTTCGCCGACACCGTAGTCGTCTTGATGTCGTCCAGCAGGTTCAGGCCCAGCACCTTGCGGTCCTCGGTGACGTAGCCGATACCGGCGTCGATCGCTGCCGGGACGCTCCTCAGGCTGACCGGCTTGCCGTCGAGGAACAGCTCGCCGGAGCGGAAGATGCCATAGGACTGACCAAAGATCGACCGCATGAGCTCGGTACGACCGGCACCCATGAGCCCGGCGAAGCCGACGATCTCACCGCGACGGACGTAGAAGTTGGAGCCCTTGCACACCATGCGCCCCGGGATGACCGGGCTCTCCACCGTCCAGTCGCGGACCTCCACGAACTTGTCACCGATGGCGGGGGTGTAGTCCGGGAACCGCGAGCTCATCTCGCGCCCGACCATCCCGCGGATGATGCGGTCCTCGTCGACCTTGTCGCCCTTGACGTCGAGCGTCTCGACCGACTGGCCGTCGCGGATGATGGTGATCGAGTCGGCGATCTGCTCGATCTCGTTCAGCTTGTGGCTGATGATGATGCAGGTGATGCCCTTGCGGCGCAGCTCGTCGATGAGACCGAGCAGGTGCTGCGAGTCGTCCTCGTTGAGCGCGGCGGTGGGCTCATCGAGGATGAGCAGCCGGACGTCCTTGTTGAGTGCCTTCGCGATCTCGACGAGTTGCTGCTTGCCGACGCCGATGTTCTTGATCGCGGTCTGGGGCTCGTCGTTGAGGCCGACGTGCGCGAGGAGCTCGCGTGCCTTGCGGTTGGTCTCGACCCAGTCGATGACACCGCTCTTGACGTACTCGTTGCCCAGGAAGATGTTCTCCGCGATGCTCAACTCAGGGATGAGGGCGAGCTCCTGGTGGATGATGACGATCCCGGCATGTTCGGACTGCCGGATGTTCTTGAACTCGACCGGCTTGCCGTCGTAGATGATCTCGCCGGTATAGCTCCCGTGCGGCCACACCCCCGACAGTACTTTCATGAGGGTCGATTTGCCTGCACCGTTCTCTCCGCAGATGGCATGCACCTCGCCCCGGCGGACCACCATGGATACGTTCTCAAGGGCCTTGACCCCGGGGAACTCCTTGGTGATGTTGCGCATCTCGAGGATGACGTCTGACACCAGTTGCCACCTTCCCACGTCGCTCAGCACCGAGCGCCTGCCGTGACGGCACTGGCGCGGCCCCTAACCTACTCGGCCACGCCCAAGCCACCTAGAGCTATTTGTTATCCCGATCAACTTATTGCTGGGACAATGGCTCGTCAAGGCCGCCCCGCGCCGCGGTGGGTAACGATTCGATCACCAAACGACGGGCCGGCAGGGGCTCACCTCGGGGCCAGCCAGGGCGCCGGGTGGGCAACGACGCGGTCGACGACACGCAGCGCCGCGCCACTCAAGGAGGCGTAGTCGCCGCTGACGGCCGACTCCACCCGCACCGGCACCCACCGCGCGGCCAACACTCGCTGGTTGATGATGTCGGCAACCAACGGACCGAGGACGTCGAACAGTTGGGCATAGAAGCCGCCGAGCACGACTGCGTCCAGGTCCAGCAGGTTGAGCGAGGAGGAGGACGCGAGTCCCAGCGCCTCGGCGGCCTCGGTGAGCGCAGCGGTCGCCTGGCTGTTCCCGGCCCGCGCCCGAGCCAGCAGGCGCGACACCGACGTGTTGGCCGGGAGGTGCGCTCGGCGCAGAATGGCGTCCTTGCCGGCATACTGCTCCAGGCAACCTGTTGCCCCACAACGACATTGCGGACCCGCAGGGTCGAGGACGCTGTGCCCGATCTCGCCGCTCCACCCGTGCAGGCCAGTGGCAAGATCGCCGCCCAGAACGATCGCGCCGCCGATGCCGACCTCACCACTGACGAAGAGGAAGTTCTGGTCCAGCCGCGACCCTCCCGTCGCCCGGGACCGGTGCCGCGCCTCGGCGCGCGCGGCCAGGTTGGCGTCATTACCCACCTCGAGCGTGAGATCACGCAACCGGGCGCTGCGTCGGAGCACCGCGAGCGCATCGAACTCTCGCCAGCCCAGGTTGGGGGCATAGCGGACGATCCCGCCCTGCGGATCGGTCAGACCGGGGACCGACAAACACACCCCGGCAACTGTCGCGTTGAGTGAATCCAGTTGGGCGACAACAAGTTCGGTAAGCGATGTCACTCGCTCGAGCATGGCGAGCGGTTCACTCGACCGGAAGTCGCCTTCGACGATCCGCTCGGTGACTAGGGTCCCGGCCAGGTCGAGTGCACGGACACCGATGTGATCGACGGCGACGTCGACACCGACCCCGATGAACGATCCGGGCGCGGGCAGCAAAGGGACACCTGGGCGCCCAGCCCGATCGACGCTCTCGGGTGCCGCTTCGACCACCAGTCGCGCAGCGATCAATCGGTCGACCAGATCGGACACCGCCGGACGGGTGAGGTCGACCGCCTTCGCCAACCGGGCGCGTGTCATCGGCGTCCCCGCGTCGACGATGTGGCGCAGGACGAGCGAAAGGTTGTGTTCACGAAGTGAGGACTGCCGCGCAGGGCGGACGTTACCTCGGCTGCGCAGCAGAGCCGGCTGACCCGGCTCATCGCGTCGAAGAGGGCTCACCATGGGGCCGACCATACCGCGCGATACCCCGATTTTGTTCGTCCCCGGAACAAACAAACGATGGACGGCTCGATCAGCGGCTGACGGCCGCGCGCAAGGCGTCGACCCGATCGGTGCGCTCCCAGGTGAAGCCCCCGTCCGCGTCGGTTCGCCCGAAGTGACCGTAGGCCGCGGTCCGCTGATAGATCGGGCGCAGCAGATCCAACTGGTCCACGATCGCGGCCGGACGCAGGTCGAAGACCGACGCGATGGCCCGCTGGATCGAGTCGACCGGGACCGTCTCGGTGCCGAACGTCTCGACATACAGACCCACCGGGTGAGCGGCTCCGATGGCGTAGGCCACCTGCACCTCGCAGCGCCGGGCCAGCCCGGCAGCCACGACGTTCTTGGCTACCCACCGCGTGGCGTATGCCGCCGAGCGGTCGACCTTCGAGGGGTCCTTGCCGGAGAACGCGCCGCCACCGTGCCGCGCCATCCCACCGTAGGTGTCGACGATGATCTTGCGACCGGTGAGGCCTGCATCGCCCATCGGGCCGCCGACCTCAAACCGACCGGTGGGGTTGATGAGGGCGCGGTAGGACGACACGTCCAGGTCGCTGCCGGCGTCCTTGAGCTCGGCGAGCACTGGGTCGATCACGTGCGCCACGATGTCGGGAGCCAACAGCCCTTCGATCGACACGTCGGCCGCGTGCTGGCTGGACAACACCACGGTGTCCAGCCGAACCGCCCGGTCGCCGTCGTAGGCGATAGTCACCTGGGTCTTGCCGTCGGGACGCAGGTAGGGCAACTCCTGCGTCTTGCGCACGGCCGTCAGCCGCTCGGCCAGCCGGTGGGCCAGGTGGATCGGCAGGGGCATGAACTCCGCGGTGTCGTCGCACGCGAACCCGAACATCAGGCCCTGGTCGCCGGCACCCTGCTTGTCGTAGACATCCAGCCCGCCGTCACCGGTGCGGTTCTCATAGGCGGTGTCGACGCCTTGGGCGATGTCGGGGCTCTGCTGGCCGATCGACACCTCGACGCCGCACGACGCTCCGTCGAAGCCCTTGGTCGATGAGTCGTAACCGATCGCCAGCACCGTCTCACGGACGATGGACGGAATCTCGACGTAAGCCTCGGTCGTCACCTCTCCGGCGACGTGCACGAGGCCGGTCGTCACCATGGTTTCGACGGCCACGCGCGAACGGGGGTGCTGGGCCAGCAGGGCATCAAGGATGGCGTCACTGATCTGGTCGCAGATCTTGTCGGGGTGACCCTCGGTGACCGACTCGGACGTGAACAGGCGGGCGGACACTCTCGACTCCAGCTGGTGGGGATCTGAGGAACCACCGCGCAGGCGATGGCGTGGCTTTTCAGTCTAGTGCGCGGCGGGAAGCAGAACCTGTATGCCGTCCCACACCGCCGCGGCGACATCGGACTTGGTGGCCGGTCCCACCGTGACGACGGGACGACCATCGGCGAAAAGCAGGTGGACCGTGTTGGTGTCTTCGCCGAAGGTCTTGGTGGCGCCGACCTCGTTGGCCACGAGCAGGTCACACCCCTTGCGAGCGAGCTTGACCCGGGCCAACTCCACGACCGATCCGGTTTCGTCGCCGGTCTCGGCTGCGAAGCCGACGATGATCGGCCGGGCGGCGGCGCCCCGCCCGACCACGAGGCCGGCGAGGATGTCGGGATTGCGGACCAACTCGATCACCGGGGCCGAGTCGTCCGATCCGTCGGCCGCATGGGTCTTCTTGATCTTGGTCTCGACATAGTGCTTGGGCCGGAAGTCCGCCACTGCCGCACACATGACGACGACGTCGACATCCGCGCAGGCAGTGGTCACGGCCGCTTGCAGGTCGAGGGCAGACTCGACCGGCACGACCCGGATCGCACCGCCGGAGCCCGAACCGCCGACCGCCGCGCTGAGGTTGCACGCCACGAGCGTCACCTCGGCGCCACGCGCCGCGGCCACCTGGGCCAAGGCCACCCCTTGTTTGCCGGAGGACCGATTGCCCAGGTAGCGCACGGGATCCAGGGCCTCACGGGTGCCCCCCGCGGTGACGAGGACGCGGACGCCGCGCAGGTCGCCGCGCACGTCGCCGTGCGGGTCGTCGCCCGCTGCCTCGGCACGCACTGCCGGGTCGGCGGCTGCGACGACGGCCAGGCACGCGGCATACAGGTCCTCGGGCTCCGGAAGCCTCCCAGGACCGGTGTCGGCCCCCGTCAGCCGGCCCGACGAAGGCTCGATGACGTGCGCGCCGCGCGAGCGCAGGGTGGCGACGTTGGCCTGGGTCGCCGGGTGAAGCCACATCTCGGTATGCATCGCCGGCGCGAAGACGACCGGGCAGCGTGCGGTGAGCAGGGTGGCGGTGAGGAGGTCACCGGCCTGACCGGTCGCCGCCTTGGCCAACAGGTCGGCGGTCGCCGGGGCGACGACGACAAGGTCGGCATCCTGGCCGATGCGCACATGCGGGACCCGGTCGACGGCCGTCCACACGTCGGTGGCGACCGGATGTCCCGAGAGCGCCGCCCACGTGGGCGCACCGACGAACTGCAACGCAGCCTCGGTGGGGACGACGGTGACGTCATGACCGCTCTCGGTGAACCGACGCAACAGGGAAGCGGCCTTGTAGGCGGCGATGCCGCCGCTCACGCCCAGGACGACGCGCATGATGCTCTGGCTCCGATCGGTCGACGTCGCCCGACGGGGTCTGCTGGCTCAGCCCTCGGTGGCCTGCGCGGTGAGCAGGCCTTCGTTGATCTCACGCAGCGCGATCGACAGCGGCTTCTCGTGGACCTCGGTCTCAACGAGGGGGCCGACGTAGTCGAGCAGACCCTCCTGCAACTGCGAGTAGTAGGCGTTGATCTGCCGGGCCCGCTTGGCGGAGTAGATGACCAGCGCGTACTTGCTGTCGGCGATGGCGAGCAGGTCGTCGATGGGCGGGTTGGTGATGCCGATGGGGTTGGCCACGGTTCCGGACACGGCGAGGATCTCGTTTCGATCGGGGGCTTGCGGTCGCTAGGGGCGCCTTCACGCAGAAGGACGCGATCCCATCAATGATACGAGTTGTTCACTGGCCCGGCGGACATCGTCGTTGACGATGACGACATCGAACTCTTCGGCCGCCGCCAATTCGCGGGTGGCGGTCGACAACCGGACAGTCCGCTCCTCCTCGGTCTCGGTCCCCCGGCCGACCAACCGGTTGACCAACTCGTCCCAACTCGGAGGGGCGAGGAAGACCAGCAGCGCGTCAGGAAGGTTGTCGCGGACCTGCCGGGCACCCTGCAGGTCGATCTCCAACAGGGCCGGACGCCCGGCGGCCAGGGCGCGCTCGACGGGACCACGGGGGGTGCCGTACTTCGCGCGACCGTGGACGACGGCATACTCGAGGAACTCCCCTGCCGCGACCAGCCGGTCGAACTCCTCGTCGGCGACGAAGATGTAGTGGACGCCGTCAACCTCACCGGGACGCGGCGCGCGCGTCGTCATCGAGACCGACAGCCACACCTGGGGATAGTGGGTGCGGATGTATGCCGCGATCGTCCCCTTCCCGACTGCGGTCGGGCCGGCGAGAACGACCAACCGTCCGGCACCTCCTTCGGGGAGGATGAACGGTTCGGCGAGGGTGTCCTGCCCGCTCACGACTGATCGAACCGGGCGATGAGGGCCGCCGACTGGTTGACCCCCAGCCCGCGGACCCGGCGAGACTCGGAGATCCCGACCTCGGCCATGATCTGGCGGGCCCGGACCGGGCCGACCCCCGGCAATGACTCGAGCAGCGCCGACACCTTGAGTTTGCCCAGCACCGGGTCGTCCTTGCCTTCGGTGATCACCTCGGCGAGGGAGCCCTGGGAGTACTTCAGGCGGTTCTTGACGGCGGCCCGGGCCCGGCGGGCGAGGGCAGCCTTCTCGAGAGCAGCCGCTCGTTCTTGCGGGGTCAGCTCAGGCAGGGCCACCGGTCACTCCTCGATCGTGCTCTGGGACGACATCAAACACCGAACCTACCGACGCGTCCGGCCCGTCGCAACGACAGGCGAAAGTTCACGCCTCCCTGAGCCTGCGCAGCCCCCTGCCTGATCACAGGGCGGTCCCCCGGCGGCAACACCGCAGGTCACGACGCCAGAGCCTCGGCCAGGGCCGCAGCGGTGTCCTGTGCCCGGGTGGCCAGCGCGGCGACGCTGGGGCCGGCGCTGAGGACCTCCCGGCTGGACGCGGCCAGGACATGCGGGAGCGCCGTGCCGAAGACCCGGCGCAGGCTCTCGACGGTGCCTCCTTGCGCCCCGACCCCGGGAGCTAGAAAGGGACCGCCCATCCCGGCCAGGTCCAGACCCAACCGGTCGACGGCGTCCCCGACGGTCGCCCCGACCACGAGCCCGACCGAGCCGAGCTCCCCCCGGGCCACCGCGTCCGCGTTGTCCGCGGTGGCTCCCGCCACGACATGCCCCGCGACGCTCTGCCCATGCAGGACAGCGTGCTGGACGTCTGCGCCCTCCGGGTTTGACGTGAGCGCGAGGACAAAGACACCGCGCCCGGTCGCGTGGGCGAGGTCGATCGCCGGCCGCAGGGAGCCATATCCGAGGTAGGGGCTCAGGGTGATGGCGTCAGGAGGCTCGGGCGCGTCCTTGCCGAGGAACGCCTCGGCATAGGCATCCATGGTCGTCCCGATGTCCCCCCGCTTGACGTCGAGGATCACCAACGTGCCGGCAGCCCGCAGGTCGGCGACGAGTCGCTCGAGCACGGCGACCCCGGCCGAGCCGAAGACCTCGAAGAACGCCGATTGCGGTTTGACCGCGGCCACCCGCCCGGCGAAGGCTTCGGCGCAGGTCATCGCGAACCGCTCCAACCCGGCCACCGTGTAGTCCAATCCCCAGGCCTGCATCAGCCCGCGGTGCGGATCCACGCCGGCGCATAGCGGCCCATGGGCCCGCATCGCCTGGTGCAGGCGCACGCCGAACGACGGCGGATGGCGCAGCGACGAGGCCTGCGCAGATGTGGTCATTGGCGTCTCCGTTCGGGGTGGGCTGCCGCAACGACATCGGCGAACGCGGCATACCCACGCTCGTCGAGCAGTCCTGCAAGCTCATCGAGGACGCGGACCGGGGCCTCGGGGTCGTTGAAGGTAGCCGTGCCCACCTGGATCGCACTGGCACCCGCGGCAGCCAACTCGAGCGCGTCGCGCCCGGACGCCACTCCCCCGACGCCGATGATCGGTGCGGTGGGGATCCGCTCGGCGAACATCGCGGCGCGGACCTGCCAGATGGCTCGGACCGCGATGGGCCGGATCGCCGGGCCGCTCAGGCCGCCGGTGATCCCCCCGAGGTGCGGGCGCATCCGATCGAGATCGATGGCCATCCCCAGCGTCGTGTTGATGAGCGTGAGGCCGTCGGCACCCGCGCCCAGGCACGCCGAGGCGATGGTCACGAGGTCGGTGACGTCGGGGCTGAGCTTCGCGAACACCGGCAGGTGCGCAGGGACGGCGGCACGCACTGCGGCGATGACCGCAGCGGACGCGAGCGGGTCGATGGCGAAGACCAACCCGCGGCTGGCGACGTTGGGGCAGGAGATGTTGACCTCGATGCCCGACACCGACGCGGCGGCCGGGCTGGAGAGCAGTCTCGTTGCCACCTGGGCGAATTCGTCAGGCGTGCCACCCGCGATCGAGGCCAACACGCGGGCGCCCACCGAGGCCAGCCACGGGAGGTCCTCGTCGGCGAAGGCATCGATGCCGGGGCCTTGCAGACCGATCGAGTTGAGCATGCCCGACGGTGTCTCGGCCATCCGGGGCGTTCCACGGCCGCTGCGGGGAGCGGGCATGACGGTCTTCGTGACGAACGCTCCCAACCGCGAGATGTCGAAGAACCGGTGCAGTTCCTTGCCGTTGGCCGCGCAACCGGACGCCGTCATCAGCGGGTTGGGCAGCGTGGCTCCGGCCAGCGTCGTGCTGAGGTCGACCATCAGTGCCCTCCTGCCTGCGGCGCTCCGACGGCGTCGTCCGGCACCCGGCACAACCCGTCGCCGAAGGCGTCCCACCGGACCCGATCGCCATCGAAGACCGGACCGTCCAGGCAAGCACGCACCATGCGGGTGCGGCCGTCGGCTCCGATCACCGGCATGACGCAGGTCATGCAGACGCCGACGCCACAGGCCATCGCCTCTTCGACGGCGACGTGGGCAGCCGCGCCTGCCGCGCTCGCAGCCTCGGTCACAGCACGCAACATCGCCATCGGACCGCAGGCATAGACGTCTGTGGCACCGGAGCGGGCCAACACCTCGGGAAGCACGTCGCTCACCCAGCCGCGCGTTCCGGCGGACCCGTCGTCGGTCGTCACGTCGACGGCATCGGCCACCTCGGCGGCCAGGGCGACGCCGAACAGCCGGTCGGCGCTGGCTGCTCCGAGGACGATCTCGACGTGGACGCCGCGCTGGCGCAGGACCTGGGCCAGCCAGAAGAGCGGCGCGCTGCCGTAACCACCGCCGACGAGCACGGCAGCACCCCCGCCGTCAGGCAGGGGGAACGCTTGCCCGAGCGGTCCGACGAGATCGAGGACATCGTCGATCCGGCGCTCGGTGATCCACGTCGTCCCGGCGGCGTGGGCCGCGACGACGACCTCGACGGTCCCCGCGTCGGGGTCGACGGCGTGGATCGAGAAGGAGCGACGCAGCAGCATCCCCGATGTCGCCCCGCCGACGGTGGCTGCCACGAACTGTCCCGGGCGGGCCAGCGCGGCGATGGCCGGGGCCGCGACGACGAGGTGCTGGTAGGCACCGGCGGGCTCACTGGAGCGCACCGGGGCGCGCTCGTGCGCGACGTCGCGGGCTGAGACGCCGACGGGGTATGCCGCGCCGCTCACCGCGCCACGCCATCGGGGTTCGTGATGCCGTAGAGGTTCAGAGCCCGGGCGTGCTCCTGCAAGGACGTGACCCGCATGGGCGCCGAGCGCATCGACTCGATGCCCTGAACCGCAGCGCCGAGCTCTTGGACCGTCGTGATGAGCGTGACGTCGGCCGCGATGGCGGCCGCCCGGATGGCGTAGCCGTCCGCGCGGGCCGTCTGCCCGGTGGGGGTGTTGACGACCATCGCAACATCTCCGGCGATGATCCGGTCGGCGATGGTCGCCTCGATCACGTCCCCCTCGCCGACTGGGCCATCACCCGTCCGCTCGGTGATCTTGCGGACGACCTCAGCCTTGATTCCGTTGCGGCGCAACACATCTGCGGTCCCCGAGGTGGCGAGCAAGGTGAAGCCCAGCTCGGCCAACGCCCGGACCGGGAAGATCATCGCCCGCTTGTCACGGTTGGCGACCGACACGAAGACGGTCCCACTCGTGGGCAGCCCGCCGTAGGCGGCGAGTTGGCTCTTGGCGAAGGCCGTCCCGAAGTCGGTGTCGATGCCCATGACCTCGCCGGTCGACTTCATCTCCGGGCCGAGGAGGGCATCGACCATCTGCCCTTCCTTGGTCCGGAACCGGTTGAACGGCAGAACGGCTTCCTTGACCGACATCGGCGCGTGGGCCGGCAAGGTCCCGCCGTCGCCCGTGGGCGGCAGCAAGCCTTCCTCGCGCAGCGCAGCGATGCTCGAGCCGAGCATGATGCGCGCCGCCGCCTTGGCCAGCGGCACCCCGGTCGCCTTGGCGACGAACGGCACGGTCCGAGAAGCTCGTGGGTTGGCCTCGAGGACGTAGAGGACGTCCTGAGCGAGCGCGAACTGGACGTTCATCAACCCCCGCACGCCGATGCCGTGGGCCAAGGCCAGCGACGAGGCGCGCACCCGCTCGATCTCGGCCGCCCCGAGGGTGGCCGGCGGGAGGGTGCAGGCACTGTCACCGGAGTGGATGCCCGCCTCCTCGATGTGCTCCATGACCCCGCCGAGATACATGTCGACGCCGTCGTAGAGGACATCGACGTCGATCTCGATGGCATCATCGAGAAACCGGTCGACGAGGATCGGGTGCTCGGGCGAGGCGATGGTCGCCGCGTCGACATAGGTCGTGAGGGTCGCGTCGTCGTAGACGATCTGCATCCCGCGCCCACCCAGGACGTAGGACGGGCGGACGAGCACCGGATAACCGATCTCGTGCGCGACCGCGACCGCCTCCTGCGCGCTGTATGCCGTCCCGTGCCGGGGCGCGGGCAGGTTCGCCTCCGCGAGGACCCGGCCGAAGGCACCTCGGTCCTCGGCGAGGTTGATCGCCTCGGGCGAGGTACCGACGACGAGGACTCCCTCGTCCTTGAGAGCCTGGGCCAGACCGAGCGGGGTCTGCCCGCCGAGTTGGACGACGACCCCCGCGATCGGACCTGCCGCAGCCTCTGCGTGGACGACCTCGAGGACGTCCTCAAGGGTGAGCGGTTCGAAGTAGAGCCGGCTCGAGGTGTCGTAGTCGGTCGACACGGTCTCGGGGTTGCAGTTGACCATCACCGTGTCGTAGCCCGCGTCGCGCAACGCGAACGACGCATGGACACAGGAGTAGTCGAACTCGACGCCTTGACCGATCCGGTTGGGGCCGGAGCCGAGGATGATGACGGCCGGCCGCTCTCGCGGCAGCACCTCGGTCTCGCTGTCGTAGGACGAGTAGTAGTAGGGCGTCGCGGCCGCGAACTCGGCGGCGCAGGTGTCGACGGTCTTGTAGACCGGCCGGATGCCGAGCGCGTGGCGCACACCCCGGACGACGGCCTCCGGCATGGCCCGCAGTGAGGCCAACTGCCGGTCGGAGAACCCGTGTCGCTTGGCGAGCGCCAGCAACTCGGGCTTGAGCCGCTCGGCGGTGCGCACGGACTCGGCGACCTCGTTGATAAGGGCGATCTGGTCGAGGAACCACGGGTCGATGCCGGTCGCGGCATACACCTGCTCCACGGCCGCCCCGCCACGCAGAGCCTGCTGGACCCCGATGATCCGACCGTCGGTGGGGACGGCGATCTGGGCGAGCAACGCCTCGACCGCCGCCGCGTCGGGAACCGGGCCGTCCCAGTGGAAGCTGGCCTCCTTGCGCTCGATCGAGCGCAGCGCCTTCTGCAGCGCCTCGGTGAAGTTGCGGCCCAGCGACATCGCCTCGCCGACGCTCTTCATCGTCGTCGTCAGGGTCGGGTCGGCGGCGGGGAACTTCTCGAACGCGAACCGCGGCACCTTGACGACGACATAGTCCAGGGTCGGCTCGAAGGACGCCGGCGTCTGCTTGGTGATGTCGTTGGGGACCTCGTCAAGGGTGTAGCCGATCGCCATCTTCGCGGCGATCTTGGCGATCGGGAAGCCGGTCGCCTTCGAGGCCAGCGCCGACGAGCGCGAGACCCGCGGGTTCATCTCGATGACGATGATCCGGCCGTCGTCAGGGTTGACTGCGAACTGGATGTTGCAGCCCCCGGTGTCGACGCCGACCTCGCGAATGACGGCGATGCCGATGTCGCGCAGCCGCTGGTATTCGCGGTCGGTGAGGGTGAGCGCCGGAGCCACGGTGATCGAGTCACCCGTGTGGACGCCCATGGGGTCGAGGTTCTCGATGGAGCAGACGACCACGACGTTGTCCTTGTGGTCGCGCATCACCTCAAGTTCGTACTCCTTCCAGCCGATGATCGACTCCTCAAGGAGCACCTCGGTGACCGGGGAGTACTGCAGCCCGGCGCCGCCAATCCGGCGCAGGTCGGCCTCGTCGTAGGCGAAGCCCGACCCCAGACCGCCCATGGTGAAGGACGGCCGCACGACGACGGGGTAGCGCAATTCCTCTGCCGCAGCGAGGCATTCGTCCATCGTGTGGCAGATGATCGAGCGAGCCGACTCGGCCCCGCAACGGGCGACGACCCCCTTGAACTTCTCGCGGTCCTCGCCGAGTTGGATCGCCTCGACGTTGGCTCCGATGAGCGGGCAGTTGTAGCGCTCCAGCACCCCGCGCTCGTGCAGGGCCATCGCGCAGTTGAGCGCCGTCTGGCCGCCGAGGGTGGCCAGCACCGCGTCAGGGCGCTCCTTGGCGATGATCGCCTCGACGATCTCGGGAGTGATCGGCTCGACGTAGGTCGCGTCGGCGAACTCCGGGTCGGTCATGATCGTCGCCGGGTTGGAGTTGACCAGGACGACGCGGATCCCTTCGTCGCGCAGCACGCGACACGCCTGGGTGCCGGAGTAGTCGAACTCGCAGGCCTGCCCAATGACGATCGGGCCGGACCCGATGACCAGGACGCTCGTGATGTCTTCGCGCCTAGGCATGCTGGGCCCCCTTCCAGGGGTGGGTGCGCATGAGCGCGCAGAAGCGGTCGAAGAGGTATGCCGCGTCGTGCGGCCCCGCTGCGGCCTCCGGGTGGTACTGCACGGAGAAGGCGGGCAGGTCGAGGCACTCCAGGCCCTCGACAACCTCGTCATTGAGGCAGATGTGGCTGACCCGCACCCGCCCATAAGGGGTCTGCGAGTCGTGCTTGATCGGGGCGTCGACGGCGAACCCGTGGTTGTGGGCGGTCACCTCGACCTTGCCGGTGGTGCGGTCCATCACCGGCTGGTTGATCCCGCGGTGGCCGTACTTCAGCTTGTACGTGCCGAAGCCGAGGGCGCGGCCAAGCAACTGGTTACCGAAGCAGATGCCGAAGAACGGGATCCGCCGATCGAGGACCTCGCGCAGCAGGGTGAGATCGGCGGTCGCCGGGTCGCCCGGGCCGTTGGAGAAGAAGACCCCGTCGGGGCCAGGTGACCCGTCCGCTCCCCCGACCGCCAGCACGTCGGCGATGGTCGCCGTCGCCGGGAGCACGTGGACCTCGATGCCCTCCTGGGCCATCAGGGCGGGGGTCATGCCCTTGATCCCCAAGTCGATCGCAGCCACCGTGAAACGCCGTTCCCCATGGGCGGCAACGACATACGGCCGCTCGGTCGACACCTCCGAGGCCAACTCGGCACCGGCCATCCCCGGCGCGGCCAAGACCTTGGCCAGCAGGTCGGCCTGGGTCGGCGCCGCCGCCGCGCCGCTGAAGATGCCGACCCGCATCGCCCCGCGTTCGCGCAGGTGACGGGTGAGGGCGCGGGTGTCGATGCCGCAGATCCCGACGACCCCCTGCTCGACGAGCTCATCCTCGAGGGACCGGGCCGAGCGCCAGTTGGACGGGCGCAGGGCAGGGTCGCGCACGGCATACCCGGCGACCCAGATGCGCGAGGACTCGTCGTCCTCGTCGTTCCAGCCGGTGTTGCCCACGTGCGGTGCCGTCATGACGACGACCTGCCGGTGGTAGGAGGGGTCGGTGAGGGTTTCCTGGTAGCCGGTCATCCCCGTGGAGAAGACCGCCTCCCCGAGGGTCTCCCCCACGGCGCCGAAGGACTCACCGAGGAACGTGCGACCGTCCTCAAGGACCAGCGCTGCGGGCTCCCGATGCCTGCGCAGCGACGTTGCGGGACTCACGCGATCTCCTCCGGGTCGAACTGGCCGCGAACGCGACCTCGGTATGCCGTGCACTCGCCGCGCAGGAACGTCGCGACGACCGGGGCGGGCAAGGTGCGCCCGTGCCAGGGGTTGTTGCGGGACAGCGACTGGCTCGCGGACCGGTCGACGGTCCACGACGCGTCGGGGTCGACGAGCACGAGGTTGGCTGGCTCGCCCACGGCGATCGGCCGGCCCTGATCGGCCAGCCCGGCGATCCTCGCGGGGGCGAAGGACATCCGGTCGGCCACGTCGGCCCAGCTCAGCAGCCTCGTCCGGACGGCCACCTCGGCGACGACGGCGAGCGCCGTCTCCAGACCGAGCATCCCGAACGCCGCATCCGGGAACGCGTGCTCCTTGTCGTGCCGGGCGTGCGGGGCATGGTCGGTGGCAACGGCATCGACGACACCGTCGACGAGCGCCGCCAGGATGGCCGCCCGGTCCTCGTCGGGTCGCAGCGGCGGGTTGACCTTGAAGACTGGGTCATAGCCGGTGAGCAGGTCGGTGCCCAGTGCCAGGTGATGCGGGGTGACCTCGGCGGTGACGGCGATCCCCTGCGCCTTGGCCCAGCGGATGATCTCGACCGACGCCGCCGTCGACACGTGCGCGACGTGGACCCGCGAGCCGGTATGCCGCGCCAGCTGGACATCGCGGGCGACGACGACGTCCTCCGCGATCGCGGGCCAGGCCGGCAGCCCGAGCCGACCGGAGACCTCGCCCTCATGGCAGCAGGCCGACCCGTCGGCGAGCCGAGGGTCCTGGGCGTGCTGGGAGATGGTGCCTCCAAACGCCTTGACGTAGTCCAGCGCCCGACGCATGAGACGGGCGTCGTGGACGCACTTGCCGTCGTCGGAGAACACCCGGACCCGGGCGCGGGAGCGGGCCATCAACCCGAGCTCGGCGAGCTCGGCGCCAGCCAGCCCCTTGGAGACGGCGCCGATCGGCTGCACGTCGACCAGCCCGGCCGCCCGGCCGAGGTCGAACACCCGCTCAGCCGCCTCAGCCGTGTCGGTCACCGGAGAGGTGTTGGCCATCGCAAGGATCGCAGTGAAACCACCCGCGGCCGCAGCGGCCGAGCCGCTCGCGACGGTCTCGGCGTCCTCGCGACCGGGCTCACGAAGGTGGGCATGGAGGTCGACCAGGCCGGGCAGCAGGACGAGCCCGGCTGCGTCGACAACGGTGAGCCGCCGCCCGTCAAGCTCGGCTGCAGCGCGGATAGACCCGATCTCGGCGATGACACCCTCGCGGACGAGGACGTCAGCCCCGTTGTCTCCCAACAGGTTTGCGCCCTTGAGCAGGAGGTCGGTCATGCGGCAGCCTCCGTCTCGCCGGCCAGCAGGTGATAGAGGACCGCCATCCGCACGGCCACTCCGGCAGACACCTGGTCGAGGATCGCCGAGCTCGTCGCATCGGCGGCTTCGGCCGAGATCTCCAGGCCCCGGTTCATCGGCCCGGGGTGCAGGATCGGCAGGTCGGGGGTAGCGGCATACAGTCGGGCCAAGCGCTCCCTCGTCAGGCCGTAGCCCGCGGTGTATTCGCGTTCGGTCGGGAAGAACCCGCCGCTCATCCGCTCGCGCTGGACCCGCAGCATCATCACCGCGTCGGGGCGGTCGGCGGGCGACGCGGCATACAGGGTCTGGTCGAGGTCCCAGCTCGTCGCGAAACCGTCGCGGGCCGCCCAGTCGCCGATCCCGCTGGGCATCAGCGTCGGCGGGGCGACGACGGTGACGCGCGCGCCGAGCCGGCCAAGGGTGATGACGTTGGAGCGGAACACCCGCGAGTGGGCCAGGTCGCCGACGATGACGATGTGCCGACCCTCGAGCGACCCGAGCCGCTGACGCAACGTGTAGGCATCCAGGAGCGCCTGGGTGGGGTGCTCGTGGGTGCCGTCACCGGCGTTGATGACCGACGCGTCGACCCACTGGGCGACCTGGTGACAGGCCCCTGAGGCACTGTGCCGGATGACGAGGGCGTCGACCGACATCGCGCAGATCGTCATGACCGTGTCGCGCAGCGACTCGCCCTTGGACGTCGAGGAGCCCTTGCCGGTGATGTTGATGGTGTCGGCCGACATCCACTTGCCGGCGATCTCGAACGACGACCGGGTGCGGGTGGAGTCCTCGAAGAACAGGTTGATGACCGTGCGCCCGCGCAGGGTGGGGAGCTTCTTGACCTCCCGGCGTTGCACGTCGTGCATCGAGGCGGCGGTGTCGAGGATCGAGTCGACCTCGTCGCGGGACAGGTCGGCGGAGGACAACAGGTGCTTGCGGGTCATCGGTCGCCTCCGCTGATGCGCACTTCGTCGTCGCCGCCGTCGTTCTCGGCCAGCACGACGTGGACGCGTTCGGAACTGCTGGTGGGGAGGTTCTTGCCGACGTGGTCGGCGCGGATGGGCAGCTCGCGGTGCCCACGGTCGACGAGGACGGCCAAGCGCACTGCGCGTGGGCGGCCGAGCTCGGTCAGCGCCTCGAGGGCGGCCCGGATCGTCCGCCCGGAGTAGAGCACGTCGTCGACGAGAACGACGATCTTCCCGTCGACCCCTGACGGCGGGATCTTCGTCGGGGTTACGGTGCGGGTGGGCTGGCGGCGCAGATCGTCGCGGTGCATGGTCACATCGAGCGAGCCGACGGGGACCGCGACTCCCTCGACCTCGGCGATGACGCTCGCGAGGCGGTGCGCCAGCGGCACGCCACGGGACGGGATGCCCAGCAGCACGAGGTCGGCCGGACCCTTGTTGCGTTCGAGGATCTCGTGGGCCACTCGGCGCAAGGCCCGGGAAACGTCACCGGAGCTCATGACGACACGTGCGCCTGGGGGTGTCGGCGAGGGGGTCTGATCGGACGCCACCACGCGGACCTCCTTCCCCGCCTCACAGGACGGTGGTTAAAGGATGTCTGGTTCGCGGGTAACCCTACTCTCGGCGTCGGGTCGCCTCGCGCCGGGTCCGTATGCCGGTCGCCTCCGCCGCTTCCAGCCGGGCCCCGGGAGGTGCCCTCACAACTCGTGCGAAGCGGGGGGTCGCGCGTCACACTTGACGCATGAGTTCCGATACTCCCGCCAGCGAATACCGCATCCGGGCCACGGCCGAGGACGTGCGCCGGATGATGTCCCGCCTGCTCCTCACCGAGGGCAGCGACACGAGAAGGAAGATGTCAGCGTTCTGGGTGCTCTTGGTCTTGGCCACCGTCATCGCCACGTCGGGTGTCGTGGCCGATTCCACGGCGACCGTGATCGGCGCGATGATCGTCGCTCCCCTGATGACGCCCATCCTCGGCACCGCCTTGTCGGTCGTGCTCGCCAACCGGCGTCTTGTTGCGGTCAACTTCGGGCTGGTGATCGTGGGGGCCTTGTGCGTCATCGCCATCGCCTATCTCATCGGGATGACGTCGCAGATGCACCTCGTCGCTGACAGCAACTCGCAGATCGCCGGGCGGGTCAGCCCGCGGCTCATTGACCTCGTCGGAGCGCTGGCGACCGGCGCCGTGGGGGCGTTCGCGACGGTGCGCTCCGACGTGTCCGACACGTTGCCCGGCGTGGCGATCGCCATCTCACTCGTGCCCCCGTTGGCCGTTGTGGGCCTCACCCTCGAGTCGGGCGAGCCGTCCCAGGCGCTTGGTGCGCTGCTGCTCTTCGGCACCAACGTCAGCGCGATCATCGCCACCGGCACCGTGGTGTTCCTCAGCTACCGCGTGCGTCAGGCGGCGATCGATGCGGGTCTGCCCATCGGGCGGCTGCACCGAGGCGCGCTCGTCACCGCCTTCGCGTCGGTCGTCATCCTCGCCATCCCCCTGTCCCTCGGCAGCTCGGTTGTGCTCCAGCAGGAGGTGCTCGTCTCCAAGGCGACCCCGGTCGCCCGGGCCTGGGCCAAGGCTCACGGCGGCCAGATCAGTGATGTCACCTACCGCGACAACTCCCTGCGGATCCTCGCCATCGGCCTGCTCACGCTCGATCAGGTCACCGGCCTGCGTCCGGACCTCGACGCCGCCGGGCTGGGCGATGTCGACGTGCTGGTGACCCTCGTCGCCGGCGGAACGAAGGAACTGCCCGGCAAGCCGTAGCGGGGTAGGTCAGGTCGTGTTGCGATATGGCGTTGCGCGCTCACCAGGGACAGGCCGGGGACGAACCAACTAGGGTCGCACTCGGAAGGAGGCGGCAACGGATGCAGGCTCGCCAGGTGCGTCCCCTGGACGCGGCATACCTCGCGCTCGACGGACCCCGCACGGTCGGCCACGTCTGCCTCGTCCTGCCCCTCGATGGGCCGATCACGCTGACCCAGTTGCGCGAGCAGGTCGGCGAGCGGGTCGGGCGGCTGCCGGAGCTCCGCCAGCGCCTGCACCAGGGGCCCAACGCCCTCGACCGGCCCTGGTGGGTCGACGACCCGACCTTCGACATCGAGGCCCACGTCGAGGAGTTCCACGTCGGGCGGCGCGAGCTCAGCGAGTTGGTGTCCGAGTTGGCGATGGAGGCGCTGCCGCGCACCCAGCCGCTCTGGCAGGTGCACCTCCTGCGCGAAGGCCGCCGCTGCTACGTCATGACGAAGGTCCACCACAGCATCGCCGACGGGTCTCGCTACCGCGACATCCTCCACGCGCTGTTCGGGACCGCGCAGGACGACGTCCCCCCGTGGTCACCCCAGCGCATCCCCAGCGCCTTCGACCTGGCCACCCGCGGGCTCGTCGGGGCCTCGCGCTGGGCCTGGACCTCGGTGTATGCCGCCGCCCGCGCCATTGCCGACAACCCCCAGTCGCTGGGCGGCGTCCTCAACTCGGTCGGCGTCCACGGCGCGCCGCCGACCCCGTTCAACCGTTCCGTGGGACCCAACCGGGTCTGGGCGTTCCGCACGTGGGGGCTGGCGGCGAGCAAGCCCACGCGGGCGCACTTCGGGGTCACGGTCAACGACGTCATGCATGCCGTGGTGGCTGCCGGCCTGCGGCAGTGGCTCATCGAGCAGAACGCGCTGCCGACCAGCCCTCTCGTGGCGCTCGTGCCGATGTCGGTGCGACATCTGACGACCGACCCCTCGGGGGCCAACCGGCTCTCGCTTGGCCTGTGCCGGATCCCGACCGACATCGAGGACCCGGTCGAGCGGATCTTCTCGGCCCGCGAGGACATGGCCGAAGCCAAGGAGCGACCAGTCCTCGGCGAAGGAGCCCTTGAAGTCCTCACCCGGTTGTTGGGCCCGACCTTGGAGCCGGCGAGTTGGGTCGCGTCGACCGTGCGGCTGCTCGACACCGTCCGGCTGCCGTTCAACACGATCATCTCGAACGTCCCCATGGGGCAGGACCTGTTCGTCATCGCCGGTCGCCGGGTGACGGCCGTCTACCCGTTCGCGCCGTTGGGCGACGGCATGGGGGTGAGCATCACCATCCAGGGCTATCAGGGTCGGCTGGACGTCGGGATCAGCGCCTGCGCCGATCTCCTGCCCGATGTCGAGCACCTCATGGACCTGATGACGGCCGAATACGCCCATGTCTGCACGCTGGCGTCCCTCACCGGCGGCTGAGCTCCGGCCGCTGCCGTCCCTACCCGGCCGGCGGTGGTGACGGAGGCGGAGGTGGCGGAGCAGCACCCCAGTTCGGCGGGGGCGGCGGAGGCGGCGCGGCGCCCCAGCTGGGCGCTGGTGGCGGAGGCGGCGGGGCGGCACCCCAGCCTGGTGGTGGCGGAGGCTGCGCAGCGCCACCGGGAGAAGGAGGAGGCGGCGCGGCGGCATACCCCTGCGGAGCTTGGGCAGCCGCGCCGGGCGGAGGGGGCGGCGGCGGCGCGGCAGTCTGCAGCGCGAACGAGGGCAGGGCGCCCTGGGCCTCGAAGCCGTGCAACGCGGTCATGATCCGGTCTCGCTCCCCCGCGTCGGACGGCCGTCCCGTGGCGTCGAGGTAGGCCAGCACCCCGAGGTCGCGGAAGAACTTGTCCGCCTGTTTCCCACCCACCGACGGGCCGGCCAGACCCTGGCTTGCCAGAGCCTGGTCGGCCTTCGCACTCAACTCCGTCGCCGCAGCCTTGGCCTTGTCCAGGAACCCCATACGACACCGTCCTCTCGAAACTGGATCCGATGGGTCCCCATCGTGCTGCACCACGCGGCCCAGCGCAGCAGAAACGACGACAAGCCGGTCGAACGACAGGTATGGTCTGGCCCGAGACCCCACCCGATCGACACGAAGGACTCGTTGCCTCCATGGCTATTCACGGATCGCTGTTCACGCAGTACCAGGAGAACCCGTCAGCCGATCCGTTCGTGCTGCAGAACAAGAAGCTGCTCAAGATCTCGATGCAGTACGGCCCGGTCTTCGCCAGGCTCGGCTCGATGGTCGCCTATCAGGGGGACGTGCGGTTCGAGAACCCCGGCTCGGGCGGGCTGAACAAGATGTTCAAGTCAGCCATGACCGGCGAGGGCGTCAAGATGATGCGCTGCACCGGTGCCGGTGAGTTGTTCGTCGCCGACGCAGCGGCCGAGGTCCAGGTCTTCTACCTCGAGAACGACATGGTGTCGGTCAACGGCAACAACGTGCTGGCCTTCTCGTCCTCGATCGAGTGGGACATCCACCGGATCCAAACCCGAGGCATGATGACCGGCGGTCTCTATAACGTGTCGCTGCGTGGCACCGGCTACGTCGCCATCACCACCAAGGGCGACCCCGTCGCTCTCGACGTCGCCGGGGCGCCGACCTTCGGCGATGCCCAGGCCGTCGTCATGTGGACTTCCGGTGTCTCGATGGACATCCGGGTCGACACCGGCGGGCTCAGCTCGATGATCCGCGGCGGCACCGGCGAGACCTTCCAGATGGCCTTCGGCGGCCACGGGTACGTCCTCATCCAGCCTGACGAGGGTGTCGTCAGCGGGGGTCACCAGGCGTAGCACCGCGCAGGGAGACGGACGATGGCTCCGGTCAGCCGAGGGTGTGTTTGACCTCGGCGATCCGGGCCAGCAGGCCGTTGACGAAGGCCGGCGATTCGTCGGTCGACAGGCTCTTGACCAACTCGACCGCCTCGTCGATGGCGACCGCGTCAGGGACCTCGTCGCTGTAAACGATCTCCCAGGTCGCCAGCCGCAAGGCTGCCCGGTCGACGGCCGGCATCCGCTCGACGCTCCACCCTTGGCTATAGGTCGCGAGCATCTCGTTGATCTCTGACCAACACCGCACGACTCCCTCGACAAGGGTGATCGTGTAGTCCGCCAACGGCGCCGGAGTCGCCGGACGCGCCAGCCGCTCGATGAGCAGTTGCTGCGCGTTGATCCCGCGCTGGTCGGCCTCGAAAAGGATGTCCAGCGCGCGTTTGCGTGACTTCGTGCGGGCGCCCACCAGCGTCAGTCGTTGACGCGGCCGAGGTAGGAGCCGTCGCGGGTGTCGACCTTGACCCGGGTGCCGCTCTCGAGGAAGAGCGGGACCTGGATCTGGGCACCGGTCTCAAGCGTGGCCGGCTTGGTGCCGCCGGTCGAGCGGTCACCCTGCAAGCCCGGTTCGGTGAAGGTGATCTCCAGGACCACCGACGCCGGCAACTCGACATAGAGCGGCACCCCGTCGTGCGTAGCGACGATGGCGTTCTGGTTCTCCAGCAGGTAGTCGGCGCCGCCGGCGACGACCGCCTCAGACACGTGCAGCTGGTCGTAGGTGTCGGTGTCCATGAAGACGAAGTCCGACCCGTCCTTGTAGAGGTACTGCATCGTGCGCTTGTCGACGTTGGCCGTCTCGACCTTGACGCCCGCGTTGAACGTGCGGTCGACGACCTTGCCGGACAGGACGTTCTTGAGCTTGGTCCGCACGAACGCGGGGCCCTTGCCGGGCTTGACGTGCTGGAACTCGATGACGGCCCACAACTGCCCGTCGATGTTCAGCACGAGGCCGTTCTTGAGGTCGTTCGTTGTTGCCACGGGTGGTCGCTTCCTTGCTCGCGGGTATGCCGGGCGCGCCAGCGCCCGTCGAAGATCTGGTGGGATTCGGGTCCAGTCTACCGGAAAACCGTTTGCCGCCTCGCGCTCGCGCCTGGCACCCTCGACACGTCGGCCGAGGGAGCAGCCGGGGCGGCATACCGGTTCCCGGTCCTGCGCACGACCTGGCCGACACAGGTCTTGGGAACCTGCTAGTCGGCTCACGCCACCAGGGGTGCGACTCCCCTTTCTGGTGACGCCGGGCGGATCACCCGACCCAACGGCCCTGCGGCCCACCCCCGCGCTGCCCCGGCAGTGCGGTGGGTGTCGCCCCGCCCGACGGTCGCCGCCCGGCGCCACTCCCTGCCCCTTGCCCCTGCCCCTTGCCCCTACCCCACGCCCCTACCCAACGATGCACCAAGGAGGTGCCCGTCATGTTCCGAATCACGATCCCGACCCGTCACGCCGCGGTCGTCTACCACGCCGGCCGGTTGGTCGACGTCCTGCCCGCCGGGCGCACCCGGCGTCGGTGGGGGCACCACTACGTGCTGGTCGACCTCCGGGAACGCCAGCAGGTCATCCCGCCCCAGGACATCCCGACCGCCGACGGTCTGGGCGTTCGCGTCTCGGCGGTCGCGCGTTGGGCGATCACCGACCCGGTCGCCTTCCTCGAGGTCTCCCAGACGCCGGCCGACACCCTCCACCTGGCGACCCAGTTGGCGCTGCGCGAGGCGGTGGGCGCGCTCGCGGCGGCTGACCTGGTGGTCGCGCTGCGGCGGCTGGACGTCACGGCGCCGGTCGACGCGGCAACCCGTCAGGTCGGCATCGCGACGCTCGGCGTGGCGGTGCGCGACGTCGTCCTGCCGCACGACCTGCGGATCGCGACCGCCGAGGTGGTCACGGCCCGTCTGCGGGGCGCAGCCGCGCTTGAGGCGGCCCGCGCCGAGACCGCGGCCCTGCGGGCGTTGGCCAACGGGGCCCGGCTGCTCGACGAGCACCCGGCGCTGGCTCAGTTGCGCCTCGTCCAGTCCGCGCCGCCCGGCACTCGCCTGGTGCTGCAACTGGGCGGAACGCCGGAGCCGGCGGGCGACTGACCACGCCCGACGCTCGCCGGTCGTGGGCGATTGGCGGCCTGCCGGGTATGCCGTGCGCGCGCAGTGTGCACGCGGCATACCCGGCCCTGGCCGGGGTCAGGAGACGAAGGAGAGGGCCTTCGCGGGCGAGCGGGTGTCCATGTTGCGCCCGCGGTTCTGGTGGTCGTCGATCTCGGCGGCACACCCGATCATCCGGCCGAAGAGGAACACCGTGAAGGCGGCGTTCTCCAACTGAGCTTCGGTGAACGACCCGTCCCGGTAGCGGCTCCAGAGCATCTTGAGCAGCCCCGTCGCGATGAGCGCATCGACGTTGACGCAGAACACGTTGGTGGTCGCGCCGGCGTCGCGCAGCGCGACGACGAGGCGACGGTAGTAGTCGTGGAAGACGTTGTAGTCACCGCGCTGCGCCATGACCGTGCGGACGAACTCCTCGCGCGGGTCGACGTTGACGTCCTTGCCCTTGAAGACCGGGTGGTTGATGCACGGAATGGTCGCGCGATCGGCACCCAACTCCTTGCGGGTCGTCTTCAACTCGGCGAAGGCGACGGCATACTCCTTCGCGAGGGCGTCGAGGTCGACGCCGTGAGCGGGGTCGCCCGGGTCGACGAGACCGGTGCCTGCGAACCGCTCCAGCAGGAACGCGATCCCCTCGAAGCCGTTGCCCCCGTGGGCATAACCGGCATGCGTGAGGAAACCGATCATCGCCTTGTTGAGCTGGATCCGCTCGGGGGTCTGTGGGCCGTCGGCCGAGACCGCACCCTTGGCCCCCTGGGCGGTGATGGCACCGGGGCCGTTGGTGAGCAGCAGTCCGGTGAGCATCGCGAAGCCGTCCAAGATGTCGGCGGAGGGACGCTCGCCCAGCAGGGCTGCGGCAGCGAGCTCCGTCACCGACGCCTGACCGAGAACCATCGCCATGGGTATGCCGCAGAAACCCTCGGCGGTGTGCGCCGCGGTCGGTGCGGCGGCCCCGATCATCGTGCCGAACAGCTCCAACCACCAGGGCAGTTCCTCTGCCGTGATCCGAGAGATCTCCTTGTGCGCCAAGGACTTCCAGACGAGAGTGCCAGCGATGGCGGCCACGACACCGGGGACCTGGGGATGCCCGCCCTGGGTCGCCAACCAGCGCAGCGGCATCGAGGTCACGCCGCGTTCGGCCAGGCCCGCGAGCATCGCCTCGGCGATCGGGTCGGGATCGGCGCCGATCGCCAGGGCGCGCAACTCGGGCGGCGCCGGGTATGCCGCGAGGTCGGTCTCCGTGTCGTCGACCGACAGCCCGCTGCCGGTGAAGAGGTCGATGAAGCCATGGATGGCATGTCGCGAGGCCTCGGCGCGGCCCGGCCCGGCGATGGCGAGCGCGGCGGCGATGACCGTGTTGGGGGTGTTACCGGCAGCCCGGGCCGCGTCGACGGCTGCGAGGGTGACGGTGCCGGTGAGGTTGACGTGGGCACCAACCGCCACGTCGACGAGCGCCCGGTCGCGCTCGCTCGCGCGACGGCCGAGCAGGGCCAGGACGAGGTTGTCCTCCATCGGGTGCTGGGCCGCTTGGAGGATCGACATGCCCCGCAGGCTGGACACCTGGGTCAGCGGGTCCATCTGGGAGACGCCTGACGCGTCCTTCATCGACTGCCGCGGCAGGACGGCGCCGATCTGCCGGTTGAGCTCGGCGATCTGCTGGTCGTAGGGCGGCATGGCCACGACGTTGGGCAGGTCGAGCTCGGGCGGAAGCTCGAGGTCGCGGGCTCGACCGAACCATGGCTTGAGGGCGAGGCTCCCCTCGGGGGCGAAGTCGGGCATGGTCGCGTTGAGGGCCATCACTGCGGTCAGGGCTGCCGGGATGTGGGCGATGTTCGTCACGACCGCTCCGCGACGGGAGCAGACCGGATTGTCGGGGGTGAAGGCGTCCTCGACCCCGAACTTCTCCATGAACCAGCGTTCCTTGGTGGCAGCGTCGTCGCCGCCCCCGGCCATCGCACCCGCATGGCCAACGGCGCGGGTCAGGCGAGACTTCCACCGTCCGACGACACAGGCGACGACCGGCTTGGTGAACTCGGCGTCCCACTCGTAGTAGCCGCCCGGCTCGACATAGAGGACGGCCGCCTTGCTGCGCATGTCGTTGGCCAACGCGAACGCGAACTCCGGTGCGGCGTAATGGATGTAGACATCCTTGCCGCTGGAGATGAGCGTGGTCGTGCCCCAGCCGGCCATCCGCAGGTAGGTGGCGATCGTCGTCGTGAAGTTGCCCGAGTTGGACAGCAAGGCGATCGATCCCTTGCGCAGCGCCTCCTCCGGGGTGTTGCCGCCCAGGGCGCCGCCGATGCGCACGTGGTTCCACGAGTCGGCCACGCCGAGGCTGTTGGCGCCGAAGATGTCGACCCCGTTGGACTGGGCCATCGCCCGAATCTCGCGCGCGTCGTGAGCGGGGATCTTCTCGGTGACGATGAAGATCTTGCGCATCTCGGGGTTGACCCGGATGAGTTCACCGACCCCGTGCCGGGCCGCAGCGGGGGGCAGGTAGACGACCCCAGCATTGAACCGGTGCCCGTCGGCCAGGCCTTCCAGGACGTTGTTGTAGACGGGGATGTCGCCCAGGTTGGTCGGCATGTGCGACCCGCCCTTGCCGGGCGAGGTGCCGAAGACGACGTTGCCCCCGGAGTACTCATGGCTCACCGGGGTGACATCGCTCGACTCACCTCCGAGGATGTTGAGCACACACACCCGGTCGTCCTTGGTGGCGATCTGGGCCAGTGAGCTGATGCCGACGTAGAACTTGAACTCGCCGACGCCCTTCTTGTACATCTGCAGGTCTCCTTCGTCGCCGCGTCAGCCGGCCAAAGCCTGCTGTTGGCGGGCGATCTGCTCGCGCCCCGAGGCCTTCATCCAGGCGTCAGCGGCGCGGGCGTAGTTGATGACCTCGGACATGTCTGAGTCGAAGCCGAACATCTTGTAGGGGATCTTGAGGCTCTCGAAGGTGTCCCGCAGGACGCCCATCCCCCGGATGAGGTTCGGCCCGCCGCGTCCGATCACGGCATACAGGGGCGTTGGCCCGTGCGTCGCGTAGTGCTCGCGCAGGGCGTCGGCCATGGCCCGGAAGGTCTCGAAGATGTCGGTGTTGTTGGCCTTGCCGCCGATGATGAACAGCACGTTGGTCTGCGGCAGCCAGTACTTGTAACAGATCCGCGCGAGTTCCTTCATCTTGACGTAGGGCGGGTTGCCGCCGAAGTCCGAGGAGATGATCGCGTCGTCGCCGAGCATCTCGGACACGAGCGAGTTGGCGCCGCCGCCGAAGGTCGGGGCGAGGATCGTCCCCTTCTCGTTGACGACGTAGACGTCGCTCTGGCCTTGGTAGGTGCGCAGTTGGTTGACCTCGTGCTCGAAGTCGGAGTAGCTCGAGGAGAACAGCGAGCGCGGCAGGTCGAGGCGGGCCACCCGGGGGTCGTCGCGGTCGAAGGCGCACTTGAAATCGCAGGCCACCGGCGTGAGCCGGCCGCGCTTGTCCGCGCGCATCCGGATCGGGTTGAGCTCGAGGGTGGTCATCCCGAACTCGTGGAAGAGCTCCCACAGGCTGGGCAGGTGCTGCACGAGCGGCGAGACGATCTCGCTGGGCGCCTGCAACTGCGACAGGGCGTTCGAGACGACGAAGGCGCGCATGCCGGTGAGCGCCTCGAAGGGCACCGACGCGACGAGCGACTTGTCCAACTCCTCGATGGCGACGCCGCCATGGTGGGTGATCGTCATCGTGGGGGCCCGGAAGTGGGTCGAGTCGGTGAGGGAGAAGTAGACCTCGTGCTCCGCCGGGATCATCGCCTCGTAGGTCACCCCGTTGGCCTTGGCGAGCGTCGTGCCGACCTGATGCTCGGCGAAGTAGAGCCGTTCCTTCTCACGCAGCGCGGTCGGCAGGTCCTTGGCCCGGCCGATCAGGCCGGCCTTGCCCTTCTTGCCGACGCCACCCTTGAAGACCGGTTTGATGAGGATCTCACCGTGCCGGGAGATGAGATCCTTGATCTCCTCCTCGGTTGCTGCCGGGCCCAACACCTCCGCCGCGGGGAAGCCCGCGAACTGAAGAAGTTTCGCTCCATAGAGCATTCCGGTGAGATTCATCCTGTTACTCCAGCGGGTCGCCGTTGATCCTTTGACAGGGTAAGCCTTCCGGCCGGACCCATCCCGGGACGCTAGTCCCGTGAGTCAGGCGTGGTGAGCCAGGTGAGCACCATTTCGGTCACGAGAGCGATCTGGCGTTCCTTGTGCTCGTGAGTGCCCATCCGCAACCCGAAGGTCGCCTCAATGGTGGGTGCGTTGGTGATGCGGAACAGCGCCATGGACGTCATCATGAGGTGCAGGTCCAGCGGGTCCACGTCGCGCACGATGCTGCCCTCGGAGCGACCGCGCGCGAGCAGGTCCGCAACCAGCGCGATGATCGGCAGGTTGACCCCGGCCGCTCGCTGGGACAGGCGCAGGTGCGAGGCGTCCAGGGCGTTCTCGGAGGCCACCAGACGGGCCAGCCCCGGATGGGCCTCGTGATAGTCGAAGGTATGCCGGATGAGCACGGTGAGAGCGTCCAAGGGCGGCATGTGGGCCAGGTCCAGGGCCTGCTCGGTCTCCCGGATATCGGCGTAGGCCTTCTCCAGAACTGCGGTGAACAGCCCCTCCTTGTCACCGAAGTAGTAGTAGATCATCCGCTTGGTCGTGGCCGATTTAGCGGCAATCTCGTCGACGCGAGCCCCGAAGTAGCCGATCCGCGCGAATTCCTCGGTAGCGACGGTCAGCAGGTCGGCCTGGGTCCGGGCGGCATCGCGCTGCTTGCGGGCGGCCTTGGGGGAATTCGACACGGATCCAACTGTAGGCCGGACCCCAGGTGTCGGAGGCGAGCCGACGGGGCGCGCGGAGCTGGCCGGGGCAGGCGGCGGCATACCAGCCTCAGCGCCGCCGTGCTCGCAGCATGAGCAGCCCGTTGCCGACGGTGCTGGCCACTCCGACGCCCAACAGCAGCCAGCCGAACGGGCCCATGGAGGCGCCGCCGTCACGGGCGACGTACCACCCGAGCGGGATGAGCAGGACCCCGACGACGAGACCGACGACGGGGTTGGTGGTTGAGCTCATGGTGGGCTCCAGGTGTGGGGGTGGGGCCCACCGGGCGGGACGTGGGAGAACGTCCCGCCCGGCGCACGGGCCAAGGGCACAACGGTATGCCGCTCACGCGGCGGTCCGCTGATTAAGCGGCGACCTTCTGGGCCTTCGCCGAGTCGATCGCAGCCTGACGCAGCCGGAGGTACTCCGCCTCGGGAACCGGCTTGGCACCGGGGACGCCGAGGTCCTCACTGCGGAAGCGGGAGGTCTCCGGCGAGAAGTAGGCACCGAAGAAGGAGATGATGCAGATACCCATCGTGATGGCTCCGACGACAAGCCAGACGTTCTGCGTGCCGGGCGGTGCCACCCAGGCGAGGACGAACGCCATCGCCGAAGAGATCGCGGTGCCCATGTTGTGGGCGATCGCCATTCCGGTCACCCGGGTGCGAGTGGGGAACTGCTCCGGGTAGAAGGCCGGGTAGACGGCGTTCTGGCCCTGGTAGACCGTGCCCCACATAAGCAGCGAGAAGGCAATGGCCAGCGGGACGTTCTTCTGGCTCACCGACCAGAGGTAGCCGAAGGACAGCAGCCCACAGGTGATCGTCGCGAACATGATGAGCGGTCGACGACCGATCTTGTCCGAGAGGTTGCCGACGAACGGGATGACCGCGACCGCGCAGATGTTGCCGAGGATGGGGATCCACAGGTAGACGCTGGCCGCCATCCCCACGCCGTATTCCTTGTTCGTCGCATAGGTGGCGCCGAAGACCGAGGTCGTCACGGCGATGATGTTGAACAACTGCATCATGAACACCCGCAGGATCGACATGCCGCTGTCGCGGAAGGCCTCGGCGATCGGGGTTTGGGCCACGTTGCCTTGGGCCTTCTCGGACTCGAACGCGTGGGTCTCGTCGACGCGGCGGCGGATGACGTAGCCGGCGAAGACGACGAAGACACTCAGCAGGAACGGGATTCGCCAACCCCACGACTTGAACGACTCGTCGGACATGAAGGTGGCGAGCGGCAGGAAGATCGCGGCCGCAAGGATCTGGCCGAACTGGGTGCCCTGCAAGGTGAAGCTGCCGAAGTAGCCGCGTCGCCCGAACGGAGCATGCTCGAGGATCATCGAACTGGCACCGGAGATTTCACCGGCCACCGCGAAGCCCTGGACCAGGCGCAGCACGAGCAGCAGCGCCGGGGCGAGGAAGCCGACCTGCTGATAGGTCGGCAGGATCGCGACGAGGAAGGTCGAGGCGCCCATGAGGAGCATGCAGAGCACGAGGACGTTCTTACGTCCGTGCTTGTCACCCCAAGCTCCGAGGACGAAGGCGCCGATCGGACGCGCGACGTAGCCGACGGCATACGTGCCGAGGGCGCCGATGATGCCCATCTTCGGGTCGTTCTTGTCGAAGAAGATCGACGGGAAGACCAACGCCGCGGCCTGGGCGTAGATGAAGAAGTCGTAGTACTCCAAGGCGCTGCCGATCCAGCCACTGGCCGTGGCCTTCTTGGTCTGCCCATGGTCGTGCGTGACGCCATGCGATGTGCTCATTGGTTACCTCCGTGAGAGTCCGTCCAGGCGGTATGCCGCCTAGTCCGGGTGGGGTCACTGCGGGGTGCAACGTGCGGTGCAGAGTCGGGTGCAAGGGTCTCGTGCGCACAGCTTGAGCTGGGTTCGGGAGCGGTGGTGGGCCGGGGCCGACCAGGAGGGTCAGGCTCCGCCAACCATGTCGCGCAGGTGCCGGTGCATACGTTGAGCGTCAGGATGGACGCCCGTGAACTGGTAGAACGCCTCGACCGCCTGTTCAGCGGCCATTCCCCCACCGTCGACCGTGCGGCAGCCCTTGGCGCGCGCCACGCGCAACAGTTCGGTCTCCAGCGGGAAGTACACAATTTCGGCAACCCAGTGCTCGGGGGTGATGAGCTCCTCCGGCACGGCGCACCCCGGGTGCGTCGCCATCCCGGTGGGGGTGCAGTTGACGACGCCTTCGGCCCGGGCCATCGAGGCCGCCAGGTCCGTCCCGACCTCGACCCGGTCGGCGCCGAAGATGGCAGCCATCCGGTCAGCCAACTCCTGGGCCCGCTCGGGGAAGAAGTCGTGCAGGATGAGCGGGTTGGCTCCGTGGTCCAGCAGGGCGTAGGCGACTGCGGCTCCCGCTCCCCCGGACCCGACCTGGACGACGGCGCCGTGGCCGACGTCGGGCAGTTGGGCCTGGAACGGTCGTTGGAAACCGCACCAGTCGGTGTTGTGACCGATGGTCCGCCCGTCCCGGATCGCGACGGTGTTGACGGCGCCGAGGGCCGTGGCCCGGTCGGAGAGCTCATCCAGGTAGGGGATGATCGCCTGCTTGAACGGGTGGGTGACGTTGAACCCACTACAGCCCAGCCGTTTGGCCCAGGTGAGCACGTCGGGCAGGTCAGCGGCGGTGAGCCCCAGTTCGAGAGCGTCGACGATCCGGTAACTGACCGGCATACCGAGCGAAGCCCCCTCGCGCTCGTGCAGCGCGGGGGTCCGTGACTTCCCGATCCCTTCCCCGATGAGGAACAGGCTGTGGGTGACCAGTGGTTCGGTGCTCATGCAAGGCCTCCTGCGACAGTGCAGTGACGGGAAAGGGAAACAGCGGGTGAAGCGGTTTGTCCTCGCGGGAGGCGAGGCGGTCAAGCAGCGGGCTGGGCGAAGTAGGCCTTGGCGGTCTCGAGGCAGCGGCGGGCATGCCCTTCGGCACCGCGTTCGACTTCCTCGCGTTCGTTGGGCAACTCGATCGAGTGGATGAGCGGGGGCAGGTGGGCGAGGGTGGCGGCCGGGTTGATCCCGCCCTCCCCGACGTAGGACCGAGCCGCTCGGAGGATGTGCGTCATCTTCTCGACGTCCGCGGGGATCTCCCCCGGCGCGTCACAGAGGTGACAGAACTCGAACCACTCGGGCGGAAGGCCGTCGAGATCCTCGACGCGGTCCCGAGACCGGTGGAAGTGGTGCAGGTCGATCATCAAGCGGGCGTTGGGCCGCTGCGTCTCGCGGAGCACGTCGACCGCGCCGGCGAGGTTGCGCACGGCTGCGATCGGGACGAACTCGAGGTTGAGCGTCATCCCATAGCCGGCGACCAGGTCGGCCAGCCGACCGAAGGCGTCGAGATAGAACGGGCGATCTGGCACCCAGATGCTCGTCAGCACTCCAGTGGCACCCAACTCGGCCCCGACGGCGATCTCGGGCTCGTAGACCCGCGGGTCCAGGCCCTCGACGATCCGGGCCAACTCGATGTCGTGGACCGGAATCCCCGTGTCCGCCAACGCGGCTCGGGTCTGGGCCAACAGCGTCGGGTTGGTGGCCAGGGAGTAGTCATCCCCGGGGAGACCATGACAGATCAGCCGGGGGCTGACGTAGTCGTAACCCGTTCGGTGAGCGATCCGGACCAACTCGGGGGTGGGAGTGTCCAGGATCGTCAGGTGCGCCAACGAGTAGCGCTGCGGGGCCGCGGTGCCCATCGTCTCGCCTTAGTCGGTGGAAGCGTGGTGGATGGACTTGCCGGGGCTGTAGATGTCCATGATGTTCCAGTGCCCCGCGGTGGGTGTGGGGACGTTGACCATGCGGACATCGATGACGACCGGGACGTTCATTGCGACGGCCCGCTCCAGGGCGGGGCGGAAGTCGGCGGCGGACTCGACCCGGATCCCGGCGACTCCGTATGCCGCCGCGATCGCGGCGAAGTCGGTCTCCACCGGTCCGTCGGCGTTCTCGAACACCGTCCCGTAGGTGGTGTCGTAGTGGGCCTTCTCGAGCCCGGCGATCGTGCCGAACGCGTTGTTGTTCATGACGACCCAGATCGCCGCGATGCCCTTCTCGCGTGCGGTGTAGAGCAGCGCCGGGTTCTGGCCGAACCCGCCGTCACCGACGAGCGACACGACGACCCGGTCGGGACAGGCGATCTTGGCACCGAGCGCGGCAGGGGCACCGAAGCCCATCGTGGCGAAGCCGCCAGGAGTGAAGACCGAGCCGGGCGTGAGGATGTCCATCTGCTGAGCCAAGCCGTTCTTGTTCCAGCCCACGTCGGTCGTGATGATGGCGTCCCGCGGCAGCACCGCCCGGACGTCGGCGAGGATCCGCTCGGGCCGCATTGGCCAGGCATCGCTGGTCGCGCCCTCCTGACAGGTGGCCTTGAAGGCGGCCCGGTTGCGCTGGATGTCGGCCAGCACCTCGGTGCGCTGCACGCCGGCCGGAGCCAGCTTCTTGGCCGCTCGAACGAGCGCGGCCAGCGCCGGCTTGAGGTCAGCCACGGCACCGAGCGCCAGCGGGTAGTTGCGGCCCAGCTCCGCCGGGTCGATGTCGATGTGCATGAGGCGGGTGGGCGGCATACGGAAGGTGTAAGCCTCCTCCCACGAGCTGGAGTCGGCCTCGGAGAACCGGGTGCCCAGGGCGAGGATCCAGTCGGCGTTGCGCGTCATGTCGTTGATGAACTCGGTCCCCCAGAAACCGGTCATCCCCAACACGCACGGGTTGTCGTCGGCGACCGCGCCCTTGCCCATGAGGGTGTGGGCGACCGGGATCTGCAGGTGGTCGACGAGCTCGGCGAGCTCATCGGTGGCGTCGGCGAGGACGACCCCGCCTCCGACGTAGAGCAGCGGGCGCTCGGCGGCGAGGAGGTTGCCGACGATCGTCTCGGCGGTCGCCTCGTCGAGCGACGGGCGGACGAGCTCGTGGGTGCCGGTCATCACGCGGTCCATGAGGGCGACGTCGATCTGTGCCGAGAAGATGTCCATCGGCACGTCGACGAGCACCGGGCCGGGGCGGCCGCTCTCGGCGAGGGCGAACGCCTTGTCGAGGATCTCGGGGAACAGGTGTGCCGAGTCGACCCGCCAGGCCCGCTTGACGAACGGCCGGTAGATCTGCCACTGATCGGCGTCGGCGTGGAGGTTGACCTCCTGGTGGGGGTGCTTGCCGTAGTAGTGGCTCGGCACGTCGCCCGCGATGACGACCATGGGGATCGAGTCGAGCGCGGCATTGGCCACCCCGGTAGCGGCGTTGGTGAGGCCGGGGCCCAGGTGCGAGAGCACGACCGAGGCCTTCTTGGTCGCCCGGGCGTAGCCGTCGGCGGCGTGCGAGGCGATCTGTTCGTGCCGGGTGTTGACGAACTCGATCTGGGTGCTGCGCGACAACGCCGCGAGGACGGCGATGTTGGTGTGGCCGCATAGTCCGAAGACGTGCCGAACACCGCGGTGCTCGAGGTAGCGGACCAGTTGGTGGGAGACGAGATCCGTGGTCATCGAGACTCCTTGTCGGCGGTCGGTTCAGTCAGGTCAAGGTCGGGAACCGCACGACGCGCGGGCCCGGTGTAGCGATAGGGGATGGTCTTGGGCATCGGGCCCTTGATCCGTCCGCCTTGGCTGTGCTGTTCCCAGGCATGGGCGAGGATCCCCACCGAGCGGGAGAGGATGAAGATCCCCCGCCCGAGCTCGGTGGCGAACCCCAACTCGCTGTAGATCACGGCCGTCGCCCCGTCGATGTTCATCGGGATCCGGGCCGGTCGGCCGGCGCTGATGGCGTCCTCCACGGCGCGGCCGATGGCGGCATACCGGCCGCTGACGTCCCCTGCGGCCACGGCGTCATCGACCAGGCCGAGCAGCCGCGGAGCCCGAGGGTCCAACGGGTGCCAGCGATGTCCGAAGCCGGGGACGTAGCGCACCCCCTGAGTGCGCCACTCCCCCAGGACCTCGGCCGTTGCTGACGCGAGGGCCGCTCCCCCATCGACCCTCGCGGCGATCTCGGAGTAGAGCTCCATGCATTGCTGTCCGGCACCGCCGTGGACGTCGTCCAGGACGTTGATGGCCGAGGCCATCGCGCCGTTGAGCGGAACCCCACAGGTCATGGCCATCCGCGAGATGGCGATCGACGGGGCGTGCGGGCCGTGGTCGACGGCCGACACGAGCGCCGCCTCCATGAGCCGGGCCTGGGGCCGGGTGGGCAACTCGCCGCGCAACATCAGCCAGATCATCTCGGGGAAGGTGACGTGGCCGATGAGCTCTTCGATGGGATACCCGCGCATGGCGATGTAGCCCGGGTGGATGTCGACGATGTCCGTGGACCACCAGTCCTGGGCGGACTCGACCACCGCTTCGAGTTGTTGCGCGGTGCGTTCGCTCATCCGACTCTCCAACCTCTCGTTTAGGGGGGTGACGTCGATCAGGGGTATGCCGTGCCGTGCCGCGCGTGGTGCGCAGCGGTCAGGAGGTGATGACTTCGCCCTCAGGCTCGAGCGTCGCGTCGTAGAAGTCCCCGAAGAGCTCCTCGTCGCTGGGCTTGTCCTCGGGGATCGGCACCGACACCCACGTGGTGTTGAGGTAGTGCTTGAGGTGGACGTTCTCGGAGGTGACGTTGCCGCCCCATGTGCCACAGCCCATCGAGGAGGTCATCGGCATCCCGTTGTTGAAGGCGCCGGCGTTGGCCTTGGACTGGGGCTGACGGACCATGATCCGGCTCACCGGCGCAGCCAGCCCGAGGCGGTGGATGTGGTCGGCGTCATGGGAGTAGATGCCGCACGAGTGCCCCTTGCCGCCCACCTCGTAGATGGCCCGCATGGCGTCCAGCGCGTTCTCGAACTCACCCTCGTAGCGATGGACGGCGAGCAGGGTGGTGAGCTTCTCCATCGAGAAGACGTGCTCACGGCTGATCCCGTCACCCTTGACGAAGATGAAGGTCCGGTCGGTGGGGATCTCGAAGCCGGCCAGTCGGGCGAGCTTCTGCGGGGCGACCGCCACCGAGTCGGGCAGCCGGTGCTTCTCGGCATCCCACATGACTGCGGCCAGCGCGTCACGCTCGGAGCCCTCGGCGAGGTAGCCGCCCTCGGCCTGCAGGGCCGTGATCATCTCGTCCCAGATCGACTCGTGGATGATGAGGTTGCCGTCGGCAGAGCAGCCCGAGCCGAAGTCCGAGGTCTTGGAGATCCGGGAGTTTCGCGCGGCGATCGCCACGTCTGCGGTCTCGTCGATGATCATCGTCGAGTTGCCGGCGCCGACGCCGTAGGCGGGTGTCCCCGAGCTGTAGGCCGCTCGGACCATCGGCTGTCCGCCGGTCGCGATGACCAGGTCGGAGCGGGCCATGAGGGCCTGCGACACGGGGATGCTCGGCAGGGTGATGCACTGCAGGATGTCGGCCGGAGCGCCCTCGCGCTCGAGCGCCTCACGCATGAGCCGGACCGTCTCGAAGGTGGTCTTCTTCGACCGCGGGTGCGGCGAGAAGATGACGACGTCGCGCGCCTTGATGGCATAGATCGCGTTGCCCGCCGGGGTGAGATCGGGGTTGGTCGTCGGGACGATGCAGCCGATGATGCCGGCGGGCTTGCCGTACTTCACCAGGCCCTTCTCGGGGATCTCCTCGATGATGCCGACGCTCTTCTGGCGCAGGGCATCACGCAGCACGCCCCGGATCTTCATCCGCTTGCCCATCCGGCTCACCGGGTCGCCGAGGCCGGACTCCTCGATGCCTTCGGCCACCAACCGGGTGAAGGTCACCTTGTTGGACACGGCCCAGGCGACCGCCTGGCAGAGCCGGTCGACGCGCGCCTGGTCGTAGGTCTCGATGATGGCGAGCGCGGCGCGGGCGCGGGCGAAGATCTCGTCCAGTTCGGCCTGCTGATCGGCGGTGAGTTCCTTCTTGTCAGCCATGGTGATGCCTCCGGCGCGGGGTGTTCGGGGAAACGGACGGCTACGGGATGTCCCGGACGAGCTATGGGGTATGCCGTCCGGCTGGGTCCCTGGGCGTCCCTGCGTTGGAGCGGCTCCCCTTCAGTGTGGAGGACCCAGGAGATTTATGCACTATCTAGTTAGTTACCAATAATGTGATCTGTGTCACATGCCTCGTCCGGTTAGGGTCGAGCCCATGTCGCACCAGTCGTCCGCTGCCCTGCTGGCGCTGCATGCCGTCCGGGTGACCGGCATGGCATCCACCGAGCGGGCCGCCGCGCGTTACGGACTCCCCCAGGCCGAGGCGCACGAGTTGCTCGAGGACGACCGGGCCCGCGGTTATGTCCGCCGGGTCGAGTTCGTGGATCTGGCGGGATGGACCCTCACCGAGTCCGGGCGCACCGAGGACGAGCGCCGCCTGGCCGCCGAGCTCGCGCTGACTGGGGCCCGCCCGGTGGTGCAGGCCGGCGCCGACGACTTCGTCGGTCTCAACGCGCGACTGCTCACGGCGATCACCGACTGGCAGTTGCGGCCCCAACCGTGGGACCGGCTGGCCGCGAATGACCACACCGACCATCGCTGGGATGACCGGGTGCTGCGTGAGCTCACCCGGATCGGCGAGCTCCTCGCCCCGGTCTGCGACCCGCTGGCAGCGGCCCTGAGCCGATTCGAGGGTTACCCACAGCGGTATGCCGCCGCGATGGCCCGAGTGGCCGACGGCGAGCGCTCCTGGGTGGATCGGGTCGGACCGGACTCGGCCCATGGGGTCTGGCTGGAACTGCACGAGGACCTGCGTGCCACCCTCGGGGCCGGGCCGTGCGTCACGCCGTCTTGAGCTCCTGCAGGGCGAAGGTCATCGCCAGGTTGTAACCGAGCGTGCCGAAGCCGGCCATCACCCCGACGGCGATGTCCGAGAGGTAGGAGTGGTGGCGGAACGGCTCCCGCTTGTGGACGTTCGAGATGTGCACCTCGGCGAACGGCACCTCGGCGGCGGCGAACGCATCGCGGATCGCCACGCTCGTGTGGGTGAAAGCGCCCGGGTTGATGATGATGAACGCCGTCCCGTCGGTGCGGGCGGCGTGCAGCCGCTCGACGATGGCGCCCTCGTAGTTGCTCTGGAAGCACTCGACGCTCACCCCGGCGGCCTCACCTTGAGCCCGCACCGCGGCCTCGACGTCGGCCAGCGTCGTGCTGCCGTAGATCTCGGGCTGGCGAGTCCCGAGCATGTTGAGGTTCGGGCCGTTGATGAGCAGGACCGACATGGCGTTCTCCTCGGTGTCGTGCGTTGGCGGGGTCTACAGATCGGGTCGGGTGCGGGGCCGCCTTCAGGAGGCGAGCTCGGCGAAGGCGGCTTCCAGCAGTGCTTCGTCGGGCCCTTCGAGGCGCCCAGGCGTGGCCAGGTCATCGAGCACGACGAACCGCAGCAGCGCTCCCCGGCTCTTCTTATCGCGGCGCATCGCCGTGAGCAACCGCGGCCAGGCCTGCCCGCCTGCGCTCGGGTAGGTCACCGGCAGCCCGAGCGAGGTGAGGATCTCGGTATGCCGTGCCGCCACGTCAGCGGGCGTCCGCCCGGCCAGGCGACCCAGCGCCGCGGCATACACCAGCCCGACCGACACCGCGTTGCCGTGCCGCCACGAGTAGCCCTCGACCTGCTCGACCGCGTGCGCGAAGGTGTGCCCGTAGTTGAGGATCTCGCGCAGCGACGACTCGCGCAGGTCGGCGGCGACGACGGCGGCCTTGACCCGGATCGAGCGCTCCACCAACTCGGCCAGGACGTCGCCGGCGGGATCCAGGGCGGCCGCGGGGTCCGCCTCGATGAGCTCGAGCGTGCGGGGGTCAGCGATGAAACCGTGCTTGACGACCTCGCCCATTCCCGCGACGAGTTCGGCGCGCGGCAGGGTGTTCAAGGTGGCGATGTCGCAGACCACCCCGGCCGGGGGGTGGAAGGAGCCGACGAGGTTCTTGCCCTCGGCGGTGTTGATGCCGGTCTTGCCGCCCACCGCGGCATCGACCATCCCGACGAGCGAGGTCGGCACCTGGACGACGGCGACCCCCCGCAGCCAGGTGGCCGCGATGAAGCCCGCCACGTCGGTCACGGCTCCCCCGCCGACCCCGATGACCGCATCGGAGCGGGTGAACCCGGCCTGACCGAGCACCCCCCATGCCTGCGCGGCGACGATGGGCGTCTTGGCCGCCTCCGCGTCGGGGACCTCGTGCAGGTATGCCGTCCGCCCACCGGCCTCGATCCGCGCGGCGAGCAGAGCGGCCAGGTCGCGCCCAGTCGGGGCGTGGACGACAAGCACCTTCGCGACCCAGTCGGCCAGCAGGTCGACGGCGAAGGTGGCGATCCCCCGGCCGACGAGAACGTCATAGTCGTCGCCGACACCGACGCGGACGAGATCAGCCATGCTCGGACGCCCCGACGGCCAGATCGTCCAGCGCGCCGGCGAGTTGCTCGACGTCCGGTGACACCCCGGCTTGGGCCCGGCCAAGGGCGTCCAGCAGGACGAACCGCCAACCCTTGCGGTATTTCTTGTCACGCGCGAGCGCATCGACGAGGTCGTCCAGGGAGATCCGGGCGCTCGTGGGCAGACCGAGGGCCGCCAGCGTGTCGCGGTGGGCGGCAACGCCGTCGGCGTCCAGGCGACCCAACCGGTGGGACAGGTGAGCGGCCGCCATCAACCCCAGGGCCAGGGCGCCGTCGACGACCTGCGGGTCAGGCACCCGCGCGAACGCCCGGGAGAAGGTGTGTCCGTAGTTGAGGTGGACTCGCCCACCCTGCTCACGTTCGTCGGCCGTGACCACGGCCGCCTTGATCTCGACACTGCGCCGCACGATCTCGACGAGGGTCTGACCGTCGCGAGCGACGATCGCGTCCCGGCGCTCGCGGAGCGTGTCGAGCAGGGCGGGATCTTCCAGGAGGGCGTGCTTGACGATCTCGGCCAGCCCGGCGCGATAGTCGGCATCGCCGTAGGTCGCCGACAGGACCGCCAACTCGATGTCGCACACGACGAGGACGGGCTGGTGGATCGTGCCCAGGAGGTTGGCGCCGTGGGGCAGGTCGATCGAGCACTTGCCGCCGATCGCCGAATCGGCCTGTGCCTCAAGGGTGGTCGGAACCAGGGCGTGTGCCATCCCCCGGTTGTAGGTCGCCGCGAGGAAGCCGGTGACGTCGCAGGTCGCCTCCCCGCCGACGCCGACGAGCAGGTCTCCCCGGTGCACCGACAACTCCGCGAGCGCGGAGGCGGCGAGGCCGACCGCATCGAGGGTCTTGGCAGTGCTCCCCGACGGGAGGGTCACCCGACGCACGGGGATCGCCAGCGTGCGCAGTTGCGCGACGATCTCGGCAGCCGCCTCACCCTCGTCGGCCGTTGCCAGGATGACGATCTGCTCGGCATCGGGCATCGGCGGCAGCAGCGCGGCGATCTGCGAACGGATGCCGCGACCGACGTGGACCCGATAGGACCCGCCACCGGGGGCCACGAGGACCCCTGCCGTCCCGTCGAGGGCAGCCGTGCCGGTGATCGCGTCGATGATCTCGAGCCCGATGTCCTCGACCCGCCGGCCGGTCGTGCGCGAGGTGATGGTGGCCGTCGCCGCGTAGATGTCCAGGCGGGCGGCATACAGGGCGGGCAGGCCGGCGTCGTGCAGGAGCGGGCGGTATTCATCCCGCCCGACCCGAGCCAGGGCCTCGTCCAACTCGACGTGCAGATAGATGACCGTGTGACCACGCAGCCGCTCGCGGGTCTCCGCTCGCCCACAGGCGCCGCCGCCGAGGGACAACACGCAGGCAGGTCCGTCGAGCAACTCGGCGATGGTGGCCGCTTCGACGTCGCGGAAGCCCGACTCCCCCTCCGCGGCGAAGATGTCCTTGATCGAGCGCCGCTGCTGGTGCTCGATGACCAGGTCACTGTCGACGAACGGCAGCCCGAGGCGTTCAGCGATGAGGCGGCCGACCGTGGTCTTGCCCGCTCCCATGAATCCGACGACGACGATCACCGCACGAGCCTCCTCACCAGGTCCGCATCCGCTCGGGGACGGCCGCGAGGTATGCCGCGTGGTTGCGTGCCGTCTCGGCGACAGAGTCACCGCCGAACTTCTCCACGACCGCTTCGGCGAGCACGAGGGCGACCATCGCCTCGGCGACGACTCCCGCCGCTGGGACCGCGCAGACATCGGATCGTTGGTGGATGGCCTTGGCCGGCTCGTCGGAGGCCACGTCGATGGTGTCGAGCGAGCGCGGGACAGTCGAGATCGGCTTCATCGCGGCGCGGACCCGCAGGATCTGGCCGGTCGACATGCCGCCCTCGGTGCCCCCTGCCCGACCGGTGCGCCGCTCGATGACACCGTCGTCGCGGCGGGCCATCTCGTCGTGGGCGGCCGAGCCGCGTCGTTTGGCCGTCTCGAAGCCGTCTCCGACCTCGACACCCTTGATCGCCTGGATGCCCATGAGGGCCCCCGCCAGCCGCGCATCGAGGCGCCGGTCCCAGTGGACGTGGGAGCCCAGGCCCGGCGGCACGCCGTAGGCGAGTACCTCGACGACCCCACCGAGGGTGTCACCGTCGCGCCGGGCCGCCTCGACCTCGGCGACCATGGCCGCCGAACCTTCGGCGTCGAGGGTGCGGACCGGGTCGGCGTCGAGGCGGTCGACGTCGTCGGGATGGGGCAACGCGGCCGTGTCTGCGACCGCGGCCGTGCCGATGGCGACGGTGTGCGACACCAACCGGATCCCGACCGTCTGCTCAAGGAACCTCGCGGCGACCTCGCCCAACGCGACCCGTGCCGCGGTCTCCCTGGCCGAGGCGCGTTCGAGGATCGGACGGGCATCGTCGAAGCCGTACTTCTGCATGCCGACGAGATCGGCATGGCCGGGGCGCGGCCGAGTGAGCGGCCGATTGCGAGCGATCTCCTTCTCGGCGTTGACGTCGTTCGCGGCGGCATACGCGTCGGGATCGACCGGCTCGGGGCTCATCACCGTCTGCCATTTGGGCCACTCGGAGTTGCCGACCCGGACGGCGATCGGCGAGCCGAGGGTGAACCCGTGCCGGACGCCGCCGAGGAACTCCACGTCGTCCTGCTCGAAGGCCATCCGGGCCCCTCGCCCGAACCCCAGACGGCGCCGGGCCAGAGCCCGGCCCAGGTCGGCACGGGACACCGACACCCCCGCGGGCAGGCCTTCGAGGATGGCGATGAGGGCGGGCCCGTGGGACTCCCCGGCGGTGAGCCAACGCAGCATGCTGGCATCCTCCCACGCAGCCTGGGCCACCGGCCCGACGACCCGGATGGCAAGACGTCACCCGAGCAGGACAGCCACCAGCGCCCCGACGAGCAGATACGGCCCGAAGGCCAGGTCCGTGCGCATGGTGAGCCGCCGGGTCGCCAACCCCACCACCGAGACCAGGCCGCTGATGACGAACGCGAGCATCAACCCCCACCACGGCAGGCGTCCGTCGACGCTGCCCAGGGCTATCCCGAGGATGCCCCCGACCGTCACGTCACCGAGGCCGAACTGGCCCCGCGAGATGAGGGCGAGGACGAGCAGGACGAGGTATGCCGCCACGCCGCTGACGAGCGCGCGGACTGGGAGCGTCCAACTCCCGGACACGGCGCCGGCGACCAGGACGATCCCCAGCACGCCCGCACCCAGCGGATAGGTCAGCCCGTGCGGGAGCCGGTGGACGTCGATATCGATCCACGACAACGCCACCCCGGCGAACCCGACAAGCAACAAGGCCGGCAGCAAGGTCAGGGTGCCTGGCCCTCCGACCCGCCACGCGAGCAGGCCCCAGACGAGGGGCACGAGGGCGACGAGCAGCCACGGTCGGCGCAGCACCGGCCGGTCCCATTCGTCGTCCAGGCGATAGCCGCCGGTAACCAACTCCCGACGCAGCCAGCCGCCGAGGGCAGACCCGACCACCACGGCCGCGAGGACGAGCCACCAGGGGCCGGTCTGGGTGAAGACGGTCATTGGAGGTCCCCTGGCTGCGGTGCCATCACACGTCGGCGGCGGCCAGCAGGGCCGCCCGCATCGCCTCGGTCGGAGCATCGCGGGAGGTCATCAGTCGCACCTGCTCTCGCGCCTGGTGCAGCAACATGTCGGTCCCGCCGACGACGGCATACCCGATCTCCTGGGCGACCCCGAGCAGCGGGCTCGGGCCGTCGCCGTAGACGCAGTCCAGGACCGCCGACCCGGGGTGGGCCTCCGGCAGGGCACCGAGCAGACCGGCATACGCCGTCGCGGGGATGGTGCTGACGATGACGTCCGTGCCGTAGGGCCAATGCCCCATCGGCACTGTCACGGCATCGAGACCCAGATCGCGAGCGAAGGCGAGGGTGCCGGGACGCACGGCGTCCCGGACCATGAAGCTCACCTGCGCCGCACCGAGGTCGGCCAGCGCAGCCAAGGCCGAGCGAGCGGTGGCGCCCGCTCCGACGAGGACGGCCGAACGGACGTGCCCCACGCCGGCTTCCCGCAGCGCCTCGACGATGCCGTAGACGTCGGTGTTGTGCCCCGACCAGCCCGCCTCGTCACGCACCAACGTGTTGATGGCACCCACCTGGACGGCCAGGTCCGACGCCGTATGCACGACGTCGAAGGCGGCCTCCTTGAGCGGCATGGTCAGCGACAGCCCGCGCCAGGTCTCGTCGAGGGCGGCCACGTGGGTCGCCAACTCGTCGGCCTCGACCCGGATCCGGTCGTAGCTCCAATCGCCGAGCCCCAACGCTCGGTATGCCGCGCGGTGCAGCACCGGTGACAGGGAGTGTTCGATGGGCGAACCCCGAACCCCGCATCGGTTGTGCACCACAGACCTCATCGAGAGCATTTCCCCTGGTTCTCCGCCGCGTTGCACCAGGCTTGGAACTGCGCAACGTAGGTGTCATGCTCGGCCTGGGTGGCGGCGAACTTAGTCTCGCCCGTCTCGGGGTTGACCGCGACGAAGAAGAGCCAGGGTCCCTCGGCCGGCGCCACTGCAGCCTGGATCGAGGCGAGCCCGGGGTTGGCGATCGGGCTGTCCGGCAGGCCGTCCTTGGTGTAGGTGTTCCACCCGTTGACGCTGGCGCGTTCTTCGTCGGTGGTCGTGATGGCCCGCTTCTTGACGCCGTAGCTCACCGTCGAGTCCATCTGCAGGCGCATCGGCTTGGCCAGCCGGTTGAGCACGACCCGGGCGACCTTGGCCCGGTCCTCGGACCGCTTGGCCTCAGCCTCGACGATGCTGGCGATGATCATGATCCGCTCGGCCTGATCGGGTTGGATCTGCAGGTCGGTAAGGACCTTGACGGTCTTGCCGACCATGGCGGTGAGTTGGGTGACGGCGGAGTCCTTGTCGGAGAACTCGTAGGTCGCGGGGAACAGGTAGCCCTCGACGTTGCCGCCGGCCGACGGGGGCAGCAGCGCCAACACGTCGGGGCTCTTGGCCGCAGCCTCGTAGTCGGCCACCGAATGCTTCGTGGCCTTGCCCAACAAGGCATAGATCTCGCTCGCCCAGAGCCCCTCACGCACGGTGACCTTGGGGTTCTGTCGGTTCTTGGGGTCGACGAGGATCGCCAACGCGTCGGCGGCCTTCATCTCCTTCTTCAGGGCGTAGTCGCCCGGTTGGATCCCGGCGCACCGCGAGTCGGCGCTGCACGCGTCGACGAACGCCTTGGCGGTAAGGACGATGCCCTGGGTCTGCAGGTTGGATCCGATCGCGCGGCCCGTATCGCCGTCGTTCACCGTAAACCGGGCCGCCGCACCCCCCGGACCGGCAAAGTCTGACGCGTCCGCGGAGCGGTCGAACAACGGGCGCAGCGCGGTGAAACCGAGGAATCCGGCACCGGCGATGAGCCCCAGCGCCACGAAGAGGATGAGGAACCGGCGCACCCCACGACCGGTGTTGCGCCGCTCCCGCCTGGCCCGGCGTGAGTCTTCGGCGAACCCGAAGGCCGCTGCATCGGGATCGTGGTAGCCGCCGTGCCCCTCCTCCACACCGTCGTGCTCGTACTCGTGCTCGTACGCGTACTCCCCCTCGTGCGCGTCGTTCCCCGCGTGGGCGTACTCGCCTTCGTGGACATCGGGCCCTTCGTGGGCGTACCCACCGGCGCCGGAATAGTCGACCTCGTGAGCGTCATAGCCCTCATGTCCGGCGTGCACCTCGTGCTCGCCGGCGACCTCCCCCGCGGCCTGGCCCCAGACGTCGTCGCCGCGGGGATCCCGCAGCGGGCGCTCGGTCATGCTCGTCCCTTCGTCCGGGGCTTACGCCCGCCTGTGCTGACCAGCTCCCCCGGTTGAGACCCGGTAGCCCGCTCTGCCTCGAGTGCTGACTCGAGGATGAGCACTGCGGCCACCTGGTCGACGACGGCTCGGTGCGTGCGTTCCGCGCGGCCACTGTCGTGCAACAGCCGGTGGGACGCGACGCTGGTGAGTCGCTCGTCGACCAACCGTACGCGGACAGGGGCCACGAGCGCAGCAAGCTCCGCGGCATACGCCCTGGCTTGTCGCGCCGATTCCCCGGAAACCCCGGAGAGTTGCAGCGGCAAACCGACGTAGACGCACGTCGCGTCGCGGTCGCGGACCAACGCCGCAAGCGCGGCCAGATCGGCGTGTTCGGGGCTCTCGTCGCGGGCCAGCGTCGTCACCGGAGTGGCGAGTATGCCGTCGGGGTCGCTCTCGGCTACCCCCACCCGGACGGACCCGACGTCGACGCCGACCCGTCGGCCCTGCGACGGCATACCCCGTTAACCCTGGGCCCGAAGCGAGTCCTCGACGGCGCCGAGCGAGGCACCCATGGAGGCGGCGTCGACGCCGCCGCCCTGGGCGAGGTCGTCCTTGCCGCCACCGCCACCGCCGAGCACCTGGGCGGCCAGGCGGACCAGCGCCCCGGCCTTGACTCCGCCCTGGCGAGCCGGTGCGTTGGTCGCGACGATGACGACGGGCTTGCCGCCCATGGACCCGGTCATGGCCACGACGGTCGCGTGGGCATCGCCGAGCCGGCTGCGCACGTCGAGCACCAGCGAGCGCAGATCGTCGGGAGCGATGCCTTCACCCGCGTCATGGGTCACCAGTCGGACCGACCCGATCTCCCGTGCCGACGAGACGAGCCCCGGAGCGACCGCGAGAGCCTGCTGCTGACGCGCGGCGGCGATCTCGCGTTCGGCGTCGCGCAGCTTGGCAAGGATGCCGCTGATCCGCTCGGGCAACTCCTCCGGCCGGGCCTTGAGCGCCTCGGTGAGTTGGCCGACGATGGCGTGCTCACGGGCGAGGAAGGAGTAGGCGTCGGCGCCGACGAGCGCCTCGACTCGCCGCACCCCTGAGCCGATCGACGCCTCGCCGAGCAGCTTGACGACGCCCAACTGGCTGGTTCGAGGGGTGTGCGTGCCACCGCACAGCTCGCGGGCCCAGTCGCCGACCGACACGACGCGGACGGCGTTGCCGTACTTCTCGCCGAACAGGGCCATCGCGCCGATCTCGCGCGCCTGATCCTGGGTCATCACCTCGGCCGAGACCGGGAGGTCATCGAGCAGGACGGCGTTGACCCGGGCCTCGATCTCCTGCAACTGCCCCAAGGGGATGGCGTGTTGAGCATTGAAGTCGAAGCGGAACCGCCCGGGTCCGTTCTCCGACCCAGCCTGCGTGGCGGTGTCGCCCAGGGCCTCACGGATCGCTTTGTGAACCATGTGGGTCGCCGTGTGGGCACGCGAGATCGAGCGGCGCCGCTCGACGTCGACCTCCGCCTGCGCCTGTTCACCGACGGTGACCTCGCCGGCGATGATCGTCGCGCGGTGGACCGACAGCCCGGTGATCGGGCTCTGCACGTCGCGGACCTGCACGATCGCGCCGTTGGCCAACTCGATCCGGCCACCGTCGGCCAACTGCCCGCCACCCTCGGCATAGAACGGGGTGCGGTCCAGGACCAGCTCGATGTCCTCCCCGGCGATGGCCTGGCCGACGCTGCGCCCGTCGCGGACGATCCCGGCGACGCGGGCCTCCGACACGACCTCGTCGTAGCCGGTGAACTCCACACCCCGCCCGAGCCGGTCGGCGACCTCGCGGTAGACCCCGGTGTCGCCGTGGGCGCTCTTCTTGGCCTTGGCGTCGGCCTTGGCCCGGTCGCGCTGCTCCTTCATCAGCCGGCGGAAGCCGGCCTCGTCGACCTGCACGCCTTGCTCGGCCGCCATCTCCAGGGTGAGGTCGATGGGGAAGCCATAGGTGTCGTGCAGCGCGAAGGCCTCGTCGCCCGGCAGGGTCAGGACCTCGCCCCCGGTGCCCTTGAGCCGGGCGACCGCGCCGTCGAGCAGCGTGGTGCCCGAGGCGAGGGTGCGACGGAAGGCTTCTTCCTCGGCATACGCGATCGTGCTGATCCGACCGAAGTCGGTGCGTAGCTCGGGGTAGGACTTGCTCATCCGCTCCATGCTCACCGGAAGCAGGTGCGGCAGCGCCGGGTCGTCGTAGCCAAGCAGCCGCATCGAGCGGACGGCTCGGCGCAGCATCCGGCGCAGGACGTAGCCGCGGCCCTCGTTGCCGGGGGTGACGCCGTCACCGATGAGCATGAGGCTGGAGCGGACGTGGTCGGCGACGACCCGCAACCGCACGTCGTCGGGGTGGCTGTGCCCGGCGTCGCGGCCAGAGTTGGCGCCGTAGATCTTGCCGGTGAGCTCGGCCGCCTTGTCGAGGACCGGGTAGACCTCGTCGATCTCGTAGAGGTTGTCCACGCCCTGCAGGATCGCGGCCATCCGCTCCAGGCCCATGCCGGTGTCGACGTTCTTGGCCGGCAGGTCACCGAGGATCTCGTAACCCTCCTTGGCCCCGCCGGTGCCCCGGATGTTCTGCATGAACACGAGGTTCCAGACCTCGAGGTAGCGGTCCTCGTCGACGGCCGGGCCGCCCTCGCGGCCATAGTCGGGCCCGCGGTCGTAGTAGATCTCACTGCAGGGGCCACACGGCCCGGGCACACCCATGGACCAGAAGTTGTCGGCCATGCCGCGCTTGACGATCCGCTCGCGCGGGATCCCCGTGTGCTTGACCCACAGGTCGGCGGCCTCGTCGTCGTCCAGGTAGACCGTCGCCCAGAGCCGGTCGCCGTCGAGGCCGTAGCCCCCCTGCTGCTGCGGGGTGGTGAGCAACTCCCAGGCGGCCTTGATCGCGCCCTTCTTGAAGTAGTCGCCGAAGGAGAAGTTGCCGTTCATCTGGAAGAACGTGCCGTGCCGAGAGGTCTTGCCGACCTCCTCGATGTCACCGGTGCGCACACACTTCTGGACGCTCGTGGCGCGGTCGAACGGCGGGGTCTCCTGGCCCAGGAAGTAGGGCTTGAACGGCACCATCCCGGCGTTGACGAACAGCAAGTTCGGGTCGTCGTAGAGCAACGGGGCGGACGGGACGACCGTGTGCCCCCGCCCTTCGAAGAAGGCGAGGAATCGGCGCCTGATCTCGGCGGTCTCCATGGTGGGTCCTTGCGTTCGGGTCACCGTATGCCGGGTGCTCACCGGCGCGGTGAAGGTGTGGTTCGGGGGCGGGCAGCGTCGGGGTGGCCACGCGGTCAGGCTGGGGGCGGGCTACCCCTGACGAGCTCGCCAGCCGGCCGGGTCGTCGAGCAGGTCGCGGGTGGCCTGCGGGTCCAGGCGGGTCCCCGACGGCGGGGAATCCAGCCCCAGGGCCAGGCGCAGTTGTTCTTCACGCTCGGTCATGCCGGCCCGGATGTCAGCCACCACGGCTCCGGCCTCGGCGAGGGCCGCAGCGAGGACGTCCGGTGGCCCGCCCTCCGTGGAATACCGATCGGCCAGGAGCCGATAGGCGTAGACGGCACCGACCCCGACAAGGGCGCCGGTGGCCAGGACCAGCAGTTTGCGGCTCATTGCTCGTGCCTGCCTTTGCGGGTCGAGCCGCCGGAGGCTGCGGTGGTCGCGCGGCGTTGGCCGACGGCCGAGCGGACGCCGTAGCTGAAGGCAGCAACCTTCACCAGCGGGCTCCCGAGCGTGGCGGCGAACAGCGAGGTGAGGGCGTTGACGTTGCTGGACATGCTCGCGATGTTGGTGGTCACGACGTCGATCCGGGCCAACTGTTCGTTGGTGGTCGACACGGTCGTCGTCACCTCGCCGAGCAGCGGAACACTGCCGTCGGCCAACCCTTTGACCCCGATGCGCGTCTCGTCGAGGATCTCGCCCGCCTTGCCGACGACCGATCCCAACCGCCACACGAGGTAGGCGAAGGCGAGCGCGGCAATGACACCGGCGATGTCGCCGATGGTCACGGGCGCGATACTCACCGGTTCACCCTAGCCGAACGGCATACCGGGCTGCGCGCGGTTGACGCGCGGCCGGCGGGCGGCTCAGCGCGTGACCTCGGCGACCAGGGTGCTCTTGATCTCCGGGAAGTGACAGGCGATGACGTGCTCGTCGCCTGTGCCGGGCACGTCGTCGTCGCCCCCGCCGGGCTTGTCCTCCAACGGCGGCTCCTGGGTGGCACAGATCTCCTGCGCCTTCCAGCAGCGCGTGCGGAACCGGCAACCACTGGGCGGACTGATCGGGCTCGGCGGGTCACCGACCAGCCGGATCCGCTCCTTGGGGGGTATGCCGCGCACGACGTTGATGTCGGGGGCGGCAGAGAGCAGCGCCTGCGTGTAGGGGTGCTGCGGGGTGCCGTAGATGTGTTGCTTGTTGCCCAACTCGACGATCTTGCCGAGGTACATCACCGCGACCCGGTCACAGAAGTGCCGGATGACCCCGAGGTCGTGGGCGATGAAGATGAACGACAACCCGAGCTCGGAGCGCAGCCGGGACAACAGGTTCATCACCTGGGCCTGCACCGACACGTCCAGAGCCGAGACGGGCTCGTCGGCGATGATGAGCTTGGGCTCGACCGCCAGCGCGCGGGCGATGCCAATCCGCTGGCGCTGGCCACCGGAGAACTCCGACGGGTAGCGGTTGATGTGCTCGGGGTTGAGGCCGACCAACTCGAGGAGTTCCTGCGAGCGAGCCTTCTCCTTCCCCTTGGCCAGGCCGTGGACCCGCAGCGGCGTGCTGAGGATCGCGCCGACCGTCTGGCGGGGGTTGAGCGAGCTGTAGGGGTCCTGGAAGATCATCTGGATCTCGCGGCGAAGCGGACGCAGCTGCTTCTCGGGGAGCGTGGCGATGTCTCGGCCCTTGTAACGGATCGCGCCGGAGGTCGGCGTCTCCAGCCGGGTGAGGCAGCGGGAGACGGTGGACTTCCCGCAGCCCGACTCCCCGACCAGCCCGAGAGTCTCGCCCTGAGCGAGGGTGAAGGTGACGTCGTCGACGGCCTTGACGGTGTTACGGACCATCGTCAGGCCTTGCACCTCACGGACTGCGAAGTACTTGACGAGGTGTTCGACCTCGAGGAGCGGCGCCGACGCGGAGCCCGGGTTGGCGGTCATGACACCACTTCCTGGTCGAGCACGGACTCCGGATTGGTCAGGTGGCAGCGGATCTGGCGACCCGGGCTGCTGACCCGCAGCTCCGGCAGGAGCGTCGCGCAGGGGTCGCCGGGCACTCGGTCTTTCACCATGCACCGCGGGTGGAACGAACACCCGGACGGAAGGTGCACCAGGCTGGGCGGGCTGCCCTTGATGGTCTGCAGTTGGTCGCTGTCCTCGGAGGCCGACGGCAGGCTCTGCAGGAGCGCGTGGGTGTAGGGGTGCTGGGGGCGGGCCAGCACCTCCTTGGCCAGGCCACGCTCGACGGCGCGACCGGCATACATGACGAGGATGTCATCGGACACCTCGGCCACGACGCCGAGGTCGTGGGTGATGAGGATGACCGCCGACCCGAACTCGCGCTGGAGGTCCTTGACCAGGTCGAGGATCTGGGCCTGAACGGTGACGTCGAGAGCAGTCGTCGGCTCGTCGGCGATGAGCAACTTGGGGTTGTTGACCAACCCGAGGGCGATCATCGCCCGCTGGCGCATCCCGCCGGAGAACTCGTGCGGATACTGCTTGGCCCGCCGGGCCGGGTTGGGGATGCCCACCAACTCGAGCATCTCGACGGCGCGCTTGGCGGCGATGTCCTTGGAGACGCTGTTGTGCGCGAGGTAGGCCTCGGCGATCTGGCTGCCGACCTTGTAGAACGGGTGCAGAGCCGAGAGCGGGTCCTGGAAGATCATGGCCGCGGTGTTGCTGCGCAGCCGCCGCAGCAACGACTCGTCGGCACCGACGATCTCGTTGCCGTCGAGCAGGATGCTGCCGGTGATCGTGCTGCGCTTGGGGTTGTGCAGGCCAAGGACCGCCATCGACGAGACCGACTTGCCGGAGCCGGACTCACCGACGATTGCCAGGGTGCGCCCCAGCCGAGCCTCGTAGGTGAGGTCCTGGACGGCGTTGACCGGGCCTTCGTCGGAGGGGAAGCGCACGCAGAGGTCGGTGATCTTCAGGACCACCTCACCGGCGGGTGCCTCGGTCACGACGTTGCGCTCGGGGGCGGACGCGGCGGCGACGTCGTGTGCCGCTGAATCCTGCGGGGGCACGGGCTGAGCGCTCACGAAAGCCTCACACGCGGGTCGAGGAAGGAGTAGGCGATGTCGACGATGAGGTTCATGACGACGACGAGCACGCAGCCGATGAGGACGGTGCCCATGATGATGGGCAGGTCGTCATTGCGCAGCGACTCGATAGCGAACTTGCCGATGCCATCCACGCCGAAGATGTGCTCGGTGACGAGCGTCCCGGACAGCAGGCCGGCCATGTCCAGGCCGAGGATCGTCACGACGGGGCTGAGCGCAGCACGCAAGGCGTGTCGATAGACGACCTTCTGCTCGCTGATGCCCTTCGACCGGGCCGTGCGGACGTAGTCCTGGTTGAGGGTGTCCACCATCGAGGCCCTGGCGTAGCGGACGTAGCCGGTGGCATAGATGAGGCCGAGGATGATCGCCGGGGCGATCAGGCCGACGAACCACGGGCCCAGGCCGTCGGACCGGTTGGCGTAGCGCGGCAGGATCGGGTAGAGCACGGTGGTGTAGAGGGCGAACAACAGACCGAGGATGTAGGAAGGGATCGAGCCGAAAACCTGGCTGAACCCGACCACCCCGCGGTCCAACGCGGTGCCTCGTCGTCGAGCGGCGAGAACGCCAGTGCTGATCCCCACGGTGAGGAAGATGGCCATCGTCATCAACGCGAGCATTGCCGTGTTGGGGAACCTGGTGGCGAGGGCCTCTTTGACTTCGATACCGGTGCGGAACGAGAAGCCCAAGCACGGCGCCGAACACGTCCTCGGTGCCCCGGACACATAGATCTCGCGGCCGACAGCCAGGCCCTTGAAGTACTCGGTGAACTGCTCGGCGACCGGGCGGTCGGTTCCGAGGCTTCGTCGGATGTCCTCCAGCCGCTGGGGGGTGCAACGCAACTCGCCACACATCGCCTGAGCCGGGTCCGAGGGACCGGCGAAGAACAGCAGGAACGTCGCGACGAGTACGACGAGGAGGACGCTCACGGCCATCAGGGCACGCCGAGCGATGTAGATCAGCACGTGGACCTCGCACGAGTGGATGGGCGGTGTGCGGGGCGTGGGGTGGTCCCCACGCCCCGCACACACGGGTTGCTATCAGTCACTGAGCATTGCGCTCAGCTCACTGCTCCACCCAGATGGCGTCCAGGACCGGCATGCCGTGGTTGGGGTCGTTGATGACGTTCTTGACCTTGGTGCCGAACAGGAGGTTCGAGCGGTCGTAGTAGTACGGGATCGCCGGCAGGTAGGTCTCCATGAGCCACTTGTCGAACTTGCCCCACTCCGGGCCCTGGTCGGCGATCGACAGCTTGAGAATGCGCTCCATCTCGGCGTCGATCTTCGCGTCGGACAGGTTGCCCCAGTTAGTGCCGCCACCCTTGATCTGCGTGGAGGACACCATGGGCGGGAAGATCGAGTCAGCCGACGGCCAGTCGAAGCACCATCCACCAGGGGACTGGAGCATGTTGTGCGGGCCATCGAGCTTGGCGATGAGGGTACGACGCTCCTTGTTCGGGACGCCGAGGTCCTTCACCGTGAAGCCGGCCTCTTGCAGCTTGGTCTTGCGAACCTGGTTGACCTGCTGGGCCACGTTGCTCGGGTCGTCGTTGGTGTAGTAGTACACCAGCTCGAAGCCCTCCTTGCCGGCAGCCTTGAGCATCTCCTTGGCCTTCACCGGGTCACCATTGCCCGTGCCGGTCAGACCGGGGAGCTTGTAGTCCAACCAGCCCGGGATCTGCGGCGGGATGAGCGTGCTGGCGGGCGTCTGCGACAGCGGTGTGGCGCCGGCAGCCTTGTTGATGTCGTCGAAGGGGTAGGCCACAGCGATGGCCTTGCGAACCTCGAGCGGGATCTTGCGGCTGTCCATGTTGACCGCGACGACACACGAGGACTGCCCGTTGATGAACTGGCTGGACTTGGCACCGGTGACCTGGTCGGCCAGCGACGCATCGATGCCGTCCCAGTTGAGGGTCGTCGCGTCGGGGCCATTGCTGGCGAGGATGCCCTGCTGCACCTTGATGGAGTCCTGGCCGAACTTGAACGCGTAGCTGTCGACGTAGGCCGTACGCGCCGGGTCGGTCTTCGCGTCCCAGTTGGGGTTGCGCACGAGGGTGAGCTCGGTGCCCTGGGTGAACGACTTGATCATGTAGGGACCGGTCGACAGGGCGGTGTTGCCGTAGTCGCGGTTCTTGGTCTCCTTGGCCTTGGGGATCGGCGAGACCTGGGTGAAGGTGGCGAAGTAGGGCAGGGTCTCCCAGCGCTTCTCGAGGTGGAAGATGACCTTGTTGCCCTGGGCCTCGACGCCGGCGAACGTGTCACCGAAGGGGTTCTCAGTCTCCGGGTTGTCCCAGGGACCTTCGTACTTGGCACCGTCCTTGAGGAAGTCGACCTGGTAGGTCGGGCCCGTGTCGGTGAACGCGAAGGACCGCTTCACGGCATACGCGATGTCGTCGGCAACGACCGCAGAGCCGTCGGAGTACTTGATGCCGTCCTTGAGCGTGAAGGTCCAGGTGAGGCCGTCAGCGGACACCTGGCCGAGGTCGGTGGCGAGGTCCGGAACGAGGACCTGCTTGCCATTGCGGTTGACGAAGGACGTCAGCGAGCGCTGGGTCAGCCGGGTCATGATCGCCCCGGAGTCCTGGTAGAACTGGGCGCTCGGGTCCATGTCCGCCGGAGCGGTGGAGTACGAAACGGTGAGCGTGCCACCCTTCTTGGCTCCGGCAACCTCCGGGGCGGGCCCCTTGGCCGTCGGGTCGATCGCGGCGGCAGCCTTGGAATCGGCCGTCTGCGACGCGGTCGCACCCGTCGTCGCCCCAGGGGTCGACGCGGGGGCGGAGCAGGCCGCCGTCAGGCCCAAGGACGCGACCGCCCCCACGGCCAGGACGTGAGTCCAGCGCATGTGTTTTCTCCTTTGATGGGATGCCTCGAGAGGTTCCTCAAGGCTGGTTCGACAGCAGCGTGGTTGACGCTACCGACGGGTGTTGGGGTCGAACGCATCGCGGATCGCTTCGCCGAGCAGGGACAGGGCGAGGACGAGCAGGGCGATGGACAGGACCGGTGGCCACAGGAACAAGGGGTAGCGCGCATAGGCGTTCTGCGCGTTGGAGACCGTGCGGCCCCACGACGGTGTCGGCTCGACGAGCCCGGCACCGAGATAGGACAAGGTGGCCTCGGCCGTGATGTAGGCCGGCACGGCGATGGACGCCGAAACGATGATCGGGCCCACCAGGTTGGGCAGGATCTCGCGGAAGAGGATCGCGCGAGTAGGCACCCCGATGACCTTGGCGGCCTGGACGAACTCGCGTTCGCGCAGCGACAGGACTTCACCGCGGATGAGGCGGGCCAGGCCGATCCAGCCGAAGAACACGAGGATGCCGATGAGCACGACGAAACGGATGCTCGAGGTCTCCTCGGCGGTGAGGATCTCACCGGGGGCAGCGAACCGCTTCTGGATGATCGGGACCAGTGCCAGCACCATGAGCAGGAACGGCAGGCTGAGCAGCAGGTCGATGATCCACGTGATCACCTTGTCGACCTTGCCGCCGAGGTAGCCGGCGGCCAGACCCATGATGATGCCGAGAATGGTCGAGAAGGTCGCGGCGACGAACCCGATGATCAACGAGGGGCGAGCCCCGAAGGCCCACACCGCGAACAGGTCACGCCCAGTGCGCGGCTCGACGCCGAACCAGTGCTGCGGGTTGGCGCCGATGATGGGATAGGTGTTGAGGGCCGAGATGAGCTCCGGGTGGTACTTGTTGAGCTCTTCGCCCTCCAACGCCACCAGCAGGGGCGCGAAGATCGCGACCAGGATGAAGAAGATGACGATCACCAACGAGGTGATGGCGACCTTGTCCCGCTTGAGCCGATCCCAGGCGATCTGCGACGGCGACCGGCCTGAGCGCCTGTCGGTCGCTGCCGCGGCGGTCGCCCGAGCGGCCGAATCGTCCGCTACTTCGGTCGTCGAACCCATCGTCAAGGCGAGCGCTCGCTTCCTTCGGTCGTCGATCGTGCGGGTTGGCCAACGGTCCCTGGCGCGCACCCCCCACAGGTCGCTGCCAGTCGCCACCGTTGTGGCTACTACCGCGACACCATGTCACACAAAACCACCACGGGGCACGACGCTGCGCGTCAGCGATAACAAATCGTTACCCACCAGTTCTCCCCGACCGAAGACGGTTGTCCACGCACGACACGACCGAAGATCTCACCAGTTGGACAGCGAAACCACCCCTCGGGATGGCAGCCGGTCATCCCCGCAGCAGGCCCTTGAGCCAGGTCCATCGAGTGGCCAGTCGCTCCTCGAATCCGCGGCCGGTCGGGCGGTAGTAATCGACCCGTCCGGACAGGTCGTCCGGGAGGTACTGCTGGGTCGCCACCCCCTCCGGAGCGTCGTGCGCATACCGGTAGACGGCGTCCGCGGGGCCGGCCCCGGCGGCCGCGGCCGACGCCGCGACCCGGGCGGAACCGGCATACCCGCTCCCCCGCAGGTGCAACGGCACGGGACCGCCGCGCCCGGCCCGCACGTCGGCGATGGCCGCGTCGATGCCGAGGTATGCCGCGTTCGACTTCGGGGCCAAGGTGACGTGCACAACGGCCTGGGCCAGGACGATCCGCGCCTCCGGCATCCCGATCTGCGCCACGGCATGCATCGCCGCGACCGCAGTCTGCAGGGCCGTCGGATCGGCCATCCCCACGTCTTCGCTCGCAGCGATAACGATCCGTCGTGCGACGAACCGCGGGTCCTCCCCCGCCTCCAGCATCCGGGCCAGGTAGTGCAGGGCTGCGTCGACGTCCGACCCCCGCATCGACTTGATGAGCGCCGACGCGACGTCATAGTGCTGATCGCCTGCGCGGTCGTAGCGCACCGCCGCCTGGGCCATGGCCCGCTCGACGTGGGCGAGGGTGATGGCCGTGGGCGTATCGCGCGTCGGCTCGGCCGCACCGAGCGGCACCTGGTCTCCGGCCACGCCGGCCGCGGCCTCCAGCGCGGTCAGCGAACGCCGCGCGTCGCCGCCGGCCATCCGGACGAGGTGTGCGGTGGCGTCGGGATCGAGGGTGAAGGCCCCGTCCAGCCCTCTGGCGTCGTCGAGCGCCGCGCCGACGACGGCCGCCACATCGTCGTCGGACAGCGGGACAAGCGCGACGATGACCGAGCGCGACAGCAGCGGCGCGACGACCGCGAAGCTCGGGTTCTCGGTCGTCGCGGCGACGAGGATGACCGTGCGGTTCTCGACGCCAGGCAGCAGGGCGTCCTGCTGGGCCTTGGTGAAGCGGTGGATCTCGTCGAGGAACAGCACGGTATGCCGTCCGTAGAGGTCGCGCTCTCGGGTGGCCGCGGCCATCACCTCACGCACGTCCTTCACCCCGGCAGTGACCGCGGACAACTCAACGAACCGCCGCCCCGACGCCCCCGCGACCAGGTGGGCCAGGGTCGTCTTGCCGGTGCCCGGCGGCCCCCAGAGAATCGCCGAGAGCGGGCCGGCCGGCCCGCTCGACCCCTCCACGAGCCGCCGTAGGGGGCTGCCCACCCGCAGCACCGCCTCCTGGCCGCGCACCTCCGCGAGACTGCGGGGTCGCATCCGGACCGCGAGGGGAAGGTCCAGCGCCGGGTATGCCGCGTCCGCCCCGGTCCCGGCACCGGCCCCGAACAGGTCACCTGACGTCACAGAATTCCCTTCAGGTCCGCTCTCGTCCGATGAGAGGCTATCGCTGTGACCGACCGGCGTTCGTCTACTCGGAGGGGACGGCACACCGCGCAGGCCCCGGGGTCCGCCCCGCCGCGCCCCGCCGGTAGTCATCGCACCCAGCGGCAACCGGGGCTGTCGCGCTGGGGAGCCTCGACCGCTGACCATCCGTGGCGCGTGGTGCTCACCTGGGCGGTCCTGGCTGTCGCCGCCTTCCTCGTGGCAGCCGCCGGCGTGGGTGGTCCGTCCCTGTTCAGCAAGCTGTCCACCGGGGAGCCCACGGCGCCCGGTGAAGCGACGACCGGCCGTGACCTGCTGGCCGCCGCCGAGCCCGACCGACCCGCGATCCTGCTCACCGTTGACGGCGTCGACCTGGTCAGCCCGGCCGTTGCGACTGCCGCTGCGGCCGCCACGGCCGACATCGCGGCCATCGACGGAGTCGCCGACGTCGCCAGCCCGTTCGAGTTCCCCGCCGGGACCGCCGACCCGCGCGCCGCGGCTTTTGTCACAGCCGGGTCGACCCCGCCCAAGGCCTTCCTCATGGTCACGCGCCTGGAGGCCGGCCTGGAGGGCGCGGCGCAGGATCGTGCCGAGGTCGCGGTGCGGGCGGCATACACCCGGATGGGGGGCACGCTCCCAGGGGCGAGCATCGCGATCGGAAGCGGGGCGGCCCTCGGCGACGAGATCGTCGGCCAGATGGAGGCCGATCTGCGCCTCGGTGAGGGAATCGCTCTGCCCCTGTCGTTCGCGCTCATGGTCGTGGTCTTCGGCGGGTTCGTCGCCGCCGGGATGCCGATCATCGGTGCGGTCGTCTCCATCGGCGGCGCCCTGGCCGCGCTGTACGGCTTCAGCACTGTCATGGACCTGGACGCCGCGACCGTCAACGTCGTCACCCTGCTCGGCCTGGCCCTGTCGATCGACTACGGGCTGCTGTTCGTCTCGCGAGCCCGCGAAGAGTTGCGCGCCCTGGCCGAGGGGCGGCCAGCCGCAGACCTCACCCACGAGCAGATCCGGCTGGCGATGGCCAGAACTACGGCGACCGCAGGGCGGACCGTGCTCTTCTCCGGCGTCACCGTGGCGATCTCCCTGGCCGGTCTCATGGTTTTTCGGTCGCCGACGATCCGGGCCATCGGCGCTGCGGGGATGTCGGTCGTCCTCGTCGCGATGCTGGTCGGGGTCTCGATGATGCCGGCCTTGTGCACCCTCGGAGCGCGGCGCCTGCTGGCGCGCGGGACCGAGACCGCGCCGGACGAAGGGGTCTTCTCCCGCCTGGCCGCGGCCGTTCATCGCCGCCCCTGGGTGGTCATGATCGCCACGAGCGCGCTCCTGCTGGCGATGGCCGTGCCGGCCCTGTCGATGCGACTCACCTCGTCGGGCGTCGAGCTCGTCCCGGTCGGCTCGCCGCAGCGGGACTTCTACGAGCGGCTCGACCGCGACTTCCCTGCGCTGCGGGCACCGACGGCGACCGTCGTCGTCAACGGCAGCCTCCAGCAAGCGCAGGACTGGGCCCAGGGCACCGTTGCCCGACTCCCCGGCGTGACCCAGGCGCAGGCGCGTGACCTGGGCGACGGGTATGCCGCGGTCGCCGTCCACACTGGCGCTGCGCCCCTCGACGAAGGCTCACGAGCCCTCGTCGAGACGCTGCGGGCGAACCGACCGGCCGTCCCCATCTGGGTGACCGGTCAAGCCGCGGCCCTGCTGGACCTCACCGGATCGATCGCCGCGGGCGCGCCGTATGCCGGCCTGCTCGTGGTGTTTGCGACCTTCGTGTTGCTGTTCCTCATGACCGGGTCGGTCGTCATCCCGGTCAAGGCGCTGGCCCTCAACGTCGTGTCCCTCGGTGCCTCGCTGGGGGCGCTCACCTGGATCTTCCAGGACGGGCACCTGGCGTCGGCTCTGGGCTTCACCTCCGTGAGCGCCATCGAGTCGATCATCCCGCCGCTGGTCATCGCGTTCGGCTTCGGGCTCTCGATGGACTACGAGCTGTTCCTCATCTCGCGGATCGCCGAGCTGCACCAGGCGGGCGTCGAGAACAACCGTGCGGTCGAGCTCGGCTTGCAGCGCTCCGGCCGGATCGTCACCTCGGCGGCGGCCCTGGTCGTCATCGTGTTCGCTGGCTTCATCGCCGGCAAGATGCTCATCATCAAGGAGATGGGCGTCGCCCTCACTGTCGCCGTTCTGCTCGACGCCACCCTGGTGCGCATGCTGCTGGTCCCGGCCACGATGGAGTTGCTCGGCGAGCGGAACTGGTGGGCTCCGGCACCGTTGGCGCGCTGGCACGCGCGACACGGCATACAGGAATGACCGTCAGGCGGTGGGCGGCACCGGCTTGGAGTCGACGCCTGCCTCCTTGCGCTGCTGCGGCGTGATCGGCGCCGGAGCGCCGGTCAGCGGGTCGTAGCCGCCACCGGACTTCGGGAAGGCGATGACGTCGCGGATCGACTCGGCGCCCGACAGCAGCGCGCAGATGCGGTCCCAGCCGAAGGCGATGCCGCCGTGCGGCGGGGCGCCGAAGGCGAAGGCGTCCAGCAGGAAGTGGAACTTCTCGCGCGCCTCCTCCTCCGACAGGCCCATGACGGCGAAGACCCGCTCCTGGATGTCGCGGCGGTGGATACGGATCGAGCCGCCGCCGATCTCGTTGCCGTTGCACACCATGTCGTAGGCATAGGCGAGCGCCGAGCCGGGGTCGGAGTCGAAGGTGTCGATGAACTCCCGCTTGGGCGAGGTGAAGGCGTGGTGGACCGCGGTCCAGGCGCCTGAGCCGACGGCGACATCACCGGCGGCGACCGCGTCACCGGCCGGCTCGAACAACGGCGCGTCCAGGACCCACAGGTGGCTCCACGAGCCCTCGGCGATGAGCCCGCTGCGCTTGGCGATCTCGAGCCGGACCGCGCCGAGCAGGGCCCGAGACGCCTTGGTGACGCCGGCCGCGAAGAACACGCAGTCGCCGGGGGCCGCACCGACGTGGGCAGCCAGACCGGCTCGCTCGGCGTCGGAGAGGTTCTTGGCCACTGGGCCACCGAGCTCGCCGTCCTCCTGGACCAGGACGTAGGCCAGGCCGCGAGCGCCGCGCTGCTTAGCGAACTCCTGCCAGGCGTCGAGGGTCTTGCGCGGCTGGCTCGCGCCGCCGGGCATGACGACAGCTCCGACGTAGTCGGCCTGGAAGACGCGGAACGCGGTGTCGGCGAAGTATGCCGTGCAGTCCACGAGTTCCTGTCCGAAGCGGGTGTCGGGCTTGTCGGTCCCGAACCGAGCCATCGCCTCGGCGTAAGTGAGCCTCGGCAGCGGGGTCGGGATGTCGACGCCGATTAGCTTCCACAGCGCGACGGCGATCTCCTCGCCAAGCGCGAGAATGTCGTCCTGCTCGACGAAGCTCATCTCGATGTCGAGCTGGGTGAACTCCGGCTGCCGGTCGGCGCGGAAGTCCTCGTCCCGGTAACAACGGGCGATCTGGTAGTAGCGCTCCATGCCGGCGACCATGAGCAACTGCTTGAACAGTTGCGGGCTCTGCGGGAGGGCATACCAGGACCCCGGGGCCAGCCGGGCGGGGACGATGAAGTCGCGCGCGCCCTCGGGGGTCGAGCGCGTCATCGTCGGGGTCTCGATCTCGACGAAGTCGTGGCCGGCCAGCACCTCGCGGGCGGCAGCGTTGACCTTGGAGCGCAACCGGATTGCCGCACCGGGCCCAGGTCGGCGCAGGTCGAGGTAGCGGTACTTCAGCCGGGCCTCCTCCCCCACGGTGACGCGCTCGTCGATCTGGAACGGCAGCGGCGCGGCCGCGTTGAGCACCTCGAGGGTGGACGCGACGACCTCGACTGCCCCCGTGGGCAGGTCGGCGTTGGCGTTGCCCTCGGGGCGCAGCCGCACCTCACCGGTGATCTGCACGCAGTACTCGTTGCGCAGGTCGTGCCCGCCTCCGTCGTCGAGGACCTCGTCGCGGGCGACCACCTGGACGACGCCGGACGCGTCCCGCAGGTCGAGGAACGCCACGCCGCCGTGATCGCGCCGCTTGGCCACCCAGCCCGCGAGGGTGACGGTTTGGCCGGAGTGGTCGGCACGCAGGGTGCCGGCCTCATGGGTGCGAAGCACGGTAGGTGTCCTTCTCGGGTTGTTCGGATGGTTGCGCAGGTATGCCGCCCGCTCGCCGTTGCGGCCAGCCGACGGACCGCGCCGGGGACGGCGCAGTGGTGACCGGTCAATCCTAGGCGGGCTCGGCATACCTGCTCGACCGAGTTGTTCGCCCGAGTTGGTGGCGGGCCCGAGTGTGGTTTGCTGTGGGTGGCCGCAGTCCGGTGTCACCAGGAGAGCCACATGCGTACAGGGGTGCAGGGCTTGCGGGGCTGGCGTCGAGCCGCCCCGGTGACTGTCGCGGCCGTCGGGTTGCTGCTCACCGCGGGTGCGTGTCCGGCGCCCCCGATCGAGTCCGATGCGGTGGACCGAGCCCGCGTCGATGCGCTGCTGGCTGCGGATCCGGGCTTGGCCTCCACCGAGGTGAGCTACGGGGGTGGCGGAGTGGGCAGCCGCAACCTGCGCTATCTGCGCCCGTCAATCACCGTGCGAGGAACCCTCGTGCCGGCCCACCCGGCGGGCTCACTGGAAGGCCTGACGGCCAAGCAGGTACTTGCCGCCGACGAGGGCAGCGCCGTCGCTGCCCTGCGCAGCACGCTCGAGGACCTGCGGCGCCGGGGGTGGGTCGTGACCTCCGCCAACTGTGAGGTCATCACCTCGGTGGGCACCAGCCTGCATCGGTCCTGGCTGGTCGAGGCCCGGCGCCCGATGGCGAGCGACCCGAAGGTCTGGGCGCTGCTCCAGCTCAGTGCAGCCGTCTCCCGGAACTACGGCTCCGCCGACCTGTCCTTTCCACGGGTGGAGATGATCCAGCAGGCGCGACTGCCCTTCCACCTGGACGAGCCGAACGTCTTCGCGCCACCGAGCGGGCTCCCTGCAGGTGGGCTGACCTCGACCTGCGCCGATCAGGCCACCTTGCCGTCGGCGAACGCTTCCGAGGGCTCAGCCTTTCCCCCGCTGGTCGACGGCCCCCCTCGATAACTCCGGACCCGAGCCTCAGGTCACCGGCAACACGAGGTAGTCGATGTGCGACCAGCCTCCGAACGCACCCGGGGTGCCCGTGCCCAACATGACACTTTCGGGGACCCGGGTGATCGAGCCCGAGCCGGGTTCGTAGACGGTGTAGTAGCCATCGGCGTAGCCCGTGATGAGCATGACGTGTCGAGGGGTGTAGTCGTCGCCGACGTAGAACGGCACCGGGGTGCCGTTGTTCGCCGCCTCCGCTGCGCGGCTCATGAGCTTGCGGACCAGCGCCGGGTCCTGGTCGTCGTACAACACCGATTCGTATGCCGTGGGCGAGCCCAGGGTGGCCAGTGCGGCTGCGCCCCACGGCGGCGTGCCGAGTGCTTCGGGCCACGTGCCCAGATCGCTGTCGGTGGTCGTCAACACCGAATGCTGGGCGGCAATGAATCGTTCGAGGAACGTCGCACCGTTCCACTGCGCCTCGGTGAGGTGCTGGAGGTAGGCCGGGTCCCACCCTGGGGGCCGTTGGCCGGACGTCAGCCACAGGGCCAGCATCGGATCGGACCGGGCCAGCAGAGCGAGCAGGCTCGTCGACGCACACGTGTTGCCGGTCGTGGGGTCCTGGATGACGCGATCGAGGCCGTAGGTCGCGCCACTGGTCAGGTTGTCGGTGTTGAGCGACATCATTCGGGCGATGTCCTCGTCGCTCATGGAACGGACCGCGTCAGCCATGAAGCGCAGTTGCTCCATATCGGCTCCGGCGGCCAGGGTCGACAGCAGCACGGCGCGTTGCGTCGATGACCCGGCCGCGGCCAACAACTCGTCGAGGGCGGCCCGTTGGGCCGGTGTCAGGGCGGCCAGCATGGCGCCCACACGCTGCCACTGGTCAGGGTTGAGCAGGCGATTGTCGGGGTCTGAGGTACGCCATTGGTCGACCATGACCGCGACGTCCAGGACGGTGAAGCCCGGCACGCGAGGGGCACTCGCCAGGACCGCCCAGCCACGCCCGTCGGAGCCCTCGCGCTGGAGGGCCCGCAAAGCGGTCTCCGCCTGCTCATAGGCCCGCATCGCAGTCCGCACACCTTCTCGAGCGTCGGCCAGGGCGCGGCTCACCTCCCGGGTCACCGCTACCGGGTCCGGGATGTGCGTGTCGACACCGTGCACCTCGACGGTGAGGTCGGCACAGCGACGAAGGTGGGTCACGGCGTCGTCGAAGTGGTCATCGACGCGGCCGTGCTCCGTGATCGCGTCCTGCAGGCTCGCGGCATACCGTCGCAGGGCGCGCGCCGAGAGAGCCAGCCCAGTCACCTCGTGACTCAGGCCCGATGACAACGCGGCGGCAGCCTGGGTAGCGGTCCCGGCCGCTACTCCCACGACGATCGCCGGCAGCCCGACGCGGCGCCGGTCCAGGTCGGCTCGGACCTCGTCCACCGCTCGCCCAGCCGTGTCCAGCGACGTCGCCATGCCCTCGATGGTGGCGGGGTCGCCTGGGGGCGGGTACGAGATCGTGCGCCGGAAACGCTCGATGTCGGCAATGAGCGACGGTGGCCACACGAGGGCGATTGCCACGTGACCCAGGGTCCGAAGAAAACTCCGAGACTCGTTGAGCAGGTGGGTGACCTGCCACTCCCCGCTCACGCCGGGTCCTCGTGCGTCAGGGCCCCCACCACCATGACGAGGTCGGCGAAGAACCGCCGAACCCGATGGGTGAGATCCGGCGACTGCGGTTGTCCGTCGGCCAAATCGACCGCGAGCGGTTGGAGGGCGTCCACGAGGACCGCGCCGGCCCGCGGGTCGGTCAACAGCCCCGGACCTAGTGCGAGGACGGCCCGTAGCCCGGCCAACTCAGCAGCCCAGGCGATCTGGCGAAGAGCCGTCACGTCGACATGGGCATCGACCAACGCATCGCCGACTCGGGCCAGGTGCAGGGCCTCATCGGTCGAGGGTCGTCACGCCAACCGCATTCTGTGGTCGGTCCGAGCCACCGTCTCGGTCTGCGCCCTGACGGCTGTGGCCCAGACGTCCAGGGCCTCACCCCGCAGGTCCAGTTCCGTGGCCCAGGTGTGCAGGAGTTCGCGGATCATCCCCGTCGCGTCGCCTTGGTTCACGGTGATCCCCGCGAGACGCCTCGATTGGGCCTGCACGGCATCGGCCATGGACGCCACCTGGCCGCTCGCCTCGCCGGCACCGCCCTCGTCCCACGTCATCGAGCCCGTCATCGGCTCCCCCTGTCACAACCTGTTCGCGCGATCGGTCTCGCACGCGTCAGCCATGACCGTAAAGCGTCCGCGCCTCGGGCGCCTGAGTACGTGCTACTTAGACTCCGGGCGACTCAGATCAGACGCGGGCTACTCAGACTCCCAGACTCCCCGAGCCGCTGCTCAACCCGCCTGCGGGCCGGTGCGGTGACCATCCCGGTATGCCGGGTGCTCCGGCCACGGGGCATCGTCCGGTCGCAGGGTGCTCCAGCCCTGGGCCCGGGCTCCCCAGGCGGCGAGGATGCCCAGCAGCGCGCCGGGGTTGTGCAGCTGCCCGGCCAGCGCCGCGGCATACGCATCGTCGAGGCTGACCCAGCGGACGGTGAGGTCGGCCTCCTCGCCGGTGCGCGCGTGCGGTTCGCCCGGAGCGGGAGCGAGGTCACGGGCGAGGAACACGCGGTAGGCCTCGGGGAAGACTCCCGCCGAGGCGTAGGCGTCGATGAGCAGGTCCCACCGGCCCGCGACCAGGTCGACCTCCTCGCGCAGCTCGCGTTCGGCGGCGTCGCGCGGCGGCTCCCCGGGGATGTCGAGCAGGCCAGCCGGCAGCTCCCAGAGGTAGGAACCGCAGGCGTGGCGGTACTGCCGAATCATGACGATGTGGTCGACCCCGTCGATCTCGCGCAGCGCGAGGATGAGCACGGCGCCGGGGTGATCGGCGTAGTCGCGGGTGACAACCTCGGCGCCAAGGTCGACCCGATCCCGGCGGACGTCGAAGACCAGCCCCTGCCAGACGACGTCGCTCGCCACGACGGGCTTCGGCGCGATCTCGTCCCGCAACAGCGCGGCAGTGCCGATCGGCGCGTCGAAGGCCACCTCAGCCGACCGCGGCGGTCTGTGACTCGGGTCGGGTGGTGCGCTCGACCTCGACGAGGCGTTGCGCGCGCTGGCGATCCAGGGCCGCACCGACCAACCCGGCGAAGAGCGGGTGGGCGCGGTTGGGGCGCGAGAGGAACTCCGGGTGCGCCTGAGTGGCGACGAAGTAGGGGTGCACGTCGGCCGGCAACTCGACGAACTCAACCAGCGACCCGTCCGGGGACAGCCCGGAGAACACCAGGCCGGCGCCTTCGAGTTGCTCCCGGTAGGCGTTGTTGACCTCGTAGCGGTGCCGGTGGCGTTCGCTCACCTCGGTGGTGCCGTATGCCGTGGCGACGACACTCTTCGGGGTGAGGCGGGCGGCATACCGGCCCAACCTCATCGTGCCGCCGAGGTCTCCGGCGCCTTCGACGAACGCCAGTTGCTCAGCCATCGTCGCAACGACGGGGTGGGTCGTCTGCGGGTCGAACTCGCTGGAGGACGCATCGGCGATGCCCAGCACGGTACGAGCGTATTCGATGACCATGCACTGCAGCCCCAGGCAGATGCCGAGGGTGGGGACCTGACGCTCCCGTGCCCAGCGCAGGGCGCCGAGCTTCCCCTCGATGCCGCGCACGCCGAACCCACCGGGCACGAGGATCGCGTCGACGCCGCCCAGGGCCCGCTGAGCGCCGGCCTCGGTCTGGCACTCGTCGCTGGCCACCCAGCGGATGACGACCTTGGCGTCGTGGTGGAACCCACCCGCACGCAACGCCTCGGTCACCGACAGGTAGGCGTCGGGGAGGTCGATGTACTTGCCGACGAGCGCGATCTCGATCTGGTGCTCGGGGTCGTGGACGCGCTTGAGCATCTCGTTCCACGAAGTCCAGTTGACGTCGCGGAAGCCCAGGCCCAGGCGGCGGATGACGTAGGCGTCCAGGCCCTCACCGTGCAGGACCTTGGGGATGTCGTAGATCGACGGTGCATCGACGGCCGCGGCGACCGCGTCCTGGTCGACGTCACACATGAGCGAGATCTTGCGCTTGATCGGCTCGGGGATCTCCCGGTCGGCCCGCAGGACGAGCCCGTCGGGCTGGATGCCGACCTGGCGCAGGGCCGCCACGGAGTGCTGCGTCGGCTTGGTCTTCAGCTCGCCACTCGGGGCGAGGTAGGGCACCAGCGAGACGTGCAGGAAGAAGCAGTTGTCCCGGCCGATCTCCTGGCGCACCTGACGCGCGGCCTCAAGGAACGGCAGGCTCTCGATGTCACCGACGGTGCCGCCGATCTCGGTGATGATGAGGTCGGGCGCGTCCTTGTCGCCGGTCGCCAACGCCCGCATCCGGGCCTTGATCTCGTTGGTGATGTGCGGGATGACCTGGACCGTGTCGCCGAGGTATTCCCCGCGCCGCTCCTTGGCGATGACGGTGCTGTAGATCTGGCCCGTCGTCACGTTGGCGGTGCCCTCGAGGTTGACGTCGAGGAAGCGCTCGTAGTGCCCGATGTCCAGGTCGGTCTCGGCCCCGTCGTCGGTGACGAAGACCTCCCCGTGCTGGAACGGGTTCATCGTCCCGGGATCCACGTTGAGGTAGGGGTCGAGTTTCTGCATCGTCACCCGCAGCCCCCGGCTCCTGAGCAGATGCCCAAGGCTTGAGGCTGTCAGCCCCTTACCGAGCGAGGAGGCTACGCCCCCGGTCACAAAGATGTGTTTCGTCTGCTCCGCCACGGGAGGCCAGTCTATGTGATGTCTGGGGCGACGGCGGACGGCGAGCGTGCGCCTCGGCGCGTCTTTGCTGCGCCAGACCGGCGCGTGGTCGCGACCTCCGTTGCAGCAGTATGCCGTTCGCGACGACGCGTCGTCGCCTCGGCCAGCAGGACTCGGGCATGTTCGAGCCCGGCCTCCGACGTGCCGCCGCCCATCATGCGGGCAAGCTCGCGCAGCCGCTCGTCGCCCTCGACCTCGCGGACAGCACTGGCGGTCACCGAGCCGTCGTCGGACTTGTGGACCACCAGGTGTCGATCAGCGAAGGCGGCGACCTGGGCCAGGTGGGTGACGACGACGACCTGGGCGTGGGTGGCCAGTGCAGCCAGGCGTGCGCCGACGTCGAGGCCGGCCTTGCCGCCAACGCCCGCATCGACCTCGTCGAAGACGAAGGTGGGCACCAGCGCCGCGGGCGTGCTCCCCGAGACACTGACCACCTCGATGGCCAGCATCAGCCGAGACAACTCGCCGCCGCTGGCTGCACGGCCGACCGATCGGGCCGGTGCCCCGGAGTTGGCCGCCAACTGGATCTCGACGTCATCGGCACCGTGCGGCCCGAGCGGTCGCGGCGTCACGGCCACCTGGATGCGGGCCGACCCCATCGCCAAGTGCGCCAACTCGTCGCCGACGGCGTTGGCGAACCGATCGGCGGCGGCGCGACGCTGCGCGCTGAGCCGCTCGCCGGCGGCCGTCACCTCGGCGGTCAACGCCGCCACCCGCGCATCGAGGGCGGCGAGGCGTTCGTCGGCAGACTGCAGCAGGGCCAGGCGCGACGCCGCCTCGCCGGACCAGGCCAGCACGTCGTCGATGCTTTCGCCGTAGCGGCGGGTGAGGCCGGCTAGATCGGCTCGCCGCTGCTGCACCCACGCCAACCGGGCCGGGTCGGCGTCGAGGTCGGCGAGGTATGCCGCGAGGTCAGCACCGATGTCGGCCACGAGGTAGCCGGCCTCGGCGAGGCGCTCATCGAGAGCGGACAGTCGAGGGTCGTGCCTGGCGACCGGTCCGAGCTGCGCTCGGGCCCTGGCGAGCAGGTCCGTTGCGGCGCCTTGCTCCCCCGCGTCGGCGGCATACCCGTCGTCGCCCAGCAGGAGCCCGTGGGCAGCGCCTGCGGCATCGCGCAGGCCCTCGGCGTGAGCCAGTCGAGTGTCCTCGGCGCGCAGCGCCTCGTCCTCTCCCGGTTGAGGGTCGACCCGGGCGACGTGTTCGAGAGCGGCGGTGAGGGAGTCGACCTCCAGGGTGCGGTCGCGGTCCAGGCCGCGCAGGGTGTCGCGCTCGGTCAGGGTCGCGGTGAGGGCGGCATACCCCTCTCGGTATGCCGCGAGCGCGGCGGCGACCGCTTCGCCGCCGTAACCGTCGAGGACGTCCCGGTGCTCGTCGGGTCTGCGCAGTCGCCACTGATCGGCCTGCCCGTGGACGGCGACGAGATGCTCGCCGATCTCGCCGAGCACGCCGACGGGTGCCGACCGGCCGCCGATGTGGGCGCGCGATCGGCCCTCGGCAGTGACGGTGCGGGCCAGCACCAACTCGTCTTCGTCGAGCTCACCGCCGGCGTCCTGCGCCCGCTCCCGGGCCGGGTGTCCGGTGGGCAGTCGCACGATGCCCTCGACCGACAGGCTCGGCCGACCGGAGCGCACGAGGGCAGGATCGGCGCGGGAGCCCAGCAGAAGCCCGAGCCCCTGGACGACCATCGTCTTGCCGGCGCCCGTCTCTCCGGTGAGGACCGTCAGGCCGGAGTGCAGCCTGAGGGTGGCCTCGGCGATGACGCCAAGCCCGGCGATGCGGATCTCCAGGAGCACGGGCCCAAGACTAAGGGCCCGCGCCGTCAGTCGGTGGGTGGCTGTGGACGGCCCGCGCCGTTCCCGCGCCAGCCAGCCACCGACAGGTCGAACTTCTCGACGAGCCGGTCGGTGAACGGCGCGTGCGACAGCCGGGCCAGACGCATCGGCACAGCCGAGCGGCAGACGTCGATCCGCGCGCCGGGGGCGAGGTCCACGTGGCGTCGCCCGTCGCACCAGAGGACACCTTGGCCCTCGGCATCGCGGATGACCTCGACGGCCAGCCGGGATCGAGGCCCGACGACGACCGGCCGAGCGAACAGCGCGTGGGCCGAGTTGGGCACGAGCAGAATCGCTTCGACGTCCGGCCAGACGACCGGTCCCCCGGCCGAGAAGGCGTATGCCGTCGAGCCCGTCGGCGTCGCGATGATCACCCCGTCGCATCCCCAGGTGGACAACGGTCGACCGTCGATCTCGACGGTGACCTCGAGCATGCGCTCCCGGGCGGCCTTCTCGATGCTCACCTCGTTGAGCGCCCAGGTGCGGGAGTCGACGCCTGCGCCATGGCTCACGGTGACATCGAGGGTCATCCGGTCTTCCACGGTGTAGTCGCGAGCCACGATCCGATCGACCGTCGTCGCCAGGTCGGCCATCTCGACCTCGGCGAGGAAGCCCACCTTGCCGAGGTTGATCCCCAGCAGTGGCGTGTCGGTGCCCCGGGAGAGTTCGGCGCCCCGCAGGATCGTCCCGTCACCGCCCAGGACGCACACGAGCTCACAGTCGTTGGCGGCCCCGGCGTCGGGCACCACCGTGGTCGGTCCGATGTCCGTGGCGTGCAGCGCTGCCGCATCGGTGGCGATCATCGTCGTGGCCACCCCCTGCGCGGCCAATCGGGTCGCGACGTCACGGGCGATGTCGCCGATGTCGGGGCGTCGGGGATGAGGGACGAGCAGCACGCGTCGGGTCACGAGGGTGACTCCATGGCGGCGACCAGCCTTTCCAGGTCCGCGGCCTCGGCGCGGTCGTGCGCGCGAGGTGTGAACCAGCCTAGATACTCCCGGTTGCCCGTGGTGCCCCGGATCGGGCTGGCGACCAGCCCACGCACACCGAGCCCCACGTCTGCGGCAGCGTCGAGCACACCACGAAGGGCGGTCAGCCGGTCAGCGTCGACGCGAACCACCCCACCCTTGCCGAGCCGCTCTCGACCGACTTCGAACTGCGGCTTGATCAGCAACACCAGATCGCCGCTCGGCTCGATGAGTGTGGCCAGGACTGGCAGGACGAGGCGCAAGGAGATGAACGAGAGGTCGGCGACGACGAGGTCGAAGGGGCCGCCCAGCTCCTCGGCGGTGCAGTGTCGGATGTTGGTGCCGGAGCGCTCGATGACGCGCGGGTCGCCGGCCACCTGTTCGACCAGTTGCCCGTGACCGACGTCCAGGGCGGTCACCTGGGCAGCGCCCTGGCTGAGCAGGACCTGGGTGAAGCCCCCCGTGCTGGCGCCGACGTCCAGGGCGCGCCGACCCGCCACCGCGAGTCCCTGCGGCCCGAAGGTCTCGAGGGCGCCCAGCAGTTTGTATGCCGCCCGCCCCACCCAAGGGTCCGCTGCCGCCACGACCTCGAGGACCGCGTCGTCCGGGACGGGCGTCGACACCCGCAGAACGGTCACTCCCCCGAGCCGGACGCTGCCGTCCTTCACGAGCTGCGCCGCCTGGGCGCGCGACCTCGCTAGGCCGCGTCGAACCAGCTCGGCGTCCAGGCGCGGGCTCACTCCGAGTCGAGGTCCTGCAATCGGCGGTGCAGTGCCTCTCCGACGGTGTCGGCGACCTCGATCTGCTCGTCCAGGTCCCGGCCCAGGGCCACGTGAAGGTCGGCCAGCACCCGGTCGACGACGTGGTCGCCCGTGTGTGGAGGCGCGGGGGCCGGCGCCGGGAAGAGCCCGTCTGCCGCCGCGCTGGGCATGGGTGACTCAGGGGTCAGGGGTGATCGGCTCAGGGGTTATCGGCTGGGAGGTGCCTGACTCGGCAGGCGTCGAGTCAGGGGTGACCGACTCGGACACCCCTGAGTCAACGAACTCAGCCTCGATCTCGGACGCTCCCCCCACTCGTGCGTCGCTCACTCGCCCACGACGGGGTCGGCGGCCTGGTCCACGACTGCGGCCGGAGCCGCTGCCGCTGCCGATTCGGCGGCAGGTGCCGGAACGGGCGCGGGCGCGGGCGCGGGAGGAGCGACCGCCGTAGAGGGAGCCACCTCGGCGGACACAGCCTCGGCGACAGGCGCCTGCGCCACCTTGGCAGGAGCCGCCTTCTTCGCGGGCGCGGCCTTCTTGCCACCCACCGGCGCGGCAGCCTTCTTCACCGGCGCGGCGTCGGCAACGGGCGCCTGCGCAACCTTGGCAGGAGCCGCCTTCTTGACGACGGCCTTCTTCGCGGGCGCCGCCTTCTTGCGGGGGGGGGGGCCCCTTCTCGGGTGCCGCCTTCTTGACGACAGCCTTCTTCACCGGCGCAGCCTCGGCAACGGGCGCCTGCGCAACCTTGGCAGGCGCCTTCTTGACGACAGCCTTCTTGACCACGGCCTTCTTCGCAGGCGCAGCCTTCTTCGCGGGCGCGGCCACCTTCTCGGGTGCCGCCTTCTTGACCACAGCCTTCTTGACCGGCGCGGCCTCGGCAACGGGCGCCTGCGCCACCTTCGCAGGAGCCGCCTTCTTGACCACAGCCTTCTTCGCCGGCGCAGCCTTCTTCGCGGCCACCTTCTCAGGTGCCACCTTCTTCGCGGGCGCCGCCTTCTTCGCCGTCAACTTACGAACCTCCGGGGCGCTCGGAGCCTCGGGGGCCGACACCGGCGAAACCTTGCGGACAACCGGCCCCTCGACGGCTGACGCCTGCGGGGCGACGACCGGTGCGTCGTTCGCAGTGCTGGCAGCCGACCCGCGCGGCCGGGACGGAACTCGCTTCACCTTGGCCGGAACATCGATGCGTGCGGCGGGCTTCGGAGCCGGACGTGAAGCACCCGGCCGAACGCTCGATGCGGCGGTGACGACCGCGGCGGCACCGGAGGACACCAGCGCGGCCGGAGACTGCACTCCCACCTGCTGCCGCAGCCCGTCGAGGTCGCTTCCGAGCTGAGTCAGGGCGGCCCGCATGGAGTCGAGGTCGGCGACCTTGGCCAGCGACGAGGACGACTCGATGAGCTCGCTCACCTCACCACGAATGAGGTGAATGAGGCTCTCCCGATTGGACTTTGCCGCACTGAGGAGTTCTTCGGCCAGGGTCGACACCTGACCCGCCATCTCCGACGGCGACGTCCTGCTCAGGACCGTCACCAGACCTTGCGCCACCTCAGCGGCACGCGCTCTGGTCGCGTCACCGATGCCGGTCGCGAACTGGACATAACCACGGATGCCGTCAAACGACATGTCGCTCCTCCTCGATGGGTGTACCCACACGCTACTGGGGTCGAGTGTCCTCGACCCGATGGCGGTTAACCCCGGCGCTATGGCCGAGAACACGATCAAACTCAGTGGCGAGACTCACGGCCAGGTCGTATGACGCGCTTTGGCCGCGCAGATCGAGCACCACAGTCGCTGCGAGCGCGGCCAACTGGTTACCAGGCACAGCACTCAGATCGATGGTGACTCCAGCAACCGCCGCCGACACCCTCCCGGAGACAATCGACAGGCGGACCTCGCCGGACGCCCACGACGCCGGGTCGAGTCGCTCGACCCGGACCGGCGGGTCAAGGAGCGCGCGCAGGTCGTGCGCGGCATACGTGGGTCGTGCTGGTGAACCGACCAGTGAGAGGAACCCGTCGACGCCCCCGAGGACCCACAGCGAATCGGCGCCGACCGCGGTCGCGCCGATGATGTCTGTGTCGAGCCTGTCGCCGACCGCGAGGAGCCGTTCAGGGGCAGCGGCCAAGCGCTCGGCCGCGGCGAGGTAGAGGGGCGCATGCGGCTTGCCGACCACTTCCGGTTCGCGACCCGTGGCCTCAGCGACCGCGGACACCAGCGTGCCGTTGCCGGGAACCAGCCCTTGAGGGGTGGGAAGCGTGCGATCGGTGTTGGTCGCCACCCAGCGAGCGCCATGGGCGATCGCCACGGCGGCCCTGGCAAGGTCATCGACACGAACGTCACGTCCCCAGCCCTGCAGCACCGCGCGGGCCTCTTCAGGCTCCCGGGTCACCACCAGTCCGACAGCGGCCAAGGCTGCTGGCACCCCTGGCCCACCGACGGCGAGGACCGCGCTACCAGAGGGAAGTTCAGCCGCGAGAAGCTGCGCGCCGGCCTGGGCACTAGTGACCACGGCAGCGTCCTCGACGGTCAGGCCGAGGCTCCGCAACTGGGTCGCCACCTCCCCCGGAGTCCGGGACGCATTGTTGGTGGCAAAACACAGTGGACGCAGGCGAAACACGTCGTTCAGTGCCGAGACGGCATACGGGATCGCGTCCGGTCCCCGATAAACCACCCCATCGAGGTCGCAGATGACGCCGAGGTATGCCGCCGTCAGCGACGGTTGGCCGCTCGCCCCTCCCACGGCCCCATCGTGACTAACGCCGGCCACCGAACCGGCCGGCCGAATCCGTGGGGCCTTGGCCCTCATCGTCCCTGACATCGTCGGACACGTCCGCGTCGGGGTCGCCGCCCTCGTCGCCTTCTAAGAGATCCGTGTAGGCAATCCCGTCAAGCTCCTCGAGCCGCTCGGCAGCGTCGGTGGCCAGATCGTCGTCAGCATCCGCTGCGCGGGCGAACCACAGTCGCGCAGCGTCGACGTCGCCCAAGGCGAGTTTGGCCTCGGCATACGCATAACGCAGCCGCGCGGTCCACGGTCGTCGCGCGGCACTGGTCAACGTGGGGGTCTCCAGACCCGCTGCCGCCGACTCGAACTGGCCGGCGTCCCGACGGATGCCAGACACGACGATCGCCAACTCGATGCGCTCGGCCTGATCCAGCGATCCGACCTCCGGGGATGCAGCGAGATCCAAAGCCCGATCTGGCCGGCCCAGAGCTCGCTCGCAATCGACCATCAACGGCAACAGATGGGATGAGCCCGACAACCTTCGGACGGTCCGGAATTCGTTGAGGGCACGCGCCCAATCGCCCTTGCGATAGGCGACCAGGCCCAAAGCCTCTCGTGCGGCGGGAACCCGACCGGCGCGACGAACCGCGGTCTCGGCATGCGCCTCCGCAGCTTGAATGTTGCTATCGAGCAATTGCGCCACCATCACCAGGTGAGCGCCCACGCCTTCGGCGTTCTCCTGGCTGAGCGTGCGCAGCTGGGCGCGGACCGAACGATCCAGTTGACGACTGCTCACACCCTCGGGAATAGCCGGCTCCGGAAGGCGAACCGACTTAGGCGCTAGCCGAGCCCCACCCCGGGGAGCCTCCCCGTCCGGGCGACCAGCGCCGGCACGAGGAGCATGACCACCGGAGCGCGCTGGCCCTTGGCCATCTCGTCGCGGACCACGGTCAGTGCCGCCCCGCTGAGACGAGTCGTCCCGTCGAGGCCCACCATCTCGTCGCGCGCCCTGGCCGCTGTCACGCTTCGGCGCTCCGTCACGCGGGGCTCCGTCACGGGCTCCGCTAACGCGGCGGGGGCCACCGTCACGCGCGCCCCCGTCACGCCTCGGGGCTCCACCACCAGATGAGGAAGAGCCGCCACCGCGAGCACCGCGGCCACTGTCGGGCCTGTCCACTACGAATCCGTCCTACCGAAGGGCTTGAACCGGCCTCTATCGTAGAGCCCAGCAAACGACACGAGGGCGCCCAGCCGGATTTCTCCGGGGGCGCCCTCGTTAAAGTATGTCCGGCTGCGTCCTACTCTCCCACACCGTCACCAGTGCAGTACCATCGGCGCTGAAGGGCTTAGCTTCCGGGTTCGGAATGGAGCCGGGCGTTTCCCCTTCGCTATGGCAGCCGTAACTCTATGGAGATATCAATCGTTCCCGACCGTACCTCGGGAACCACACAGTGGACGCGTAGAATCTTTGTAGTCAAGTTATCGGCTTATTAGTACCGGTCAGCTCCATGCGTTACCGCACTTCCACATCCGGCCTATCAACCCAGTAGTCTAGCTGGGAGCCTCTCGGGGTAAACCCCATGGAAACCTCATCTTGAAGCATGCTTCCCGCTTAGATGCTTTCAGCGGTTATCACTCCCGAACGTAGCTAATCAGCGGTGCTCTTGGCAGAACAACTGACACACCAGAGGTTCGTCCATCCCGGTCCTCTCGTACTAGGGACAGCCCTTCTCAAGTTTCCTGCGCGCGCAGAGGATAGGGACCGAACTGTCTCACGACGTTCTAAACCCAGCTCGCGTACCGCTTTAATGGGCGAACAGCCCAACCCTTGGGACCTACTCCAGCCCCAGGATGCGACGAGCCGACATCGAGGTGCCAAACCATGCCGTCGATATGGACTCTTGGGCAAGATCAGCCTGTTATCCCCGGGGTACCTTTTATCCGTTGAGCGACGGCGCTTCCACAAGCCACCGCCGGATCACTAGTCCCGACTTTCGTCCCTGTTCGACTTGTCAGTCTCACAGTCAAGCTCCCTTGTGCACTTACACTCGAAACCTGATTGCCAACCAGGCTGAGGGAACCTTTGGGCGCCTCCGTTACCTTTTAGGAGGCAACCGCCCCAGTTAAACTACCCACCAGGCACTGTCCCTGATCCGGATTACGGACCTAGGTTAGATATCCAGAACGACCAGAGTGGTATTTCAACGTTGACTCCACCGACACTGGCGTGTCAGCTTCACAGTCTCCCACCTATCCTACACAAGCCGTACCGAACACCAATACCAAGCTGTAGTAAAGGTCCCGGGGTCTTTCCGTCCTTCTGCGCGTAACGAGCATCTTTACTCGTAGTGCAATTTCGCCGAGTTCGTGGTTGAGACAGTGGAGAAGTCGTTACGCCATTCGTGCAGGTCGGAACTTACCCGACAAGGAATTTCGCTACCTTAGGATGGTTATAGTTACCACCGCCGTTTACTGGCGCTTAAGTTCTCAGCTTCGCCGTGAGGCTAACCGGTCCCCTTAACGTTCCAGCACCGGGCAGGCGTCAGTCCGTATACATCGTCTTGCGACTTGGCACGGACCTGTGTTTTTAGTAAACAGTCGCTTCTCCCTGGTCTCTGCGGCCGTTCAGGCTCGGGGAGCAAGTCCCGTCACCCTCTGGGCCCCCCTTCTCCCGAAGTTACGGGGGTATTTTGCCGAATTCCTTAACCACGATTCACTCGATCGCCTTGGTATTCTCTACCTAACCACCTGAGTCGGTTTGGGGTACGGGCGGCTAGAACCTCGCTAGAAGATTTTCTTGGCAGCATAGGATCACCGACTTCCCCTTACGGGTCCGTGTCAGGTCTCAGGCACATGAGGTGCGGATTTGCCTACACCTCGCCCTACACCCTTACCCGCGGAACAACCATCGCCGCGGTTCGGCTACCTTCCTGCGTCTCTCCATTGCTTACCTACTACTCGCTAGGGTCGCGCGCTCCATGAGGAACCATCCGAAGACGGTGCCACACTTCAGGCGCTTAGCATTACGTGGTTCGGTATGGGCGGTTCTTCGCCGGTTCCGGAATATCAACCGGATGTCCATCGACTACGCCTGTCGGCCTCGCCTTAGGTCCCGACTTACCCAGGGCAGATTAGCTTGACCCTGGAACCCTTGGTTATTCGGCGGACGGGTTTCTCGCCCGTCTTTCGCTACTCATGCCTGCATTCTCACTCGTGTGGCCTCCACGGCTGGATCACTCCGCCGCTTCCCTGGCCACACGACGCTCCCCTACCCATCAACACGCTTGGACCGTGAGTCCTCAGACATCACGGCCGGGCAATGTGTCAATGCCACAGCTTCGGTGGTGTGCTTGAGCCCCGCTACATTGTCGGCGCGGAATCACTTGACCAGTGAGCTATTACGCACTCTTTAAAGGGTGGCTGCTTCTAAGCCAACCTCCTGGTTGTCAATGCAACTCCACATCCTTTCCCACTTAGCACACGCTTAGGGACCTTAGCTGGTGATCTGGGCTGTTTCCCTCTCGACTACGGAGCTTATCCCCCGCAGTCTCACTGCCACGCTCTCACTTACCGGCATTCGGAGTTTGGCTAACGTCAGTAACCTGGTGGGGCCCATCGGCTATCCAGTAGCTCTACCTCCGGTAAGAAACACGTGACGCTGCACCTAAATGCATTTCGGGGAGAACCAGCTATCACGGAGTTTGATTGGCCTTTCACCCCTACCCACAGCTCATCCCCTCAGTTTTCAACCTAAGTGGGTTCGGTCCTCCACGCAGTCTTACCTGCGCTTCAACCTGGCCATGGGTAGATCACTCCGCTTCGGGTCTAGACCCGGCGACTCATTCGCCCTATTCGGACTCGCTTTCGCTACGGCTTCCCCACACGGGTTAACCTCGCCACCGAGCACTAACTCGCAGGCTCATTCTTCAAAAGGCACGCCGTCACCCCACAAGGAGGCTCCGACGGATTGTAGGCACACGGTTTCAGGATCTATTTCACTCCCCTCCCGGGGTACTTTTCACCTTTCCCTCACGGTACTTGTCCGCTATCGGTCACCAGGGAATATTTAGGCTTAGCGGGTGGTCCCGCCAGATTCACACGGGATTTCTCGGGCCCCGTGCTACTTGGGATGTCTCTATGGAGTTCGCGTCATTTCGTCTACGGGGGTAGCACCCTCTGTGCCGGGCCTTTCAATGCCCTTCGACTATAACGCGAATTTTTGACTCCATGTCGGCCTGTCAGAGCCGACCAAGAGGTCCCACGACCCCGTACATGCAACGCCTGACAGCTATCACACATGTACGGTTTAGCCTCTTCCGCTTTCGCTCGCCACTACTCACGGAATCGCGGTTGCTTTCTCTTCCTGTGGGTACTGAGATGTTTCACTTCCCCACGTTCCCTCCACCTGCCCTATATATTCAGGCAGGGGTGACTGGACTTGCCTCCAGCCGGGTTTCCCCATTCGGAAATCCTCGGATCACAGTCTGGTTATCGACTCCCCGAGGCTTATCGCAGATTCCTACGTCCTTCTTCGGTTCCTGGTGCCAAGGCATCCACCGTGCGCCCTTAAAAACTTGAGCCACAAAGATGCTCGCGTCCACTGTGTAGTTCTCAACGTACGGGCGGCACCCCACCTTGCTGTCGACGCCTTCCGCCAGAGGCGGGGGTTCGTCGTTTGGTGGGGTCCACGCCGGCCTCAGGCCGGCTCCAGAAGGTCGCGCTTTCGCCCGAGCCCTCAGGACCCAACAACGTGCCAAGCGCCGACTCGCTGTGTCCGCCCGTTCCACGGCCCGAGGGCCTGTACTAGGACGACGCACGTCGCGTCGGCGCCAACTAATCGATGTTCCACCCTTGAGCACCTGTCGTGAAGCGTTCGTCCACGACCAGGCTCTGGACCGCCGAGGCGGCCAGTGCTCCTTAGAAAGGAGGTGATCCAGCCGCACCTTCCGGTACGGCTACCTTGTTACGACTTAGTCCCAATCGCCAGTCCCACCTTCGACGGCTCCCTCCACAAGGGTTGGGCCACCGGCTTCGGGTGTTACCGACTTTCGTGACTTGACGGGCGGTGTGTACAAGGCCCGGGAACGTATTCACCGCAGCGTTGCTGATCTGCGATTACTAGCGACTCCGACTTCATGGGGTCGAGTTGCAGACCCCAATCCGAACTGAGACCGGTTTTTTGGGATTCGCTCCACCTCGCGGTATCGCAGCCCTTTGTACCGGCCATTGTAGCATGCGTGAAGCCCAAGACATAAGGGGCATGATGATTTGACGTCATCCCCACCTTCCTCCGAGTTGACCCCGGCAGTCTCCTATGAGTCCCCGCCATTACGCGCTGGCAACATAGAACGAGGGTTGCGCTCGTTGCGGGACTTAACCCAACATCTCACGACACGAGCTGACGACAACCATGCACCACCTGTATACCGACCTTGCGGGGCACCCATCTCTGGATGTTTCCGGTATATGTCAAGCCTTGGTAAGGTTCTTCGCGTTGCATCGAATTAATCCGCATGCTCCGCCGCTTGTGCGGGCCCCCGTCAATTCCTTTGAGTTTTAGCCTTGCGGCCGTACTCCCCAGGCGGGGCGCTTAATGCGTTAGCTGCGGCACGGAGCTCGTGGAATGAGCCCCACACCTAGCGCCCAACGTTTACGGCATGGACTACCAGGGTATCTAATCCTGTTCGCTCCCCATGCTTTCGCTTCTCAGCGTCAGTTATGGCCCAGAGACCTGCCTTCGCCATCGGTGTTCCTCCTGATATCTGCGCATTCCACCGCTACACCAGGAATTCCGGTCTCCCCTACCATACTCTAGTCTGCCCGTACCCACAGCAAGTCCGAGGTTGAGCCTCGGATTTTCACTGCAGACGCGACAAACCGCCTACAAGCTCTTTACGCCCAATAATTCCGGACAACGCTCGCACCCTACGTATTACCGCGGCTGCTGGCACGTAGTTAGCCGGTGCTTCTTCTGCAGGTACCGTCACTTTCGCTTCTTCCCTGCTGAAAGAGGTTTACAACCCGAAGGCCGTCATCCCTCACGCGGCGTCGCTGCATCAGGCTTTCGCCCATTGTGCAATATTCCCCACTGCTGCCTCCCGTAGGAGTCTGGGCCGTGTCTCAGTCCCAGTGTGGCCGGTCGCCCTCTCAGGCCGGCTACCCGTCGTCGCCTTGGTGAGCCATTACCTCACCAACTAGCTGATAGGCCGCGAGTCCATCCCAGACCGAAAAACTTTCCAGACGGTAGAGATGCCTCTCCGTCTCGTATCCGGTATTAGCAGCTGTTTCCAACTGTTATCCCAGAGTCTGGGGCAGGTTGCTCACGTGTTACTCACCCGTTCGCCACTGATCAGAGGAGCAAGCTCCTCGTCACCGTTCGACTTGCATGTGTTAAGCACGCCGCCAGCGTTCGTCCTGAGCCAGGATCAAACTCTCCGTTGATGTTTGGCTCCAACGGTCCGAAGACCGTGGAAACTCTTACCCTCGAAGGGTTGTTTCACTGGCTGAAGTGAACAACTAGCTGTTGTTCGTTCAACCAAAGGATTTTCGTTCTCGATCGGTTTCGCCGGTCTGATGACCGTCTCTGCCGACCTCGAGACGAGGTTATTGGCATCGATTTTTGGCACGCTGTTGAGTTCTCAAGGTTCGGACGCACACCGTTACCGGTTCCATTCGGACCGGCTTCGGGGCAACCCTTCAAGTTTACCCGCGTCTCTCTTGGGCGTCAAATCCGCTTGGCCGCCTCTCGTGGGGCGTCCAGCTCGCGGATCGAGCGCGCTTGGCTCTCTGCGGGTAGATCTCCCACTCTACCAGATCTTTTGGACCCGGTCTGCACTCCCCTGTCGGGCAGCGCAGGTTCCCGGCTGGGCCGGGATGTTTCGGTGGGTTTCAGTCCGCGGGACCGGCCGTCGCACTCGGTGCGGCGTCCGTTCCTCCCTGTCGGGCTGACGAAGTGGAACTCTAGCCAGATCCTCCGCCCGAAACCAAATCGGCGGCTCCGCGATCGCGAATCTCGTTGCAGGGCAACGGTTTCTGCCCTCCGGCGGTCAGCCTGCTCGGACTGCCGCAGCCTGCGCCTTGCGCCCACGACGCAGCAACGCGGCATACCCATGGAGGAAATCTGCCTCCCCGAGGAGGGTCTCGGGGTCGCTCACCTTGAGGTTGTTGACCGAGACCCCGCCCTCGCCGATGACCCGCCGAGCCGCGTTGCGCGACTCGACCAGGCCCGAGGCCACGAGGGCATCCACGACAGTCGCCCCCACCGCTACCTCCCCGCGCGGAAGCTCCGCCGCGGCATCTCGCCAGGTCTGCGCATCGAGAGCCGCGAGATCACCCTTGCCGAAGATCGCCTCCGAGGCCGCCTGGGCCGCCGCGGTGGCGGCGCTGCTATGCACGAGGGTCGTGATCTCGGCAGCCAGCGTGCGCTGGGCCGCGCGGCGGAAGGGCTCCGCCGCCACCGCCGTCTCGAGCTCGGCGATCGCGTCGGCCCCCAGGTCACTGAACACCTTGAGCAGGCTGATCACCGAGGCGTCCTCGACGTTGAGGAAGTACTGGTAGAAGGCGTAGGGGCTGGTCATGTCCGCCGACAGCCAGACTGCGTTGCCCTCGGACTTGCCGAACTTCGAGCCGGAGGAGTCGGTGAGCAGCGGCGTCGCCAACGCGTGCACCGAGACCCCCTCCGCCCGGTGGATGAGGTCGACGCCGGCGGTGAGGTTGCCCCACTGGTCGGAGCCGCCGGTCTGCAGCGTGCAGCCGTGGACCCGGTAGAGCTCGAGGTAGTCCAGCGCCTGCAAGAGCTGGTAACTGAACTCCGTGTAGGAGATGCCCTCCTGGCTCTCCAGCCGGCGCGCCACCGACTCCTTGCGGATCATCTGGTTGACCCGGAAGTGCTTGCCGATGTCGCGCAAGAAGTCCAGCGCCGACATCGGAGCGGTCCAGTCGAGGTTGTCGACGAGGATCGCGGGATGCGCGGCTGCCGGGTCAGTGCCGTCGAAGTCGAGGAACGGCCGAACGAGCGCCTTGATCCGGGCGACGTTGGCGGCCGCCTCCTCCTTGGTCTTGAGCACCCGCTCGGCGGTGGGACGCGGGTCGCCGACGAGACCCGTCGAGCCCCCCACCAGGCAGATGACGCGGTGGCCGGCCCGCTGTAGCCGACGCAGGAGGACGAGCTGGACGAGGTTGCCGAAGTGCAGCGACGGCGCTGTCGGGTCGAACCCGCAATAGGCCGTGATCGGTCCGCTCGCGAGGGCTTCGCGCAGCGCGGTTTCGTCGGTGGTCTGCGCCACCGAGCCGCGCCACTGCAGCTCGTCGAGGATGTCGCTCACGGGGGTGGGTTCCCTTCGGTCCGGGTTGAGTCTGGCTGGGTCAAGCCTGCCGTATGCCGTCCGCCCCTCGCGAACAGGTATCGCCCGCCGGTATGCCGCGCCCGCGCAGGCACGTGCGCGACCGTCGGACCGACCTGCGTGAGCACAAAGACCGGGATCTCCCGGGTGGTCCGTTGGGCGTAACGCTCGAAGTTGGGCCAAGTAGCGAGCATCTCGGCCCAGAGTTGGGCACGCTCGGAACCCGTGACCCGCCGCGCGCTCATGGGCGTGTCCCGGCCGCTTCGGGTGACGACGGCGCGGCCTGCCGCAGTCAGGTTGGCGACCCAAGCGGGCGTCGCGGGACCACCCCAGTTCGAGCCGGCGACGAGCCATCCGTCGTCGTGCGGGACGGCGAGCAACGGCACCCTCCTGACGAGCCCGGTGCGCCGGCCGACGACGGTGAGCGTGATCCACGGCAGCCCAGACATCGACAGCACGCCGGCTCGCCCCCGGGTGGCGGCGAAGAACGCCTTGTCGAGCCCCAACACCACCGGCGCCAGGCGCGGCAACCAGGGCTGGGCGCCGAGCCGGATCGCCAGGGCGCGCATCGGGTTCACCACCCGAGACTAAGGCGCGCGCAGACCTGCAGACCTGCAGACCAAAGGAAACGCGCTGGCGTCGGGAACCACCGACTGGTGGGATGAGCCGATGGAACCGCTGCACGACGACGAAGCCGACACCGGCTCGGAGGTCGTGCTCGACCTGCTCCGAAGCCAGGCGCCCCACCTGGCGGCGCTCTCCCTCGCGCGAATCAGCGGCACCGACGGCAACACCGGGTCGGACAACGTGCTGTATCGGCTCGGAACGGAGTTGGTCGTGCGGCTTCCTCGCACTCCGTCGGCCGCCGCGAGCCTGCGCACCGAGACGCGGCTGCTCCCCCACCTTGCAGGGCGGCTCCCAGTCGCTCTTCCCGAACTGGTCCACCTCGGTTCCGCGAGCGCGCGCTACCCCCACCCCTGGGCGGTGCTGCGATGGTTGCCCGGACGGGACGCCTGGGCCGATCGGGCAACGCTTGACGATCCACACGGCTTCCGGCTCGCGGAGGACCTCGCGGCGGTGGTGGACGCCCTCGGGAAGGTGCCGTGGGCGGCATACGGGGACATCGTCGAGGTCCGCCCCCCTGGGCGACGTGGGGGCGGGCTCGCCCCGCTGACCGAGGACATCGACGAGTGGTTGGGTGAGGCGCACGGCCTCGTCGACGAGCGCGGCGTGCGCGCGTCGTGGCAGGAGTCGTTGTCCGCGCGGGAGTGGGACGGTGACGCTGTCCTCTGCCACGGCGATCTCATCCCGGGCAACCTTCTCGTGCAAGGCAATCGGCTCACCGCGGTGATCGACTGGGGCGGTGCGGGGGCGGGCGACCCCGCGCTCGATCTCGTCCCTGCCTGGGCTGTTCTTGGTCCGCAGGGGCGCGAGCGCTTCCGGGACGGCGTTGCAGCGGACGATGACTCGTGGCTGCGGGCACGCGGCTACGCCCTGCAACAGGCGGTGGCCGGCGTCATCTATTACACGCCGCGGCGGCATCCGCTGGCCGATGTCATGCGCCGCACGCTGCACGCGATCCTGCGCTGATGTCGATCGGCCCCCGCGTCAGGGGCGCCGTCGCGGCTTGCCGGGGCGATAGGCCGACACCGTGGGTTCGCCGTCGATCCAGAACCGCCAGGGGTATGCCGTCCCGTCACCCCCGGGGCCACTGACCCCGACGCGGGGTCCCGTGCGGATGCGGGCCGGGTCTGGCGCCTCAGCCGCTGCCTGCACCCTCACCGGGCTGTCGGGCTCGAAGGTCAGCGTGCCGTTGACTTCCCCGGTCAGCCCGAGCGCTGACGCGAGCCGAGCCGGGCCACGGGCGAGATCCCTTGTCGCACAAGCCTCCCCGCGCCGGGTTCGGGCGATCTCCTCTCCGTCAACAACCTCGCCGGCGCGCATGAGGACCGCCGAAGCCTGGCCGTCCGGTCCACACACCAGGTTGGCGCACCAGTGCATGCCGTAGGTGAAATAGACGTACAAGCCTCCCGGGGCTCCGAACATCACCGTCGTGCGAGGTGTCTCACCTCGGAAGGCATGCGATCCCGGGTCTCCGACCCCGGCATACGCCTCGACCTCGGTGAGCCGAATCGTCACGCCGCCGTGCGAGATTCGCGCGCCGAGCAGGTCGACGGCCACGTCGAGCACGGGCCGGTCGTAGAAGCCACTGGGCAGGCGGGACACGCCGACAGTCTCGCGCAGCCGCGCGGCATACTCTCCGGTATGCCGTCCACCGCCACCACGGGCCAGGTCACCCTGCGCTTCCTCGCCGCACCGACTGACGCGGGCCAAGGCGGGTCGGTGAGCGGAGGTCGGATCCTCGAATGGATCGACAAGGCCGGGTTCGCTTGTGCCGCAGGCTGGTCGGGGCGCTATTGCGTGACGGCATACGTGGGGAACATTGACTTCCACCGGCCGGTGCAGGTGGGCGACCTGGTGGAGGTGTCGGCGCAACTGGTCCTCACCGGGCGGTCGAGCATGACGATCGTCGTGGACGTGTCGTCGGGGAACCCGCGCGGCGGGCAGGTGGAGCACGCGTTCGAGTGTCGGATGGTGTTCGTGGCCGTCGACGACGAGGGGCGGACGGTTGACGTGGCCCAATGGGACCCGCCCGGCGCGGTGCTGCGTGCTGCTCAGGCCGAGGCGCGGCGGCGGATCGACCTGCGTGAGCGGGTCAAATCGCTGGTGGCAGCGCAGGACTGGGAGGGAGCGACGCTGGCTCACGGGGCGACGCTGCGCTTCCTCGCCGCTCCGACCGACGTTAACTGGGGCGGCAAGGTGCATGGCGGGATCCTCATGCGCTGGCTGGATGAGACCGGCTACGTGTGCGCCTCGGGATGGAGCCAGACCCACGTGGTGTCGCGGTTCTCCGGCGGGGTGTCGTTCCTGCGGCCCATCCGGATCGGCGATGTCGTCGAGATCCAGTCACGGCTGGTGCACACGGGGCGGACCTCGATGCATGTCGCGCTGCGGGTGTTGGCCGGCAGCCCCCGCACCGGTGAGCTGGCACTGGCGACCCAGTGCACAAGCGTCTATGTGGCGCTGGATGCCGATGGGCGGCCGTGTCCCGTGCCCACGTGGACGCCGACGGCGGCAGTCGACCTGGCCGCTCAGGAGCGAGCCCTGGAGTTCATGGCGCTGCGGGCCGACCCCGCCTTCCACAGTTCCCCTCGCAGCTAGCCCTGACCCACCCCGGAGATAGCGCTCGCACGGTCATCTTCCCGGCCCCCAGCCTCGTTTCGACCCGGAGATAGCGCTCGCACGGTCATCTTTCCGGCCCACCGAGCTCCAACAGCGGGTCGAGGTATTTCGCTATCACCTGACGATGGCGGAATACCTCGACCCGGCAAAGGGGGGCGGGCGACGGCAATGGGTCAGGCGGGAGCGGCGAAGGCTCGGGCGGAGGCGACGGCAGCCTGGGCTTCGGCGAGTTGCTCGCTCACCCGGACCGGGGCGGTGCCCCCACGAGCGTCCCGAGAGGCCAGCGACCCGGCCACACTGAGCACCTCACGCACGGCCGGCGTGAGAGCCGGATTCACCGCCGCAAGCTCGGCATCCGTCAGCTCCCACAACTCGATCCCCCGGCCCTCGCACTCGCGCACGCACGCACCGGCCACCTCATGGGCGACCCGGAAGGGCACCCCCTGACGGACCAACCACTCGGCGATATCCGTGGCCAGGGCAAACCCTTGGGGCGCAAGGCTTTCCAAACGCTCACGGTTGAAGACCAGGGTCTGGACCATCCCGGTGAAGGCCGGCAACAACACCGCCAAGGTGTCGATGGCGTCGAACACCGGCTCCTTGTCCTCCTGCAGGTCCCGGTTATACGCCAGCGGCAAGCCCTTGAGCGTCGTCAGCAGCCCAGTCAGGTCCCCGACGACCCGACCGGCCTTCCCTCGAGCCAACTCGGCGATGTCCGGGTTCTTCTTCTGGGGCATGATGCTCGACCCCGTCGAATAGGCGTCGTCGAGCGTGACGTAGCCGAACTCCTTGGTCGCCCACACGACGATCTCCTCGGCGATCCGGGACACGTCGACCGCCGTCATCGCCATCACGAACGCGAATTCGGCCGCCACGTCGCGCGAGGCCGTCCCATCGATCGAGTTCTCGACCGACCGCGAGAACCCCAAGTCACGGGCCACCGCCTCCGGGTCCAGCCCGAGCGAACTCCCCGCCAACGCCCCACAGCCATACGGCGAGGAGTCGGCGCGTCGGTCCCAGTCGCGCAGCCGATCGACATCACGCAACAGCGCCCACGCGTGGGCCAGCAGATGATGCGACAACAGCACCGGTTGCGCGTGCTGCATGTGCGTCCGCCCCGGCATCGCTACCCCGAGATGAGACTGCGCCTGACCGACCAACGCATCGACCAGATCGAGCACCTGCGCAGCGAGGTCACGAGCCGCGTCCCGCAGACACATCCGCAGCAAAGTGGCGATCTGGTCGTTGCGCGAGCGCCCCGCACGCAACCGCCCGCCGACGTCCGCGCCAGCCCGCTCGATCAGGCCGCGCTCCAGCGCGGTGTGCACGTCTTCATCCTCCGGCGAAGGCACGAACGCCCCCGTGTGGACGTCGACGAGCAACTCGTCCAGCGCCCCAAGCATCGTCGCGAGGTCACCGTCGGACAGCAGACCAGCGCGATGCAGCACCCGCGCGTGTGCCTGAGACCCGGCAATGTCGTATGCCGCGAGCCTCCAGTCGAAGTGCGTGCTGCGGGAGAGTTCGGCGAGGGCATCGGCCGGACCGCCGGCGAACCGACCACCCCACAGGCTCACTCGGGCGCTCGTTCCAGCGGAGTCCTCGTGCGGCATACCGGGCCTTTCTGTGTTCATGGGTGCACCGGATCGCTCACGGGTGCACGGAGATTCTGGTCGTGCATGAGGTCCGCCGCCACGTCAGGCCGACGCCCCGGCCAGGGCGAGCAGCCGCGTCGCGACCGCCCGGCCGCCCTTGGCCGACGACGTGACCAACAGAATCGTGTCATCCCCGGCGATGGTGCCCAGGACGTCGGTGAGGTGCGACGCATCGATAGTCGACGCGAGATGGTTGGCGGCTCCCGGCGGGGTGCGCAACACCACGAGGTTGCCGGACGCGTCAGCGGTGACGAGCAACTCCTCCAACAACCGGCGCAGCCGGGACGGCACCTGCTCGACGGGCGACGGGGAGGCGCCGGGGACGGCATACACAAGGCCGCGGCCAGCGCGCACCTTGACCGCGCCGAGCGCTTCCAGATCGCGCGAGAGCGTCGCCTGGGTGACCTCGATGCCCGCGTCGGCGAGCAGCGTGAGCAACTCGCCCTGCGAGCGCACCGAGCGGTCGGCGAGCAGCCCCGCGATCTTGGCCCGACGGGCGGTCGGCGTTGCGGGGATCACGGCGGGTCACCGGCCAGCGCGACGTCGAGCAGGCCGGGCAACGCGGCGACGAACGTGTCGAGCTCGTGGGCCTCGATGACCAGCGGCGGGGCCAGCCGCAGCGCGTCGGGTGCCACCGCGTTGACGATGAACCCGGCCTCACGCGCGAGCGTCATTACCTGCGCCGCAACGGGTTCGGTGAAGGCGATGGCCCGCAGCAGACCCTCGCCGCGCACCCCTGCGATCACCGGATGGCCAAGGGCAGCGACGCCGTCAGCGAGGTGCGCGCCCATCTCGACGGCGTGATCGAGCAGGCCGTCGCTCTCGATCGTGTCCACCACCGCCACTCCGGCCGCGCAGGCGAGCGGGTTGCCCCCGAAGGTGCTCCCGTGCTGACCCGCGGACAGCAGCCCGGTCACCTCGGGTCCGAACGTCACCAGCGCCCCGATCGGCACTCCCCCGGCCAGCCCCTTAGCGAGGGTGATCGCGTCGGGGACAACCCCCCGCGACTGGTAGGCGAACCACCGACCCGTGCGACCCATCCCGCTTTGGATCTCGTCCAGGATGAGCAACGCGCCTGCCGCCGTGGTCAATTCGCGGGCCAGCTGCAGGTATGCCGTGCTGCTGAGGTTGACTCCCGCCTCACCTTGGATCGGTTCGAGGATCACCGCCGCCAGGTCGTCGCCGATCTCGGCGACCGCGGCCGCCAGGGCAGCCTCGTCGTTGAACGGCACGTGGACGACCCGACCGAGCAGCGGTGCGAACGGCTCGCGATAGGCGAGTTTCCAGGTCAGGGCGAGGGCCCCGGTCGAGCGGCCGTGGAAGGCGCCCTCGGCGGCGATGATCGTCCCTCGGCCGGTGCGCCGCGACAGCTTGACGGCCGCCTCGATCGCCTCGGTTCCGGAGTTTGCGAAGAAGACACCCGAGCCCGCCGGGGCCTCGGCGACCCGCAGGAGCGCCTCGGCCAGCTCGACCTGCGGCTGGCTGGTGAAGAAGTTTGAGACATGGACGAGCTGGGATGCCTGCTTCGTCACGGCATCGACGAGAGCCGGATGCCCGTGCCCGAGGGTGTTGACGGCGATCCCGGCGAGCAGGTCGAGATACCGCTTGCCGTCGACATCGACGACGTAGCACCCCTGCCCGTGCGAGAGGACCGTCTGTGGGACGCCGAAGACGGGGATGAGCGAGGCGGCATACCGGCCGAGCCACTCGCTCGTGTGGGAGGTGCCGCTCGCGTCGCCCCTAGCGCTCCCGCCAGCCAGGTCGTTCATGCCCACACCTCTCCGGTCGGATCGGGAAGGACCATCGTGCCGATGCCCTCGTCGGTGAAGACCTCCAACAGCACCGAGTGCGCGGCGCGGCCGTCGATGACGTGCGCCTGCGGCACGCCCTGCTCGACCGCCCGGATGCAGGCCTCGAGCTTGGGCACCATCCCCGAGTCCACGCGCTCGAGAAGCAGCCGGGCCTCCGAGAGGGTGACCTGCGAGAGCAGCGAGTCACGGTTGGGCCAGTCGGCATAGATGCCCTCGACGTCGGTGAGCACGACGAGTTTGCGGGCCTCCAGTGCCACCGCGAGCGCCGCCGCCGCCGTGTCGGCGTTGACGTTGAGGACCTGGCCCGGCTCGTCGAGGTCGGGCGCGACGGTCGAGACCACCGGGATCCGCCCGGCCGCGATGATGTCGAGCACCGCGGCGGGGTTGACCCCCACGACGTCGCCGACGAGGCCGAGGTCGACCTCCTCGCCGTCGACGACCGTGCCGCGCTTGCGCGCCTCGAACAGGTGGGCGTCCTCGCCGGACAGCCCGACCGCGAGCGCGCCATGCTGATTGACCAGGCCGACGAGTTCGCGCTGCACCTGGCCGGTGAGCACCATGCGCACGATCTCCATGACCTCGGGGGTGGTCACCCGCAGGCCGCCCTTGAACTCACTCGTCAGGCCCATCCGCTTGAGCATCGCCCCGATCTGCGGGCCGCCGCCGTGGACGACGACCGGATGCAGGCCGGCATACCGGAGGAAGGCGATGTCCTGGGCGAAGGCGGCCTTGAGGGTGTCGTCGGTCATCGCGTTGCCGCCGTACTTCACGACGACCAGCGCCCCACGGAAGCGTTCCAGCCACGGCAGGGCTTCGACGAGGGTGGCGGCCTTGCTTGCGGCGACGCGCACGGCGGCGGCGTCGATGACACCACGCAGGGAGCTCATCATCGGACGGTCCTTCGACATCAGGTGCTGTAGGCGGAGTTCTCGTGGACGTAGTCGTGGGTGAGGTCGTTGGTCCACACCGTGGCCATCGCCTCCCCTTCGTGCAGGTCGACGATCACGGAGGTATGCCGTGGCGTCAGGTCGACCAGCGAGCGGTCCTCCCCCACGCCGCCGTCGCGGCATACCTGGATGCCGTTCATCGTCACCGCAAGGCGAGCCGGGTCGAAGGCGGCGCGGGTGGTACCGACCGCAGCGAGCACCCGACCCCAGTTGGGGTCGTTGCCGAAGACCGCACACTTGAAGAGGTTGTTGCGGGCGATCGCGCGGGCCACCTCAAGCGCATCGGCCTCCGAGGCCGCCGACCGCACCTCGATCTCGATGTCGTGGTGGGCGCCCTCGGCATCGGCGATAAGTTGCACGGCCAAGTCGAGGCAGACCCGCGTGACGCCCTCAAGCAGTGCCTTCCAACCGGGTTTCACCCCGGAAGCGCCGGACGCCATAAGCAGCACGGTGTCGTTGGTCGACATGCACCCGTCGGAGTCGATCCGGTCGAACGAGACGGCCGTCGCCCCGCGAAGGGCCAGGTCCATCTCCTTCGGGTGGGTCACGGCGTCTGTCGTGATGACGACGAGCATCGTTGCGAGAGCAGGCGCGAGCATGCCGGCGCCCTTGGCCATGCCGCTCACCGACCAGCCGTCGCCGACGAAGGTCGCCTGCTTGGAGACGGTGTCGGTCGTCATGATCGCGGTCGCCGCGGCGTCGTGCCCGTCGACGCTCAAGGCCGTTGCGACCGCATCGACTCCGGGGAGGAGCAGATCCATCGGCAGCCGCTCACCGATGAGACCGGTCGAGCAGACCACGACGTCGCCGGCGGAAACGCCGAGGACCTCGCCGACCTTCTCGGCCGTGCGATGGGTGTCGAGGAAGCCGGGCGAGCCCGTGCAGGCGTTGGCCCCTCCTGAGTTGAGGATCACCGCGTCGACCCGGCCGTCGCTGACGACCTGTCGGCTCCAGGTCACCGGTGCCGCCTCGACCCGGTTGCTCGTGAACACGGCCGCGGCATGGTGGTCGGGGCCGTCGTTGACAACGAGGGCGAGGTCTGACCGGCCGCTCGCCTTGAGTCCGGCCGTCACGCCGGCGGCCCGGAAGCCCTGGGGAAGGTTGACGGTCGAGGTCACGGTGCCACTCCTGCAACGGGAAGTCCGGTGGTTTCGGGGAGGCCGAGGGCGATGTTGGCGCACTGGATCGCGCCGCCGGCCGTGCCCTTGGCGAGGTTGTCAACCGCGGCGACCGCGATGACCCGGCCGACGCGTTCATCGACGGTCACCTGGATGTGGACGCTGTTGCTGCCGAGGACATCGGCGGTGCGGGGCCAGACGCCCGGGGCGAGCAGGTGGACGAAGGCCTCGTCGGCGTATGCCGCCTCCCACGCCGCGCGGACGGCCGCCGGGTCCGCGCCGGAGAGCAGTCGCGCAGTGCACGTCGCGAGGATCCCGCGGGACATCGGCGCGAGGGTGGGGGTGAACGACACGGTCACCGGGCTGCCAGCGGCTGCGGTGAGGTTCTGCTCAATCTCCGGGGTATGCCGGTGCACTCCCCCCACGCCGTAGGGCGACATCGCGCCCATCACCTCGGCGCTGAGCAGGTGTGGCTTGAGGGACTTACCAGCGCCTGAGGTGCCGCTGGCGGCGACGATGACGACGTCGGTCGGGTCCAGGAGTCCGGCGGTGAAGCCGGGGGCGAGAGCCAGCGAGCAGGCGGTCGGGTAGCAGCCCGGCACGGCGATCCGGGTGGCTCCGGTCAGGGCGGTGCGGGCTTTGGCCCCGGCCACCCCGGGAAGTTCGGGGAGACCGTAAGGCCACTGGCCGGCATACGGGGTGTCGTAGAAGGTCGTCCACGCGGCCTCGTCGACGAGCCGGAAGTCGGCCCCGCAGTCCAGGACGATGACGCCGTCGGGCAGTTGCGCCGCGAGCGCGGCGGAGGCGCCGTGGGGCAGGGCGAGGAAGACCAGGTCGTGGCCGGCCAACGTGTCGGGGTTCGTCGGCTCGATGACGCGCTCCCCCAGCGGGACGAGGTTGGGGTGCACCTCACCGAGTCGTTTGCCGGCTGAGGAATCCGCCGTGACTGCACCGATCTGGATCTGGGGGTGGCCAAGGAGCAGCCGGAGGATCTCGCCTCCGGCATACCCGCTCGCACCCGCCACTGCTGCCGTCCACATGATGCATGATCATACAGAGCGGCGAGAAGGTATGCGTCGACCCGTCCCGCCACGTGGACGCGGTCGCTGACAGGACCCCAGGCCACCTTGCCGGAAACCTATAAATTCTTATATGGTTGTCGCATTCCTATAATTCGCCCGAGGAGGCACTGATTCACATGGTCGCCGACTCCCTGAGTGTGGCTGCAGCCGCTGCCGTGCTCGGCGTCCACCCCCAGCGGATCCATCAGCGCATCCGCGAAGGTTCGCTGCCCGCCGAGAGGGTTGGGCACCAGTGGGCCGTTGACGCCAGCGACCTGCACCGGATCAAGAACCAAACGAGACCCGGCCGCCCTCTATCCCCAAGGTCCGCCTGGGATCTGCTCGCCGTCGCAGCGAACGCCCCAGAAGCCTCGAAGCTGAGCCCCTCGGCTCGATCACGGGCACGGTCGAGATTGCGGAACCTCCTCGACGACGTCGCCTCCGCCGATCTCGACGACGCCGCAGCACGCCTTGCCAGCGCCCTGCGTAACCGGGCGAATCGAGCACTGTTCGCCGCGTCCCCGAGAGACCTGCCGGATCTCCGCGAGGACGAACGCATCCACCTCTCAGGAGTCTCACTCCGCGAGTCGAACATGTCGGCGGGGGACCTGGTCGAGGGTTATCTGCCTGCATCTCGTCTTGGGGCGTTCGTCGATGATTACCTGCTCTCACCGGCGAGTCACGCGCGCGCCAACGTCGTCCTCCATGTCATCCCCGCGGACGCCGCGCACCCCGCGCACTCTTCCCTCATCGACATGGTCCAGTCCCCGCTCGCGCTCGCAGCCGACCTTGCTGAGCATGGGGGCGTCCGCGAACGGGACGAAGCCCTTCGAAGTCTGTCCGACCTGCGGGCGCGGCTAGCTGACAAGACGCCCGCCGATCGGGGGACCAACCATGGCTGAGCCCGTTGAGTTACCGCAGATGGGCCCCGCACAGCAACAGTCCTGGCTGGCCCTGTTGGACCTCTACGAAAAGGTGAACTCTGAGTGGACCCTCATCGGAGGTCAACTCGTCCACCTTCATTGCGCCGAAAGAGGAGGGTCGCCGGCCCGACCAACGAACGACGCCGATACGGTCGTCGACATCCGAGCCTCCCCGCAGATGCTCGCGCGCTTTACGGGCGCGATGCAAGAACTCGGATTCACCCCCGAAACGTCAGGTGACGGCATTCAGCACCGCTGGCGTCGTGACTTGGCACAGATAGATGTCCTCATTCCAGAGGGAGTCGGCGAGCGAGCCGCAGCACGCGTCGGGGCCGGGGGTGCGCCGACGATCTCGGCACCCGGCACCACCCAGGCGCTGCGTCGTAGCGAGTCCCTCGCAGTCAAGGTCGGGGACCGGACGGGGACTGTCCTGAGGCCAAGCCTTGTCGGTGCTCTCATCGGCAAGGCCGCCGCTCGGACCGAGATCGCCGCCGACCGAGCAGTGTCTCGGCACTGTGTCGACTTCGTGGCGTTGGCACACCTCGTTTCGGCTCAAGACTTCCGTCTCGCCGACCTGACGAAGAGGGACCGGTCGCGGCTCCACCGAATGATCGCCTGCTGCCGCAAGGACTCTTCCGCTTTGGCGGTGGACGACGCTACTGAAGCCCTTGATCGTCTGGAACGCGCCGTGACACTCAACGGCTGAGTCGGGCGCGGACGAAGGCGCCCATCCGAGCGGCCAGGAGGGCTCCGGCCACACAACACGCCAGGCTGAAGGCCCAGGTCCACTGCCAGCCACCGAGCGCTGTGGCGATCCAGGCGACCACCGGCGGCCCGGCCACCTGACCGGCTGAGGACCATTGCTGGATCCACCCGACCGTCGTCGAGATCGTCGACTCGCCCGGCGCGAGCGTCGGCGCCAGCGCGAAGATTCCCCCCGGGACGAGGCCGCCGACGGTCGAGAAGATCAGCGCCCCGGCGAATCGCACCACCGGCTGGCTCTCGGTCAGCGTGGCGAAGGCCAGGAACGCGCCGATCACCTGGCCCGCGAAGCCCACCCCGACGACAACCTCCGCCCGCCAGCCATGGTGCAACAACACGCCAGCGCTGACATTGCCGACCACATTGACCGCGGCCACGGTCGCCGTGAGCGTGGCGCCCAGCGCGCCCCTCCAGCCGGACGCGGCATACAACGTAGGCAGGAAGCCGATGACGGCCATCCACTGGGCGCCGTACACCCCGAAGGTGAGCGCGCCCAGCCACGGGCCCGGCGAGCGCACGGTGAGCGAAGCCCGCTCGCGCCAGGGCACCGCTGGCCCCGCCACCGACGACGACCCCGACGCGGACCGAGGCGGGTCGGCAGGCACGCGCACCCAGACAGCGGCTGCCATCACCGCGGTGCCCGCCGCCACGAGCCACCACCAGATCGGCCACGTGAACGCGGCCAGGACTCGCGGCCCGACGAGCATGCCGAGCGCGGTTCCGAACGGCACGTAAGCACCCCAGACCCCCAGGACCCGTGTGGTCTGATCCGGCGGGACGATCCGCCGCAGCAACCCCGGCGCAGGCACCGTCGCCAGGAGGAACCCGAAGCCCTCGACCGCGCGCAGGACGAGCAGTCCGCCGACGTGATGGCTGAAACCGCTGGCCACCCCCGCGACCGACAGGATGCTCAGGCCGATGACCATGCTGCGCTTGAGCCCGATCCCGTCGGCACCGATCCCGAAGGCCAATCCGAGGAACATCCCAGCGAGCTGAATGAGGGCGAGCATGAAGCCCGCCTGCACGAGGGTCATCCCCAGCTCGGCCTGAAGGACGGGCACCGCCGGGGGCAACTTGCCCAGGTGCAACGCGGTCGCGACTCCCGCCGCGAGGACCACCCATGAGGGAGGTATGCCGCGGCGCCGGGTCACTCGGGGCAATCTACCGGGCCGCCGACACCCGTTGTGGGCAGCGGCGGATTGGACCGCAGGGGCACCGGCGATCCACACTCATCGGGTGACCGGCCCCGTGAGTCTCACTCCTCCGACCTTCGACGACATCCAGCGAGCGGCCGACGCAATCCACCACCGACTGCCCGTCACCCCGGCGTGGTCCTACCCGGCCCTCGATGCGCTCGCCGGCTGCGAAGTGGTCGTCAAGCATGAGAACACCCAGCCCACCGGGGCGTTCAAGGTCCGCGGCGGCCTGGCGCTCGCCGCGACCCTGACCCCCGCGCACCTCGCCGCGGGCCTTGTCACCGCTTCCACGGGAAACCACGCTCAATCCATCGCGTATGCCGCGCGCCTGCACGGAGCGACCGCGACCATCGTCGTGCCCGAGAGTGCCCCCGAAGCCAAGGTGGCCGCGGTCCGGCTCCTCGGCGCGAACGTCGTCGTCCATGGCCCGACGATGACCGAGGCCGTCGCCAAGGCCCAGGAACTGGCGGGCCGCGACGGGATGACCTACGTCGATCCCGGGAACACCCCGGCGATCATCGCCGGCCACGCCACCGTCTATCTCGAACTGCTCACCCAGCGCCCGGACCTCGAGGCGATCTATGTCCCGATCGGGTCCGGCAGCGGCGCCGCGGGAGCATGCATCGTCCGCGACCGGCTCGCCCCGGACTGCCGCATCATCGGCGTGCAGTCCAGTGCGGCGCCCGCGGCATACCTCTCCTGGCGGGCCGGACAGATCGAGACGGCACCGTGCCTCACCCGCCACAGCGGGCTGGCGACGGGGCGGGGATTCGAACTGCCCCAGTCGGTGATCGTGGCCGGGCTGGCCGACTTCATCATCGTCGATGACGCCGAAATCAGCGACGCGGCCCGGGTGTTCGCCCACCTGGCCCACACTCTGGCCGAGGGTGCCGGCGCCGCGGCACTCGCCGGGCTGCTCAAAGCCACCAGCCACCCCGACCGCGTGGCCGTGATCTGCACCGGCGGCAACGCGAGCGCCGACGAGATCGCTGACCTCGCCCGCGGCTGACCCAGCGGGTCGTCAGCGCTGGACGGCGCCGAACCGGGCCGCAGCAGCAGCGACCGCCGCGTCGCGGAACCGGCTGACCTCGTCGGTCGTCAGGGTCCGATCAGGGGCGCGGAAGGCCAGGCGGAAAGCCATCGACTTCTTGTCGGCCCCGACCTGCTCGCCGCGATAGACGTCGAAGAGGATCACCGACTCGAGGAACTCGCCGGCCGCCTCACGCAGCACCGACTCCAACTCGCCCGCGGCCACCGACTCGGCCACGGTGAGCGCGACGTCGGTCAACGCCACCGGCTGGGTCGAGAAGGCGCGCAGCCGGGTCGGCTCCTCGCTGGCTGCGGTGAGCACTTCAACGGAGATCTCCGCCGCACACGTGCGGGCCGGCAGCCCCAGGCGACCGAGCACCTTGGGGTGCAGCTCACCGGCATACCCGAGCAGGGTGCCGTCGGCGAGGGCGACCTTCGCGCATCGTCCAGGGTGCCAGGGCGCGAGGTCGGCCGCGGTCACCTCGACAGGGACCGAGAGCGCACCGGCCACGGCGCGAACGGCGTCGATCGCGTCGGTCCAGTCGGCCGCGCGGCCGGGGCCCCACCACCCTGCCCGATCGGCGTCACCGGACAGGACGACCGCGACATGCCGAGGCTGCGGCGGCACGGCCGCATCGATGGACGCGATGGTCTCGTCGTCAGGCCGCTCCAGGACGCCAGGCACCGGAGCGGTGTTCGATGAACCCGGCAGTGGCCGCGTCACCATGCCCAGCTCGAAGAGCGCGACATCTCGCTGCCCACGAGAGACGTTGCGGCGCAACGAATCCAGCAGCGTGTCGAGGACCGAAGTCCGCATCAGTGGCGCTTGGTCGGACAGCGGGTTGGCCAGGCGGACGGCGTTACGGCGGGGGTCGTCGGGAGTCATCCCGAGCACGTCCGCGAAGTCCGCCGCGACGAACGGATAGCTGAGCACCTCGGTGAAGCCCCGCCCGACCAGCGCGTTGGCCACGATCCGCCGGACCACCTGGGCGTGCGTCAGCCCGCGGCCGTCGCTCGGAGTCGGCAAAACCGACGGGATCCGGTCGTAGCCGTCGACGCGAGCAACCTCCTCGGCGTAGTCCGGGCCATCGCTGAGGTCCGGCCGCCACGACGGGGGCGTGACGAAGACGACCTCCGTGGGGGCCACCCCCGGGTCCTCGACGGTGCAGCCCAAGTCGGTGAGGATCTGCACGACGCGGGCGCGGGAGTAGTCGACCCCCACCAACCGCCCGGGCAGGGTGACATCCAAGGGGTATGCCGTGCGCGGACTTGTCGTGTCGACATCGGTCACGCCCGGGTCGGCCGTGCCACCGCCGAACTCAACGAGCAGGTCGACGGCCAACTGCGCTGCGTCGTCAGCGACCCGCGGATCGACGCCCCGCTCGAACCGCTTGGAGGCCTCGCTGACCAGCCGGTGCCGACGCGAGGTGCGCGCGATCGTCACCGGGTCGAAGTGGGCGGCCTCGATGAGGATGTTCGTCGTCGTCGCCGTAACCTCGCTGGTGGCCCCGCCCATGACGCCGGCCAGAGCCAGCGGGACCTGACCGCCATCGGTGATGAGCAGGTCTTCCGTCGAGCACTCCCGCTCGACGTCATCGAGGGTGGTGAGCCGCTCCCCCACCCGCGCGCGGCGGACGGTGATCGACCCCGACAGGGCGTCCAGGTCGAAGGCATGCAGGGGCTGCCCGACGAGGAGCATGACGTAGTTGGTGACGTCGACCGCCAACGAGATCGGCCGCATCCCGGCCTGGGTGAGCCGGGTCCGCATCCACGCCGGTGAGGACGCTGACGGGTCGATGCCCCGCACGATCCGGGCGACGTAGCGGTCACATCCGGGTGCGCCGTCGATGGGTGCCGCGTCGGTGAGGTGCACGGCATACCCGTCGAGGTTGGCCGGCGGGTTGGTGGGGACGACACCCGGGTCGCGGAAGGCGCCCGCGGGGCTGCCCTGCGAGTGCCAGTATTCGCGGGCGATGCCGCGCATCGAGAAGCAATAGCCCCGGTCGGGCGTGATGTTGAGCTCGAGAACCTGCTCACCCAGCCCGAGGAGCGCCAGAGCGTCATCCCCCGGCGTCAGGCCTGCCGCCACCGACTCACCGAGGTAGTCGGTCAGCACGATGATCCCCGAGTGGTCCTCGCCGAGGCCCAACTCATCCTCGGCGCAGATCATCCCGTTGGAGACCCGGCCATAGGTCTTGCGCGCCGAGATGGCGAACCCGCCAGGCAGGACGGCGCCGGGCAGCACCACCACGACGAGGTCACCGACCTCGAAGTTCGTTGCACCGCAAACGATCTCCTGCGGGATGCCATCGGTGACGCGCTGCCCGTGGTTGCCCACATCGACCGTGCAGAACCGGATCGGCTTGCCGTTCTTCTGGATCTGCTCGTCGAAGGTCAGCACGCGCCCGACGACCAACGGGCCCGAGATGTCGCCGCCGTGCAGCGCCTCCTCCTCGAGACCGACCGAGACGAACGACGCGGCGACCTCTGCGCCGCGGGCACCGGGTGCGAGATCGACGAGCTCGCCGAGCCAGGACAGGGGAACCCTCATGTCACACCGCCATCCCGAACTGACCGGAGAATCGCACGTCGCCCTCGACCATGTCCCGCATGTCGCTCACGCCGTTGCGCAGTTGCAGGGCGCGCTCGATGCCGAAGCCGAACGCGAAGCCCGTATAGACATCGGGGTCGATCCCGCACGCCGCGAACACCTTGCGGTTGACCATCCCCGACCCGCCGAGCTCGATCCAGCCCGTCCCTCCGCAGAGGCGACACGCGTCGTCGGCCCCACGGCATACGAAGCACTGGAAGTCGGTCTCCATGGAAGGTTCGGTGAACGGGAAGTAGGACGCGCGCACGCGCGTCTTGACGTCGCCGAACATGGCCCGGACGAAGTGGTCGATGGCCCCGCGCAGGTGCGCCATCGTCAGGCCCTTGTCGACCGCCAGCAACTCGATCTGGTGGAAGACCGGCGTGTGCGTCGCGTCGAGGTCGTCGGTCCGGAACACCTTGCCCGGCGCGACGACATAGATCGGGGGCTTGCGGGTGAGCATGCTGCGGATCTGGATCGGCGAGGTCTGGGTGCGCAGCACCAGCCCGCCGTCGGGCGGGTCGACGAAGAAGGTGTCTTGCATCTGGCGGGCCGGGTGGTCCTTGCCGAGGTTGAGCGCGTCGAAGTTCATCCACTCCGACTCCAGCTCGGGGCCTTCGGCGACCTCCCAGCCCATGCCGATGAAGATGTCGGCCAGCCGCTCCTGGGTGAGCTCGATCGGGTGGCGCGCACCCAGCGGCCGCCGCGCGGTCGGCATGGTGACGTCGACGCGCTCCTCCACGAGATCCGCTCGTCGCGCACCGCCTGCAGGGCCTCCTCGCGCGAGGTGTATGCCGCGCGCACGGCGTCGAGCGCGGCGCCCACCAACTTGCCGGCCTCCGCCTTGGCGGCCGGCGGAAGGGCACCGATCTCGCGGCGGGCCGCGGCGATGGCGCCCTTGTCGACGTGAGCGAGCCGGGCGGCCTTAGGAGCATCGAGGTCGCCAGCAGCGGCGAACGCCTCGCGGGCTGCATCGAGGCCGGGCCGCAGGCTCAGAGCGGCGGAGCAGGCCGAGCGGAGCAGGTCGAGCGGAGCAGTTGGTCCTGACATCACGTTCCACATTCCGGGCTGGTCGCGGCGTTCGGGTTCGGCGCCCGAGTCTAGGCCGCGCGAGGTGGCCTCGACATCGAGTTCATGGCCTGGACCGTCCCACGGGGCGGGAACCGCTCAGCCGACGCTCAGTGCCGCAGCTTCGGACAACGCGAGGGCGGGGTCACCGGCGGGGATGCTGAACGTGAAGACTGCCCCTCCAACCGGGCCGTTGGTGGCTCGGACCCGCCCGCCGTGGGCCTCGACCAGCGCCTTGACGATATAGAGCCCCAGGCCGGTGTTGCGCTGGCCCGGCCCGTGCCAGAACCGCGTGAAGATGACCGCTCGGAGTCGCTCCGGGATGCCTTGTCCCTCATCGGCGACGGAGACGATGCACGCAGGGCGAGCGTCGCCGTCGGCGCCGTCGACCATGTCAACCGTCCCGCTGGTCACCCGCACCCGGATCTGCCCGGCGCCGTGGGTCAGGGCGTTGTCGACGAGGTTGATCAAGATCTGGTCGATCCGGTCGGGATCGGCCCAGCAGTCCGGGATGGGGCGGTTGACCTCGACCTCGATGCGGCTCTCCGGGATGCCGAGGCCCGTGAGCCTGCGCAGATGCCGGGCGATGAGGGGATCCAGGAAGATCTCCCGTCGCCGCACCTGCATCCGGCCCGCTTCGATCCGCGAGACATCCAACAGATCGGACACCAGCCGGGTCACCCGGTCGGCATCAGCCTCGATGGTCTCGATGATGAGCCGTTTCTGCTCATCGGTGAATCGGTCCCAACGACGCAACAGCGTCGAGGAGAAGCCCTTGACCGAGGTGAGCGGTGAGCGCAACTCGTGGGCGAGGGTGGAGATGAGCGCTGCGTGGTCGCGCTCGGCGCGCTGGCGGGCGAGGGCATCGCGCAAGGCGACGACGACTCGTTCGACCGGTTGGCGCGGCTCGGGCCGCAGGTAACGTGCCGTGGCGAGCACCTCGACCCCTGAGCCGGTCCACAGCAGCTTCTCCCGGTGGCCCTTGACGGTGTGCAACTGTCGCCAGGGATTGGCGACGTCCCACCACAGCCGCCCCTCAGAGTCCCAGAGCGGCACGGCCTCCTCGATGGACAGGCCCAAGGACCCGCTGATCGGCGACTGGAGGATCTCCTCGGCCCGCCGGTTGACGAACACGAGCCGGCGCGAATCGTCCAGCACCAGGAGGCCATCGGGAATCGTCGACGAGATGGCCCGAACCACGTCTGCGGGAGTTTGGTGAACGCCCGCAAGCGCCACCCCATCCGCGACGTTCATGTCGTCAGATTAGTCATCGCCGCAGTCAACCGCGACGATCCTGCTCAAGATTGATCCGTGATGTGATCCATGGCGCGGACGCGCAGCCCCGCGGGTCACCCTGCTGGATGTTGCGCCAACGCCGAGGCATAAAGGCAGACGGTGGCCGCCATCGCCAGATTGAGCGACTCGGCATGACCGAAGATCGGCACCCGGACGACCTCGTCGCAGGCCTCGCGCAGCGGCTGCGGCAGCCCCCAGGCCTCGTTCCCCATCACCCAGGCGTGGGGCCGGGTCAGGTCGACCTCGGGCAGGAGGCGGGTTCCGGCTCCGTCGGCGGCCAGCCGGGTGATCCCCGCCCCGGCCAACTCGGCGAGGATCTGCGGGACCGGCAGACCGGTGACCACGGGCACGTGGAAGAGCGACCCGGCGGTTGACCGGACCACCTTGGGGCTGAAGACGTCGACGCTCGCCTCGCTGACGATGACAGCGTCGGCTCCCGCGGCATCGGCTCCGCGCAGCACGGTCCCCGCGTTGCCGGGATCGCGGACATGGGCCAGGACGACGAGCAGCCGGGGACGGCGCGCGAGGACGTCCGCGAGGGTGGAGGTGAGCACGCGGCATACCGCGAGCAGCCCCTGCGGCGCGTCGGTGTCGGACATCGCGGCGAGGACCTCGGGGGTGCACTCGTGCACGTGGACGCCCGCTGCGGTGGCCGCGTCGACGATCTCGGTATGCCGCTCCCCCGCCTCCGCCGTGACGTAGAGGTCGCGGATCGCCTCGGGCCGGAACCGGACCGCCTCGCGGACCGACTGCGGCCCCTCGGCGACGAACAACCCCGCCCGCTCACGCGCTGAGCGCCGGGACAGCGCCGCGACCGACCGCACCCGATCGGCTCGGGGATTGGTCAGCACGCGGGTGTCCCGGCGCTCAGCGTCATGCGGTGAGTGTCGTGCAGCGGTATGCCGTGTGGCTCAGGCTGCGTCGCCGGCGGACGTGCCCTGCGCGGGCACCGCCTTGCGAGCCAACTCGACCAGCGCGGTGAAAGCCGCGGCGTCGTTGACGGCGAGGTCGGCGAGGATCTTGCGGTCGACCTCAACCTCGGCTGCCTTGAGACCCTGCATGAACCGGTTGTAGGTCATGCCGTTGGCGCGGGCCGCGGCGTTGATCCGCTGGATCCACAGGCGACGGCAGTCGCCCTTCTTGGCCCGGCGGCCGCGATAGGCGTAACCGAGCGAGTGGAGCATCTGCTCCTTGGCCTTGCGGTAGAGCCGCGAGCGCTGCCCGCGGTAGCCGCTGGCGCGCTCGAGGACGACCCGGCGCTTCTTCTGGGCGTTGACTGCCCGCTTCACGCGTGCCACGTGAGTTCTCCTTTACGTGAGTGGGTCGGGCTCAGCGGCCGAGAAGCCGCTTGGCCTTCTTGGCGTCGGGGGCGGACAGCTCGAGGTCACCGGCGAGCGAGCGCATCTCCTTGCTCGACTTCACCTCGAGGCGGTGACGGCCGCCGGCCTGCTCGCGCATGATCTTGCCGGTGCCGGTCACGCGGAAGCGCTTCTTGGCCCCGCTGTGGGTCTTCATCTTCGGCATGGCTGCCGATCTCCTTCGTGTCAGGTCCCGCTCGACGTCGGTCGGACGGGGTCAGATGTGGTCTGGGTGCGGGCTGGGTCAGCCCGACGTGGGACGGGGCCCCGGTCGCGGCGCCGGCGTGGGCCGGGCCGTGCTCGATCGTGGGGCGGCCGCCTTGGTGGCAGTCGGTCGCGGAGCCGCCGGGCGCGGAGCGCTGGGGCGGGGGACGGCCGGCTTGGGGGTCGCAGAGCCGGGGGTGGCGGGGGCTGCCGCTGCCGGGGTGGCCGCGGCGGCAGGCGCCGGGGCGGGAACCGCGCGGGCTGCCCTCTTAACCGGAGCCGGCGCGGCCGGCGCCTCGGCCGGCTCGGGAGCGATCTCGTCGACCGCGTCGTCGACCGACTCGGCGATGTCATCAGCGGTGGCCGCCGCAGCGTCCGGCACCACGGCGTGCGCGGCTGCTGCCTCGGCTGCCTCGGCCGCTTCCGCAGCCTCGATCGCCTCTGCCGCTTCGGCCATCTCGGCCAACTCGACCTGGGCTTCCAGGGACAGCGAGTCGTCCGACGGGTTCTCGGCGAGGTCGAAGTGCTCGTCCGCCGATGCGTCCCCGGCAGCGTGCCCCGACCCGGCCGATCGAGCCTGAGCCGACGGCGAGTGCGACTCGCGCGCCCGACGGGCTTCAGCCTTGGCCTCGGCCTTCTTCTTGGTCGGGCCGATGACCATGATCATGTTGCGCCCGTCCTGCTTGGGCGCGGACTCGACGAAACCGAGCTCCGAAATGTCCTCGGCGAGCTTCTGCAGCAGCCGGAAACCCAGCTCCGGGCGCGACTGTTCGCGACCTCGGAACATGATCGTCACCTTGACCTTGTCGCCGCCCTTGAGGAAGCGCTCGACGTGGCCCTTCTTGGTGCCGTAGTCATGCGGGTCGATCTTCGGTCGGAGCTTGATCTCCTTGATGACCGTGTTGACCTGGTTCTTGCGCGCTTCCCTGGCCTTGAGGGCGGCTTCGTACTTGTACTTACCGAAGTCCATGAGCTTGGCCACCGGGGGACGCGCCATGGGCGCGACTTCGACGAGGTCGAGATCGGCCTCGGCAGCCAGGCGCAGGGCGTCCTCGACGCCGGGGCTTCTCTTGCACACCGCGCCCTCTGCTCCCTGGAAGGGGTGCGTCGGACGCGGCTGGTCAGTTCCCTAGATTACCAGGTGAGGGCCACTCGCCCAGCCAGTCCACTCGGGGACGGCGCGGGTATGCCGTGTCCGCGCCGGTTCGCGTCACAACGTCAACGGCTCTTCGCCTCAGGTCCTCAGGTGGAATGTCACTGACTTCGCGCCGGTCGGGGCAGTGGTCACGCTGTGCCGGTAGGCCGGGTCGTGGATGCGCCGATGGTGCCAGCCGCACAGCGGGACTGCCTTGGCCAGGTCGGTGCGGCCACCTGCATGCCACGGATCTTCGTGGTGCAACTCGCTCCAGGCGTAAGGCCGGTCGCACCCATCGGCGGCGCACTCGCTCGGCAGATGGTGGCCAGAGCGACGCGTTGGGCTTCGGTGAAGAACCGATCAGCTCGGCCCAGGTCCAGCGGAAGCGACGGGCCGCCCAGCACTGCGGGAGCAAACCGGCGTTGCACGCGATCCGACGAGCCTGGCCAGCGGAGAGGGTGAGGCCGGTGTCGACGCCGCTGGCCTGCGGCTGGGAGTTGACCAGATCGGCCAGTCGCTGGGCATCGAGCGTGACGACCACGGTCGCCGCGACCTTGCCGGTCAGCCGGTCGGTCGGAAGGTGCTCAATGAGCTCGGTGAACGCCTGGCCGTAACGCTGGGCCCAGTCGATCGCGAGGTCATCCGAGCGCGCCGCGGCCGGTCGACTCTCGCGCCACCGACGCGGAGACGCCAACTGCTGGATGGTCTTGCGCAGGATCTGACCGGCGAAGGCCGGCACCGTGAAATGCCCGCTCATCGTCCCGTCGAGGTTCATGAAGGGTGAGCCGCGCTCGCTCGAAAGCTCGAGACTCCTCGGTCCGCAGGACCACATCCTCATGCGCGGCAACCTCCGCGTCGGCCCGACCTGCGAAGGTCAGCGCTCGGCGAGCCGTGCGGCGCAAGCGCGCCGGATCGACCCGTCGAGCCTGCTCGACCAGAGCGGCCTCCACCCGCAGGCGCTCCGCCACGTCGAGCGACGCCGGCAACTGACGGCTCGTCGAGGCGATGACCGCCGCGTGTTCGGGTGAGAGATGTCCGGCCGATAACGCAGCACTCGTCAGGGACAGTCCCTCGCTAGGGCCAGCCCCGCCTGGGACAGCCCCATGCAGGGCCGCGGCCAGCGCCACCTGAGCAGCGGCAGCGCTCCCCGACGAATGCGTCTGGGCCGCCAACCAGGCGCCGGTGCCCGAGTGACCGGAGCCCCGCGACACCTCGGCCCGATCGGCAGCGGCGACCAGCTTGAGCTTGATGGCCTGCAGGCGCCGGATAGCGGTCGACTTCGGTGACGCTGGACGCGGCATACCTGACGTCGACCCCGGCCCCGACCCTCGGCGAACCGATCCAGCAGCCCCTGCAGACCAGCAACCGCGGCCAACGCGACGATGCCGACGGGCGGCAGGGTCGGGGTGGCGACGGTCGTGGTCATAGGTCCGATTCTAGTCGAACACACGTCCTATGGCAAGTAATTTCGGACCGATAAAGCGTTGCGCGACAGCCTTTTTCGGCAGAATCGGGCGGCCTAGGCCGGTCGAAGGCGAGTGGCCCGACGGATCCGCTCGGCCACCCCGCCGACCACGGCGATCGCCAGCGCGACGAGCGACACGGAGACGAAGCCCCACCCCCAGCCGGCGTGGTCGATGGCGAACCCCGCGAGCGGCGCACCGATCGCCTGACCCGCGGTCATCGCCGATCCATGCCACCCCATGGCCTCCCCGCGCGAGCCCTCGGGGACCAGCCGCGCGAGATGGTCGAGCGTGGCGGTGATGGTGGGAGCGCACAGCACGCCACACAAGAAGAGCAGGACCACCAGCCAGGGCAGCGATCCGGCGAGGGCGACCGGCACGGTGGAGGCGGCCAGTCCGGCCAACAACCAGAACACCGAGATCGACCGATGCCAGGCGCCGTAGACCAGCCCACCGACCAAGGATCCCGCGCCCCAGACGCTCAAGACCCAGCCGATCGCGGCCGTGTCCCCGGTCTCACGCAGGGCGGCGACGATGCTGACGTCGGTTCCGGCCAGCACGATACTCGTCGCCGCGGCGGCTGCGAGGACGGCCAGCGCCCCGACGCTCACCCAGCGCTTGTCTCCAGGCACGTCTGCGGTCCCGCCGACCTCGCGCACGGCCTCGGACGTGATCGGTGGGTTGACGACGTAGAGGGCGGCAGCGGCGACCAGGTTCAAGATGGCCACCGCGAGCAGGACCCATTGGGTGTTATAGGTCGCGGCAGCCCACACCGCCACGGCCGGAGCGATCATGAACGACAACTCGATGAAGACCGAGTCGAGCGAGAGGGCCGTGCGGCGGCGGTCCTCCGGCACCGCGGCCAGCAACGCCTGACGCAGGATCGAGAAGGTCGGCACGACGAACAGGCCACCAAGGATGCAGGCCGGAAGCAGCACGGCATACGGGAGGAACGGCAGGGTCGTCCACACGAGGCCCGTGGCGACGATCGACGGCGCGACGACCCGACGCAGACCGTGGCGGTCCAGCAGCCGCCCTCGCCAGGGGGCGGACACCGCGAGCGCGATGGTGAAGGCCGCGGACACCAGCCCCGCCTCACCGTAGGAACGACCCAGCGTGGTGACCACGTGGAGGGTGAGCACGATGCCCGTGGCGAACATCGGCATCCGCACAAGGAAGCCCAACAGCAGCACCGACCGCACCGCAGGAAGGGCGATGACGTGACGGTAGGCGCCTAAGTGCATCAGAGCAGTTTCTCACCACCGGCACGCGCCACCCAACCGAGTTACTCGGTATGCCGCCCGCTCACCACGACCTCACCGACCCAGCAGGAGCGACACCGCGTGGATGAGCACGCCGACGAGCCCGCCGACGATCGTGCCGTTGATCCGGATGAACTGCAGGTCACGCCCCACATGGAGCTCGACCTTCTCGGCCGTCTCTTGGCCATCCCAGCGCTCGATGGTGTGGCTGATGACGGTCATCAACTCATCGCCGTAGCGGTCGACGAAGTAGGTGGCGAGGTCGGCGGCATACCCGTCGAGCCTTGCCTGCAGGGGAGCCTCGTCGCGCACGTGCTCGGCGAACGCTCGCAACTGCCCCTCCATCCGCGCGCGCAGCGGCGATTCGCTCTCCCCCAACGACGTGATCAGCGCCGTGCGGAAGGCCGCCCAGAGCGAGGTCGCGGTCTGCAGCAGCTGCGGGTGGTCAAGCACCCGAACCTTGATCCGTTCGGCCCGCTCCATCGTCTCGGGATCGTGCTGGAGGTCATCGGCGAGCTGGGTGAGCAGGTCGTCCAGGGCGACTCGAGCATGGTGGTGCGGGTTGTCACGGATGTCCTCGACCCACGCGAGCGCTTCGACGTGCAGTCGCTTGATGACCATCTCGTTGACCCGCGTCGGCGCCCACCACGGAGCGCGTTCCTCGAGGACGCCCGAAGGAGTTGGCCGGCACGAGGGCCCAGGCCGCTGCCCGCGCCGAGATGTGGGCGGCCAGGACCCGGTCGCGGATGATCTCCTCCCGCAGGAAGTTGTCGCCCATGAAGTCCTGCAGGCTGCGGGCCAGCATGTCCTTCTTCTTGGGGATGAGCGCGGTGTGCGGGATCGGCAGACCCATCGGGTGCCGGAACAGCGCCGTCACCGCGAACCAGTCGGCGATCGCGCCGACCATCGATGCCTCGGCGCCGGCGTTGACAAACCCCCAGGCGCCGTCTTGCCCAGGGTGAGGGACATAGACGACCGCGGCGAACAGCAGCAGACCCAACGCCACGGTGCGCATCTGACGCAGCCCTCGGCGTCGCTGCTCGTCGCCCATCGTGTCGGTCACGACGCTCACACTCGTCATGAGTGTCCCTTCTATCGGCCAGTCAACCGGGCGCCCTGACACAACCGCCTGACACAACCCTGACACGACCGAGACGCCGTCGTGACCGCGCCCCTTCCCGCGGCTCCTAGAGTGGCGCTGTGGCGCAGCCTCCCACCCCCGACCGACGGCACCTGGTGCTCGTCGTCGAGGACGAGCCGGCCATCGCCGATCTCGTCGTCCTCCACCTGCAGCATGCGGGGTTCGCAACCCACGTGGAGCGCGACGGTGCTGCGGCTGTGGAAGCCGTGGCACGGCATACCCCTGCGGTGGTGATCCTCGACATCGGCTTGCCCGGGCAGGACGGCATCGAGGTATGCCGCGCGCTCCGGTCCGCCGGCGACTGGACCCCCGTGCTGTTCCTCACCGCGCGCGACGACCACGTCGACCGGGTGGTCGGGCTGGAGTTGGGAGCGGACGACTACATCACCAAGCCGTTCTCGCCGCGCGAGTTGGTCGCGCGGGTGCAGGCGGTGCTGCGCCGCAGCCGACCTCTGCACCCCGATGCCGAACTCCTGCGCTCTGGCGCCGTCGAGTGCGATCTGGCCGGGCGGCGGGTCCTCGTCGACGGAGCTGAGGTTCCTTTCACAGCAACAGAATTCGACCTGCTCACCCATCTGATCACGACGCCAGGGCGGGTCTTCACCAGGCCCCAACTGCTGCAGGCCGCCTGGGGTGAGGACGCCTTGCTCACCCTCGCCGGCGAGCGCACCGTCGATGTCCACGTCGCCCAGGTGCGCGCCAAACTCGCCCTCACGAGGTGATCCGCACCGTCCGCGGAGTCGGGTATGCCGCCCTGACCGACCGCGAGCGCGCCGACCTCCGGGCCACCCCGACCCCGAGCCTCGGGGGCCGGCGTGAAGGGTCTGCTGTCGACCCTGGGCGCGCGGGTTACGGCGTTCGCTCCCTGGCCGTCGTCCTGGCGACGGCCACCGTGGGTCGATCGCCGCAGTCCTGCTCGTCCAACGGGCCAACGACGCGGGCCGCCGCCCGTTCGCTGGCCGCGACGGCCGATGTCGCCCAGTCGCTGGCGACGCTCGCGACCTCACCCGAGCTGGGTCTGGCGCGGGCCAAACGGGCCTTGGACGGCGTGCAGGTTCAGGTCGCCATCGTCCGATCCGGCCTCCGGGGGCACGGTTGTGACCGAGACCCGCTCCCCCGACGCCTGCTCACCGAGGCGGTGCGGGCGCCGTTGGTCGCGGGTCAGGACGTGTCCCTGCGGGTTCCGGACGACGATGGCCAGGTCTTCCTTGAGGGCCGGGCCACCGAGGCCGGAGCTATCGTGCTGGCGCAACGCCGCAGCGATGCGGTCGCGTCGGCCAGGACGCCGTGTCACGGATGCGGCAGGCGTTCGCCTCGTTGCGCTGGTGTCAGTGCTCGTCGGCTGGGCGGTGTCCCGTCGCATGACCACGCCCCTGCGCCGAATGGCAGCGGCTGCTGGCGACCTCGCCTCGGGTGCCCGCGATGTCGCCGTGCCGGAGAGCGGCCCTGCCGAGGTGGCCGCCGTGGGGGCAGCGCTCAACGAGTTGGCCCGATCGCTGGCGCACTCGGAGGCCCGGCAGCGCGAGTTCCTCCTGTCCGTCTCGCACGACCTGCGCACTCCGCTCACGGCCGTCACCGGGTATGCCGAGTCGCTCGCCGATGGCGTCATCCCTCCGGAGGGCGTGGCCGAGGTCGGACGGATCGTCGGGGCCGAGGCCGCGCGCCTGGACCGGCTCGTCCAGGATCTGCTCGATCTGGCCCGCCTGGACGCTCACGAGGTCACCCTCACGATGGCCGCGGTCGACCTGGCGGGTCTGCTCGCGTCGGCGGAACCGGTGTGGCGCCGCCGCTGCGACGCCGTCGGCGTCGCGTTTGGGCTGGAGCTTCCCGCAGTGCCGCTGGTCGTCACCGCAGACCCCGACCGCTTGCGCCAGGCACTCGACGGCCTGGTCGACAACGCCCTGCGCGCCACCCCCGCCGGTCGGCCCGTCATCGTGGGTGCTCACGGCGAGAGTGGGTATGCCGTCCTTGAAGTTCGCGACGGCGGCCCTGGCCTCGCGCCGGAGGACTTTCCGGTGGCGTTCGAGCGATCGGTGCTGCACGAGCGCTATCGAGGGGTCCGCGAGGTCGGGACCGGTCTCGGGCTGGCGATCGTGGCCCGGATCGTCGCCCGCCACGGCGGCACGGTGGCGGCCCGGCCAGCGCGGGAGGGTGGTGCCTGCTTCGCGATCACCCTTCCCGTCGCGACACCGATCGTTCCCACCAACACACCGGTTGGGCAGTGACCCCCAGACCGCGGGTCACTTTGTAGCACATCGAGTGCTACTCTCGGCAGATGAGCACCGTCGGCATTCGCGAGCTGCGCCAGGAAGCCAGCCGCCATGTCGCGGCAGCGGCTGCGGGGGCAGCCGTCACGGTGACCGATCGAGGCGTCCCGGTGGCCAAGTTGGTTCCGTTGTCCCCTCTGGAACACCACCTGGCCCAGATGCTCGCACGGCATGGCATCCGCCCACCGGCTCGGCCACGTCGACGCTTCGTCGGTGACCCCCGATTGACCGGCCCGAGTTTGACGGCCGAGATCCTGGATCCGCGGGCCGAACGCGACGCATGGTGATCTTTCTCGACACCTCGGCCTTGGCGAAGTTGGTCGTGGAGGAGGCCGAATCGGCTGACCTCGCGGCGTGGTTGGACGCGCGCCCAGACACGCCTCTCGTCACGAGCACCCTGACTCGGGTCGAGTTGCTTCGGGCCGCTCGACGGCGGGGTCGATCGACGGTGCCGCGCGCCATCGCCCTGCTGGCAGAGCTGGCCCTCATCCCGCTGGACGATCCGGTCCTTGATGCGGCCGTCCTCCAGGACCCAGCCGAGCTGCGCACGTTGGAGGCCCTCCACACCGCCAGCGCGGCCCTGCTCGGAGCCGAGTTGGACGCGCTCGTCACCTATGACGAGCGGATGGCGGTCGCGGCCACGGCGGCCGGCATACCTGTGATGTCCCCTGGGTCGACCTCGCCGGCCTCGACGCCGCGTTAGTCAGCGCCGCGTCAGTCAGACGCAGCGGCCGGCGATTCGGCGCGAACGGCGAAGGCGATCCCGTCGATCCGGGCGCGCAACTCCCCGTCGGAGGCGATCCGCTCACCGATCCGGGTGGCCAATGCAGAGACGTCTGAGGCTGCTAGTCCCGGCCGGAGCGTCAGGGCGATCCGCAGGATGCCCGAAGCGACGGGCGTGCCGTCGCTGATGTCGACAGCCTCGACGTCAGGCTCCAGCGCCGCAGCGGCGGTCACGCCTGCGCGGACCGTCGGGTCGTCGTGGGCCGGAAACCACTCCCGCGCCATAGCCAACGCCCAGACCATGCTGGGGCGCAGCGCAACGGCATGAGGTGACCCGAGGTCGAGCAGCAAGGTGTCGCAGCCTTCGCTGACTGCCGCCTGAGCCGCTCGGTCGGCCGTCACCGGAACCGGGCGGGCCGCCGGGTCCCAGATCGCGAGCGCGTCCAGCCCGCTGAACACCGGGAGGGCGCGCTGCCCGTCGGGTGCGGTGAGCGAGACGTAGGCCATCTCGGCGTGACCGTCGACCCGACGCCCGTCCGCAACCTCGGTGTCCACGCCGGTCGCCACCATCGGAACCAGCCATCGGGCCGTCGCCACCGCAGCCATGAGCGCGAGCTCCCCGGCGCTGCTCGGCTCGGCAGCCACGGCGATGGCGGCCTCCCTCACGAGCGGGTCGGCGGCGCCGTCATCGTCCTCGAAACCCGACGGGGACAACTGGCGGTGCGCCCACGGCATACCGGAGGAGTCGACCGGAACGGCCTCACCGTGCCCGTGTGCCCGTGTGTCGCCGTGGCCGTGGCCGTCGTCTGCGGTCACGGACGGCCGGCCAGATCGAGCGCCTCCGGCAGGGTGAACGCGCCCTTGTAGAGCGCCGATCCGATGATCGCGCCCTCGACCCCTTCAGGCACGAGAGCGCGAATCGCCGCGATGTCGGCCAGGGTCGAGACGCCGCCGGAGGCGATGACTGGCCGGTCGGTCCGGGCCGCGACCTCACGCAGCAGGGCGAGGTTGGGGCCGGCCAACATGCCGTCCTTGGTGACGTCGGTGACGACGTAGCGCGAGCAGCCCTCGGCGTCGAGCCGGTCCAGGGTCTCCCACACGTCGCCGCCCTCCGAGGTCCAACCGCGCGCGGCCAGCCGGGTGCCACGGACGTCGAGGCCGACGGCGACCCGGTCCCCGTGCTCGGCGATCGCGCGGGCAGTCCACTCCGGGTTCTCCAAGGCGGCGGTGCCGACGTTGACCCGACGGCAGCCGGTCGCGAGGGCAACGGCCAGCGAATCGGCGTCGCGGATCCCGCCGGAGAGTTCCACCTGAAGGTCCAGCCGGCCGACGATGTCGGCGATCAATTCGCGGTTGTTCCCTCGGCCGAAGGCCGCATCGAGATCGACCAGGTGGATCCACTCGGCGCCGTCGTCCTGCCAACGCTTCGCGGCCAGCCAGGGGTCGCCGAACTTCCACCCCGAGCCGGCGACGCCCTGCTGCAGTTGCACGGCACCTCCGTCGGAGATGTCGACGGCGGGCAGCAGTTGCAGTCGGGGCGACTCGGTCACGACGGGTTCTCTTCCGGGCTGGGGGTGGGTCGGTCCTGCGGGGTGGGTGGTGCCGCTGCGTCCTCGGGTATGCCGTCCGCCCCCGCCGCGATCTCGGCCCGGTGCCGCCAGAGCATGTAGGCCAGGCCGACCACGAGGACCAGCACGAGCAGCCCGATCCGAGCCGGCCACGACAGGTTGAGCAGCGTCGTCACGGCGAGCATCCCGATCGCCGAGCCGACCGTCGACGACAGGCCGGGGCGGCGACGACGCCGATACCGCGAGGACGTCGTCGTCGACCTGCGTCGTCTGGTGGTGGTCGTGCGGCGGGTGTTGGAGGCGCGCTTGGCGTTCATAGGGACCTCACCCAGTTCTCCAGCAGGTGTGCGCCGGCATCGCCGGACTTCTCGGGGTGGAACTGCGTGGCCGCCAGCGGACCGTTCTCGACAGCAGCGACGAACGGCGCTCCGTGCTCGGACCAGGTGACCATCGGCGCTCGGGGGGCGAAGGGTCCGTGCGGTTCAAGCGTCCAGGACTGCACGGCATACGAGTGGACGAAGTAGAAGCGCTCGGACTCGACGCCGGCGAACAGCCGCGACCCGTCGGGGACCTGCACGGGCGACCACCCCATGTGGGGGACGACCGGAGCGACGAGCCGCTCGACCATGCCGGGCCACTCCCCCAAGCCGGGCTCCTCGTGGGCGGCGGGCTCGGTGGAGCCGTCGAAGAGCACCTGCATCCCGACGCAGACGCCCAGCACCGGCCGATTGCCGGCCAGCCGCACCTCGATGATCCGAGCACCGTCAGCAGCACGCAGCCCGGCCATGCAGGCATGGAAGTTGCCCACCCCCGGGACGACCAGACCATCGGCGGCCAGCGCCTCGTCGGCGTGTGCCGTGAGGGTGACCTCGGCACCGACCCGCTCGAGGGACCGGACCGCCGAGCGGACGTTGCCACTGCCATAGTCGAAAACGACCACTGTGGGACTCATGGGCTCCCTTCCACCTCCTCGCGCCAGCGCCGAACCTCGTGCACCGTGCGATCGAACCTGGCGACATCTTCTCGCGACGGCTCGATGCGCACCGCACCCGGTTCATCCACTGGCACTCGCTCGCCGGTGGCGAAGTCGGCCCCGGGAAGGCTGAGCGCCTCGAAGACATCCCGCAGGACCCGAGCGGCCGAGCCACGGCCGTCGGCAAGCATCGCTGCGACGAGGTCGCGGTGCTCGCGGCGGTCGGCCGCGGCCGCCAGTTGCGCGACGCTTGCCGGGGTGAGGCCGGCCGGGCGGACCAGCCCTGCCCCCGGCTCCCAGACCAGCCACGACCGCCCCGGTCGCAACACCGCCGGGACGACGCTGATCGCCAATCGGTTGCCGACCAGCGCGACCCCGATCGTCGGTAGCAGTCGCCGCCGCACGGGTCGACCGAGCAGGGCACCCACGCCGTCGTCGAAGGGCGGCGCCGCGAAGGTTCGGTCCCCGTCCGGGACCAGGATCGTCCACCCGCTCGGGTCAGGCACGACGACCACCGGGCCGAGCCCGTCCAGCGCCCACTCCCGCACCGTCGACACCCCGGCACGAACGAGCAGCAGACCGCCGCCGCTCGACCGGGCTCCCGAGGCCGCGCCGTCACCGAGGCCCGCGTCGGGGCTCACCGCGACAGCGTCCCCTTGGCACTGGGTATGCCGTGCACCCGCGGATCGGGGGCGACGGCAGCCCGCAGGGCCCTAGCCACGGCCTTGAACTGGGCCTCGACGATGTGGTGGGGGTCGCGTCCGGCGAGCACTCGCACATGCAGGGCAATGCCGGCGTGGTGGGCCAGCGTCTCGAAGACGTGGCGGGTCAACGACCCGATGTAGGACCCGCCGATGACGACGAACTCCTGCCCGGCCGGCTCCCCTGTGTGGACGCAGTAGGGGCGCCCGGCGACATCGACGACGGCCTGGACCAACGCCTCGTCCAGCGGCACCGTCGCGTCACCGAAGCGGCTGATCCCGCGCTTGTCCCCCAGCGCCTCACGGAGCGCATCACCGAGGCAGATGGCGACGTCCTCGACGGTGTGGTGGGCGTCGATGTCGACATCCCCGACCGCCGCGACATCGAGGTCAAGCAGGGCGTGCTTGGCCAGGGAGGCGAGCATGTGGTCGTAGAACCCGACCCCGGTCGACACGGTGCTGCGGCCGGTGCCGTCGAGATCGACGGTGAGCTCGACACTCGACTCGCTCGTGGCCCGACGCACGGTGGCGCGGCGGGCGGGCTGGTCGCTCATGCAGGGGCTCCTTGGCTGGCGGACGGCTCGGCAGAGGGTTCGGGGGCGGTCTGGCTCCGGTGCTCGGCAGGCAGGGCGGCCATCGCGTCGAGGAACGCGGTCGTCTCCGCGGGCGTGCCAGCGGTCACCCGAAGGTGGTGGGCGATCCCGACATCGCGGACGAGCACACCGCGGGCGAGCAACGCCTCCCAGGTGCGGCCAGCGTCGGCCAACCCACCGAACAGGACGAAGTTGGCATCGCTAGGCACGGGCGGGAAGCCTTGTGCTGCAAGGGTTTCCACGATGCGGTCGCGTTGGGTCTTAATGGCCTCGACCTCGGCCAGCAGGCTCGAGCGGTGCGCCAGGGCGGCCCGGGCGATCTCCTGCGTCGGGGTGGAGAGGTGGTAGGGCATCCGCACGAGGCGCAACGCGTCGACCACCTCGGGTGCGGCCACGAGATAGCCCAATCGCCCCCCGGCCAGCGCGAAAGCCTTGCTCATCGTCCGGGTCACCACGAGTTGCGGGTATGCCGCGAGCAGGCTGAGTGCCGACGGTGTGCCGGGCCTGGCGAACTCGGCGTACGCCTCGTCGACGACAACCACCGCGTCGGGCGCCGCGTCGAGCACGGCCCGGACGATCTCCAGGTCGAGCGCGGAGCCGGTGGGGTTGTTGGGCGAGCAGAGGAAGACGACATGCGGGGCCGCGGCCAGCACCTGGGCGACGACATCGCCCTCGGTCAGGTCGAAGGGCCCGTCCGGCCCGCCGCGGTGTCCGTCGACCCACGTCGAACCCATGGTCCGGCTGATGATCGGGTGCATGGAGTAGGCCGGGGTGAAGCCCAGCGCCACCCGCCCCGGCCCGGCGAAGGCCTGCACGACGTGCTGGAGCACTTCGTTGGAGCCGTTGCCCGCCCACACCTGCTCGGCCTCGACCGCCACGCCGGTCTGCTCGGTGAGCCACGCAGCGAGGTCCTCCCGCAGCGCGGTGAACTCCCGGTCGGGATAGCGGTTGAGGTCGCTCGCACACCCGGCGACGGCAGCGGTGATCGCGGCGACGACGTCGGGCGGGACGGCATAGGAGTTCTCGTTGGTGTTCAGGCGCACGGGGACGTCCAACTGCGGAGCCCCGTATGCCGTCTGGCCGCGCAGGTCGTCGCGAAGGAGCCTGGCGACCCGCTGCAGCCACGTCAGTCGGCACCGCCGGCGCGCTCATGGCGTCGGCACCGCGTCGCCGAACCGGGCCGTGACGGCCTGGCCGTGGCCGGGCAGGTCCTCGGCCTGGGCGAGCGTGACGACGTGGTGGGCGACCCCACGCAACGCCGCCTCGTCGTAGGCGACGACGTGGATGCCCCGCAGGAACGACTGCACGGACAGCCCACTGGAGTGGACCGCCGACCCCGCCGTGGGCAGGACGTGGTTGGACCCGGCGGCATAGTCGCCCAGGCTCACTGGTGACCAGGGGCCGACGAAGATCGCGCCGGCATTGTGGATCCGGCCGGCCACCTCGGCGGCGTCGCGGGTCTGGATCTCCAGGTGCTCGGCGGCATAGACATCGCAGACGAGGATCCCGGCATCGAGGTCGTCGACGAGGACGACCCGCGACTGACGTCCGGTGAGCGCCTCACGGATGCGCTCTCCGTGCTTGGCGTCAGGGACCCGCCGGGCCAGCGCCGCATCGACGGCATCGGCGAGCGCCTCGCTGACGGTGACGAGCACGGATGCGGCGAGGGGGTCGTGCTCGGCCTGGCTGAGCAGGTCGGCGGCGACGTGCTCGGGGTCGGCGCTGTCGTCAGCAAGGACGGCAATCTCGGTCGGTCCGGCCTCGGCGTCGATGCCGACCAGGCCCTGGACGAGACGCTTGGCGGCCGTCACCCAGATCGACCCGGGCCCGGTGATGAGGGAGACCGGCTCGCAGACCAGAGTCTCGGTGCTGCCATCGGCGTGTGTGACGGTCTCGTCGAAGCCGTAAGCGAGCATCGCGATCGCCTGGGCGCCGCCGGCGGCATACACCTCGTCGACCCCTAGCAACGCGCACGTGGCGAGGATCGTGGGGTTGGGGTAGCCGGCGAACACGCCGACGTTCTCGCGCTGCGGAGGGCTGGTGACGGCGAGCGAGCCGACTCCGGCCGCCTGCGCGGGAACGACGTTCATGACGACGCTGGAGGGATAGACCGCGAGGCCACCGGGGACGTAGAGGCCGACCCGCTCGACCGGCACCCACCGCTCGGTGACGGTGCCACCTTCGACAACGCGGGTGGTGACGTCGGCCCGGCGCTGGTCGTGGTGGACGATCCGGGCTCGCCGGATCGACTCCTCGAGTGCCGCGCGCAGGGCGGGGTCGAGTTGGGCGACCGCGGCCTCGAGCACCTCGGCGGGGACCCGCAACTGCGGCGGGACCACCCCGTCGAACCGCTCAGACAACTCGCGCAGCGCCGCGGCCCCACGATGAGCGACGTCCTGGACGACGGGGCGCACCGCTTCGGCGGCTGCAGCCACGTCGAACTCGGCCCTCGGGAGCACCTCACGCAAGGTGCGCCGCGACAGGCGTGAGCCACGCAGGTCGGTCCGATTCATCACGGGGCAAAGTCTAGGCGGGTCCACCGACCTCCCCTTGGCCCGTCCACAGCCGACCGGCCACCGGCGATGATGGCCGTATGCGGATCCCCACCCAGGGCCTGGTTTCGGTCGACACGACGGCTGATCTCGTCCGGCTGGGCCTCGTCCTGGCCGTCCTCGTCGCGCTCGCCGCCGCGGTGAGCCGATTGGCCGGGCTGGGCTACTCGCGAGCCCAGGTGACCGCCGCCCTGCGGGCGACGCTCCAGTTGGCCCTCGTCGGCTCGGTCATCGCTGCCGTCCTCGACTCCTGGTGGCTCACCGCCGGCTTCGCCGCCCTCATGCTCGCCGTCGCGTCGGTGACAGCCGGGCGTCGGGTCGCACCCCCGGGGTCCCGCGGCTGGATCTGGGGGTTCGTGCCCATCTGCGCCGGAGCCCTGCCCACTGCGACGATCCTGCTCGCGACCGGGGTGGTGCCTCTGGTGCCGATCGCCGTCGTCCCGGTGGTCGGCATCCTCGTCGGCGGGGCCATGACGGCGACCACGCTTTCCGGCCGCCGGGTGGCAGACGCGTTGCGCTCGCGGCACGGCGAGGTCGAGGCGGCCCTGTCCTTGGGCCTGCTCGATCGCGACGCCCGGCTGCTGGTGTCTCGCAGCGACGCCGGGCTCGCCCTCGTCCCCGGTCTGGACCAGACCCGAACGGTCGGGTTGGTGACCCTCCCGGGCGCCTTCGTCGGGATGCTGCTCGGCGGCGCAACGCCCCTGCAGGCGGCCGCGGTCCAACTCGTCGTCCTCGTGGCCCTGCTGCTCGTCGCCGTCGTCGCCACGGCGATCACCCTGGAGTTGTCCGCCCGCGGGACCTTCGCCGGGCCGACTCAGCCCTGATCTGCGGCGCCCAACAGATCGAGCAGCACCGCCCACTCCCAGGCGATCTCACGCCAGGCCTGATAGCGCCCCGAACGCCCCCCGTGACCCGAGGTGAGTTGCGTGCGCATGAGGAGCGGGCGGCATACCGGATCGTCGGTCACCCGGTCGCGAAGCCGCGCCATCCACTTGGCGGGTTCGGTGACGAACACGCGGGTGTCGTTGGCGCTCGTCGTGATGAGCAGCGCCGGGAAGTCGCCGACCGGCACGGTCTCGTAGGGCGAGTAGGAGGCGATGAGGTCGTATGCCGCGGGGTCGGCGATCGGGTCGCCCCACTCCTGCTGCTCGGTGATCGTCAGCGGCAGGCTCGGGTCGAGCATCGTCGTGAGGACGTCGACGAAGGGCACCTGGGCGAGCACGGCCCGGAACCGCGCGGGGGCCTGCGTCGCTGCGGCGGCGACCAACAGTCCACCGGCCGAACCTCCCTCTGCAGCAACCCGATCGGCTGCCGCCCAGCCCTGGTCCACCAGCGCGTCGGCGCAGGCGAGGAAGTCGGTGAAGCTGTGGGGCTTGTGCTCCAGCCGGCCCTGGACATACCAGTCCCAGCCCAACTCGGTGCCACCCCGGACGTGGGCGATCGCGAAGACGACCCCGCGGTGCAGCAGCGAGAGCCGGGCGACGGAGAACCACGGGTCCGACGGGATGCCATAGGCGCCGTAGCCGTAGAGCAGGACGGCCGCCGTCCCGTCGGGGCGCACGTCGGCGTGGTGGACGAGCGACACCGGCACCGCCACCCCGTCGGGCGCGGTGGCCCAGATCCGGGTCTCCCGAAGTGCGCTGAGGTCGACCCCCGGCACCGGGTGCGCCTTGAGCAGCAACAGGGTGCGGGCCCTCACGTCGTAGTCGTAGATCGCCGGAGGCGTGGCCATGGAGGTGTGCGCGACCTGGACCGTCGGCGACGCCGGGTCTGGCGTCGAGCCCAGGGTGAGGGTGCCGGTCTCGCCGGGGAAAGTGAGGTCGTGCGGCATACCGAAACCGCCCGGCCCCTCGCCCGTCACCGGCACGAAGCGCAAGGCGGTGAGCCCGTCGACGCGCAGGCTGAGGACGACGAAGGTCGCGAACGCGTCCATGCCGGTGACGAACTCGTCGGGCGTGGTCCAGCCGAGGTCGACGAGGTCCTCGACCGGGGCTCCGGCGCAGGGCAGCCAATCCACCTGGAAGTTGGCGCGGCCCGCGTTGTGCAGGACGAGCAGGCCGTCGGCGAGCGGGTCGACGTCGTAGATGACCTCGTCCCGCCGGGGCAGGACGCTGCGCGGCGCCTGCCTCGGGTCGGCCGCATCGATGAGCCACACCTGGGCGGCCGTCTTGGAGGTCGCGCTCAGGACGATCCACCGATCGTCGGCTGTGGCCCCCACGCTGAGGAAGAAGCGCTCGTCCGACTCGGCGAGGACCAACTCGTCGGCCTCGACCGCCGTGCCCACCTCGTGCCGCCAGATCTCGTGGCTGCGCCAGGAGTCGTCCAGCCGGGTGTAGAAGATGTGGCGGTTGTCCAGCGACCAGGCCAGCGGGTCGCCGATCCCCCGAACGGCGGCATCGAGGATCGCGCCGGAATCGACCTCCCGCACGACCAGGTCGTAGCGCTCGTCCCCTTCACGATCGGCCGACCAGGCGAGCAGTCGCCCGTCCGGGCTCATCTCGCTCGCACCGACGGCGAAGAAGTCGGCGTCGCCGGCCTCGACGTTCTCATCGAGAAGGACCTGCTCGTGTGCCGGGGGCGTCTGGCCATCGAGGACGGGACGGTCCGGCGAGTCGCTGATCGCGACCCGGGCGTGGACGGGATACTCGGCGCCCTCGATGGTGCGGCCGTAGTACCACCACCCGCCATGGCGGACAGCCACCGACAGGTCGGTCTCCACCGTCCGCGACTTCAACTCGCCGACGATCCGCTCGACGAGCGGGTCCAGATGGCCGGTGCGCTCCGCGGCATACGCGTTCTCGGCTTCGAGGTAGGCGCGCAGCCGGGGATCGTCGCGGTCGGCCATCCACGCGTAGTCGTCGAGGACCGCATGCCCGTGCACGATGCGCGACTGCGGCTCGCGGGGGGCACGGGGCGGTTGCATCCGGTCACTCTAGTGAGCGTCGGACAGGGGGAACCGCGGCGGGTATGCCGTGTCAACACGACCCACCCACCGCGGCTATTCCCCCTCCACCGCACCGACCCACGCGTCGTCTCCCCACGACAGGCGAATCGACGAAACGGCGAGGAAGCCCCTTTGAACCATGGCAAACAGGTAAACCCCCGAAAGCCCCCAGGTTCATACCTCCCGGAGGGGATTATTCCTTAGTCTCACCCGATGGTGAAGCCACTTCAGGAATTGATCCATCAATCACAGGTGCGACAGCGAGGGTCGGCGCCGCTCCGCTCCACGGCCACGGCACCCGGTCGGACTCGAACGCCCGGGGTGTTCCATCGACCGGGTCTCGGAAGCGCAGGCGCCGGGCAACGAGGCCCAACGGGGTCTGGAAGTCGTCCGGATCGACATCGCGGATCTCGGGGTAGAGCGGGTCGCCGCAGATCGGGATCCCCAGCCACGCGAGGTGCGCGCGAAGTTGGTGGGTCCGGCCCGAGTGTGGGCGCAGGTGGTAGAGGCCCACGCCCGCCTCCTCGTCTCGGCCGATGAGGTCGATATCGGTGCGGCTGTTGGGGATTCGATCCGCCAGGACGTGCGATTGCAGTTGCCCGTGCGGTTTGCTGAGGTGGACCTCGACCGTTGCGGGAAGCACGACGCCGGACGGCAGGGCGCCACCCTTGGGCAGCGGCGCACAGGCGAGGTAGTCCTTGTCCGCGCCGCCCGTGGCGAACACCTGCTGATAGGGACCCCGCCACCGTCGTTCGGTGGTGAGGACGAGCACCCCCGAGGTGAGCCGGTCGAGGCGATGAGCCGGGGCCAACCTCGGCAACCCCAACTCGACCCGCAGCCGCGCGAGCACGGTCTGACGGATATGGCGGCCGCGCGGCATCGTGGCCAGGAACGGCGGTTTGTCGACGACGACGATCCGCTCGTCGTGGTGCAGGACCGTCACCTTGAACGGCACCGGCACCTCGTCGGGCAGGTCTCGGTGGACCCACACCACCGATCGGGGCACGAACGGCGCGTCCGGGGCGACCGGCATACCGTCGGGGCCGACGAACTCCCCCGCGGCGAGCATCGCGTCGATCTGGTGGGGAGGCAAGGGGATCCGCTCGATCAGATGATCGCGAAGCAGAGCCCACGGCCCGCCCTGGGGCATTCGCAACCGGACCGCGTCGACCCCCTCACGTTGCGGCAGCGGGGACGGCGGGATCCCACCTCTAGCCATCGACCCACCGCAGCGTGCAGGGCAACTCCCAGAACCTCCCGTATGCCGCCGCCGCCTCGTCCGCTCCCGACCGCAGGGCGCGCGAGGGCCGGGTGAAGGGCGTCACCTCGACCGTGATCGTGCCGCGGGCCACGGCACGTCGCCAGGTCCCGACGACCGCACTGTCCGCCACCAGGGTCCCTCGGAACACGCCGTTGCCCCCAGGGACGACCGCGCGCTCCTGCTCGCGGGTGAGTTGGGCGCTGCGGTCCTTGTAACCGAGCAACCATTCGTCGAACCCGGGCAGCAGCAGCACCGGGGACGTCTGCTCGCTCGCCGCGGGCGGGGCGTCCTCGTGGACGAGGTATGCCGCCTCCCCCAGCGTCTCCACCCGCACCCGTCCCTCGGTGGCGGCCACGGCCTCCCGGACGAGCCGCAGAGGTTGGTCGCACCAGCCGGCGAAGTCACGCTCGGTGACCGGGCCGTGGCTGGCGACATAGCGATCGGCGAGGATGGCGAGCGCCTCGGCACGCTCCGGTCGGCGCACGGAGCCGGAACCGCAGCCCCCTGCAGCCCCGTCGGCCTCGCCCTCGGCGAGCACGAAGGTGGGCTCGAAGGAGGCTGGACCGGCCCCGGTGCGGCGGATCGGCCCTTGGCGCAACAGGCCGAGTTGATGCTGACGGACCAGGAGGTGATAGGTGCGTTGGCCGCTCGGGTCGACGCCACCCGCGGCCAGCGCGGCGGACGCCTCGGCCCGGGTCATCGCTCCGGCGCCAGTGAGGTGCTCGGTCCACAGCCGGCCGGCTCGCTCGACCACCTCGTCAATGACGCCTTCGCGCTCCAGCACCCGTGCGGCCGCCCGCATGGACGGGGCGGCCAACAGGGCGGTCAACCAGCCGGCGTCGGCGGTGGCCACCCAGTGCAGGGTGCCGCGCATCGGCCAGGTGCGGGTGAGCTCGCCCCGCTCGACGGAGGCAAGGACATCCGACACAGTGCCGCCGGTTCGCACGCCGATCGACCAGAGTCCGCTGGACAGGTCCTGGGCCTGCATGGCCAGGTGATGCTCAACGACGGCGAGCGGGGTGCGCGCAGCGACCGGGGCGAGCGGGGCCAGCCGCAGCGCGGCCAGCCGCCGGACGGCGAGGTCGCGACGCTGAGCGGGCGTCACGGCATACCCCTGCCTCGGGTATGCCGCGCGGCCCGGGACCGTGCGCGCGGGAACCGCCCCGCGACCAGGCCGCTCAGGCGAGGCACCCTTGACCGAGGAGGGCCTTGAGGTCGCCGTAGAGAGCGGGGGACGGAGTGACGCGGTAGGTGTCGTCCAGGCGCATGAGGACCGAGCGGCCGGGCTGGTTGAGCCGGACGTGGACCTCGGTGACGCCGGGGTGCTGGCCGAGGATGTCCCGCAACCGTTCGATCCCCGCGCCGGTCGCCTGACGCAAGCTCATCGAGAGGACGACCGGGCCGCGCGGGCCATCGGTGAGGTCGGGGACGTTGAGCTCCTGGGCGTAGATCGACACCGTGTCGTCGCGGGCGTTGACCCGGCCGCGGACCGACACGACCAGGTCGGGCACCAGCCGGGTGGCGACGTTTTGGTAGGACGACGGGAAGAACAGGCACTCGATGGCACCGTCGAGGTCCTCGACCGTGGCGATCGCCCAGAGGTCGCCCTTCTTCGTGCGCTTGAGCTGCAGGTTGGTCACCAGCCCGGCGACGGTGACTTGGGTCCCGTCAGGGCGGGGCTCGTCACCCATGAGCGAGGCGATCGAGGTGTCGGCGTGCGCGGCCAGGACGTGCTCGATGCCGAACAGCGGGTGGTCGGAGACATAGAGGCCGAGCATCTCCCGCTCGAAGGCCAGCAGGGTCGCCTTGTCCCACTCGACCTCGGGGATCGGCGGGAGCACGACGAGTTGGACCGCCTCACCGTCATCGCCGCCGAAACCGAAGTCGCCGAAGAGGGAGTCCTGACCGATCGCCTCCTGCCGCTTCTCATCGACGAGGGCATCGACGTAGGCCTCGTGGATGCGCACCAGCCCGGCGCGCTGGTGCCCGAGGGAATCGAAGGCTCCCGCCTTGACGAGCGACTCGATGGTGCGCTTGTTGAGGACGGTGGCGGGGCACTTACGCAGGAAGTCCTCGAACGAGGTGAAGTCCCCCTTCTCGGTGCGCGCGGCGATGATCGAGTCGACGACGTTGCGCCCGACGTTGCGGATCGCCTCGAGCCCGAAGCGGATGTCGGAGCCGACGGCCGCGAAGTTGCCGACCGAGGAGTTGACGTCGGGCGGCAGGACCTTGATGCCCATGTGCCGGCACTCGTTGAGATAGAGCGCCGACTTGTCCTTGTCGTCGCGGACGCTGGTGAGCAGGGCGGCCATGTACTCGGCCGGGAAGTTCGCCTTGAGATAGGCGGTCCAATAGGAGACGAGCCCGTATGCCGCGGTGTGCGACTTGTTGAAGGCGTAGTCCGAGAAGGGGACCAGGACGTCCCAGAGCGCCTTGATGGCCGCCGCCGAATAGCCGTTGGCCAGCATGCCGGCCTCGAAGGGGACGAACTCGGCGTCGAGGATCTCCTTCTTCTTCTTGCCCATCGCTCGGCGCAGCATGTCGGCCTTGCCCAGGGTGTAGCCGGCCACCCGCTGGGCGATGTGCTGGACCTGCTCCTGGTAGACGATCAGGCCGTAGGTCGGTCCGAGGATCTCCGCGAGCGGCGCCTCGAGCTCGGGGTGGATCGGGGTGATCGGCTGTTTGCCGGTCTTGCGCAGGGCGTAGTTGGTGTGGCTGTTGGCGCCCATCGGCCCCGGGCGGTAGAGCGAGAGGGCCGCGGAGATGTCCTCGAAGTTGTCCGGCTGCATGAGGCGCAGCAACGTGCGCATACCGCCGCCGTCGAGCTGGAACACCCCGAGGGTGTCGGCTCGGGCCAGCAACTCGAAGGTGCCCTTGTCGTCCAGGGTGCGCGAGAGCACGTCGAGGTCGATCGTCTCGCCGCGGTTGGTCTCAATGTTGGCGATGGCGTCATCGAGGATGGTGAGGTTGCGCAGGCCGAGGAAGTCCATCTTGACCAGGCCGAGCTTCTCGCAGCTCGGGTAGTCGAACTGCGTGATGATCTGGCCGTCCTGCTCGCGGCGCATGATCGGGATGAGGTCGGCCAGCGGCTCGCTGGACATGATGACCCCGGCTGCGTGCACACCCCACTGGCGCTTGAGGCCCTCCAGGCCGAGCGCGGTGGTGACGACCTCACGGGCCTGCGGGTCCTCTTCGTGGACCTTGCGGAAGTCGGCGGCCTCGGCATACCGGGCATGGGACGAGTCGAAGATGCCCGACAGCGGCATCGACTTGCCCATGACGTCGGCCGGCATGACCTTGGTCAGCCGGTCGCCCATCGCGAAGGGGTGGCCCATGACCCGGGCGGCGTCCTTGACGGCCTGCTTGGCCTTGATCGTGCCGTAGGTGACGATCTGGGCGACCCGGTCCTCGCCATAGGTGTCGGTGACGTAGCGGATGACCTCGCCCCGCCGGCGCTCGTCGAAGTCGACGTCGAAGTCGGGCATCGACGGCCGCTCGGGGTTGAGGAAGCGCTCGAAGAGCAGCCCGTGGACGATCGGGTCGAGGTCGGTGATGCCCATGGCGTAGGCGCACATCGAGCCCGCGCCCGAGCCACGTCCCGGCCCGACCCGGATGCCGTGGTCCTTGGCCCAGTTGATGAAGTCGGCGACGACGAGGAAGTAGCCGGGGTAACCCTTGCCGAGGATGACCTCGACCTCGAAGTCAGCCCGCTCCTGCACGGCGGTCGGGATGCCGCCGGGGTAACGCTTGTGCAGCCCGCGCTGGACCTCCTTGATGAACCAGGTGGTCTCCGACTCCCCCTCCGGACAGGGGAATCGGGGCATGTAGCGACCCTCCTCCTCGGTGAAGGAGACGTCACACTGCTCGGCGACCAGCAACGTGTTGTCGCACGCCTCGGGCAACTCACGGAACAACTCGCGCATCTGCGCCGGCGACTTGAGGTAGAACTCCTCGGCGTCGAACTTGAACCGCCCCGGGTCCATGAGCGTCGACCCCGACTGCACACACAGCAGCGCCGCGTGCGCGGTGGAGTCCTCCGCCTTCGTGTAGTGCAGGTCGTTGGTCGCCAGCAGCGGCAGCCCGAGGTCCTTGGCCAGCCGCAACAACTCGCGTTGGGTCTGACGCTCGATGGGCAGGCCGTGGTCCATGACCTCGGCGTAGAAGTTGCCGGCCCCGAAGATGTCCCGCAGCTCCGCGGCGGCCTCGCGGGCCGCGGCATACTGCCCCACGCGCAGTTTCGTCTGGACCTCGCCGCCGACGCAGCCCGTGGTCGCGATGAGCCCGCCGGAGAACCTCGAGAGGAGGTCGCGGTCCATCCGAGGCTTGAAGTAGTGGCCTTCGAGTGACGCCAGGGAACTCATCCGGAAGAGGTTGTGCATGCCTCCAGTGGTGCGGGCCAGCAGCGTCATGTGGGTGTAGGCGCCGCCGCCGCCGACGTCGTCCTTGTTGGCCGGGTCGTCGCCGAACCGGACCCGCGTCTTGTCGGTGCGGTGGGTGCCCGGCGTGAGATAGGCCTCGACCCCGATGATCGGCTTGATCCCCCGTTTGCGGGCCTTGGACCAGAACTCATAGGCGCCGAAAACGTAGCCGTGGTCGGTGGTGGCGATGGCCGGCATACCCATCCGCACGGCCGCGTCGAGCAACTCGTCGATCCGCGCGGCGCCGTCGAGCATGGAGTACTCGGTGTGGACGTGCAGGTGCGCGAAGCTGCGCTCGGAGGCGGGTGGGGTGGACATCGCAGCAACTGTATGCCGCCCCGCCGACGACCCCGCGCGTGTCGCCGCCCGTGTCGCCCCCGTCCACCCCCGACCCCTTGCGGGGTCGAGGTATTCCGCTATCAGCAGACGATGGCGGAATACCTCGACCCGGCAGGTCTCAGCGCGCGGGCGAGTCGGCCAACACGTCCAGGGCGTGCTCGAGGTCGGCCGGATAGGGGCTGGCGAAGGTGACCCACTCACCCGTCCCAGGGTGCTCGAAGCCCAGCCCGACGGCGTGCAGCCACTGCCGGTCCAGGCCGAGGCGCGCCGACACCTTGGGGTCGGCGCCATAGAGCGGGTCGCCGCAGCACGGGTGGTGCAGCGCCGAGAGGTGCACCCGGATCTGATGGGTTCGCCCCGTCTCGAGCTTGATCTCCAGCAGCGAGGCCCCATGGAAAGCCTCGATCACCTCGTAATGGGTGACGGCCGGCTTCCCAGAGGCCATGACGGCGAACTTGAACTCGTGCGCCGGGTGACGTCCGATCGGCGCGTCCACGGTGCCCGTCATCGGGTCAGGGAGCCCCTGGACGAGCGCGTGGTAGGTCTTGTCGACCGTCCGGGAACGGAAGGCATGCTTGAGCCTGCTGTAGGCGTATTCGCTCTTGGCGACCACCATGAGCCCCGAGGTGCCCACATCGAGTCGGCTGACGATGCCCTGCCGCTCGCTGGCCCCCGACGTGGCGATCCGGTAGCCAGCCGCAGCGAGCCCTGAGACGACGTTGGGGCCGGTCCAGCCCACGCTCGGGTGCGCCGCCACGCCGACGGGTTTGTCGACGACGACGAGGTCGTCGTCGTCGTGGACGATGCTCATCCCGGGGACCGGCTCGGCGACGAGTTCGACGCCTGCACTCGGGGCGTCCGGGATGACGACCTCGAGGACGTCGCCCGCGCTCACCCGGGCCGATTTGGGGCTCACCCTCTCGTTGAGGGTGACCATGCCGTCGGCGGCGAGTTCGGCCGCACGCGTGCGCGAGAACCCAAACAACCGGGCAATGGCCGCGTCGACGCGCTCACCGTCAAGTCCGTCCGGAACGAACAGGGTGCGCGCGTCACCCATCGCGTTCCGTCCCCCGCGGCTCAGGTATGCCGTCCGCCTCACCAGATCCGTCCGCCTCACCAGATCCTCCCGCGCCGTCCCGACGTCCATCCAGGCCGATGCCTCGCAGGGCGAGCAGGCCGATCAGCAGGGCGGCCCCGACGATGGCGATGTCGGCGACGTTGCCGACGAACCAGCCGTTGTAGTCGATGAAGTCCACCACGTGGCCGCGGCCGAAGCCCGGGTCGCGGATCAGCCGATCGGTCAGGTTGCCCAGCGCGCCGCCGAGGATCAAGCCGAAGGCCCAGGCCCAGGCCATGCTGCCCAGCCGTCGACTGGCCCGGATGAGGACGACGAGGACGACGACGGCCAGGATGGTGAGCAGCCACGTGCTACCGGTCCCGACCGAGAAGGCAGCCCCGGGGTTACGGACGAGGTAGAGGCGCAGGAAGGCGCCGAGGAGGTCCTGGGGAGGGGCGTTGGTGAGGGCGGCGAGGGCCCACGCCTTGCTCGCTTGGTCGAGGACGTAGACCACGACCGCGATCCCGACGAATAGCCAGATGAGCCGACGTGACCCGGAAACTCGGGTCGGTCGGGGGGACGGTGCGCTCAGGCGCGCTCTGCTTTCTCCTTGCATGACCTGCATAGGGTCGCACGGGGAGCGGCCTGGAGTCGAAACTTGCCGATCGGCAGACCGCACGCCTCGCAGATCCCGTAGCTGCCGTTGTCCAACCGCTCCAACGCGTGCCGGTTCTGGGCCAGCTTGTCCCGGGAGATATTGGCCAGCGAGATCTCCTGCTCGCGCTCGTAGGTCTTGGCTCCCGCGTCGGCCTGGTCATCACCAGACCCGTCGCCCGCATCCCAGATGAGGCCCTGGAGGTCTTCCTCGGCGGTGGCGATGTCGGCTAGCCCGCGAGCGATGTCCCGCTCGATCTCCTGGCGCACCTCCCGCAATTCGGCTTCGGTCCACGGCTCCTCGTCCTCGCGTACGGGAGGCATGTCCGCTGACACAGAGCTGATGACCGTGGAGGCGGACCGAACCGCCGACACGGCCTTGGCGCTCGCGGCCTTCGCCGGTGCAGCCTTGGCAGGTGCGGCCTTGGCAGGTGCAGCCTTCGCCGGTGCAGCCTTCGCCGGTGCAGCCTTCGCCGGTGCAGCCTTCGTGGGTGCGGCCTTGGCAGGTGCAACCTTGGCGGACACAGTCTTCGCGGGGTCTGACGTCACGGTTGCCACCTTCGCCGGGGCAGCCTTGGTCGCCGCCGTTCTGGTTGTCGCCTTCACAGGTGTCGCCTTCGCGGGTGTTGCCTTCACTGCGGCCGCCTTGGCAGGTGCCCGCTTGGCCAGTGTCGCCTTCGCGGGTGTTGCCTTCACTGCCGCCGCCTTCGCGGGTGCCCGCTTGGCCAGTGTCGCCTTCGCGGGTGTTGCCTTCACTGCCGCCGCCTTCGCGGCCGGCCTGGTCTTGACGACAGGTGCGTGGCCTGGGGCTGGGTCGGGGTGACCCGATGGATCGGCTTCGCTCGACCGGGTGCCAGCCACTGCTCCTGACAGCACCGCCCGAACCGCTCGAGCGACGCTTGCCGTCGCTCGACCGGCAGCAGCCGCGGCGTTCTTGCCCTTCGTCGCCGCCATGGTCGTCCGGCCCCTTCCGGTGTCCGCTCGCCCGATGGGTGTATGGACGATCGCGCCGAGAATAGGCCACCTGCCCGGTTTCAGGGGGGTTTGGCGCCAATCCGCGCCCGTCTAGGTACGTGAAGGTGACCTAGATCATCAGACCGGGCACCGAACGAGGGCCCGGAACAGGTCCGGGCCCTCGTCGAGGTGGTGCTGCGCGGCATACCGGAACTAGGTCCGGCCGCGGCCACGCGGGTGACGCGATCAGGCGGAGGCGTCGGCTCCGGTGTTGGTCAGCTCCGAGAGCTTGTCCTCGAAGTAGGACCGCAGCTGCGAGCGGTAGGTGCGCTCGAAACCACGCAGCTCGTCGATCTTGCGCTCCATCGACGTGCGCTGGCCCTCGAGCTCCTCGAGAACGGCGGCCTTCTTCTGCTGCGCCTCGGCGACCATGCCCGTCGAGCGCTCGCGCGCCTCGGTGAGCATCTGCTCCTTGAGGTTGGCGGCCTCGGCAAGCATCTCATCGTGCTGACGCTGGGCCGTGCCGACGAGCTCGTCGTGGCGGTTCTGAGCGGTCGAGACCAACTCGTCGTGCCGGCTCTGAGCCGTCGCCACCAGGTCGTCGTGCTGACGCTGGCCGCTGCCGACGAGCTCGTCGAACCGGGCCTGGCCGGTCGCGAGCAGCTCGTTGTGGCGGTTCTCGGCGGCCGAGACCAGCTCGTGGCGCTTGGCCTCGCCCTGGGCAACGTGCTCGTCGTGCAACCGCTGGGCCAACTCGATGAGGCCCGCGGCGCTTCCCGCGCCCGTCGCACCGGCACCGACGAGAGCCGCGGCGGGTGCCGCCGGCGCCTCGACCCGGGTCGCCTCGATGGACTGACGCTCACGCTCGGCCGCAGCCTGGGCCGCCGCCTCAGCCTGCTCGGCGCGTGCCTGCGCGTCGGCGGCGCTCGCCTGTGCCTCAGCGGCGCGCTGCTCCGCCTCGCTGACCCTGGCCGCAGCCTCCTGCGCCTTGGCGTCGGCCTCGGCCGCGCGAGCCTCGATCTCGTAGAGGTGCTTCTCGGCCTCTGCGGCCCGCGACCCGAACTCTTCGGCGCGACGCTGGGCGTCGGCAACCGCGGCTTCGGCGTCCTGGACCAACCGGGGGCCACCATCGGCCTGGGCCTGGGCGTCGGCCAACGAGCCCCGCAGCCCATCGAGCCGACTCTGCAGGCCATCGAACTCGGCGCGCGCGCTGCCGATCGATTCCAGGACCCGAGCGTGCTCGGTCTGGGCCTGGGCCAACTCCGCATTCGCCTCGGCGAGTCGGGCTTCGGCCTCGTCGGCCGCCCGAGTGTCGACAAACGCTGGTGCCGCAACGGTCGCGGCGTCGGTGATCGACATCCCGCGGCCGGCCCGGCAGTCGGCCAACTGCTGCTTGTAGTCGTCCCGCTGCGCAAGCAGCGAACGCATCTCGGCGACGATTTCATCGAGGAAATCGTCGACGTCGCGCTCGTCGTACCCCTTACGGAACTGGGTCGTCTGGAAGTGCTTGTTCAGCACTTGTTCGGGCGTGAGCGCCATGGTTCACCTCGACGGACAGTGGATAGTAGCGACCTAACGTTATCTAATCGAGTCCTGATGACCCAACCGGACGGTAGCCGACGTCGCGTAAGGGCCCGATCCTCGGGCGCGGTTGCGTCTGCTCAAAGTCCCCAATTCGCCTGCGCTAGAACGGTTGCAGGCTCATCAGGGTGGACGTGAGCAGGAAGAGAATGATGAAGGCCAGATCGATGCGGATCGACCCCAAGGTGATGCTGGGGACGATCTTGCGGACCAACCGCAGGGGCGGATCGGTGACGGTGTAGACGGCCTCGGCCAGGACGAGGACGATCCCGTGGGGTCGCCAGGACCGGGCCAGCACCCGGACCCAGTCGAGCACGAGTCGACCGATGAGGAAGACGAAGAAGATGAACAGAAGGGTCGAGATGACCTGCCACACGCCGCGCATCGGCCCATCGTCCCCGATCTGGCTGTGAGGTGGGTATGCCGCCGCGCCGACTCGGCCCGGCCGCTCAGCTCTGGTTGAACGGGCTCCGCGGCGAACGGACCGCCGGAGACTCCTCGGCGGTGACCTCGACGTGGGCCGGCGAGAGCAGGAAGACCTTCGCGGTGACCCGTTCGATGGCGCCGTGCAGGCCGAAGACCAGGCCGGCCGCGAAGTCGACGAGGCGCTTGGCGTCGGCGTCGTCCATCTCGGTGAGGTTCATGATGACCGGGGTGCCCTCGCGGAACGACTCGCCGATCGCCTTAGCCTCGTTGTAAGTGCGCGGGTGGATCGTCGTGATCCGGGTGAGCGACCCCATGTCGGGGTCCCGCACGACCGACGCGACCGAGGTCGGCCGGGACGGCAAGGGCGTGACGGCAGCCGTGTGCTCCGAGACGCGGTCGTCCTCGTAGGCCTCGTCGTAGGAGCCGTAACGCTCGTCCTCCTCGGCGAGCCCGAGGTACACCATCGTCTTGCGAAGTGCCCCAGCCATGGGCCGATCCCCTTTATCCGTGGATGTCTACTCAGCCAGCAGTCGCAGCGGGTGCGCGGCATACGGGCCTGGCTCGACGTTAGCGAAGGGTCGGGCGCGATCCGAGGATTGCCGTGCCGACACGCAGGTGTGTCGCGCCATGACGGATCGCCACCTCAAGATCTCCGCTCATCCCGGCGGAGATCCAGGTGGCGTCGGGAACGACCGCGCGCACCGCGCGGGAGACGTCGGCGAGCCTGCCGAACGCGGGGCCAGGATCGACGCCCAAGGGCGCGACCGCCATGACACCGAGAAGGTCGAGAGCGGCGCTGGCCTGCACCGCGGCGACCAGGCCCCCCACGTCCGCCGGGTCGGCGCCTCCCCTAGCCGGTCCCGCTGACGCCGCCGCAGTCGCCACCGCTCCTAACGTCGCCGCGGGGCGGGCCGGGTCGAGGTCGACCTGAACGAGGACGCGCAGCCGTCGATCGGCTGCGGCAGCCCCTCGATCCAAGGCCGTGACGAGTTTGAGCCGGTCGACGGTATGGACGACATCGGCATAGCTCGCGACCGAGGCCGCCTTGTTGGTCTGGATCTGGCCGATGAAGTGCAGCCGCAGACCTGCCGTGTCGGCCTTGACGTCGGCGAACTTCGCGGACGCCTCCTGGTCGCGGTTCTCCCCCATGTCCCGCACCCCCAAGGCGGCCAACCGACGCACGTCGGAGGCGGGGAAGAACTTCGTCACCACGATCACGGTGACCTCGGCCGGATCGCGCCCGGCCGCGTCACAGGCGCGAGCAACCCGCTCCCGCACGTCGGCGAGCCCAGCCCGCAACGCCTCGGCCCGCTGGTCGCCCACCTCGGTCGGCTGGGGCGAAAACCCGGTCACGACGTCTCCGTGGGGTGGCTGGGTCGCTCGATCAGGTATGCCGGGTCCACGGCATACCTGCGGATCGCCCCGGCGAAGCGCCCGGTCGGTGAGGTGCGGCGGTAGGAGAACAACCGGTCGTCCTCGCGGGTGCACCCCGGCACCCACGTCACCGGAACGCCGCGACCGGCCAACTGCGCGACGACTCCGGCGCCGACGTCGATAGCGGGCGTGCCGGTCCACGAGACGGTGGCGCTGGCCGGCTCGACCGCGGCTGCCGCCGCCCGCATCTCCTCGGGGACCTCGTAGCAGCGACCGCACACCGACGGACCGACAACGGCGTAGGGGGCGCGCGCGCCAAGGTCGGCCATGGCGTCGAGGGCGGCGCCGACGACACCGGCGACCAGACCTGGACGCCCGGCGTGGACGGCGCCGACGACACCGGCCTCGGGGTCAGCCAGCAGGACGGGGACGCAGTCGGCCACCATGACGACCAGCGCCAGGTCACTGGCCCGCGTGATCACCGCGTCGCACGCGGGCGGATCGCCCTGCCACGGACCGTCGATGACCTCAACCGTGGCGCCGTGGCACTGGTCCATGAACACCAGTCGCTCAGCGGGCAGACCAAGCTCGGCGGCCACCGCCGCGCGGTTCGCCTCGACCTGCGGCCGGTTCGTCACCGACGTGACGGGCCAGGTTGAGCTCTCCGAAGGGTGCCGAGCTCACCCCGCCGTGGCGGTCGGTGATGGCCACGTCGATACCGGCGCGCCGTTCGTGCCAGAAGAACACGGCTCCACGCTAACGCGGGACGCTGACGACCACGGACGTGTCGACCACCGACGCGCTGCGGTTACTTGAGGAAGTCGGGCACGTCCAGGTCGTCCGCGTCGTCGACGCTCACCGGACGCGGGGGCACCTGGACGGGGGGCACGACGACCGGGGCAGGTGCCGGAGCCGGGGCAGGCGCCGGAGCCGGGGTTGCCGCCGGACCTGAGGCGTATGCCGCGCCCGCCGACGAGCCACCGGCCGCAGCCGTGCTCGGGCCCGAAGCCGCGGCCGGGCGGCCTGGGCCACCGGCCTGCACCTGGCCAAGCGCGCGGGCGTCCGAGCGCGGTGTCGGGTCGCCGCCGTCGAAGCCGGCGGCGATGACGGTGACGCGCACCTCGTCGCCCAGGGCGTCGTCGATGACGGTTCCGAAGATGATGTTGGCCTCGGGGTGGGCGGCTTCCTGGACCAGGCGGGCGGCCTCATTGATCTCGAACAGCCCAAGGTCAGACCCACCAGAGATCGACAAGAGCACGCCGTGGGCGCCGTCGATGCTCGCCTCCAGCAGCGGGGAGGAGATGGCGAGCTCGGCAGCCTGGACGGCTCGGTCCTCGCCACGCGCCGACCCGATGCCCATGAGCGCCGAGCCGGCGCCCTGCATGACCGACTTGACGTCGGCGAAGTCGAGGTTGATCAGACCCGGCGTGGTGATGAGGTCGGTGATGCCCTGGACGCCGGAGAGGAGCACCTGGTCGGCGCTGCGGAAGGCGTCCATCATCGAGACGTTGCGGTCGCTGATCGACAGCAGCCGGTCGTTGGGGATGACGATGAGGGTGTCGACCTCTTCGCGCAGCCCGCCGATCCCCGACTCGGCCTGGTTGGCCCGCCGACGCCCCTCGAAGGTGAACGGCCGCGTGACGACACCGATGGTGAGGGCACCCAAGGACCGGGCGATGCGGGCGACCACCGGCGCGCCACCGGTGCCCGTGCCGCCACCCTCGCCGGCGGTGACGAAGACCATGTCGGCCCCGCGGAGGACCTCTTCGATCTCCTCGGCGTGGTCCTCGGCCGCCTTGCGCCCGACGTTGGGGTCGGCGCCAGCGCCGAGCCCGCGGGTCAGCTCGCGGCCGACGTCGAGCTTCACGTCGGCATCGCTCATCAGCAACGCCTGGGCGTCGGTGTTGATGGCGATGAACTCCACGCCCTTGAGGCCGACGTCGATCATCCGGTTGATGGCGTTGACGCCGCCACCACCGATGCCGACGACTTTGATGACGGCGAGGTAGTTCTGCGGTGCTGCACCCACGGTGGTGGCCTTTCGTTGCGTTCTGGCGCGATTCGTGTCGTCCGATCGGGCCCGACCCCGGCACTACGGCCTGCGGTCGAGGCGGAGAACCGCCCCGTCCGACACGCCGGAGAACCGCTGCCGAACCTGAAGGTCTAGTCGAGATACAGTGTTTCTCGGTCTCTACCGTCGCACCGACCGTAGGCACTAGACCGAGGGTTTCCAACGACCCACTCGGCGTGTCTTGGACCTAACGTCAAGATTCGGGTATATCCCCGCGACTCGTGGGATTTCTGAGGCTTGTGTGACTGATGTGACCGTTGTGACTACTAGCGCGTCACCGGGGTGTCAGGAGCGCTGACGTCGATGACCTTCGGCGCAGGGGTGGTCTTGAGGAGCACCTGAAGGACCTTCCCCTTCTTCTCCTCCGACCCACGGCCGCCCCACACGACCTCCACCTCGCCGAGGGCGAAGGTCACCATGCTCGCGCTCGATACCGTGATCGCCGAGACCGTGGCGCGCTGGTCGGCCGGCAGGATCCGCAGCACCTCGATCACCGCCTGCAGGCCTTCCGGTGCCGGCCGCTGCCCGCTGCCGTTGACGACGGCCAACCCGGCCGGTGCTTGGTCGACATCGCGGAAGGCCACCCCGTCCTCGTCAACGACCTGCAAGGTGCCCTCGGAGTTGCGCACGACGAGCATCCCGACACGCGCGGTCACCGAGACCACGAGGGTGCGCGGCCAGCTGCGGGTGACGACCGCCCGCTTGACGATCGGGAGGCTGCCGACCCGCTGGGCGACTGCCGCGGAATCGACCCGGGCCAAGGGCTCACCGATCGGGACCGCAGCCGCAGTCAGCGCGGCATCACGGTCGGCACCGTCAAGGCCCGTGACGACGACCTCGTCGACGACGAGCACCGGACTGGCCCAGACCACCCAGCCCAGGCCGCCCATGAGCGCCAGGATCGCCACCGCGGTTCCGACGAGCACCCAGGGTCGGCGGCGCGCGGCGTGGGCCCGCTGTTCGAAACGCACTCGTGCCGACGGCAACCGCCGGGGACCACCGTCGCCTCGGACCCGTCGCTGGACGGCCCTCACCCACGACCTCAGGGTGTCCCTCACTGGCCCTCCCTGATCGACCGGGCGCCCAGCGCCAGGAGGAGGGCTGGCCCGATCGAGGTGATGTCCCCGGCCCCCACCGTGAGGACGAGGTCGCCGGGAGCGACCAGCCCGGTCAGTGCTGGGACGACATCGCCCAGAGCAGGGACGAACTCCACCTGGACGCCTGCACGAACCCCCCTCACGGCGTCGGCGACCAGCGCGCCGGTGACGCCCGGCAGGGGGTCTTCTCGGGCGGCATACACATCGGTGACGACGACGACGTCGGCCGGTGCGAGCGCCGCTCCGAACTCGGCGGCGAAGTCTCGCGTGCGGGAGTAGAGGTGCGGCTGGAAGACGACGACGAGCCGCCCCCCGGCCTCGACCGCACCGCGCCCGGTGGCGACGGCCGCCCGGACCTTGGCCGGGTTGTGGGCGTAGTCGTCGACGACCACAACGCCGACAGCCTCCCCCACGCGCTCAAAACGGCGGCGAACCCCACTAAACCTCGACAAGAGGTCTAGCCAACCGATCACTCGCTCCGGGCTGCGCCCAGCCCCGTGCGGCTCGCTCGCGACGACGGCGAAGAGCGCCACGGCCAACACCCCGGCGGCGTTGAGGAGGTTGTGCTCGCCGGGCACGGACAACCGCATCGGGTATGCCGCGTCGTCGACTTCGATGGTCGCCTCGGCCCCGAGGCCCCCCAACCGGGCATCGGATAGCCGGACCTGCGCATCGGCGCTGAAGCCGTAGCCGACGACGCGGCGGCCCTGGCTGCGGGCCAGGTCGGCCAACCGTCGGGCTCCCGGGTCGTCGAGGCAGGCGACGAGCAAGCCGCCAGGCTCAAGGGTGTCAACGAAGGCCCGATAGCCCGCCTCCACCGCCTCGGCGGTGCCGTAGAAGTCGAGGTGGTCGGGCTGCACGCTGGTCACGAGAGCGACGTGAGGGTGATAGCCGACGAAGGAGCCGTCGCTCTCGTCGGCCTCGATGACGAACTCCTCGCCGGTGCCGGCCCGGGCGTTGGCGTCCAACTGCACGGGGTCTCCCCCGACGGCATACGACGGGTCGCGTCCGGCCAGCGTGAGGACGACGGCGAGCATCGACGAGGTCGTCGTCTTGCCGTTGGCCCCCGCGATGGCGATCCGCACCGGCGAGTCGGCGGCGAGCGCCGCGAGCGCCTGCGACCGATGCATGACCCGCAGCCCGGCGGCGCGAGCCGCAGCCAACTCCGGGTTGTCCTCACGGATCGCGGAAGACACGACGACGGTCTGCACGCCGGTGACGTTCGCCGCGTCCTGGCCGATGCGGATGCCGATCCCGTCGCGGGTCAGTGCATCCACCGACGCCGATTCACGCGAGTCGGACCCGGTGACGAGGAGACCGCGTGCCAGCAGCATCCGCGCGATCGCCGACATGCCGGCGCCGCCGATGCCGATCAGATGAACAGCCCCGAGCGCCGCGATGGGCGGCACCGGGGCGGCATAGTCGAAGCGGGTCGGCGGCAACCCGGACGACAGCGTCATCGATCCCCCGCGAAGGCGGCCAGCACGAGATCGACGAGCGCTTCGTCGGCATCGCGGCGACCGACGGTCGCCGCGGCCGCGCCCATCCGCGCGATGCGGTCGGCGTCGGTGAGCAGCGGCAACAGGACGACATCGACCCAGACGGGGGTCAGCGCCGCGTCCTCGACGACCAGCCCTCCCCCGGCGGCGACGACGTCGGCGGCGTTGACCCGCTGCTCACCGTTGCCGAAGGGCAGCGGGACATAGACGGCGGGCAGCCCCACCGCGGTGAGCTCGCACACCGTGCTCGCTCCCGACCGGCACAGGACGAGGTCGGCGGCGGCATATGCGAGGTCCATCCGGTCGACGTACTCCCGCACGATGTAGGGCGCGCCCGACGGACTGACGTCCGGCACGAACCCTTTGCCGTTGCCCGCCGCGTGGAAGACCTGGATCCCCGCGTCGGTGATATCGCGGCTGCGGGCGGCCATCGTCTCGTTGAGGCGGGCGGCGCCGAGCGACCCGCCGGTCACCAGCAGCGTGGTGCGGTCGGCATCGAGCCCCAGCTCGGCCCGTGCGTCGGCGCGCAGGGCGGCCCGGTCGAGGGTGGAGATCTCGCGGCGCAGCGGCATACCGATGCAGGTTGCGTGCGCCAGGTGGGTGGCGGCGAAGGTCGTGGCGACGTAGGGAGTCAGCCGCGCCCCCAACCGGTTGGCGAACCCAGGGCGGGCGTTCTGCTCGTGAACGACGATGGGTATGCCGCGGCGCCGGGCCGCGAGGTAAGCGGGCGAGGAGACGTACCCGCCGAAGCCGACGACAACCTGGGCGCCGGTCTCGTCGATGGCCCGTCCGGCGGCCTCGACCGCCTGCGCGCAGGGCACCCGGGAAGCGCACGAGGTTGGCGTCGGGTTTGCGGGGCAGCGGCACCCGCGGGACGAACCGCAGGTCGTAGCCCCTCGCGGGGACGATCCGCGCCTCAAGCCCGGTCTGGGTGCCCAGCGCCGTCACGGTGAGGTCGGGGCGCCGCCGGCGCAACGCGTCGGCCGTGGCCAGCAGCGGTGACACATGCCCCGCGGTGCCGCCGCCGGCGAGCAGGACCGAGACCAACTCGCCGCCGGAGTCGGCGGGGCGGGCACGGCGATTACGAGTGAAGGGGGTCATCGTGGCAACTCCGGGTTGGGGTCAGCGCGCGCGGCGGCGGGGCAGGACGGCCAGGGACCGCTGGATCACCCCAGGACGCGCAGCGAGGATCTCGGCGGCGCCGGGCTCGGCCCGGGCGAACGACACGAGCATGCCCATCGCGACGAGGGTCGTCACCAAGGCCGAGCCGCCCGCTGAAACGAATGGCAGCGGCACCCCGATGACCGGGAGCAACCCGATGACCGCGCCGATGTTGATCATCGCCTGGAAGAGGATCCAGGCCATCGCCCCGGCCGCGGCGATCCGGACGAACTGATCGGTCGAGCGGGTGACGATGCGGTAGCAGGCCGATGCAAGCAAGGCGAAGAGGGCGAGGATGACGAAGGTGCCTGGCAGCCCCAACTCCTCGCCGATGATGGCGAAGATGAAGTCGTTGTGGGCCTCCGGAAGCCACGACCACTTCTCCTTGCTGGCGCCCAGCCCCACTCCCCACCAGCCACCGTCGGCGAGCGCATAGAGGCCATGCACGGACTGACCGCACTCGCCGTTGGGGTCGGTGCACGACCCGGACAGCCAGTTGCCGATCCGGTCCATCCGGTTGCTGCTCGTGACGACGAGAGCCGTCGCCAGCAGCGCCGCCCCCACCGCCGCCGCCGCGAACAACCGGCCCGGCACGCCCGCGGCATACATCACCGCTCCGACGATCCCGATGAGAACCAGCGCGGTCCCGAGGTCGTGACCGGCGAGGACCAGGCCGATCGTGATGGCGGCGACCGGCACGAGATAGGGAATGACGGCGTGCGAGACCCGGCCCAACGAGGCCCGCTTGTTGGCGAGGATGAGCGCCCCCACGAGGACCAGGCCGATCTTGGTGAGCTCGGACGGCTGCAACGACAGCGTCGAGGTGAGCTTGAGCCAGTTGCGGTTGCCACCCTTAGAGAGCCCAAGACCGGGGACGAAGACCAACGCCTGCAGCACCATGGCGGCGGCGAGGGAGGGCACGGCCAGACGCTTCCACCACTTGACGGTGAGCCGCGAGGCGATGAACGCTCCGACCAACCCGATGCCGGCGAAGCGCGCCTGGTTGAGGAACACGGCATACGACGAGCCGTCGTCCTTGTAGGAGGTGATCATCGACGCCGACAGGACCATGACCAACCCGATGAGCAGCAGCGCTGTGGTGACCCCGACGAGGACGTAGTAGGAGGTCACCGGGCTGTCGAAACGGGCGGCGAGGGGCCGCAGGCTGGCCGGCAACCAGGAGTGTGCGGCACCGGTGTCGCCCGGCCGGGTCGCCCGGGGCGCCCGGGGCGCGCGCGCGGAACGATCGACGGTGCTGGTCACGAGCGTTGACCCGGCCGCTCGCCGAACCGCCCCACGGCGCGTTCGAAGGCGCTGCCGCGCTCCCCGTAGTTGGCGAACATGTCCATCGACGCCGCCGCCGGCGCGAGCAGCACGACATCACCGGGGCGGGCCAGCGTCGCCGCGTGCGCGACGACCCGGTCCATCACTCGGTCGACGTCTTCCCCCGTGGTCTGCATCCCCCCAGTGTCCGGCCCGCCGGCGTCGACGACGGGGACATCCGGCGCGTGTCGGGCCAGAGCCTGGGCGATGAGTGCCCGATCGGCGCCGATGAGGACGACCCCGCGCAGTTTGCCGGCGACCTTCTCGACGAGGGCCTCGATGTCGGCCCCCTTGAGCAGCCCGCCGGCGACCCAGACGACGCTGTCGAACGACGCCAACGCAGCCTCGGCGGCGTGCGGGTTGGTCGCCTTGGAGTCGTTGACGTAGCGGACCCCGTCGACGGTGCCGACCTCGGCGATCCGGTGGGGGTCGGGGCGGAACGCCCGCAGACCGTCACGCACCGACAGCGGACCGACACCGTAGGCGCGCGCGAGGGCCGCCGCCGCCAGGGCATTGGCCAGATAGTGCGGGGCGATCGAGGGGGCCTCGCCCTGGACGTCGGCGATCGTGGCCAACTCGGCCGCCGAGTGGTGGCGCTGCTCGACGAAGGCCCGGTCGGCCAGGATCTCGTCGACCAACCCGACCATCGACAGCGCCGGAATGCCCAACGTGAACCCGACCGCTCGGCACCCTTCGATGACGTCGGCGTCGATGACCAACTGCTCGGTCAAGGGGTCGGCGACGTTGTAGATGCAGGCGAGGTGGGTGTTGCGAAAGACCCGGCCCTTGGCCCGCAGGTAGTCCTCGAACGACCCGTGCCAGTCGATGTGGTCGGCCGCGACGTTGAGACAAGCCGACGCCACCGGAGACAGCGAGCGCTGCCAGAACAGTTGGAAGCTCGACAACTCGACGGCGATGACGTCATAGGGCTGCGGGTGCAGCACAGCCTCAAGCAAGGGGGTGCCGACGTTGCCGGCGCTGGTGGCCCGCAGGCCCGCGGCCCGCAGGATGCTGGCCAGCATGTTGACCGTGGTCGTCTTGCCGTTGGTGCCGGTCACGGTCAGCCAGGGCGCCGCCCCTTCGCGGGCCCGCATCCGCCACGCGAGCTCGACCTCCCCCCAGATGGGTATGCCGTGCGCGGCCGCATCGGCCAACACCGGGTGGGTGGGGCGCCAGCCCGGCGAGGTGACGACGAGATCGATGGCCCGATCAGACGGCATACCGGCGGTGTGTTCCGGCCCGAGCCGGACGTCGACGCCGAGGACGGCGAGGATCTGGGCGCGCTCGTCGACCGTTCGGGATGCTCCCGGCGCACTGGCATCGACGACGGTGACGACGGCCCCGCGCTCCCAGAGCGCGTCGGCGGCGGCGAAGCCGCTGATCCCCAGGCCTGCGACGAGCACCCGCAGACCCGACCAGTCGGCGTCGCGGTGGGTGAGGCCCGGGCGCGGCTCATAACCGTCGTCGATCGGATCAGCGAAGTCCTGCAGCTCGCTCATGTCGAGCCCACCACCCATTCGGCGTAGAAGATGCCCAGGCCGAGTGCGGCGAACAACCCGGCGATGATCCAGAAGCGGATGACCACCGTGATCTGCTCCCACCCGAGCATCTCGAAGTGGTGGTGGAGGGGCGCCATCCGGAAGAAGCGTTTTCGGGTCGCTTTGAAGACGCTCACCTGGATGAGCACCGACAGCGTCTCCAGGACGAACAGTCCGGCAAGGATGACCGAGAGGAACTCGGTGCGGGTCGTGATGGCCAGGCCGGCGATGAGCCCGCCGAGGCCGAGCGACCCGGTGTCACCCATGAAGATCTTGGCGGGCGAGGCGTTCCACCAGAGGAACCCGAAACACGCGCCCATCGCCGCTGCCGAGACAATCGCCAGGTCGAGGCTGTCGCGCACCTCGTAGCACTTGAGGCCGGGGTTGGTCTGACAGTTCTGGTTGCTCGTCCAGATCCCGATGAGCAGGTAGGCGCCGAAGATCATCGTCGAGGCACCGGTCGCCAGCCCGTCCAGGCCGTCGGTGAGGTTCGCGCCGTTGGACATCGCGGTGATGATGAAGTTGGCCCAGAGGACGAAGAGCACCAGCCCGATCGCCGGACCAGCGAACGCGAGGTCGAAGCGCGTGTCGCGGACGAACGAAATCGCCGTCGACGCTGGGGTGCGATAGCCGGCGTTCTCGAACTGCAGGGCGAGCACCGCGAAGGTCACCCCGACCAGACCCTGGCCGAACAGCTTCTGCTTGGTGCGCAGCCCCAGGCTGCGTTGCCGGGAGATCTTGATGTAGTCGTCGAGGAAGCCGACCAGCGCGAGCCCGGTCATGAGGAACAGAACGAGCAGCCCGCTGACGGACGGCCAGGTGCCCAGCACGAGGTGGGCGAGGAAGTAGGCGGCGAGGGTGGCTCCGACAATGACGGTGCCGCCCATCGTCGGGGTGCCGCGCTTGGTGCGGTGCGAAGTGGGCCCGTCATCGCGGATGAACTGGCCGTACTGCCGCTTCACCAACCACTTGATGAACCACGGCGTGCCCAGCAGAGCGAGCACGAGCGAGGTGGCAGCCGCCACCAGAACGCCCTTCACGACCTGACCTCGTTCCCGTGGACCGTCTCGGCGACGCGGTCACCGAGCCACCGTAGTCCCGCGTCGCGACTGGACTTGAACAACACGACGTCACCTCGGCGGAGATTCTCGGTCAGCAGGGCGTATGCCGCGTCGGTGTCGGGCACGCGCGCGAGGTGCGCGGGCGGCATACCCGCTGCCACGGCACCATCACCAATGAGGCCGGCGCCCGCGCCCACGACGACCAGCCGGTCGACGTCCTGGGCCACAGCGACCGCACCGACCTGCTGATGTTCGGTGTGGGAGTCCGGGCCGAGCTCGAACATCTCCCCCAGCACCGCCCACGTCCGCCGCCCGGGTCCGGCGTCGGCCGGGCCCTTCATGGCCCGCAGCGCACGCAGCGCGGCCCTCATCGAGTCGGGGTTGGCGTTGTAGGCGTCGTTGACGATGGTGACGCCGTCGGCCCGCTCGGTGACCTCCATGCGCCAGCGGCTCACCGGACCGGCCACCGCGAGGGCGGCGACGATGTCGTCGAGCGGCAGGCCGCATTCGAGGGCGGCGGCGATGACGCTCAGGGCGTTGCCGACGTGGTGACGCCCGTGCAGACGCAACCGCACCTGAGCCGTCCCGGCCGGGCTGAGCACCCCAAAGCTCGGTCGGCCGGACTCGTCGAGTTCGACCTCTTCGGCGCGGATGTTGGCGGCGGCGCTCTCACCGACAAGAACGACCCGGGCTGTGGTGGCCGTGGCCATGGCGGCAACCGCAGGGTCGTCGGCGTTGAGGATGGCGACACCGCTGGCCGGCAGGGCCGCGACGAGCTCGGCCTTGGCGCGGGCGATGTTGTCCCGGCCACCGAACTCGCCGACGTGCGCCTGCCCCACGTTGAGGACGATCCCGATGCGCGGTGGCGCGATCCGGGTGAGGTAGGCGATGTGGCCGATCCCCCGGGACCCCATCTCGGCGACGAGGAAGCGGGTGGTCGGGGTGATTCGGCAGACCGTCAGCGGGACGCCGATCTCGCCGTTGTAGGAGCCTTCGGGGGCCACGGTCTCGGCGCCGGTGCGCAGGACCTGGGCGAGCAGGTCCTTGGTCGAGGTCTTCCCGGACGACCCCGTGATCCCGACGATGGTGAGGTCGGGGGCAGCGTCGACGACGGCCCGTGCGATGGCGCCGAAGGCCGTCTGTACGTCGTCGGTGAGCAGGTGGGCGACCCCGCCGACCGGGCGCGAGGTCAGCGCGGCGACCGCACCGGCTTCCTGGGCGGCGCCGATGAAGGCGTGCCCGTCGGCCTGCTCGCCGACGCGGGCGACATAGAGGCTGCCAGGCCGACATTCACGAGAGTCGGTGACGACGGGGCCGTCAACGAGCACCCGCCCCTCGGGCGCGTCGGGGCCCGCAGGGCGGCCGTGCGCGTCCATCAGGACGGCACCGGCGGCCCGCGCGAGGTGGTCCAGGCGCAGCGGGATCATCGATTGCCTTCCGTCATAGCTCGCCCTCGGTCTTCACGTGCCCACTGTCATTGCCCTCTGGGCGGTAGGGCGCTCCGCGCAGGGCGGCGGCAAGCGCGTCACGGTCATCAAAGGGATGCACGGTGCCGCCGATGTCCTGTCCGGTCTCATGGCCCTTGCCGAGGACGACCACGGTGTTGTCGACGGGGCGACCCTGCTCGCGGGCGAGCCTCACGGCGCGCTCGATGTGGGCGGCCCGGCCGGCGTCGGAGCTGAACAGGCTTCGGGCACTGGTGGTGCCATCAGGGTCGGCGGGAAGGACCGAGCGGGCCCCCGCGAGGACCTGGTCGCGGATGACGGCGGGATCCTCCGAGCGGGGGTTGTCGTCGGTGACGATGAGGTCGTCGGCCCACCGCGCTCCGGCAGCCCCCATGGCCGCCCGCTTGCCGGTGTCTCGGTCACCGCCGGCGCCGAGCACCACAACGAGCCGGCCCGCCGTGCTGGGGCGAAGGGCGGCCAGGGCCGCGTCGACGGCCTCGGGGGTGTGGGCATAGTCGACGACGCACCGCGGGTCGTCGGGCCCACCCGGAACCCGTTCCATCCGGCCCGGGACGACGGGCTCAAGCGCCATCGCGCGCTCGACCTCGGACGCGGCATACCCCAGTTGCAGCAGGGTGACAGCGGCCATGGCGGTGTTGACGAGGTTGAACGTCCCGGGGAGGTGACAGTGCAGGAGCAACTGCTGCTCACCGGGGCCGACGAGGGTTACCTCCGGCCCCTCCCCCGCCGTGAGCGTCCAGTCGGCCGGTCGACGCGAGGAGACGGTGACCAGGGGTATGCCGCGTCGTTGCGCGAGCGCCACGCCCCACTCGTCGTCGATGCAGACGACCCCGCGCTGCGCGCGCTCCGGGGAGAACAACGCCGCCTTGGCTGCGAAGTAGTCGGCCATCCCCGCGTGGTAGTCGAGGTGGTCCTGGGACAGGTTGGTGAAGAGTGCGACGTCATAGACGACCCCGTCGACCCGGTGCTGGGCCAACGCATGGCTGGACACCTCCATGACGACCGAGTCGGTCCCCGCCTCACGCATGACGGCGAGGATCGCGTGCAGGTCGGGTGCCTCAGGAGTGGTGCGACGAGAGGTCAACCGTTCGTCACCGACCCGGGTCTCGACCGTGCCGATGAGTCCAGTCCGGGCTCCGAGACCCCGCAACGCCGACTCGATGAGATACGCGGTGGTCGTTTTGCCGTTCGTGCCGGTGACGCCGATCAGCCGCATCGCGTCCGCGGGATGGCCATAGACCAGTGCGGCTAGGTCGCCGAGGACCGCGCGCGGCGCCTCGACGAGCAGGATCGGGACGCCAAGGCCAATGGCTGCCAGCGGCGCCCCCTCCGGGTCGGTAAGAACGGCGACGGCGCCCGCCGCAACCGCGCCCGCCACGAAGGTGGCGCCATGCGCGTGGGCGCCCGGAAGGGCGGCATACAGGTCGCCGGGTCGGACGGTGCGCGAGTCGAGACTCACCCCGGTGACGAGGACCCCCTGCGCGCTCCCCCCGCCGACGACCGTGGCGCCCGCACGGTCGGCGAGCGTCTCAAGGGCGACCGGCGGAAGCGATCGGGGCCGGTGGGAATGCACGGCGATCAGGCTAGCCGGTGGACTTGCGGTCGCTGATCACGCCGGGTGCGCCAGGCACGAGGGGCTCAGCGGGGACGAGGGGGACCTCGGCGCTGGCCGCACCCGTCGGAGGCACCTGGTAGGCCTGCAGCACGTAGGTCATGACGTCCTTGAACGCGGGCCCGCACTGGCTGCCACCGCTGGGAACGCCGGCGGTGGGGTTCTGGAGGGTGACCGCGACGACGAACTGCGGGTCCTCGGCCGGTGCGTAGCCGATGAAGGAGGTGGTGTAGCCGCTGTAGCCGGCGCCGCTGTCGGCGACCCGGTTGGCCGTTCCCGTCTTGCCGGCGATCCGGTAACCCGGGATGGCCACGTGCCGGGCGGTGCCGCCCGGTCCGACGACCTCCTCGAGCATTTGGCTCACCTCGGTGGACGTCTGTTGGGACACCGCGCGCACCCCTTGCGGGGCCGTGCTCGCCGCGAAGGTTCCGTCCTCGGCGACCGTGCCTTCGATGAGGCTCGGCGGCACACGGACGCCGCCGTTGGCGATGGTCTGAAACACGCCGGCTGCCTGGACAGCGGTGACGGACATGCCCTGGCCGAACATCGTCGTGTAGCGCTCCGACCCGGTCTGGATCGCGGCGGGACGCAACAGGCCGGCCGACTCGGCGGGGTAGCCGATCCCGCTCTTGGTCCCCAGCCCGAACGAGCGCTGGTAGGCCTCGAGGGTGGCGGCCGGCATACTCTCCGTCGCCAGAATCGTGCCGATGTTGCTCGACTTCGCGAGCACCCCGGCCACGGTGAGGTTCAGGGTCGGGTGATCGTGGGCGTCCTTGAAGGTCGTGTCCGCACGCCGCAGCCGGTTGGGGACGATGACCCCCGTCATCGGCTCGACGACGTTCTCTTCCAATGCGGCCGCGATGGTGATGACCTTCGCCGTCGACCCCGGCTCATAGACCTCCTGGAAGGCCTTGTTGCCTAGCGCGGATGCCTTGGTGTGGGCCAGGTCGGTCGGATCGAAACTCGGGTAGGGCGCAACGGCCCGCAACTTGCCGGTCTTGGCCTCCATCACGACGATGGTGCCCGACTTGGCACCCATCGCGTGCACGAGGTTGCCGATGGTGTTCTGGGCGAACCATTGGATGTCGGCGTCGATGGTGAGTCGCACATCCTGGCCGTCGACGGCAGGCTGCGAGAGCCGTTGGGCCCATGGAATGACCTTGCCGTCGCGCGCCTGCTCGTAGATCTCCTTGCCCGGCGTGCCGGCAAGCTGGGCCTGCATCATCTGCTCGACGCCACCGGCCACGCTGCCGTCATCGCCGAGGAAGCCGACGATGGGCGCGCCCGTCATCCCCGAGGGGTACTCCCGCTCGAAGGTCACCTCGCTGAGGATCCCGGGGATCCCCATGGCGCTGATCTCCCGCCACACCAGTGGTGACACGCCCTTGGCGATCACCTGGTAGCCGCTGGTGCCCATGAGCTTCTTGACGAGTTCGTCGGCCGTCATCCCCAACAGGGGTGCCAGGCGCTCGGCCGCGCCGACGACGCCCACCTTGACCCGCTTCCCCTCGATGACCCGCTCGTAGGTGGCGACGGCGTTCTGGTTGACGGTGATCGTGCGCCGCTCGACGCTCGCGGCCAGGACGGTCCCCTTGGTGTCGACGATACGACCGCGCAGCGCAGGGACGACCACCGAGTTGAGCCGCTTGTTGAGGGCGGCCAGTTGCACGCCGGAGGCGTCGAACGCCTGCACCCGCACGAGTTGGGCGCCGAAGATCGACAGGACGAAGAGGACAGCGACCCACATGGTGCGCACGCGCCACGTCGTGTGCCCGACGCTCAGGTGCCGACGGATCCGCCGCGGACGCGCGGATCGCGGCGGACGTGGGGGCGCGGCAGGCCGCCGCGTCGGTGCCGCGGCGCGCGGGGCGCGCGGTCGGGCTGTGGGGTCGGGCACGCGGCGCGCGCTGGGGTCGGGCACGCGGTGTGGGCTGGGGTCGGGCGCGCGGCGCGCGCTGGGGTCGGGCACGCGGCGTCCATTGGTGGGGGGTTGACCCTGACGGGGCGGCAACGTCATGTCGTCACCCCGCCGGAACCGTGGCGGTCACGGGGGCGCCGTCGGGGACCTCGGGATCGGACGCCGCGGCATCGGCAGGAGCCGGGGTCGCGGTCGGAGCCGGGGTCGCGGCCGGCGCAGGGGTCGCGGCCGGATCCGGGGCGACGGGGGCGGGAGCGCTGGGTTGAGTCTTCGGTGCGTTGACGACGGTGAGCACCTTGGCTGCCGCCGGCTCGGCGACCCCGAGGATGACCCCGTCCTCGAGCCGGATGAAGGCCATCGACGTCGCGGGGACCATACCCATGTCGAGGGCGCGCTTGGCCAGCGACCCGGGGTTGCGTTCGGCGTCGAGAGCGCGAGTGAGTTCGTGCTCCTGGTCGGTCAGGGTGCCAGAGGCGACCTGGAGATCGTGCAGCCGGAAGGACCCCTGGGCGAGCTGGGTGTTGAGCAGCAGCAGCGCGAGGAGGCCGACGGTGAGCAGGACCATGCAGATCGCCGCGAACTTCCCGGTGCCGGTCCGCTCGATGGCGGCAGGCACGACCCGCAGGCGGGCGCCCGGACCGCTGGGTCGCCCCGCTGGCCGGCCGCTGGTGCTGGCGGCGTGTCGAAGCGCACTGGCCTGACTCATCGGTGTTCCCCCTGGGTGGTCGGACGGGTCCGTTCGGCGGCGCGGAGACGAGCCGAGGCTGCGCGCGGGTTGTCGTGGATCTCGGCGTCGGTGGGCACCTCGGCGCCGCGGGTGAGGAGCTTGAGGTATGCCGCGTCCTGCGGCCGCTCGACCGGCATACCGATCGGTGTGCGCGAGGTCGCGCCTTCGGCGAGGCAGCGCTTGGTGATCCGGTCTTCGAGCGAGTGGTAGGAGAGGACGGCGACTCGACCACCCACGCGCAGGCGATCGACAGCGGCCGGGAGGGCTCGGCGCCAGGCGTCCAACTCGCCGTTGACCTCGATGCGCAGCGCCTGGAAGGTCCGTTTGGCTGGGTGGCCGCCGCTGCGCTGCGACGCCCCCGGCACGACCCGGCGGAGCATGTCGACCAGGGGCCCGGACGTCGTGTAAGGCTCCTTGGCGCGGTCGGCGACGATCGCGCGGACGATCGAGCGGGCGTAGCGCTCCTCGCCGAAGTCGCGCAGAATCCGCTCGAGGTCGGCCGGCTCGTAGCCGTTGAGGACGTCGGCGGCGGTCATGCCGCGGGTCTGGTCCATCCGCATGTCCAGCGGCGCGTCGACGCGGTAGGCGAACCCACGGTCGGTCTCGTCCAGGTGCAATGAGCTGACCCCGAGGTCGAACAGCGCCGCGTCCACCGTCGGGATGCCCAACGCGTCGACGACCTGGGCGAACTCGTCGTAGACCGCGTGGACGAGGGTGATCCGGTCGGCGAAGGGGGCCAACCGTTGCCCGGCCAGAGCCAACGCCTGCGGGTCGCGGTCGATGCCGATGAGTCGCGCGTGGGGGAAGGCCTGCAGGACGCCCTCGGCGTGCCCACCCATCCCGAGGGTCCCGTCGACATAGACGGCGCCCTCTGCGGCCAGCGCGGGCGCGAGCAACTCCAGCACCCGGTCGCGCAGGACCGGGACATGCCGGTCCGATGTGGCGCGCTCTGGCGAGGTGGTCAACGCGAACTCCGAGGTCTGGTGGCTCAGTGGGACGGGGTGGGGCTGGGAGGTGGTTCGACGTGGCGGGGACGGGTGAGGGACGGATGGGGTGGGGACAGGTGGGGTGGGTACGGATAGGTGGGTCGGGGCCGATATGGCCCTGCGCTCAGGTCCCCATCCGCTTCGGATGGTTCTCGAACCGCGTCGGCCCGCCACGGGGGAAGTCGTGTCGGGACGGAAGCGGCTGGAGACCTGGGCGCAGGTGGTCAGCCGGTCAGAACCTCCCGGGCATCACCTCTTCGCTCTGCGAGGCATAGCCCGGCTCCTTGTCGGCCAGGTAGCGGTTCCAGGCGTCCAACTGCCAGATCTCGACGCGGCTGATGTTGCCGATGACGGCCAGGTCCCGGCCGAGCGCGGCATACTCGCGCAGCATCGGCGGGATGGTGATCCGGCCCTGTTTGTCGGGGACCTCCGGCGAGGCGCTGGAGGCGAGCACGCGCGTGTAGTCGCGGACCCCGGACACCGAGCTCGGTGCCGTCTGCATCTGCGCGGCGAACCGGTAGAACTCGGCCATCGGGTAGACGACGATGCAGCGCTCCTGGCCCTTGGCCATGACCAGTCCCTCGGCCAGCGGCTCGCGGAACTTCGCCGGCAGGATCAGCCGCCCCTTGTCGTCCAGCTTCGGGGTGTGCGTGCCGAGGAACGGGGTCGGCAGCGGGGCGATGGGGACGTCGACCACGGCGCACCACCCCTTCCCTCCCAGACCCCCTGAGGGGCCCACCCACACGACCCGGCGGGCGATGAGACTTCACCACCACGCTCCTTGGCGCCCCACGATACTCCACTTCCCTCCACTTGACGCCCCAGATTTCCCGATTTTCTTGGCAGGGCCCATAACGCCGCAGGTCAGGAGGGTGGAGGGAAGTGGAGGGTATGCCGCGCAGCCACCCCGCGAGGAGCCGCTCGGGTGCGGTGCACGGCATACCCAGGAGGGCAGCGACCCGCACGGACCCGCGCCGGACCCCCTCGCAACCGGTCCGTTACTCACCCGATGCCCGGGTTCGGCCGCATTTCAAAGCGAGCCGACCTATGCTCGCCGGACTGGGGTGCCCAGCCAGGCCCCCGGTGGAGCGAAGTGGAGGACGGCACCGCCCACCCGGCGGGGCCGTCGCTACGGCAGAGCACCCGGAGGAACAACCGTGACCGACGCCCGGATCCGACCCGACACCGACCCGACCGCAGCGGGGGTGGTGCGCACGACCCCTGAAGCCCTGGCGGAGCTCCGCGCCGTGACCTCGCGCATCGCCAGTGCGATGGAGTCGGTCATCGAGGGAAAGCCGGCGGTGGTCCGCACCGCGATCACCGTCCTGCTCGCCGGCGGTCACCTGCTCATCGAGGACGTCCCCGGCGTCGGCAAGACGATGCTCGCCAAGGCCTTGGCCCGGTCGATCGACTGCTCGGTTCGCCGGATCCAGTTCACCCCCGACCTGCTGCCCAGCGACATCACCGGCGTGAGCGTCTTCAACCAGGACCTGCGCGACTTCGAGTTCCGCCCGGGCGCCATCTTCGCCAACGTCGTCGTGGGCGACGAGATCAACCGGGCCTCCCCCAAGACCCAGTCGGCACTGCTGGAGTGCATGGAGGAGAGCCAGGTCACGGTCGACGGCACGACCTACTCGCTGCAGCGGCCGTTCATCGTCATGGCGACCCAGAACCCCATCGAGATGGAGGGGACCTACCCGCTGCCCGAGGCCCAGCGCGACCGGTTCATGGCGCGGATCTCGATGGGTTACCCGTCGACGGCCGCCGAGGTCGAGATGCTCGACCTGCACGGGGGGCGCTCGCCGCTGGACACCCTCGTCCCAGTCACCGACGCCCAGACGGTCGCCCGGTTGGTCCTCGTCACGCAGGACGTCTACGCCTCTCCCGCCGTCCGGCAATACGTCGTCGACCTCGCCAACGCGACGCGCACCTCCCCCGCCGTGCGGCTGGGCGCCTCGCCGCGAGCGGCTCTGCACGTCCTGCGGGCCGCGCGCGCCCACGCCGCTTTGGAGGCTCGCGACCACGTCCTGCCCGACGACGTACAGCGGGTGGCTCCGGCCGTTCTCGGCCACCGACTCATGCTGTCGGGCGAGGCCACGTTGGCCCACCGGAGCCCGGCGGAGGTGCTCGCCGAGATCCTCCGGTCGACCCCCGTCCCCATCGGGCGGCGCTGACCGCGCGGCGCGGCATACGGCCAGGCGAGGACGATGCGACGTTTCGGCGAGGTACTCACCACCCGCGGGCGAGCCTTCTGCTCGGCGGGGATCACCCTCATGGTCTGCGGCTATGTGCTCGGCTTCCGTGACCTCACCCGGGTCGGCGTGCTCCTGCTCGGGTTGCCGCTGCTGGCCGGTCTGCTCGCCCGTCGCCGCCCGCCGGGGTTGGTCGTCACCAGGACCTCCGACCCCGTGCAGATCAGCGCGGGCGAGGCCACCACGGTGACCACGACGGTCGCCAACGGCGGTCACCGGTCAACCCCGCTCATGCTCGCCGAGGAACAACTCGACCACGTCCTCGGGGAACGACCGCGGGTGCTGCTCGGCTCGCTCGGCGCGGGCGAACGCCGCGCTCTCACGTATGCCGTCCGCCCACCACTGCGCGGCCGTCACCTGCTCGGGCCGCTCACCGTGCAACTGCGCGACCCGTTCGGGCTCAGCCAGCGATTCGTCGAGGCCGGCGAGCCGACCGAGGTCCTCGTCCTGCCCCGCGTCTACCCGCTCGGCGGCAATCGACCGCCGGGCACGGGGGTGGGCGCCGAGGGTGAGATTCCGTTCATGGTGGCGTTGCACGGCGAGGACGACCAGTCGATCCGCGAATACCGCGACGGCGACGACCTGCGGCGCATCCATTGGCCGGCCACTGCGCGCACGGGCGAACTCATGGTGCGCCAGGAGGATCGACCGGCCAGGCGCCGCGCCATCGTCCTGCTCGACCCGCGGGTCGACGCCCACGCCGGGGTCGGCGTCGGCAGTTCCTTCGAGTGGGCGGTGAGTGCCGCCGCCTCGATGGTGGTGCACCTGTCCGGCCTCGGGTATGCCGTCCACCTCCTCACCCCCGAGACGGTCGGGGACGGGCCCGATGCGCTCCCGATCGACCCGGCGCAGGCGTTGGCCGTCCTCGCGGTCGCCGAGCCGGACAGCGGGCTGGCGTTGGCCCGACTCACCCGGGCCGCGCTCGGACTGCTCTCCGGAGGTGGGCTGCTCGTCGCCGTCCTCGCCGCCCACGACGAGTCGGCGTTGCGGTCGGTGGCCACGCTGCGCCATCCCGGAGCGACCGCCCTCGGCATGGTCCTCGACACCGGATCGTTCGCCGGTCGCCCGGCAGGAGGCGGCGCCAACGCGGGAGGCGGTGCGGTCGCCCCGGAGGCCGCGCGTGCCGTCGATCTGTTGCGCGGGGCCGGCTGGCGGGCCACCACGGTGACCCGCGACGACTCGGTGGAGCACGCGTGGAGCCAGGTCGGCTCCCGACGCGATGCCCAAGTGGCCTTGGGGGCGAGCCGATGACCCGCCGTGGCGCGAACCCGGCCCTCGCGGCCCTCGCCAGCCTCGCGGCGCTGCTGGGGCTGACCACCCTGGTGGTGACCCAGACCTGGTATGCCCGGACCATCTGGTTCGTCTTCGTGGCGGTCGGGATCGGCGCGTTGATCCGACGGTTCGTCTCCCGGTCCGGGTGGCTCATCGTGCCCGCACAGGTGCTGGGCGTGCTGCTCATGGCGACCTGGCAGTATGCCGGTTCGACGACGTGGTGGGGCGTGCCCACCTGGTCGACCGTGGGGCGGTTCACCGAGTTGTTCACGCTGTTCGGCACCACGGTCGCCGAGTCCTCGGCTCCCCTCCTGGCCAACGTCGGCGTCGAGGTCACCCTGGCCCTCATTGGAGCGGGCCTGGCCATCCTCGTCGATGCCCTCGCCGTCACCCGGGCGGCGCCGGCGGCGGCCGGGCTGCCCCTGCTCACCGCGTTCCTCGCCGCCGCCGCCAACAGCGGCTCGGCGTTGCCCCCGGCCTACTTCATCATTGCTGCGCTCGCCTGGCTGTTGATGTTGGGTCGCCAGGCCCAGGTGGGGATGCGCGGGTGGGCCTCGGCGGCGGCGCGCCCTATGGCCCCCATCTCTGGCGCTGCGCTCGACTCCGCGCCAGAGCTTCGCTTCGGAACGATCGCCCGGCGGCTCGGCGCGGTCGGGCTGGTGGCGGCGATCGCCCTTCCCGCGGTGCTCCCACACCTTCCCCCTCGGTACCTCTTGGACGGGCTGGCCCGCAGCGCCGACGGCGCAGGCCGCGGTGTCGGCAAGGTCGGGTTCAACTCCACCCTCGACGTCGGGTTGAGCCTCACCTCCGGGGGCACGGGCACGATCCTCACCTACCGCACCAATGCTCCGGCAGCGGCGCCCCTGCGAGTGTTGGCGGCCACGGCATACGACGGCACCAACTGGAGCCGCCCGGCGCCCACCCTCGGTCGCAGTGCCCGGTTGGACCTCGCCGACACGGTGGTCCGATCCGAACGCACGATCGTCGTGGAGAGCAACGCCCTGGACCCGCCATCGTTGGCCACCCCGCAGCCGATCCTGTCGGCCGACCTCAGCGGCGTCTCGTGGCAGGTCGATGTCGCGACCTCCGACGTCTCCGTGCAGACCCGCCCGAACGCCTACTCGACCACCTACCTCGAGCCGGTGCTCACGGCCGACCTCCTGCGCGAGGGGATCGACGGCAGACCGGGGCCTGACCGCCTCCCCGCCAACCGGACGATGTCCGCCGCGCTCGCGGTCGATCCGCGCTCGGAGGCCGCCATCCGCGCGCTGACGACGACCGTCACGGCAGGGGCCGCCACTCCCTACGACGAAGCCGTGGCCATCCAGGAGTGGCTGCGGTCCAAGGGCGGTTTCACCTACTCGCTGACGCTCCCGGAGGCTCCGCTGGTCAGCGGGGTCGTGGGCGACCCGATCTCCGCGTTCCTGCAGACCAAGACGGGCTATTGCGTGCAGTTCACCTCGGCCATGGTGATGATGTCGCGGGCCGCGGGGATCCCGGCCCGCGTGGCCATCGGCTTCCTCCCCGGCAGCCAGGACGGCGGCCTCTGGACGGTCACGGCCGGTGACGCCCACTCCTGGCCGGAGCTGTACTTCCCCGGGGCCGGCTGGGTGCGGTTCGAGCCGACGCCGAGCGTGCGGACCGGGACGGCGCCGTCGTGGACGGTTCCCCCGGTGACGCCCACCCCCCTCGCGACCTCGACGGCCCGATCCACCGAGGACCCGCTCGATCGACCCGACCGGGATGCGCCGGATGACGCGGACGACACGACCACCGCGCGGACCGAGTTGGACCTCCCGATCCTCGACCGCGTGCTCTCGTGGGTCGCGCAGATCCCCCACCTCTTCCTGCTCGTCGTCGGCCTGGTCGTCGTCGCAACGCTTGTGCTGCCGGTGACGGCGGCGCTGCTGCGCCGGGTCCGCTCCCGGCGCGGCGGCCCTCCGAACGAGGTCATCGAGGCGCACTGGGAGCTGTTCACCAGCGAGCTGCACGACCTCGGGATCACGACACCCGCTGGTGGAACGCTGCGCGACAGCCAGGCCCACGTGGCGCGGGCCGGCTACCTCGGCGAGCCCGCTCGGCAGTCCCTCGCCACAGTCGTCGACACCGTCGAGTTGGCCCGCTACGCCCGGCCCGGCACCTCCCTGACCGTCGACCTCGAGCCGTTGACCCGCAGCGTCATCTCCGACGTGGCGCGCACCCGCTCCTGGCGCCACCGTGCCCGCGCGCTCATGCTGCCTGGCGATGCCCGCCGCTGGTGGGGCTGGGCCGGAATGTCCCTGCGGTCCGCCCCGCGGGCGGTTCGCGAGCGGATCCGCCGACGCTGACCCGCGGGAGGGCGGCATACCCGATGGTCGGTATGCCGCCCTCCCGCGCGGCGCGCTCGACGCAGCGGTCACTGGGGGTTCCTCGGAGATGCCAGGACGGGTCTTCCCTGCCGGTGGATGATTGTTGCCATGAGCGATGTGCGAGTAATGCGTGCTCGGCGGTTCCGCACGATGGAGCCGGGATTCCCCACAGCGCAGGCGGTAGCGGTCCGTGGCGACCGAATTGTCGCGGTGGGTTCGTTCGAGACGGTCGTGGCGGCTCTCGGCGACGTGCCCTTCGAGGTCGATGACACCCTGAGCGAGTACGTCGTCCTGCCAGGTCTCATCGACCAACATCTCCACCCCCTGCTCGGAGCGGCCACCCTCTCGATGACCGTCATCTCCACGGAGGACTGGGTGTTGCCGGACCACACGGCACCCGCAGCGCACACGCCCGAGGAATACCTCGCTCGGTTGAGAGCGGCCGAACAAGCGCTGCCGGAGGGCGACCCGGACGGGTGGTTGCTCACCTGGGGCTACCACCCGTTGTGGCATGGCCCGCTGGACCGGGCAGTGCTCGACGAGGTGAGCGCGACGCGCCCGATCGCCGTGTGGCACCGCTCGTGTCACGAGATCTACCTGAATTCAGCGGCCACCCACCGCGCGGGAGTCACCGCCGAGTGGCTCGCCACCCAGTCTGGGCATGGCACGGCTCAGGTCGACATCGATGCGGGCCACTCGTGGGAGGCCGGGTTCATGGAACTCGTCATCACCCGGGTGGCCCCGATGTTGTTGGGACGCGACCGGTTGGCGGTCGGGCTGCGCCAGATGGTCGCCTACCTGCACCAACACGGGGTGACGGCGATCAACGAGCCCGGGATCATGTGGGAGATCGAGCCGTTCGACCTCTACCAGCAGATCCTCGGCTCCGACGAGACGCCGTTCACCTCCACCTTCCTCGTGGACGGGCGGGCCCAGGCGGCCGCTGGGTTGGACCCGAGCGCGGTCGTTGAGGATGCGCTCACCCAGATCGCTCGCGCACCGTCTGGCAAGGTGCGCCTGCTTGATCGCCAGGTCAAGTTCTACGCCGACGGGGCGATCATCTCGCAGCGCATGCAGATGACCGAGCCCTATCTGGATGATGAGGGCCGGCCCGATCCCGACCACCTTGGCGAGTGGATCATGGAGCCGGAGGCGCTGGAGCGCTACTTCCGCACCTATTGGGATGCCGGTTGGCAGGTGCACACCCACGTGACCGGGGATCTCGGGTTGCAGGTGCTGCTGGACGTGATCCAGCGGTGCATGATCGCCACCCCGCGCAGTGATCACCGCACCACGATCGTCCACTTCGCCAATTCCACCGAGGAGCAAGTCGAGCGCATTGCCCGCCTCGGCTGCATCGTCTCGTCCAACCCGTACTACCCGGTGGGGTTCGCCGACCGCTACGCCGCACATGGCCTCGGTCCCGAGCGTGCCGACGCCATGACCCGTAACCAGTCGGTCGTCGCCCAGCACGTCCCCCTGTCCCTGCACTCCGACCTGCCGATGGCACCGGCCGAACCCCTCTTCCTCGCGTGGTGTGCAGCCACCCGTCGCACTGAGTCCGGCCGGGTCGCCGCACCCGAGCAGCGAGTCAGCCTCGACGACGCGCTGCGCGCGGTGACGATCGGCGCCGCCCAGTCCTGGCGGATGGAGCACGAGCTCGGCAGCATCGCACCGGGGAAGGTGGCCACCTTCACGGTGCTGGGCGCCGACCCCTACGACCTCGACCCGGAACGCCTGCGTGACATCCCGGTCATCGGCACCGTCTACCAGGGTCGGTGGTTCCCGGTCCCGCAACAGAACCGCCGCGATGTCGTGGGCCATGCCCCCGCCATGATCGCCTTGCCGGGAGGGAGCGCCCTGCAGACCGGTGCCGGCGTCGCCCACCTGGACTCGGGCTGCACCTGTGAGGTCGCGGGCGCGATCGCCGCGGCCTGCGCGACTGCCTGGGCATCTGTCGGCTGACCGGCGCCGTCGCCCGAGACGGCGGGAGGGCGACATACCAAGATCTCGGTATGCCGCCCTCCCGGACACCGCGCGTCGCGCGCGGTCCGTGTCAGTCCAGGTAGTCGCGCAGGACCTGTGACCGCGACGGGTGACGCAGCTTGCTCATCGTCTTGGACTCGATCTGGCGGATCCGCTCGCGGGTCACGCCGTAGACCTTGCCGATCTCGTCGAGGGTCTTGGGCTGGCCGTCGGTGAGCCCGAAGCGCATCGACACCACGCCGGCCTCGCGCTCGGAGAGCGTGTCGAGCACCGAGTGCAGTTGCTCCTGCAGCAGGGTGAACGAGACGGCCTCGGCCGGGACGACGGCCTCGGAGTCCTCGATGAGGTCACCGAACTCGCTGTCACCGTCCTCACCGAGCGGCGTGTGCAGCGAGATGGGCTCGCGGCCGTACTTCTGGACCTCGACGACCTTCTCGGGCGTCATGTCCAGCTCGCGGGCCAGCTCCTCCGGCGTGGGCTCGCGGCCCAGGTCCTGGAGCATCTGGCGCTGCACGCGGGCCAACTTGTTGATGACCTCGACCATGTGGACGGGGATACGGATCGTGCGGGCCTGGTCGGCCATCGCCCGGGTGATGGCCTGCCGGATCCACCACGTGGCGTAGGTCGAGAACTTGTAGCCCTTGGTGTAGTCGAACTTCTCGACCGCACGGATCAGGCCGAGGTTGCCCTCCTGGATGAGGTCGAGGAAGAGCATGCCGCGGCCGGTGTAGCGCTTGGCCAGGCTGACAACCAGACGCAGGTTGGCCTCGAGGAGGTGGTTCTTGGCCTTCTTGCCGTCCTGGGCGATCCACCAGAGCTCGCGCTTGAGCTTCATGTCGAGCTTCTCGCCCGAGTTGAGCTTCTCCTCGGCGAACAGGCCGGCCTCGATGCGCTTGGCGAGCTCGACCTCCTGCTCGGCGTTAAGGAGGGCGACCTTGCCGATCTGCTTGAGGTAGTCCTTGACCGGGTCGGCGGTGGCGCCGGCGGTGACGACCTGCTGGGCGGGAGCGTCCTCCTCGTCGTCGTCACGAATGACGAATCCGGCGTCCTCGGACTCCTCCTCGGCGGGCTTCTTGGGGGTCTCCTCGTCGCCGTCCTCGGTCTCGGTGTCGGCCTCGGCCTCATCGGCGTCGACCTCGACGACCTCAACCAACTCGACCTCGTCGACGGCCGCCTCGTCGGCGACGATGATCTCGTCCCCGTCGATGGCCTCGATGTCCTCGCCCTCGGGGGCATCCGTCGCAGCGCGCGCGCCGCCCTTGGGCGCGGCGGGGCTTGCTGCGCGCGAGGCGCGCTTACGGGTCGCAGGGGCCGCAGCGGCCTCGCCCGTGCCAGCCTCAGCAGCCACGGAGGCCGCGGCTGCCGCTGCCTTGGTCGGGCGGGTCCGGGCCGACGCCTTGACCGGCGCTGCGCCAGCCCCATTCGCCGCAGCGGCGTCTCCAGCGGTCGCCGCTGCCGCCTTGGCTGCGCTCGCCCTCGGCGCGGCCGTCTTGGTGGCGGCCTTGACGGCACCGGTCGCCGCCACCGGGGCAGCAGCGGTCTTTGCTGCGGCACCCTTGGCGGCTGCCGTGGTCTTGGTCGCCGTCGGTGCCTTCGCCGCAGCGGTCGGCTCCGCAGTCTTTGCCGGTGCGGCCTTCTTGGCAGCGGTCTTGGTCGGTGCCGACGAGGCAGCAGACGCCTCGCTGTGCGCAGAGACGGTCGACACGGTCCGCTTCGCGGTGGCAGCGACGGCGCGGGTCGGCGCATCGATGGACACGGTGATCCCGTGCTCTTCGATCGCTCGCAGCACGGCCTTCATCCGACGGGGCGGCACCTGTGCGGCCTCCAGTGCTTCACGGACATCCGCGCCAGTCACGCTACCCATGGTGGACCCCCGAGCGATCAGCTTCTGCAGTTGCGGATGTGAGAACTCCGTCGGCAGAGCGCGATCGGCGCCCCGGGAACTGGAGGAGACGTGCGACACGGGCACCGACTACCTTTCGCCATGCGAGCGCACACCGACCTCCCCGGGACGGCATACGGCGGGACGGAGTGAGCTGAGTGGGAGGGGGCGCGGCGGAGCGGGGAACCCTTGGGAGGCAGTGTCGCCCGAGGCCGCGTAGCCCCGATACTCGACATTATAAAACGCGGGCGTCCCTCGACGTTAACCGCGTCCGTCGAGGGCCCCGCTTCTCACCGTCTGTCGCCCCGAATGTCAGTCCTCGCGCGAGGCCTTGACGGCCAGCACAGGGCAGGTGGCGTCGAGCAGAATCCGCTGCGCGTTCGACCCGAGGATGAGCTTGCCGACGGGGGTGCGCCGACGAAGGCCGATGACGATGAACTCGGCGTTCTCCTCCTCGGCGACGGCGATGAGGTCTTCGGCAGGCTCGTTTCCGCGAACCAACTGACGAACCTCGTTCTGAAGCCCGAGATCGGTCAGCTTCTTCTGGATGGTTTCGAGCTCTGCCTCGAACTTCGCGGCCTCATCAGCGTCGAAGTCCTTGCCACCCCGCTGGGAGTTGATGACGATCAGGCGGGTATGACGCAGTTCGCACTCCTCGGCCGCGCGACGGAGGGCAGCTCGCCCCTCTTTGGTCGCAACGTATCCGACAACGACGGCCACCGTAACCTCCTTGTTGACGCCGGGCGCGTCCTGAGTGCGACGTTACCGGATAGCGGCTGAATCGTGCCGCCCCTGGGTGCCCTCGACACCGCGAAGTGCGTCACGGACCAAGGCCCCGACCTGATCGACCTCGATGAGGAAGCCGTCGTGGCCGCAGGGCGAGTGGATCGTCCGCAGGTCACTGCGTCGGACCCCCCGGGCGATCTGTGCAGATTGGGCCACCGGGTAGAGCCGGTCGGAATCGACGCCGACGGCGATCACGTGAGCCGTCACTCGGGCCAGCGCGGCCGCCACCCCGCCGCGGTCCCGGCCGACGTCGTGCGAGTTCATCGCCTCGGTGAGCACGAGGTAGGAGTTGGCGTCGAACCGACGGCGCAGTTTCTCGCTGTGATAGTCCAGGTAACTCTCGACGGCATATCGACCGCCCCCGCCGAGGGGGTCTTCCTCGGACTGCGGTTCCCGACCGAAGCGCTCGTCCAACTCGGAGGCGCTGCGATAGGTCGCCTGGGCAATCCGTCGAGCGATCCCCAGCCCGACGTCCGGCCCCCGGCCGTGACCGTAGTAGTCGCCCCCGGCAAAGTCCGGGTCGGACCGGATCGCGAGCAGTTGTGGCTGAGCCCAGGCGATCTGGTCGGCGGTCGCCGCCGCCGTGCTCGCCAGAATCACCGCTTGTGCCACCCGGTCCGGGTAGGTCACCGCCCACTCGATGACCCGCATCCCGCCCATCGATCCGCCGATGACCAGGGCCCATGCGTCGATTCCCAGGGCATCGGCCAGAGCCGCCTCGGCAGCCACCTGATCGCGGATCGTCACGAACGGGAACCGACTCCCCCAGGGCCGACCGTCCGGGGCGGGCGAGGCGGGGCCGGTGCTGCCCTGGCATCCACCGATGACGTTGGCCGCGACGACGAACCACTCGTCGGTGTCGATGTCGCGACCGGGCCCGACCAGGCCCTCCCACCAGCCGGGGGATGCGTGCCCCGGCCCAGCAGCACCGACGACGTGGCTGTCCCCCGTGAGGGCGTGTTCGACGAGGATCGCGTTGCTTCCCGCCGGGTTCAGCGTCCCCCACGTCTCGTAGGCGACCCGGACCGACGGCAGGACGCCTCCCCGCTCAAGGTGCAGTTCGGGGAAGTCGACGAAAGCCCTGTGCCCGACCGGGTCTCCGTCGCGCCACGCGCCCGTGACGAACGGCGGGTCGTCGCTGACGGTCACGGACGAAACTCCTCACGCTCGCGCTTGCCCGAGCGGGACGCGCGGGCCGGGTCTTCACCCGGGGCACCCCATCACGAAGAAGGGTTGCCGGTCAGCGAGCCGGGGCTTGTCGCTGACACTCATGACCTGTCCCGAGTCTATGCCGCCGCCGCGGCGGCCTGCCACGACCGGTTCATCCCGTGGACGAGAGGGCGCGGCCTGGTCGGATGGCCAGCTCGACCATCCGCTCGATGAGCAGGGCCAGCCGATAGCCGGGGTCCAGGGCGAGCGCCCGGTCGAGGGCGACCCGCGTGAGGGTGCCGTCACCCAGGTGCCAGGTCACGGACGCCAGGACGCTCAGCACCGCGCTCGCATGGACCTCAGGGGTATGCCGCGCCAGCCAGCACAGCCTCTCGACCAGCCGGTCGTCCTCGTCGGTCCGGGGGCCCGCCACTGCCGTGACGACCCGCCGAGGCTTCGACGAGGCGGCTCGCCGTCGCCGAGACCCGGCGCCACCGCGCGGTCGGGCAGCGGGTGCATCATCGGCGACCCCTCCGGCCGCGGGGCTGTGGCCTGCAGCCGCGTAGGCCTCCGGCCAGGCGCGCCCGGCGGGCAGGTGCTCGACCGCGAGCGCTCGCAGGTCCTCGTCGAAGGCGGTCAACTCAAGGGTTCCGGGGCAGAGCCAGGCCGTGACCAGATCACGAAGGTGCAGATCCCTGAGGCTGTGACACATCCGGGCGGTGGCCGCCGCCGATGGAAGCGTCCCGGCGAACCAGGCGTCATCCCCCACGTCGAGGAACGCGCCCCAGTCGGCCATCGCTTTCGGCCGGCTGCCGAGGACGGGCCGCAGCACCCCCAGCCGGGCTGCGGCGAGGCGGACCCGCTCGCTCAAAGCGTCGTCTTCGGGAGCCAGTCGCTCATCGAGAGAACCGCGCGAGGGGGCGGGTCGGCGCCCGTGGGCGACGTAGTCCGCGACGGCCGGCACCTGGTCATCCGGCGGAAGGAGGACGCCGCTCACGGGCCGGTCGGCGCGCCCGGCCAGCGCCCCGAAGTACACGTGGCCGTCCCGGACGACCACGTGTTCCACGAGGTCGAAGCGCCCCACCTGCAGACGGGCTACCAGGGCGGCGGCGGCGACTGCCCCCTCGCCTTCGGTGTCCTCGTAAAGCACAAGGACGGCGCCGGTGCAGCCGTCCTTGCGCAGATGCCCGGCCATGAGGTCCGCGGCCGCCTCGCAGTCACGCGGCAGCGTCGGCAGATCGAGGCGTTGCACCAGCCCGATCTGCTTGCGGCGCAAGCCGATCAGCACGAGGGAACGCTCCGGGTGATAACCCAACTGATACGGGACGACCTTCACGAGGTCGACCGGGTCGGTGATGCGAATCGTCGTCGTCATGAGGACGATCGTGGCCGCGTTCGCACCCAGACAGCGGGGTCACCCGAATGGCTGTGGACGATGTGACGACGGTCGAGGGGGGTGTGGACAACCGCTGGCCGCGCCTGCCCGGCGACGTCAGCGGCGCGGGCGGCCCAGCGCACGACGTGCGACTGAACGGTCCAGTGCGCCGACGAGTCTTCCGGGGTGGTGCGCTCGCCGGCGGGGGCATCCTGCGGGGCACCGGTCGCCGAGGTCGCCCCGGCGCGCGACAGCCCGCGCTCCCAGGTGAGGAACGCCTCCGTGTCGTTGACGAGCGACGAGGCCAGCCAGGTGACCAAGAGGGCGTCATCGGCCAGGCCGAAGATCGTGAAGAGGCTCTCTGGGACGAGATCGACGGGCGACACGACGTAGAGCAGCGCCCCCAGCATCCCCAGCAGTCGGCCCCGGGTGACACCGGCATACTCGCCGCGCATCGCCGCGCGCACCATGCGTGGCAGCGCCGAGAGCCGTTCACCCATCCCCGGCGCGCCCGGCCGGGTCGCGGCCCGTAGTGCGAGCCCCAAGGCCCGAATCATCCCCCAGCGAGCCGAGCTCGCCCCCCGTGCAGCAGCCATGTCCTCAATACTCCTCGCGGACTGAGCCTGTGACGGGTCGAACAACCCATCGGTCACCTCAACGACCGGGACCGGTCGGAGATTCCGCCGACCCGTGACGGGGCTCAGTCGGCGCGGCGCGGGAACTCGCGGGTGGCGCCGTCGGCGATCCGGCTCAGCAGGTAGCCGTCGACCCCCGCGCCGATGGCACCGCCGACGACGGGCACCGCCTTACCGAGGCGGCCCAGCAGCGTGCGACCGGCCTGCGCGACCAACCGGAAGCCGATCGCCTTGTTGAGCACCATGAGGGCGGGGCCAGGCAGGCGCTGGGACGCGAGGGCGGTGAGGGTGCCGCCCGGGCCGAACGACACCCCGGGAATCGCTCCCGCCTTCTTGACCACCTCATTGGCATCGACGCCGACGAGGGTGAGCAGGACTGCGGTGCGGATCTGCGGATCGGTGACGTCGTATCCGCGCACGTCGGCGATCGCCGCGACCATGCGGGTGGCGATGAGGTAGAACTCCGCGACGTTGGCCGGCAGGGCGACGGGCATCGTCACGAATCCGCCCAACCCCGTGACGAACCCTCCGACGGCGGCGGCCCGGACGTGCTTGCGGATGATCACCTTGATCGCGGCGTCATCGCTGCGGACCTCTGCCCGCGCGGCCACGGCGACCTCGTGCGCCGACTTGACCGGCCCGCGGCCGTCGATCCCGACCTCGAGCAGTTTCTCGACCAACTCGGTGGCCACCTTGGTGAGGCCCCCCTCCGACTCGCTGTCGGCGGCCCGTTCGAGAGCGCCCCGAGGCACGCTCGACAACTCGCTCGACTCGCCCTTGCCGAATGTCCCCACGACGCTGTCCTTCCGCCCGCGCGCGGCCGACGGCCGCGCCACTGCTGCGGTCATCCTTTCCGCGCCGGTCCGGCGATGCAACTTCCGGCGCGCCCGCCAGGCCCCACGCCGTCGCCCACGCCCGTGACACGCGGCATCGGACGTCCGTCCCGAACGGCTGCGCGAGGATGGGGGGATGGTCGCCCCCGGAAACGAGCTCGTCCCGCTCGTCGTCGTGGGCGAGCGGGCGGCATACCTGCACTCCGGTATGCCGCGCGTCGGCTCGGCGCGCGACGTGCTCGCGGACGCCGCCCGGCTGGAGGCCGACGAACACCCCCGATGGGCGGTGGCGAGCGCCGCGACGAGCCTGCGCGCGCTGGTGGATGCCGGTGTCGGCCCGGCCCGCAGCTGGGACCTCGCGGAGGGGCACCGCATCCTGCACGGTGGGTGGGCAGCGGGCCCGGGGCTGGTCCACGCCGTCCTGCGCGGTCTGGCGCCCGAGGGCATCCCGCAGGCGCGCGAGGCCGACCTGTTCGATCTCGCAGTCGACCCGCTGGCCGATGAGCACCCCGACGATCCGATCGGCCCCGACGGCTACCTGCGGGCAGATGCCTTCACCCCGGCCTGGGCCGACCGCGACGCGCGCCTGCTCGCGCTGGCCGCCTTCGTGGGCGACCTCGCCGGCATCCAGCGCGAGCGCCTCGGCGCGGTCGGCGCGCGGGCGGTGGCGACGGCATACTCCGAGTCGGCGGCGGCCGTGCTCTGTCTGGAGTTGGAGCGCGACGGCCTGCCGATCGACCGGCCGCGGGCCGAGGCGCTGGTCGCCGCTGCGGCCGGGGCACGCCCGACGTCGGAGGCCGATGCCGCGCGGATCCGCGGCGAGCGCGACGCGCTCGTCCTGCGCCACGCTCCGGGCCGCCGGGCCGACCTGCGCAACCCGGCCCAGGTCAAGGACCTCCTCGCCGCGGCCGGAGTGGAGGTCGCGACCACCCGCAAGTGGGTGCTGGAGCCCTACCGCGCGACCCATCCGATCGTCGCCGCGCTCCTGGAATGGCGCAAGGACGAGCGGATCGCCACGACCTACGGCTATCGCTGGCTCGACGAGCAGGTGGGGCCTGACGACCGGCTGCGCGGCGCGTGGACCGCGAGCGACGGCGCGGCGGGGCGGATGACCGCCTCGGCTGGGCTGCACAACCTTCCGGTCCCGTTGCGGCCCGCTGTCGCCGCGGAGCCTGGCTTCGTCTTCGTGCGAGCCGACCTGGGTCAGATCGAGCCGCGCGTGCTCGCGGCGGTGTCGGGCGACGCGGCGTTCGCCGAAGCGACGCTCGCCGACGACCTCTACGCGCCCGTCGCGGCGAAACTGCGGGTCGAGCGGTCGGTGGCCAAGATCGCGGTGCTCGCCGCGATGTACGGCCAGCGCTCAGGTGCCGCGGGTGAGGCGCTGCGTGACCTGCAGCGCGCCTATCCAGTCGCGATGGGGTTGCTCGATGAGGCGTATGCCGCGGGGCTGGCTCGCCGACCGCTGCGCACCTTCGGGGGGCGGCTGATCCGGCTGGACTCGGCGTTGGCTCCCGAGGCTGGGCAGGTGGTCGGCGAGGGGTGGGATGCGGCTCGAGGGCGCTTCGCTCGCAACGCGATCATCCAGGGTGCCGCCGCCGAGTTGTTCAAGGCGTGGGCGGCGACGGTGCGCCACCATCTTCCGTCGCTCGGCGGCCAGATCGTCCTGTGCCTGCACGACGAGTTGCTCCTGCACGTGCCCGTCGAGGCCTCCGAGGCCGTTGCCGCCCTCGTGCATCAGACGTTGACCGACAGCTCCCGACGCTGGGTCGGCGCGAGCGCCGGGCCGCCCGTGCGTTTCGTCGCCGACGTATCGATCATCAACCGCTGGGACGAAGCCAAGGGCTGATCGCCCCCGCCTCGGCCCGCTCGCGATCTGCGGAGTGTTAGCCACACTCCGATGTGGCCAACACTCCGCAGATCGGGTCGATCAGGCCTGGCGGCCCTCGTCGTTGACCTCGCGCAGGAACGCCTCAACATCGGCGGCGATCTCGTCGGCAGAAGGCACTTCGCCCATCCCGGTCGCCAACAGGCTCGGTCGGGTGCGGCCCTCCATGAACGCGTCGTACTGCCGCTCAAGCGACACGATGAGCGTCCGGACCTCGTCGTTGTCCGCCAACTCCGTGGCGACCTGCTCACGGGTACGCAGGGCCGAGGTCGCCAACTCGTCGCGCGCCAGATCGAGACCGGTCGCGCCGACGAGGGCGTCGAAGGCCACGAGCGAGGCGTCGGGGAAGTCGGCCTGGGCGAGGTAGTGCGGGACGTGGACGGCATACCCCATGGCGTCGCGGCCCGCCTCGCCGAGGCGAAGTTCGAGCAGTCCGGCGATGCTCCCGGGCACCTGGATCGTCCCGAAGACGGGCTCAACCTCGCCGAGGAGGCGGCCGGTGGTCGCGTGCGGGGTCGTGCCCAGCGGGCGGGTGTGCGGGACGGCCATGGGTATGCCGTGCACGCTCACCGTCAACTGGACACCGAGGGCTGCAACCAACTGCAGGATCGCGGCGGTGACCCGCTCCCACTGGTAGTCGGGCTCGGGACCGGCGAGCAGGAGGAACGGCGTTCCGGCCCGGTCGACCACGCGGTGCAGGACCAGCGAGGGGTCGTCGTAGGCGGTCCAGCGATCCTTGTCGAAGGTCATCGTCGGACGCCGCCCGCGGTAGTCGAGCAACTGGTCGACGTCGAAACTCGCGACAACCTGGGACGAGTGGTTCTCCAGGAGGTGTGCGGTGAGCAACCTCTGGGTGCCCCCGGCATCGACGAAACCGCCCAGGGCGGCAACGAGCACACCAGCCCTCACCTCGGCGGGGTCGGCGTCGTTCTCGAATCGGTAGAGCGCTGTCGGGTCTTGCACGTACTCATCCTCCCAAGTGCTGATGTCGCGTCAACACGCAGGGCGCCCGAGCCATTCCGAGCGGGCCGCCGCGAAGGGCGGTCGGGGCCAGCCCTAGGCTGGGAACGACTCGCCGGCTCCGCGCTCCAAGGGACCACATGACCACTCCGCAGGACGCCAGCCCCGCACCGGCGCCGGGCGCCATCGCCGTGACCATCAGCCTGCCGTGGACGATCGGCGTGTCGATCAAACCGAACGTCCTGCTCGACGGCGTCCGCGTGGTCAATGCCGCGGGCCGCAACGTCTATCCCGCGGCGCCCGGCCAGCACCTGCTCTCGTGCGAGGTCAACGTCCGCGGGTCCACCTTCGGGCAGGGCGACATCGCCGTGGACGTCCAGCCGGGAGCGACCACGGAGGTCTACTACGCCGCACCGCTGTCGGCCAACCTGCCTGGTCGCCTCGGCCTCACTCCCCAGGAGCCCTACCGCGGGGGTGCTGCCGGTTGCCTCATCGCCGCCGCGATCGGGTTCCTCGTGCTCTTCGTCTTCTGGGTCGTCATCGGCGGGTTCCTGCTGCTCGGCCCACGCTGAGCGGCGCGTCAGTCGCGAGGGATCGCGCCGATCGCCTTCTCGATCCGCTTGACCGAGATGGGGTATGCCGTCCCGAGACTCTGCGCGAACAGCGACACCCGCAGCTCCTCGATCATCCACGCGATGTCCGTGACCTGGGCCGCCCCCCGTTGGGAGGGGCGCAGCGAAGCCAGCAGCGCGGCATACCCGGCCTCGGCGTCGAGCACCTCGGTGAGGCGCTGGCTGTCGCGGGCCAGGTCCAACGGAGCCTTGTCCAGGCGATGCAGGACGGCTCGCAGGTAGCGGTCGAGGTCGGGCAGCCGGGCCAGGCCGGTGTCGGCGACGAAGCCCGGCCGGATGAGCTCGGCGAGTTGGGCTCGCACGTCCGCACGCAGGTCGGCCAGGTGCGGCGCGGTCATGCCGTCGAGGCGGCGCACGATCTGCAGATGCTTGGCGAGGATCGGCTCGACGAGGCCGACCGCGGCCACGACCCGGGCGCCCAGGTGGGTCCGGACCGCGTCCTGGGCGGCAGCGAACTCGGCGGCGGTGCGCGGGACGTGATGGACCCGTTCGGCGGCTATCGCATCCACGGCGGCGGCGAGGACGTCATCGAGCAGCGCCGGGACCGAGCCGTGTGGATTGTGGCCGAGCGCCAGCTTCTGCGCGTTGGTGAGCCGCCCGAGGACGTGTTTCCACGGCGGTGTGGTGCCGAGCAGGAGCAGCCGCCGCACCCCGAGGCGGTGTTCGGACTCGGCCTCGGCAGGGGTGGGCAGCACCCGCAGGGCGACGGCGTCCCCCTCGTCGACGAGGGCGGGGAAGCCGTGGACGCGCACCCCTGACACGACGGCATCGTGTTCGAGCGGCACGTCGTCGATCGCCCACGTGCGCATGCCCGTTCGCGTGATGGCGCGACCGGCGGCCGCCACCTGCCGGCGCACCTGAGGGGCGGCCTGTTCGCGCAGAGCGGCCAGGTCCTTGCCCGCGGCGATGGCGTGCCCGGGGCGGTCCTCCACCGCGAACGTCACTCGCAGGTGGTCAGGCAGCCGGGCGATGTCCCAGTCGTCGGGGCGGATGACGACGCCGTGGGTCTCACGCAGCACCTGGGCCAGGACCGCGGTGAGCGGACCGTCGGCCGGCCCGAGCCCACGCTGGCGCAACTCCCGGACCGTCGCGGCGGCGTGCTCCGGAGCCGGCACGAGCAACCGACGGGTCGTCTTGGGCAGCGTGCGGATGAGTGCGGTGACCAACTCCTCGCGCAATCCCGGCACCTGCCAGTCGAATCCGTCCGCGGCGACCCGGTTGAGGATCTCCGTGCCGACGTGGACGGTGACTCCGTCAGCCGCCGCGCCGGGCTCGAACTGGTAGGTCAACGGCAGGTCGAGGTCGCCCTGGTGCCAGATCGTCGGGAAGGCGTCGGCGCCGATGTCGCCGGCCTCGTCGCGCACCAGCAGGTCCTCGGTGAAGGTGAGCAGGTCGGGAGTGATGCGCCTGGCCCGCTTCCACCACGAGTCGAAGTGGCGGGCCGAGACGACCTCCGCAGGGAGCCGATGCTCGTAGAAGTCCTGCAGGACGTCGTCGCCGACGAGGATGTCGCGACGCCGGGTGCGAGCCTCGAGCTCCGAGAGTCGCTCGAGCAGGGCGCGGTTGTCGTGGAAGAACCGGTGGTGGGTCGTCCAATCTCCCTCGACGAGGGCATGGCGAATGAACAGCTCCCGAGCCAGCGCCGGGTCGACCTTGGCCAGCCCGACCGTCCGGCCGACGACGAGCGGGACGCCATAGAGAGTGACCCGTTCGGTGGCGACAGCCGAGCCCTGCCGCGAGGACCAGCGGGGCTCGGAGTACTGCCGTTTGACCAGATGGCTGCCGAGCTCCTCGGCCCACACCGGGTCGATCCGCGCGACGTCGTGGGCCCAGAGCCGGGTCGTCTCGACGAGTTCGCCGGCCATGACAACCTGCGGCTGCTTGCGGAACAGCCCCGAGCCCGGCGAGATGCTGAACCGCGCACTCCTCGCGCCGAGGTAGTCGCGCTTGGCCTCGTCGCGCACGCCGACCTGGCTCAGCAGCCCGGACAGCAGCGACTTGTGGATCGCGTCGACATCACGCTCGCCCTGAGAGCGCGCGCTGGCCGCGAATCCCGCACTCTTGCAGGCCTGTCGCAGTTGTCCGACGAGATCCTGCCACTCGCGGATCCGCAGGTAGTGCAGGAACTCGCTCTTGCACATCCGCCGGAACGCGCTCCCTGACAACTCCTCCTGCCGCTCCCTCAGGTAGTCCCACAGCCGCAGGTAAGCGACGAAGTCGGAGTGCTCGTCGGCAAAACGTTTGTGGGACAGGGCCGCTGCCTCCTGCTGCTCCAGCGGGCGCTCGCGGGGGTCCTGGATCGACAGGACCGCGACGACGACGAGCACGTCGAGGAGGCACCCAAGCCGGTCGGCTTCGACGACCATCCGCGCCAGGCGCGGGTCCACGGGCAGCAGGGCAATGGTCTTCCCGTATGCCGTGAGCCTCCTCCCCGAGTCGGCCCCCTCCCCCTGCTCGAAGGCTCGCAACTCCTCCAGCAGCCGCACCCCGTCGGTGATGTTCCGATCGTCGGGCGGGTCGACGAACGGGAACGCGGCCACCTCGCCCAGCCCGAGGGTGGTCATTTGGAGGATGACCGAGGCGAGGTTGGTCCGCAGGATCTCGGGGTCGGTGAAGTCCGGCCGAGCCTCGAAGTCCTCTTCGGAGTAGAGCCGGATGCAGATCCCGTCGGCCAGGCGCCCGCACCGCCCGGAGCGTTGGCGGGCGCTGGCCTTGGAGACCGGCTCGATCGGCAACCGCTGCACCTTGGTCCGCTGGCTGTAGCGCGAGATCCGGGCCGTGCCCGTGTCGACGACGTAGCGGATGCCGGGGACGGTCAACGAGGTCTCGGCGACGTTGGTGGCCAGGACCACCCGGCGGCCCTCATGGCGGGCGAAGACCCGATGTTGGTCGGCCGCCGAGAGCCGGCCGAAGAGCGGGACGATCTCGGTGCCGGGAAGCCGCAGCCCGGCCAATGCGTCTGCGGCGTCACGGATCTCGCGTTCGCCGGAGAGGAAGACGAGGATGTCGTGGGCCGCGACCTCATCGTGGTCGGAGGCCTCGGTCCACAACTCTTCGACCGCCTCGCAGATGCCGGTCACCTGATCCACCTCGATGGGTGGGCCCGCGGAGCCGTTCTTGGCCGGCAGTCCCTCGCGCACCAACGGCCGGTAGCGCACCTCGACCGGATAGGTCCGTCCGGACACCTCGATGACCGGCGCCGGGTTGCCCTCGGCGTCGGCGAAGTGCTGGGCGAACTTCCCCGGGTCGATGGTCGCCGACGTGATGACGACCTTGAGGTCCGGCCGCCGCGGCAGCAGTTGCTTGAGGTAGCCGAGGATGAAGTCGATGTTGAGGCTGCGCTCATGCGCCTCGTCGATGATGATCGTGTCGTAGCGGCGCAGTTCGCGGTCCCGCTGCATCTCCGCCAGCAGGATGCCGTCGGTCATCACCTTGACGAGCGAGTCGCGGCTGGACTGGTCGGTGAAGCGCACCTGATAGCCGACGACTCCCCCGAGCTCGACCCCGAGCTCCTCGGCGAGCCGCTCCCCCACTGCGCGGGCGGCGATCCTCCGCGGCTGGGTGTGGCCGATCATGCCGTGGATGCCGCGCCCGAGCTCGAGAAGGATCTTCGGCAGCTGAGTGGTCTTGCCCGACCCAGTCTCGCCCGCGACGACGACGACCTGGTGGTCGCGGATCGCGGCGGCGATGTCGTCGCGACGGGCCGCAATGGGCAGGTCGTCGGGATAGGTGATCGTCGGGACCGACGCCGCGGCGCCGCGCATACCGCTCAGCCCGTGCCTCCCGAGACTCACGCGGCCCTCTGGTCGGCCGCGCCTCGCGAGTTGGCTGGATCTGCCTCGGCTCGCCCGACCCGTCGGTATGCCGGGTCGCCGGCTTCCGACGCGGCCGACGCCGACGGGCGCGCGGCGGCTGCTCGGGCGGTGGCGTGGACACGCCCGCCAGGATAGGCCGAGACGTCCCGCCGTCTCGCCGAGATTCCCCGCCACGGACCGACCCGGACACCTCAGCGCAGCGAGTCGAGGGTGACGAACGAGTAGCCGAGGGACCGCAGGCGGCTGATGATCTGCGGCAGCGCATCGGCATCCAACGTGGTGTTGTCGTCAGGGTTGGCGCCCAGGTGCATGAGGACGATCTCACCCGGTCGGGCCGCTGCGACAACGCGGTCGAGCACCTTCGCGGCCGTCATGCCACCCGAGGTCCCTTTCCACCCCAGGCTGTCGACGGTCCACCCGACGGCCTGATAGCCGTGGGCGGCGACCAAGGCGCGGGCGTGGGCGTCGGAGTCACCGAACGGGAAGCGGAAGAACGGGATCGGGTCCTTGCCCGTCGTCGCGATGATGGCCGACCGGGTGCGATCGAGTTGGCTGAGCACCTGGGCGTCACTGAGCGTCGGGAGGTGCGGGTGGTCCCACGTGTGGTTGCCGACCGGGCCGATCGTCGCCAACTGGGCGACCACGGTCGGGTAGGCCTGCACGAACCGTCCGGTGACGAAGAAGCTCGCCGGCACGCCCTCCCGGCGCAGGGTCGCGAGGATCGACGCCGCCCCTCGGCTGTCCGCGCCGCCGTCGAAGGTCAACGCGACGACCTTGGCCGAGGTCGGCAGGACGCTGACGACCGATGCGGTCCGTGGGGCTGGGGTCGTCGGAGGCGACGTCGTCGTCGTCGGAGTCGGTGTTGACGTCGTCGGTTTGGCCGACGTCGACGTGGACGTTGTCGGCTTGGCCGACGGTCGACGTGGACGGCCTCGGAGAGGAGGAGGTGGACGGGGACGTCGGGTGGGTCGAGGGGGTGCTGGTGGGCGGGCACGTGGTGCTCGACGGCACGACCGTGGCCGTGGGGACACAGGGGTCAGCCGTAGCCGTAGCCGGCGCGGTCGGGCTGGTGGTCGACGAGGGCGCCAGGGTTCCTGGGCTTGTGGCGCAGCCCGCCACGAGTGCCATCAACGCCCCGACGAGTGCCAGCCTCGCCCGCATCGTCCTCGCCTCTTTCGGCTCGGTCCCTCACTGTGCAGACGTGTGGAACACCAGGCCGGTTGACCGCGGACGTGCGGGAGGGCGGCATACCCGGTCGGTATGCCGCCCTCCCGCAGTCGCGAGGTTCGCGCCCCGCTGTCAGCCCGCGACGGCCGCGAAGCCCTGCGTGAGGTCGGCGAGGATGTCGTCGATGTGCTCGATGCCCACGGCCAGGCGGACCAGGCCGGGGGTCACGCCTGCGGCGAGCCGGTCGGCGTCACCACCCTGGGAGTGGGTCGTGGAGGCCGGGTGGATGACCAGCGAGCGCACGTCGCCGATGTTGGCCACGTGCGAGTGCAGGGTGAGGGCCTCGACGAACGTCTTGCCCGCGTCCAGGCCGCCGACGATCTCGAAGGCGAGCACCGCGCCGGAGCCCTTGGGGGCGTACTTCTGGGCCTTGGCGTATTCCGGGCTGTCCGGCAACGAGGCCCAGCGCACCGACTCGACCTGCGGGTGCGCCTTGAGGAACTCGGCGACCTTCCGGGTGTTCTCCAGGTGCCGCTCAACCCGCAGCGAGAGAGTCTCGATGCCCTGGTTGATGAGGAAGGCGTTGAACGGCGAGATGGCCGGGCCGAGGTCGCGCAGCAGTTGCACGCGGGCCTTGAGGATGAAGGCGAGGTTGGCGCCCAGCCCCCCACCGACGCCGAGGTCGCGGGCGAAGACCAGCCCGTGGTAGCTCTCCTCGGGCGTGTTGTAGTTGGGGAACTTCTCCGGGTCCTTGCCGAAGTCGAAGGTGCCGCCGTCGACGATGACGCCACCGATCGACGTGCCGTGACCACCGAGGTACTTCGTCGCCGAGTGCACGACGATGTCGGCGCCCCACTCCAGCGGGCGGATGACGTAGGGCGTGGCAATGGTGTTGTCGACGATGAGCGGCACGCCGGCCTCATGAGCAACCCCCGCGACGCCCTCGATGTCGAGGATCTCGACCTTGGGGTTGGAGATCGTCTCGGCGAAGAACAGTTTCGTGTTAGGCCGGACCGCTGCGCGCCAGGAGTCGAGGTCGCTGGTGTTCTCGACGAAGGACACCTCGATGCCGAACTTCGGGAGGGTGTACTTGAGCAGGTTGAACGTGCCGCCATAGAGCGACGGAGAGGCGACGACGTGGTCGCCGGCCTCGGCGATGTTGAGGATCGCCAGGGTCTCAGCGGCCTGACCCGACGCGACCAGCAGCGCGGCGAGGCCACCTTCGAGGGCGGCGATCCGCTGCTCGACCGCGTCCTGGGTCGGGTTCATGATGCGGGTGTAGATGTTGCCGAATTCCTTGAGCGCGAACAGGTTTGCGGCGTGCTCGGTGTTGTTGAACACGTAGGACGTCGTCTGGTAGATCGGCAGGGCCCGCGCCCCGGTCGTGCTGTCGACGGACTGTCCGGCGTGGACCTGCTTGGTTTCGAATGCCCAGGTGTCGCTCATCGCTGAATGCTCTTTCGTGCCAGGGAGTCGCCAGGCGACCCCGCGCTTGCCGACGGCCCGGTTGGGCGCCAGCCTGGTCTTCACCCGGGGCACCCCATCGCGGATGGAAGGGTTGCCGGTCAGCGAGCCGGGGCTTGTCGCTGACACTCATGACCTAGTTGGAAGGGTAAACAGGGGCCGCATTCTGGGACAGGGACGGCTCACCATGTGGACCGCCCGGACCTGCGAGCATGTCCGCATGACCTACCGCACCGATGACTACCGAGCCGCCAGCGATCGCTACGACCGGATGCCGATGCGCCGCTGTGGCCGCAGCGGCCTCGTCCTGCCGGCGGTCTCGCTGGGCTTGTGGCACAACTTTGGTGACGACGTCCCGCTGGAGCGCCAGCAGGCGATCCTGCGCCGAGCCTTCGACCTGGGTGTCACGCACTTCGACCTGGCCAACAACTACGGGCCGCCCTACGGCAGCGCCGAGCGCAACTTCGGCACGATCTTCCGGCGCGATCTGCGGCCCTACCGGGACGAGCTGATCCTGTCGACCAAAGCCGGCTACGACATGTGGCCCGGGCCCTACGGGCAGGGCGGCGGCTCCCGCAAATACCTCCTGGCCTCGCTGGATCAATCGCTGCAGCGGATGGGGGTCGACTACGTCGACATCTTCTACAGCCACCGCTTCGACCCCGACACTCCGCTGGAGGAGACCATGGGCGCGTTGGACAGCGCGGTGCGTCAGGGCAAGGCCTTGTATGCCGGTATCTCCAGCTACTCCGGTGCGCGCACCCGAGAGGCGGTCCAGATCCTGCGCGAGTTGGGCACTCCCCTGCTGATTCACCAGCCGTCCTACTCGATGCTCAACCGGTGGATCGAGACCGACCTGCTCGACGTGCTCGGCGACACCGGCGTCGGGAGCATCGCCTTCTCGCCCTTGGCCCAGGGCATGCTCACCGACCGATACCTGACCGGCATACCGGCGGATTCGCGTGCCGCCCAAGGGAAGTCGCTCGACCCGGCGCTGTTGTCCGAGGCCGCGCTCACCCACATCCGGGCTTTGCACGAGATCGCCTCCGAGCGCGGTCAGAGCCTGGCTCAGATGGCGTTGGCCTGGGCGTTGCGTGACCCGCGGGTCACCTCGGTGCTGGTCGGCGCCTCCAGCGTCGCGCAATTGGAAGCCAACGTCGCCGCGGTGGACAACCTGGAGTTCAGCGCGGCGCAATTGCAAGCCATTGACGCACATGCCGTCGAGTCCGGGATCAACCTGTGGAAGCAATCATCGGGTGAGTGAGCCGGGTCCCGCGCAGTGGTTGAGACCGGTCTCAACTCGCCTGTCTAGGCGGGCCGCCGCGCGTGTGGGCGGCGGAGGGCGGCATACCCCTGCCGGTATTATCGCCGGATGACCGCCGCGCTGGCCGCCTGGACCCGACGACGCTGGCTCGCTGCCCTGGTGGCAGCCGCCGCGACGACCGTCCTCATGGGCGTGCCGACCGCGCTGATCCCGACGCCGGTCTTCGGCCGCGAGGTGCCACCGACGGCCTGGGCCTGGCCGGTCCTGCTGGCCACGAGCGTGCTCAGTGGTCTGCTGTTGGCCACCTATGTCCGTGAGCCCGGCCAGGCCGAGCCGGCGACGACGGCAAGCCGGTCGGGCACCATCGGCGGCCTGTTGTCCTTCCTCGCCGTCGGCTGTCCGGTGTGCAACAAACTCGCGCTCCTCGCGCTCGGTTACAGCGGTGCGCTGCAGTGGTTCGCGCCGGTCCAGCCGTTCCTCGCGGCGGTCGGCGTCGTCCTGCTCGCGGGCGCGTTGCGTCAGCGTTTGCGCGGACAGCTCGCCTGCCCCGTGCCCGCCTGAGCGCGGCAGTGATCGACCGGCAGCGACCGACCGGCGGCGCTGACCCCTCACGCGAGCGGGCGGCATACCTCTGCGTGAGGTATGCCGCCCGCCTTGGTGACGCGCGCGATGGGGCTCAGACGCTCAGGTGCGGACGAACCGGCCGCTCGCCCTCGTCGAAGACCAACTCGGGGCGACCGACGAGCAACGGGTCGGGGACGCCGACGACGTCAACGTCCTTGTCGGGGTAGTCGATTCGCGACAGGATCACGCGCATCGCCTCAAGGCGCGCCCGCTTCTTGTCGTTGGACTTCACGACCGTCCAGGGGGCGTCGATGGTGTCGGTGTAGAAGAACATCGCCTCTTTGGCCTGGGTGTAGGCGTCCCACTTGTCGAGGCTGGCCATGTCGGTCGGCGAGAGCTTCCACTGGCGGACCGGGTCGATGCTGCGCCGCTCGAACCGACGGAACTGCTCGGCGCGCCCGACGGAGAACCACAGCTTGACCAGGTTGACGCCCGAGCCGATGAGCATCTTTTCGAAGGCCGGAGCCTGCCGCAGGAACTCAAGGTATTCGGCCGGGGTGCAGAAGCCCATGACCCGCTCGACGCCGGCGCGGTTGTACCAACTGCGGTCCATGAGGACGATTTCGCCGGCGTGCGGCATGTGCCGGACGTAGCGCTGGAAGTACCACTGAGTGCGCTCGTGCTCGGTCGGCTTCTCAAGGGCGACGACCCGCGCGCCACGCGGGTTGAGGTGTTCCATGAAGCGCTTGATCGCGCCACCCTTGCCGGCTGCGTCGCGGCCTTCGAAGACGACGACGAGTTTGAGGCCCTGCTCCTTGACGTGGTGCTGGAGCTTGAGCAACTCGATCTGCAGGAGCCGCTTGGTCGCCTCGTACTCGGCGATCTTGAGCTTCTTGTCGTACGGGTAGTTCTGCTTCCAGGCGATCGGGTCGGGGTCCAACGGTTCACCCGGGATGTAGCGCAGTTTCGCGTCATCGCTCTCCTGGTCCAGGAGCATCCGGTTGCGCAACTCGTCGAGGGTCGCGGTCGCCGGGGTGAATGTCGACGTCGAATAGGTGAGTTCGCCGTTGGTCACCCCTTGGCCGAGAGTCTCGGAGGGTTGCTGGACGGGAGGTGCTTCTGAGGCAGTGGTGCCTGTGTTGGACTCGGACATCAACGTCCCTTCTCGTGCTGCGTTGTCACGAGGGTAGTGGGTGGCTACTCGGGAGGACAGCGCGCCACATGGTTGACTGGGACACATGATCGACGGCGAATACGCACCCAGCCCGACGCAGTGGGTTCGCGACCAAGTGGCTCAGATCGAGGCGTCCGGAGACACCGCCTCCGTCTCCATCCACGGCAAGTTCGTGGTCCTGCTCACCATGCGGGGACGCTCGACCGGGTTGGTGCGCAAGGTCCCGTTGATTCGGGTTGAGGAGGGCGGCCGGTATGCCGTCATCGGCAGCCGTGGGGGCGCTCCGGACGACCCCAAGTGGGTGGCGAACCTGCGCGCCAACCCTGACATCACGGTCCAGGACGGGACTGCCGTGCTGCCGATGCGCGCGCGTGAGGTGCATGGGGCCGAGCGCGACGAGTGGTGGGACCGGTGCGTCGCCATGTTCAGTGACTTCGCCGAGTACGCAACCAAGACCACCCGGGTCTTCCCGGTCTTCGTGCTCGAACCCCGTTGATCCCTGGGGCGATCCGCTCGGACGCCCCCGTCACGTGGCGGACGTGCGCTATCCGTCGGTGGAACCGGCCACCTCTGGACGACGTCACAGGAAAGTGATATCACTTAGATGTCACATACGTGATCTCGTTCCGGAGGCACTCGCCATGAGCACCACCCCGTCCACTCCTGCTACACCCAGCATCGACCCCATCAGCAAGCCACCCGTCGGGCGTCCGGTCGGCCATGCCGGAGCACGGGTCACCGTGAGTGAACGATCGGCCTTCGCCGTCGATGGGTTCATCGCGGTGTTCGTCGCGCTGGTGCTGCTCGGCCTCCTGGCCCAGCGCATCATCGGGCTGGTGACGGCGAAGGTGGATGAACCGAGCCCCGGTGACGTGGCCTTCATCGTGACCATGGTCCTGGCGGCGGCGCTGGTGCTCAGCTCGGTGGTCGTCATCCAACCCGGACAGACCAAGGTCGTGCAGTTCTTCGGACGGTATGTCGGGACGGCGAGGCGCTCCGGGTTGTCGATGCTTCTGCCGCTGACGACCAAGCGCAGCGTCTCGGTGCGGGTCAACAACTTCGAGACCAATGTCCTGAAGGTCAACGACGCCGACGGCAACCCCGTCGAGATCGCGGCCATCATCGTCTGGCAGGTTGCCGACACGGCCAAGGCGGTCTTCGCCGTCGAGGCCTACAAGGACTTCGTCAAGGTTCAGGCGGAGGCGGCGCTGCGGCACGTGGCGACCACCCACCCCTACGACGACCCCGACGGCCACGGTGAGTCGCTGCGGGGCTCGACCGACGTCGTGTCCGGTGAATTGGCGACCGAAGTCGCCGAGCGGGTCCGGGTCGCGGGAGTCGAGATCCTCGAGGTGCGGATCAGCCATCTGGCCTACTCCCCCGAGATCGCGCAAGCCATGCTGCAGCGGCAGCAGGCTTCGGCGATCATCGCGGCCCGGTCGATGATCGTCGACGGTGCCGTGGGCATGGTCGAGATGGCGCTGGAACGACTGGAGACCAAGGACATCGTCGTCCTGGACGATGAGCGCAAGGCGGCCATGGTGTCCAACTTGCTCGTCGTCCTGTGCAGCGAGGCCAAGGCGTCGCCGGTCGTCAACGCCGGGTCGCTGTATCACTGAGCCGCCGTTCACCATGTCCGAATCCCCCAGCCCCGGCTCCGCCCGCCGGGCCAAACCGCAGCGGCACGCTGTGCTGCTGCGGTTGGACCCTGCCGTGCACGCCGCGCTGGCTCGGTGGGCCGACGACGAGTTGCGCAGCGTCAACGCCCAGATCGAACTCCTGGTCCGCCGCGCACTGGACGAGCAGGGGCGTATGCCGCGCGAGGCCGGCCCGCTCCCCCGCCGCGGCCGTCCCACAACCGACGGGCCGTGAAACGCGACGAAGGGCGCCCGCGGCTGTGGGGCGCCCTTCGTGGTGGAGCGGACTCTCGTCAGACGAGAGCGGGCTCCTTGTGGGAAGCAGTCGTCGGGGCAACCCGAGCGGCGTGCCGGAGGCCGAGGAGCCCGAGGACGAGGAACATGAGCGCGCCAGCGAAGGCCGCGTAGGCGGCATACATGGCGATGACGCCCATCGTTCCGAAGGCGTAGGCGTTGAGCAGGAGGCCGCGCAGGGTCGAACCCATGAAGAGCGACTCTCGCAGGTCGCCGAGCTTGGCGACGGCAGCCGGGTCGGCACCCGCAGTGGCCTTGAGCTTCTGGAACTCGCCCGAGACCTCGGAGTAGGTCTTGCCGCCCGAGGACTTGTTCATGTGAACGAGGATGTAGTGGTCGGCGTAGGCCTTGGCCTGCTCACCGGTCTCCATCGGCTGGCCGGCGAACTGGGTCAGGTAGGGCTTGATGAGCGGGTCTTCGATAGCACCGCCGGACGGCATCGTGATGTGCTGGTCGGCGAGCTGCGTGCGGACGTTCTCGGCGACGAAGTTGCTGGCCCAGGTGAGGAGGCCGCCTGCTGCGAGCAGGACGACGGCCATGACCAGGCCGGTCCAGGAAATCAACTTGTCGAGCATGGTGCGCATCTGGATCGTGTCCTTCTCGTTCCGGCGGGGCCGGAGTCGATTATTGGTTGACCCCTCAAGCGTCTCCCCATACTGGGCTTATTAGCAGAGGCCGATGGTCCCACGTCACTGAGTCTTGAATCACAGGACGCCCACAGAGTTGCCATGTCGCGCTAGGCAATCGCGCTCTCTTGACCCCTAATCTCGTCCATGCGCCAGATCGCCTGCGGCGTCGCGACTGCGAAGGCCAGCAGCGGCATACCCGCGTCTCGGCAGACCCTCGCCGCAGCCTCGTGCCACTCGCGGTCCGAGTCGACGGTCTGGCGTCGCCCGGGCCGGGCCACGATGACCACGAGGGCGCACCCATCGAGGGTGTCGGTCAGGCGCGTGAACGGTTCGAAGAGGGCAGCCTTGTTGCCGAAGGCCTGCTCGTCCAACTCGGTGATCACGCACGGCTGGGCCAGGTGGCCGGAGGGGTAGCAGACCAGGACGTAGATGGCCCCCGCCTCCCTGTCGGCGACGGTCGCCATGAGGTCGACGACATCGATGAAGATCGCGGGGTCGGTGATGGGGTGTTCCGGCCAGTCGTCCGGGAGGTCTTGGAAGCTCATGCACCCACTGTGGCCGCGGCGGGCACCAGCCTGCAGAAGTTTTCCACAGCCTGCCCTCGCGGTCGATGGCGGTCCACACAGGACAGCGGGTGGGGCCGGGCTTCCCCTCGGGCCCCACCCGCTGTGTCTATGCGTGGCGTCGGGCCCGGAGTCTTACGCCCGGGCCCGACTCATTCAGTTGTGGTTCCGCTCCAACGGCTGGCGTTCAGCTGCAGCCGCTGGTGCTGCCGCAGCCTTCGCAGACGTAGCACGAGCCGGCCGGGCGCATCTTGGTCCCGCAGGTCATGCACATCGGCGCGTCGGCCGCCTTGCCCTGGAACTTGGTGAGCAGGTCTTGCGACGAGTGGATCTCGATGCCGACCTCCCGGGCCGAGGCCGCTCCGGCGCCGGAGATGACCTCGCCGGCGTGTTCGGCGGACTTGGCCGCGGCGACCGGTGCTGACGCGGAGGCCGCGGGAGCCACCGGTGCGGCAGCGCTCGAGGACTTCTCGGGAGCCACCGGCGAGTGCCGGACCATCGACTGTGCCGAGGCTTCGAGGTCATCCTCATAGTCGCCATCGGAGGAGTCGGGGGCGGCATACGAGCCGGTCTCCAGGTGCCGAGCACGCTCGTCGGCGGTGTGGATGCCCATGAACGAGCGGGTCTCGAAGTCGAGGTAGTCCAGCGCGAGACGACGGAAGACGTAGTCCATGATCGACTGCGCCATCCGGATGTCCGGGTCGTCGGTCGGGCCGGCCGGCTCGAAGCGCAGGTTGGTGAACTTCTCGACGAAGGTCTCCAACGGCACGCCGTACTGCAGGCCGATCGACACGGCAATGGCGAACGAGTCCATCACCCCGGCCAGGGTCGACCCCTGCTTGCCGAGCTTGACGAACAACTCACCGAGACCGTCGTCGGGGTAGGACCCGGCCGTGAGGTAACCCTCGGCGCCACCGACGGAGAACGAGATGGTCTGGCTCGGGCGACGCTTGGGCAGGCGCTTGCGCACCGGGCGGTATTCCACCCGCTCGACAACCTTGACGACCGGCTCCGCCGCGCCTGCCGCACCGGCAGCCTTGGCCGCAGCCGCATCCTTGGCGGTCGACCCGCCGTCGGAGAGGGGCTGGCCGACCTTGCAGTTGTCGCGGTAGACCGCGAGCGCCTTGAGGCCGGACTTCCACCCCTGCAGGTAGACGTCGGCGATCTCCTCGACCGTCGCCGTCTCAGGCAGGTTGACCGTCTTGGAGATGGCGCCGGAGAGGAACGGCTGGCACGCCGCCATCATCCGCACGTGACCCATCGGCGAGATCGCCCGGGCACCCATCGCGCAGTCGAAGATGTCGTAGTGCTCCGGCTTGAGGCCCGGGGCGTCGATGACGTGACCCTTGTCGGCGATGTATTCCACGATCGCCTCGATCGACTCCTGCTGGTAACCCAACTTCCGCAGGGCTCGCGGGATGGTGAGGTTGACGATCTGCATCGACCCGCCACCGACGAGCTTCTTGAACTTGACCAGCGAGAAGTCCGGCTCGATGCCGGTCGTGTCGCAGTCCATCATGAAGCCGATGGTCCCGGTCGGCGCGAGCACGGAGGCCTGCGCGTTGCGGAAGCCGTTGCGCTCGCCCAGCTTGACGACCGCGTCCCATGCCTTGGTGGCCGCTTCGTGGATCTCACGGTCCATCACGTCATAGGTGCGCACCGAGTCGTTGGCCGCCTGGTGCTTGCGCATGACGCGCTGGTGGGCCGCGGCGTTGCGGGCGTAACCGGCATACGGACCGACCACTGCGGCGAGCTCGGCGGAACGCTTGTATGCCGCGCCGGTGAGCAAGCTGGTGATGCCCGCCGCGAGCGCGCGGCCACCGTCGGAGTCATAGCCGTGGCCGGTCGCCATGAGCAGCGCGCCGAGGTTGGCGTAGCCGATGCCCAGCTGCCGGTAGTCGCGCGTGGTGACCCCGATCGACTCGGTCGGGAAGTCGGCGAAGCAGATGGAGATGTCCATCGCCGTGATGACCAGCTCCGCGACCTTCTGGAAGGTCACCGCGTCGAAGGTGTCGTCGTCGCGCAGGAACTTGAGCAGGTTGAGCGAGGCCAGGTTGCACGAGGAGTTGTCCAGCGACATGTACTCCGAGCACGGGTTGGACGCGGTGATCCGGCCGGTCTCGGGGTTGGTGTGCCAGTCGTTGATCGTGTCGTCGTACTGGATGCCCGGGTCGGCGCACTCCCACGCGGCCTTGGCGATCTTGTCGAACAACTCGCGGGCGTCGACCTCACGGATGACCCGGTTGTCCATCCGCCCGCGCAGCCCGAAGGACGCGCCCTCCTCGACGGCGCGCATGAACTCGTCCGAGACCCGGACGGAGTTGTTGGCGTTCTGATACTGCACGGACACGATGTCCTTGCCGCCCAGGTCCATGTCGAAACCGGCGTCCCGCAGCGCGCGGATCTTGTCTTCTTCGCGCGCCTTGGTGTCGATGAACTCTTCGATGTCGGGGTGGTCGACGTCGAGGACGACCATCTTGGCCGCGCGGCGGGTCGCGCCACCGGACTTGATCGTCCCTGCGGACGCGTCGGCGCCGCGCATGAAGGACACCGGGCCCGAGGCCGTGCCACCGGAGGAGAGCAGCTCACTGGAGGCGCGGATCCGGCTCAGGTTGAGCCCGGCACCGGACCCGCCCTGGAAGATCTTCCCCTCCTCCTTGTACCAATTGAGGATCGAGTCCATCGAGTCATCGACCGAGAGGATGAAGCACGCCGACACCTGCTGTGGCGAGGAGGTCCCGACGTTGAACCACACCGGGGAGTTGAACGAGAACACCTGGTGCAGCAGCGCATAGGTCAGCTCGTGCTCGAAGATCTCGGCGTCATCCTCGGTCGCGAAGTAGCCGTGCTCCTTACCGGCCTTGGCGTAGGTGAGGACGACGCGGTCGATGAGCTGGCGCAGCGACCATTCGCGCACCGGCGTCCCCTGCGCACCACGGAAGTACTTCGTCGTGACAATCGCACCGGCGTTGACCGACCAGAAGTCGGGGAACTCGACCCCGCGCTGCTCGAAGATCGTCTCGCCCGACTTCCAGTTGGTCTGGACGACGTCGCGCCGCTCCCAGGTCACCTCGTCGTAGGGGTGCACACCGGGGGTGGTGTAGATGCGCTCCACGGTGATGCCCTTGCCCCGGGGGCTCTTGCGGGCGGTCGACCGGTTCGCAGTTTCCGTCATGACTGGGGTCCTCCCTGACCTTGCTGATGCGTCTGTCTCGTCGTCGTACGTCAAGTGCAGCACCGACCACCGACAGCCCTCTCGATTCCTCGATCAGGCGCCGGCGCCGGGTCGTTCAGTGCGGTGGTGCTGGTGAATCCGCGGCCCCACCAGAGCCCGCCAGGGCGTCTTCGGTGGCGCGCGGCATACCTGAGGGGTATGCCGCCCCGCCGCCGAGGTGGGCCGGCTCGCGTCCGGTTGCCTCGCGCTCGGCGCGCAGCAGGGTGATCGCCGCCTCGAAGTCTTCGAGGCTCTCGAAGGCCCGATAGACGGAGGCGAAACGCAGGTAAGCGACCTCGTCGAGCTCGCGCAATGGCTCGAGCACGGCCAGGCCGACCTCGTGGGCATCGACCTCGGCGCTGCCGGTGGCCCGGACCGATTCCTCGACCCGCTGCGCGAGCCGGGCCAACTGGTCTTCGGTGACCGGACGGCCCTGGCAGGCCTTGCGGACGCCGACGAGGACCTTCTGGCGGCTGAACGGCTCGGTCGCTCCCGACCGCTTGACCACCGACAGGCTGGCGGTCTCGATCGTGGTGAAGCGTCGCCCGCACTCGGGGCACAGCCGGCGCCGCCTGATCGACGTGCCGTCGTCGGTCGTGCGCGAGTCGATGACGCGAGAGTCGCCATGGCGACAGAACGGACAGTGCATGTGCAGACCTCCCCCTCGACTCGTGCTGACCGTGCGCCTCAGGCGCTTGCCTACACACACCGCTCCTGTGGACAAACCTGGGGATCCTCGTGGACGAGGCAGGTATGCCGTGTGGACAGTGTGTGGGTAACTCGCCCCAGCCTGTGGACTACATGTGGATGAATCACACGGCTGTAACTACTAGATGTAGGGGTAACTGTGACCTGTCGGCCCTACTCCTGTCAAGCGCTGGCGAGGTTTGGCACCGATCGGCGTGTCGGGACCGGCGTGTCACGGATCAACCTCTGCTGAGCGGCGTCAACCCAACCGCATCGGCCGCTCGCATGAGGGTGGTGGCTGCTGTGAGAGCGGCGACCACGGCGGGCAGGGCGCTCGACGACGGACCAGGTCGGTCGTGCCTGCCGCCACTGCCGCGAGGTTCCACTGGCTGGTCGAGCCCGCGGTGAGGTACTCCTCGTGGCCGTGGGCGACCCGTCCGACGGAGCCGTCGGGCAGATCCTGTTGCGCGACGCTCAGTTGGGTGGCTTCGCGCCACAAACCGGGGTCGGCGGCGAATCGGCTGGTGGCGGCGACGACATCATCGAGGGCCTCCTCGACATAGAGCTGTCCCGGCGGCAACCGCAGTTGGGCGACGGTGTCCACGCCCATCCCCGGCGACCCGAACACCACGGCGGCAGCCACCGGCACGGTCGCATCGCGCAGCGCCAGGCCCGTGACGAGCGAGCCGTAGGAGTGGCCCCAGAGGACCAGCCGCGGCGGCTCCTGCGGATGGGCAGCCCGGCCCGCAGCATCAAGCCCGGCGAGGAGGCTGCCCAGAGCCGGAGACCCAGCCGTGGCCGGGCCCCAACCGGCGACCGACCGCCCGGGCACGACGACCTCGAGAACGGTCGGAGCGGCATACCCGAGCCAGGTGACCCCGACGACCGGGCGGCCGTCTCCGTGGGCCCGAGACAACCGATCGGCGAGGTCGGCCGCGGCCTCGACCCCGCGGGAGTAGCTCGCCAGGTCACCGGCCACATCTGCCTGGAAGCCGGGGACGAAGACGGCGACGTGACCGGCACCATCGAGATCGCCGGACGTGACCGCCGCAGTGAGGGTGCCCCCGGTGGCGTCCAGGCTCAGCAGTTGGCGGCGCCTCCCGTCGTCGGTGGCCAAGACCTCCTTGATCGCCCGCAACCCGTCGAGGGCGGCGATGAGCTCGATGACGCGACGCGATCGCAACTGGGGACGCAGGACATCCCGCCACGGTTGGTCGGCATCGGTCGGCTCGTCCCGGCGCGCGGCCAACTCAGCCATCAGCCGTTGGGCAGCGCTCTCCAGCACCAACCGGTTGGCGCGATCGCGAGCCCAGGCGGGGAGCCCGTCCCGAGGCCCCACCCACTCGGGATGGCTGCGGATCACCTCGTCGCGCTCGATGTCGCTCAACCCGGCGAACCACGCACTGGCCGCGATCGGCCCATCCGGAGGTGGGGAGATCGAGGTCGGGGACGCCTGCGACCACCATGGCGACCACGGTGCCGACGACGAGTGGGGGGCCATGGACTGCGCCGGGGGCGAAACGGCATACCTGCCGGAAGCGGCCGTGAGCCGGGCCCGCAGCGTGAACAAGGCCGCTCCGTAGTCCGCTCTGGCGCGCTCGGCCAGGCGCGCGACAACCACTGCAGTGTCCGGCGACCCAGGGAGCGCCGAGCCGGTGCTTGCCAGGGCGCCGGAGTCCAGCAGGTGGGTTCCCCCGGCGCGGGCGGCTCGCTCGGCTTGATCGAGGGTGCGTTGAGCGTCGGCCACCTGCTCGCCCGCGGCCCGAATCGCCGCGGCGCACCGATCGAGCCCGTCCGCCACCGTGCGCGCGGTGACCATGAGCTCGGTATGCCGCCCTCCCGCAGCGCTGCTCGCCGGTCCCGTCCAGGTGTCACCGGGGCCGGAAGTCGCCCGGGCCGACGCCGCCGCACGAAGTCTCGCGGCATGCCCGCCCACGCGCGTCGCGAGGTGGCCCAGCGCGTCGGGTCGGGCGCGACGGACATCGCCGATGGTCGGCGCCGTCATCGCAGCGGCCTCGCGTCGACTTCACGGTAGGACTGCGCCGACCTGCCCAGCGCGCCGGAGTGAGCCACCCAGGCGGCGCCGAGGTCCCTCAGCGACCGACCCCAGGGCTCGCCCGACGGTCGACCGCCACCTGTGACCGACGAGGGCGCTGGGGTGTGGTTGACGAAGGCCGGCAGGCAGGCGCCGATGGCCTCCAGGTCGCCAACCACCTGCGCTGGGGTGGGAAGTTCTGGGACGCGTGCGGCGAGGGACGCCGCCACCTGGTCGAGGGATTCCGGGCACACCGAGAGGTACACCGCTGGCTCCTTCCGCCATCGGCTCGACCACCCCAACCCTTGCCTGGACTGTAGGCGAAGCGGCGTCGACCCTGGTCGGCGTTATCCACAGGGAGCGGGCGCGCCGACCCCACTGGCGTCCACCGCCGACCCCACTGGCGCACAACGCAGTGCGTCCCGCCCGCTGAGATCAGCGGACGGGACGCACCAGACCCGAAAGGGGTCGATGCCACGGGGTCGAGGCGTGGCACCGTCATAGAGGCCCAGTCAGAGCAGGGCAGGTCAGGGCAGGCTGGGAACGACCAGACGCTGGCCGGCGTGAATGGCAGGGGTGTTGAGGCCGTTGGCCAGCTGAAGCTGGGCGACCCCTTCGGCGATCGACAACTCCGGCAACAGCGCCACGGCCAACTCCGAGAGGGTCTGTCCCGCCTGCACCGTCACCACCCGGCTCTCGACACCGACCGTGCGAGAGGCGCCGACGGCACCGGCGATGACGAGCAGCGCCACCACAGCGAGGACCAGCCCCAGGACCAATCGGCCCGCGTGGGTGAGCCGCAACGGGGCCGGGCGGGTGGCCAACCTCCGCTCGGGGCCGGCAGGCGGCACCAGCCGCAGACGCGAGCGGTCGCGGGCCGGAGCGTGAAGCGGAACGACGTCCCAGGCGGCCAGTGCGCTCATCGGGCTCTCCTTGTCGGTGCGGGGCTGCTTCGCTGCGGAACCAGCCGTGGGAAGGTCAGTCGAACGTGCGTCCGACAGAACGTCTGTTCGATTTCTAGCACACTCGTTCGACAAAGTCGAGACACGCCTCGAACAGATGTTTGGCACATGCGTCCGAACGGCATACCCTGTGTGCATGGACGCAAGTCCATCAGTGACCACCGACAGGGGGTCCTGACCACCGGCCCACGAGCCCTCGTGAGCACGCGGCAGGCGCCCGGATCGTCCGTTCACATCAACCGGAGGTAGGAGCCATGGCTGAGGTCACCGAGCTGCCCGAGCGCGAGGGCGACGGGCTCACCGTGCGGCAGCGGCGGGTTCTCGAGGTCATCCGCAACTCCGTCGACCGGCGCGGATACCCGCCGAGCCTGCGCGAGATCGGCGAAGCCGTCGGCCTCACCAGCCCGTCGAGCGTCGCCCACCAACTCGCCGCCCTGGAGCGCAAGGGCTACCTCCGCAAAGACCCCAACCGTCCCCGCGCGCTCGAGGTCGTCTCCCCCGACGCCAAGGCCAGCGACCGCGGTTACCGCGGCAGCAGCGGTATGCCGCCCAGCAGCGCCGACGCGTGGGAGCACGGCGAGGCTCACGACACCGAGACCGACTCCGGCGACGCCCGTCCCGAGGCGTCCTACGTCCCCGTGGTCGGCCGCATCGCCGCCGGTGGGCCGATCCTTGCTGAGGAGGCCATCGAAGATGTCTTCCCCCTCCCCCGCCAGATCGTCGGCGAGGGGCAGTTGTTCCTGCTCAAGGTCGTCGGCGACTCGATGGTCGACGCGGCGATCTGCGACGGCGACTGGGTCGTCGTTCGGCAACAGCCGACGGCGGACAACGGCGACATCGTCGCGGCGATGATCGACGGCGAAGCCACCGTGAAGACCTTCCAGCGCAAGGCCGGCCGCGTCCTGCTCATCCCGCACAACGCGGCATACGAGCCGATCGACGGTCGCGATGCGAGCATCCTCGGCAAGGTGACCGCGGTCCTGCGCCGTATTTGAGTGTCGGCGCCAGGAGCGCCCCTGAGATGCTGAGGCGATGACCACCCGGCTGCCGTTTGCCAGTTACCTCGATCACCTCCGGATCGAATCCGAGGCCTTCGCCGTCGCCCTGACGGATGTCCCCGATGACCGACAGGTGCCGACCTGCCCCGACTGGACGGCGCTGGACCTCGCCCATCACCTCACCGAAGTCCAGTCCTTCTGGGCCGCCGTCGTGAGCGGTCCGCTGTTGACCGACGAGGCCGCCGAGGACGTGGCCAAACCTGCCCCCGCTGCCTCGGTGCCGGCCCAACTCAAGGACCTGCGAGCGGCGAGCGCTCGTCTCGCGGCCGCCCTGGCCACCACCCCTGCGGACACGCCCGCCTGGACCTGGTCCACGGAGCAGACCGTCGGGTTCACCTTCCGACGCCAGGCCCACGAGGCCCTCGTCCACCGCCTCGACGCCCAACTCACCGCCGGCCTGCGCACTCCCGTGGATCCTGCGCTCGCGACCGATGGGGTCGACGAGGCGCTGCGGGTGATGTTCGGCGGCTGCCCCCCGTGGGGTCAGATCACGCCCGTCGCCGGCCCCACGGTCCGGCTGGTCACGAGCGACACAGGGGCCTCGTGGCTGATCTCGCCGGCCCGCTTCACCGGCACCGACCCGGACGGCACCGCCTATGACGACCCCGACATCGTTGTGGCAGAGTCGGATTCAGGGGGCGACGTCGCGGCAACGATCACCGGGACCGCCGAAGACCTGCTGTGCTGGCTCTGGAAGCGCCCCACCGTCGGGACGCTCTCCCACACGGGCGACGAGTCGGCCCTCGCTGCGATCAGCCAGGTGGTCGCCCAACCCATCAACTGAGCGCCGCGACCAACCGGCCGAGCGTGGGAGCAAGCGGTTCGTCCAGCCGCAGGGTCGCCTGCGCATCTCCTCGGGTCACGCCGTGGGTGACGATGGCCACGGGTATGCCGCGTGCCGCCGCCCGCCGCACGAATCGGTAGCCCGACATCACCGCCAAGGACGAGCCGAGGACGAGGACCGACCGGCTGGCGTCCAGCGCGTCGAAGCAGCGCTGGACCCGCTCGCGCGGCACCGACTCCCCGAAGAACACCACGTCGGGCTTGAGGGTGTCGGCGCCGCACACCAGACAGGTCGGCGGGTGGAATGCCTCGACGACCTCGTCGGCCAGGACGATGTCTCCGTCGGGCCGGATCTGGCTGCTCACCTGGGAGCCGTCCGCAGCAGCGTGCCGCGCATGATCGACGAACCCGGGGTTGGCCACGGCCAGCCGCTCCTGGACCTCGTGCCGAGCACTGCGATCGGTGCACGTGAGGCAGACGACGTGTGCAAGCGATCCATGCAACTCGACGACGTCGGCCGAGCCGGCACTCTGGTGCAGCCCGTCGACGTTCTGGGTGACCAGAGCCTCAAAGAGACCGAGGTCGCCCAGCCGCGCGAGTGACCGATGCCCATCGTTGGGCGAAGCCGCCCGGAAGCGTTGCCAGCCGACATAGGACCTCGCCCAATACCTCTGGCGGGCAGCGCTGGACCCAACGAACTCACCGAACTGCATCGGCATCACCCGACGGACCCCGTCCCTCCCTCGGTAGTCGGGGATCCCGGAGTCGGTCGACAACCCTGCCCCAGTGAGGACGAACACGCCCCCGGCGCCGACCTGCGACACCAAGCCGGCCAGCACGTCCGGGTCCTGGCTCGCCTGCGTGGCGGGCGCGGCATACGACATGCCCGCAGTATGCCGCCCTCCCGGACTCGCGCGCCGACCACGGCGACCGAGCGGAACCGGCGCGCCCGACCCCCACCGGGGATGCGACGACTGTCATTACCTACCGGGTGGTTCTGTACCTTCGTGATAACTCGCGGTTATGATTGCGCCATGATCGATGCCGCCGGCCTTCGGGTGATGAAGGCCATTGCCGACGAGGGCAGCTTCACCGCTGCGGCCACGTCGCTGGGGTTCACCCAGCCCGCCATCTCGCAGATGGTCCGCCGTCTGGAACAGCGCACGGGCACGGCGCTCGTGGAGCGGCTCGGACGCAACGTGCGCCTCACCGAAGCCGGCGAAGTCCTGGCCCGGCACGCCGTCACCGTCCTGGCGGCCCTCGATGCCGCAGAGGAGGAGGTCGCGGCGATCGCCGGCCTGCGCTCCGGGAGGGTGCGGCTCATGGCGTTCCCCTCGTCGTCAGCGTCGCTTGTGCCGCGCGCCTTGGCGCTGCTCAAGAAGCGCTACCCCGAGGTGTCCGTGCGTTTCTCCGAGGGCGAGCCGCCCGAATCGCTAGCCGCGCTGCGCGCTGGCGACTGCGATCTGGCCGTCGCGTTCGCCTACGAGGGCACCGACGTCGGCCGCGGCGAAGACCTCGATCCCTTCATCATCCGGCCACTCATGGACGACGAGGTCCGCCTCGCCATGCCGCCGGACCACCCGTTGGCCGCTCAATCGGTCATCAACCTCGCCGATGTCGCCGACGACCCGTGGATCGCCGGCTGCCCGCGCTGCCGAGGTCACCTGGTCACGCTGGCTCACGGCGCAGGGTTCTCCCCCAACGTCGCCTTCGAGACCGAGGACTACGTCGCCGTCCTCGGGTTGGTGCGCGCCGGCCTCGGGGTTGCGCTCGTCCCCGACCTCATCCTCGAAGCCGCCCACGAGGACGGCATCGTCGCCCGGCCGCTCAGCCCGCCGTCCCGCCGCCAGATCCACGCGGTGACGACCGAGGATCTGCAGCGGGTCCCGGCCGTCGCCGCCACGCTCGAGGCACTGGAAGAGAGCGCCCGCTCCCGCGCCAAGGTCCCCGTGCGTTCCTAGGGTGCAGCGGCGGCCCGGCTGTCCACATCGCGGGCACGTCACATAAGGAACCCTTATTCGTTCCATAATCAATGACATGGATCTTCGCCCTGGGTTCCCCACTGTCGTCGACGAGGTCACCGTTCGCCTGATCGCGAGCGTTGTGCTCGTGATCGGCATCGTCGCCCTCGTCTCGGGGGCCTGGTGGCTGTACGCCGTCCTCGCCGCCGACTTCATCCTGCGCAGTGTCTTCGGGCCGAGGTTGAGCCCGATCGCCCAGGTCGTGCTGCGCACGATTCGGCCTCGCGTGCCGGCTGCGGGCCGCCCGACGCCTGGAGCCCCCAAGCGGTTCGCGGCGAGCATCGGTGCTGTCCTGACGTCGGCCGCGACGATCCTGGCCATCCTCCACGCGACGAGCGGATCGGCCGCTGCGGGGACCGCCGTCTTCGCCATCGGCGCGATCATGGTCGTCTTTCCCGCGTTGGAGTCAGCGGCCGGGCTGTGCGTCGGGTGTGTCATCTTCGCTCAGCTGATCCGGCTCGGCCTGGTGCCGGAGCGCATCTGCCTGGAGTGCGCCGACATCACCCGCCGGACGGCTGTGGCCTCTGGCCAGCCTGCCTGATCACGGGCCGCGAGTGGCCACCATGAGTGAGCCTCCGCTCGGCCGACCGACCGCGATGTCCCCGTCGACGTCGGTCCGCAGGATCTGAAAGCCTCGACTGCGCAGGTCGGTGAGCGTGGACGGCGCGGGATGGCCGTAGTCGTTCTCCGCCCCCACACTGATCACCGCGACGGCACCGGGAAGCGCGTCAAGCACGGCTGGGTCGATGTTGGCCGACCCATGATGGGCCACCTTGACAACATCGACCTCCCAGCCTGGCACTTGCGGATCTCGACGGATCGCCGCACCGACAGCCCGGGCAGCCTCCCGCTCAATGTCGCCCAGCAGCACCACGTGGACACCCTTGACGTCGGCGGTCATGACGACCGACCCGTTGTTGGGGATCGATCCCTCGTGCAGGACTCGGGCGGGCCACCACACCCGCGCCGTGATCCCTGGCCACTCCAGCCGATCTCCGGCGAAGAGCGGCTTGACCGCAACCCCGGCGGCCCGGGCCCAGTCGCCGACGGCTCCCACCTGGAAGAGCGGGTCTTGCACCGCAGAGGTGAGGATCTCGCGCACCTCCCGGCCCCGAAGCGCCCCAGGCAGGCCGTTGACGTGGTCGGCATGGAAGTGGGTGAGGATCACGGCGTCGAGGACTCGCACGTCCAGTCGGCGCAGACAGCCGTCGATCACTGCCGGGTCCAGCCCGGCGTCGACGAGCACGGCATGCCCGGCAGACGTGGACAGGACAATGCCGTCGCCCTGCCCGACGTCGCAGGCCACCAGGGACCAGCCAGCCATCGGCCACCCGACGTTCCGCGTCGGGACGGCCGCGGCGGTGGTCACCGCGATGATCGCCAGACCCGCAAGAGGGCGCTGCAGCAGGCGGAAGCGCAGCCACGGAGCAGTAACGAGCCCGAGCACCGACAAGCCACCGAGCAGTAGGGCACCAGGCGGCCCGGCCGGCCACGGAAGGCTGCCGAACGGCATACTCGCGGCCACGCGGGCCACACCCGCGATGGCGAGAGTCGGGATCGCAGCCAGCCACGCGAGCCACGCGGCGGCATCCACCCAGATCACGGAAACGACGGCTGTCGCCACGCCGAGGATCGTGGCCGGCGCGACGAACGGTGCGGCGACCAGGTTGGCCGGAACCGCCACCAGAGAGACCGAGGCCTGCAGGAGGACGACGACCGGGGCACACATGACTTGGGCAGCCAGTGGCACGGCCAGGGTCGGTCCCGCGCGGGCCAACCGCTCAGGCAGCAGCCGCCCCAATCGTTCGCCCCAGGGACGAGCGAGGATCAGCAGCCCGAGCGTGGCCAGCACCGACAACGCGAATCCGTAGGCCCGGGCGAGCCACGGGTCCCAACACAGCAGGACGACGATCGAGGCAGCGAGCGCCGGCACGCCAGCGCGGCGACGGGAGGCACTCAAACCGACGAGCCCAACCACCCCCATGACGGCCGCTCGCACGACGCTCGGCTCCGGACGCGCCAACACCACGAAGCCAGCCAGGACGACGACTGCGAGGACCGGTCGCCATCGACGCCGGACTCCCGCAAGTCGCGCGGCTCCGATGGCCGCGGCCAGGACAATGGCCACGTTCGAGCCGCTCACCGCGGACAGGTGCGACATGCCGGTGACGGTCATCGCTTCGGACAGGTCGACGGGTGTCGCCGACGTGTCCCCGATGACCAACGCGGGGACGAGGCCCGCAGCATCCGGAGGGAGCCGCGCCGTGGCCTCGCGGAACCGACCCCGGACGTATGCCGCCCCCCTCGCCACCGGCGGCGCCTCGGCGGTGAGCTCCGGCGGCCCCGTGGCCCGAAGGATGGCGACGACATCGTCCCCCGCTTCGGCGGGAGCCAGCCGCCCTCGGGCCCGGAAGCCCTCCTGCCACTGCAGCCCGACCCAATCGACGCCACCGATGACCAGCACGGGGGCGTCGACCTGGCTGGTGGCGCCGCGAGCAGTGACCCGAACGATCCTGGCCCGCAGGACGACCATCTCGGCCTCGCCCGACCGATCCTCCCTCGCCCGCACCCGGCGAGGGTCGCTGTCCGCCACCGCCTCGACGACGACGCTGGCCCGGTCGCCCGCCCAGGTCAGCAGCGACCCGGCACTGCGAATCGAGTCGTGGCCGGCCAAACACGTCGTCGTCAGCGCGACGGACGCGCAGGTGAGGGCCAACACCGCGGTTCTCGTCTGCCGCCCATCCCCAGGGCTCGCGTGCAAGCGACGCATTCGGTGCAGGGCAACCGCGGCACCAAAGCCTGAGACGACAGCGACGCCGATGACGATCCCGGTGGCCGATCCACTCCATTGCAGGATGACAACGACCACCCAGGCGACGAGGGCCGGCAACAGCAGGCGCAGATCCACAAAGCGCTCGGCCTCGCCACCGACGCGCCCCGACGCGCTGGCCCCTGACGGATCGACGGCGCTCACACGCTCACCTTGGGCGTGAGCTGCGCCAGCAACGTGTCTCCGATACCGCTCACCTCCCCCAACTCGTCCACCGAGGTGAACCGGCCGTGTTGAGCGCGCCAGTCGAGGATCCGCTGGGCGAGCACCGGCCCCACACCGGGCAACGTGTCCAACTGGGCAAGATCGGCGGAGTTGAGGTTGATCAGCGCGGGAGCGCTGCCACCGGAGGCCGCCGGAGCGCCAGCACCCGCGCCCGCGCCGTTGGCTCCGGCGAGGATCTGCTCACCCGGCGCGGGGACGTGGACCTGCTCCCCGTCGACGACCGCGCGCGCGAGGTTGACCCGTTCGAGGTCGGCAGAGGCCAGCGCCCCTCCGGCCGCTCGGATCACATCGACAACCCGTGAACCCTCCGGCACCCGCACGACCCCTGGCGCGCCGACCTCACCGACAACATGGACGACGAGGAGCCGCCCGATGGTGCCCGGCTCTGCGCCGGCTATGGGGCCCGACCCCGCCGAACCCTCGACACCCACTGAGGCGTCGCCCATCGCCCCGTCCGCACTCGTCGCTCCCTCGTCGCCCATCGCCCCCGAGCGCCCGATCGACCCCGACGCGAACGCCATCGGCACCGACCGCGCCACCACCCCCGTCCGGCTCGGCGCCACCGGAACCGGCTCAGCCGCCCGCGCAGCCGCCGCCACCCGAAGCGCGAAGATCAGCCCGACAACCACCACCACAGCCAGCAGCGCCCCCACGGCCGCTGCGCGCGCCCGCACCCTCGACCCTCCCAAGCCGGCGGGCACGGTGATCACTCTGGGCGGAGGCAGCCGATGCCGTCCGCCCACTCGCCGCGGTGGGCCGCCCCCGCGTGACCGGTCACCGCGCACGGCCACGTCGGGCGGCGCGGCATCAGGAGCGCCCGGGGGCGCGGCATACCTCGACCAGCCAGGCGGTGGGACCGGGACCCAACCGTTACGGGCCGCCGGCGTCGAGCCAGCGCGCTCCAGCAACGCCACCGCCCGCGCCGACAGGGCCTGCTCCAGTTCCTCAGTGCGCGCCATGCCCGGACGGTATGCCGCCCGCTCACCTTCCCGTCAGCCCCCGGCCTTCGCCTGTGGACAGTGGGACGAGCGTCAGCACCCTTGTGGACAACCCGGCCCGCCAGGACCTACTCCAGGCGCCCCAACGACCGCAGCCGGGAGATGACGTTGTCCCGATGGCGCAGCACGATGACCAGCCCCAACACCCAGGCCCAGATCATCGTCGGCAGCCCGATGGCGCCCGGCAGCCGGCCAAAGGCGGCGAGCAGCCCCCCGACGAGCATGAGCGCTGCCGCGAGCAGCGACCCCAAGGCCACCCAGCGCGAGACCGCGAAGACGAGCACGAAGACGGCAAGGAGGGCGACGGCATACCAGGGGTGCACGCCGAGGATGGCACCCAAGGCGGTCGCGACCCCCTTGCCACCGCGCCCGCGCAGGTAGGGCGAGAACACGTGCCCCAGCACCGCCGCAACCCCAAGCACATAGGCGAGCCACACGGAGCCGAACGCCGCCCCGAGGAACGCCGGGACGAAACCCTTGGCCACGTCGAGGACCCCTACGAGGATCCCCCATTTGCGGCCCAGCACGCGGCCGGCGTTGGTCGCACCGGGGTTGCCCGAGCCCGCGCGGGTGACGTCGCGACCCAGCGTCCGCCCGATGAGAGTGGCTGGGTTGATGCCACCCCAGAGGAACGACGCGGCCCCTGCGACGACCACCACGGCGACGGTCCGCCACAGCTCACCGGACCCCAGGTCGAGGGGCCCGGCCACCAACTGCGGCAGACCGGCGACCACGTGCGACCCGCTCACTAGTGGCTCTCCGGCCGAGGCGCCACCGTGATCGCCAGCGTTCCCGGACCCACATGCGCGCCGACGACGGCGCCCAACTCGCCGATCCGGATCTCGCCCGCGTCGGGCACCCGCTGCGCCAGCGCGTCGGCGACCTCGCTGGCCCGTGCCGCGAAGTCCAGGTGCTGGACCTCGATGTCCACGATCCGACCCGCCGTGCGCGCTCGATCGGCGGCGTCGCCGGCCAACTCGACCATCCGTGCCAACGCCTTGCTCGACGTGCGCACCTTCTCGATCGGGGCGATGTGTCCGTCGGCGAGGGCGAGGATCGGCTTGATCGCCAGCGCCGAGCCGAGCAGGGCCGACGCCGAGCCGATCCGCCCACCGCGCCGCAGATGTTCGAGCGTGTGGACGTAGAAGACCACCGTCGCGTCATGGGCTCGCGAACGCGCTACCGCCGCAACGGTTTCCGCATCGGCTCCGGCACCTGCCGCCGCGGCAGCCGACAGCACGGCATACCCCATGGCGGCCCCGAGCACCCGCGAGTCGACGACCGTCACCGGCACCGGCGACTGCGCGGCAGCAAGCTGCGCACCCTGGACCGTAGCCGACATGTCAGCCGAGATATGCACGGAGACAATGGAATCCGCACCCGCAGCGGCCAACTCCTCATAGACCTGGAGGAACTCAGCCGGCGCTGGCCGCGACGTCGTCACGGGGACGAATCGCCGCAGCGCCTCCGCCAGATCCTCGACCCGCACGTCGACACCTTCACGACGCTCGGTGCCGCCGATGACGACGTGCAGGGGGACGACCCGCACCGGCGCGCCAGCCTCGGCCACCTGAGCCGGCGTGAGGTATGCCGTGGAATCGGTGACGATCGCGACGCCCATCCGGGTGCCTCCTGACCTCACATGGGGACGACGTTGACCAGCGACGGCGGCCGGACGATGACGGTGCGAATGCCGTCCGCCGTGGCAGCCAACACCTTCTCACGGGCGAGCACCAACTCGCGCAGGTCCGACTCGGAGATATCGGCCGGCACGTCCACCCGATCGCGGACCTTGCCCTTGATCTGGATGACGCAGGTGACCGTGTCCTCAACCAGGAGAGCGAGGTCGGCGACCGGGAACGGCCCGAGCGCCAGCGACCCGCTGCGACCCATCCGCTCCCACAACTCGTCGGCGATGTGCGGCGCGACGGGCGCCACCATCTGCACCAACGGCTCGACGAGCGACCGCGGCGGCGCAGGCAACTTCGTCACCGCGTTGTTGAGCTCGATGAGCTTGGCGATGGCCGTGTTGAACCGCAGCCCCGCATAGTCCTCACGAACACCGGCAATCGTCTTGTGCAGCAACGTCCGCAGCGCGGGGTCGAGATCGGTCTCGGCCAACTCGACCACCCGGCACTCACCCGTGATCTCGTCGACGACGTTGCGCCACAACCGCTGCAGGAAGCGCGCCGAGCCGACGACGGCTCGGGTCTCCCACGGCTTGGACAACTCCAGCGGACCCATCGACATCTCGTAGATGCGGAACGTGTCGGCGCCGTAGACGGCATACATCTCGTCCGGGCTGACCATGTTCTTCAGCGACTTGCCGATCTTGCCGAACTCGCGCTTGACCGGCTGGCCCTGCCACGTGAACGTCGCCTCCGCGCCGTGCACGCCGGGGGTCTCCACGACCTCCTCGGCCTGGACATACTGCCCACGCTCGTCGGTGAATGCCGGGGCCTGGATGTAGCCCTGCGAGAAGTAGGTCCGGAACGGCTCTTCGCTGGACAGGTGGCCCAGGTCGAAGAGCACCTTGTGCCAGAACCGGGCATAGAGCAGGTGCAGCACCGCGTGCTCGACGCCGCCGACATAGAGGTCGACGCCGCCCGGGTCGCGCGTCCCCGCAGGAGCACCAGGGACCGGATTGGCTTGCGGTCCAATCCAATACCGCTCATTGTCAGGGTCGACCAGTGCCTCGGAGTTGGTCGGGTCGAGGTAGCGCAGGTAGTACCAGCAGGATCCGGCCCAGTTGGGCATCGTGTTGGTCTCGCGGCGGAACCGCCGCACCCCGCGCCCGTCGCCCAGGTCCAACTCGACGTTGACCCACTCGCTCACGCGGGACAGCGGCGGCTCGGGCTCGCTGCCCGAGTCTTCCGGGTCATAGGTCTTCGGCGAGTAGTCCGGGACATCGGGCAGCGTCAACGGCAACATCGAGTCGGGCAACGAGTGCGCGACCCCGTCCTCGTCCCACACCACCGGGAACGGCTCGCCCCAATAGCGCTGCCGACTGAACAGCCAGTCGCGCAGGCGGTAGTTGACCGTCCCTCGGCCAATTCCCTTGTCCTGCAGGTATGCCGTGATCCTCGCCTTCGCCTCGACCGTCCCCAGCCCGTCGAGCGACACGTCATCGTTGGACGAGTTGATGGCGACCCCGGCCTCGGTGAACGAGTGCCCCAGGGCGACGGTGCCGGGCCAGTCCGACACCCCCACGGGGGCGATGACATCGACGATCGGCAACTCGAACTCAGTGGCGTAGTCGTAGTCGCGCTGATCGCCGGCCGGCACCGCCATGATCGCGCCGGTCCCGTAACCCATGAGCACGTAGTCGGCGACGAACACCGGAATCGGGTTGCCGTTCAACGGGTTTGCGGCGAAGGCCCCAGTGAACACCCCCAGTCTTGGTGCGGTCGTCCATCTGCCGCTCGACATCGCTCTTGCGCGAGGTGGAGCGTCGGTATGCCGCGACCGCCGCCGCCGGGGAGTCCGCCGCCGCCGCGTCGGCGCCCTTCCACACCTCATGGGTGCCTTCGGGCCAGCCCGCGCTCGGGATGATTTCGTCGACCAGCGGATGCTCGGGAGCGAGCACCATGAAGGTCGCTCCGAACAGCGTGTCGGGCCGGGTCGTGAAGACCTCGATGCCGGCGGCCTCGCCCGCAGCCGTCGTCACCGGGAAGGTCACCATGGCGCCCTCGGACCGGCCGATCCAGTTGCGCTGCATGATCTTGACCTTCTCGGGCCACTCGACCCGGTCCAGGTCGTCGGCCAACCGATCGGCATACGCCGTGATCCGCATCATCCACTGACGCAGGTTGCGCCGGAACACCGGGAAGTTGCCCCGCTCGGAGCGTCCTTCGTTGGTGACCTCCTCGTTGGACAACACGGTGCCCAGACCGGGACACCAGTTGACTGGCGCCTCCGAGGGATAGGCCAACCGGTAGTGCTCCAGCACGCCGGCCTGCTCGCGTGCCGACAACTCGGTCCATGCCCGCCCCTCCGACTCGGGCACAGACCGCTCCCCCGACTCCAAGGCCGCCACCAACTCGGCGATGGGGCGAGCCGCCCCATGCGAGCCGTCGGGGCGCACTGCCTCGGGGTCGTACCAACTTTCCCGGATCTGGGTGAAGATCCACTGGGTCCATCGGTAGTAGTCCTCGTCGATCGTCGCGTAGGAGCGTCGGTCGTCGAATCCCAGTCCCAGACGCCGCAATTGGCGGCGCATGATGACGATGTTGTCCTCGGTCGTCTTGCGAGGATGCTGACCGGTCTGCACGGCATACTGCTCCGCGGGCAGCCCGAAGGCGTCGTAACCCAGGGCATGCAGGACGTTGCGACCCTGCATCCGGTGGAAGCGCGAGAAGACGTCGGTCGCGATGTAGCCCAAGGGGTGCCCGACGTGCAGGCCCGCTCCCGAGGGGTAGGGGAACATGTCCAGGACGAGCAGTTTGGGACCCCGCGCGGCGACAGCGTCCGGACGCGCCCATGGCCCGGCGGGGTTGTCCGCGTGGAACACCCCGTCGTTCTCCCAACGGTCCTGCCACGCCTGCTCGATCGTGTCGGCCAGCGCGGCGGTGTAGCGATACGGCGTTTCGTCGCTCATCGTGCTCTCTTGTCCTTCGGCAACTGTCGTGGTCGTGGGCCGGTCGAACGCCGGTGCCTGGTGGGCAAAAAGAAACCCCTCACGCAGGAGGGGCTGCCGCGCTGACGTCCGACTACTCAGCGCGGCCCGGTAAGGAGCAGACTCCGTGCCACGGCCCCAGGGTAGCGCACCCCCATGCGCACCTACCTGCCTCAGGTGCGCAGCATCCCCAGGACGATGAGCAACTGCCCAAGGTGGTAGGTGATGTGGACGACCACCTGCCCCCAGGCCAGCGGCCGGACGAAGCGGTCATAGGCGATGAGCGCGTCACTCGCGAGGAACAGCGTGGCCCCGATCCCGACGACGGGCAGCCCGGTCGCCCAGGCGAGGGCGGCCATCCCTCCCACCACCAGCGCATAGACCACAAGGGGTATGCCGTCCCGGCCACTCGCCCGGACGATCGGCAGCACCTTGGTGAGGATCACCACGACCCCCAGCACGGCGACGGCGATCACTCCCCACCAGATCGGCCCCTCTCCGGGGATCCGGCGGAAGGCCGCGATATAGGCCACATGGGCCAGGAGGAAGGCGATCAACCCGGCGAGGAAGTGCCGATCCGATCGCCCGAGCAGCAGCACATCGCCGATGAGACACAGCACGAGGCCGATGAGCAACTGGTTGCCGTAGTCGACCGAGTCCGCTCGCAGCAGCCAGGCGAGCAGGATGAGGATGACAAGGACCGCGGGCTTGGCCACGGACTCGAGGTCGGGTCGGCGCCGGGCGACCGCAGCCCAGTCCGCGAGCGCTGCGACAGTGAACGCGCACAGCAGCACCCAGGCATAGATGTTCATTGGCACACACCCTCTCGCATCAGGGCGCATTGCCGGGCCAGCGGCGCGCTCGGGGCCGCCCTAGACTCGAAGACATGGCAGCGTCCACGTTCGAGCACCGGGTGACCACGGCCGACACGGCCGCCGTCCTCGGCAGCGGCGATCTCCCCGTGCTGGCCACCCCGCGCCTGATCAACTGGTTCGAGCGGGCCACCTTCGCCACCGCGCAGACAGTCGTGGAGGCACCACAGACCACCGTCGGCACGGTGGTGCGCATCGAGCACCTCAAGGCCAGCACGGTCGGGGCGGTGATCACCGTGTCGTGCTCCACCCCGATCAGTGACGGCCGCCGACTGATCTTCCACGTGCGGGCCCTCGACGAGGACGGTGCCGAGATCGCGGTGGGCGAGATGCACCGCCGCGTCGTCGACTCCGATCGATTCATGGCGCGGTTCACCGAGGCGACGCCGCGCCCCGCCGACTAGCCACACCTTCACGACGAAAGGCCCGGCCATGAGCGCAACGCGGCGCATCGGGGCAAGGGAGTTGCTGAGCACTGTTCTCGACGAGGGCAGTTGGGTCTGTTGGGACACTCCGCCGCCCCCGGTGGCTGAGCCCGGCAGCGGGTATGCCGCCGACCTCGCCGCCGCGGCCGAGGCCGCCGGCACCGACGAGTCGGTCCTCACCGGCGAAGGGCGCATCCGGGGCCGACGTGTGGCCTGTGTCGCCGGTGAGTTCCGCTTCCTCGCCGGGTCGATCGGCAAGGCTGCCGCCGAGCGGATCACGCTGGCCTTCGAGCGCGCTCGACACGAGCAACTGCCCCTCTTCGCCGCTCCGACCTCTGGGGGCACGCGGATGCAGGAAGGCACGCCAGCCTTCCTCGGGATGGTCAAGATCTCGGCCGCTGTCGCCCAGTTCAAGGCCGCGGGGCTGCCCTACATCGTCTATCTGCGCCACCCGACGACCGGTGGGGTGCTGGCGTCGTGGGGGTCGCTGGGCCACGTCACGGTCGCCGAGCCGGGCGCGATGATCGGGTTCCTCGGCGCCCGCGTCTACGAGGCGCTCTACGGACGGCCGTTCCCCGAGGGCGTCCAGGTCGCCGAGAACCTCCACGCCCGCGGCATCATCGACGCGGTGGTGCCGGTCGAGCGGCTCGCCGAGATGGCGGCGCGGACGCTCTCGGTGCTGGACGCGCGGCATACCGACCAGGCGCCGGTCCCCCGCCCCGAGGCGAGCGTGCCGGACCCGTATGCCGGTCTCGAACCGCCCGCGAGCGCGTGGGACTCCATCCTGTTGTCCCGTCGCACCGACCGACCGGGCGTGAAGACCCTGCTCAAACTCGGCGCGTCCGACGTGTTGTTGTTGCGTGGGACCGGACAGGGCGAGCACGACCCCGGAATGTTGTTGGCGCTGGCCCGCTTCGGCGGGACGCCGTGCATCGTCTTGGGTCAGGATCGACACCGCAAGACGCTCGAGGAGCCGCTCGGACCGGGTGGGTTGCGGGTGGCGCGTCGTGGCATCCGGCTGGCCGCCGACCTCAATCTGCCGCTGGTGTCGATCATCGACACCGAGGGCGCGGCGCTGTCCAAGGAGGCCGAGGAGGGCGGGCTGGCCGGCGAGATCGCCCGGTCCCTCGCCGACCTGGTCATGCTCCCGGCGCCCACGCTGTGCGTCCTGCTCGGGCAGGGCACCGGCGGCGGCGCCTTGGCGATCCTGCCCGCCGACCGAGTGATCTGCGCCCAGCACGCCTGGCTGTCCCCGTTGCCCCCCGAGGGAGCCTCGGCGATCGTGCATCGCACGATCGAGCGGGCCGACGAGATGGCGGCCTCGCAGCGGGTCCGCTCGGTGGATCTGCGCGAGGACGGGATCGTCGACCGAATCGTTCCGGAGCACCCCGATGCCGCGTCGGAGCCCGAGGCGTTCTGCCGACGGATGGCCGAGGCTATCCACCAGGAGGTCGACGAGTTGTGGCGGGCTGATTCCGGGGCTCGGGTGGCCGCGCGACTGGAGCGCTACCGCCGGATGGGCACCTAGTTCACCCGCTGTTCACGCACCCGCGGGACCTCTGGCCCGACGCTTCTGACGCCGGTCCGTCGTACCCTTGGTTCAACGGGCACAGCCGCCAGGGGCAGCACGACGCTGTGCGCTTCCCCGCTCGGCTGGCCCAACGTGTGCGGTATGCCGCCGAGGCAGCCTCACAGCGACGCCCCACCCGCGAAAGGCAGAACTCACGTGCCGGTCATCAAGGCCCTTGAGGCCCGTTCCCACGAGCTCGTCGACGAGGCCCTAGGCCTGCTCGACCACCGGCTCAACCCGCCCTACAAGCAGGTCGACCGTGACGTGCTGCGCCGCCGGCTGCACCAGACGATGTCGACGGTGACGACCGCGCTCACCGAGCGCACGCCCCTGCCGGTCATCGACTACGCCCGCGAGGTCGCGCGCCGTTGTTTCAACGCCGGGTTCCTGCTGGAAGAGGTGCAGACGCACTTCAACGCGTTGGAAGAGACCGTGTGGAAGTTCATGGTCAAAGAGGTTGACGCCGCCCACCTGCCGGAGAACCTCGCCATGGTCGCCTCCGTCATCGGGACGATCAAGGACGAGCTGGGCCGGTCCTACGTCGAGTTGGCCGCCCACCACCGGGCGCCGGCCATCAACACCCACAAGCTCTTCGACGGCACCCAGAGCGTCCCGCGTCACCCGATGTCCGCCAAGGCTGCTCGCTGATCTTCTGGCGACGCCCTTGGCCCGCACTGGTCGGCACGCACCGACTGACGGGCTGACGTGATCCCGGTGTTTCCGGCTGGCTCGGCCGAGCGCTAGCGTTGTCCTTCGTGGGGAACGTGGCCAGCCGCGAAACGAAGGAGCTTCATTGTCCGGTCAGTCGGTGTCTCGCGCGCTGACGCGCCTGGCCGACCTCACCGCTGAAGCCGTCGGCTCGGCCCATGGTGGCGTCGCCGCCGCCGTCCGAGGGGTCCTTCGCCTGGGTCGTGATCGCAGCGTTGTCGTGGTGGGGCGCGACGGGACGTCCGCCACCATGCGGCTGCACGAATCCCGCTTCTCCGGGATGGACACGATCGGCAGCCAATTGCTTTCTGGCAGTTACGAACCCACGACCCGTCGAGTGTTGGAAGCCCTCGTCACCTCCGGGTCCACCGTGGTCGATGTCGGCGCCAATATCGGCTACTTCACCGTCCTGTCGGCCCTGCTCGCCGGACCCACCGGTCGCGTGATCGCGTTCGAGCCCGAGCCGCGCAACCACGCGGTCCTCACCGACAACGTCGCCCGCAACGGGCTGCGCCAGGTGATGGTGGTGCAGGCGGCGTGCGCCGACCGGGTCGGGCAGCACGAGTTGTCGATCAACTCCTCCGAGACCGGGTGGCACCGACTGGTCGCCGCCGGTGAGGTCGGGCGCGGCAAACGGGTCGTCGTGGAGGTGACCACCGTCGACACCATCGTCGGCGAAGCGCCGGTCGACGTCGTCAAGATCGACGTCGAGGGCCACGAGGGCGCGGTCGTCACCGGGATGGCCCAGACCTTGGCCGACAATCCGGGGATCACCGTCATCCTCGAGCACTCCCCCGCCCAGGCCCGCCTCGCCGGGCTCGACCCGCTCGCACCGGTGACGCTGTTGCACCAGGCGGGGCTGCGGCATACCTATGTGGTCCGCGAGGACAAGGCGGTCCTCGAGAAGATCGACGTCGAGTCCCTGCGCTCGCGCGACGTCAAGACCGGGCGCTCGGTCAATCTCGTCATGCGCGCCCAGCCCTGGCCCGCGGACTCCGCGGTGCCGGTCGTCTCCTAGGAGGTCCGATGCCCGGCTTCGACGTGGGTCAGTTCCGCGCGCAGTTCCCCTCCCTGACCTCGGGGCTCGCTCACTTCGACGGGCCCGGCGGAACGCAGACGCCGTATGCCGTGGGAGCCGCCGTCGCGGCCACCCTCACCGGGCCGCTGTCCAACCGCGGCACCACGGGGGTGTCCGAGACCAATGCCGAGGCGGCGGTCGCAGGGTTCCGGGCGGCATACGCGGACTTCCTGGGGGTGCCCGAGCGAGGGGTCGTCTACGGGCGAAGCGCGACGGCACTGACCTTCGACGTGGGGCGCGCGGTGGCGGCGAGCTGGCGTCCGGGTGACGAGATCGTCGTCTCACGCCTGGACCACGACGCCAACGTCCGGCCGTGGCTGATCTTTGCCGAGCGCGCCGGCGTGACGGTGCGCTGGCTGGACTTTGATCCGGCGACGTCCGAAATCATCTGGGAGAGTGTCGAATCCGCGATCACGGAGCGGACCCGACTGGTGGCGGTGACCGGGGCGTCCAACCTCATCGGGACGATCCCGCCGGTGGCGGCGATCGCGGCTCGGGCCCATGCGGTGGGCGCGCTCGTGTGGGTGGACGGGGTGCATTTTGCGGCGCACCACCTCGTCGACGTGGGAGCGCTCGGGGCTGACTTCTTCGTGTGCTCGCCCTACAAGTTCCTCGGGACGCACTGCGCGGCTCTGGGCGCTGCCCCTGAGCTGTTGGAGACGCTGCGGCCGGACAAGCTCCTGCCGTCGAGCAACGACGTGCCCGAGCGGTTCGAGCTGGGGACGCTGCCCTATGAGGTGATGGCGGGGGCGACCGCTGCCGTCGACGTGCTGGCGGGGCTGGGCGGCCAGGCTCCCGAGAGCGCCGGGCGGCGGGAGCGCTTGGCCGCGTCGTGGGCGGCGCTGCACGCCCACGAGAGCCGGCTGCGGTCGATCATCGAGGCCGGTCTGGCCGAGTTCGGCGACCGGGTTGTCGTCCACTCCCGGGCTGCCCAGCGGACCCCGACCCTCTTGCTCACCTTCCCCGGCCGACGCTCGTGGGACGCCTACCAGTTCCTGTCCGCGCGCGGCATACAGGCTCCTGCGGGGTCCTTCTATGCCTACGAGCCGTTCACGCGGTTGGCGTTGGCCGACACCCATGGCCTGCGGGTGGGGTTAGCGCCCTACACCGACGACTCCGACGTGCAGCGGCTGGTGGAGGGCCTGCGCGCCTTTCTCGCCTCCTGAGTCAGCCGACCGGCCACCCAGGGACGGCTGCTCGGGCGGCCGCGCGCACACGGCATACCAATGGTCGGCCCGCTCGGGCGCCGTGAGCACAGA
>JADJIB010000002.1:752500-973092 GCA_016707175.1 Candidatus Phosphoribacter hodrii
CACGGGTTCCTAGGGTGGTAGAGGTGGTGCTTCCCGATGTATTGGACCACGCCATCGGGCACGAGGTACCACACGGGCTCGCCGCGGCCGACCCGGTTGCGGCAGTCGGTGGACGAGATGGCCATGGCCGGCACCTCCAACAGGGTGACTTTGTCGGTCGGCAGGCCGTTGTCGCTGAGCACGTGCCCCGGCCGGGTGACCCCGACGAAATGGGCGAGCGACCAGAGCTCGTCGACGTCCTTCCACGTGAGGATCTGGGCGAGGGCGTCGGCGCCGGTGATGAAGAACAGCTCGGCATCGGGCCGCTGGGCGCGCAGATCGCGCAGGGTGTCGATCGTGTAGGTCGGGCCGTCCCGGTCCAGATCAACCCGGCTGACGGTGAACTTCGGGTTCGAGGCGGTCGCAATGACCGTCATGAGATAGCGATGTTCGGCCGACGACACCGCCGACCCGTCCTTCTGCCACGGCTGACCCGTGGGGACGAAGACGACTTCGTCGAGGTTCAGCAGGGCCTGGACCTCACTCGCAGCAACCAGGTGACCGTGGTGGACGGGATCGAACGTCCCGCCCATCACCCCGATCCGCTGGATCAGTGGTGGCCCCCGCCGGGCTTGGAGTGGCGGTCGCGCACCTTGTAGGCGGTGCCGCGGAAGGACCACAACAGCGCGAGCAGGAGCACGAACAGCACCAGGGCGACGACGCCGTACATCGCTGCCGGCATCGGCAACTGGCGGTGGACCTCGCCCTCCGCACGGACAAGGGCGGGAAGCACGCTCGCGGACATGGCCACATGCTAGCGGGTGACCCCCCTCCCCGTGCGCGCGGCATACCTTCTTGGCTGTCACCACGCGTGTGAGGTATGCCGCCCGCCCCCGTCCGCGCGCCCGCGGACTGCCCTTCATGGGGCCTGCACAGCGGCCTCGCAGGTGGGCCAGGTCCCGGCCCGTACCCTTGGCACCATGACCGCGGAACCGAGCACCGAGCGCCCCGAACTCTCGGTGGTCATCCCCATGTTCAACGAGCAGGAAGTGCTGCCGCTGCTCGCGGAGCGCCTGCGGCCGGTGCTCGACGGGCTCACCGATCACTACGAGGTCGTCTGCGTCGATGACGGCAGCAGCGACCTCACGCCGGCCCTGCTGCACAAGCTGTCCCGCGAGTGGACCCAGGTGCGGGTGATCCGGCTGCGCGCCAACGCCGGGCACCAGGCGGCGATCTCGGCGGGGCTGGCGCGAGCGCGCGGCGACTACGTCGTGACGATCGACGCCGACCTGCAGGACCCCCCGGAAGTGATCGCCGAAATGCTCCAGGCCGCCCGGCGCGACGAGGTCGACGTCGTCTATGGCGTGCGCTCGGATCGCTCCACCGACTCGGTCTTCAAGCGGACAACGGCGCGGATGTTCTACTCCTTCATCCGGCGGATCTCGGGCACGACGGCGCAGTCCGACGCGGGCGACTTCCGCCTCATGTCGCGGGCCACCGTCGAGGCCATCAACAGCCTTCCTGACACCAACCGGGTGCTGCGGTTTGTCGTGCCGGCGCTGGGTTTCCCGTCGGCGACGGTCACCTATCGGCGCGAGGAGCGGGCCGCGGGCACGTCGAAGTACCCGTTCCTCAAGATGCTCACCCTGTCGATCGACTCAGTGACCGGCTTCTCCCTTTTCCCGCTGCGCCTCGCGACCTATCTCGGGTTGATCGGCGGCGTCCTCATGTTCGTCGCCTCGATCGTCCTGGTGGTCGCGTCGCGGACACCGGGCACGACCATCCCCGGTTGGACCTCGACCGTCGTCATCGTTGCGGGGGTCGGCGCGGTTCAGCTGTTCTGTCTGGGTCTGCTCGGTGAGTACGTCGGACGGATGTATACCCACCTGCAGGGGCGACCGGCATACTTCATCGCCTCTGACTCGGGCGCCGACTGAGCGCTCCGGCGCCGACTGACCGCTACGCGCGGACCTGGCCGTCGCCGTCGACGATCCACTTGGTCGTCGTGAGCTCGGGCAGGGCCATCGGGCCGCGGGCGTGCAGCTTCTGGGTGGAGATGCCGATCTCGGCACCCATCCCGAACTGCCCGCCGTCGGTGAAGCGGCTGGACGCGTTGACCATGACCACCGCTGCGTCAACCTCGGCGACGAACCGCCTTGCCGCCGAACGACTTTCGGTGACGATCACCTCGGTGTGCATCGACCCGTTGACCCGGATGTGCTCCAGCGCCTCGTCGAGATCCGCGACCGTGCGGACGTTCATCTCCAGCCGGTGCCACTCGGTCGCGTAGTCCGCTTCGGACGCCAGTTGGTATGCCGCGCCCGCCGCCTCCGCATGCCGGCTCACCTCGGGAGCGACGTGCAGGACCACCCCGGCGCCCGCGAGCGCGGTGAGGGCCTTGGGCAGGAACTCGTCGGCCACCGACTCGTGGACCACGAGGGACTCGGCGGCGTTGCACACGCTGGGCCGGTGCGTCTTGGAGTTCATCACCAGCGCGAGCGCCTTGTCGAGGTCGGCGGCCGCGTCGACATAGACGTGGTTGACGCCGATCCCGGTCTCGATGACGGGGACGGTCGACTCCATGACGACGGTGCGGATGAGGTCGGCGCCGCCGCGCGGGATGACCAGGTCGACCAAGCCGCGTGCGGTCATCAGCGCCCGAGCGGCGTCGTGGCCGCCTTCGTCGAGCAGGGTGACGGCGTCCTCGGGGAGGCCGCTCGCGGCCAGGGTCTGGCGGATGACGGCGACGAGCGCCCGGTTGCTCGCGGCGGCCGCCGAGCCACCGCGCAGGATGACGGCGTTGCCCGACTTGAGCCCGAGCGCGGCGGCGTCGACCGTGACGTTGGGGCGCGCCTCGTAGATCATCCCCACGACGCCCATCGGCACCCGCACCTGGCGGATCTGCAGGCCGTTGGCCAGGGTCGAGCCGCGGACCACCTCGCCGACCGGGTCGGGCAGCGCGGCGACCTCACGGACCGCCTCGGCGATCGCCCGGATCCGGGCCTCGTCGAGCATGAGCCGGTCGAGCAGTCCCTCGGCCATGCCCCGCTCGCGCCCTTGGGTCAGGTCGTCAGCGTTGGCCTGGACAACCGCCGGGATCGCCGCGTCGAGCGCGTCGGCGATGGCGTGCAGCGCGGCGTCCTTGTCGGCGCGCGAGAGCAGCGCGAGACGGCGCGAGGCGGTCTTGGCGCGCCCGGCCAACTCGGCAACGAGAGCGGTCACGGAGGCGTCGGGCGCGGTGCGGTCAACCATGCGTCCAAGGGTATGCCGCCCTCGCCCACCTCCCGCTCACATCGGACGGGTGCGCAGCGTTGTCCCGGTATGGCTCACACTGTCTCGGTGACGACGAAGGCGACCACACGGCATACCCCTGGGGTTCCACGCACCCCCCGGGTGGCGTGGCAGGTCAAGTTCGCGATCCTTGTCCTCATCTGGGGGTCGAGCTTCCTGTTCATGAAGGTCGGGCTCGAGGCGATGACTCCGATCCAGATCGCCACCATGCGCGTGCTCACCGGGATGGTGGTGGTCCTGGCGCTGCTGGCGATGACCGGCGGGCGGCTGCCGACCACGTGGCGGGTGTGGCGGCACATGATCGTCATCGGGTTCTTCCTGTCGGCGTTCCCGTTCACGCTTTTCGCGATCTCCGAGACCCGCGTCTCCTCGGCGCTGGCCGGCATCGGCAACTCGACGACGCCGATCGCGACGGTGCTCGCCACGATGGTGCTCATTCCGAACGCGCGGACGTCGACCCGCAAGATCGTCGCCGTCCTCATCGGTTTCGTCGGCGTCATCCTCATCGCGCAGCCGTGGACGGTCGCCGAGCGTCCCGACCTCGTGGGCTTCGCGATGGCCGTTGTCGGTGGGGCGTCCTACGGTGTCGGCTGGACCTACTACCACCGGTTCCTCTCCGGTGCCGATCTGGGCGGGCTGTCGCAGCCGGCCGCGGTGCTGGTGGTGGGCGCAGGGTTCCTCGTCCCGGCCTCGCTGGTGGTCTGGTGGCTCGACCGGGGGCACCAGGCGACTCCCTGGGCGACTCACGGGACTGCCAATGGGTTCCAGGCCTGGTTGCCGCTGCTGGCCGTCATCGCGCTCGGCGCGCTGGGGACCGGATTGGCGTTCATGTTCCAGTACGACGTGGTGAGGGCCGCCGGGCCGGTCGTCGGGTCGACGATCACCTATCTCATCCCGATCGTGTCGGTCCTGCTCGGCACCCTCGTCCTCGGCGAGCACCTCAGCTGGTCGGCGGTGGCTGGCTTCGTCGTGGTGCTGGGCGCGGCGCTGGTGATCAACGCGCCCGAGCGGCGGGCCGAGTCGGAGCCGGTGGCGTCCGCCTAGAGGACGACGAGCGCGTCCCGGTGGACGACCTCGCGCTGATACTCCGGGCCAAGCTCACGAGCCAGGTCGCGGGTCGAGCGGCCCAGCAGCGCCGGCAACTCGTCCGAGCCGTAGTTGACGATGCCGCGCGCGACCGCCTTGCCGTGCAGGTCACAGATGTCGACGGGGTCGCCGCCGACGAAGGTCCCCTCGACCCGGACAATGCCGGCTGGGAGCAACGACTTGCGGCGGGTGACGACCGCGTGGACCGCGCCGTCGTCGAGCACGAGTTGACCATGGGGAGCGGTCGCGTGGGCCAACCAGAGCAGGCGCGACGGCGGCCTGCGTGATCCCGGCAGGAAGACCGTCCCAACGTCTTTGCCGCGCAGCGCGTCAGACACGCGGTCGGTCGCCGTGAGCAGAGTCGGTATGCCGGCCGCGTTGGCGATCGCCGCGGCCTCCACCTTGGTTGCCATCCCCCCGGTGCCCACCTGGCTGCCAGCGCCAGCGACGACGACATCGGCGAGGTCGTGCGCCCCTCGGACGATCGGAATCCGTTGCGCGCCAGGCTGGCTCGGAGGTCCGTCATAGAGCGCATCGACGTCCGAGAGCAGGACGAGCGCGTCGGCCTGGATGAGCAGGGCGACCAGGGCGGCGAGCCGGTCGTTGTCGCCGAAGCGGATCTCGTGGGTGGCCACGGTGTCGTTCTCGTTGACGACCGGCAGGACCCGCAGGTCGAGCAGCCGCTCCAGCGTGCGCCGCGCGTTGAGGTAGTGGGTGCGTCGCGTCACGTCATCGATGGTGAGCAGCACCTGACCGACCGTGATCGTGTGGGCACCGAACGCCTGTTGGTATGCCGCGATGAGCGCTCCCTGCCCCACGCTGGCTGCCGCCTGCTGGGTCGCCAGATCACGGGGGCGTCGGGCCAACCCCAGCGGGCCCATGCCCGCGGCAATGGCTCCCGAAGACACCAGGACGAGCTGGGTGTCTCGCCCGTGGCGTTCGGCGAGGGCGTCGACGAGGGCGAGCAGGCGCTTGGGGTCGAGACCCCCACGGGGAGTGGTCAGCGAGCTGGACCCGACCTTGACCACGAGGCGACGGGCCCGGGCAACGGCGGTTCGGGGCACGGCAGACGAGTCTAGCGAGGGCGGCACCTGGCGCGTCCGCGCGATCCGCGGCCCGAAATGACCGAAGACCGTAGGCTGCGAGCATGACCATCTGGGACGACATCGCCACTGAGCGGTTGGGGATCGCCGAGGTGTTGGAGGGGCTGACCGAGGCCCAGTGGCAGACGCCGAGCCTGTGCGGGAAGTGGTCCGTCCGCGAGTTGGCGGGGCACCTCGTGGTGCCGTTCCACACGTCGATACCCAACTTCGCCGTGGCCATGGTCAAGGCGAGGGGCAGCTTCCATCGGGCCAACGACTCGCTCGCTCGGGCTCAGTCGCGGCGGCCGACGGCCGACCTCATCGCCGACCTGCGGGCCAACGCCAACCACCACTTCACCCCGCCGCGCCAAGGGCCACTCGCACCGCTGACCGATGCTTTGGTGCACGGGCAGGATCTGCGAATCCCTTTGGGTATCAACGACCCTCGCGACCCCGACAAGTGGCAGCAGTCGCTGGATTTCCTGGTCACTCCTGCCGCTCGCGCCGGATTCACGCGGGCCGAGTTGCCACCTGTCGAGTTCGTCGCCACCGATCTCGACTGGCACTTCGGCGAGGGCCCTCAGGTGAGCGGACCGGCATACGCGATCGCCCTCGCTCTCACGACGCGCGCGGCCTCGCTGGAGCGCCTGTCCGGCGCGGGCATCGACGACCTCACCCGGTGGATGGGGGCTGACCGCACCCGCCGGTCAGGCGCTGGAGGCAGCCTCGCTGCGCCGCTTCAGCGCAAGCACGGGGATCGTGCGGGTGGTCTTCGCCTCGTACTCCGCGAACCCGGTGCTGACGGCGGTGAACCGCGCCCAGGCGGCGTCACGGTCAGCGCCGACCAACTCCTCGGCGCGCACGAGCACCACGCCGTCGGGGGTCTCGATCTCGGCCTCGGGGTTGGCGCGCAGGTTGTGGTACCACGCCGGGTTTTCCGGAGCGCCGGCCTTGGACGCAGCGATCAGCCAGGTGTCGTCGCCGTCGCGCAGGGCCATGACCGGACTGACCCGCTCAAGGCCGCTCTTGGCACCGATGTGGTGGACCAGCACGAGGGAACGCCCGAACTGCGGCACCTCACCGGCATTGGCCCGGAACGTGTCGATGATCCGCTGGTTCCAGTCGTTGAACTGGTCGCTCATCACGCCTCCGAATCAGGGGTTGCCTTGCTGGGATCGGCCGCGTCGGCAGAGCCAGCAGCACTGCCCGCCTCGGCGGCCGTCGCCCAGTGCCCGGCCCGGCGCTCGGCGTTGAGCTCGGCCTGGGTGAGGGCGCGCGCGGCATACTTGTCGCGCATCCGCTCGCGCTTCTCCTCGCGCGAGGGCCGCGAGTGGTCCTCCATGCGCAGGTCGGTGCCACGCGGACCGGCAAGCAACTCGGCACCCGACGACAACGTCGGCTGCCAGTCGAAGACCACCGCGTTGTCCAGGTCGCCGATGAGGACGCTGTCGCCCGCAACCGCGCCCGCCTTGTAGAGCGCTTCCTCGACCCCGAGCCGCTGCAACCGGTCGGCGAGGTAGCCCACGGCTTCGTCGTTGGTGAAGTCGGTCTGGCGCACCCAACGGGTCGGCCGCTCCCCCACCACTCGGTATGCCGTCTCGCCCTCGGGCGTGCGCTCCTTGCGGATCGAGAACCCGGAGTCATCAATCGCCTTGGGCCGCAGCACGATTCGCGGTTGGACGATCGCTTCGACCACGGCCCGAGCATCACGCACGTGACGGGCGAGCGAGAACGACAACTCCTTCAAACCGGTGCGAGCGACCGCCGAGACGATGTGCACCTCGAGCCCCCGCGCCTCCAGGTCGGGGCGCACCAACTCAGCCAACTCCAACGCTTCGGGGACATCGGCCTTGTTGAGCACGATGATCCGGGTGCGTTCGGCCAGCGGTCGGCCACCCAGTGCAGCGTCGGGTACATAGAGCGCCAACTCGCGCTCGATGACGTCAAGGTCGGTCATCGGGTCGCGCCCCGGCTCAAGCGTCGCGCAGTCGATGACGTGCACGAGCACCGAGCACCGCTCGATGTGCCGCAGGAACTCCAGCCCCAGGCCCTTGCCCTCGTGCGCCCCCGGAATGAGGCCGGGCACGTCGGCGATGGTGTAGCGCTCCGACCCCGCCGTCACGACGCCGAGGTTGGGCACCAGGGTCGTGAACGGATAGTCGGCGATCTTCGGCCGCGCGGCAGACAGCACCGACACGAGCGACGACTTGCCCGCGGACGGGAAGCCGATCAGCCCGACGTCGGCGAGCGTCTTGAGCTCGAGCACGATGTCGGCGGTCTCGCCCGGCTCGCCGAGCAGGGCGAAACCGGGGGCCTTGCGCCGCGGCGATGCCAACGCCTTGTTGCCCAGCCCCCCGCGGCCACCCCGAGCGACGATGTGCTCGGTGCCCATGCCCAACAGGTCGACGACGACGGTTCCGTCGAGGTCCTTGAGGACGGTGCCTTCCGGGACCGGCAGGATCAGGTCGTCGCCCTCGGCGCCGTTCCGCTCGTCGCCACCACCGGGTTTGCCGTTCGCGGCGCGTCGGTGCGGGCTGCGGTGGTAGTCCAGCAGCGTCGTCGCCTGCGGGTCGACCCGCAGGATGACCGAGCCACCCTTCCCGCCGTTGCCGCCGTCGGGCCCGCCGAGGGGCTTGAACTTCTCGCGCTTGATCGATGCGACGCCGTGCCCGCCGTCACCAGCGGTGACGTGCAGGGTGGCTCGGTCGACGAACTCCGTCGCCATGGGGGCCTCCTACGGTCACCGGGTTGGGTGGTGGGCTGTCATCGGATGGTATGCCGCGCGGCATACCTCATCGGGTGGAACAACGCCCGAGGGGCGAGCCGTCATCCGGCCCGCCCCTCGGTGCGTCTGTGGACTACGACGCGTCGACGGTCTCGACGGCTTCGATGTTGACGGTCTTGCGACCGCGCTTGGTGCCGAACTTCACGGCGCCGGCGACGAGGGCGAACAACGTGTCGTCTCCGCCACGGCCGACACCCTCACCGGGGTGGAAGTGCGTGCCACGCTGACGGACGAGGATCTCGCCCGCGCTGACCACCTGGCCGCCGAAGCGCTTGACGCCGAGTCGCTGTGCGTTGGAGTCGCGACCGTTGCGGGTCGAGGACGCACCCTTCTTGTGTGCCATGTCAGTGCCTTCTCTCTGCCGCTCAGGCCTGGATGCCGGTGATCTTGACCTGGGTCAGCGGCTGACGGTGCCCCTGACGCTTGCGGTAGCCGGTCTTGTTCTTGTGCTTGAGGATGATGATCTTGGGGCCCTTGGCGGGCTTGACGACCTCGGCCGAGACGGTCACCTTGGCCAGCTTGGCCGCGTCGGTGGTCACTGCGTCGCCGTCGACGAGCAGCAGCACGGGGAGGGTGAGCGTCGCGCCCGCCTCGCCGTTGTCCACCTTGTCGATCAGCAGCACATCGCCAACGGCGACCTTTTCCTGGCGTCCGCCAGCACGCACAATCGCGTACACGTCGTAACTCTCTTCCATCTCACGAGGGCACGCGCTCTCGGGAACCGTCACGTAGCCAGCCTGCGGGGACGCAGGGGCACAGATCGGTGGGCGCACCAAGGGTCTACTCTACCGGGCCGCGCGAGCCTGGCCAAACCATCGGTTCGGCCAGCTCTCGCGGCTGCCTTAGCCGTCCTGGCCGGGACGCGGAGGGCCGGCCGGTGCCGAGGCCCGACCGCGACCACGGCGTCGGCCGCGGCTGCCCCGACGGGTGCCCTGGCTGGCGCCCCGCCCACCGCTGGCGGCGGCCGGAGCCCCTGCCTCGGCGTCCGTCCCGGCGTCGGCGCCGGCCTCGTCGGCTGCCTCCGAGCCATCGTCAGAGTCGGTGTCGGCCTCAGTGTCCGTGTGAGCCTCAGCTTCAGCCTCGGCGGACTTCGTGCCCTCGTCAGCGTCCGTGTCGGCCTCAGCCGTAGCGCCACCGTGAACGTCCGCTTCGTCAGCACCGGCTGCGTCGCCAGCAGCGTCGCCAACGAAAGCGTCGGTAGGCGCGTAGGCTTCGGCGGCAGCATCCGCAGGGGCGAAGTCATCGGTCGTCGCCGACTCCTGGACTGCGCCGGGGTCGACGTCGTCGGACTCCGGGCCACCGGTGCTCTTGAGGGCAGCGGCATGGGCTGCCGCGGCAATCTGCGCCGGAGTCGGGCCACCCGGCGCCGGGGCCGGCAGGGTGGCGATCTGGGGCTGGGACTGCTCGGACGGCATACCGGATCGACCGCGACGTGACCGCGAGCGGGGGGTGTTCCCGCTGTTCGGGGCCGGAGCCTCAGGCTCGCTCGGGGTGGAACCCGAGCGCTCGACCGGCTCGGACTGGATGATGTAGCCCCGCCCGTTGCAGTGCTCACACGGCTGGGAGAACACCTCGATGAGCCCGGACCCGACCCGCTTGCGAGTCATCTGGACCAGGCCGAGCGAGGTGACCTCGGCAACCTGGTGCTTGGTCCGGTCGCGGCCGAGGCACTCGAGCAGCCGCCGCACGACCAGGTCGCGGTTGGACTCCAGGACCATGTCGATGAAGTCGATGACGATGATCCCGCCGATGTCGCGCAGGCGCAGCTGGCGGACGATCTCCTCGGCGGCCTCGATGTTGTTGCGGGTGACCGTCTCTTCGAGGTTGCCACCGGCGCCGACGAACTTGCCGGTGTTGACGTCGATGACCGTCATCGCCTCGGTGCGGTCGATGACGAGCGAGCCACCCGAGGGCAGCCAGACCTTGCGGTCCATGGCCTTGGCCAACTGCTCGTCGATCCGGTAGTTGCTGAAGATGTCGCGCTCACCGGTCCACTTGGTCAGGCGCGACGCGAGGTCAGGAGCGACCGAGCCGACGTAGTCGTTGATCTGGGCCCAGGCCTCGTCGCCGGCGACGATCATCTGGGCGAAGTCCTCGTTGAACACGTCCCGGATGACGCGCACCGTGAGGTCGGGCTCGCCGTGCAGCAGGACCGGCGAGTTGCCCTTGCCCTTCTTGCCGCTGCCGGCTGCCTCGGCCTTGGCCTTGATCTGTTCCCAGATCGCCGTGAGGCGCTCGACGTCGGCCCGAAGCTCCTCCTCCGAGGCACCTTCGGCGGCCGTGCGGACGATGACGCCGGCCGACTCGGGAACGACGTCACGCAGGATCCGCTTGAGCCGGGCCCGCTCGGTGTCGGGCAGCTTGCGCGAGATGCCGGTCATCGAGCTGTCCGGGACGTAGACGAGGTAACGGCCCGGCAGGGAGATCTGCGAGGTGAGCCGCGCGCCCTTGTGTCCGATGGGGTCCTTGGTCACCTGGACGAGGACCGACTGACCCGACTCCAGGGCGTTCTCGATCCGCTTGGAGGCACCGGCCTCCATGCCCGCTGCGTCCCAGTTGACCTCACCGGCATACAGGACGGCGTTGCGGCCACGCCCGATGTCGACGAAGGCGGCCTCCATGGAGGGCAGGACATTCTGGACCTTGCCGAGGTAGATGTTCCCCGCCATCGACGCGTTGGTCTCGCGGGAGACGTAGTGCTCGACGAGGACGTTGTCCTCGAGGACGCCGATCTGGGTGCGGCCTTCCTTGGCCCGCACGACCATGACCCGCTCGACGCTCTCGCGGCGGGCGAGGAACTCGGCCTCGGTGATGACCTGACGGCGACGCCCGGCCTCGCGGCCCTCGCGACGACGCTGCTTCTTGGCCTCCAGACGGGTCGAACCCCGGACACCGACGACCTCGTCGCGGGCGGAGCGGACCTCGCGGACGCGAGTGACCACGCCGGGAGCATCTTCGACCTCGCCGGCGCTGGACCCACGCCGGCGCCGACGCGTGCGGCGGCGGCTGGCCAGGTCGCTGCGGACGTCGGTGTCACCGTCGCCCTCGTCGCCGGATCCGTCAGCCGGCCCGCTGGCCGTCGCGGTGTCCGGTGCGTCGCCAGCGGCGGGTGCCGGTGCGGCCGCGGCACCCTCGCCCGCGGTGCTCGGGCCGTCGGTCAGGCGACCGCGACGGCCCTTGCCACCCCGGCGCCGACGCCGACGGGCGGCGGGGCTGGTGGCGTCGTCGACGGCGTCATCGGCATCGGTATCGGTCAGGACGTCAGCGTCGGCGGCGCCGACCTCGATGTCGTCTGCCTCCGGCTCGTCGGCCGGGACCAGGGTGTCCTGGGCTCCAGCGTCAGCGGCCGCAACCGGAAGCGCGGGAGTTCCGCTCGGCCGGGTCGCACGACGACGGGGGGTGACGACGACCGGGGCCTGGAAGAGCAGTCCGAAGCTCGGCACTGTGGCCGCCCGGGTTGCTTCCTCCGCTGCCTCCGCCTCGGCTGCGGCCTCGGCTGCCTCCTCGTCGAGGGCCGGGTCGCCGGTCTCAGCGATCGGCGCGGGTGCCGCGGTCGCTGCAGCGGCCGATGCGGCGGTCTTGCGAGGAGCCCGCTTGCGCGGGGTCCGAGTCGTGGCAGCGGCCGGAGCGGCCCCGCCCGCGACCTCGTCAGCTGAAGCAGCGATCTCGCCGGCGGGAGCACCGTCGGTCGGGGCAGCGCCATCGGCCGAGGCAGTGCCATCCGCAGACTCGGGAGTGGCCGTCGGAGCAGCGACCCGACGCGAGGCCCGCTTGCGGGGCGCCGCGACGATCGGGTCCGCCGCGGGTGCCGTCTGCACGGCGAGCGCCGCCTGAGCGGATGCGTCGGGGGCGTCGCCGTCTGTGGCGGCGGCGTCAGCAGCAGCGGGAGCAGCGACCGGAGCGGCCGCTGCCTTCCGGCTGCGTCGAGCGACCTTCTTGGCCGGCGCCGGTCCGGCATCGGCTGCCGCGCCATCGGCGGGGGCACCGGCGTCAGCGCCAGCCGCCACGTCGGAGGGCTGCCCGGCTGCTGACGTCACGTCACTGGGCTCGGCCTGGGCCTGCGGGGCGGCCGCCTTGGCGCGGCTGCGGCGCGGTCGCGCTGCGCGGGTCGCCGCACCTGCGGGGGCGTCGGAGGCGTCGGACGCCTGCGGCTCCGGGGCGCCAACGACGGCGGCGGTCGGGTCTGACTGGTCTTCGGTGGATGCCATGCGGCGTCCTCTCGTCACCCACGCGGGGACGCCCACACCGCCAGGGCCAGGCCCTTCGTCACCGCGTGGCGCGGTCTGCGTCGTCACCGCCGCGGATGCGGCAGGACGGAAGTCGTCTCTGCTACGCCTGATCGGTTCGCGCGGGATGCGCGGCACCCAGTCAGACGCCGGCGTCACTCTCGCTGGCGGCCAATGGATCGGTCACCCTCACGCTGCCCTCTTGCAGGGGGCCTTGGGCCAGCCGGATCACCAGGGGCGGTGTCGGCGGCTCCAGACCAGCAACTACACGCAGCGCGGTCAGAACGTCGTCGGGGCGTACAGCCGGTGTGGTGTGCCGTACGACCAAGCGGAGTATCGCACACTCTCCTGGCACGACGCCTGTCATGACCGGTGCCGACGCTGCCGTGTCGACCGCCAGGTCCAGGACCGCAGCGCGGGCATCGAAAGTCCGAGGCCCGGCCTTGAGCACGCGCGTCACCTCGACCTGGGTCTGCGCCCAGAAAGCGTCAGCGGCCTCGCGGAGTTGGCCCACCGGCATACCCCTCAGGGCGATGACCCACTCGCTGGCCTGGAGGCGGTCAGCGAGCGCGCCGGGACCGGCCTCGACGACGGCGAGGACATCCAGGCCGTCGGGGAGGGCCGCGTCGAGGGCGAGGCGCAGCGCGTCGGGGTCGACGCGCGCAGTGACGGAGATCTCGACGTATTCAGCTTCGCTCGCTGTCCCCGTGGCTGCCGCGTTGGCGTAAGAGATCCGCGGGTGGGGGTGGAAGCCGCCGGAGAACGCCATCGGCACATCGGCTCGCCGCAGCGCCCGCTCCAACGCCCGTTGGAAGTCGCGAGTGGACGAGAAGCGCAACCGGCCGCGCTTGGCATACCGGATCCGCAACTTCTGCACCGCCGGTGCCGGAGGTGGCCCCTCGGGCTCCCGCTGTCGCATTCCCACGGCGGACAGAGTATGCCGTCTCCGCCGTATGCCGTGTCAGCCCTTCGCCGTCGCGCCGCCCGAGTCCTGACCTGAGTCCTGACCTGAGTCCTGAGCTGCGGCCTTGGCCGCGCGCTTGGCCGCCTTGCGGGCCAACTCCTGCTTGTAGAGCTCTGCGGCTTCTTCGAGGGTTGGCGCCTGCCCGCCACGACTCTTGGGCACGAAGACCTGCTCGTCCTCCGGCACCGGCGGATAGGCGTCCCAGAGCCCTTCGAGCATTGCCGTCATGGTCGCCTTGAGCTGGGCCGTCACCTCGTGCGGGTTCGCCTCTGGCGGGACATCGATCGGGGTGCCGAGATCGACGTAGATGGGGGTGTTGGTGCGGCCCATCCGCTTCGGGTGATCCTTGGTCCACACCCGCTGGGCTCCCCAGATGACACACGGGATGATCGGGACACCGGCGTCGCGCGCCATCCGCGCGGCGCCCACCTTGAAGTCCTTGAGCTCGAACGCCCGCGAGATGGTCGCCTCGGGATAGACCCCGACGATCTCACCATCGCGCAACGCAGCGACCGCCCGACGGTATGCCGCCCCGCCCGCCGCGCGGTCGACGGGAATGTGCTTCATCCCCTTCATCAGCGGGCCGGCCACCGGGTTCTTGAAGATCGACTCCTTGGCCATGAACCTGACGAACCGCCCGCGAGGCAGCACGGCGTTGCCGGCATAGGTGAAGTCGAGATAGCCGGTGTGGTTGATCGCCAGCACCGCTCCCCCGTGTTTGGGCACGTTCTGCGCACCGGTCACGGTGAAACGCAGCCCCTGGAGGGCGAAGAGGGTCTTGGCGATCCCGATGACGGGGAAGTAGACGTGGTCCACGCCCCACACTGTAGGTGGGTGGGCGGCATACCCGCTGGTATGCCGCCCGCTCACCTCACGCGCGGCGGCCCAACGTGGCGAGCACTCGGGTCTGCCGGTCGGCGTCCGACGCGGCCGGCACGGCCGGTCGGCAGATGCCCTCCATGTAGAGCACCGGCCCGAACGACTGCGCCGACTCGTCGATCCGGTCGAGTTCAGCGTCGGTGAAGGACGTGTCGCTGCCGGCCGCCCGAGCCAGGTCCCAACGGTGGACGAGCATGTCGAACACGTAGAAGCGTTCCACCGTCTCCCCGAGCGTGGTCGGCCCGAAGTGTCCGTCGTAGGCGATCCCGGCGATGGCTGGGTCATCCAGCAGCCCCGCCACCGTGGCGGCATGGGCGGCCCAGGCCGCAACGGGGTCGGCCGCGAGGTCAGCAGGCGGGGGCAGGGTCAGGCCGCGCTCGGTGAGCAGAGCACGCTGAGTCGTGAGGATGTGGTCCAGGACGTCCAGGGCGCTCCACCCCTCGCACGGCGACGGCGCAGCCCAGTCGGTGACTGTGGCGACGATGTCGCTGAGAGGTGTCAGGGCGGCTCGGTACGGTGTCACGGTGGTTGTCGTCATGACGCCCAAGCGTGAAGGGAGTGGCACTGACCGGTCTTGAAGATTCCCGACAAACCGACATCGGCAGCCGCCCTCAGCCGTCCGCATCCGAGCAGTCCCCGGATCACCCGGTAGCCAAGGCGCACCTGCGCGTGCAGGGCCGGCCGAGTCCCCCGGTGTTCCGCCATGCTCCGGCGGGCGACCTCGCCGGACTGGTCCGCCACATCTGGGTGCCCGTCTGGGACATCCCAGCCGGCGAGGAGTGGGAGCAACACGTTCTCAACTACCCCTGTTGTCAGGTGGTGGTGGGCTCCGACTACGCCCGCTTCTACGGCGTAGTGCGTGGTCTGTCCCGGGTGACCCTGGCCGGGCGCGGGTGGGTGGTGGGCGTCGGTCTGCAACCGGGCGCGGGGTGGCTCGTGGCTGGCCGATCCGTCTCGGCACTCACCGACACGTGGGTGGATCTCGACGAGATGGGTATGCCGTGGTCGGCCCTGGTCCCTGCCGTCCGGTCGGTGATGTCCCCCGACCCGTCAGACGCCCTCGCCCAACGGCGGGCGGCCGGAATCCTCGAAGACGCCGTTCGCCGGCACGTGGTCATCGACGAGGAGGGGCTGCTGGTCAACGCCATCGTCGACGCGGTCGAAGGCGACCAGTCGCTGCTGCGGGTCGACCAACTCGCCGCCCGCTTCGCCCTCACCGAGCGCTCCCTCCAGCGGTTGACCCGTCGGCGCCTGGGGTTGACGCCCCGGTGGTTGGTCCAGCGCCGACGCCTGCACGAGGCGGCCGACCGCCTGCGCCGCGGCGAGACCGACCTCGCGGGGCTGGCGGCATACCTGGGGTATGCCGATCAAGCGCACCTGAGTCGAGAGTTCAAGGCCGTGACCGGGCACACTCCCGCGACCTTCCGGGCGACGGCCACCCGGGCCGACCCGGCCGGCGATCAGTCGGAGAGCACGAGGTCCATGCAGTAGTCGCCACCAACGACCTTGCCGACCCAGCCGCGCCGGGCCAACAGCACCCGCATCCGGCCGTTGTCGAGCGACACGTCGGCATGCAGCAGGCCGGCACCGTGGTCCCGGCCCCGGTCGGTGACGACGTCGACCAGCGTCGATCCGATCCCCCGGCCCTGCCAGGCGTCCTCGACGAGGAAGGCCACCTCGCCGACACCCGACGCGTCGGGCAACAACAGGTTGCCCACCGCGACGAGTTGCCCTTGACTCCAGGCGGTGACGGCCTCGCTGCGGGTCTCGTCGAAGATCCAGGTGAGCAGGTGCTCGACCTGAGCACCGCCCCCGAAGTAGCGCCACCGCAGGGCCTGCTCCGAACACCGCGCGTGCAGCCCCCGGATCGCTCCCGCGTCGGCGGGCGTGACGAAGCGCAACAACAACTCGGCGCCCCGCGCGTCGTGGATCCAGGCCGGCAGGCCAAGGCGCCACTCGCGGGTCCCCGGCAGGGCCGGGGCCGGAACTGTGGTCGTCATGGCGCTGGTCCTCGTTGATCGGCGGGCGACAGGCGAGCAGCCTGCTACCACTCGGTAACGTAACCGCTCTCACGGCCCGGTCCAGGGACCTGCGACCCTCGCCACTGGTGGGCCCGATCACACCCGCCGGACGGTCCACACCGAAACCGGTTCGGAGGCTCCTGCCGGTTCTGAGAAGATGCCTGGCATGACCAGCACGCCGCTTCGCCCGACCTCGATCCCCGACCGCCCCTCGGTCGACGGCCTCGAGGAGAAGTGGGGCGCGGTATGGCGCGAGGAGGGGACCTACACGTTCGACCGGGCCAAGGCCATGGCCGGGCCGCGCAGCGCCGTCTTCTCGATCGACACGCCGCCGCCCACGGCCTCGGGCAGCCTGCACATGGGTCACGTGTTCTCCTACACGCACACCGACTGCATGGCCCGTTACAAGCGGATGGCCGGGTTCGAGGTCTTCTACCCGATCGGGTGGGACGACAACGGCCTGCCGACCGAGAAGCGGGTGCAGAACTACTACGGCGTGCGCGGCGACGCGTCGCTGCCCTACATCCCCGACTTCCAGCCGCCGCACCAGGGCGACGTCGCCTCGATCAAGGCGGCCAACCAGATCGCCATCAGCCGGCAGAACTTCATCGAGTTGTGCGACGTGTTGACCGTCCTCGACGAGGAGGCCTTCGAGGCACTCTTCCGGCGGATGGGGTTCTCGCTCGACTGGTCCATCTCCTACCGCACGATCGACGACCACTCGCGGGCGACGGCCCAGCAGGCGTTCCTGCGCAACCTGGAGCGCGGCGAGGCCTACACGTCGGAGGCACCCGGGCTCTGGGACGTGACGTTCCAGACGGCAGTGGCCCAGGCCGAGCTCGAGGCCAAGGACTACCCCGGCGCCTATCACCGGGTCGCCTTCCACCGGCCCGACGGGTCGCCGGTGTATATCGAGACGACCCGGCCCGAGCTCATCCCGGCCTGCGTGGCCCTCATCGCCCACCCCGACGACGAGCGTTACCAGCCGTTGTTCGGCACGACGGTCACCTCGCCGCTCTTCGGCGTCGAGATTCCGGTCCGAGCCCACCCGGCGGCAGAGCCCGACAAGGGCGCCGGCATCGCGATGTGCTGCACCTTCGGTGACCTCACCGACGTCATCTGGTGGCGGGAACTGCAGTTGCCCAACCGCTCCCTCATCACCCGTTCCGGACGCCTCGACGCCGAGACGCCGGACTGGTTGTCGGGGACGGGTGCGGAGTTGTATGCCGCGAAGATCGCCGGCGCGACGGCGTTCGGCGCGCGTGAAGCCACCGTCGCGGCCCTGCGGGAGAGCGGCGACCTCGACGGCGAGCCGACCCCGACGATGCGCAAGGCCAACTTCTACGAGCGGGGTGAGAAGCCGCTGGAGATCGTGTCGTCGCGCCAGTGGTACATCCGCAACGGCGGGCGCGACGCCGCACTCAACGCCGCGCTGGTAGAGCGGGGGCGCGAGATCGCGTTCCACCCGGGCTTCATGCGCAGCCGCTACGAGAACTGGGTGCAGGGCCTCAACGGCGACTGGCTCATCTCGCGGCAGCGGTTCTTCGGCGTGCCGATCCCCGTCTGGTATCGACTCGACGATCAGGGTGAGCCGGTCTACGACACCCCCCTCGTGCCCCGAGAGGACCAGCTCCCGCTCGACCCCGCCGCATCGGTGCCGGAGGGCTTCACCGCCGAGCAGCGCGGCATACCAGGGGGTTTCGTCGCTGACCCCGACGTGATGGACACGTGGGCGACCTCGTCGCTCTCCCCCCAGATCGCGGCCGGCTGGCGTGGCGACCCCGACTTGTTCGCGGCGGTCTTCCCCATGGACCTGCGCCCGCAGGCGCACGACATCATCCGCACCTGGCTGTTCGCGACGATCGTGCGCGCCCACCACGAGCACGGCACAGTGCCGTGGACCAACGCGGCGATCTCGGGCTGGATCCTCGACCCGGACCGCAAGAAGATGAGCAAGTCCAAGGGCAACGTCGTCACCCCCGAGGCTCTGGTCAAGGAGCACTCGGCCGACGCGGTGCGCTATTGGGCGGCCTCCGGGCGGCTCGGGACGGACGCCGCCTTCGACGCCGGGCAGATCAAGGTGGGTCGGCGCCTGGCGATCAAGATCCTCAACGCCAGCAAGTTCGCCTTGTCGTTCGGGACCGTCGAGGGTGACCTCGGCGCCGCGGTGACCGAGCCGCTCGACCGGTCGATGCTCTCGGCGCTGGCCGACGTGGTGCGTTCTGCGACAGCGGGATTCGAGGCCTGGGACTACACCCGGTCGCTGGAGATCACGGAGTCGTTCTTCTGGACGTTCTGCGACGACTACCTCGAGTTGGTCAAGGACCGGGCCTACGGCGGGCAGGGCGAGGCGGCGGCCGCGTCGGCCCGGGCCGCGCTGCGGATCGCGCTCGACGTGCTCCTGCGGCTCCTCGCGCCGATCCTGCCCTACGTCACCGAAGAGGTGTGGTCCTGGTGGCAGGAGGGTTCGGTGCACCGGCAGCCCTGGCCGACGCTTGCCGATGTCGTGGGTGTGCAGGCGGCGGACGGGACGTCGGGTGACCCCGAGGTCCTCACCGCCGTCGGCGCCGCGCTCGCTGCCGTCCGCAAGGTGAAGTCCGAAGCCAAGATGGGGATGCGCGCCGAGGTGGCCTCGATGACCCTCGCCGTGCCGACCGAGGTGGGCGAGCGGGTCGTGCTCGCCGAGGCCGACCTGCGCGCCGCGGGACGCATCACCGCGATGACGTATGCCGTGTCCGACGCCGTCGAGGTCCGCGACGCCCAGCTCATCCCCGTGGAGAAGCCCACCGCCTGACCCGTCGGTCCGGTCGGCGCATCGGCCCTGTCGTCAGCCGACGGGGCCGATGAGGAACCACGGGTGGGTCCACCCGGCGACGGCCGTGCGTGGATCGGCCAGCGACGCGACATCGAGCTCGCTCACCGACCCGGCGCTGGGGTCGTGCACCAGCACCGAGCCGTCGGGACCGGCAACGAGCAACGCGACGTGCCGGGGCAGGGTGGCGCTCCCGACGAAGAGCACACCGGGTCGGCCTGGGCGCAGGTGCTCGGCCAGGTGCCCGACCAACGCGGCCAGGCGAGCCTCCCGCCCGGCGCACCGGCACGATCCGATAGCGCGCCCCCGGGTCGGCCGCGCCCGACTCGAGCTCACGGCATACCCCCCAGGGAGTGGTGCCCAGAGCGCGCGGCCACGGGACCTGCAGCCTCCCGCCGGGGCCGACGAGCGCGTTCGTGCGGGCGTGGACGAGCGAGTGGTATGCCGCCAGCCGCAACGCCGCGCTCGGCCCGTTGGGAAAGGCTCGACCGTGCTTGTCCCCGGTGCGGACCCAATCGGCCAAGGCGGGATCGCGCAGCATCCGGGCCGTCGTCAACGCCGTCGGCCCGCAGGTGCGTCCGTCCAACTGTTGCGGCGCGGGGGCCCCGGCCACGAGTTGAAGCCCAAGGGGCTGCGAATCACGATCCACCGGGACACCGACCCGACGTCAGCCGAAGGCGGGCATGAGGGCTGTGAGCGGCGACCGCGGGCGGGCGAATGCTCAGGCGGACTGGCGGCGCGGTGCGCGCTTGACCACGCGGGCGGCCTCGCGGCGCACGATCGTCGGGTTGACGTTGTCGAGCACGACCTCGCGGGTGATGACGACCCGGGCGATGTCGTTCTCGCTGGGGACGTCGAACATCACCGGCTGGAGGACTTCCTCCATGATCGCCCGGAGCCCACGAGCGCCGGTGCCGCGCAGCAGGGCCTGCTCGGCCACCGCCTCAACGGCCTCGGGGGTGAACTCGAGCTCGACGCCGTCGATCTCGAACATCCGCTGGTATTGCTTGATGAGCGCGTTGCGCGGCTCGCTGAGGATCGCGACGAGGGCCGCCCGGTCCAGCGGAGTCACCGTCGTGATGACCGGAAGCCGCCCGATGAACTCGGGGATGAGCCCGAACTTCATCAGGTCTTCGGGCATGACGTCGGCGTAGGACCAGCCCTCTTCCTTGGCCAGGTGCAACTGCGACCCGAAGCCCAGGCCCTTCTTGCCCGAGCGTGCCTCGATGAGCTTCTCGAGCCCGGCGAAGGCGCCGCCGACGATGAACAGGACGTTCGTCGTGTCGATCTGGATGAACTCCTGGTGCGGGTGTTTGCGGCCACCCTGCGGCGGCACCGAGGCGGTGGTGCCCTCGAGGATCTTCAGCAGCGCCTGCTGCACGCCCTCACCGGAGACGTCGCGGGTGATCGACGGGTTCTCGCTCTTGCGGGCGATCTTGTCGACCTCGTCGATGTAGATGATGCCCGTCTCGGCCTTCTTGACGTCGTAGTCGGCGGCCTGGATGAGCTTGAGGAGGATGTTCTCGACGTCCTCGCCGACATAGCCGGCCTCGGTCAGCGCCGTCGCGTCGGCGATGGCGAACGGCACGTTGAGCATGCGGGCCAGGGTCTGGGCGAGGTAGGTCTTGCCGCACCCGGTGGGGCCGATCAACAGGATGTTGGACTTGGCGATGTCGACCGCGTCCTCACCCTTGCGGCCCATCCCCTCCCCCGCCTGGATCCGCTTGTAGTGGTTGTAGACCGCGACCGCGAGCGCCTTCTTGGCGATGTCCTGGCCGACGACGTAGGTGCCGAGGAAGTCGAAGATCTCGCGCGGCTTGGGCAACTCGTCCAGGCCCAGCTCGGAGGTCTCGGCGAGCTCCTCCTCGATGATCTCGTTGCACAGATCGATGCACTCGTCGCAGATGTAGACGCCAGGGCCCGCGATGAGCTTCTTGACCTGCTTCTGGCTCTTGCCGCAGAAGGAGCACTTGAGCAGATCGCTGCCGTCACCCACGCGCGCCATCTGGGTCCTCCTGCTGTCGTGACCGCCCAATGCGGTCAGGTCCAAGGCCGACGCTACCTGCCCCACGCCGGTTGCGCTCTTCATTACACGCCCGGATCCACCCGGCGTCAGCGATTGTCCGCTGAGGGCGGACAAACGACACCGGTATGCCGCGCGCCTGGGTGAGCGGGCGGCATACCGGTGCGTGGGTCACTTCTGTGCGGAGCCCTTGCGCGAGAGGAGAACCTCGTCGATGAGGCCGTACTCCTTGGCCTCGGCCGAGCTGAGGATCTTGTCGCGCTCGATGTCGCGGGCCGTCTGCTCGGCGGTGCGGCCGGTGTGCAGGGCCAGCGTCTCCTCCAGCCAGGTGCGCATCCGCAGCACCTCGTTGGCCTGGATCTCGATGTCGGAGGCCTGGCCGTAGTCACCACCGGCGAGGGCCGGCTGGTGGATGAGGATGCGCGCGTTGGGCAGGGCGTAACGCTTGCCCGGTGCGCCGGCACCCAGCAGCACCGCAGCCGCCGAGGCGGCCTGCCCGACGACGAACGTCTGGATGTCGGGCCGGATGTACTGCATGGTGTCGTAGATCGCGGTCATCGCCGTGAACGAGCCACCGGGGCTGTTGATGTACATGAGGATGTCGCGGTCGGGGTCCTGGGACTCCAGCACGATGAGCTGGGCGATGATGTCGTCGGCCGAGGCGTCGTCGACCTGGACGCCGAGGAAGATGATCCGGTCCTCGAACATCTTCGTGTAGGGGTCCAGGCGCTTCATCCCGTAGGACGTGCGCTCCTCGAACTGGGGCAGGATGTAGCGGCCCATCGGGGCCATCGGGGCCATCCCTGCGTTCATGGTCATGGTCGGTCTCTCCGTCGTCTCGGGCGTCAGTTGCCGGTCACGGGGTTGTCGGCGCGGTGTGCCGCGCTCGAGGCCCGCTCGACGACGTGGTCGACGAAGCCATAGGCCTTGGCCTCCTCCGCGGTGAACCAGCGGTCGCGGTCGGAGTCACGCTCGATCTGCTCGAGGGTCTGGCCGGTGTGCTCGGCGATGAGCGCGGCCATCTGCTTCTTGATGTGCAGCATCTGCTCGGCCTGGATCTTGATGTCCGAGGCCGTGCCGCCGATGCCGCCGGAGGGCTGGTGCATCATCACTCGGGCGTGCGGCGTGGCGTAGCGCTTGCCCGGCGTGCCGGCCGAGAGGAGGAACTGGCCCATCGAGGCCGCCATCCCCATCGCGACGGTGGCCACGTCGTTGGGCACCCACTGCATGGTGTCGAAGATCGCCATGCCGGCGGTCACCGACCCACCCGGGGAGTTGATGTAGAGCCAGATGTCCTTCTCGGGGTCTTCGGCCGCAAGGAGAAGCATCTGCGCGCAGATCGCGTTGGCGTTCTCGTCCCGGACCTCGGAGCCCAGGAAGATGATCCGCTCCTTGAGCAGCCGGTTGTAGATGTGATCGTCGAGGCTGCCGGGCATCGGCGCCCCGGCCATGACGACCTCGTTGCTCTGGCTCACCTGTGACTCCATGCGTCGGTCGGTGCGGGACGGCTTGCCCGCTCTCCCGACCCTAACGTCCGGGGTCGCGCCGACAATCCCGGTATGCCGCGTGTTCGCCCTGAGCGCACACGGGCACGGGTCAGCCGGTTCCTCCGACGTCGACCTGGTAGGCCTCGAACACCAAGTCGGCGCCTCGCTGTCGGTGGTGAGACAGCCGGCGCAGGAGCTTCTTGACCAGCTCGGGGGCATCGGCCCGGTCGGCGGCAGCGGGTCGATCCAGGACGGCGATCAACTCGTCTGCCAGGGCGACGAGGTCGGGGTGCTCGCCCTGCAGGTGACGCAGTGGCCCGGCCAGCCGGGCGGCCTCCGCGCGCAGCGAGTCGTAGAGCCCGCCGTTCGCTTCGGTCACGGCGATGTGTTCGTCGAGGTCGCGACGCACATCCGCTGCTGCGGCGCGGGCCACGTCGCGCCAGTGCTCGGCGTCACCGACGGGTTCGTCGATGACCTCCTGCAGTTCGGCCATCGACTGCCCGAGCTCCGAGCGCCGTTGTTTGACCTTGTCCAGGTAACTCGCGATGTCCGCGTCCATGGGCCACCTCCGCACGTGAGGGAACTCCCATCGTGACGCATCAGGAGCCGTCGGGGAACCCAACCTGCGGTGAGATTTGCGGGAAGTCTTCCTCCGGAGCCGGCTCCCGCACGGCCGGCAGGGCGGCAAAGGCCAGCAGGACGGCCAACCCGACGACGAGCATGGCCCGAAGCACCCCGATGTGGTCGCCGAGGAAGCCCAGCAGCGGCGGCCCACCGAGGAACGCGCCATACCCGATGGTGCTGATGACGCTCACCCGGGCCGCTGCGCGCGCTGGGTCATCGGCTCCGGCGGACATGCCCACGGGGAAGCCGAGGCTCGCGCCGACACCCCACAGGGCCGCACCGAGGAACGCCAGCCAGGGCCCGCCGAAGACCACGAGGACCGAGCCGAGGACTGCGGTGAGGAAGGTCGCGCGCAGCACCCGCACTCGACCGTAACGGTCCAGCAACTTCGTTCCGGCGATCCGGCCGACGGTCATGCTGGCCAGGAACGTCGCAAAGGCGAGGACCCCGGCCCAGGCGGGAAGGTGGTGGCCGTCAACGAACGCGATTGCCAGCCAGTCGTTGGCGCTGCCCTCAGTGAACGCCGCGACGAGGACGACGAGCCCAATCAGCAGGGTCCGACGCTCGGTCCAGGCCGCACGCATCCCCAGCCCCGACGTCGACGGTTCCGCGCCGGTGGAGTCAGCGGCATCCGGTATGCCGTGCGCCCCCGCCCCCGTGGTGAGGAACCGCGGCGTCGCCCAGAGCGCGGCGAGGAGAACGACGAGCGAGGTGCCCGCCAGGTGCGGCAGCACGCCAACGCCCAGAGCGGTGAGGCCGCTGCCGACCAAGGCCGAGAACACCGTGCCGGCGCTGAACGCAGCGTGGAAGCGAGGCATGATCGCCCGTCCCGCCGCGCGCTCGACGGTGGCGCCTTCGAGGTTCATCGACATGTCCCAGATGCCGATCCCCAGGCCCGCGAAGAAGAGCGCGGCCATGGTGAGCGGCCGGGAGTGCAGGATCTCGGTGGTGGCACCGACCGTCGCCAGCGCGAGGACCGAGGCGATGACTCCGGCAAGGACCGTGCGCGCGGCGCCGAACCGATGGACGACCCACCCCGCGGCCGGTAACCCGAGGATCGAGCCCGCCGACACGGCCAGGAGGGTGACCCCGAGCTCGCCGGCACTCAGGCCCAGCAGATCCTTGACCTGCGGGATCCGGGCCGCGAACGCCGCGAACTGCACCCCCGCAAGGAGGAACACGGCATACACCGCGATGACGGCGGCGCGCACGTGAGGTGCGTCGGGAGCCGACGGTTCGCGAGGAGTGGACGGCTCAGTGAACGTCATGAGGGTGAAGTGAGGTGACCCGGGTCAGCGCTGCGACCCGGTCGGCAAGGTTCGCCGGGCTCAGTGCTCGTGGTCGTGACCGTCGTGGTCGTGGTCGTGACCCTCATGGTCGTGACCCTCGTGGTCGTGGCCCTCGTGGTCGTCGCCGAACGGCGCGCGCGGGGCCATGACGGCTTCGAGGTCGACGGCCGCACCGTTGCTGTCGGTCACCGAGGCCTGCTCAAGCACCTTGGCCAAGGCCTTGCGCCGGGCGACCTCGCTGACCATCGCGGGGATCTGACCCTGCGCGTCGATGGCCTGGGCGAACTGGTTGGGGTCCATGCCGTACTGCTGGGCCGACATGAGCAGGTATTCGATGAGCTCGGGCTGCTCGACGCGGATCTCTTCCTTCTCGACGATGGCGTCGAGGAGGAACTGCGCGGCCAGGCCCTTGCGGGTCTCGGCGTCGACCTCGGCGCGGTGCTCGTCGTCCTCAAGGCGCCCCTCGCCCTCGAGGTGGCTGTGGACCTCGTCGTTGACGACGCCCTCGGGGATCGGGATCTCGACGGCGGCCAGCAGGGCCTCCATCACCTTGTCGCGGGCCTGCATGCCCTGACCGAACCGCTTGCCGCGCTCGGCGTCCTTGACGAGGTCGGCCTTGAGCTCCTCCAGGGTGTCGAACTCGCTCGCCAGCTGGGCGAACTCGTCGTCGAGCTCGGGGAGCTCGCGCTCCTTGACCGACTGGACGGTGACGGTGCACTCGGCGGCTGCGCCGGCGTGGTCGCCGCCCGCGAGCGGGGCCTCGAACGTCTTGGTCTCGCCCGCGGTCATCCCGACGAGCGCCTCGTCCATGCCTTCGAGCATGTTGCCGGCGCCGACCTCGTAGGACACCCCGGTGACGGTGTCGATCTCCTCGCCGTCGATCTGAGCTGACAGGTCGATCGACACGAAGTCGCCCGTGGCGGCGGCGCGCTCGACGCCCTTGAGGGTGCCGAAACGCTGGCGCAGCGTGGTGAGGCGCTCTTCGATGTCGGCGTCGCCGACCTCGATCGCGTCGACCTCGACGGCCAGGGTGGAGTAGTCAGGCAGCTCGATCTCGGGGCGCTTGTCGACCTCGGCGGTGAAGGTGAGGCCCTGACCGGCGTCGAGCGGCACCTCGGTCACGTCGACCTCAGGCTGACCCAGCGGGCGCACCGAGTGCTCCTCGAGGGCCTGCCCGTAGAAGGTCGGGAGCGCGTCGTTGACGGCCTCCTGCAGCACGGCGCCCTTGCCCAGGCGCTGGTCGATGATCCGCGCCGGGATCTTGCCGCGCCGGAACCCCGGGACCTGGATCTGGCTGCCGATGGTCTTGTACGCCTGCTCCAGGCTGGGCTGGAACTCCTCGGCGGAGACCTCGATGGTCAGCTTCACCCGGGTCGGGCTGAGGGTCTCGAGCGCACTCTTCACTGCGGATACTCCAGATCGGGAGGAAGGTATGCCGTCCGGCTAGCTCGCGCCCGTGCGTGCACGAGGCGTGGCGGCCGGCGCGGACGACGGCGGGCAATCCGGTCCATGCTAGCCGCCTGTGTGCGGCCGGGCCGAATCCGAGAGCGGCCGACGGCCTGGGAGCTGGCCCGGGCGGCAGTCACGACACATGAAGTCGCCGATGAAGTCGTCGCTACTGCTGTTCCAACGACAGCCACGGCGACTTCATGGGCGCCCCCACGCGTCGCTGGACCAGATGGTCGGGGTAGCCGGATTCGAACCGACGGCCTTCCGCTCCCAAAGCGGACGCGCTACCAAACTGCGCCATACCCCGGTCGGTGGGCACACGGCATACCGTGGCCGACGCACCGAGCCCGCTACGGGACGCGCGGACGTGGTGGTTCGCGCGAGCCGGGCGGGCGGGACTAGGCTAGCCCCCGTGGTGGCCCCGTCACAATGCGACGGCCACCGCACGCGGGCGTAGCTCAATGGTAGAGCCCCAGTCTTCCAAACTGGCTACGCGAGTTCGATTCTCGTCGCCCGCTCCAGCACCAGCTCGGTGATCGCTCGCCCGGCGTCCAGGCCCTTGGCCTCGTAACCGGCCAGCGGTCGCCACGTCGGCCGCGGCACATCCCGCGCCACGAACGTTCCGTGGTCGGCCACCACTCGCCGCACGTATGCCGCGTAGTCGGCGATGTCGGTCGCCACGAGGACGTGCCCGGTCGGGGTCAGGCGGGAGGCCAACAGGTCGAGCGTCTGCGGCGACACGAACCGGCGCCGGTGATGCCGAGCCTTGGGCCACGGGTCAGGGAAGAACAGGTGCACCGCGTCGAGACCACCCTCGGGCACCCGGTCGGCGAGGAACTCCACCGCGTCGGCCAACTCAGCCGAGAGGTTGGTCAGCCCTTCGGCAGCGGCCGCCGCGAGCATCCGGGCGACGCCCGGCGGGTGCACGTCGAGGGCGATGAGGTGCGTGTCGGGGTGGGTGGCGGCATACCCGACGGCGGCGGCGCCATGGCCGCACCCAATCTCGAGGACGACGTGTGGGGGCCGCCCGGGCGTGCCGGGAGGGGCGAGGACTGCGGCGGGCACGGCATACCGGGGCAGCAGGGTGGCCAGTCGGCTCTCGGTGAGGCTGGAGCGGCGCCCCCGTCGCGCGTGGAAGGTCCGGACCCGCTGCTCTGGCACGCGCACAGGGTATGCCGCTCGCGCTCGCCAGGCACGCGGCGGGAACTTCCGGTGGCGCGGGCTCGCTTAAGGTGGGTCAAGGCCGTCCGCACGGGCGGCGACAACGAGTGGGGAGGAGGGCCAACATGGGCCTTTTCGACGAGATCAAGGACAAGGCTGAGGAGCTCAAGGACAAGGCTGTCGAGCTTGTCCAGGGCAACAGCGACAAGGTTGACGAGGCTGTGGAGAAGGCTGGCGACCTGATCGACGAGAAGACCGGTGGTCAGTTCTCGGACAAGGTCGACATGGCGCAGGAGAAGGCCAAGGAAGTCGCTGACGACCTGGACCAGGCCAACTGACCTTTCGCTTCGGCAGCGCCGACGGCCGCAGCTCACCTTCGCGTGGGTCGCGGCCGTCAGTGTGTGTGGGCGGTGTGTGGGACTGGGCGTGGGGCGGTGCGTCTGGAGCGGCGCGGGTGGACGGCGTAGGCCGGTCAGTCGCGCCAGATGACGACGACGGCTCGGTCGTCGGAGTCGCCGGCCTGCGCGTCGGCGCACAACCGGCGAGCGCCACCGGCGAACCCAGTCGTGATCAGTCGCTCGGCATGGCCCAACAGACGGTCCAGGCCCCGGCTCAGATCGTGACCGCGGGCCTCGATGACCCCGTCGGTGTAAAGAACCAGCGCGTCCCCGCGGCCGAGCCGCCCTGCGCTACGCGGGAATTGGATCTCCGGGATGATCCCCAGGACCGGGCCACCGGCCGACTCGAGGACCGACCAGCGCCCCGAGCCTGCGGTGAACTGGATCGGCGCCGGGTGCCCGGCATTGCCGAGCGTGAAGTCGCCCGTGCGCAGGTCGACGGCCAGGTGAACGGCGGTCGCGAAACCTTCCGGCCACTCCTGGCGCACGAGGTAGTGGTTGGCCGCGGGCAGCAGCCGCTCAGGCTCCACCTGGCCAAGCAACCCGCCGATCGCTCCAGAACACAGCAGCGACCGGGTGCCCGCGGTGCGACCCTTCCCGGACAGGTCGACGAGCGCGACCTCCAAGCGATGACCGTCGGGCGACAACGAGGTCACGGCCAGATCGCCGGAGAACTTGTCGCCGTAGGCAGACCGGATGGCCGACTCGGCGTGCCAACCGGTCGGCAGCGACGGCATGTCGCCCAGCGCCAGCAACCGATCGCGCAGGTCGACGAGCATGTCCTCACCGCCGTTGCCCTGCACCCCGAGCCGCTCCCGTGACCGGGTGCGCATCACCATGAGGGTCATCGTCAGCGCGAGCGCCAGCAAGGTGAATCCCTGCAGCACCGACCACCCGCGCACCATGAACGCCGAGATCCCCAGGCACACGGCATACGAGGCGCTGACCACCGCGAACCAGCCAGGGGTGAGGAACAACCCGGCGAGGACGACGAGTGGCGCGTACATCGACCAGGCGACGTTGAGGGGCCAGGCGACCATGCAGGCCAGCAGGACCCAGCCGGCGACGACCAGCCCGAACGCGCGCACCGGCTGCCTCGCCTGCAGCACCACCCGCAGGCGCGCTGGCCACGGCTCGGCACGCAGCACCGACACCCTGGTCGACCCCGGGTCGACCTCGCGACGTGCCGTCTGTGCAGTCATCTGGGGCGTCAGCCTTCCGGCAGGCTCCCGTCGGCCTCGAAGCGACTCACCATCGCCAGTCGGCGGGCGTGCCGCTCGTCACCGGAGAAGTCCGTCGCGAGGAACGCGTCGGCGATCGCGCAGCCGGTCTCGATGTCGGTGAACCGGCCGCCCATCGCGATGATTTGGGCGTCGTTGTGCTCGCGGGCCAACTCGGCCAACTCGATGCTCGCGGCATACGCGGCGCGGATCCCGGGGACCTTGTTGGCCGCCATGACCTCGCCGTTGCCGGACCCGCCGAGGACGATGCCCGCCGATCCCGGGTCGGCAGCCACGGCCTGGGCCGCCCGCAGCACGAACACCGGGTAGTCGTCCATCGCGTCGTAGGCGAGCGGTCCGTGGTCGATGACCTCGTGTCCGGCTGCGGTCAGATGGTCAACCAGCGCGCGTTGCAAGTCGTATGCCGCGTGGTCGCCGCCGAGGTGAACTCGCATGTGAGGGAATCGCTTTCAGTCGAAGATGGGGCCGATGGAGCGGGTGCGCTTGAGCTCGAAGAAGCCCGGCGTCCCGGCGACCAGGACACAGCCGTCCCAGAGGCGGCCGGCGGCCTCACCCTTGGGGGCCGGGGAGACGACGGGGCCGAAGAAGGCGACGCCCCCCACCGAGATCACCGGGGTTCCGACGTCGGTGCCGACGAGCGAGATGGCCCGCTTGTGGCTGCGCTTGAGGGCCGCGTCGTACTTCTTCTGGTGAGCCGCCTTGGCCAACTCGGCCGGGAGCTTGCACTCGGCGAGCGCCTCGGCGATGACCTGGTCGAAGTCCTCGCGGGCCTGCAGATGGATCCGGGTGCCCAGGGCGTCGTAGAGCTTCTTGATGACCTTGTCGCCGTGGGCTGCCTGCGCGGCGATGATGACCCGCACCGGCCCCCAGGCGTGCTCCATGAGCGCGCGGTACTGCTCAGGCAGGTCGCGACCCTCGTTGAGGACAGCCAGGCTCATCACCGACCAGGTCACCCGCACCGGGCGGACCGTTTCGACCTGCATGAGCCAGCGGGAGGTCATCCAGGCCCAGGGACACATCGGGTCGAACCACATCTCAACGGGCTGACGGCGGACCCGCGTGGGGCGCGCTTCGGGACTGGCGGTCATAGGGCGCATTGTGTCACTCCCCCGCCATCCGTCCCTGAAGTGATCTGCCCGGCCCGTGGGAAGATGGCTGGGCAAACCACCGCGGCGCGGACCGCTGACCCGGCCGCGCGGCATACCCAGCAGCTTGGCCACCCACCCAAGGAGCGTCCCTGTGCCCGGCACGAACCTCACCCGCGACGAAGCCGCATCCCGCGCTGCGTTGCTCCACGTCAACAGTTACGACGTGGTGCTCGACCTCACCACCGGACCCACGACGTTCCTCACGTCGACGACGGTGCGGTTCGCTGCGCGCGCAGCGGGGGTCGGCACGTGGATCGACTTCGTCGGTGACTCGGTGACGTCGGTGACCCTCAACGGCGTCGCCCTCGACCCGGCCGAGGTCTTTGCGGACAGCAGGATCGCGCTGCCGGCGCTCGCCCCCGACAACGTCCTGGTCGTCGACGCGGTGGGGCGCTACACCAACAGCGGCGAGGGACTGCACCGCTTCGTCGACCCCGTCGACAACGAGGTCTACCTCTACAGCCAGTTCGAGGTCCCCGACAGCCGCCGGGTGTATGCCGTGTTCGAGCAGCCCGACCTCAAGGCCACCTTCGCGTTCACGGCCACGGTCCCCGACCACTGGGTCGTCGTCTCCAACCAGCCGGCTCCCGAGCCGGTCCCGGCCGGCGAGGGTCGGGCGACCTGGGCGTTCGAGCCGACGCCGCGGATCTCCTCCTACATCACGGCGCTGTGCGCCGGGCCCTACACGGTGCGTTGGGATGAGGTGCAGGGCCGCGACGCCGTCATCCCCATGGGGATCTTCGCGCGTCGCTCGATCACCGAGCATGTCGACTACGGGAACCTATTCGACTGCACCAAGGCGGGAATTCTGTTCTTCGAGAAGGAGTTCGACGGCGCCTTCCCGTTCGCGAAGTACGACCAGTTGTTCGTCCCCGAGTACAACGCCGGGGCCATGGAGAACGCCGGCTGCGTGACGATCACCGACGCCTACGTCTTCCGCGGGCAGCCCTCCGAGCCGCTCGTCGAGCGCCGGGCGCTGACGATCCTGCACGAGTTGGCGCACATGTGGTTCGGCGACCTCGTGACGATGAAGTGGTGGGACGACCTGTGGCTCAACGAGTCGTTCGCCGAGTGGGCCTCGTCGGTCTGCCAGGCCGAGGCGACCGAGTGGCCGGACGCGTGGACGACGTTCCACAGCCACGAGAAGACCTGGGCCTATCAGCAGGACCAGCAGAGCGACACCCACCCCGTCTATGCGGACATGCGGGACCTGGTCGACGTGACGGTGAACTTCGACGGGATCACCTACGCCAAGGGCGGGTCGGTCCTCAAGCAGCTCGTGGCCTACGTCGGGCGCGACGCCTTCCGCGAGGGCTTGCGCAGCTACTTCCGCAAGCATGCCTGGGGCAACACGACGATGGGTGACCTCTTCGCCGAGTTCGAGGCCGGCTCCGGTCGCGACCTGTCCGACTGGGCCCAGCGCTGGCTCAAGACCTCCGGCCCCAGCACGCTCGCACTGGACATCACGACCGACGACAACGGTGTCATCACCGCTGCTGCCATGACGCAGACGGTCGCCGGCTCTGACCCGACGCTGCGTCCGCATCGGGTGGGCATCGGGCGCTACGACCTGCTCGGCGGGCGGCTGGACCGCGTCGGCTACGTCGAGGTCGACGTCGATGGCCCGCGCACCGAGCTGCCTGAGCTCGTCGGGCTCCCCCGCCCTGCGCTGCTGCTGCCCAACGACGAGGACCTCACCTACGCCAAGATCGCGCTCGACCCGTTGTCGCTGCAGACCGCGATGGCGCACATCGACGCCTTCGATGACAGCCTCGCCCGCAGCCTCGTCCTCGGCGCGCTCTGGGAGATGCTGCGCGACGGCGCCCTGGCCCCGTCGGATTTCGTCGACGTGCTGCTGCGGGTCATCCCGGTCGAGGAGCACACCGTCGTCCTGCGCACCATCCTGCGCACCACCAAGCAGATCCCCTCGATGCTGCTGGCCACCCTGCGCTGGTTCCTTCCCGAAGCCGCCCGTCCTGCGATGGTCGACAAGAGCGTCGACGTCATCCGCACGGTGCTGGACGCCGCGGTCCCCGGCAGCGACAAGCAGCAGCAACTCGTCGTCGCGTATGCCGCCCTCGCGCGGCATACCGACGACCTCACCCGGCTGCAGGGCATCCTCGACGGCTCCGTCGTCGTGCCTGGCCTGTCGGTCGACCAGGACCTGCGCTGGGCCCTGCTCACCCAGATCGCCGCTTCCGGCGGCGCCTCTGAGGACGACATCGCCGCCGAGTTGGACCGCGACCCGTCGCTGGCCGGTCGGGAGCAGGCGCTCAAGGCTCGCGCCGCCATCCCGACGGCTCAGGCGAAGACGGCCGCGTGGGCCTTGGCCATCGAGCAGGACACCCAGACCAACGCCGCCCTCGAGGCCATCGGCGCCGGATTCCGCCGCTGTGACGATCCGGCCCTGCTGCGTCCGTTCGTCGAGAGCTACCTCGACATGCTCGAGCCGGTCTTCGCGGACCGCTCCTATGCCATCGCCGAGCGGTGCGTGAAGTACTTCTACCCGCTGGACATCGCCGACGCGGCCCTGCGCGACCGGACCCGCGCGTGGCTGGCCGACCACGAGGATGCCCCCGCCGGCCTGCGCCGACTGGTGATCGAGCAGCTGGCCGTGGTGGAGACCGCGGTGGCGATCCAAGAACGCGAGGGTTCGTGACGGCATACCCCCTGCTCGTCAGCCCCGCCGCGTGGCAGGTGACCCTCGACCAGCTGCTCGGCACGCCGCTGCAGATCTTCGGCATCGTCCTCACCGCGGTCATCGGTCGCTGGTTGCTGCACCGACTGATCCGGACGGTGGTCAAGCGCGCCACCGCGCAACACACCGACCGACTGCGGATCCTGCGCGGACGGGCGGGTGAGGCCCTCGCCGACGCCAGCGGGCTGGCGGACGAGCGCTACGTCCAGCGGACCCAGACCGTCGGCGCCGTGCTGCGCAGCGTGGTCACGATCGTCGTCTCCACCTTGGCGGTCCTCACCATCATGGCGACGCTCGGCGTGCCCCTGGCCCCGTTGTTGGCCTCGGCCGGCGTCGGCGGGGTGGCGCTCGGTTTCGGGGCGCAGAGCCTGGTGCGCGACTTCCTCTCGGGGATCTTCATGATCGTCGAGGACCAATACGGCGTCGGGGACACCATCGACACCGGGGAGGTCATCGGCACGGTCGAGGACGTCAGCCTGCGAGTCACCCGCCTGCGGGATCGCAACGGGGTCATCTGGTACGTCCGCAACGGCGAGATCCTCCGGGTGGGCAACCACTCGCAAGGGTGGTCGATTGCCGCGATCGCGGTGCCCTTCGCCCTCGACGCTGACATCGCCAAGGTGACCCAGGTGCTCACCGCGGCCCTGGAAGGCCTGCCCGATCGGGATGACCGGGTGATCGAGGACCCCTCGGTCGTCATCGAGTCGATGTCGGCCGGCACGATCACGGTGCGGGTCTCGGCCCGATGCGTGCCGACGGTCAACCTCGACGTGCAGCGCGACCTCCGGGTGCAGGTCAAGGAGGCCCTCGACGCGGCCGGAATCTCCATGGCTGCCCCAGTGGTCGTACCATCGGCGTCGCCGACGACGGGGACAGGGTGAACGAGTGAGCGACAACGTGCAGGGCGTGTCCGAGGGCCAAGCGCCGCTGGGACGCGAGACCAGTTTCTACGACCTCGTCGGCGGACACGACACGTTCGTGCGACTCGTCCACGGGTTCTACGAGGGCGTCGCCGGTGATCCGGTGCTGCGGGCGCTGTATCCCGAAGAGGATCTCGGCCCGGCCGAGATCCGGCTGCGGATGTTCCTCGAGCAGTATTGGGGCGGCCCCAACACCTACTCCGAGGAGCGCGGGCACCCACGCCTGCGGATGCGCCACACTCCGTATGCCGTGACCCCCGAGCAACGCGATCGCTGGCTCCACCACATGCTCGCCTCGGTGGCGCTTCTGAAACTGGACCGCGAGCAGGAGGCGACGCTGGTCGACTACCTGGTGCGGGCGGCATACATGCTGGTGAACGCTCCTGACCCCGAGAAGGACTGACGTGACGATGCACTCCCCCGCGAGCGACTGGTGGCGCGACGCGGTGATCTACCAGGTCTACCCGCGCTCGTTCAGCGACTCCGACGGCGACGGCACCGGTGACCTTCCGGGGGTGACGGCGCGGCTGCCCCATCTGGCCGACCTCGGCGTCGACGGTCTCTGGCTCTCGCCGTTCTACCGCTCGCCGCTCGCCGACGCCGGTTACGACGTGGCTGACTATCGAGACGTCGACCCACGCTTCGGGACGCTCGCGGATGTCGACACGCTCATCGCTCGGGCCCACGAGCTCGGGCTCGTGGTGCTGGTCGACCTCGTGCCCAACCACTCGTCCGACCAACACCCGTGGTTCCAGGCTGCGCTGGCCGCCGGGCCGGGATCGCCGGAGCGTGCGCGCTACCTTTTTCGCGACGGGCGCGGCGCGAACGGCGAACTGCCGCCGAACAATTGGCCGTCGGTGTTCGGTGGTCAGGGGTGGACCCGCGTCACCGAAGCCGACGGGCGACCGGGTCAGTGGTACCTGCACCTCTTCGACGTCCATCAGCCCGACTTCGACTGGACCGCGCCGGAGGTGCGCGCCGAGTTCGAGTCGGTGCTGCGGTTCTGGCTCGATCGCGGGGTGGCCGGCTTCCGGGTCGACGTCGCCCACGGGCTCATCAAGGCTCCGGGGCTGCCCGACCTGAGCGCTCCCCTGGATGAGCTCGAGTTGCTCGACACGAACGCCACCCCCTTCTGGGACCAGGACGGCGTGCACGAGGTGTATGCCGCGTGGCGGGGCGTGCTCGACTCCTACGGGTCGCCCGAGCGGGTGCTCTGCGCCGAAGCGTGGGTGAGCCCGCCGGAGCGGATGGCCCGCTATGTGCGATCCGACGAGATGCACCAGAGCTTCGCCTTCGACTTCCTCGGATGTCGTTGGGATGCAAAGGCATTGCGCAAGGTCATCGACGCCGAGCTGCAGACCATGGGCGCCGTCGGAGCTCCGATCACCTGGGTGCTGTCCAACCACGACGTCGTTCGGCACGCCTCACGCTTGGGCACGGCCGACCCGGGGCCGGTCGTCGGCGGGATCCGGGCGACCGACCCGCAGCCTGACCGGGCGTTGGGCCTGCGGCGCGCGCGGGCGGCAACGCTGCTCATGCTCGCGTTGCCGGGGGCGGCATACCTCTATCAGGGTGAGGAGCTCGGCCTGCCGGAGCACACCACCCTCCCCGACGCGGTTCGCGACGACCCGGTCTGGCTCCGCAGCGAACACACCCACGCGGGCCGCGACGGCTGCCGGGTCCCGCTGCCGTGGGTGGCCGACGCTCCTGGCTTCGGCTTCTCCCCCACCGGTGCCAGTTGGCTGCCGCAGCCGGCCGCGTTCGCCGAGTATGCCGCCGACGTCCAGACCGGCGTTCCCGGCTCGACGCTCGAGATGTATCGGGAGGCATTGGCGCTGCGGCGGGAGCATCGCCTCGGCCGTGGTCGGTTGGCGTGGGTGGCGGATGCTCCAGCGGGGACGCTGGAGTTCGACAACGGCGACGTCCGCGTGATCGTCAACTGCAGCGCCCCAGCGGTTGCCCTGCCCTCGGATCGGGTCGTGGCCGCCCAGTCCGGGCCGTTGACGGCCGACGGGATGCTGCCGATCAACACGGCCGTCTGGCTGGTCTGACGGCGGGCCGCACTGCGGACGAGGCCGGCCGCTCGCGGCCTGTGGATAACTTCCGACGACGGTCGGCGCGAGCGCATAGCCTGCCAGCATGTTGGTGCATGTCGAGCCCGATGACCTCGCTGCCGCCGGACACCGGATGTCTGGCGACGGCCCTCGGTTGCGCGCCCTGGCTCAGCTGATCTCCGGGTGCGGCGTTGCCGGGCGGCGTGCCTGCCCCGGTGCGCCCGCGTTGGGTCAGGCCTTGGCCGCCCTCGGCGAGCGCGGGTCCGCCGCGATCAGCACCCTCGCCGTCGCGAACGGACACGTTGGCCGCGGGGCTGGGTGACGCCGGGCGCCGATACGGCGATGTCGAGGACCGGCTGGCGGTCATGGGCCGACGGGTGATCGGATGAGCACCCGCGACAGCGCTTTGGCGTGGCCCCCTGGCGAGGTCAGCGAGATCGACCGGATCGCAAGCCAATTGGCGCTCGTTGCCACGACGGTCGACCAGACCGTCGTCGCCCGCGAGGGTGGCCAGGGGTGGGGGCTGGCGCGCTCCTGGAGCGGCCCCGCCTTCGAGGCCGCCCGCTCCGAGGCCGCCGTCGTCGCCTCCCGCAGCGGCGAGCTCGCCGGCACCGTGACTCCCATCGTGGCCGGACTGCAGGGGTATGCCGCGGCCCTCACCGAGGCCCGGCGTCGAGTGACGTTGTTGCGCCAGGAGTGGGACTGGGGCGCCCGCCGACATGACGAGGCGCGGCACGACGCCGAGCTCGCGGGGAGCGATCCGGTCGCCGTCGCCCTCGGTGCGGCTGCCGGCCAACGTTTGGCCGCCCGGCAGGAGGCCGACCGCGCGTGGGCGAGGCTGCAGGAGGACCTGCGCGGACGGCATACCGCCGCGCTCGGGCCGTTGACCGCGGCGGCGGAGCGGGCGACGGCGACAGTCCGGGGTTTCCTGGCCGCCCTGCCGGGCGACGACGCCGTGGCGGTCCGGGGTGGCCTCCTCGCGCAGTTGCCGTTGACCGCGGGCGCGCTGCGGCTGGCCGATGCCCGGGCCCTGATCGGCGACCTCGTGGCCCGCGCGGGACGCCCTGTGCAGGAGTGGGGGGCGCCCGAAGCCGACCTCATCGCCACGTTGGGCGACCGAGTCCGTGACCCGTTCGTGGCGCAGGCGCTGATGGAGGCGATCCCACCCGAACGCCTCCACCGGATCGTCGAACGGCTGCTCACCCACATCGGCTCGATGTCGGGAATGGGTCAGTGGTCCAAGACCCAGTTCGATCGGGCCTTCGAGGTCCTCGGGACCGCTTTCGTGCTGATGGCCAGCCCTCAGCACTGGGCAGGGCTGGACGAGGCGAGCGCAGCCCGGATGGAGTCCTGGCGCCGACGATGGTGCACCGAGTTGGCCCACTCCGGGTCGAGCGTGATTGGCGGCCCGCGGAACCCCCCGCCCTTCCTGGGGTTCACGGCGCAGGCCGTTTTGCTCGATCACGGGCGACAGGCGGTGCCGGGGGTGGGGCCCGGGATGGCGTTCGTCGCCACGGTCGGTTTCGCCATGATCGAGACCGACCGCCGCGGCGACGACTACCCGCCGTTGCCACCCTTGCCCGAATCGTTCTCCAGCCCGGCCGCAGGAATCGACGTCGTCGCCTCGCTGCTGCGGTCGATCCGTGGCGAGCCGGACGCGGCATCCGCGCTGCTGCTCGCACGGTTGGGCGACGGGCAGCCCGTCGTGCGGTACCTCGCCGGTGAGCGCCTGGTGCGGGGTGCGGGCGGGCCGCCGCCTGCGGCGATCGACGCGCTCGCCGCCCTGCTGGCCGAGACCGCCACAGGCACTGACGAGCGTTCGGTGATGATCGCCGGCGCCGCACTGGACGGTTTCGGTGCGGCAGCCGAACCACCCGAAAGAGCGGGCAACGGTGACGCTGCGGCGGGGGCACTGGCTCTGCACGGCCAGATGCAAGGGCTGCGCTTCGTCATGGCTGACCTGTTGGCCCGGCACCCCGATGCCGTCTGGGCGAGCCTCAACGATCCGATCAACGTGTTGGCCTGGCCCATGGCGGAGGCCGACGGGCACCCTTGGGCGGTCCTCGGCGCCGACGGGTGGACGCTCCGGCTGCTCAACAGGTCACGGCTGGCCGCCGTCCTCGGCGAGCTCGGCAAGGACCGACTGCACCCCGGCACGGCGGCGAGCGGTCCACCCACAGCGCCGGCGCTGGCCCACCTCCTCAACGCTCTCGTCGCCGCGCAGGGGGTGGGGCTCGCCCAGGCCCTGGCCTCCGGCAACGCGCAGGACCAGGACGCTCAGATCGTCCAGCTCGGCCAGGTGACCGGGTTCGTCATCGAGGCGGCCCGTCAGAGTGTGCTGACCATTCAGGCCGGGGCCGACGCCGAGGTCGCCGTGCGGCGGGAGTTCGTCGATTCGATCGTGGCCATGGTGAGCCTTCCGGCCAGCCTCAAAGCCTCGCTTCCCGCCACGCTGACCGCACCCTTGCTCGGCCTGGTGAAGGCCGCGATCAAACGGATCGGTTACAGCGACGGCTCCGTCGACAGCGCTGCGACCGCCGACGCCCAGACGGCGGCAGCGCGGGCTCGCCTCGACGACGATCTACGCCACCTGGGTTGGGACCTCGTCAGCGCAGCAGGCTGGTGGGATGTCGCCGACGACCCGGTGGCCTGGATCGAGGCTCATCCCGGGGTGTCCTTCTGCGGCGAGGACGGACGGCCAGTGCCGGTGGAGGAGATGTCCGCGGCCCAGCGCGAACGTTTCCACGCCTGGACGCGGGGGGTCCCGGCCTACACCACCGTGCCTTCGGCGATCGTCGAGCAGATCGAGGAGGGAGCGCGGGCGGTCAGGACAGCAATTGCCGGACGCTGATGAGCTCGCTGGCGTCGAACCACAACAGGTCACCGTCATCGGTTCCGCCGGCAAGCTCGTCCACGTGGAAGGAGACGATGGCCCGGGCCGTCACCGGGGCGGCCAGGGCGACCTCCGCCGGAGTGCGGCCGTCGGGCAGCGCGGGTTCAGTCACCGACTCCGCCTCGACGTCGGCGGCTGCCACGACGCGTCGGGCGCTGCGGTCGGCTCCGCGCGCACGCCCGGCCGCGGCGGCGGCATCGAGGAACGCGGCATACTCCAGCTCCTCGGGGTCGGCACCTGGGGTGACGCTGGCCAGGCGGACGGTGACGGCATACCCGGTGGAACGGGTGAGTGCCGTTCCGGCGGCCAGCGCCTCGACGTCCGGGGCGGCCAGGGGTAGGTAGATCCGAACGCGACTCACGGGCGGTCCTCCTGTGTCAGAACGGACGGGTATGCCGCGGGGTCCGGCGCCGGGTCGGGAGCGGCGTCTGCCACGGGCTCGGGCGCCGGGTCAGAGGCGGCATCCGATTCGGTCTGATCGACCGCGGTGTAGGCGGTCACCGCGTCGGCGCTCTCCGGCTCGTGCGGGACGTGCCCCTGCTCGATCCCCAACTCGTGCGGGTCCCCCAGCGAGACGCGCGAGGTCTGCAGCGAGGTCTGCAGGACCTCCATCCGCCGTTGGGCCTGCATGATGTTGTGGCCCATGACCTCCAGGTCGAGGCTGCTGGGCCCCAACAGGGTCACCTGAGCGCCGTCGCGGTACACCTCGGCGAGTTCGCGCAACGCCCGACGGGTCACCCGGGTGCGCCAGCGCCGCTCGAGCCGCGTCATCGCACGGGTGGGAGTGTCGGGGTCGAAGGTCACCGCGGGGGCGAGGACAAAGACCTCGTCCAGGTCCAGGCCGACCATGAGGTCGATGTTGGTCGACGACCACGCGCCACCGTCGACGTAGCGTCGGCCGTGGATGCTGACGGGCTCGTACCAGGCCGGGATGGCGCACGATGCCATCACCGCGTCAGCAAGGTCGACCTCCGGGGCACCGTTGCGGCCGAACGCGATTCGTTCTGAGGCGTCGTAGTCGAGCGCGACGACCGTCAGCCCTGCCCGGGGCGCCCATCCTGTGGGTGCCACGTGCCGGATCAAGGCGCCGACTCGATCGAGTCGGCCTGTGCCGACGGGGAGGAACGAGGAGACGACGGTCGTCGGAGGAAGGCGGCGCAAGCCACTGACGCCGCGGCGGATGACCGCCGGCGCCCCGAGCGCGGCCCGCGGCCGGGGCGGCCGTGACCCTCCCGCCGCGGTGTCGTGGTCGTAGTGGAACCCAGACAGCGGTCCCGCCGTGATCTCGGCCCCGAGTTGGTGCTCGCGCAGCGCGGCAACATCAACGCCACAGGCGAGCAGGGCGGCCAGCACCGACCCCGCGGACGTCCCGACGAACTCGTCAAACTCGCGGGCGTCGATGCCGAGTTGTTCTTCGAGCGCGGTGAGTGCGCCGACGGTCCAGGCCGCGCCGAGCACCCCTCCGCCGCCGAGAACCAGACCCCTGCGGGTCATGCGTCGCTGGCTGAGCCGTCGGCGCCGTTGGCGAGCTCGGCGAGCGCATCGGCGATCCCCTGCCCCAGCACCTCAATGTCGGGCATCGCATCGCGGTCGGCGTTGAGGCCGTAGTAGACCCCGCCGTCATAGGAGGTCAGCCCGATGGCCAGCGCCTGCCCCTTGGCGAGCGGGATCACGGGGTAGGTCGCGAGCAGGTGGGCGTCACCGGCATACAGGGGGAACTGCGGTCCGGGCACGTTGGTGACGATGAGGTTGAACAACCGCTTGGACATGTCGCTGCCCAGCCGAGCACCCATGGCGTGCAGCGTCGGCGGAGCGAAACCGGCCAGCCCGACGAGCCGGTCGGCACCGACGGCGTGGCCGCCGGCAATCTGCTGGCGCATGAGGAAGGCGACCTGGTGCAGGCGCATCGACGCGGCGGCCTCGCCGACGGGCAGGTCGATCAGACAGGCGGCCAGTTGATGCAGGCCCTGGCCCGACTCGTCCTCGACGCTGACCGGAACGAGGGCACGGACCACCGTCGTCGAGTGGACCGGTGAACCGCGCGTCAGCAGCCAGGTGCGCAACGCCCCGGCGATGCAGGCCAGCACGATGTCGTTGACGGTCACGTCGTCGGCGTGCGGCCCCTTGGAGAGCCGGCGACGGACGGCCCGGTATGCCGCGAGGTCGGTGCCGACCATGACGAACCGACGCGCCTGTCCGACATGGGCGTTGAGGGGTGAGGTGGGAGCGGGACGCGCCGCGCCGCGCGCGACGGTCGACACCAGCGACCCGACGCCGGAGACCACACGTCCACCGAGGTCCACCAGCTCCTGAGACCCGCCGCGCACCGAGCGCAGCAAGGCCCGCGGGCCCTTGACCGAGTCGACCACCGCCGAGGTCAGCAGGCTGAGGTCGCTCGGGCTGTGCCGGGCCCGCCACAGGTCGGGCAGCGGCTTCTCCCACCCGGGCGTGTCGCTGACCAGCACCTGACCGATGTCCAGCGGCTGAGCGCCGTCGACGAGCGCGTGGTGGGTCTTGGTGACGATGGCGAAGCGGCCGTGTTCGAGCCCTTCGACGATGTACGCCTCCCAGAGCGGGCGTCCTCGGTCCAGCGGCCGGGGTTGCACCCGGGCGACGAACTCCTCCAACTGGGCATCGCCACCGGGCTTCGGCAGCGCGGCCCGGCGGACGTGGTAGCTGAGGTCGAAGGTCTCGTCGTCGATCCACACCGGATTGGCGAGGTTGCCCGGCACCCAGCGCACCTTCTGCCGGTAACGGGGCAGGTGGGCGATCCGCTGTGCGAACAAGCCCATCAGCCGCTCATGATCCAGCCGCCCACCCGGCGGGTCGAAGACCATCACCTCGCCGACGTGCATGACCGTGGCCCGGTCCTCCATATAAAGGAACGAGGTGTCCAGCGAGGTCAAGCGGTCAGCCACCGGACCATCCTGTCAGATCGCTCCGACCCCCGGCCGCCGCCGACTCACCCCCGCGACCGCCCCCACCCACGCGAGGTATGCCGCCGTCCCCGGCGCCCCGAGGCGTCTGACCCACGGCGCCGAAGACCCTGGGCGCGCGTGGCCCCCGGGCCGGTCGAGACCCCGGACCTACCCGCCGAATCCTCGAACTCGGACGTGGTCGGCAGGGGTGCCCGACGGACCACCTCCCCGACCAATTCCAGGAACGCACGCCTGGCCGGGGCTGCAGGAACGATCTCGGCCAAGGCCCGACCGGCGAGCATGGCGGCATCGAAGGCGGCCGGATCGTCAGGGATGGTGTGCACCTGCACAACCCCGGCGAAACGTTCGAGCGCATCCGCGACGAGCCGCTCCGGCTGCGACCCGACCGGTCCGGACCGGACGCGGTTGACGACAACGATGGGCTCGGGGGCTCGGACCGTGCCGAGCTCCTGCAACCCCCGGACGAGCCGCTGCAGGGACACCGGATCGCAGCCTCCGACGACGACAGCGGCGTCAGCCAGCTGCAGCGTCGTGAGCGTCGCCTGATTGCGGCGCGGCGCCTGCGTGTCGTAGCTGAGTTCCTCGTCGTCCTCCAAGCAGAAGCCGACGTCCACGACGACATCGTCGACGAGCGCGCGGCATACCTGAAGGACCCGCTCCAACGCGGCCCCGCGGATCTCGGGCCAGCGTTCGGCCTTGGATATCCCGGTGAGGACCCGCAAACCGGGACGGACCTGCAACGCCAGCCGAGCGAGGGCGGCGAGGTCGAGAGTGCCCTGCTCGGCCGCTCGGGCCGCGGTCGCGATGCCTGGGGCTTCGTCAAGCAGCGCGAGCGTCTGCGCGACGCACCCGCCATAGGTGTCGGCGTCGATCAGCAACACCTCGCGCCCCAGCAGGGCGAGCTCGACGGCGAGGTTGACGGCGACCGTGGTGCGCCCTGGCGAGCCGGTCGGGCCCCAGACCGCAACCACGTGGCCGAGGGTGTCGCGCACCGGGATCGGGTCGATGTCGGCGGCGGCGAACGACGCCAGGATCGGGTCCGCACCGGCTGCCTCGCCGAGCGACTCTGGGACCCACCCGCCGCCAACCTCAGAGCGATCAGCACCGGCGCCCGCGTGGTGGCCGGCCCCCGCGGCGTCCAGCAACGCCGCCACCAAGTCGTGCGGGGCCGCCGTCGCAGAGACGACCGAGCGCACCCCGAGCTGCCACAACCGCAGCTCACCCTGATCGTCGTCGGGGTCGGCGAGACCCACCACCTCGACGCCACCGTCACGAAGGGTGGCGACGGTCGAGAGGGTCAGGCCACGCAACTGACCTGACACCAATGCCACCCGGCCCAGCCCTGAGGCAGCCGCCGCCAGCAGATCGGCCAGGTCGGCACACCGGCGCGCGATCGTGAGCTGCCGAGAGGCTTCGACCGCAGCCACGACCGGCCCATCCCACCGGGCCGAGACAGCCGTGAGGACAGACGGCAGCCCGGCGGCCCCGGGGGTCATGAGCCCCGTCCGTGCAGCGAGCCGGGCACCGGCACGAGGGTGAGCCGCGATCGGGCGTCCTGTGCCGCGATGAGTTTCTGGACGTCGGCCGCGGGCACCAACAAGGTCACGGCGGACGAGCTCGTCGACACTCCGAACGACCCCTGATCGGTCGGGATCCAGGCCACCGCGACGGCGTGCAGCCCCAACGCCGCGCCGAGGTAGCGCTCCTGGGCCGATTCGGGGTCGCGTGGGCTCACCCACACGTCGACGACCGACCCGGAGATCAGCCCGGCCACGGAGTCACCATCGACCCGGACGGTGACCGGCTGTAGGGACACGTCCGAACGCGAGCCCACGGCTGACACGGGGACGAGCTCACCGGCACGCACCTCACGCAGCACGAACGAGTCGGCCGGAGGCGGGGTCTGCGCCGACAGGTATGCCGCCACCGAATCGTCGAGCAGCACGTCCACGCGCACGATCGTGCCCGCGTCGAGGCGATCACCGGGTTTGAGGGTGGTGGCCGCGGCATACCGAGGGACGCGGTCATCGGCGCTGGCCACCGCCTTGGCCCCGAGCGCGGTCGCCAGCAGGACCAGGACGATGCCGACGATCAGTCGGCTGTCGCGCCACGACGGGCGCTGCAAGCGCGTCGCCCGGACGCTCACGCCTGGCCCGGTTTGCCCCCCATGTGTGCTCACGCGCCCATTGTGCTGGTTTGTCGGCTTCCCTTCCACCGACCGCGATCAGGCTGTGGACAACTGCGGGTGCCCTGTGGAGGACGCCGGTCCCGGCCGGCGGACGCGCCTATGCTGAGCCCATGCCGCCGCGCTTCCTGCAGCTCGCCGACGTCGCCGAGATCCTCAACATCTCATCGGCCCAGGCCTATGCGCTCGTCCGCTCGGGCGACCTCCCGGCCATCAAGGTGGGCGGCCGCGGGCAGTGGCGGGTGGAGAGCGAGCAGCTCGAGGGCTACATCCAACGCATGTATGCCGCGACCCGCGAGTTCGTCGTCGCCCATCCCCTCGGTGGCGGCACCGGCGAGGACGACGACGCCGACGAGGGCTGACCGAAGCCGTCCCGTCAGACCCGCAGGACTGCGCCGATCCAGGCGAACGGAATCGTTCGCACATCGCCCACGTGCTCGGGCCGACGGGGCAGATCGATGGGGTGCTCAGCCAGGTCGACGGCATCCTGACCAACCGCGTCGATCGTCCCTGACCGCCGCTGCCCGTCTCGATCAACGATGGTCACGACGGCCCGATCCCGACTGATCGCGCGCAGCGCGGCTCCGACGGTGAACCCCTTGGCGACCGCACCGACTGGGGCGATCCGCCAGGCCAGCCCCACGACCGATCGAAGGGCGCCGAACGGAACGAGGACGGAACGCTCCGGAGTGGGCGCCAGCAAGACCCAGTCGGCCCCGACGTCCGCCACGACTGCGCGCACCGCGCCCAACCCCGCGACCTCCGCAGAGACGGCGCCGACGCGACGCATCCCCGCCAACCGCTCGTGCAACCCCAGCACCGCTCGTTCGCGACGGGTGCGGTCGGCGACCTCGGCGGCCAACTCCAGGTCGGCTTCGGCAGCCGCCTGGGCCTCCAGGTCGTCAAACAGCCGCTCCCATCGCATCCGGTCATCCTTCCACCCGCACCCATCCGACGCGTCTCGACAGCACATGCCTCTCTGGACACCCTCGCGAACTCTTGACAATGGTCTCATTCACAGGCAAACATAGGCAAACGACATCAACCGTGAGATCTGGGGGACCCATGAGCCATTCACCGTCGCTTCCGTGGCGGGCCTTCGGCGTCGCCTTGGCCGGCGCCGTGGGCTGCTCGCTCGTCGCTGTCGTCTTCGTTCGGATCGGCGTGAGCAGTTGGGCGCTGGCCAGCCGGCCTGGCACTGGCCGGCCGGAGGACGCCTTGTTGGCGCTGATCGCCCTGCTCGGTGCCCTGCTGACGGCCTGGCTGGCGATGGCGACGGTGCTAGCCGCCCTCGCCGAGGTCCCGGGGGCGGTCGGGTCGGCCTGTGCGCGGTTGTCCAGCCGCGTCACACCTGCTGTCGTCCGTCGACTCGTCACCCTTGCCGTCGGTTCAGCACTCGTCGCGGCAACCGCGCCGGCGACCGCCTCAGCCGTCACCGCGGCCACCGCCGCGCGGCATACCGTGGTCGCCACCCTCGACCAGCCGCCAGACCCCACGTTCCGGCCCTTGGCCGAGCCGGCCCCGGGCCCTGCAGTGGCGGTGTCCACGCCCGACCCGGGCTTCGTGCCCCTGGCCCCCAGCGCTCCTGTCGCCACCGCGACGAGCATCGACACGCTCGAACGCGCCCCACGCCAGCTCCCCGAGGCCGGCGAGATGCACGTCGTGCGTCGAGGCGACACCCTGTGGGACATCGCCGCCGCGCGCCTCGGGCCGGGCGCGACAGCGGGCGACATCGCCGCCGCCTGGCCGCGGTGGTATGCCGCCAATCGGCGGCTCATCGGGCCCGACCCCTCGCACATCGTCCCCGGTCAACGCCTCGTCCCCCCTCCCGAGGGTGCCCTGGCCGGCTCGCCCGCGGCGGTGCTGACCTCGCCTGGAGCCTCGCGATGAGCTCAGCCCTCGCATCGAGCCCGCGGCGGGTCCACGTCGTGCCGCTGCCGGAGAGCCGGCCACCGGTGGTGCCTCCGGACGAGGTCTTCGCCCGCAAGGAGAGCGAATTCGTCCAGGACAGCCTGGCGTTGGACTTCCTGGCCCGCGATGAGCTTTTCGCCCATCAACTCTCGGCGCGCGCAGAACTGCCCGACCCCGCGCCTCTGGTTGCGGCGCTGGCCCAGGCCTTTGTCGAGGTCATGGCCGGGTTGCGGCCGCCGCCGCAGGTGAGTCGGTGGACCTCACCCGAGGTGTATGCCGCGCTCTGCCGCCGGGCCGCAGTCGCCACTCGCCGGGGCCCGGCCTCTCGGCGGCCTGCCGTGGTGCGTCGGGTGCGGGTCCAAGAGCCTGCTGACGGAGTTGTCGAGGCGTGTGCCGTCGTCATCCAACAGGACCGGGTCCGCGCCCTGGCCCTGCGCCTGACCGGCCTGGACCGGCGCTGGATCGTCACCGAGTTGTCGGTCGGCTGACCGCACCGAACCAGGCTGGCGAGTTGCTCGCCGGACCTCGACTACTTGCCGCGGCGACGAGCCTTCTTGCTCGACCGGCGCGGCGTCGGCCGACGGTACCCACCCGAGTCGGGCACGGCACCTCCAGCCGCATCGACCTCACGGTGCTCGACCGATCCGGTCTCCCCCGGCGCCGAGTAGTGCAGCCGGGTCGCCTGCGGCGTGGCCTCCAGACCCTTGACGCTGACACCCGGCGTCGAGCGCGAGAACGCCGTGCCGGCCAACGGGTCGGCCGGGGCGGACGGCATACCCTCGTCGTCGTCGGCGTCAAGGTCGTCGTCCTCGTCGCTGGCGTCCTGCGGGTTTGCGCCGGAGGCGGCGAGGTTGCGGACCATGTCGCTGACCCGAATGGGCGTCGGCGCGGGGGCCGGAGCCGGGGTCTGCTCGATCTGGACCGGGGCGTTGAAGAGGAAGCCGACCGACTCCTCCTTGATCCCGTCCATCATCGCTTCGAAGAGTTGGAAGCCTTCGCGCTGGTATTCCACGAGCGGGTCGCGCTGAGCCATGGCCCGCAGCCCGATGCCCTCTTGGAGGTAGTCCATCTCGTAGAGGTGCTCGCGCCACTTGCGGTCCAGCACCGACATGACCACGCGGCGCTCGATCTCGCGCATGTTCTCCTCGCCCAGCAACTCCTGGCGCTGGTCGTAGGCATGGTGGGCGTCGCTGGTCAGCTCCTCCAGGAGGACATCGCGCGAGACCGCCGACCGGCCACCGGCGCGGGTGGCCACGTCTTCGACGGTGATCGACACGGGGAAGAGGGTGCCCAGGGCCGTCCACAACTGGTCGAGGTCCCACGTGTCGGAGTAGCCCTCGGCCGTGGCCGAGTTGACATAGGCGGCGACGACGTCGTTGACGAAGTGCCGGATCTGCTCTTCCATGTCGGCGCCCTCGAGCACCTGACGCCGCTCGGCGTAGATGACCTGGCGCTGCCGGTTGAGCACGTCGTCGTACTTGAGGACGTTCTTGCGGATCTCGTAGTTCTGCGCCTCGACCTGGCTCTGGGCGCCGGCGATCGAACGGCTGACGATCTTGGACTCGATCGGGACGTCATCCTCGATCCGGGCGGTCTGCATGACTCGGTCGACCATGCCGGCGTTGAACCGCAGCATGAGTTCGTCCTGCAGGGACAGGTAGAACCGCGACTCCCCCGGGTCACCCTGACGTCCGGACCGGCCGCGCAACTGGTTGTCGATGCGCCGCGACTCGTGCCGCTCGGTGCCAAGGACGTAGAGGCCGCCCAGCGACTTGACCTCGTCGTGCTCCTTGGCGACGGCCGCTTCGGCCGCAGCCAGCGCGTCGTCCCACGCGTCTTCGTACTCCTGCGGGGTCTCCTCCGGGTCCAGGCCACGGCGCTTGAGCTCCTGGACGGCCCGGAACTCGGAGTTGCCGCCCAGCATGATGTCGGTGCCACGACCGGCCATGTTGGTGGCGACCGTGACGGCGCCCTTACGGCCGGCCTCGGCGACGATCGACGCCTCACGGGCGTGCTGCTTGGCGTTGAGCACCTCGTGGCGGACCCCGCGCCGGCGCAACAGGCTCGACAGGTGCTCGCTCTTCTCGACCGACACCGTGCCGACGAGGATCGGCTGGCCCTCGGCGTGCCGTTCGACGATGTCCTCGACGACCGCGTCGAACTTGGCGTCGGCGGTGCGGTAGATGAGGTCGGCCTGGTCCATCCGGATCATCGGCATGTTCGTCGGGATCGTGATGACGCCCAGCTTGTAGATCGAGTTGAGCTCGGCGGCCTCGGTCTGGGCCGTGCCGGTCATGCCGGCGAGCTTGGAGTACATCCGGAAGTAGTTCTGCAGGGTGATCGTCGCGAGCGTCTGGTTCTCGTTCTTGATCTCGACGCCCTCTTTGGCCTCGATGGCCTGGTGCATCCCCTCGTTGTAACGCCGGCCCGGCAGCATGCGCCCGGTGTGCTCGTCGACGATGAGGATCTCACCGTCCATGTTGACGTAGTCCTTGTCCCGCTTGAACAGCTCCTTGGCCTTGATGGCGTTGTTGAGGAAGCCGATGAGCGGGGTGTTGACCGATTCATACAGGTTGTCGATGCCCAGCAGGTCCTCGACCTTGGCGATGCCCTGCTCGAGGACGCCGATCGTGCGCTTCTTCTCGTCGACCTCGTAGTCGCCTTCGCCGGACTCCAACTCGCCACGGTTGAGCCGCTGGACGATCTTGGCGAACTCGACATACCACTTGGTCGCCTGGTCGGCCGGGCCCGAGATGATGAGCGGCGTGCGGGCCTCGTCAATGAGGATCGAGTCGACCTCGTCAACGACGGCGTAGTGGTGCCCGCGCTGGACCAACTCGTCCGTCGACCAGGCCATGTTGTCGCGCAAGTAGTCGAAGCCGAACTCGTTGTTCGTGCCGTAGGTGATGTCCTTGGCATATTCGGCGCGGCGCTGGTCGGGGGTCATCGCGGAGAGGATGCAGCCGGTCTCCAGCCCGAGCATCCGGTGGATGCGGCCCATCAACTCCGACTGGTACTCGGCCAGGTAGTCGTTGACCGTGATGACGTGAACGCCCTTGCCCGCGAGCGCGTTGAGGTAGGTCGGCAGGGTCGCGACGAGGGTCTTGCCCTCACCGGTGCGCATTTCGGCGACGTTGCCCTGGTGCAGGGCGACCCCGCCCATGATCTGCACGTCGAAGTGCCGCTTGCCGAGGGTCCGCTTGGACGCCTCCCGAACCGCGGCGAAGGCCTCGGGAAGGATCGCGTCGAGTGACTCGCCCTCAGCCAGGCGCCGCTTGAACGTGTCGGTCTCGGCGCGCAGCTCGGCGTCGGTCAGCTTCTCGAAGTCCTCCTCGAGGATATTGACCTGGGCCGCCACCGCTTCGAGCCGCTTGACGACCCGGCCCTCGCCGGCACGCAGCAACTTCTCGAACACCTTGGCCACAAGAAACTCCTCGAACGACGAACGGCGGTCGGCTCACGTAGAGCCAGAGACCCAGGGTAGTGCCCGGGCTCTCAGGTCACCTCACCAACGCCTCTTGCCGTCGCCCTGGTTCCGCGCACGTGCGAACCCGTCAGACCTTCAACTCCCCGCGCGCCAGCGTCAGCACCTTCTCGACGAAATCGATACCGGCGGCCTGGCTGGCGTGCCCCCGGCTGCACACGGCCAGCCGCAGGTCGGTCGAGGGCCCGGTGAGCAGGCCGGAGGTCGAAATGACCCATCGACCCCCCTGGTTGCTCCGAGGCAGCCAGCCGTTCTTGACCGCGACCGTCTCACCGGCCCGGGCCACCCCGCCCACGCCCCACCGTTGGCTGGTCGTCACCGAGCGCATCAGCGCGAGGATCTCGGCGCCGGCCTCGGCCGTCAGCGCCCCACCACCTCGCGCCAAGGCATCGAGGACGACCAACCGGTCGCCCGGCGTCGTCGTCGTCAGGCCCCAGGCCGACGAGGCCTTCGTCGCCGTCATCCCCATGCGCTGGTAGGCCTTGGCCATCCCCGGCGCCCGTCCGGCCGCGCGGAACAGTGTCGATGCCGCCGCGTTGTCGGAGTTGCGGATCATCACCGACGCGAGGCTCTTCTCGCCAGCCGTGAGCCCCCGACCTGCGTCGGCGGCGCGTAGGAACGTCGCCACGAGAATGTCCACCTTGACCGTGCTGGCCATCTCGAACGGCGCTCCCACGTCGAAGACGAACCGTCGCCCGGTCGCGGCGTCCAAGACGCCGACGCCGAAGGCGACATTCTTCCCCCGCGGCAAGGCGGTCAAGGCGGCGACGAGAGCGCCGTGCTCGGCGAACCCGCCCTCGACCGACGTGGGAGGAGAGGAGGCCGTCGGGGTGGCTGTTGCCACCGGGCTCGTCGCCGAAGCAGTCACTGTCGCGGTCGCGGGCGGCACCGTTGCCCGGGCCGCTGTCGTAACCTGAGAGGTCGTCGGGGTGGCGACCGGCGTCTGCGCGGCCGGGGCCGATCCCGGCGACCGATCGGTGAGCACTTCGACAAGCCCGCCCACCAGCGCACCACCGAAGGCGGCCATCGCGACGCGACGAGTCACGTGGGCGCCTGCCAGAGCCGACGGAGCGAGCGCCTGACCCCGGGCGCGATGGCGCCCCCGGGACGGCTGCGGCGCGGAGGGCGGCACGTCGGACACGGCGCAAGTATGGCGACACCTGCTGTGTCGGCGCGCCTTGGGGCCAACCCAGCAACCCCCGACCACCGCGGTTGAGCACAGCGGTTGCTCAACGGCATACCGGCTCGACACCCTTGGGGTATGCCGCCCGCGCCCCTCCCTGCCGACCCCTCCGCTTCGCCCGCAGTGACCTACCCGGACTGCGTCCCGGAGTTGTCCGACGGCGTCGTCACCCTGCGCGCGCACCGACCGCAGGACGCCGAGCGCATCGTGCAGCAGTGTGTGGATGGCGACAGCCAGGCTTTCCTGCCCCTTCCCTCCCCCTACGGGTTGCCCGAGGCGCAGGCCTTCCTCGACAAGGTCGCTGCGGCCTGGCTCGACGAGTGGGGCGCCCGGGAATGGGCCATCACCGACGCGGCCGACCCGAGCGGGCAGTTCCTCGGCAGCATCAACCTGCACGAGCGCAGCCCCTATCGCGCCGAGGTCGGTTTCGGGCTGCACCCCGAGGGACGCGGGCGCGGGCTGGTCGCCCGGGCGGTCCGACTGTTGGCGGCCAGGGCGTTCGATGAGGGAGCGGAGGTGCTCCGGTGGCGAGCGGTCGCCGGCAACTGGCCCTCCCGCAGGGTGGCGTGGGCCTGCGGCTTCGAGGCCCCGACGACCCTGATCGGGGGACGACTGGACAGCGACGGGCATCCCGGCGACGAATGGCATGCCGTGCTGCGCCCCGGCGAGCCGATGGCCCCGCGTACCCCCTGGTTGGTCGCCCCCGACGTCGCTCGGGGCCGGATCCGGCTGCGGGAGTTCCGCGACGACGACGAGCACTGGCTGCCAGCCGAACGCGACGACCGCGCGGCCCGTTTCCTCACCCGGGGCATGCCCACCCGCAGCCGGTATGCCGCGTGGCTCACCGACGTGCGCTCCGCCGCTGCGGTGGGCAACACCATCCAGTGGGCGCTGGCCGACCGGCATACCGATGAGGTCCTGGGGGCGATCGTCCTCACCCGACTGGCGCATCCGCGCACCCGAGACACGGCGGTCGTGGGCTACTGGCTGCTCCCCCAGTGGCGCGGCCAGGGTTTGATGATCGAGGGCCTGGACCTCGCGATCGACACCGCGTTCGCGCCGAAGCCTGAGGGCCTGGGGCTGCGGGCCCTGCGTGCAGTGGCCGACGCGACCAACACCGAGTCGGCTCGGGTGCTGCGTGCGGCCGGCTTCGTCAGTGGCGGCCGGGAGCGGGCGGCATACACCCACGTGGACGAGCCCCCCGCTGACGCGGTCACCTTCGACGTGTTGGTGATCGACGACCGGGAGGCCCAGCGCGTGCGGCCCTTGCCGATCCCGGTCATCGAGACCGAGCGACTTCGCCTGCGGCCGTGGCGGGAGACCGACCGGCCCGACCCTGCCGACGATCCCGACGAAGCCGTGCGGCGCTTCATCCCCGCCGGTGCGGCTCCCGGGCACGCCGACTTCGACGTGTGGCTCGCACGCAAGCGCCGGTTCAACGACGAAGGCAGCCTGGTGGAGTGGTGTCTCGCCGATCGCGAGACCGACCGGGCGCTGGGCAGCGTGGGACTCTTCACCCGCGGTGACGGACCGATCGACTTCAACGTCGAGATCGGCTACTTCATCTTCCCGACGGCGCGCGGGCACCGCTACGTCGGTGAGGCGCTCCCCCACGTCATCGAGCACGCCTTCCGGCCGCGATTGGAAGGCGGCCTCGGCGTGAGCCGCGTCCATGCGGGGGCCGACACGGACAACGACGCCTCACGGGCGATCCTGCGCGCCGCCGGGCTGCGCGAGTGGGGCCACGATCGGCAGGCGTGGCGGCGGGCCGACGGCTCCCTGAGCGATGGGAGCTATGCCGAACTCTTGGTCACCGATCCGCGCTGACCGGCGGACGGCCCCGCGTCATCTGGGGTGGTTCCAGGCGAGCGAGCGCCTTCGGGTGCCCGGCGCGGGATCGCCAGGCAGGCGAATCCGGCAATGAGACAGAGGATTCCGGCGGTGAGCCACGCCCAGAAGTAGTCGCCGCTGGACTGGCGCACCCAGCCCGCGAAGGTCGCCGCGATCCCGGCCCCGACCATGTGCGCCGCGAACACCCAGCCGAACACGATGCTTGAGCGCTCCAACCCGAAGTGGGCCCGGCACAACGCCATCGTCGGCGGGACGGTCGCCACCCAGTCCAACCCATAGAAGACGATGAAGAGGAACAGGCTCGGCTCGACTCCCGGCCCGAGGACCGACGGGACGACGAGCAGCGACAGGCCCCGCAGGACGTAGTAGCCCACCAACAGCAGCCGCGGGTCCACCCGGTCGGTCAGCCAGCCCGAGGCGACCGTCCCGGCGATGTCGAAGATGCCGATCAGGGCGAGCAACCCCGCCGCGGTCGTCGGCGGCATCCCGTGGTCGTGAGCCGCAGGGATGAAGTGGGTGCCGATGAGCCCGTTCGTCGACCACCCGCAGATGAAGAACGTCCCGGCCAGCAGCCAGAACGACAGTCGGTGGCTCGCCTCCCCGAGGGTCTGCAGGGCGACCCGCGCAGGCAAAGCTGCCTCGGCGCGACCGCCCGTGCCCTCGGTATGCCGCCCGCTCACCACTGCTGTCGGCGTGACCACGGACTCGGGCTTGGACTCGGGGCTCGGGCTCGGGCTCGACCTCGGGCGCAGCACCGTAGGGGCGGACCCCGACGTCGGCCGGACGATCGGCGACCACGAGGACGATCACCGGAATGATCGCGAAGGCTGCCCCGGCGACGACGAGCGCGGCATACCTCCAGCCGGGTCCGGCCGCGAGCGCAGCGATCGCGGGCAGGAAGACGAGTTGGCCGGTCGAGGAGGCCGCCGAGAAGAGGCCGGTGACCAGGCCCCGTCGGGACTCGAACCACCGGTTGGCGACGACCGACCCGAGGACCAGGGCCATCGCCCCAGCGCCCAACCCGACGAACCCGCCCCAGAGGACCCACAACTGCCAGGGCGAGGTCATCACCGTCGTCAGCCCGCTGCCGATCCCGACGAGCAGCAGCGCGGCGACGATGACCCGGCGCAGGCCCAGACGCTCCATGAGGGCGGCGGCGAACGGCGCCGTCAGGCCATAGATGACGAGGTTGGCGGTCACAGCGCCCGAAGTCATGGTGCGGCTCCACCCGAACTCGTGCTCCAGCGGCTCGATCAGGGCGCCCGTCGAGGATCGGAAGCCGGCGGCGGCGACCAAGGCTCCCAGCACAGCCAGGGCCACCCACCAGGCGCGATGGATGGTGCGACGTTCGGTGGACGGGGTCGTCACGATCACTCCTTAGGTCCTGGCGAAGCCCGCCGGATGCGCAGGGCAGCAGTCTGGCCTACGACCCGCCGAATCGCCGACCCGGTTTAGGGGGCAGTGCCCGGGACCGACACGTCGGTCAGTTCGAGCCAACCGGCCAGGGCGGCGAGCTCGCGTTCCAGCGCCGCGGCGGCCTCGGGCGGCGCCCCGGGCTCCCAGGTCAGTTGCGGCACCCGCAGGACCCCGGCGGCTCGGTCGGCCTTGAGGTCGACGCGGGCGACGATCGTGTCGCCGAAGACGAACGGCAGCACGTAGTAGCCATGGATCCGTTGCGGCGCAGGCGTATAGATCTCCAGCCGGTAGCGGACGCCGAACAGCGCCTCGGTGCGCGGCCGGTGCCAGACGAGCGAGTCGAACGGGCTCACCAACGCCTCGACGTGCACCGACCGGGGCACTCGCGCGGCGCTCCACAGGTATGCCGTGTCCCGCCACCCAACGACCCTCACCTCTTCGATGCAGCCCTCCGCGCACAGGACCGCGATGGCGTCGCGCGCCTGAGCCCGGGTCAGGCGGAAGTAGTCGGCCAGGCTCGCCTCCGTGGCCACACCGAGGGCGCTGGCAGCCATCCGAACCAGCTCGGTGATCGCCTCGCCCTCCGTCCGGGCGTCGTCCCGAGCAGCCCACGCTGCTCGGAGGGCCGGCGGAGCGACCCGGCTGGGGGCGGCATACCGACGCTCGAAGGACGCAGTGCGCCCCGCTGAGGCGACCTGCCCCGACCAGAAGAGCCATTCCAACGCCCGCTTGACCGCCGACCAGTTCCAGCCCCAGTCCTCACGGGATCGCGGTACGTCGTGCGCGAGCGCGGCCTCTACCTGGCGCGAGGTCAGCGGGCCGCGATCAGTGACCTCCCGCAGCACGGCCTCGACAAGGCCCGGGTGTTCGGCGTGGACCTGACGCATGCCGCCCCACGCCTCGGACTCCGCAGCCCGCATCCGACCGGCGAACAGCGGCCAGGTCGCGGGCGCGACGAGGGCCGCCTCGTGCGCCCAGTATTCGACGAGACGACGCGGCGCGGCGTCGCGCATCCGATCCAACGCCTCGCGGTCATAGGGGCCGAGGCGGCTGAAGAACGGCAGGTAATGACTGCGCGCCACGACGTTGACGCTGTCGATCTGGACGACGCCGAGCCGGTCGATCACGCCGCCCAAGTGCCGGGTGCCGACCGAGCCGGGTGCGGGACGCTGCGCGGTCAACCCTTGAGCGGCTATCGCGATCCGCCGGGCCTGGGCTCCAGTCAGCTCACGCATCGCTCACCCGAGGCACTCGCCCAGCAGGTATGCCGCCGCTCACCCGGCCGGTGGCGGGTGAATGAGGTTCTGCTGCACGGCATACATCGCCGCTTCCATCCGGGTGTGCAACTGGAGCTTCTCCAGGATGTTGCGGACGTGGTTCTTCACGGTGTTCTCCGAGATGAACAACTCGCGGCCGATCTCGCGGTTGCCCAGGCCGCGGGCCACCAGGCCGAGCACCTCGACCTCGCGATCCGTGAGCTTGGGCAGGTGGCTGTCGACGACCTCGACGTCACGGCGGCGCATCTGGGCGAATTCGGCAAGCAGTTTGGAGGCCATGGACGGCGAGATAAGCGAATCGCCGCTCTGCACAGCGCGGATGCCCGCCGCAATCTCATCGCCTGGGACGTCCTTGAGGACGTACCCGTTGGCGCCAGCGCGCACCGCTTCGAAGAGATCCGACTCCTCATCGGACATCGTCAACATGACGATGCGCGCTGACGGCACCCGCTCTCGGATCGCCTGGCAGGCCTCGATGCCTCCGCAGCGAGGCATTCGGACATCCATGAGGACGACGTCGGGGACGGTGGCCTCGGCCTTCTCGACGGCAGCCATGCCATCGTCGGCCTCGCCAACGATGACGATGTCACCGTCGAGCTCAAGGACCGTGCGCAGGCCACGCCTGAAAAGTGCATGGTCATCGGCGATGAGCACCCGAATCGGGTGGTCACGGGGCCATGGATCGGTCACATGGGCATGATGTCATGCCCATGTGACGCGCGCCTCAGCCGGATGCCTGAGTGTTGTGCGCGACTGCAGGCTCCAGATGAATGACCCCGTAGGACCACCCACGGCGCCGATAGACGACGCTCGCGCGGCCAGTGTCGGCGTCGTTGAACAGGTAGAAGTCATGCCCGACCAACTCCATCCGGTTCACCGCCTCGGCCAGGGTCATCGGCTCGCTTGGATGGACCTTCTCCCGCACCTCGATAGGCGAGTCGCCGACGGCTCCGAACGGGCCGGTCGCCTGCTCGTTCGGAGCCTCGGCCGGAGCGGCCTGGGACTCCTCTCGCACGGGTGCCGCGACCACCGCAGCCAGGCCCACGTCGGGGCGCCCCGCGCGCACCGCAGCCCGGCGCCGCCCGTTGACTCGGCGCAGCCGCTCCAGGAGCTTCTCGACGGCCTGGTCGAGGGCGTTGTACTTGTCCTCACTGGCCGCTTCGGCGCGCACGATCGACCCCCGATCGCGGCAGGTGAGCTCGACGAACTCCGAGTTGCGAGCCGTCCGCTCATGGGTGACGACGACATCGACCCGTGAGACCTTGGGCGCCATCTGTGCGACCTTGGCCAGCCTGTCGTCCAGGTGTGCCCGGAAACGCTCTGAAACCTGGATGTGACGACCGGTGACGACGATGTCCACTGTTCCTCCTTGACGTGCGACGTGACGAGGTGGCGGGCCGGGCAGACCCCGCAAACCTGATCATCACCCCCAGACGTCTCGGACGATGTCCTTCCACCGTAGTCCGCTTCACCGAGTCAAGCCAGAGGGCACGTCGGCGCGCCCACGGCGTTGCGTCGCTGCGACCACAGCCGAGGCCACGACATGCGCGCCCGCCGCGCGCAGCGCCCGCGCACCTTCGGTGAGCGTCGCCCCCGTGGTGACGACGTCGTCGACGAGCAGGACGTCGCGACCCGCCAGCTCGTCGCGCCATCGCGGCGGAACGGCATACGCGCCAACGAGGTTGGCCCTGCGCTCGGCGCTGCCGAGACCTGCCTGGTCGGCGACGCGACGCGCCGGGGAGAGGGCCTCCAGCACCTGGTGCGGATGACCCAGCAGCGCGTTGGCCTGTCGGCACAGCACGGTGACACTCGCCTCCCCGCGACGGCGCACGGCCGCTCGCGAGGAGGGCATGGGCACCAGCGCGAGGTCCTGATGGTGCGCGGCGGCGACGAGGATCGCCTGGGCGAGCAGCGGCGTGAGCAGCGGGCGGGCGTCGGCGCGGCCACCGTCCTTGACGGCCACGATCGCGGCCCGCAGGGCACCGGTGTACCGGGCAGCGGCGATGACGGGCGGCATACCGGGTGGGCACGGCGACGGCGGGGTATGCCGCGGCAGCGGGAAGCAGGCGGCGGCCAGGTCGCTCGCGCAGGAGGCACACCAGCCGACGCCCGCCCCACCGCAGCCCGCACACTCGGCCGGGAGGACGAGGTCCAGTAGCGCCGCTGCGCCGAGGCGTGTCCGCCGCCAGAAGTCCATGGGTTGATGGTGACCATTGCAGGACGGGGCGCCCCGTCCGCCGGGTCTGCCTGTGGACAGTGGGACGACGGGAGCACGTGGTGTGGACAAGGGGCACCGAACCCGTCAATTCCGCCGTCGTCCATGCCGTCTCCTGGGAGACGGCAGCCTCGTGCTGCCCTGGGCGCTGCTGGTCGCCGGAGTCGACGTGGTGGCTGGCTTCCTGCTGGCCCATGAAGATGTCCTGCTGCCCCACCGATCCCGACGAGCCGCAGTCGCCGCGACCGTGATCGGCGCGTTCGCCGCCGGTCTGTCCCTGCTCGCGGGCGCAGGCGCCCTGCCGCTGTTCGTCATCCGTGAGTTCAGCCGGAGGGGGCGACCGCGATCTCCGTGACCCCCTCGACCCCGCGCCACGACCCGCCGACCCGCACGAGGACACCACCGGGTTGGGCGACGATGACGATCCTCGTGGACCACTGGTCGACACCAGATAACGAGCCCCGGCCGCCACGGGGATGAGGTTGGTGGCAGGGTCGGCGATCCCGATGCGCCGCAGCCCGATTCCCTGACCGAGTTGCACGATCCACGGGCGCAGGGCCTCGCCGTCACCAACCGCGCCGAGCGCCGCCAGAGTCGTGTCGTCGATCCACACGACATCGGTGATCCGGCTCAGGGGTCAGCTTGCCGATACGGCGCGGCGAGGGCTGTCGGCCGACCCAGGGAGTCCCGCACGACCCCGGCGATGTCCAGGCGCATGTCGGTGCCCCCCAGAGCGCTGCTGACGACACCGACCCGGCTGCCGTCGCGGGACACCGCCAACGCGACGATGGCGCGACCATCCAGCCACGGCGCGACCACGGGCACGGCCGGATCAACCGGCGCCCGCGCGTTGACCGTCAGCACCCGGGCCACGCCCCCGTCGCTCCCGGCGAACCACAGTCGGTCATGGGCGTCGTAGGACGGCCGCACGAACGACGTCAGCACCGGCACGCTCGCGCGCTCCCGGTCGTGCCACCGAGCGGCTTCTGTCCCGCCCGGAGTGACGGCGACGACGTCGGCTCCATCGGCGGAGACCGCGAACTGGCCGTATGCCGCGGGAATCGTCGGGAGGTCGGCCCCCGCACCCGGCGGGGCAGGCCCGTCGCCGGCACCGGCCGAAGGCACAGCGACGGTGGCCGTGGCCGTAGGAGACGTGCCCAGGCCGTCGAGATCGTCGAGCCGGACGATCTCGACCGACGTCAGTCGCTCGCCGAGACGCAGCAAAGCGGTCCGAGGCAGGGGAAGGGGATCGGCGCCGTAGCCGACGTCAGTGGCGGACCGGAGCGGACCCGTGACCTCGGGCACGACCAGACGCCCGGCCCCTGGACCTCGACGACCACCCCTGGACTCCCGGCACGCGCAGCAACGTGGCGACGAGTTGGGCCCAGATGGCGCGCCGATGGGCCAAGTCCATGGCGCTGGCCGGAGGGGTCAAGACGACGGTCGCGATTCCCGCATCGACGCTCACGGCATCGACGGCCAGCGTCACGTCGGCCGGGAATCCCGTCTCGACCGCCCCGGCGAGGTAGTCGGGAACGGGACCGAGTTGGGCCCGCGCCAGCGCGGTCCCCAACCTGGGCCCGCCCGCGAACCACCTGACGTCGGGCACTAGGTGCCGCCACCCACCGTCGGGTAGTGGACCCGATGCGGGTCGAAGACCCGCCCGAAGTCGTCCGTGTTGAGCCAGAGCCCGAACCCATCGGCGGGCAACTCGACCCGCCACTCCCCCGACACCCGGACCAGGCCCAGGTCGACCTGTGCGACCGTCCCAGGCGCCACCTCGCGATAGTGCCCCGTGTCGTCGACGGTCGCAACGACCGCAACGCTGGCGCGGACCTTGTCGCCGGTCAGCGCCTCGACGGCCACTGTCCTGGATCGGTCGAACACCGTGACCGAACTCGTCGGACGCCAACGGCCCACCGAGCCGGGGGCGAGATAGGCGTTGGCGACGGGTTGGCCGCTGTCGGTGCTCTCCTGGAAGGCGGCGCCCGCCCGCAGGAAGCCACGGACGATCTGCTCCGGGCTGGCGCCGGCGGCCGGCGGCGGGACGACGATCCGGACCTCGGGCAGCACCTGCTCGTCAACGCTGCGGCCCGACTGGACGGGGCTGCTCGTCGGCAGGCCCGAACAGGCTCCGACCGCGAGCGCCACGAGGACAGCGACGACACCCCGCATCGAGAACGCGCGCCGTCGCTGCCGCGCAGCCCGCCGCACCCGTCTGTATGCCGCGCGGCACGGCATACCCTCGGCGCGGTCTCACCCCGACACCTCGGTGACGGCGGCCACAGGTTTGAGCGGCAGCGGCGAGGACCCGATCGGCGTTCCGGGATCCCGCGGCAGGGTGAGCCGGAAGGAGGATCCGTCGCCTGGCGCGCCCCATGCCTGCAACCAGCCGGAGTGCAGCGGGCGTCCTCGAGGGCGATGGCCAGGCCGAGGCCGGTGCCGCCGGTGGTGCGGGCCCGAGCCGGGTCGGCCCGCCAGAAGCGGTTGAAGACCAGGCCGGACTCCCCCGGCCGCAAGCCGACACCGTGATCGCGCACGACGACGGCGACCGCGCTGTCGTTGGCACCGACCTTGATCTCCAACGGCTTGCCCTCGCCGTGTTCGATGGCGTTGACCACGAGGTTGCGCAGCACCCGCTCGACGCGGCGCGGATCGTAGGTCGCCTCGCAGGAACCCCGGGATCGCTGACCGTGATCCGGCTGCCCCTGCGCTCGGCCAACTGCTGAGCACCGTCCACCACCTTCGCGACGCTCGCGAGGAGGGCATGGGCACCAGCGCGAGGTCCTGATGGTGCGCGGCGGCGACGAGGATCGCCTGGGCGAGCAGCGGCGTGAGCAGCGGGCGGGCGTCGGCGCGGCCACCGTCCTTGACGGCCACGATCGCGGCCCGCAGGGCACCGGTGTACCGGGCAGCGGCGATGACGGGCGGCAGGGGCACCGAACCCGTCAATTCCGCCGTCGTCCATGCCGTCTCCTGGGAGACGGCAGCCTCGTGCTGCCCTGGGCGCTGCTGGTCGCCGGAGTCGACGTGGTGGCTGGCTTCCTGCTGGCCCATGAAGATGTCCTGCTGCCCCACCGATCCCGACGAGCCGCAGTCGCCGCGACCGTGATCGGCGCGTTCGCCGCCGGTCTGTCCCTGCTCGCGGGCGCAGGCGCCCTGCCGCTGTTCGTCATCCGTGAGTTCAGCCGGAGGGGGCGACCGCGATCTCCGTGACCCCCTCGACCCCGCGCCACGACCCGCCGACCCGCACGAGGACACCACCGGGTTGGGCGACGATGACGATCCCTCGTGGACCACTGGTCGACACCAGATAACGAGCCCCGGCCGCCACGGGGATGAGGTTGGTGGCAGGGTCGGCGATCCCGATGCGCCGCAGCCCGATTCCCTGACCGAGTTGCACGATCCACGGGCGCAGGGCCTCGCCGTCACCAACCGCGCCGAGCGCCGCCAGAGTCGTGTCGTCGATCCACACGACATCGGTGATCCGGCTCAGGGGGTCAGCTTGCCGATACGGCGCGGCGAGGGCTGTCGGCCGACCCAGGGAGTCCCGCACGACCCCGGCGATGTCCAGGCGCATGTCGGTGCCCCCCAGAGCGCTGCTGACGACACCGACCCGGCTGCCGTCGCGGGACACCGCCAACGCGACGATGGCGCGACCATCCAGCCACGGCGCGACCACGGGCACGGCCGGATCAACCGGCGCCCGCGCGTTGACCGTCAGCACCCGGGCCACGCCCCGTCGCTCCCGGCGAACCACAGTCGGTCATGGGCGTCGTAGGACGGCCGCACGAACGACGTCAGCACCGGCACGCTCGCGCGCTCCCGGTCGTGCCACCGAGCGGCTTCTGTCCCGCCCGGAGTGACGGCGACGACGTCGGCTCCATCGGCGGAGACCGCGAACTGGCCGTATGCCGCGGGAATCGTCGGGAGGTCGGCCCCCGCACCCGGCGGGCAGGCCCGTCGCCGGCACCGGCCGAAGGCACAGCGACGGTGGCCGTGGCCGTAGGAGACGTGCCCAGGCCGTCGAGATCGTCGAGCCGGACGATCTCGACCGACGTCAGTCGCTCGCCGAGACGCAGCAAAGCGGTCCGAGGCAGGGGAAGGGGATCGGCGCCGTAGCCGACGTCAGTGGCGGACCGGAGCGGACCCGTGACCTCGGGCACGACCAGACGCCCGGCCCCCTGGACCTCGACGACCACCCCCTGGACTCCCGGCACGCGCAGCAACGTGGCGACGAGTTGGGCCCAGATGGCGCGCCGATGGGCCAAGTCCATGGCGCTGGCCGGAGGGGTCAAGACGACGGTCGCGATTCCCGCATCGACGCTCACGGCATCGACGGCCAGCGTCACGTCGGCCGGGAATCCCGTCTCGACCGCCCCGGCGAGGTAGTCGGGAACGGGACCGAGTTGGGCCCGCGCCAGCGCGGTCCCCAACCTGGGCCCGCCCGCGAACCACCTGACGTCGGGCACTAGGTGCCGCCCACCCACCGTCGGGTAGTGGACCCGATGCGGGTCGAAGACCCGCCCGAAGTCGTCCGTGTTGAGCCAGAGCCCGAACCCATCGGCGGGCAACTCGACCCGCCACTCCCCCGACACCCGGACCAGGCCCAGGTCGACCTGTGCGACCGTCCCAGGCGCCACCTCGCGATAGTGCCCCGTGTCGTCGACGGTCGCAACGACCGCAACGCTGGCGCGGACCTTGTCGCCGGTCAGCGCCTCGACGGCCACTGTCCTGGATCGGTCGAACACCGTGACCGAACTCGTCGGACGCCAACGGCCCACCGAGCCGGGGGCGAGATAGGCGTTGGCGACGGGTTGGCCGCTGTCGGTGCTCTCCTGGAAGGCGGCGCCCGCCCGCAGGAAGCCACGGACGATCTGCTCCGGGCTGGCGCCGGCGGCCGGCGGCGGGACGACGATCCGGACCTCGGGCAGCACCTGCTCGTCAACGCTGCGGCCCGACTGGACGGGGCTGCTCGTCGGCAGGCCCGAACAGGCTCCGACCGCGAGCGCCACGAGGACAGCGACGACACCCCGCATCGAGAACGCGCGCCGTCGCTGCCGCGCAGCCGCCGCACCCGTCTGTATGCCGCGCGGCACGGCATACCCTCGGCGCGGTCTCACCCCGACACCTCGGTGACGGCGGCCACAGGTTTGAGCGGCAGCGGCGAGGACCCGATCGGCGTTCCGGGATCCCGCGGCAGGGTGAGCCGGAAGGAGGATCCGTCGCCTGGCGCGCCCCATGCCTGCAACCAGCCGGAGTGCAGCCGGGCGTCCTCGAGGGCGATGGCCAGGCCGAGGCCGGTGCCGCCGGTGGTGCGGGCCCGAGCCGGGTCGGCCCGCCAGAAGCGGTTGAAGACCAGGCCGGACTCCCCCGGCCGCAAGCCGACACCGTGATCGCGCACGACGACGGCGACCGCGCTGTCGTTGGCACCGACCTTGATCTCCAACGGCTTGCCCTCGCCGTGTTCGATGGCGTTGACCACGAGGTTGCGCAGCACCCGCTCGACGCGGCGCGGATCGTAGGTCGCCTCGCAGGGAACCCCGGGATCGCTGACCGTGATCCGGCTGCCCTTGCGCTCGGCCAACTGCTGAGCACCGTCCACCACCTTCGCGACGGTGCGCCGCAGGTCGGTCGGCTCGGTGTCGAGCACGGCGGCGCCGGCGTCGAAGCGGCTCACCTCGAGCAGGTCGGCCAGCAACGCCTCGAAGCGGTCGAGCTCTCCGCGCAGCAACTCGGCGGAGCGGGCGACCACCGGATCGAACTGCGCCCGGGAATCGTGGATGAGGTCGCCGGCCATTCGGATGGTCGTCAGCGGCGTGCGCAACTCGTGCGAGACGTCCGAGACGAAGCGCTGCTGGACCCGTGAGAGGTCCTCCAGTTGGCGGATCTGCCGCTGCAGGCCCTCGGCCATCGCGTTGAAGGACGTCGCCAGGCTGGCCAGGTCGTCCTCGCCGCGAGCGACCATCCGCTCGGTCAGGCGACCGGCGGCTAACCGTTCGGCCACGAGAGCCGCCTGCCGGACGGGGGTGACGACCAGGCGAGTCACGACGTAGGCCACGGCACCGATGAGCAGGACGAGGACGAGGCCACCGGAGAGGAAGATCTGCGAGATGACCTCGAGGGTCGCCCGTTCCCGTTGCAGGGGGTAGACGTAGTAGATGCCGTAGCCCCGCGCCAGCGGCAGATCCACCTGCTGTCCGATGACCAGACACGGGACCGGGTCGGTCTCGCCGGACAACGGGATCGAGACGATCTGCATTTTCTGGTGGGCCGCGTCCTGGGCCACGGCAGTTTCCAGGTCATCGGGGATGTAAGACGCATTGACTTCGCCCGACACGACCGGGTTGATGACGAAACTGCTGACATTCGTCGACAGGCGGGACAGGACGACGTATCGGGACCGCTCGGTTCCGGCGATTTCGCCAATGATCGACTGCGCGGCAATGGTGAGGGCGTCGGTGTTCTGCGTCTTGTCGGTCGAGTAGAACTTCGCCTGAGCGGTATCAGTGAGCTGCAGCGCCTCGGCCGTGGCCAGGTCGGCCCGGCCCTGCACGAGCCGGTCACCGATGCGCTGGTAGAGGTAGGACCCCACGGCTCCCAACACGAGCATGCCGAGGAGCATCGTCGTCGTCACCACGCGGAACTGCAGCGAGCGTCGCCACGCGTGGACGACCCGCGAGACCGCCGATACCCCGGCGATGCGTCGGCCGTGTGGACGCGCCGGGACGAGCACTGGTCCATCGAGAGATCCGGCCGCGGCGCCCGATGGGCCGGTCGCTCCGGAGCGCTCGCTTGAGTCGGTCATCCGCTCAGGCCGGGCCGGCCTTGTAGCCGACCCCGCGGACCGTCACGACGATCTGCGGACGCTCGGGGTCGTGCTCGATCTTGCTGCGCAGGCGTTGGACGTGGACGTTGACCAGGCGGGTGTCCCCGGCGTGGCGGTAGCCCCAGACCTGCTCCAGGAGCACCTCGCGGGTGAACACCTGCCAGGGTTTGCGGGCGAGGGCGACGAGCAGGTCGAACTCCAGCGGGGTCAGCGACAGGGGTCGGCCCTCACGCTTGACCGAGTGTCCGGCGACATCGATCTGCAGGTCGCCGATGTCCAGGCGCTCAGGCTCCGGCTCGTCGCCCCGGCGCAGCCGAGCCCGGATGCGCGCGACGAGCTCCTGCGGCTTGAACGGCTTGACGACATAGTCGTCCGCCCCCGACTCCAGCCCGACGACGATGTCAACGGTGTCGGTGCGAGCCGTGAGCATGACGATCGGGACACCGGACTCGGCGCGGATGCGGCGGCATACCTCCATGCCGTCCATGCCGGGAAGCATGACGTCCAGCAACACGAGGTCCGGACGTGAGTCGCGGAAGGCGGCGACGGCGGACGTGCCGTCGGCCACGTGGGTGACGTCCAGCCCTTCCTGGCGCAGGACGATGCTCAGCATCTCCGAGAGGGCGAGGTCGTCATCGACGATCAGCACGCGGCCCTTCATGTGAGCTCCCTTCCACAAGTTCCCCCGACTGTCCAGAATCATCACACATCCACCACCTCCGCATTCGGTCGCCATGGCGATGAGCCCCGACTGAGGATGCAATGTCGCCCGAGTTGGTTCGAGGAGGTCCGTGCACTCGCCCGCGCAGTCCCCTCCCACGACAGCGCGAAAGCGTGCGAATCTCGCCACCCTTCGCTTCCCCTTGACGATGTATGCCGTGTCGAGACTGCTCGACGTGGGCCGTCCACCCGGCATACCCCATGCCCGTCCGCGTGACGGTCGCCGGACTGGGCACGTATGCCGCCGCGCCGAGGACTAGCCCACGCGCCGGCCCGCCCTGGATCGGCCGAGCGGATCGCAGAGGTATGCCGCCCGCTCACCGCAGCGAGCGGCATACCTCTGCGTTGGCTTGGGCCTCGACCACGGGCGCAAAGCGCGCTGAGAGCGAGGCGCGGGGCTCAGTAGCGGTAGTGGTCCGGCTTGAACGGGCCGGCCACGTCCACCCCGAGATACTCCGCCTGCTCCTTGGTCAGCTCGGTGAGGGCCACCCCGAGGGCGTCCAGGTGCAGCCGGGCGACGAGTTCGTCGAGCACCTTAGGCAGCGTGTAGACCTGCAACTCGTAGTCGTCGGTCTTGGTGAAGAGCTCGATCTGGGCGATCGTCTGGTTGCTGAACGAGTTGCTCATGACGAAGCTCGGGTGGCCGGTGGCGTTGCCGAGGTTCATCAGCCGCCCCTCGGACAGCACGATGACCGAGTGCTCGGGACGGTCGGCCGACGCGGGGAACGTCCACTCGTGGACCTGGCCCTTGATCTCGGTCTTGACGATGCCAGGCGTGCGGGCCAGCCCGGCCATGTCGATCTCGTTGTCGAAGTGACCGATGTTGGCAACGATCGCCTTGTCCTTCATCGCCGCCATGTGAGCGGCGGTGACGACGTCGAAGCAGCCCGTGGCCGTGATGACGATGTCGGCGGTGCCGATGACGTCCTCGAGCCGAGCCACCTGGTAGCCCTCCATGGCCGCCTGCAGCGCACAGATCGGGTCGACCTCGGTGACGATGACCCGCGCGCCCTGTCCGGCCAGCGACTGGGCGCAGCCCTTGCCGACATCACCGAAACCACAGACGACTGCGACCTTGCCGCCGATAAGGATGTCGGTGGCCCGGTTGAGGCCGTCGACGAGCGAATGGCGGCAGCCGTACTTGTTGTCGAACTTGCTCTTGGTCACCGAGTCATTGACGTTGATCGCAGGGAAGAGCAACTCGCCGGCCTCGGCGAGCTGGTAGAGCCGGTGCACACCGGTCGTCGTCTCCTCGGTGACGCCCTTGATGCCGGCCGCGGTGCGGGTCCACTTGCCCGCGTCGGCCGCGATCGTCTGACGCACGAGAGTCTTGAAGACCGCGAACTCCTCCGAGTCGGCCTCGGTCGTCGGGGGCACCTGACCGGCCTTCTCCCACTCGCGGCCCTTGTGGACGAGCATCGTCGCGTCGCCGCCATCGTCGAGGATCATGTTCGGCCCGGTCGAGCCGGAGGCGTCGGCGGGCCACGTGAGGATCTGGTCGGTGCACCACCAGTAGTCCTCCAACGTCTCGCCCTTCCAGGCGAAGACGGGCACGCCCTGAGGGTCCTCAGGGGTGCCGGTCGGACCGACGACGACGGCCGCGGCGGCCTCATCCTGGGTCGAGAAGATGTTGCACGACGCCCAGCGAACCTGCGCGCCGAGCGCGACAAGGGTCTCGATGAGGACGGCCGTCTGCACGGTCATGTGCAGCGATCCGGCGATCCGGGCTCCGGCCAGCGGCCGGGTCTCGCGATACTGCGCGCGCAGCGCCATCAGGCCGGGCATCTCGTGCTCGGCGAGGCGCAGTTGGTGGCGGCCGGCCGCCGCAAGGCTGAGGTCGGCGACCTTGAAATCGGTGAAGGACATGGCAGGGCTCCCTGGGATGTGAGGTGGGCAGACCCGGCGTCGCCCTTCAGGGCTGCGGTATGCCGTGTGGTCCCGTCCCGCAGGACAGGCACCTCTGGCGGCAATCCGCACGCGGGTCCTCCACCCACGCCGGCACGTCTGGGCAGTCTACCCGAGCACAGGTATGCCGCCCGCTGGGTGAGCGGGCGGCATACCTCATGGGGTGGCGACTACGCCGGCGTGCGGTAGTTGACCGTCCGCCACGTCGTCGACTGCCCGGCACTGTTGACTGCGACGATCCGCCAGTAGTAGCGGACGTTACGAGCCAGCCCTGCATCCAGGTAGGTCGTCGCGCCTGGGCTGGGCGTAGCGATCGTCGTGGCAGTGACGAACAACGAGTCGGTCGCTCGCTGCAGGATGTAGCCGCCGATCGGTGCCGTCGTTCCCGGTGTCCACGTCAGGGTGACGTCGGCGGAGCCGGGAACTGCGGCGGCGAGGGTGGCCACCAAGGTGGCCGGTCGCGGCGGCGGGCTGACGACGATCGAGCCGGACGACGACCAGGTGGTGAGCACCCCTGGCTGCTCGGCGCGGACCCGGACGTAGTAACGCACGCCCACGGTCAGCCCCGCATAGGACGTCGCCGCGCTCGTCACCGATTGGGTGACCAAGCCGAGCGTGAACGCGCTGTTCGTTGCGAACTGGACCGTGTAGGTGCCTGCCCACGCCTGGGACGTCCAGGTCGCGTTGACCGTCGGGCTGGCGCCCACCGGCGCCATCCGCAACACCAAGCCGGTCACCCGGACGATGGCCGTGCTCGGTGTGACCGTGACCGTCGGTGCCGTCGTCCATCCCGACACCGACGTGCCCGCAGTGGCCGTGGCGCGCACCCGGTAGTAGTAGGTGGCACTCGGTGCTGCGGTCGTGTCGGTCGTTGACGTGCTTGACCCAACCGTCGGGACCGTCGTGGTCGTGGTGAAACCTGTCGAGGTCGAGCGTTGGACTTCGTAGCCCGTGGCGCCCGGAACCGCTGGCCAGGTCAACGTGACGACGAGCGGCCAGGCCGTCGAGACCGAGGTCGAGAGACTCGCCGGCGGGGTGAGGGCTGTGCTCGCCGCCGCCGTCACCGACCACGCTGAGACACCCTCCCCGTTGCTGGCCTTGACCCGGTAGTAGTGGGTCGCGATGTCGCTCACGAGATCGATGACCGACGTCCCGCTGACCCCCGTCCCGACCTCGACCACGTTGGCCGAGAAGTCCACCGCGGTGGAGCGTTCGACGGTGTAAGTGACCGACGACGCCTGGGACGCGATCCAGGAGACCGACACCGAGCCGGAGCCGGCGATCGCCGTCACGCCGGTCGGGGCATCGGGCAGGGTGGTGGCCCCGACAGTCGTCCAGGCCGACTGCACGGCGCCGCCCGCGCTGAGCCCTCGCACGGCATACGTGTAGACCGCGCCTGCTGCAGCGCCACTGTCGGTCGTCGCCGTGTCCAACCCGGCGTAGATCACGGTCGAACTGGCCTCGTCGAAGGAGGCACCCGTACTGCGGCGCACTTCGTAGGAGGAGGTCGACGCGTTCCCCAACCAGCCCAGGCTGACACTCACCGGTGACGAGGTCGTGTCGGTGGCCGTGAACGCCGAGGGTTGCCCCAGCGGCGTCGTGGCCGACACCGGTGGCGACCAGGCCGACTGACCGGTCGCGTTGACCCCGGCCACCCGGTAGTAGTAGGTCGTCACGAAGGCCAAACCGGTGTCGCTCGCCGTCGCCTGATCGATGGCCGTGACGGCCACCGGCGTGGTGAAGGCAGCATCCGACGCCCGCTGGACGACATAGCTGGACGCTGCCACGTCGGCACTCCAGACAAGGTTCGCCGTCGCGTCGAGCGAGGTCGCGGTCGTCGTGACCGCCAGCCCGCTCGGAGCAGCCGGGATGGCCGTCACCGAGTTGGTGGTCGACCAGCCCGAAGGCGTCGCGCCCATGAGAGCACGCACGGCATACGTGTAGGTGCTGCCGTGGACGACCGTCGGATCGACGAACGTCAAACCCGCCGAGGTCGCGGTCAGCGAACTACCCGGCGGCACGAAGGATGCGCCGTCCGAGCGGGCCACCTCGTATGCCGTGACCGTCGGGACCGCGGTCCAGGTCACGGTGACCTCGGCGGCCGTCGTGCTGGCCGCGGCGGTCGCTGTGGCCGGCGCGGCGAGCCCGGTCGTCGCACTCTGGATGGCCGACCAGGCCGACTGCCCGACTGCGGTGACCGTGGCCACCCGGTAGTGATAGGTCGTGAGGAAGGCCAGCCCGGTGTCGGTGAGGCTCGTCAGCAGGCCGGTCGTCGGGAGGGTGGTCCACCCGTCGGTGCCCGTGAGCGAACGTTCGAGGACGTAGCCGGTGATCGGACTCAGTTGCCCCGCCGGTGCTGTCCACGAGACGACGAGGGAGTCCTGGGAACCCTGCCCGACCGGCAGGAGTGCCGGAGCGGAGGGGATCGTCACGACCGCAGCCGCGGCCGTGTAGGACGAGACCAACGCGACGCCCGAGACGCTGGCGGTGCCTCGAACGGCATACGTGTATGCCGTGTTGGCTGCGGCGGTCGGGTCGGTGACCGTCGTGGCCGAGCCGGCCGCGCTGGTCGTCCAGGTCAGCGCGCCGGAGGTGAAGACCGTGCCGTCCGAGCGCACGATCTCATAGCCGGTCGCCCCCGCCACGGGAGCCCACACCACCGTCACCGACGCCGGCGCGCTGGTGCTCGCCGTTGCAGTGACGCTCGTCGGAGCGAGCAGCGCGGACGTAGCCTCCAGGCCCGCGGAGAACGCCGACCGACCCGTGACATTGAGCGTGGCGACCCGGTAGTAGTAGGTCGTCGCGCCGCTTGGCGGGGTGTCGGCATAGTTGGTCCCCGACACCGTGCCCAGGTCGACCGGCGACGTGAAGGCCGCGTCGGTCGCCCGCTGGACGAGGTAACCCGTCACTGGGACGGTCTGGCTCGACGGGGCAGTCCACACGAGTGTGGTTGCCGTCGAGCCGGGGACGTTGAGGGTGTGCAGGTTGGTCGGTGCGGCCGGGATCGTCGCGACCTGGCCGCTCATCGTCCACGTCGACACGAGGGCGCCCGCACTTGAGCGCACCTGGTAGACGTAGACCGAGTCGACCGAGACCGACGCGTCGGTGAAGCTGAGTGCCCCGGCCGTCCAGGTGCCGACCGAGGTGAAGGTCGACGAGCCGGCGGGAGCCCTCTCGATGTCATAGCCGGTGGCACCCTGGACGGCAGCCCAGGTGACCGTCACCGTCGCCGGGTCGAGCGTGGACGGGGTCGCCGTCACGAACGACGGGGCCCCGGCGTTGGTCGTCGCGCCGACCGCGGTCGTCGCTGCTTCCGACGTGCCATGCGCGTTGACCGCTGTCACGCGGTAGAAGTACGTCGTGACGAAGAGCAGCCCGGTGTCGGACAGGGTGCTCGCGCCCAGACCCGAGGCCACGACGGTCGTCGCCGCCGGTGTGAAGGCCGGGTCGGTCGAACGCTCGATCGTGTAGGTCACGCCGCCAGTGAGCGACGGGACCCAGCCGAGGTCGATGACACCCGGTGCACCAGCGGTCGCCGTGATGGCTGTCGGCGGTGCCGGGATGGTCGTCACCGCGTTGGATGCAGACCAGGCTGACTGCGAACCGACCGCAGTCGCCCGCACCTGGAGCACGTAGGTCGTGTCGACCGACGGCGTAGGCACGGAGACGGAGGTCGTCGTCACGGTCCCCAGCGGCGCGAACGTCTCGCCGTTGACCTGGACCTCGACCTCGTATGCCGTCGCGCCAGCGACCGGGTCCCAGGTCGCCGACACGGCTGCGGGATGGCTCGTCGAGGACATCGCCACGACGTTCGTCGGCGTGGGCAGACCGGTGGTCGTCGAGGTGGCCGTCTCCGTCCAATCGGACTGCTGCGGAACGGCGGTCAGCGCCGCCACCCGATAGCTGAATGAGGTGGCGAAGGGCAGGCCCGTGTCGGAGAGCGTTGTCGTGGCGGCCGGCGTCGGCGCGAGCGCGGTCCACGTGAGCCCGCCGTCCGACGAACGCTCGACGATGTAACCGGTGATGGCGTTGACCTGCGGCGCACTCGGCGCCGACCACGAGACGGTCAGCGCGTCGGGTGTGGCACCGGCGAGCACGGCGAGGCCGATCGGAGCGTCAGGGATCGTCGTGGTCGGTGCCGCGGTCGACCACGCAGACCGGAGGGTCCCCAGGACGGCGCGCACGGCGTACGAGTAGATGGTATTGGCACTCGCCTTCGCGTCGAGGTGGGTCATCGACCCTTCAGCCGGCGCGACGATCGCGGTGTCGGGGTCGAAGACCGGCCCGACCGAACGGCCAACCTCGTAGGTGAACGGACCACCAGGCGTGTCGATCCAGGTGACCGTCACACTCGCCGGGGGTCCGGCTGACGCGGTGGCGGTGACGCCCGTCGGAGCGACGAAACCGGTGAGGATCGACGCCGGGCCGGATGCGGCCGCCCCGGCCGCGTTGACGGCCAGGACGCGATAGGTCGCCGTGACGCCCAGGGGTGCCCCGGGGTCGGTCAGCGAGGAGGCGGCCGCGTCGGGGCTCGAGACCACGGTGGTCCAGCCGCTCGCGCCGGTTGCGTCGAGGGTGCGTTGGAGCTCGAAGGTCGACGCACCGTCGACCGGGATCGTCCACGTCGCGGTGACCGCCGCCGTGGTCGATCCAGGTTCCGGCGCCGCGGTCGACAGGGCCAGACCCGTGGGGGCCTGCGGCCAGGTGACGTAGGTCGCCGGGGACCAGGCGGAAGCCGCCGTCAGAGGCGAGGTCCCTGCAGTTGCCCGGACGGCATACGAGTAGGTCGTCGCGGCGACCGCGCTCGCGTCGCTGGCCGTGACGGTCGACCCGCCGGCCAGGGTCGCGACCGTGGTCAAGGACGGATCGGCCGCGTCGAAGGCGGCACCGGTGACTCGCGCGACCTCATACCCGGACGCGCCGGTCACGGCCGTCCAGCCGATGCTGACCCCGCTCGGCGGGATCGGCGGGCTGCTGGAGGAGGCCAGCACTCCGGTCGGAGCCGACAGGCCGGTCGTCACCCCTACGGGCTCGCTCCAACCGGACACGGAGGCGCCGATTGACGTGCCGCGAACGCGGTAGTAAACCGTCGTGCCGAAGGGCAGACCTGAGTCCGTGAGGGTCACGGTGGGATCGATGCTCGTGCCGACGTCGGTCACGCCGAGGGTGAAGGCGGCGTCGGTGGCGCGCTGGACGGCATACCCCGTTGCCGGGTCGGGAGCCGACGGGCTCCAGGTCAGTTGCACGCTTGCCGTGGCATCGGCCGGGGCGACAGGCAGTGCGGAGGCGACCAAGCCGGCGGGGATCGACGGCGGGAGCGCCGGCGCGGCGGCCACCGAGGGTGAATCACCTTCGGCGTTCCTGGCCACGATCCGGAAGACGTAGTCGCCCTGGCTCGCGGCCGTGATCGTTCCGGTCGGCAGGGTGGCCGACGCGGCGTTCGCCAACGCGGTCCCCGCATCGGTCCACGTGCTCTGATCGGCGGCCAGGGAGTATTGGAGTCGGAACTGATACTCGGCCGACCACACCCCCCAGCCGGAGCCGGGATCGTTGACGCCGGGAGATACCGGGGTGGGATCCACCCATCTGACCTGGATGCCGCCAGCATCGACCCACCAGGCTGGCGAGGTCGGTGCGTCGGGGACGAGGTTGGGGGCCTTCACGGCATACGGCCGCATCATGTCCATTTCCTCGTGGCTGAGGATGTGGCAGTGCCAGACGTACTCCCAGCGGAAGTTGAACTCTTCGTTCGTGATCGGAGTCGTCACCTGGTTGCCGTCGGCGCCGACCTGGTTGAACTGCGCCGTCGTGTGCAGCGGCATCGACGGGTCGAGAGGACGCTTGCTGTCTGGGACGCCCCAGGGAATCTTGGGCAGGACCGGGCGAAGGGCGACGATCGTGTCCTCCAGCGGGCTCACCCGCACCGTGTCCTTCCAGCCGAGCTCGCTCGGCTCGGGTTTTCGGATGATGTTGTCCCAGCCCACCCGGTTGACCAGTTGGATGTCGAAGAGGTGGAAGTGGATCGGGTGGGTGTCCACCCCGTTGTGGGTGATCTTCCAGATCTGGGTGCCGTCGTCGAGGGTGGCGAGCGGCGTGTACTGGGTCATCCCGTTGAACGGGTACTTCGCCTCGGCGGCGGGTGTGCCGTAGTAGTCGGGTGGATTGACGTAGGGATAGAGCATGAGTTGTTGACCGACGGCGGTCTTGTTCGGCCCTTCAAGGCCGAGGTTGCCGCTCATCCGGCCGTACTCGACGTCGTAGGACGCACTCATCTCGTCGTGAATCGCCTTGGGCTGCAACGGGAAGGACCGCAAGCGGACCTGACCGTCGCGCGCCGCGGCGTCCTTGGCAAGGGTCTGGAAGTCAAACTGGGTGTCGGTCATCCGCACGAGCCCGTCGAGCCGCTCGTTGGGTGAGGTCCCCAGCGGACCGGTGTCGAAGGTCGTGCCGTAGGCGGCGTTGTAGGCCTTCTGTCCGACGACGATCGGGTGCTGGCCGGACTCGAAGACACCCGAGCCGTCGGCCTGGTGCGCGAACGCCGCGTTGAGCGCTGCGGTGCGGGCGGCGCCATAGGGGGTCGGGGGCTTGGCCGCGACCTTGATCTGCATGATCGTTCGGGTGTTGGGCCCGTAGCCCCGCGGCGTCGTCGGGGCGCCACCGACCGACGTGAGGTCGGCGTTGTCGGTGTAGTAGTCCTGCCGCGAGTCGCGGGCCGGGAACGCCGCAGGTGCGTCGTTGTAGAGGATGAGGGTCTTGCCCGCGTAGGCCGAGAAGTCGACGATCGTGTCGGCCCGCTCGGCCGGGGCCAGCAGCAGCGAGTGCTTGTCCACGTTGCCCGCGTCGAAGCGAGCCGGGTCGGTGACCCACGTGGTCGGCTGGGCCGGGATGACCGCCGGGGCCGGCAGCCAGCCACCCTCGCTCGCGAGCATGGTCCACGACGGGCCGGCGGGCGACTTCGACAGGTCAGGGGTGGGGAACACCGTGGGGTCGTCCTTGGCCGCGGCCACTTCGGCCTGGTTGAGAGCGACCTCGGTGTAGCCCTGCCCCGGCAGCGCCCCTGCGCTCGTGTCGGCCTGGTAGAGGCTGAAGTTGAAGAACCGGTCGTTGCTCGCGTTGAGCAGGCGCACGCGGTAGGACTTAGGGTCGACGGTCACCGTCGGGTATGCCGTGCCGTTGACCATCGCGGTGTCGTTGAACGCTTCCATCCCCATCGAGACCCAGGGCACGCCGGGCGCGAGGCTCGGCTGGCAGTAGGTGAGGTCAGGGTCGCAGTTGGGGTCGAAGTGCGCGTTGGCGATCGGGGGGACCCTGACATCACTGGTCTGGGGGTGGAACCACCAGCCATAGGCCCAACGTCCGAAGGGGTTGGCCCCCGTCGAGTCTTGGCTCTGGTTGGGCATGTACACGTGCGGCGTCCAGAGTTGACCGTAGCCACCCCACGACGTCGTGCTCCACTGCGGGTCGGTCACCGCGAGCTGGGCGGTGTCGGGGACGAAAGTCTTGTCCTGGACGATGAGCGGCAGGGTGTCGGCGGCTCCGGGGAGCAGCCCGTCGGTGATGAGCGCCTGCTCCACCGGGTCGGTGATCGAATAGCCGGCAGCCTCACCGGCATACACGTTGAGCCGGGTGATGCCCCACGCGTGGTCGTGGTAGAACATCAGCCGCGCGCTCTGCTGGTTGGTGTAGAAGAACGTCTGGGCACCGGGGCCCGGGTCAGGCATGTCCGGCACGTTGGACACCGAGACGCCCTTGGGGTAGTCGGTCGATTCCCCTGCAGGAGTAATCCATTGGTGCGGCGTGCCGTCGGAAATCCACGGGGTGATCCCGCCGTGCAGGTGCAAGGTGGCGCGGTTCTCGGAGAAGCACGTGCTCGGCTTCGGGCTGTCCGCACACATCGGCATCTGGTCGTTGTGCGGCATGGCCATGTCCATGTTCGGACCGGGGCCGGCGCCCATGACCGTCGTGTCGACGGGAAGGAAGAGGTTGCCTGCCTCACCAGTGGGCAGGAGGTTGCGGAAGAGGATGCGGACCGGCTTGTCCTTGGTCGCCTGGATAAACGGGCCGAGGTAGCTAGGCTTGTCGACGGCGAACGCCTGGGCCCCACCGGGGAGGGTGATCGGCCCGCCTCCTGGCGTGGTCAGCGGCAGGTGGCCACCAGGGACCACCGCCGTCGACAGTTGCACGTAGCCGCGCAGCAAGGTGGCCGGCAGGTCGCTGTGCAGTTGTTCGGTGTATTGCACCAGAGCGATCTCGTAGTAGTCGCTGCCCGGGAAGCTCGTGGTGTCGGGCACGCCGACCGGGATGTACTGCCCGAGGTTGTTGGCACCACCCGACCCGAGCCCTGGCAACCCGTCAACGAACTTGCGCAGGCCCTTGGTGACATAGCCGGTGCCGCCGGAGTTGTCCGGGGCCAGCGTGACCGCCGACACCCCACCTGGAGTCACGACCCCCGTGCCAGGGTCGGTCACGGCAGTGATTGTCGTGACGGCGGCGGCGCCTGCGCCGGTGCCGGCGATGGTGCCCGATCCGACGCTCGCGATCGTCACGGTCGGAGCGGCGGTGTAGCCGGTGCCGGGCTCGGTGACGGTAAAGCCGGTGATCATCCCGGTCTGCAGATTCACCTCAGCCACGGCGGTCGCCTGGGTTCCACCGGCCACGTCAGGGGCGCCGATCGTCACGATCGCGTCGGCCATCCGCAGCGGGCTGTTGGCGTAGTTGGGCGTGGCGTAGAAGTCCGGCTGCTCACAGACGATCTGAGTGCAACCCGCCGCGTCCACCGAGGGGAGCGTGAGGTAGTCGGCGATGGCCCGTTTCGCGCCTCCGGCGCCCTTGGCGGCCAGGCCTTTCACCTTGCGATCGAACTCGGCCTTGCCGACCTCCATCTCGGCCTTCGCGTCGGCCTTCTCCGGCTCCTTGGCCAACTCGGAGGCGATCCCGGCCGTGGTCAGCACCGGGGTCGTCTTGCCCTTGGCGGCCTGGGCCTTGGCGGCTGCCAAGCGCATGGCGGTGGTGGTCTCACCCGCCTTGTTCTGCGCCCTCTTGGCCTTCAGGTCGGCCGGGACCTCGATCTTCCCGTCGGAGCGACCTTTGTCCTCCAGCGGAATCTGCCCCAGGGCCGACGCGGCCGGAGCCGTCCAGACCAACAGCAACACGAGCCAGCCCACAACAAGTCGAGCGCGCATTCTTGAATCCCCTACCCCGAAGCATTCGAACCTGCGCGCAGCCCTAGCGCGCGGTCATGTGCTGGACACACTAAACAGGACGAGGGGGCACTCGCGTGGGCAAATGACCCAAACTGCCAAGCAACCTCAGATTTGGCTGCGCCCTCCGCGGTGACCCGTAAACACAGGTATACCGCCCGCAGGTGAGCGGGCGGCATACTGTCGGCGCGGACCGGCCGCGCGGGTGGGTGAGTGGGCTGGTGGGCTACTCGAAGTCGACGAGGATGTCCCCGCCCTGAACGGGCGAGCCGACCTGGACCGGGACCGACTTGACTGTGCCCGCCACGGGCGCGGTGATCTCCGTCTCCATCTTCATGGCCTCGAGGATGATGAGGGTGTCGCCCTCCTTGACCTCGGCGCCCGGCTGGACGTTGACCTGTAGCACGGTGCCGGCGATCGGCGCCCGCAGCGCGTTCTCGCCGCCACCACCCCCGGCCGCCTCACCGGCGGATGCCGCCGGCCCGGAGCGCGGCATCGTCGCCGTTCCGGTGGAGGAGAAGACGAAGCCGCCCAGGGCGGGCTTCGGCTCGGCCTCGACGTCGACGAGCACGTCGTATTCGACCCCGTCAACGGTCACCTTGAGTCGCATGGGCGTTCCTTGTCAGTCGCGGGTCAGTGGGACCGGGTGTGGGTGAAGGTGTGCGAGGCGTGGATGTTGGAGCGGCCCATCCGTGCCCAAGAGTTGGTGTGGCTGTAGTGGATCTGGCGAACGGTCGCCTTCTTACCCAGGTAGGCCGCGACCGCGGCCGAGATGGCGAGGATCGTGTCGATCGGCACCGGCCCTTGGGGCCCCTGCGCCTCGGCCAGCTGCTTCTCCAGCTTGGTGATCCGTCGCTGCATCTCCTCGACCAGGTCGGCCAAGCGAGCGACATCCATCGGGGTGCTTGTCATAAGAACCTCTCGTGGTCTTCTGTTCGTCGTCGTCGGTCGCCAGGTCACATCGGCATGAGGCCGTGCTTCTTGGGCGGGCGCATGTCGCGCTTGGTCGTCAAGGACTCCAACGCCTGGGCCACGAACCGGCGGGTCTCGGCCGGAACGATGACGTCATCGACCAGACCGTGCTCGCTCGCCACATACGGGTTGGCGAAGGTGCCGCGGTATTCGTCGATGAGTTCCTGGCGCTTGCCGGCCGGGTCGTCAGCCTGGCTGATCTCCTTGCGGAAGACGATACCGGCGGCACCCTCGGCGCCCATGACGGCGATCTCGGCCGACGGCCAGGCGAACACCTTGTCAGCGCCCAGCGCTCGCGCGCACATGGCGATATAGGCACCACCGAAGGCCTTGCGCAGGACGACCGTCACCTTCGGAACGGTGGCCGCCGAATAGGCGAACAACACCTTGGCGCCGTGCCGGATGATCCCGTTGTATTCCTGGTCGACGCCAGGCATGAAGCCGGGGGTGTCGACGAAGGTGAGCAACGGGATATTGAAGGCGTTGCAGAACCGCACGAAGCGAGCGATCTTGTCGGACGCGTTGATGTCCAGGACACCGGAGAGCTGGTTGGGCTGGTTGGCGATGACGCCGACCGTGCGCCCAACGATCCGGCCGAAGCCGACGACGGCGTTGGCGGCCCAGCTGGCGTGGACCTCGAGGAAGTCCCCGTCGTCGACGACGTGGGCGATGACGTCGCGGACGTCGTAGGGCTTGCGGTAGTCATCAGGGATGACGGAGTCGAGGAACGGGTCGTCGTCGGCGTTGCCGTCGTGCTCGATCTCGGGCGGGTCCTCGGTGTTGTTCTGCGGGAGGAAGCTCAAGAGCTTCTTGGCGATCAACGCCGCCTGGGCGTCGTCCTCCGCGACGAAGTGGACGACCCCGGAGCGGCCGGCGTGGACCGCGGCGCCACCGAGGTCCTCGTGGCTGACCTCCTCGCCGGTGACCTGCTTGATGACGTCAGGGCCGGTGATGTACATCTGCGCTTGCTTGGTCTGGATGATGAAGTCCGTCAAGGCCGGCGAGTATGCCGCGGCCCCGGCGCAGGGGCCGGCCAGGATCGAGATCTGCGGGACCACACCCGAGAGCAGCACGTTGGCGTAGAAGATGTGGCCACAGCCGTTGAGAGCGTCGACGCCCTCCTGGACCCGCGCACCACCCGAGTCGTTGATGCACACGAACGGCGACCCGGTGCGCAACGCCATGTTGGCGGCCTGCGCGATCTTGTCGGCGTGCAACTCACCGATGGTTCCGCCGAGGATGGTGAAGTCCTGGCTGGCCACATGGACGAGCCGCCCGAGCACCGTGCCCTGACCGACGACGACGCCATCGCTCGGAACGTCCTTCTCGGACATGCCGAAGCGGTTGGCGCGGTGCACGGCATACACCGCCGACTCCTGGAACGAGTGCTCGTCCAGGAGCTCCTCGATCCGCTCACGGGCGGTGAGCTTGCCCTGCTCGTGCTGCTTGGCGACCCGCTGCTCGCCTCCGGCGGCGGCGAGCGATGCCCGACGCTGGTGCAGTTGGTCGATCTTCTCCTGCATGCTCTGCGCTGCCACGGCTGACCTTTCAGGACGGCTGGACTTGGACGCTGTGGGGGGCGCCGTTGACGATGACCTTGTAGCGGATGGGGTACGAACCGGCTGGCCGGGCTGGGCGCCGGCCTCGGTGGCCGCCTTCTCGGCGGCGAGCGTGTCGGGGTCCTTGCCGACGTTCTTGGGGCCCTCGTCACGGGTGCCGAAGAAGGTCGGAGCGACCTTCGGGAACATCGCGTAGGTGAGCACGTCCTCGTCGGAGCCGTTGAAACCGCGCAGCGCGCCGGCCTCCTCGCGGTCCTTCTCCCACTCGGCCGGAAGCAGGTCGGCCGGCCGGCAGGAGATTGGGTCCTTCTTGGCCTGCGCCCGAGCGATCTCGACGACCTCGGGGTTCGGCGTGCCGAGCGTGCTGCCGTAGTAGCCGAGCATGACGTCTGCGAACTCACCGGTGAGGACCTTGTAGCGGCCCATCATGACGTTGAAGACCGCCTGGGTGCCGACGATCTGGCTCGACGGGGTGACCAGGGGCGGGTAGCCGGCGTCGGCGCGCACCCGCGGAACCTCCTCAAGCACCTCCTTGATCCGGTGGGCCGCCCCTTGAGCCTTGAGCTGGCTCTCCATGTTGGAGATCATCCCGCCGGGGATCTGGCTCTTGAAGATCTCGGTCTCGACACCGACGATGTTCGACGCGAACTCGGCGTACTTCGGCCGGATCCCGGCGAAGTAGTCCTTGATCTTGATGAGTCGACCCTCGTCGAGCTCAGTGTGGAAACCGGTGCCGGGCAGCATCTCGACGAGGCTCTCGGTGGGGTTGTGACCCGGGCCGAGGCTCATCGAGGAGATCGCGGCATCGACGCAGTCGGCGCCGGCCTCGATGCCCTTCATCAACGACACGAGGGTGACGCCGGTCGTCGCGTGGCAGTGGATGTGGATGCGGACGTCCTGCCCCAGGTCGTCCTTGATCGCCTTCACAATGTCGTATGCCGGTTGCGGCTGCAGCAGCGCCGCCATGTCCTTGAGGCACAGTGAGTCGCACCCGAGGTCCATGAGGTCACGGGCCATTTGGACGTAGCCCTCGACCGTGTGCAACTCGCTCACGGTGTAGCAGAGGGTGCCCTGGGCGTGCGCCCCTTCGCGCTTGACCGCGGCGATGGCGCGCTTGACGTTACGCACGTCGTTGAGGGCGTCGAAGGTCCGGAAGACGTCCATGCCGTTCTCGACGGCCTTGCCGACGAACCGATCGACGACGTCGTCCTCGTAGTGGCGGTAGCCGAGGAGATTCTGCCCGCGCAGGAGCATCTGCAGCTTGGAGTTGGGCAGCAGGCTACGGAAGGTGCGCAGCCGCTCCCACGGGTCTTCGTTGAGGAAGCGGATACAGGCGTCGAACGTCGCACCGCCCCAGCACTCGACGCTCCAATACCCGGCTTGGTCGATGTCCTCGCAGATCGGGACCATGTCTTCCAACGCCATCCGGGTGGCGAACAGGCTCTGGTGGGCATCGCGCAGGGCGAGCTCCGTGACGTCGATCTTCTTGCTCATCGTGGCGACACCTTCCGACGGCGGCAGTCAACGGGAGCCGCGGATTGCGGGACGCGGCATACCCTCGTTGCCCGTCAATGTGGCACGCAAAACGGACTCGATCCTGGGACCTCTGGCCCGGCTTTGGTCACCTTCCCCATGCGGTATGCCGCCCCGCGGCAGGTGTCCATCCGATGTTCACCTGCGGCTGTGCATGGCGGGCGAAGTGAGGACCATTGGTCCCTAGGCCTCATCGTGATCCGCGGCATACGTTCAACGCATGTTCGAGGTCCGCATCCACGGCCGAGGCGGACAGGGCGTGGTCACTGCCGCCGAGTTGCTGTCCGTTGCCGCATTCGATGAAGGTCGCCATGCCCAGGCCTTCCCCAGTTTCGGTTCCGAGCGCACTGGAGCCCCTGTCGTCGCGTTCTGTCGCGTCGCCGACCAGGAGATCCGCGTCCGGGAGCCCGTCGTGACTCCCGACGCCCTCGTGGTGCAGGACTCGACCCTGCTGCACCAGGTCGACGTCTTCGCCGGCCTCCCAAGGCGGACGGCTACGCACTTATCAACTCGCCCCTCACGCCGAGCGAACTCGGCCTGGATGAGCTGGCGGCCCGACTCGGCGTCGGCCGCCTCCTCACCATTCCGGCGACCGACATCGCACGCGAGCACATCGGGCGACCGGTGCCCAACCTCGTGATGCTCGGAGGCCTGGCCGCGTTCACCGGCCTGGTCCACCTGCCCGCGCTCCTTGAGGCGATGCAGGATCACTTCCCCGGCGCCCTCGGTGCCAAGAACGTGGCAGCCGCGACCGCGGCATACGAGCTCGTTCAGTCCCTCGTTCCGTCCCACACCTAGGAGACGTCCGTTGCGCACCCAGATCGAGGGCTCGCTCGCGGTTGCCCAGGCGGTCGCCGCGTGTCGGCCGCAGGTCATCTGTGCCTACCCCATCTCGCCCCAAACGCACATCGTCGAAGGCCTCTCGGCCATCGTCAAGCGTGGCGAGTTGCCCGGCTGCGAATACCTCAACGTCGAAAGCGAGTTCGCTGCGATGTCGGGGGCCATCGGGGCTTCGGCAGCCGGTGCGCGGTCCTACACGGCCACCGCCAGCCAGGGCCTGCTCTACATGGTGGAGGCCGTCTACAACGCCAGCGGGCTCGGGTTGCCGATCGTCATGACGGTCGCCAACCGGGCCATCGGCGCGCCGATCAACATCTGGAACGACCACACCGACTCGATGAGTCAGCGCGACTCCGGCTGGATCCAGCTGTATGCCGAGACCAACCAGGAGGCGGTCGACCTGCACGTGCAGGCCTTCCGGATCGCCGAAGAGCTGTCCCTGCCCGTCATGGTCTGCATGGACGGCTTCATCCTCACCCACGCGGTCGAAGAGGTCGACGTGCCCGAGGCCGCCGACGTCGCGCGGTTCCTGCCGCCGTTCGAGCCGCGCCAGGTGCTCGACCCGGCCAACCCCGTGTCGATCGGTGCGATGGTCGGCCCCGAGGCGTTCACCGAGGTCCGCTACCTCGCCCACGAGCGCCAGATGCAGGCCCTTGACCTCATCCCCGCGGTGGCTGCCGAGTTCCAGGCGGTCTTCGGCCGCGACTCCGGCGGGCTGCTGCACACCTACGAGATCGAGGACGCCGAGACCGTCGTCATCGCGCTCGGGTCGGTGCTGGGCACGATCAAGGACGTCGTCGACGAGCGACGGGCCCGAGGCGAGAAGATCGGCGTCCTCGGGATCACCTCGTTCCGGCCGTTCCCGCTCAAGGCCGTCGAGGCCGCGATCGGCAACGCCAAGCGCTTCGTCTGCCTCGAGAAGGCCTTCTCGGTGGGCATCGGCGGCATCGTCTCCTCGCACGTGCGGATGGCGATGTCCTCACACCCGATCAAGAACTACACGGTCGTCGCCGGCCTCGGCGGTCGACCGATCCTCAAGACCTCGCTGAACGACATGCTCGACCAAGCGACCACCGACTCGTTGGAGCCGCTGACCTTCCTCGACCTGGACACCGACCTCGTCGAGCGCGAAATCGCCCGCAACCGGGCGGAGCGCCGCTCGGGACCGGCCGCCGAGAACATGCTCCGCGACCTGGGTGGCTCCCGCCCCGTGACGGTCTGACCAGGAGGACGCTGACATGACGACCAACGACACCACGACCGACCCGGCGGGTTTCCACCACGGGATTGTTCCCGAAGTGCTGCATGAGCAGCCGGCGAGCAAGCCGGTGAAGTTCTACCAGGTGGGCTCCTTCGCCGTCGGAAACCGACTGCTGCCGTTGGAGGTCCGCTCGGTCCAGTCCGACCCCAACCGCACCAACTCCCTCACCTCCGGCCACCGGGCCTGCCAAGGATGCGGCGAGGCGCTCGGCGCCCGCTACGCCCTCGACGCGGCGATGCACGCGGCGGACGGCAAGATCGTCGCCGTCAACGCCACCGGCTGCCTTGAGGTGTTCTCCACGCCCTACCCCGAGACCTCGTGGCGCGTGGCCTGGCTGCACTCGCTGTTCGGCAACGCTCCGGCCGTCGCATCCGGCGTCGCGGCGGCATACAAGGCCATGGGACGCAGCGACGTGCGGGTGGTCGCCCAGGGCGGCGACGGCGGCACTGTCGACATCGGGTTCGGCTGTCTGTCAGGGATGTTCGAGCGCAACGACGACGTGCTCTACATCTGTTACGACAACGAGGCCTACATGAACACCGGCATCCAGCGCTCCGGGGCCACTCCCCCGGCCGCGCGGACCGCCACGACGCAGGCCGTCGGCGAGGACCCAGGCAACACCTTCGGGCAGGGCAAGGACCTCCCCCGGATCGCCATGGCCCACGAGATCCCTTACGTCGCAACGGCATCGGTCGCCGACCTGCGCGACCTCGAGGCCAAGGTCCACCGGGCCATGTCGATGCGCGGCGCGCGCTACATCCACGTCATGGTCCCGTGCCCGCTCGGCTGGGGCACCGCCTCGGGCGACACGATCAAGGTTGCTCGACTGGCGACCCAGAGTGGCATCTTCCCCGTCTTCGAGGCTGAGTACGGCGAGGTCGTCGCGTCCTCCCCCATCCGCCGTCAGGTGCCTGTCGAGGACTACCTCAAGGGCCAGAAGCGCTTCGCCCACCTGTTCTCACCGACCCGCCGGCAGGACGTCATCGACCGAATGCAGGCCCAGGCCGACCGCAACATCCGCCGTTACAACCTGCTGCCGACGGCCGGCGCCACCGAGACGAAAGCCCAGGACTGATGGACAAGCCCTTTGCGATCACCCTCGACCTCGGTTCGAGCCTGGCCAACCACACCGGGTCCTGGCGCACCGAGAAGCCTCTCTACGTCGACCTTTTGCCCCCGTGCAACCAGGGCTGCCCCGCCGGCGAGAACATCCAGCAATGGCTGTTCCACGCTGAGGAGGGCAACTACAAGGCGGCCTGGCGGCAACTGACCCAAGACAACCCGTTCCCGGCGATCATGGGCCGGGTCTGCTACCACCCGTGCGAGACCGCCTGTAACCGGGCCCAGGTCGACGAAGCGGTCGGCATCAACGCCGTCGAGCGCTTCCTCGGCGACCAGGCCCTCGAGCTGGGTTGGGCGTTCGAGCCTCCAGCCGCCGAACTGCTCACGGGCAAGCGGGTCCTCGTCATCGGTGCCGGCCCCTCGGGGCTGTCGGCGGCATACCACCTGCGCCGACTCGGCCACGAGGTGACGGTGCGCGACGCGGGCCCGATGGCCGGCGGGATGATGCGCTTTGGCATCCCCTCCTACCGGTTGCCGCGCAACATCCTCGACGCCGAGGTCAAGCGGATCACCGACATCGGGGTCACCCTCGAGCTCAACACCAAGGTGAGTGACCTGGAGGGTGCGCTGGCCGAGGGCTTCGAGGCGGTCTTCCTCGCCGTCGGCGCGCACATCGGCAAGCGGGCCTACATCCCGGCCGGCTCGTCGGCCAAGATCCTCGACGCGGTGAGCTACCTGCACGACGTGGAGACCCAGGAAGAGAAGCCCATGCTGGGGCGCCGGGTCGTCGTCTACGGCGGCGGCAACACGGCCATCGACGCCGCGCGCACGGCCAAGCGCCTTGGCGCGGAAGAGGCGATCATCGTCTACCGCCGCAACCGCGACAAGATGCCGGCGCACGACTTCGAGGTCCAGGAGGCGCAGGAGGAAGGCATCCTGCTCAAGTGGCTCTCGACGATCAAGCACGTCGACGAAGGCAAGATGGTCGTCGAGAAGATGGCTCTCGACGAGACCGGATTCCCGCAGCCCACAGGCGAATTCGAGGAGTTGGAAGCCGACTCGCTCATCCTTGCTCTGGGGCAAGAGGCCGACCTGAGCTTCCTTGAGGGCGTTGCCGGCATCACCGTCGCCGACGGTGTGGTCGCGGTCGACGGCACGATGATGACCGGCCGCGCGGGCATCTTCGCCGGTGGTGACATGGTTCCGGCCGAGCGCACGGTGACCGTCGCCGTCGGACACGGCAAGAAGGCGGCTCGCTACATCGACGGCTACCTGCGCGGCACGGCATACACCCCGCCGGCCAAGCACGCGGTGGCGACCTTCGAGAAGCTCACCACCTGGTACTACGCCGATGCCCCCCACCAGCACCGCGAGCACCTCGAAGGTGCCCGCCGGGCGTCGACCTTCGACGAGGTCGTGACCGGGCTCGATGAGGAGACCGCGCAGTTCGAAGCGCGCCGGTGCATGTCGTGCGGCAACTGCTTCGCCTGCGACAACTGCTTCGGTGTCTGCCCGGACAACGCGGTCAAGAAGACCAGCATCGGCCACGGCTACGAGATCGACTACGACTACTGCAAGGGCTGCGGCATGTGCGTCGCGGAGTGCCCGTGCGGGTCGATCCACATGGTCCCCGAGGACTGAGCCGCGACAGACTGACGCACTTCTCCGGTATGCCGGGTGCTCGCCGTCGCGGCAGGCACCCGGCATCCGCGTTCTGAGGGTCAGCGGCCGTGGTCGCGCAGCGCCCGGACGTGCGCCGACACCCCTGGATCCAGGCCCAGGCCCAGCGCGAGATAGGTCGCCGCGAAATCGACCAGGCCGATGAGGTCGGCCAGTTGTTCCAACGGATGGCCCGGCTCGGCCCGGCGCTCGTGAACCCGCACTCCGGCGTCCATTGCTGCCGTCGCGACCGCATCGCCGAGGTCGTCGGTGTCTTCGGGCATCGAGCCGCCGACGCCTGCGGGCGTCATCCCGGCAGCCAGCGCTCCCCGCAACATGAGCAGGACCAGTCGCGGATCGGGGGCGCCGTCCAGGAAGGGGTCGCGGAAGATGTCGTCGACGGCCGAGGCCAGGTCGGGCTCGCGGGCTCCGTGGCGCGTATAGGGCCCGTCGAGGAGCGCCACGACCTCGGAAGCGCTGCCGGGCAACTCGCCGACCGTCGCCGGCACGCGAGCGGTCCGGGCAAGCATCATCGCGGCCCGGCGGGCGGCGACCCCCGCCACCGCGCCGTCCCCGAGCACCACGGGAAGTCCCCCGGACAGGTCGGCCGCCAGGAGCTTGGCCGGGTTGACGAACGCCTCCGAGGACGGCCGGTATGCCGCCGCACCGGCATCGAGGCGGTCAGCCACGGCTTCGAGCAGGTCGGGTCCGGTCCTGGCCAGGCCCAACACGTCAGCAGCCAGCAGGACCGGCGTCAGCAGGGCCCAGAGGGCCGTGCGGCTGGACGTCGCACCGGCAGGCAGCCCGACATGGATGCCGCGGGCCGAGGCGCAGACGGCGGCCAACGGCGAGTCATCAGCGCCCACGGTGAGCAGCGATGCCCCGCGTCGGGCAGCCGCCGCAGCCAGGGCCAGCGGTCCGGCGGCCCGACCCGACTCCGACACCGCAATGACCAGGTCGAGGGTCCCCACCCACCCCGGAAGGGGCGGTGTCCCTGCCGTGCTGATCGGCACCGGAGACCCCGGCTCGGCCACCATCTGCAAGGTGTCACCGATGACCCCCGTGCCACCCCGCGCGGCAACGAGCACCCCGCGCGGACGAACCCCTCCGGCGACGCGGGCGATGCCGGCCTCTTGGGCCAACCCGAGCGATTGGCGGACCTGGGCTCCGGCGGTGGCCAGCGCTCGCAGCGTTCCCCGGCTGTCCAGCCGCTCGCGCTCGGCCTCGTCGTCGACGAGTCTGTCGTCCCAGCGCGGCATACCGGCTCCTCCTTGGGGTGCGAACCCGACCGAGATCGGGCGTCTGCTCAGACCGGCTTGCGGGCCAGATCGGCAAGCAGGACGGGGATCCCGCCCTCGATCGGATAGGCCAACCCGCACTCGGGTGAGGTGCAGACCAACTCAGGACCGGCTGGGCCGGTCTCGTCGCGCAGCGGCTCGCGACAGGCCGGGCAGCGCAGGATCTCGCGCAGCCAAGGCTCCAGGCTGGCCGCCTCCTCAGACGGCTGTGCCGGGGCCGCCGCAGCGTCCGGCACTGCTGGCGCCGACTGGCGCAGCAGGCCGAGGACGCAGTCGCGGATCGAAGCCATCGTGGCGGCGTCGGCCGCCTCGACGTTGAGGCGCAGCAACGGCTCGGTGTTGGAGGCCCGGACGTTGAACCACCACATCGGCTCCCCGAGGTGGCGCACCGTGGTGCCGTCGAGGGTGTCGATCTCGACCGGCCCCTGCGCGCGCGCCCAGTCCAGCGCACGCGTCGTCGCGGCCTCCCGGTCGGCGACCGTCGAGTTGATCTCGCCGGACGCGGCATACCTCTCGTATGCCGCCCCGAGCACGGACAGCGGTGCGTCCGACTCCCCGAGGGCGGCCAGCACGTGCAGCGCGGCGAGCATGCCCGTGTCGGCGAACCAGAAGTCGCGGAAGTAGTAGTGAGCCGAGTGTTCGCCGCCGAAAACCGCTGCAGCCGAGGCCATTTCGGCCTTGATGAAGGAGTGACCCACGCGGGTGCGGACGGGCACGGCCCCAAGCTCGGTGACGATCTCGGGCACGGCGAGTGACGTGATGACGTTGTGGACGATCCGGACCTGGCTCACATCGTCGCCGCCGGCGACGGCCCGGGCGATCTCGCGAGCGGCCACGAGCGCCGTGATGGCGCTGGGGCTCACCGGCTCACCGCGCTCATCGACGACGAAGCACCGATCGGCGTCACCGTCGAACGCTAGGCCGATGTCGGCACCCTGCTCGACGACGGCACGCTGGAGGTCACGCAGGTTCTCCGGCTCGAGGGGGTTGGCCTCGTGGTTGGGGAAGGTGCCGTCCAACTCGAAGTAGAGCGGAATGACCTCCAGGGGCAGTTCCGCCAGCCCGGCGCCCGTCTCGAGGACCGCGGGCACGGTGTGGCCCCCCATGCCGTTGCCCGCGTCGACGACGACCCGCAACCGGCGGTTGCCGGACAGGTCGACCAGCGACCGCAGGAAGGCGGCGTAGTCCGCCAACACATCCCGGTGAGTGACCGCTCCGAGGCGCCCCGCCGCGTCGGTGGCCGCGACGGCGGCACCATCGGTGGCAGCGTTGTTGAGCAGTGTCTGGGCCAGGTCGCGGACCTGGGCCAACCCGGTGTCCTGACCGACGGGGCGAGCCCCGGCCCGACACATCTTGATGCCGTTGTACTGCGCCGGGTTGTGGCTTGCGGTGAACATCGCGCCCGGCAGGTCGAGGGCGCCACTGGCGTAATAGAGCTGGTCGGTCGAGGCGAGGCCGATGATGATGACGTCGATCCCGGTCTCGGCGACACCGTCGGCGAACGCAGCCGACAACTCCGGCGAGCTGGGTCGCATGTCGTAACCGACCACCACCGTTGCGGCCCCGTCGGGGAGCGCGACGATCTCGGCGAAGGCGCGCCCGAGGGCACGGGCGACGGTGGTGTTGAGTTGGGCCGGGACCACGCCGCGCACGTCGTATGCCTTGACGAACTGGGTCAGGTCAGGGATGTCACGGCTCGTCACGAACGGCAGCCTAGCGCGGTGGCCAGGGGTCAGTTGTTCGGCAGGGCCCTCAGGTGACCCCGGCGTGCGCCGGTCGCCGGGGAGGCCTCGGCCGCGCCTGGGGCGCTTGACTGCGAGGGGCTCGAAGGGGGGCTCAATGGGGCGCGCGAGCGGGGCCGTCCGGCCTCGCGGACCGCGTCGGCGAGGGCGAGCAGGTCGTCGGATGAGGGTGCCGGCGGGCTCGGGTCGAAGGCCAGACGGACCACATCCCACCCCCGCGGGACGGTCAGCCGTTCGGCGTGCTGCCCGCACAGGTCGTAGGTGTGCGGTTCGGCATAGGTGGCCAAGGGGCCGAGCACGGCGGTCTGGTCGGCATAGACGTAGGTCAGGGTGGCAACGGCCGACCGCCGACACCCCGTCTTGGAACACTGCCGAGTCAAGCCCACGCGGGCACTCTAAACCCGGGCCGGGTGTATGCCGCCTCGGCGCGCCGCAGCCGGCCCGCGGACCCGGGCACACGGCATACCCGCGCCGTAGAGTGGAGCGCGTGAACCGTGACGATCCCCGCGCGCCGCGCACCCGCCGCCGCCATGGCCGCGGGGTGCGGGGTCCGCTGGCATGGCCTCCGGTTCCGGCGATGCGCAGCCGCGCGGAGCGGTTCGACGAGTTGGTCATGGACGCGGCAACCCGGTTCGAAGGGCACTGGGGACGGCCGTTCCCGGCCTTCGAGCTGGGGGTCGAGGACGTGCCCCCGAGCGATCCCGCCCCGTGGGAGCACGAGGAGGTGCCCCTCGGTCGGTTCTTCGCGTCCGATGCCCGCCGCGAGGCGCGCGTCGTCATCTATCGGCGACCCATCGAGACCCGCGCGCAGGCGCCCTCGGATTTGGCCCTGCTCGTCGACGAGGTCGTCGCCGAGCAGTTGGCTGCGCTGCTCGGTGTGAGCCCGCGCGACCTGGATCCTGGCTACGACGGCGACTGAGCGCGCCGTCAGCGGCGGACTTCGCGCACCGGGATGGCGGTTGTCGTCAAGCTGGCTGGGTTGATCCCGACGAGGGTCACCAAGGGCCCGGTGGGGTCGGCGAGCTCGGCGGAGATCCCGGCACGGACCGTGCCGGAGGACGGCCGGATCCAGACGGCCGCCGCCCCGGCCGGAAGGTCGACCGTCCACGAGGAGTCGGCCACCCCCTGGGCCGGGATCGACGTCACCGCGCCCGAGGGGCCGACGACGTAGACCGTGGCTGCCCATGGCGCAGCGGTGCCCGCGAGCAACAGTCGGCTGACGGTGCCGGCAGGCACGGGAGAGCCGGCCAGAACGGGGATGACGGCCGTGGCGGGGACCCAGGCCAGGTCGGACTGCGCCACACCGGCGTCGCGCCGCTCGATGACGACCGCGGCCACGACCGGGCGATCGGCGCGGACCTGCAGCGCGTAGGCGCCCGGCTCCAACCCCGACAGGTCGATGTCACGGACACTGCCGCCCGGGATCCGCACGACCTGGTCGGCGGGCAGCGGAACGGCGCCGTTGGGGCTCAAGGCACGCGACTGGACCACGGCCTCGTCGGTCCCGGGGACGACGATCCGCAAGGTGGCGACGCCGGTGAGATAGGCGGCCGGGATCACCTGCTCGGTGGCCGGGCCGTCGGCTGGCCCGACATCGTCACGACCACGCCCGGTCGCCCCGTCGATCCAGCTGTCTTCGAGCACCGCCGTGATGAGGCCACCGGTGGCAGTGACGTGAACGACCGGGCTGGCCTCGCCGGGGGCGATGGCATCGATGAGGACGCCCACGCGGCCATGTGGGGGCACGGCGACCCGCGCCCCGTTGACCGACGCGATCGGACCGGACGCACCGTGCACCTGGATGTCGACCGTCACCGGGTTGGCCCCGGCGTTGGCCACGACCAGCCGCTCGCGGCGCGTGGGAGCCCCACCACCGGCGAGCAGCCACACCTCCGAGCGGGGCGCCTGGCAAGCCACTGACTGCAGACCGCGTTCGTCGCCCTCGCGGCGCAGCCCGGTCTGCAGGGCCGCCAGCCCCACGGCGAGCGAGCCGGTAGCGCTGACCTCGCCGGCGGCCGCGCCCGACACGTCGCCCGAGACGACGCCGCCACGGGTGGCCGACGTCGCGAGCGCCGGGTCAGAGGCCGCCGAGGCCGATGAGCGGACCGCAACGGCGCCGGGCGCCGGAGCGGTGGCGATCCCCTGCATCGCCTCGCTCGGCGCGGTGGCCGCAAGGATGCTTGTCGCCTCGCCCGGGACGGCCGGCAGCCCCGAGAAGCCATCCGTCTCGGGGCCGGGGCACCCGAGCGTCATCTGGCTCGCCGGGGTGCTCGGCGGGGAGAGCACGTCAGCGGGGACGACGGGGGCGATCGAGGTCAACTCCAGCCGGCTGGGAAGCTGCGTGGACCCGGCCACGAGTCCGCCGAGCACGGCGGCGAAGCCGAGGACCCGCAGCGCAGACCACCCGATCGGGGTCATCGGATCCTCCTGGATCGGCGATTGCCAAACGGCACTGCGAGGAAGACCGTCAGAGCCAGGAGGGCAAATTGCCCGGCGAACCAACGGGGATCGCGCGGAGGGATGTCGACGGTCAACACGCCGGCCCGATCAGGCAGGACGTAGGTCGGCAGACCCTGCGACGTCGCCGTCAAGAGCGCTCCGTCGAAATGGACCTGAGCGTGCTGGACCCACTCGCGGGGCTCGGCCAGGACCAGCCTGCGGCCGACCGACCCGGCAGGCAGGGAAGCCGTCAGCGCGCCATGGGCGCCATCGACGCGCACCCACCCCGACAGGCCACCATCGGCCGTGGTGATCCGCGCCCTGCTGGCCGGGACCACCTCGGTCGGCGTCGTGACCGACGGGCGGGCGAGCACCCGCCACAAGGTCTGATCATCGGTGTTCCCGAGCCTGGTGAGCCCGGCTGTCGCATCCAGGGTGCGGATCACCTCGGGGTCGGCGCTGCCTTGGACCGACACGAAGCCGATGCCGAGATCGGCCAGTTGGGCCCCGGCGCCCGGAGCATCGCCGGCCTGGCTGGCGACCAGCGCAGTGACCGCGGCGGCGACGCCCGGGTCGGACGCCCCACTCGGACGGGCGAGCCCGCGCAAGATCTCCCCCGGCTCACGGGCGACGAGTTGGTATTCGACGGCAGCCTCGCTCGTCGACAGGACGATCATCCGGTTGGCCTCAGGGCCACGCGCCTGTTCCACCGCGACTGCGGGAAGGGCGTCGAACCCGACGCTGACGATCCCGTCGAGGCGTGCCCAACCGCCCAACGCGGCAACGCCCGCCACCGATGCGGTGACCGCCAGCAGGCCGGCTCCCGCGAGGAGCCGACGAGGCGCCCACCGCTCCTTGCCGAGGATCCCGCGCATGCCCACCGAGCCCAGCAACGCCAAGCCCAACACGGCCAGAACGAAACACTGCAGCCCGACCCCCGGCCACGGAGTCGCCTCCACGGGGACACCATCGGCCCCGAGGACGGTGCCCACGACGACACGTCTGGCCAGCAGGGCCCACCCGAGCCCGACGGCGGCGAGCAGGGTGAGGGCGGCATACGCCACGCCTGCGCCCCGCGAGCCTGGGCGACGGACAAGGGTGACCACTCCGGCGAGCAGCACCGGCGCCGACAACGCGACGACGAGGGCCGAGCCACCCTCCGGATAGCCGGCGAGCAGTTGCCACCAGGAGGCCGTTGTCGCGCCGGCCGAGTCGAGGGCACCAGGCGCCCCGAGCCAGGCGACCGGGTCGCGCAGTTGGACGAGCAACGACCCCTGCAGGGCTGGGGGGAGGACGAGCAGGGCCAGGCCGCGCACCCGACGTCCCCAACCGGGGCCGACGATGACGAGCACCGCGGCAGCCACAGCGACGAGGGCGAGATAGGGCGGAACCATGGCGCCCAACACCGCGGCCCCCAACGCCGCAGCGGCCGCCGCGGTGAAGGTCCCGTCGGCCCGAGCCGAGCGCACCACCCCGGCGACCACCAAGGGCAACAGGATGTGGGCGAGCACCAGGGTGACCCGCCCGTGGCTCACCGCGGCGGCGATGACCCCGCCGGTTCCCCAAGCGAAGGCGACCAGCGCGCGCGGCCAGCGGGCCGGGGTGACCACCCGGCCGGCGAGGTATGCCGCGGCGGTCGCGACCGGCATACCGAGGACGAGGATCCACGCGAGCAGGACGGACGCGGGCGAGCGGCCCTCGCCCACGTAGGGAAGGCGCTCGACCAACCAGGTCAGGGTCGCGAGCACGCCGAGGTAGGGGGCCGAGTCGGCGCCGGTGCCAAGGCCCGCCCCGTGCCACGAATCGCGGAAGGCGTGCCAGAGGCCGGATGCGTCGGTCGAGACGCGAGCCAACTCCCCTCCGGCGAGACCGGTGCCTCGCGCGTCGAGCAGCCCGCCGCGGAACGACGAGCGGAACCCGACCGCCGCGACGATGCCCGCAGCCAGGGTGGCCAGGACGCCGGCGTTGCTGAAGACCCGCTCGGGCAGCGACGCAGAGAGGACGTTGAGGTCCTCGGCCTCCTCGGCGACCGGGCCGGACTCGATGCCGGCCCCAGCCGCGAGCCCGGCGCGGGCGCCGTCGCGATCAGGGGTGAGCGCCTCCTGGACTCGGTCAGCGGTATGCCGCAGCGACTCGCCCGAGGTGACGAACAGGGTCGCGAGATCTCGTCGACGCAGTCGGCGACGGGTGCGGAAGCGCCACCGAGCGGCGATCGAGGAGAACGGCCGGACCAGCGCGCCGAGATCGGCCAACTCCACCCAGGCGTGCGCCGGGCGTTTGAGCAGAAGCAGGACCAGGGCCGAGCCGATCGAGCTGAGCAGCACCCAGAGCGCCAGCCCGGGAACGGCCCATGGGGAGCAGCGGGTCAGAGCGACCCGTCGGGCCGCCCGCCGCGCGGCGCGACGTTCGGACATCGTCTCGGCCGGAACGGTCGGTTCGGGGCCTTGGGGCGTTTCGGTCGTCGAGGTCTCGGGGCCGGCCAGGACCCGGGCGGCAGGGACGACGACGACGCGTTCCCCCGCCAACTGGGCGCGCCACCCGAGGTCGAGGGCTTCACCCGGCCCGGCGAAGGCCGGCTCGAAACCGCCCACCTGCGTCAGGACCTCCCGGCGGACGAGTTGGCCCGGCAGGCCCACCGCCAGGACGTCCGTGCGCGTGTCGTACTGTCCCTGGTCGGGCTCACCGCGACCCGGCGCAGCGATCCGGCGACCGGACCTGGTGAGTTGATGACCCACTTCCACGAGCAACCGAGGCCGGTTCCGGTCCAGCACCTTCGGGCCGGCCATCCCCACCGACGGTGACCGACGCACGGCATCGACCAGCTTGGCCAGGGCCGCGGGCTCGGGGACGACGTCATCGGGCAGCAGCCACCACCACTCGGCGGCCGGGTCGGGTGCCTGCGCCAACGTCTGCAACAGCCGGTTCACGGCCGCGCCGACGGGACCCGCCGTCGGCTCGCTGACGAGCTCGGCCTCGGGCAGTCCGGTGTCGGCACCGGACTGGGTCCGGGTCACCTGGCCGAGGTCCGCCGCACCCTGGGTGAGGTCGAGCACGACGATCCGGTCGACGCGGCGGGTCTGGTCAGCCAACGCGGCCAATGTCACGGTCAGCGAGTCGACGCCCGAGCGGCACAGGGCCACGGCGGTCACGAAGGGACGCCGCGCGACCGGGGTCGGCTCGGACGCGGTGGGCGTGGGATCAGTAGGCGTGGAAACGGCGGGATCCGGGGTTGCTGCGGTCACGGGACTCCTCGAGGCGTTGCGGCCAAGGGCCGCAAGGGCGCGCTCAGACCGCGCGTTTCTTCAGCTTGCGGCGCTCGCGTTCGGACAACCCGCCCCAGATACCGAACCGTTCGTCATTGGCCAGCGCGTACTCCAAGCACTCGACGCGCACCTCACAGCCCACGCAGACCCGCTTGGCCTCGCGCGTGGACCCCCCCTTCTCCGGGAAGAACGCCTCGGGGTCGGTCTGAGCGCACAGCGAGCGCTCCTGCCACCCCATCTCCTCGTCCTGAAACCCGTCCATTGGCACCAACAGCAGTTCGTGCATGTCGCCTCCTCGACCCTCGTTGGCATGCACCCACCTGTCCTGCAACCGTTCGACGCCCTGTCAGACCACGCTGCGGCCCGGTCGGGTGTGAACGACACTGGTGGAATTACACGCGTGTCATACCCGTTTAGTCAAGCCGAATCTGATATTTGAGGGGTTTTCGCCGCTCCCCAGGCGTCTCGGACGTCCGGGCGGGCGCTGCGGCGTACCCCGTGGACGGCCGGTCCGTGCCCACCCGGTGGGCTGACAGACTTCCCCCATGCGTGTTACTGCGTTGTCCGGCGGCGTGGGCGGGGCCCGATTCCTGCGCGGGCTGCTCGCCCACATCGATCGCACCCCTGAGTTGGCCGGGAGCACGGTCACCGTCATCGGCAACACCGGTGACGACATCACCCTCTTCGGGCTGCGGGTCTGTCCCGATATCGACACGGTGCTCTACACCCTGGGCGGCGGTGTCCACGAGGCCCAGGGGTGGGGACGCTCCGACGAGACGTATGCCGTGCACGGCGAGTTGGGTGCGCTGGGTGTCCCGCCCGACTGGTTCTCGTTGGGGGACAAAGATTTTGGAACCCATATCGCAAGGTCGCTGTGGCTCGGCCAAGGCCTGTCCCTGAGCCAGGTGACGGCCCGGCTGGCCCAGCGCTGGGGGCTGCCCGACCGCGGCGTGACCCTGCTGCCGATGACTGACACCCCGGTCGAGACCCACGTCGTCGTCGACGAGGGTGAGGGGCCACGAGCGGTGCACTTCCAGGAATGGTGGGTGCGGATGCGGGCCGCCGTCCCCGCCGAGCGTTTCGTCGTCGCGGGGATGGACCGGGCCACGCCCGCGCCAGGGGTGTTGGACGCGATCCGCACCGCAGACGTCGTCCTGCTCCCGCCGAGCAACCCGGTCGTGTCGATCGGGATCATCCTCGGCGTGCCCGGGGTCCGCGATGCCTTGCGCGGCACCCGAGCGCCCGTGGTGGGCGTCTCCCCCCTCGTGTCGGGCCGCCCGGTGCGCGGGCATGCCGATGCCTGCCTGAGCGCCATCGGGATCCCGGCCACCTCCGCCGCGGTCGCCACCCTCTATGCCGACTTCCTCGACGGCTGGCTGGTCGACGACTCCGACGCCGACGTGGCGATGCCCGACGGGGTGCGGACCCTGGCCCGCCCACTGCTCATGACCGACATCCCGGCCGCTGCCGACATCGCCGGGGCGGCTCTCGACCTCGGTCGCGACCTGCGCGGGCGATGACCGGCTCCCTCGGATCCGGCGCGGTGACGATCACCCCGCTGCACGGCATACCGGAGATCGCGGAAGGGGACGACCTCGCAGCCGTGCTCGCGGCCGCGTGCGTGCGGGCCGGCGTGCCGCTGGCCGAGGGCGACATCCTCGCGGTGTCGAGCAAGATCGTGTCGAAGGCGCTCGGCCTCACGGCCCCGACCGCCGACAAGGAGGCGGTCGTCGCCGCCGAAACGGTCCGGGTGGTGGCCGAACGTGCGGGGGCGAGCGGCATCACGCGGATCGTGCAAGGCAAGGCCGGACCGGTGATGGCTGCCGCGGGGGTCGACGCCTCCAACACCGGCGGGCGCGACGTCCTGCTCCTGCTCCCCCACGACCCCGATGCCGTATGCCGCGACCTCCACGCCGCGCTCCGCGCCGCCACCGGGGTCGAGGTGTTCGCGGTGGTCCTCACGGACACCGCCGGTCGACCGTGGCGGGAGGGTCAGATCGATTTCGCGCTGGGGTCGCACGGGCTGCGGGTGCTTGATGATCTGCGCGGGTCGGTCGACGCCGACGGGCGCGCCCTGGAGGTGACCGCGCGGGCTGTGGCCGACGAGATCGCGGCAGCCGCGGATCTGGTCAAGGGCAAGACGGCCGCCGTTCCGGCGGCGTTGGTGCGCGGCCTGGCGGCTTCGGTGCTTCCCGTGGTGGACGACCGTGAGGGAGTGGGGACGGCCCAGGCGGGAGCCTCGCCGCAGGCGGGAGCCTCGCGACTGGTCCGGGTCGGCGATGGTGACTGGTTCGCGCTGGGATCCCAGGAGGCCGTTCGCGCGGCACTCGGCGTGCCGCCGGGTCCTGGTTCAGGAAGCGCGCACGGACCTCGCCCCGTCGCGGGGGACACGCTGGCTCGGCGAGTGATCCGAGCGCTGGATGTCGCCTTCCGCCCCCACCTGGACGACTGGCATGGCGGAGTTGCTGTCGCGGGGCCGCCCGGCACGGTGGCCGGCGAGCGGGTGGGCGACCTCGTGGTGTCCGGCTCCAACGCCTTCAGGGTCGGTGTGGTGGCCGCCCGGCTGCAGGTGGCGCTGCGCGGCGAGGGTGTGGCGTTCGAGGTCGACCCGGAACCGACCGTCGACGCAGCCGGTGAATGGCGAGTCACCCTGAGGATCGGCGAATAGCAGGCGAGTCAGCGGGGGCGAGTCAGCGGGGTAGGTGGGTCCGGGGCGCCATCCGGGGGCCATGCCTTGGCCGTTGGTGGCCGGCCAACTCCAGCAGTCGCTGGACCCGGAAGCGATGCCCGGCATACGGCTCGAGGAGGGTGGCCAGACCGGCGTCATCGAGCTCCTGCCCCACCAGGGTCCAGCCGATGGTGCGAGCCACGTGATAGTCCCCGAAGCTCACCGCGTCGGCGTCGCCCCAGGCCCGTTGGGCCACCTCGGCAGCCGTCCACACCCCGACCCCGGAAACCGATCGCAGCCCCGCCCGGCCCGCCTCGGTCGACCCCGAGGTGAGCCGCTCGAGGGAGCCGGCGACACGGCATACCCGCTGGATCGTGTCCGAGCGACTGGCGTCAACCGACGCGCGTAGGAACTCCCACGACGGGATCGCCCGCCAGCCCGCAGCGTCCGGTGGGACCCGCAGCCCGGCAGCGCCCCACGGTCCTGGCGCCACCTCGCCATGGGTCCGGACCAGCCGGTGGTAGCCGCCGAACGCCTCCTTGCCCGTCACCTTCTGCTCGATGATGGCCGGCACGAGGGCGTCGAGGACCAACCCGCTGCGCGGCACTCGCCACCCCGGGAAGCGCCGGATCGCATCCACGACAGGCGGGTGCAACCCGACGAACCCGCTCGGGTCATCGCCCTCACCGACCAACGCCGGCGCCTGCTCCACCGCCCAGGCCGCGCCAGGCCCCCAAGCTCGCGCCGAGATCTCGGACTCCTTTGGGGCACAATCAAGTTCGAGGGTGGCCGGCCCATCAGGGGTCCGTATGCCGCGCACCACCGACCCGTCCGGCCCCACCCGGAACGTCGGGTCGCCACCACCACGACGGAACGGCGCGAGGATCGCCGCGAGTTGCACCGGCCGGGCGCTGCGCCACTGACGCACGACTGCAGGCTCGGCCATGCCGCGGACTCTACCGACGTAGGCTGACGCTCGTGCCGACCCGATCCTCCATGCCCGCCGACGTCCTCGCCGCGATGCTGCGCTCAGACCCGGGGCGCCCTCGCATCACGTGTTACGACGACGCGAGCGGCGAGCGGATCGAGTTGTCCGCCAAGACCTTTGCCAACTGGGTCGCCAAGGCCGCCAACCTCTTGCAGGACAGCGGCGACGTCACCGTCGGCAACACCGTCGGCCTGGACCTGCCCGCCCATTGGCGCACGGCCTACTGGGCGATGGCGGCCTGGTCGGTGGGCTGCATCGTCGTCGTCGGACCAGAGGCCCGGGACGCCGACGTGGTCGTCACGGTCTCCCCCGACCGTGCCGCCGAGTGCGTCTCCGACGGCCGGTATGCCGTGCTCGTCACCCTCGCGGCGCTAGCCCGCGGCAACGCGCAGACGCCGCAGGACGTCCTCGACGAGGCCAAGGAACTGGCCGGTTATGGCGACCGGTTCGACCCGTGGGACACCCCGGAGGCGGACGAGCCGGCCCTGGTCGGCGACGGTGACGACGCGGCATACGCGCAGGTCGTCGTCCGTCGCGACTGGCCGGAGCGGCCACGGGTCCTGGTCAGCGGCGACCGGCTCGGGTCCGCGCTGCGAGCCTTCCTCAGCGCCTGGGCCGCCGACGGATCGGTGCTGCTCGTGCTCAACCCGGCGGGCGATCAGGACCGTCGACGGGCAATCGAAAATGTCACTGCCACAGCCTGATTCGGTCAGGCGTCGAGCTCGACCCGGAAATCGGGGCCGGTGGCGGAGCGCACCTCGTCGAGAGTGACCCCGGGCGCGAGCTCGCGCAGAACGAGCCCGTCGGGGGTGACGTCCAGGACCGCGAGGTCGGTGATGATCCGGTGGACGACCCGCTTGCCGGTGTAGGGCAGCGAGCACTCCTGCACGATCTTGTGGGCACCGTCGCGAGCGACATGCTCCATCAGGACGATGACGTGCTGGGCGCCGTGGACGAGGTCCATCGCCCCGCCCATCCCCTTGACCATCTTGCCGGGGATCATCCAGTTGGCGATGTCGCCAGCCGCCGACACCTGCATGGCGCCGAGGATCGCCGCGTTGACCTTGCCGCCGCGGATCATCCCGAAGCTCGTCGCGGAGTCGAAGAACGACGCTCCACGCCGGATCGTCACGGTCTCCTTACCGGCGTTGATGAGGTCGGGGTCCTCCTCGCCCTCGAAGGGATAGGCGCCCACGCCGAGGATGCCGTTCTCGGACTGCAGGACGATCTCGACGTCGTCGGGGACGTAGTTGGGCACGAGGGTCGGCAGGCCGATGCCGAGGTTGACGTAGTCGCCGTCGTGCAGCTCGCGAGCGGCTCGGGCCGCCATCTCCTCACGGGTGAGCGCCATGGCTCAGGCCTCCTGGTCGGTCGGTGCTGCGCTTGGCGCGGCGGGCTTGGGTCGCACGGTGCGGCGTTCGATCCGCTTGACCGAGGCCTGCTCGGGGCTCAGGGCCAGCACCCGTTGGACGAAGATCCCGGGCAGGTGGATCTGGTCGGGGTCCAACTCCCCCGGCTCGACGAGCTGCTCGACCTCGGCAATGGTCACCCGGCCGGCCATGGCAGCCAGCGGGTTGAAGTTGCGGGTCGACTCCTTGAAGACGAGGTTGCCGTGCCGGTCGCCGCGTGCGGCTCGGACGAGGGCGTAATCGGCGACGATGGCTTGCTCGAGGACGAACTCGCGTCGGCGCCCCATCCAGTCGAACTCACGGACCTCCTTGGCCGGCGATGCGACGGCGACGGTGCCGTCCGCGGCATACCTCCAGGGCATGCCCCCCTCAGCGACCTGCGTCCCGACCCCGGTCATCGTGAAGAACGCGGGTATGCCGCTCCCCCCGGCTCGCATCCGCTCGGCCAGCGTGCCCTGGGGGGTGAGCTCGACCTCGAGTTCGCCGGAGAGGTATTGCCGCTCGAACTCCTTGTTCTCACCCACGTAGGAGGAGATCATGCGCCGAATCCGCCTGTCTCGCAGGAGGATTCCCAACCCCCAGTCGTCGACTCCGCAGTTGTTGGAGATGACCTCCAGGTGGTCGACGCCGCTGTCGTGCAGGGCTTGGATGAGCACCGAGGGGATCCCGCAGAGGCCGAACCCGCCAACGGCGAGCGACATCCCCGACTCGATGCCGGCGAGGGCTGCGGCAGCGGAAGAGACGACTTTGTCCATGCCCCCGACTCTAGCCGCGCGTCGCCAGCGGAATCAGGCCGGGAGCCCCAGCACACGTTGTCGGTGCGTGGAGTTCACGCGGTGGAACCGCGCCAGCGCGCGCGTTCGGCTACTCGCTCGTCGTCATCCGGCGTCGCATCGCGAGATAGACCAACCGCCTCGCGGTGCTCAGCCCCCTGGCCATCGCCTTGCCCCGGGCCAGGTCGGCACGGGTGAGCAGACCCGGCACCCGTCGGTCCAACTCTTCGTGGAACGCGATCACCTGGGCAGCCTGTTGATCGGCCAGGTCGACACTCCACTGCCCTGCGCTGATCCGGAACGCAGCCAGGCTGTGGGGCACGGCATACAAGTCCCCGCGCAGCAGGACCAGCGCGTAGGTGGCCTCGTCGATGACGTAGGGGAAGTCTGGCCACCAGCCGCCCGCGCCGACGAGGGCCTCGCGGCGCATGAGGACCGAGGCTGGCTCGCCGAAGATGTTCGTGCCGAGGGCGACCGTGCGCCGGATCGCGGCTCGCCCACTGTGGAACCCACGAATGCGGCTCATCCCGCGGCCCCCCATGACGATCCCGCCCTGCGCGTCGATGAGGTCGCGTCGCGCGCACACGAGGGTGGCGCTCGGGTGGGCGTCCATCGCGTCGACCTGCTCACGCAGACAGGTGGGATACAGCAGGTCGTCGCCGCAGACGAGCTTGACGAACTCCCCCCGTGCGGCGTCGGTGACGGCAGCCCAGTTGGCCGGCGCACCGCCTCCGGTCGGCGTCTGCCACAGCCGCACCCGAGGGTCGGCGGCGAACCGCTGCAGTCGATCCCAGGTGCCGTCCGTCGAGCTGTGATCGCTCACCAACAACTCGAAGTCGGTGAAGGTCTGGGCGAGGATCGACTCGATCGTCGCCTCCACGAACTGCGCGTTGTGGAACGTGGGGACGACGACCGAGACCCGCGGGCTCGACTGTGAGGCCGTCACTCCGCACCTCCCGGCGGGGTCGGGGCCGCGGGGTCAGGGCGGCGGAACGAGAAGTGTTTGTGCCCGAAGTAGCTCACCATGGCGATGACGGCGACGACCAAGGCCTGCGCAACGATCACCGAGAGGCCGATGACGACGGTGAGGAGGTTGAGCAGCAGCCAGTTGGCGGCCAGCGACACCAGATAGACGCTCTCGAACCGGGCCAGGTCTCGCCAGAGGTGCCCGGTGACGCGGAACACGAGGGTGCGGTAGAGCACGAAGGCGATGATGACCGACACCACGTGGGAGCAGGCCAGCGTGACGGTGTTGTGAAGGACGCTGCCCCAGGCAGGGGCGACGGCGGCATACAACCGGTCGAAACCGACGAAGACGAGGAAGCCGACGGCGGTGTTGGTGGCGCCCACGAGGAGGAACGCCACCTGCTGGTCACGAATGCGGCGCAGCAGCCAGCCTGAACCTGTTGCGTTCGGTTCGCTCGTGCCGCCTGGACTCGCCGCGTTGCTCATCACACGTCACGCCGGGTCGTCCAGCCCGAAGGTCCGCGCCCAGGCCGCCGGCGAGGTGATCTCGGCCACGGCATCCTGATAGGCCTTCGCCAACGCATCCCACTGCCGATAGAGCTGCACATGCAGGCGCACTCCCTCGGCCATCTGGGCGCGGAAAGTCTCCGGTTGACGGGCATAGAGAGCCGCGCCCGTACCATCTGACTTCGACACGACGGCGGAGTCGTACTGCGAGAGGTACCACCAGACGGCGTACCGCTGCGGGACCAGCGCCTGGGGGGCGGCTTGGGCACCAAGAGCGGTAGGTCTCAAATGACGGATGGCCGTCTTTGCGACCCAGGGGGCAAGCATCGAACGTTTGGGCAGCCGCGGGGGAGGCCCGAGGCGCTGACCGATTGGCTTGGGGAACGCGTCGGGATCGGCCCTGAAACGAACATCGGCATAGTCCGCCGCGAGGGCCCGCAACTGGGGCAATGTTTCGCCGATGGTGGCGTGGAGGTGTTCTGGCCCTCTGAACAAGTCGCGTAGGCCCTGCAAGCGCACCGCGTTGGCGTAGTAGCGCATCGAGTAGGCGTTCTTGATCAGCGCTTGGATGGACTGGCGAATCGCCTGGCCGCCTTGGGGCGCCGTCGTGTGCAGCAGGCAAGAGATGAGCAGGTTGCGCTGGTGGTAGTAGGCCTGCCAGTCGATCAAGTCGTCCTTGTCGTTCCAGGAGACATGCCAGACTGCGGACCCCGGGAGGCTGACCGTCGGGAATCCCGCAGCGCGGGCCCGCATACAATGCTCGGCGTCGTCCCATTTGATAAACACTGGCAGCGACAAACCGACCTCGCGCAGGACCTCCACGGGGATGAGGCACATCCACCATCCCGTGTAACCAACGTCCACTCGCCGATGCAGCCATGGCGTCTCGCGCAGGCCGGCGAAAGCGAGATTGTGCTCTTCGTGGACGCCGCGCACGGCTCCGAACGTCCACTTCACCGGGTCGACCTCTTCCCCGAAGCTGTGGAGGGCGGTCGGGTTGTGAATATCGAACATGTGAGCGCCGACGATCGTCGGGCGCCGGGCGAACGAGGCGAAGCGTACGGCTCGGACGATGCTCTCTGGCTCAATCGAGACGTCGTCGTCGAGCACCATGTGGAACGTGCTCGATCCAGCAGTCAGCGTTTCGTACATACCGCGGGAGAAGCCCCCAGATCCCCCAAGGTTGGCCTGAGTGATGACACGCAGTTGCGTCCCCAGCGGCTCCGCAGCCGCATCCCAGCCAGGTTGCTCCTGGACGGCCTGAGTGCCTTGGTCGACGATATAGAGCTTGTCCAGGTGCTGACGCACCTCGTGAGCACCCGCGATGGCAGCCACAATCTTGCGCACGTACTCGGGCTTGTTGACCGTTGTCACCCCGATCGAGAGGCGGGCCTCACGCTGGGGTTCGCCGAAGATCAACCACTCAGCCGAGGCCAGAACCGCTGGCTGCCCTCCGGCGACGATGTCGAACCAGTACCACCCTCCGTCGACGAAGGGAACAAGGTCGAGGTCAACTTCAACGACGGTCGGCTCAGTCCGCTCGCTGGGATGGTTGGCCGACGGTGCGCCAGTCGTGAAGCGGTGCAGCCGAATCGAGGAGCCGCGGGCGTTGGACCGGTAGACCAGCACCGTGGCTTCGCCCTCGACTGCGACTCGCAACCGCACCCGTTCAGCGGTCGTCCATCGGCGCCAGTATGACGCCGGGAAGGCGTTGAAGTAGGTCGCGAAGGAGACCCGCTGGCCGGGACGAATCGCGAATGACGTGCGGGAGAGGACATCGTCGCTGCGCCCCTCGATGCCGGCTGAGGCGGGGGTGCCGCTGGCCTTCGCCTCCCCCCAAGTGCGGACTTTCTCGTCGTGGGTGTCATCCACGCCTGGGTAGCGCCGGCCGAATTCGACATAGAGCGGGAGAAGGTCCTCGTCGTGGTCAACAGGAAACACCACCCGCGAGGCGAGGGCCCACTGTGGTTCACCGGTCACTCAGAAGTCCTTTCGTCCCTCGGGTCAGCCGGAGCCCCACCGCGAGAGAAATGTTCACTCAAATGATTATCGACCATCGACAACGCTGACCCGATTGCCATGTGCATATCGAGATACTGATAAGTGCCGAGTCGCCCACCAAAGAACACCAAAGGTTCGGCGGCAGCGTGCTCACGATACCTCAGCAACCGAGCGCGGTCCTGAGGGGTATTGACTGGATAGTAGGGCTCGTCATCCCGGTCCGCGAATCGCGAGAATTCTCGCATAATCACAGTGCGATCGGAGGGATAGTCGCGCTCCGGATGAAAGTGTCGGAATTCATGGATCCGAGTGAAGGGCACCTCGGGGTCCGGATAGTTCATCACGGACGTCCCCTGGAAATCTCCCACCGAAAGCACTTCCTGCTCAAAATCGAGGGTCCGCCAACCCAAGGACCCCTCAGATTGCCCGAAGTAACGATCAATCGGCCCCGTATAGACCACCGGGACGTTCCCCACAACAGCCCGCTGATGGACGGGTTGACTCTCGTCGAAGAAATCCGTCGACAAGCGGACGTCGATCTTCGGATCGTCGACCACCCGCTCAAGCCATGCGGTGTACCCATCCGTGGGCAAGCCCTCGTATTTGTCGCTGAAGTAGCGATTGTCATAGGTGAAGCGCACGGGAAGCCGGCTGATAATGTCGGCACCGAGCAGCTCGGGATCGGTCTGCCACTGTTTCGCAGTATAGTGCGCAATGAAGGCTTCGTACAGGGGCCGACCGATGAGAGAAATGCCCTTATCGACAAAATTGGCAGGCTCCCTGTTGCCAAGTTCGGCTGCCTGCTCGGCAATCAGAGCTCTCGCTTGCTCCGGCCCGTAAGCCGACCGGAAGAATTGGTTAATCGTTCCGAGATTAATCGGCATCGGGTAGACCTCGCCGCGATGGTTGGTATACACCCGATGTACATAATTCGTAAATGTCGTGAACTGATTAACGTATTCCCAGACGCGCTCGTTGGAGGTGTGGAAGAGGTGCGCGCCGTAGCGGTGTACTTCAATGCCAGTTTGTGGCTCCTCCTCGCTGTACGCATTTCCTCCGATGTGCGGTCGGCGGTCAATGACGACGACGCGTACACCAAACCGTTGGGCGCATTGTTGGGCGACAGTCAGCCCAAAGATGCCTGCACCAACAACGACTAGATCCGCGTCCACCGGGCCATCCTCCTGAGTGCAGTCCATCGGGCCTCCCGGCATCCTACGGTCTTAGCCGGGGCCAACCTGCCACCGCTCTGGGGTGACGACGTGCGAGACTGGCACCCACGCTCACCACGAAAGGGACGTCCGCCGTGTCCGCTTCTGACCCGCACGAAGGACGCGCCGTTCCCATACCACAGTCGATAGGCCCTCAAGCCAACAGAACTGAGGACCAGGGCTACATCGTCGACACCCGCCGTAAGGTCACGTTCTCCCGGGAACCTCGCCATCAACCCCCACCCGTCGCGGCACCGCCGTCGGCAAGAAGACCTGGGCGGGTGAGCCAGCCGCAACCCCGAAACAGTCGACCAGGTCGAGCACGGATCTACGTACGCCGCTTCGTCGCTGCCGTCGCACTAGTGGGCATGGTGACTGCGGCTTACCTCGTGGTCGTCCCGCTTAGGGCGTGGAACGCTGTAGAACGTGTCGACAACAGCCCTGCAAGCAGTCCTGCGGCAGGCGCCGGGAGGAACTTCCTGCTGGTCGGGTCGGACAGTCGGGAGGGTCTTTCCGCGGCCGAACAAGCGGAGCTCTCTACTGGACCGGACGAGGGTGGCAAACGGACCGACTCCATCATGATCGTCCACGTGTCAGATCGCGGAAACCCTCCAGTCATTGTGTCGATCCCCCGCGATAGTTACGTCCCAATCCCCGGAAGGGGAAACAGCAACAAAATCAACGCAGCGTTTGCTTTCGGCGGAGCTCGGTTGCTCACCGAAACGGTCCAACAGGCCACGGGTCTGCACATTGACGGCTACCTTGAGATCGGTTTCGGAGGGTTCGCTCGGGTCGTCGACAGCCTTGGCGGAGTCGATATATGCGTGGCGCGTGATATGAAAGACGAATTGGCCGGGATCGACCTCAAGGCCGGATGTCAGGTCCTGGACGGCAAGAACGCCCTCGGTTACGTGCGATCGCGTCACAGCGACCCCCGGGGCGATCTGGGCCGAGCCGAACGTCAGCGCCAGTTCCTCGGGGCGGTGATGAAGAAGGCCGCCACCCCCGCCACCGTCCTCAATCCCAGCCGCTACCTGGCCTTTGCCGACGCCGCGAGTGCCGGGCTGATCGTGGGTTCCGACACCTCGCTCGGCGACGCGGTTGCCATCATGCAGGCGCTGCGGGCGGTGGGAAACGGTGAAGGCCTGTCCTTGCAGGTTCCGATCGAGACAGCAGCGCTCCAGACGAAGAACGCGGGGGTGGCTGTCAAGTGGAACACCACCCAGGCCAAGGCCCTCTTCACCGCGCTACGCAACGACGAGAGCCTGACTGCGCCGCCCCCTGGCACTGCTCCCTGACCCCGTGCGCCAGCGCCCGCGAGACGCCCCTCAGCCCCGTCCTGAACCGCGGTCCCGACGAGCGAAGAAGGTGCCGTAGCCCGCCTTGCGCAGCCCTTCGGGAGCAACCCGATAGCCGCCCCTAATGACCAGGTTGCGCATCATTTGGAGCCGCGTCGTGAAACCCGTGCGCCGGAACTCCCGTTGCAGAGCAAGTTCGGACCGCAACAACCGCAGCCCACCGCGGCGGGCGTAGGACCCCGCTCCGACGCGATACAGCACGAGGGGTTCGGCGACATTGCCGACCCGCGCCCCGGCATGGATCATCCGGGCGAACAGCAGGTAGTCCTCAAGGGAGGGAAGATCCTGGTAGCCGCCCGCAGCCTCGACGGCACTGGCCCGGAAGACGACCGACGGATGGTTGAGGGTCTGCCGGAACCGAGCCCCGGTCTGGATCTGGGCCGGATCGGTGTGGACCGCACGGCGTCGGCTGATGACCTGTGGGTCGTCCTCGAACTCGAGCAGGGCCGACCCCACGAGGTCCAGGCCCCCACGCACCATCGGCACTTGGACCTCGAATCTGGTGGGGAGCGACACGTCGTCGGCATCCATGCGGGCGACCAACTCGTGCTCGGAGTGGGCCAGCCCGGCTCGCAGCGCCGGGCCGAGGCCCCCGTTGACCGGTAGGCGAACCAACGTAACCGGCACCTGCGTGGCCGCGACGACCTCCTCGATTCGGGAATTCAATGCTTGGGGCAACGGTCCGTCGATGACGAGGACGACCTGGTCCGGGGGGACAGTCTGATCCGCCGTGACGGATCGGAAGGCCGCCTCGAAGAAATCCGCCCGGTCGCCGGCGTAGACGCTCATGAGGACAGCGAAGCCGTCCTCGCGTCGGGGCTGTGGCGGCCGCGGCTGCAACGAGCCGACCGCCGGATCGGGTCCCAGTGCCTCGGTGAGCACAACGCTGGTGGGTCGGGGCCCACCGCTCAGACCGGCGCGCAGGCCTTGACCCAGGCCCCGGATCAGCGTGGACCGGTCGGTGGACCTCATGATGGTCCGAGCCCAACGGCGCGCAGTGGCACCGCCGTAGAGGACCTTCTCCGGAGCGCTGAGCCCACGACTGCGCCCGAACGTCCAGACTTTGTTACGCACTTCGAGGTGGAAGCGCGGGCCGGGGTCGGCGTCGGCGCCGCCGAACTTCTTCGTCTCGTGGACGACGGTCGACCCAGGGCAGTAGAGGGCCCGGTGCCCACGGACGAGCCTGGCGGTGAACTCGAAGTCGTCATTCCACAGAAAGAATCCCGCTTCCGGCAAGCCCACCTCACGAGTGCGGTCCAGGTCGACGAGGATGGAGACGAACGACGCCGTCCGAATCGGGATACATCCCACCGCGGCGGCGGCCGTTGCCTCGTCGGCGGACGCTCCGGGTTTGGGCCGCGGGGTGTTCATCGGATGGTCTCGGCCATCGGTCCACACTGCGCGACTGGCCACCAGGACCGGGGTGGTTCCGGTGAGCGTCCGGTATGCCGTCCGCGCACCCACCAGGGCCTGCAGGGCTCCCGCCGTGGGGACCGTGTCATCGTCGAGCAACCAGGCAGTGTCACCGGCGCCGCCCAAGGCGAACTCGAGCCCGAGGGCAAAACCGCCCGCACCGCCGATGTTCTCGATGGTCCGGACGATCTGGACGCCCGGCAGGGCGGCATACCGATCAGCGAGCAGCGCAGCGGTGCCGTCGTCAGACGCGTTGTCGACGATCACGACCCGCGACGGTCGATGGGTCTGACCCAGCACCGCATCCAGGCAGCGGGTCAGCAGTTCCCGCCGGTTCCACGTGACGACAACGGCGACGACCCCGCCGATGCCTGGGGGTGCGGCGGGGTCGTCAGAAGCCATAGGCGACATCCTAGGGAGCCGAGAACTGATGGCCGGACCACGCCCGGCAGACCCGGATGGCCCCGCCTATCGGTCAACCGGATCGTCAGGCCAAGACGCTGCGCGCCATGACGATGCGCTGGATCTGGTTGGTTCCTTCGTAGATCTGGGTGATCTTGGCGTCGCGCATCATCCGCTCGACGGGGAAGTCCCGGGTGTAGCCCATGCCGCCCATCAACTGGACGGCGTCGACGGTCACCTTCATGGCCACATCGCTGGCGAAGCACTTGGCCGCGGCACCGAAGAAGGACAGGTCGCGGTCACCGCGCTCGGACTTGGCCGCGGCGACATAGACCAACTGCCGCGCCGCCTCAAGCTCCATCGCCATGTCGGCGAGCATGAACTGCACACCCTGGAACTCGGCGATGTTCTTGCCGAACTGCTGACGTTCCTTGACGTAGGTGACCGCCTTGTCCAGCGCGCCCTGGGCGATGCCGACGGCCTGGGCACCGATGGTGATGCGGGTGTGGTCGAGTGTGCGCAGCGCGATCTTCAGGCCCTCACCGCGGGAGCCGATCATCCGGTCGCCCGGAATCGTGCAGTTGTCGAACCACAACTCACGGGTCGGGCTGCCCTTGATGCCGAGCTTGCGCTCCTTCTCACTGAAGGTGAAGCCGGGGTCGCTCTTCTCGACGACGAAGGCCGAGATGTTGGCGCCGCGGCGCCCGTCGGGGTCGGTGACGGCGAGCACCGTGTAGAAGTCGTTGACACCCGCGTTGGTGATCCAGGCCTTGTGGCCGTTGAGGATCCACGACCCGTCCGGCTGCTCGGTCGCCGTGCAGGTCATTCCCGACGTGTCCGACCCGGCCTCGCGCTCGGACAGGCCGTAACAGAACCCGCTCTTGCCCTCGGCCATCGGGGTCAGGTAGCGGTGTTTGAGGTCCTCGCTCGCGGCGAGGATGAGCGGCATACTCCCGAGTTTGTTGACGGCCGGGATGAGGGAACTGGACGCGCAGACCCGCGAGATCTCCTCGATGATGATGCACACGGCCAACGCGTCGGCACCGGCGCCGCCGTACTCCTCCGGCACGTGGGGTGCGAAGAAGTCGGACGCCACGAGGGCGTCGTGAGCCTCTTGCGGGTAGCGGGCGTTCTCGTCGACATCCGCGGCATACGGCTCGATCTGCGCCTCGGCGAGCTCGCGCACTGCGGCGCGCAGCTGACGGTGGGAGTCGGAAAGCTGGAAGGCGTCGAAGTCCGGGTTCACGCGCCACACGCTACTCCGGGGTATGCCGCTCTGCCCGGTGGTGCGGCGAGGTTCACCCTCGTGTGCGAAGGAACACCTCGACCGAGCTCGGCGTTCGGACTAGCACGTCACCCGCCCGTTGACGCCACCCGAAGGAGCCCCTGATGCGTGCGATCTGGAACGGAACGGTCCTGGCCGAGAGTGACGACACGGTGGTCGTCGAAGGCAACCACTACTTCCCGACGGCGGCGCTGCGCCACGACCTGGTGCGGCCGTCGGACACCCACACCGTGTGCCCATGGAAGGGCACGGCGAGCTACTTCTCGGTGGAGGTCGACGGCCAGGTCAACGAGGACGCCGTCTGGTACTACCCCGACCCCAAGCCGAAAGCGGCCATGGTCGCCGACCGGGTGGCCTTCTGGAAGGGCGTTACCGTCAGCGAATAACCACGCGTCAGCGAGTGCCCGGTCAGCCGGGCAGCCCGGGGGACGTCCCGGTGAGCCCCTCGCACAGCGACCACAGGGTGCGTTGGGCGTCGCGATCGTGCGAGGCGGCCGACGAGCCGACGATCCGCGGCGGGCCCGACATCTCACCGAACCCTGCGGGCCCGACATACGAGCCCGGGGGCAGGTCGGGTGCCGTTGCGGCATAGAGGATCGGCAGGGCGCCCTGGTCGGCCGACTGCGCCACCTTGAGCAGGCTCTCCAGTTGATGCACCATCGGCCAGCTCAGGACGGCGGTATGCCGTTGCAGCCCCGTTTGCGCGTAACCGGGGTGCGCGGCATACGAGCGGACCGTCGAGCCGGCGAGCGTGAGCCGACGTTGCAACTCGTAGGAGAGCATGAGGTCGGCGAGTTTGGACGCGGAGTAGGCCCGCCACGCGTTGTAGCGGTGGTGGCGGAAGCTGGGGTCGGCGAGGTCGAGCTTGCCGGCTCGGTGCATCATCGAGCTGACCCAGACGACCCGGTCGGTGATCTGGTCGAGCAACAGGCTGGTGAGCGCGAACGGCCCAAGCACATTGGTCGCGAACTGCAACTCGTGCCCGTCGACCGACGCCTCCTGCGGCACCGCCATGATGCCGGCGTTGTTGACCAGGACGTCGATCTGGCGCCCACCCAGCGCCTCGGCAGCCTCGCTGACCGACGCCAACGACGACAGGTCGATCGTCAGCACCTCGGTGCTTCCGGCGATCTGGCGCTGCGCGGCCGCACCCTTGTGCGGGTCACGGCACCCGAGGATGACGTGCGCGCCGCGGTCGGCCAGGACGCTGGCGGACTCCAGGCCGATGCCACTGTTGGCACCGGTGATGAGGACGACCCGCCCGCTCTGGTCGGGGATCTCGTCGACGGTCCACGACATGGGTTCAGCCCTTCAACTCGGGGATGACGGCGCGCTCGAACAGGTCGATCGACGTCGTGTCATAGGCCGCGTCGGCGAAGTAGGCGATGGTGTAGCCCAGCCCGGCCCGACGCAGTGCGGCCAGCCGCTCCACAACCTGCTCCGGCGTGCCGCAGCCGACCGAGCCGTGCAGCCCGTCAATCTCCCTGCGGACCGCCGCCTCCGGCAGGCCGCAGACCCGGATCCGGTGGTCGGCATACCACTCGAGCCGGTCGTTGAGCTCGACCTCGGTCTCGCCGATGAAGACGTTGACGTTGATCGAGCGGACGATCTCGGCCTCATCGCGCCCGAGCGCGGCGCAGTGGGCCTTGAGGATCTCGTTCTTGCGAGTGAACTCCTCGAGGTCGCCGAAGAAGTTGGTGTAGTCGGCATACTTCGCGGCGATCTTCAGCGTCACCTTCTCGCCGCCACCGGCCACCCACATGGGTATGCCGTTCGCCGGGCTCCCCGGAGCAGCGGTGCCTTGCAGCGGGCGCGGCGCGCAGATGGCGCCGTCGACGGTGTAGTACGTGCCGGCATACGTCGCGCTGCCCGTGGTCCACATCTGCCGGAAGATCTCGACGCCGTCGCGTAGGGCGCCGAGCCGGTCGCGGGCCTCGGGGAAGCCGTAACCGTAGGCGCGCCACTCGTGTTCGTACCAGCCGGCGCCGATGCCCATCTCAACGCGGCCACCGCTGATGATGTCGACCGTCGCCGCGACCTTGGCGAGGTAGGCGGGGTTGCGGTAGGCCATGCAGGTGCACATCTGGCCGAGCCGGATCCGGTTGGTCGAGGCCGCGAAGGCCGCCATGAGGGTCCAGGCCTCGTGGGTCGCCTCGTCGGACGGCTTGGGCACCGTGTGGAAGTGGTCGTAGACCCAGAGCGACTCCCACGCGTGGACCGCGTCGAACCGCCGCGCCAGCCCGTCCATGACGCCCCAATGCAGGGCCGGATCGATGCCCACCAGATCCAGCCGCCAACCCTGTGGAACGAACGCTCCGAACCGCATGTCCTGCCTCCCGGTCGTGACCTCGGCGCCCGGCGCAACGGCTGCGCGCTGGGCCTGACCGTCATCATGTCACCGACCGTCGACACCGACGCAGCCGTGTGAGACTGGCGCCCATGACCGCTCACCACAACCACCTCGAGGTCATTCGCGCGCTGCTCACGACCCCGGCCACCTGGGCGGTGGTCGGCCTGTCCGACAACGAGGGGCGCACGGCATACCGGATCGCGCAGTGGCTGCGCGCCCGACTGGACATGCAGGTGCTGCCGATCCATCCGAGCGCGCCGTTCGACCCGCCCGTGCTCGGTTCGCCGGGGTATGCCGCGCTCGCCGCGATCCCCGACGGGGTCCGCGTGGCCGTCGTGGACTGCTTCGTGCGGTCGGAGTTGGTGGGGGCCGTCGTCGACGAGGCGATCGCCCAGAGGGAGCGGTTGGGGATCGGCGCGGTGTGGCTGCAACTCGGGGTGATCGACGAGGCGGCGGCGGCCCGAGCCGAGGCTGCGGGCCTGGCCGTCGTCATGGACACCTGCCCCCGGATCGAATGGCCCCGCCTCTAGCCCGCTGCCCCCCGCGCCCCACGACTCCCACGACCCCCGCCACGCGCCCCACGTGCCCCACGCGCCCCACGCGCCCCACGACTCCCGCCACGGAGATAGCGCTCGCACGGTCATCTTTCCGTCAACTCAGGCCCGAAATGACCCCACAGATGACCGTGCGAGCGCTATCTCCGGGTCAGGATGGGGGTGGGAGACGCGCGAATACAGATGTATGCCGTCAGGCTCGGGAGGCTCGTAGCGCGGCGCCCTTGGCGTGGGCCTGGTCGCGCAACCGCCCCTGGAAGCGCACCATCTCGGCGCGCATCCGAGCCGCCTCGGCACCCTCACCGGCGCCGAGGATCCGCGCCGCCAACAGGCCGGCGTTGCGTGCGCCGCCCACCGACACGGTCGCGACCGGCACCCCGGCAGGCATCTGGACGATCGACAACAGGGAGTCCATCCCGTCGAGATAGGCCAACGGCACCGGCACGCCGATGACGGGCAGCGGCGTGACCGACGCGAGCATCCCCGGCAGGTGGGCCGCTCCCCCGGCCCCGGCGATGATGACCCGCAGGCCCCGCTCGGCCGCCCCCTTGCCGTAGGCGATCATCTCCTCGGGCATCCGGTGGGCAGACACGACATCGACCTCATAGGCGACCCCGAACTCGTCGAGAGCCTCGGCCGCCAAGGCCATCACCGGCCAGTCGCTGTCGCTGCCCATGACGATGCCAACGACCGGGTCGTCCCCGAGCGAGTCACCGGAAGACGTTGCAGCAGAATGACGTTCACTCATCGATGACTCCTTGCAGATAGTCGGCGGCATGCTGAGCACGAGCGCGGGCATCGGCCAGGTCGGGCCCGCTGACGTTGACATGGCCAATCTTGCGACCGGGCCGGACCCCCTTGCCATACATGTGCACCTTCGCCCCCGGGTCACGCGCCATGACGTGCCGGTAAGCGGGGTAGATCTCGGCATAGTCGCCGCCGAGGACGTTCGCCATGACCGTCCACGAGGCCACCGGCCGCGGGTCACCGAGCGGCAGATCGAGCACGGCCCGCAGGTGTTGCTCGAACTGGCTGGTCACGGCGCCGTCGATGCTCCAATGCCCACTGTTGTGGGGGCGCATCGCGAGCTCGTTGACGAGGTATGCCGGTCGCTCGCCGACCGCGGGGCCGTCCCCGTGGCCGGGCGCGGCGCGGGCGACCTGGAACATCTCGACGGCGAGCACCCCCGTCACGCCGAGTGCGCCGGCGATGCGCAGCGCGGCGTGGGTGGCCTCGGCGGCAGTCGCCGGATCCAGATCCGGCGCGGGAGCGAGGACCTCGGTGCAGATGCCGTCGGTCTGGACGGTCTGCACGACCGGCCAGGCGGATGCCTGCCCACTGGGGCTGCGGGCAACGAGCACCGCCAGCTCGCGTTCGAACGGCACGAGCTCTTCCACCAGGATCCCGTCGGCGAGCGCCCCTGGCGCACCGACCTGCTCCAACCACTCGCCTGGCGCATCGAGGACGTCGAGGTCCTCCGGGCCGCGCAGCACCCGGACGCCCTTGCCGTCGTATCCACCCCGGGGGGTCTTGGCGACGATCGGCCAGCCGACAGCCGCAGCGAACGTCTCGATGTCCGCCCGGGTGCGGGCTTGCGCCCAGCGCGGGCAGGCCACGCCAATCTCCGTCAGCCGATGACGCATGGCCAACTTGTCCTGAGCGAAGCGCAGCGCTGCCGGGCTGGGATGCAACGGGACCCCGTCGGCTTCCAGAGCGGCCAGCACGTCGGCCGGGACGTGCTCGTGGTCGAAGGTGACGACGTCACAGGAGGCGGCGAACCGGCATACGGCATCGAGGTCGGCGTGGTCACCCACTGGAGCCGACGGGATGACCAGGGCCGCAGACGCGTCGACCGCTTCGGCGAGAACGCTCAGCTGCACGCCGAGCGCGACCGCCGGGGCCTGGAGCATCCGCGCTAGTTGCCCACCACCGATGACCCCCACGACGGGGAAGCCGCCGGGAGCGCGCCGCGGCGACGTCACCGCTCCCCCTGCCGGGCGCGAGGTGCGCCGTCGGCGACGTGGCTCGAACCGACCGTGGGAGCCGAAGTACCCGGCGGGTGGTGCCGGACGGCACGGAAGGTCCACAACTTGTTGGCGACGAAGTTGATGGGCATGGTCACGACGATGGTGATCAACTGGGCCCAGTAAAACCGCGAGCGCAGACCGGCCGACTCGCTGAAGTACGGGTCGGGCAGGTAGATCGGTGACTGCGGGTGGGTGAGCGCCGTGATGACAAACAGGCCGACAACCGCGGCGGCGCTGCCTACGGCGAGGAACGGCCAGAACTGACGCCACCAGCCAGAGTGCCCGGAGGCCCGGAACGTCCAGCCACGGTTGAGCTGGAAGTTCCAGACGTTGGCGACGAGGAAGGCCCCGATCCACACCAGATGCAGGTAGCGGGCGAAGTAGGGCGTCCCGGGGATAGCGAACAACGGATCCCGCCCGTTGGCCGTGCCCCCGTGGAGTTTGTGCATGACGATGGTCACCAACATGTTGACCAGGACGCCCGAGCCGCCGACGATGCCGAACTTGACGAACTGGCGAAGGCTGCGCCGGTGTCGCTGCAGTCCCGTCGCTACGCTCACGGTCTCGGAGCCTACCCTCCGGCCCGGTGACCGCCTCCCGAGCGACCGCTCCCTGGGCGGCCCACCAACTCCGTCACCGACCGCTCGCCGACGGTTGATACCCGTCGCGGGCCTCGGAGAGGAACAACGCGAACGTGGCGGGCGTCCGGGCGACGAGGTCTAGCCGCCCGCCACACGACTCGGCCAGGTCGCGCGCCAACGCCAACCCGAGCCCGGTGCTTGATCCAGCTCCGCTGCTCACCGACCGCTCGAAGATGTGCGGCGCAAGAGCAGCGGGTATGCCGTCTCCCTCGTCGCGCACCTCGACCACCGCGGAGGGACCGCTGCGTCGAGCATGCACGTCGACGGTGCCCCGTCCGTGGACCAAGGAGTTCTCCAGCAGCGTCGAGAGGACTTGGCTCAAGGCGATCGGGGTCGCTCGCACGACCAGGCCGCGCTCGCCGTGGACGCGGACACTGCGTCGAGCGGTCTCGAACGCGGGCTGCCACTCGCGTTGCAGGGTCGCGATGACGGTGTCGAGCGACACCTCCGGCAACTGCCCTTCCGGGTCGCTGCGCCGCCGCTGCAACAGGTCGTCGACGACCCGGCTCATCCGGTCGACCTGGGCGATGGCGACGGCGGCCTCCTCGTGGGCCACCGCGAGGTCGTCGGTCGCGGCGATCTCCTCGATCCGCATCATCAGTGCGGTGAGCGGGGTGCGCAGCTGGTGCGAGGCGTCGGAGGCGAAGCTGCGCTCGGTGGCCAACGCCCGAGAGAGCCGCTGCGCTGATCGGGACAGGGCATCGGAGACGAGGTCAATCTCGGCGACCCCCGTCGGCGTGAACGGCACCTGGGTCTCCCCGCCGCCGACCTGCTCGGCCCTGCGGCTCAGCTCGTCGATCGGGGCCTGGATCGACTCGGTCGCGCGGCCGGCGACCACCGTCGCGACCGTCCCTCCGATGAGCATCATCGCGAGCAGGAGCCCGGCTAGGTGCAGGGCGCGGATGCCGAGCGGTTGGGCCAACCACTCGTCAATCAGGTCGGGGCGGGTTGACAGCCACAGCAGGGCTCCGAAAAACGGCAGGCCCGCGCAGGCCAAACCCATGAGCAGGGCGGATCGGGCCGCGCGCGCCATGATCCGCTGCATGACAGGTCAGCTCGGCTCGCTGGCGCTCTCGGGACGTTCGAAGCGGAACCCGAGTCCGCGCACCGTCGAGATGTGCCGAGGTTGGGCCACGTCGTCGCCGAGCTTCCGTCGCAATACTGAGATGTGCATGTCGAGGGTCTTGGTCGACCCGTACCACGTGGTGTCCCAGATCTCCTTCATGAGCTGTTCGCGGGTGACCACCCGGCCCTGCTCACGAAGCAGCACCCGCAACAGGTCGAATTCCTTTGCGGTCAGCTGAAGTTCCTCACCCTGGAACCACGCGCGCCGACCCTCGGGGTCGATACGAAGGTCCTCCGTGTCGGAGACGGGGTTGCCGTCAGGGGTCCGCCGCAGCAGGGCGCGGACGCGAGCGAGCAACTCGGCCAGGCGGAACGGCTTGGTGACGTAGTCGTCGGCACCGGCATCGAGCCCGACGACGGTGTCGACCTCATCGGCCCGCGCCGTGAGGATGAGCACCGGCATGGTGCGGCCGTCAGCCCGCATGCGGCGGCATACCTCCAGGCCGTCCAGGTGCGGGAGGCCGAGGTCCAGGACAACCAGATCAGGACGTTCTCGGGCGCCTTCGAGGGCAGCCCGGCCGTCTTCACGCACATCGACGTCGTACCCCTCACGTCGCAGCGCGCGCGCCAGGGGCTCAGAGATGCCTGGGTCGTCCTCGACGAGCAGCACCCGGGTCATGGGCCAGATGGTATGCCTTCGGACCTCACGCCGCATGTACGGCCGGTGCGGCCCGACCTCCTATGAGCGCAATTCGGGTCAGCGACCGGGCCACCGGGGAGCCCGCTTCTCGGCGAAGGCGGCAACCCCTTCGGCACGGTCACCGCTGAAGGCCGTAGCCCGCCAGCAGGCGTCCTCGATCTCCAGGCCGGAAGCCAGGTCGACATCAAGGCCCAGGCGCATGGCTCGCTTGGCCGAGCGCAACCCCACCGGTGAGTTGGCCGCGATCTGGGTGGCGATTGCCAGGGCCCGCTCCCGAGCCGTCCCGGCCGGCACGAGCTCGTCGATGACCCCGAACGTCGCGGCCTCGGCAGCCGGGAGTTTGACCGCGGTGAAGATCAACCGAGCCGCTCGGGACCAGCCGATCCGACGCGCAAGCAGTTGGGTGCCGCCGCCTCCGGGGATCACTCCGACAGACACCTCGGGCAGGCCGACGATCGCGCCGTCGCCGGCGACGAGGAGGTCGCAGGAGAGGGCGAGCTCCAGCCCGCCGCCGAACGCGAACCCGTCGACGGCAGCCACCGCAGGCATCGGCAGGGCAAGAACCCCACCGTATGCCGCCCGCGCCAGGGGACGCTGGGCCATGAGGTCGGCGTCGGTCATCGTGTTGCGTTCCTTGAGGTCGGCCCCCACGCAGAACGCCTTCGGGTGCGAGGAGGTCAGGACGACGCAGCGCACGCTCGGGTCGGCCGCGAGGGCACTCGTCGCTGCGGCGATCGCCTCGGCCATGGCCGTCGAGACCGCGTTCATCGCTTCAGGCCGATCCAGGACGAGCTCGGCGACGTGGCCGCCGTCGCCGTGCCGTTCGATGCGCACCAACAGGCGCGGTTCTTGCGGACAGACGGTCGTGCCGATGGGCTGGGGGTCCGGGCCGGCGCTGCTGGTCACTCGTATCTCCCTCGTCGGGTCGGGGTGCTCGTCCGAGCGAGCACGTGGGGGGTCACGGAGCCCACGCCGCGCAGCGTTCGACGCCGCATCGCGGTGAGCCGGAAGCCGGACTGACTGGTGAGAGCCGTCGCCAGCGGTCCATCGACGAGGACGGCGTTGGGATGGGCGAGGGCGGTCAGCCGGGCGGCCCGGTTGACGGTCGTCCCGAAGACGTCGCCCAACCGGGACACGACAGTGCCGAACGAGACCCCGACCCGCAGGTCCGGCAGCACCTCGTCCTCGGCGAGCGCGTCGACCAGGTCAAGGGCGATGGCCGCCCCGGGCGCGGGGGTGCGCGTCGAGAAGAGCACCTCGTCGCCGACCGTCTTGACCACCCGTCCGCCGTGCGCGGTGACCACGTCCGTGGCCAGGGCCTCGAACCGCTGGACGGTCCGAGCGAGGTCGCGTTCGGACAGTTGGCGCACCAGCGTCGTGAACGACACGAGATCGGCGAAACCCACACATCTCAGTTGGCCTGGGGCGTCGCTCTCGGAGCCCGAGCCCACGTCGGCGAGCATGCGCGACACAGCATCGGCGAGGTGCCGACGCCAGGCATAGACGAGCATCGGCTCGAGTTCGTCGGCCAGGTCGACGATCAGTCGGGCGGTGCGCTGCGCAATCGCCTCGTTGGGCGGCCCGTCCACGTCGGCTACCCCCGAGGACGCCGTCATCGCCTCGGAGATGAGTTGCACCTGCCAGGCCGCCAGCCGATCGGTGTTCCGGGCAAAGGCTCGGGTCAGCGCGAGCGCGGTCGCCTCGTCGATGACGCTGCTGCGCACCAGCATGTTCATCCGGCGCAGGGCCCGCAGGTCGGCCTCGGTGAACATCCGATCGCTGGAGGTCGTCGAGGCGAAGCCGAGGGCGTGCCAGAACTTCCGAGCGCCGACGACCGACACCCCCGCCAGTCGGCTGACATCGCTGCGCGAAAACTCGCGGCTCGTCCCCACCAGCAACGACGCGACGTCGTCGCTGTTCAAGGAGTCGGCGGTCCGGGCGGCTGCGGCCGTCGACGGCAGCATGCCCTCGTTGTGCGCCGCCGGACCGACCGTCATAGAAGCATCATGCCAACCCGCCGCCCCCGGAAGCGGGCCGCACGTGCGTCACATCGCCCGCGGCATACCTCGTCGGTCCGGAACCCTCGTCGACGACGAGCGCGCCGTCGGCATCGATGTCCAGTGCGTGCGCCGTCGAGGTACCCGCCCCGGGGCGCTCCAACCGCACCTCGGTGCCCAGGGTCGAACAGGCCGCGCGGTATGCCGCCCGCACCCCGTCCGCCGCCGCCCCACCCGCCTGCAGCGCGGCATACCGGACGGCGATCCGGTCCAGAACGGTGACGAGCAGGTCCTCGCGGTCGACCGGCTCGGCGCCCGCGAGGGTGAGCGACGTTCCCGTGTCGACGGGGAGTTGGTCCCGGGTCTGGCTGACGTTGAGGCCGATGCCCACGACGACGAGTGCGTCGGCACCGTCGGCCGGGGGGCGATATTCGCACAAGACGCCGGCGACCTTGCGGTGCCCGTCATCGGGCAGCAGCACGTCGTTCGGCCACTTGAGCACGGCGGGAAGGCCGGTCACCGCCACGACGGCCTCGGCGACCGCCAGGCCCGCGACGAGCGGCACCCACCCGGGCGCTTCCGTCGGTGCCGGCACCGTCGCCGAGAAGGTGAGCGCGGTGAACGCCGGCGCGAACCACCGGCGGTCCAGCCGCCCCCGCCCGGAGAACTGATGCTCGGCGACGACGACCGCCCAGACCTGCCCGCGGACCATCGCGAGCGCGTTGGTCGACATCAACTCGTCGAAGACGTCGACCGACGCCCAGGTTCGCGGGGGTCGACACAGACGGGAGGTGAGACGAGCGACATCGAGGTCACTCCGGTTCCCCATGGGATGCGCCATGAGTCAAGGCTATTGTTCGGATCATGTCGAACGCTGGTGTTCCTGACGCGGCCGCTCCCACCCTCGACCTGTCGACCACCGCCGGCAAGCTTGCCGAGCTGCGGCGCCGGGTCGCCGAAGTCGCCAATGCCGGCTCGACGACTGCGGTGGAGAAGCAGCACGCCAAGGGCAAGAAGACCGCCCGCGAGCGGATCGCGATGCTCCTGGACGAGGGCACGTTCATTGAGATGGACAAGTACGCCCGCCACCGGAGCAACCAGTTCGGGCAGGAGAAGCACCGGCCCTATGGGGATGGCGTCGTCACCGGCTACGGCCAGGTCGACGGTCGCCAGATCGCGGTGTTCGCCCAGGACTTCACCGTCTTCGGCGGCTCGCTCGGCGAGGTCTTCGGCGAGAAGATCGTCAAGGTGATGGACTGGGCCGCCAAGATCGGCGTCCCCGTCGTCGGCCTCAACGACTCCGGCGGCGCCCGCATCCAGGAGGGTGTGGTCTCGCTCGGGCTCTACGGCGAGATCTTCTTCCGCAACGTCCGCTCCTCGGGAGTCGTCCCGCAGATCTCCGTCATCATGGGCCCGTGTGCGGGCGGGGCCGTCTACTCCCCCGCGATCACCGACTTCACGGTCATGGTCGACAAGACCTCACACATGTTCATCACCGGCCCCGACGTCATCAAGACCGTCACCGGCGAGGAGGTCGAGTTCGAGGACCTCGGCGGCGCGCGCGCCCACAACACCAAGTCCGGTGTCGCCCACTACATGGGTGCCGACGAGGACGACGCCATCGACTACGTCAAGGCGCTGCTGTCCTACCTGCCGAGCAACAACATGGAGTTGCCCCCGGCCTTCGGCGACGGCGAGTCGGACCTCTCGCCGACCGACGACGACCTGTGGCTGGACACCTGCATCCCCGACTCGCCCAACCAGCCTTACGACATGCACGAGGTCATCCGGCACGTCGTGGACGAGGGCGAGTTCCTTGAGGTCCACGCGTTGTTCGCCCCGAACATCATCGTCGGGTTCGCCCGAGTCGACGGGATGAGCATCGGGATCGTCGCCAACCAGCCCATGCAGTTCGCCGGATGCCTGGACATTGAGGCCTCCGAGAAGGCCGCCCGGTTCGTGCGCACGTGCGACGCCTTCAACGTCCCCGTGGTCACCTTCGTCGACGTGCCCGGCTTCCTGCCCGGCACCGACCAGGAGTGGAACGGCATCATCCGCCGCGGCGCCAAGCTCATCTATGCCTACGCCGAGGCGACCGTCCCCAAGATCACCGTCATCACCCGCAAGGCCTATGGCGGCGCCTACGACGTCATGGGGTCCAAGCACCTGGGCGCCGACATCAACCTGGCCTGGCCGACCGCCCAGATCGCCGTCATGGGCGCGCAGGGCGCGGTCAACATCCTCTACCGCAAGGAGTTGGCGAAGGCTCGCGAGGAAGGCCGCGACGTCGAGCAGGCCCGGGCCGACTTCATCAAGCTGTATGAGCAGACGCTCGCCAACCCCTACATCGCGGCCGAGCGGGGTTACATCGACACGGTCATCAGCCCGTCCAACACCCGGATGAACGTCACCCGGGCGCTGCGGGCACTGCGCACCAAGCGCGAGAGCCTGCCCCCGAAGAAGCACGGCAACATCCCCCTGTGACCGTGAGGACCACGATGACCAGCGACGCCGCCACCGACCCGACACCGCCCGTCGTTCGCGTGCTGCACGGTGACCCCACGCCGGAGGAGCTCGGCATCGTCGTCGCGCTGCTGTCGGCGATGGGTGGCGACGACGCGGCGGAGTCCCCGCGCAGCGAGTCCCGGTGGTCGGGTCCGGCCGCTCGACTCGGCAGCGCCGGTCCCGGTCGCGACAGTTGGCGATTCTCCGGTATGCCGCGCTGACCCCTCGCGAGCTGCCTGTGGTTGGGCGAGCCGTTGCTGCACCCGGAACCGCGTGGATGAGTCAGCTCGCGGAAGCGTCAGCCAACTCGGGGGAAGATCCGGTCAGCTCGTGACCGAGATGTGCACGTGGTCGTAGTGGTTCGCCGTGACCCCGCCGCGGTCGGCCATGGCCTTCCACGAGCCGCCCGGGAACCAGATCCGCTGGCGCCAGATGATGTACTTCACGTGGAATTCGCTCGCGTGCGCAATGACGTAGGCCGCGACGGCGTCGCCCGTCGCACGGTTGGTGATCATCACGTCGACCGCATGACCAGTGCCGTGGTCGCGCGGGTCGCCCGCGCGGTAGCCGCCGATGTTGGTGATCCCGAACGTGGAGCGCACCGCGGAGTAGACGACCCGGGAATAACCCCGCAGTCCGATCCGGGCTGCCGCGGCGTCGAAGGCGCTGGTCGACACGGTCTTGGGTGGCGCGGGCGCAGCCGGAGCCGCGGGTGCGGGACTCGGTGCTGCCGGAGCCTCTGCGGGGATCACGGCAGCAGGGGCCACGACCGCCGCCTCCGGCTCATCGATGTCCTCGATCGACTCGCGCGATCTGGACCGGGACACGACCACACCGGAGTCCGCCCGGGTGACGGAGGTCGGCGAGGCCGAGATCAATTGCAGCTGCGCGAAAGCCACTGCTTCGGCCTCGGCGGAGTCAGCTCCGAAAGCGTTGGCCATGCCCACCGCGGGCACGGTCACAGCGGTGGCGATCAGGCCGACACCGATCGCGGCGGCCCCGGCGCGGTGTGGCACCCTGACCGCGGCGCGCGGGGCACGGTGTCGCCCGGGAGCTCGGTGGCGCCCGTTGTAACGCTCGTGTCCGGACATGGTGTCCTCGGGTGGAAGTCGGGTGATGTTCGTCCAGACTTTACTGCACAAAGCCGGGGAGGACACGCTCCCCACTAACGGGTGTCCCTCACGACGTCCGCCACAGTCTCGGCCAGCCGGACTCGCCAATGGGGCAGGCGCGCGACACCCACGGCATCGGTTCGGTTGTGCCCAAGCACGCTGTAGGCCGGGCGAGGCGCCGGCTGCGGAAACTCGTCTGTCGAGATTGGCCGCACCCGGTCGGGTGCTAGCCCGAGCTCCTCGAAGACTGCTTGGGCAAACCCGAACCACGTCGTCTCACCCTCAGACGTCCCGTGGTATGTGCCGAAAGGGACCTCTGCGCCAAGAACCTCCGCGATGTACCGCGACAGATCGACCGTCCAGGTGGGCTGACCGATCTGATCGGAAACAACCGAGACGGTGTCGCGCTCGCCGGCCAATCGCGCCATCGTCTTGATGAAGTTTGGTCCGTTCTCGCCGTAGAGCCAGGCGGTTCGCACGATGTAGGACTGCGGGCACTCGGCCCGCACGGCCCACTCCCCGGCGGCCTTGGTGCGTCCATAGGCGGACTTCGGCGCGATCGGTGCGTCCTCGGCATACGGGGTGCTCCCGTCGCCGGCGAAGACGTAGTCCGTCGAGACCTGCACCATCCGCGCGCCGGCGGCGTGCACCGCGCGGGCGAGGGTGGCCGGGCCGACCGCGTTGATCCGGAAGGCGGTCGCCTCGTCGCTCTCGGCCCGGTCGACCGCGGTGTATGCCGCGGTGTTGACGACGACGTCGTGGCCCGCGACGGCCACGGCGCACGAGCCCGCGTCGGTGATGTCCACATCCGGGAGGTCGGTCGGGGTCACCTCATGACCAGCCTCGCGCAGCACCCGAGTGAGGTCTGTGCCGAGCATGCCGTTGGCTCCGGTGATGAGGATCTTCACATCGTGGAGTCTAGTGAGAGCCTCCTCGCGCGCCCGCTAGCCTGGAGCGATGAAGGGCATCATCCTGGCCGGCGGGTCGGGCACCCGACTACACCCGATCACCAAGGGCATCAGCAAGCAACTCATGCCGGTCTACGACAAGCCGATGATCTACTACCCGCTGTCGACGCTCATGCTTGCGGGTATCCGCGAAGTCCTCGTCATCACGACCCCGGAGGACTCGACGCAGTTCCAGCGTCTGCTCGGCGACGGGCGCGAATGGGGCATCGAGCTCACGTATGCCGTGCAGCCCAGCCCCGACGGCCTGGCCCAGGCGTTCATCATCGGCGCCGACTTCATCGGCACCGACTCGGTCGCGCTGGTCCTTGGCGACAACATCTTTTATGGCGCCTCCCTTGAGGATCAGCTTCGCGAGGGCACCGACATCACCGGCGGGCACGTCTTCGCCTATCACGTGGCCCAACCGCAGCACTATGGCGTGGTCGAGTTCGACTCAGAGGGCAGGGTCCTGTCCATCGAGGAGAAGCCAGCACGACCCAAATCCAACTATGCGGTCCCCGGCGTCTACTTCTACGACAACTCGGTTGTCGAGGTGGCCCGGGAGCTCCAGCCCAGTGAGCGCGGCGAGTTGGAGATCACCGGCGTCAACGACGTCTACCTCAAGCGTGGCAACCTCACGGTCACCGTGCTCCCCCGGGGCACCGCGTGGTTCGACACGGGGACCTTCCAGGGGTTGCTCGACGCGAGCCAGTTCGTCCACGTCGTCGAAGCCCGCCAGGGTCACAAGATCGGCTGCGTCGAGGAGATCGCGTGGCGCAACGGCTGGATCGACGACGCCCAACTCACGGTCCTCGCCGACCGGCTCGCCAAGAGCGGCTACGGCGTCTATCTCAAGGGTTTGCTCGTCGAGAAGGGTGACTCGTAATGCAGTTCCGCCCGTTGCGCGTCGAAGGCGCCATCGAAGTGACCCCACGCCAATTCCCTGACAGCAGAGGGATGTTCGCCGAGGGTTTCCGGGCCGACAAGCTTGCCGAGCACATCGGCTTCGAGTTGGCCGTGCGCCAGACCAACATCAGCGTGTCCAGCGCCGGCGCCGTCCGAGGCATCCACTACGCCTCGTTGCCGCCGTCGCAGGCGAAGTACGTCACCGCGCTCTCGGGCGTCTTCCTCGACTTCATCGTCGACATCCGGGTCGGCTCGCCGACCTTCGGCCAATGGGACGTCGTGCGGCTCGACACTGTCGACCGCCGCGCGGTCTATCTCTCCGAGGGGCTCGGCCACGCGTTGGCCTGCATCGAGGACGGCACCGCGATGTACCTCTGCAGCGAGGTCTACAACCCCGCCGGCGAGAAGGGCGTCACCCCCCTCGACCCGACGATCAACCTCGGCCTGCCTGCCGACTTCGCCCCGATCGTGTCCGAGAAGGACGCCGCCGCACCGACCCTCGGCGCAGGCCGGGGCTGCGGGACTGCTCCCCGACTACGCCGAATGCCTCGCCTTCCGGCAATCCCTCCACGCGTGAGCGGTATGCCGCCGGCCTCCTCCGCGCCGACCCCGCCGCCCAAGCCGCCCAAGCCGCACCACCGCATCACCGTCCGGGCCACCCGGTTGGCTCGGACGACCGCGACCACCGTCGCGTCCCACGCCCGGCAGGTGCCCGCTCGCGTCCAACGGCTGCGCACGACCACGGTGCCCCGCCTGGGCCTAGCCACCGTTCACGGCCGCTCGATGGAGCCGACCCTGCACGAGGGCGACCGACTCCTCGTCCTCTGGGGTGGGCCGATCGTGCCGGGACGGATGTCCCTCGTGCGACTGCCGGACAGCCCAGGCGGCCCCCGACCCCTGTCGGTCAAGCGGGTCTCCGGGCCCGAGGCCGACCAGCCGGGTCGCTGGTGGATCGAACGGGACAACCCCCGCGAGGGCGTCGATTCCTGGCAGGTGGGCGGCATACCGAGTGAGGATGTCGTCGCGCTGGTTGTGACGCGCCTACCCGCATTCCCTGCCCTACGAGGTTCGCTGCGGCGGCTCACGCGGGGTAGGTTGGGGTAATCCGGCGAGCCGCCCGAGGCACCCCCGGATCGACGACGAAGGGACACCCACCATGCGTTTGCGCTTCTTCGCGACGGCCGTCGAGGTCAGCGCCCACTGCGACCTGCCGTGCGGCGTCTACGACCCCGCTCAGGCCCGCATCGAGGCCCAGTCGGTCAAGGCCACCATCGAGAAGGCCCTGGCCAGCGACGACCCCGACTTCAAGGTCCGCGCCATGATCATCAAGGAGCAGCGCTCGCACCTGGTCAAGGAGCACCTGTGGGTGCTGTGGACCGACTACTTCAAGGCCCCGCACTTCGAGAAGTACCCCCAGTTGCACACCCTCATCAACGACGCCACCAAGCTGGCCGGCGCGGGTGGCACGAAGGGGTCGTGGGACCTGGCCAAGGCCGACGAGTTGCTGGCCAAGATCGACGAGATCGCCGAGATCTTCTGGGAGACCAAGAAGGCCTGACCGGGAGCGCCGCGAGGGCGGCATACCCGATCGCGAGAGGGCCCGACGGCGTGGTGCCGTCAGGGCCCTTTCGTATGCCGTCTGGCCAGCACCCGCACGAGGGAGTCGACGACGCGGGGGTCGTACTCATACCCCAGGCCGAGGTGGATCCGTTCGACGGCGGCCTCGCGCCGGCGCAACGCGATCGAGCCACCCACGAGATCGTCGTAGGCGTTGGCGACCTTCACGATGCGGCTGAGCATCGGCACCTGCTGGCGCTGCTCGCGCACGACCCGGTAGGGCGTCGCCTGGTGCTCGACGGCGATGGCCACCTCGGGGGGCAGACCGGTCTTGCGCACGATGTCGGCGCTGTCAGAAGCGATCCGGCGTTGGTCGGCAGGGGCCGCCATGAGGGTGGCGCCGGCGGGGATGGGGGCGCGCAGTGCCACCTGGCCGATGTCGTGCAGCAACGCGGCGTTCTCGAGGTTGCGGATATCGCGACCGCTCAGGCCGAGATCGCGGCCGACGGCCACGCACAGTTCGGCCACCCGGTCGGGGTGCCCGGCTCGGGTGAAGCCGCCCATCTCGGTGAGCCGCGAGAGCACTCGGACGGTCTGGGCGTAGGTCGCGCGGATCGCGGCATACTGCCGCAGCGCGAACTGGGTGAGGACCAACGGGACGAGGAACAGCGGGAGGGCCAGGACCCCGAGCGGGCGTTCGGCCAGCGCGATCAGTGCCCCCGTGGCGCTCAGGGCCAGACCCAGCCCAGCGCCCGAGCGGACCTCATCGAGGAAGGCCTGGCGCAGGCTGCCAGCCGAGCGTGAAGCCATGACGAGCGCCGACAGCCCAAGGAAGGTGAACAGGCCGATCGCCGCGATGACGGCCAGCAGCACCGCGACCGGCCAGCGGCTCCCCACCCACGTGGCGTCGACCTCAAGCAGGGTCCGGCCCGACCACAGGGGCGCCCACCGGAACAACAGCGCGGCGACGAAGATCGCGAGGAACCGCGCCGCCATCTCCTCCACCCGCAAGGACCGACCCCGCGCGGCGTGCGGCAGCGCCCCGCAGAGCATGGCGATGGCACTGACCATGACGATCGGCCCAGGGGCGAGGTGCGTGAGATCGACCTGCCAGGACACCGAGGTGAGGGCGAACGCCAGCCCCGTCGCCAGCGTCATCGGAGCCAGTTGCCGGCCGTCCTCGACCGGGAACCGGAAGTACTCGCCAACCCCGATGAGCACCGCGAACGACGACACGACCAACCAGGCGCTGAGGAACGGCCCGGGGTTGCGGATCGTGTTGATCGTCCCGATCACCGCGACCGCCACGGCGACGTGCACCACCCATCGAGCAGTGAGCCGACGCCGAACGCCGTGGGCCGGCCCGCGAACGACCCCGAGGGCGATGTCGGGCGCGTTCACGAGCCCTGGCCTGCGGTCGCGGGGCGGTCGATCCCGGCCAACATGTCGGACATCACGGGATCGTCGTGGTCCCACAACGGCGCGCCCGCGCCTTCGGGCGGTGGCTCGGCGACGGCCCAGGTATGCCGCTCAAGGACTCGGGCGAGGACGGCCACCACCGTCGGGTCCAGGTGGGTTCCGGCGCGTGACTCGACGACCTGAAGGGCACGGTTCGACGGCAGTGCCTGGCGCCCGGGACGCCCACGCGTGAGCGAGTCGAAACTGTCGGCCACCGCAATGATCCGCGAGGCCAGTGGGATGTCCGTTCCAACCAACTGATCGGGGTAACCACGGCCGTCCCAGCGCTCGTGGTGATGCTTGATGCTGTCGAGCGAATCCTGCAGGAAGGCGATGTCGCTCAGCAGGGCTACGCCGACGGCAGGGTGTCGGGCGATGAGTTCGCTCAGGGATTTGTCGGGTGCCTTGGTATCCGAGCCGGCCCAGGCCTGAGCTCCGAGCCACCCGATGTCGTGCAGGATCGCGGCATACTGCAGTGCCTCTGTTTGTGCCGGGCCGAGGCCAAGCCCCTCTCCCAACAGCACGGATAGGCGAGCGACCCGCTCGCTGTGCCCGACGGCATACGGGTCCCGGGTCTCGCCGGCCGCGACGAGGGCGGCCAGCGTGCGTTCGTGGGCGCGCTCCTCCTCGGCATATTGGACGAAGGCCCACTGGGCGACGAACAACGGCAGCAGGATGAGGACCGCGCTGAACGGTCCGACCTGCGCGGGGACCCAGAGGATGACGAAGAGCAGACCGATGACGCCGTAGCCCATCTGGGCCAGGCCCGAGGTCGTCAACATCGCCAGGAACATCGACTGGAAGGACTCGCCGCTGTCGACCCGAACGATCATCGCGATGCTGGCGAAGTTGACCAGGCTGAAGACCAGGCTCGCCACGAGGAACGGCCCCCCACCCGGACCATCAACTCCCCCGGACCGGAGATTGTCGTGAGGTCGGCGGGGCCACCGGCGAGCAGATAGGTGAGCCCACCAACCGAACCGAGGATGGCACCCATCGAGGCGTTGAACAGACGAGCCCGCCAGCCCGCAGCCCCGCGTTCGAGCAGGATCGTCGTGGCCATCATCAGGGCGCTGCCCACCGGGCCTACGAGGACGCAGGAGGCGAGAGAGACGATCCCACTGGCTGCCACCGCGACCCGCTCGACCACCCGCACCCGCACGACGCGAGTGCCTAGGGTCAGAACGGTGAGGACGGCCAACGAAACATAGTCATGGGGAACGCCGTCGAGAGCCCAGGCCAGTGTCGTGATGAGAACCGCGACGACAAGCGTGGCCAGGATCACGGCGTTGACGCGCCGGGCCCGTGGACCTGGGTCGGCCGCGGCCTGCGGACTCATGGCCCCACGCTACTGGGAAGAGTGTCCCAGAGCCCGGCGCGGCCCACGAGCGTGCTCACCGCGCCGGCCGGCGGTGACAGACGGGGCGAAGCGGTCAGCCGCGCTTGGGCGGTTCCCAGGTGAACATCGCCAGCGGGCCGTCGATCCTGCCCTTGGGCTCCCACGTGAACATCCCGGTCGGACCATCGACACGCGTCGCTGCGCGGCCACCCCACACCGGGGTCGTCTCCTTGGTCAGCATGGCTTCGAACAACTTGGACACGGTCTTCATGAGGTACTCCTTGAGATCTGGGGGAAGCAGGAACTGGAAGAGAGGGGGGTGCGCAGGATCGCCGGCGGTCAGCCGCGCTTGGGCGGTTCCCAGGTGAACATCGCGAGCGGGCCGTCGATCTTGCCCTTGGGCTCCCACGTGAACATCCCGGTCGGACCATCGACACGCGTCGCCGCGCGGCCACCCCACACCGGGGTCGTCTCCTTGGTCAGCATGGCTTCGAACAACTTGGAGACAGTCTTCATGTCAGTTCCTTTGACTTTCGGTGGTATTGAAAAGGGGTATCGCTGGTCGGCATCCGCATGGCCAGGTGACGGCAGGCGTGGTGACTGCGCCATGGGTGAGCACGGCGCCGCGTCACGGGAGTTGGGTGGACGCAGGTCCCCACAACCGAGTGACGTCCTGGGTCAACATCGCCACAAACAGGCGTTGGATGGCCTTCATACGATCCTCGAAGTCCGGGAGAGTCGGCTACTGAAGCCGTACACGAGCCTGAGGTGTACTCGTCTGCCCCTTAGTGTGCGCCACGGAACTCGGACATTCCAGTCGAAACCGCGGACGCGGCCTCGGCCGGAACCGCTATCATTCGCGGGCTACACCAACTACCGAAGACCGCATCGCAAACACCCTGGAGTCACCATGAGCAAGCGTTCCCGCAAGCGGCGTTCCCGCAAGAGCCACGCCGCCAACCACGGGCGCAAGCCCAACGCCTGAGCGGCCGCACCCGCGCGCGACCTAGTTGGTCGTCTCGATCCGAATGACGGTCAGGCGGCTGACGATGGTCGCGCGCAGCGCCGTGGGGGCGGGCTCCGGCGCACACGACCTCTTGATCATCAACTTGACCATGTGGTCGAGGTCGTACTGACGTAGGCACTCGGCGCACGCGTCCAGATGTGCCCGCACCTTGGCGAAGTCATTCGCCTCCATCTCGCCGTCGAGGAACTCGAAGGCTCGCAGCAACGCCTCTGAACAGTCCAAAGCCGTGGGACCGCCATGCGGATGGTGATGTCCAGGGTCGACGGACCCCGAGGCGGACTCCGAGACGAACGCCGCAGCGGGCGTGGCCGCAGGGCCCGCGGATCGCGGACCCACCGAACTGGAGCCGAGCGGACCGGGCTCACGGTGCTCGCTGGTCATCATCGCCCCTCGGTCTGGACGTCGGTACGGACGTAGCCGCGCTCGGCGGCATACTCGGTCAGCAGATCGCGCAATTGCCGGCGCCCGCGGTGTAGCCGTGACATCACGGTCCCGATGGGGGTCTGCATGATCTCGGCGATCTCCTTGTAGGCATACCCCTCGACGTCGGCGAAATAGACCGCCAACCGGAACTCCTCGGGGATCGCGAGCAGGGCGCGCTTGACGTCGCTGTCGGGCAGATGATCCAACGCCACGTCTTCAGCCGACCGACCGCCCGCCGAGGAGTGCGAGTCGGCCCGGTGCAGCTGGTAGTCCTCGATCTCGGCAGCGTCCGACTGCAACGGCTCGCGCTGCTTCTTGCGGTAGGAGTTGATGTAGGTGTTGGTGAGGATGCGGTACATCCACGCCTTGAGGTTGGTCCCCGGCTGGTACTGGTGGAACGCGGCCCAGGCCTTGGCGTAGGTCTCCTGGACGAGGTCCTCGGCGTCGGCGGCATTGCGCGCGGTGCGCAGCGCGGCCGAGTAGAGCTGGTCAAGCAGCGGCATGGCTTCGCGCTCGAAGCGCGCGCGCCGCTCCTCGGTGGTCTCGGTGGCCAGGTCGAGGGCAGGCGCAGCGTCAGCGACGACGGGAAGGTCGGTCTCGGGCAGCACCTCGGTGGACGAGGCGGCGAGCGAGCCGGTGGCGTCGGGAGGGGTCGGGGACGCGGGATCGGTGGTCATCGCGCCCCACAGTAACGGTCCCGTGTGACTGCCGGCAGCAACCGAACCTCTGGTGGCGACCGGCATGACGAACACGACGATGCTCCTAGCTTCCCGGGGGTGGTTGCGGATCGTGACGTGCAACGCCCCCGACGGCATCGTTCATTCCCAGTTCACTCCCCCAGCACCTCAGCCGGGTATGCCGCGCAGCACCTCGGTGATCGCCGCACCGACCGCTGAGGCCGAGCCCCGCGGGATCGTGTGGGTGCCGGGGACGGCATACATCCGGGTCGGCGGGAGCGACACGGCGGCGAGTACCTCGGCCGGGGTCCCGAAAGGGTCGCGCTCGCCTTGCACGACCGACACCGGGAGCCCGCCGGCGAGCGCGCCCTCCAGCTCCTGAGCGCGGCTCGATTCGGGTTTTCCCGGCGGGTGCAGCGGGAAACTCAGGCACAGCACCGCGTCGGCGCCGACGCTGAGGGCGGTCCGGCAGGCGACCCGCGCGCCCGCGCTTCGGCCGGCGACCAGCCAGGGGCCGCGCGCGGTCGCGAGCGCCCCGCCGCGGGCCCGCAGAGCAGCGGCGACCGACACCCAGGCCGTGTCGAGGATGGGCGGCCGCGCAGCGACCCGCCCGCCTGCGACGAGCCACGGTTGTTCGACGAGCGCGACCGCCCAGCCCGCGCCGACGGCGGCCTCGGTGGTGGCGATGAGGTCGGTGGTGGTGATGCTCGGGCCGGCCCCGTGACCGAGCAGGAGCACCCCACGGGAGCCGCGCGCCCGGCGCAGGTGCACCCGCGCCGGACCGACGGAGGTGGGCACTTCCAGGACCGTGGGCGCCGGGTTCAGTGACGCCGGAGTCAGCGGCTGGGTCGATGTCATGAGCCGATGATCTCGCCGGTCGTCGGGTCGACGACCCCGCGCAGCGCGGCCGCCGGGAGGGCGTCGAGAAGGTGCGCGCCGTTGCCCGCCGACCCGTTGACCGCCGTCGAGACGGGGTATGCCGCGAACCTCCCGGCCCGCTCGAAGCGCAGCATCCGCTCGACAGCGGCCGGGTCGGTCAGGGCGGGGTCGAGCCAGGCGGCCCAGTTGTCCGGCTCCAGGACGAGCGGTTGGCGGTCGTGGATCCGGTCCAGGCCGGGCTCCGCGGCGGTCGTGATGATGGTGAAGGTCGTCAGCCAGGCGAGCGGGTCGTCCCGGTCGGGGACCGCGGGGTCGCGCCAGAACTCATAGAGACCGGCGAAAGCGAGGGGCGCCGCATCTCCCCGATGGATGAAGAAGGGCTGCTTGCGGGGCTTGCCCTTGGCGTCGAGCACCGTCGGCGACGCCTGCCACTCATACCAACCATCTGCGGGGACGAGGCACCGCCGGGCCAGCGCGGCCCGGGCGAACGGGCCCGATTCGAGCGCGGTCTCGGCGCGGGCGTTGATGAACCGCATCCCGATCTTGACGTCCTTGGCCCAACTGGGCACCAGGCCCCAGGTGAGCAGTCGCAGTTGCCGGCTCGAGGGACCGTCCGGGTCCGAGCGCGACGCCCGGGTGAGGACGACGGGCGCCTGCTTGCTCGGCGCGACGTTGTAGTCGGGGGCACCGGCCGGCGGATCCTGTGGTTTGACCAGGACGCTGCGCGAGGGCTCGGCCGTGGCGACCACCTCGACGTCGAACTCCAGCACGAGGTCGGCCTGGTCCTTGGCAGCGGCATACCTCCCACACATGAGGGACAGGGTATGCCGCGCTCCCGACGGCACGCAGTTGCAGCAGCCTCCAGGGTGCGACCAACTACGGTTGTCGGGTGAGCATCGATGTCGACCAACAGCTGTGGCCTGCGCCCGTGGCGCCCGGGCCGTTGGACGCTGTCGTGCGCCTGCCGGGCAGCAAGTCGCTGACCAACCGCTATCTCGTGTTGGCCGCGTTGGCCGACGGGCCTTCGCGGTTGCGGGCCCCGCTGCGATCTCGCGACACGCTGCTCATGGCCGCGGCCCTCGGCACTCTCGGAGCAGACATCCGCGACACCGGCGCCCTCGACGCAGTGGCACCCGAAAGCAGCGGTGAGCGGGCGGCATACCCGGTGAGCGACTGGGTCGTCACCCCGGGTGCGGTGCGCGGGGGCGGGCACCTCGACTGTGGACTGGCCGGCACCGTCATGCGTTTCCTTCCCCCGGTGGCGGCTCTGGCTGACGGGCCGGTGGCCTTCGACGGCGACGCGGGTGCGCGACGACGACCGATGGGTCCGGTCCTCGACGCCTTGCGAGCCCTGGGCGTCGGTGTGGACGACGACGGCTCGGGCTGTCTGCCGTTCACCGTCCAGGGGCGGGGGCGCGACGGGGTGCCCGGCGGCGAGGTCACCCTCGACGCCTCGGCGAGCTCGCAGTTCGTGTCGGCGCTGTTGCTGGCGGGCGCCCGCTACGACCGCGGGGTGACCATCCATCACGACGGCAAGCCGGTGCCGAGCCAGCCGCACATCGAGATGACGGTGCAGACGCTGCGCGAGGCCGGGGTGGTCGTCGACGACTCCGACGCCAACACCTGGCGGGTGGCGCCGGGGCCGATCCGCGGTCTGGATGTCGTCATCGAGCCCGACCTGTCCAATGCCGGGCCGTTCCTTGCCGCCGCCCTCGTGGCCGGCGGGACGGTGCTCGTGCCCGGCTGGCCGGAGCGCACGACACAGGCGGGCGACCTTCTGCGCGAGATCCTCGCCGCCATGGGGGCGCGGGTGCAGTTGGGCTCCGACGGGCTGCGGGTGACGGGCAGCGGGCCGATCGAGGGCATCGACATCGACCTGCACGAAGCCAGCGAGCTCACCCCCACCGTCGCCGCGCTCGCCGCACTGGCTGGGTCGCCATCGTGGATCCGAGGAGTCGCCCACATCCGCGGGCACGAGACCGATCGGCTGGCCGCCCTCGACACCGAGTTGAGCGCCCTCGGCACCCAGGTGACCCAGACCGAGGACGGGTTACGGATCGTTCCGGCACCGTTGCGCGGCAATCGGTTCGGCACCTACCACGACCACCGTATGGCAACTGCCGGGGCCATTCTCGGGCTGCGCGTCCCGGGTGTCCTTGTCGAGGATGTCGCCACGACGGCCAAGACGCTGCCCGACTTCACCGGACGTTGGACGGCGATGTTGGGCGCGAGTCACGGCGGAGCCGAGGGCAACGGGTGAGCTGGGACCACCTCGACGAGTCGGACGTTCGAGTCCGCCCGGGTCGCGGGTCGCGGCCACGGACGAAGGACCGTCCGGCCCACGGCGACGCCTTGGTGGGCACCGTCGTCACCGTCGATAGGGGCCGCTACGGCGTGCTCATGGCGGCCGGGGTCGGCGGGCGCAAGGTCCCCGAACGCATGGTCGTCGCGATGAAGGCCCGCGAGTTGGGGCGCAAGGGAATCGTCGTCGGTGACGACGTCGGGCTGGTCGGCGACTCCTCCGGACACCCCGATGCCCTCGCCCGGATCGTGCGCGTCGAGCCGCGCCGCACCGTGTTGCGGCGCAGCGCCGACGACACCGACCCCATCGAGCGGGTGCTCGTCGCCAACGCCGACCAACTCGTCGTCGTCTCATCCCTCACCGACCCGCCACCGCGGCCCCGGTTGATCGACCGTTGCCTCGTCGCTGCCTACGACGCCGGGCTGGAGCCGCTGCTCGTCCTCACGAAGGCCGACCTGGTGCCGGCCGACGACTTCATCGGGCAATACGCCCCGCTGGCCGTGCGCTGCGTCATCACCTCCCGCCGACCCGATCGCACCCTCATCGGCCTCGAAGATGTGCGGGCCCAACTCGCCGGCCGGGTGTCGGTGCTCGTCGGGCATTCGGGGGTCGGCAAGTCCACCCTCGTCAACGCGCTCGTCCCTGGAGCCGACCGCAGCGTGGGCCGGGTCAACGACGTCACGGGGCGCGGACGGCATACCTCCACGTCGGCCATCGCCCTGCGGCTGCCGAACGATCCGGGGTGGGTGATCGACACGCCAGGGGTGCGCTCCTTCGGGTTGGCGCACGTCGACGTCGCCCGGATCGTGTCGCACTTCCCCGACCTTGAGCCGGGCACCGAGACCTGCCCGCGAGGCTGCACCCACGACGAACCCGAGTGCGGCCTGGACGAATTCGTTGCCAACGGCGGCGCGGGCGCCAGCGGCCCGGCTCGCCTCGACTCGTTCCGCCGACTGCTCCGCGCCCGCACCGGCGATGTCGACTCCGACGCCTGAGGACGCCGCGGACCGCGAGACGGCGAGCGCCCAGGGATCGGGACTCGCGTCCCACGGGGTCTCCGGCCACCCGAGCACACCAACGGCGCGCTTGGTCGGGGCGCTGCCCGTCATCGTGGGGTTCATCGCGTTGGCCATCGGCGTGACGGTGACCCAAGAGACCTACGAGTCGGTTCAGTCCGGACGCGGGGCCGCCGCGTTCGACGAGCCCGTGCAGGCGTGGATGGTCGCCCATCGCACGCCTTGGCTGGACACGGTGGCGACCTGGTTCACCCACCTGGGCGGCAAGGTCGGGATGACGATCCTCGCCACCGTCACGGTGGTGGCCCTGGCCCGTCGCTGGCGCACCTGGTCACCGGTGCTCATCATGCTGTGGGCGACGGCGGGGTCGCTGACGTTGACGACCCTCGGCAAGACGTTGACCGCCCGAGCGCGTCCCCCGGCGGCGCAGGCGGTGCCGCCGCTCGAGACATCCGCGTCGTTCCCGAGTGGGCACACGCTCAACGCCGTCCTCGTGACCAGCATCATCGGATACCTCGTCCTGCTCCATGTGCGCAGCCGGCGGGTGCAGGTGCTCACCTGGTGCGGGTTGGCCCTGTTCGCGACCCTCATCGGCCTGTCCCGGATCTACCTCGGCCACCATTGGCTGACCGACGTCATCGCCGGCGCCGCTGTCGGGGGCGCCTGGGCGGCCGCCGTCATCCTCGGCCATCACCTCTATCTCCGGCTGCGCGCCGACCCCTAGCCACCACGGTGAGCGGGCGGCATACCTCTAGCCTGTGACCGTGAGTTACGACGACGATCTCCGCCTGGCCCACGTCCTTGCCGATGCCGTCGAGCGGGTGACCATGGCCCGGTTCCGCGCCGAGGACCTGAGGGTCGAGACCAAGCCGGACCTCACCCCGGTGAGCGATGCCGACCGCGCGGCGGAGGAACTCATCCGCCACCAACTGGCCCGGACCCGCCCGCGCGACGCCGTGGTCGGCGAGGAGTTCGGCACGACCGGGCATGGCCCGCGCCGCTGGATCGTCGACCCGATCGACGGGACAAAGAACTTCGTCCGCGGAGTCCCCGTGTGGGCCACGCTCATCGCCTTGGTCGACGGCGACGAGCCCGTCGTCGGGCTGGTCGCCGCCCCCGCTCTCGCCCGCCGGTGGTGGGCGGCCAAGGGAGCCGGGGCGTATGCCGGTCGCAGCCTGTCCGCCGCCCGTCGCCTGCACGTGTCAGGGGTCTCCGCCCTCGCCGACGCGTCGCTGTCCTATGCCTCATTGGGCGGTTGGTCGGAGATCGACCGACGCGAGGACTTCCTCGACCTCATGGACGGGTGCTGGCGCACCCGCGCCTATGGCGACTTCTGGTCCTACATGTTGGTGGCCGAAGGGGCGGTTGACATCGCTGCGGAGCCGTCACTGCAGACCTATGACATGGCTGCCCTCGTGCCGATCGTCACCGAGGCTGGCGGCCGATTCACCGGTCTCGATGGACGGCCCGGGTGTTGGAGCGGCAACGCCGTCGCCACCAATGGGCTGCTGCACGAGACGGTGCTGGACCTCATCGGCGACTGACGGCCGGGGTCAGAACAACTCGAGCTGATCCCGTTCGGTCGCCACGCCCTCCAGGTGCAGGAGGGTCTGCTTGCGAGCCAGCCCACCGGCATACCCGGTCAGCGTGCCGTCCGCCCCGATGACCCGGTGGCACGGCAGCACCACGGGGATCGGGTTGGCGCCGTTGGCCGCGCCGACCGCGCGCGAGGCCGACACGGGCAGCCCCAACCGGAGGGCCACCTCGCCGTAGGTCACGGTCGTGCCGTAGGGGATCAACGCCAACTCGTGCCAGACGGCGCGCTGGAAATCGGTGCCGTGCGGCGCGAGCGGCAGGTCGAACGAGCGCAGCGACCCGGCGAAGTAGGCCGCCAACTGCCTGGCCGCCTCGACGAGCACCGCTGCCGTCGGCGCCTGCGCTGACGTCGGATCGCTCGCCTCGGGTCGCCCGTCGAACCGAATGGCGCTCACGGCGACCCCGTCCACGCTCTCGAGCCGCAACGGCCCGATGGGGCTGTCCACGACGAGAGCCGAGCGCATGTCGCGCAGCCTAGTTGGGCACGACCGTCACGTCGCCCCGTCCCAGGGCCTGCACGTCGGCGAGGAAACTCGCTGCGTCGCCAACGAGGACGACCGTCCACCGCCCGTCGATGAACTCCCGGTATGCCGCGCCCGCTCGCTCCGCGTCCATCCCGGCGATCTCGACGAGATTGCGACTGGTGAACCCGGTGTCCAACCCGTCGAAAGACAGGCTGGCGGCTTCGTCGGCGATCGTGTCGGCCGTCGCGTAGCGACTCGGGGCGGTGAGCACGAGGAACTGGGCGGCGTGGTCAACCTCGTCCTGGGTGAAGCCCTCGCGGCCATGTTCGAGAACGTCGAGCAGCAGCCGCAGGGCGTCGCCGGTGACCTCCGAACGCACACTCCCGGCGGTGATGAACACGCCACCGCGGCGGCGCGGCCGGAAGGTCGAGCGGATGCCGTAGGTGTAGCCCTTGTCCTCACGCAGGACCGCGTCGATCCGAGCGGTCGGCGAGCCGCCGACGAGGAATCCGAGCAACGGGTAGGGGGCCCAGCCGCCGGGATGACGCCGGTCCGGGCCGGGGGCACCGATCATCAGCTCGGTCTGCACCGAGCCGGGCCGATCGACGACGACGATCCGGGCGCGGTCGTCGGCCCTCGGGGTGACCTGCCAGGGGCCGGGGCTGCGATAGGTGTCGGGGGTCCCCCACCGACCCAGGCTCAGGTCCAACTCGGCCACCACGTCGAGACCCGCCAGGTCGCCGGCCACGACGACCGTCGCCTCCGCGGGTGCGACGTGCTCGGCGTGGAAGGCGACGACGGCGTCGCGGGTGATAGCTGCGACCGTCTCGGCGGTGCCGCCGACCGGGCGCGAGGAACGTCCCACTGGCGAATAGAACGTGGCCGCGAACTCCGCCGCCGCGCGGTGCGAGGCGACCGAACGCTCCTGCTCGATCTCGGCCAGCCGGGTCGAGACCTGGCGCGCCACCTCCTCCGCGGGGAAGGCCGGCTCGGCCAGGCACTGATGCATGAGGTCGAGCCCGTAGGCCAGGTGATGCTTGGCGACGTCGAGCTCGACCGACAGGCCGGAGTCGCCGACGCCGCACCCGATCGCCACCCCGCGCCGTTCGAGCAGGCGCGCGAACTCCACGGAGGTATGCCGCGCGGTCCCCTCATCGAGGGTGCGCGCCATGATGGTGGCGACGCCTTCGAGGTCGCGCGGCTCGACCCGCAACGGCATGGGCACCGACAGACGCACCGACAGGACGTACTGTCCGGGCAGGTCATAGGCCAGCCCGGACGCACCGTTGGCCAGCCGGAACCGGGTCGGCACCGGGAGCTCGTAGGGCTGCGGCACCAGGACGTCGGGGCGGGGTAGCGCGTCCGGGGCGGACATCCGGGTGCGCTGCGGGACCCCGGTCATGACAACTCCTCGTCGGCGATAGGGCCCGGTGCCATGAGGTAGGCGACCACGGCCCGCGACGACGGCTGCAGGTAGCGCGCAGCCGCTGCGCGCACCTCCTCGACGGTCACCGCTCGCACCTGGGCAAGGAACGTGTTGATGTATGCCGTGTCGTCATGCAGCGCCGCGTAGTGGCTGATGTGGTCGGCCCGGTCGTCGTGGCTGGCCAACGCCGAAAGCCAGGCACGCTCGGTCTCGGCCACCGCCGACTCCATCTCGATGTCGGTCGGTCCGGTCTCGGCGAAGCGTTCGAGCTCAGCGCAGATGGCGCGCTCGACGTCGGCGGGGTCGACCCCCGCCGAGATGTCGGCCGAGATCAACCCGAGAGACACACCCCCTGCGAAGCCCAGCGGATGGGCGGTGAGACCAGTGACCAACCGCTCCTGGCGCACGAGGTGCTCGACCAGTCGAGACGAGGACAGCCCGCCGATGGCATCCATGGCCAGGCCGACCGCGTGAAACTCCGGCGTCGCGTCGGCCGGAAGCCGGAACGCGAGGTAGAGCCGATCATTGGGCACCGGCTCGGAGCGCTCCAGGCGCACCGGGCCCGTCAGCGGCGCGAGGGGCGGCATACTCCCCTCTGCGCGGGCGACCGCGGAGGGAGGCAGCGGTCCGAAGTACTTCTCGACGGCAGCGAAGCCGTCCTCCGGAGAAATGTCGCCGACGAGGGTGAGCACCGTGTTGTTCGGGCCGTAATGCGTGGCGAAGAAGGCGTGGACGTCATCGAGCGTCGCGGCTTCGAGGTCCTCCATCGACCCGATCGTCGGGTGGTGGTAGGGGTGCCCTTCGGGGAAGAGCGTCGCGTAGACGTCGCGCATCGCATGACCGTAGGGCGCGTTGTCGTAGCGCTGGCGCTTCTCCTCCTTGACGACGTCGCGCTGATTGTCGAGGTTCTCCTGGGTGAGCGCGTCGAGCAGTCGACCCTGCCGGTCGGCCTCGAGCCACAGGGCAAGCTCCAACGCCCCCTTGGGGACCGTCTCGAAGTAGTTCGTCCGGTCGAACCAGGTCGTCGCGTTGAGTCGGCCACCGACGCCCATCAGCGCCGAGAAGTGCTCTCCCGAGGCGACATTCGCCGAGCCCTGAAACATGAGGTGTTCGAAGAGGTGGGCGAAACCAGTGCGCCCCGGCACCTCGTCGCGCGACCCGACCTTGACCCAGAGGTTGACGGTCACGGATGGCACCGTGCGGTCCTGCGAAACGATGACGCGCAGGCCGTTGGGCAACGTCCGCTCAGCGATCGGGTAGGCGATGTCGGCCACCCGCAGACCTTATCGGGCGAAAGGCACCCCCGTGTTCCGGTTGCCGGGGCCCCGCCCAAGCGGGCGCCGTCAGCGCAGGGTCGGGGCCGGCCCCAGGTATGCCGTGAGCGCAGCCCTGACGGGGGCCGACAGGGGCCAGGGAGATCTGGTCGTCGTATCGACGAGGACGACGGTCGTCACGGCGACCGCTGCGATCGGTTCCGCCGGAGACTGGCGAACCTCGGTGGCGACGTCGAAGGAGGAGCCGCCGACACGGCATACCCAGAGGGTGATGTCCAGCGGCGCAGCGGCGAACCAGAGCTCCCGGCGGTATTCCACGCGGTGGGCTGCGACGAGCGTCGCGACGTGCGCCGGCGCGTCCGCGAGCAGGCCGACGAGCAGCGGTGCGGCGCCGGGCTCCCCCACGCCGAGCAGGCGGTGGCGGGCTTCGTCGACGGCCCGCAGGATCTGCAGGTTGTCCAGGTGACCGCTGGCGTTGAGGTCGATGAACCGGACCTGGAAGTCCCAGGAGAAGGTCCGCGGACCCTGGGCAGAGCCGACTGTCGAGCCGACTGCAGAGCCGGCTGCCGAGCCGACGGCTGGGTCGTGGCGGGAGTCACCAGGGGCCGGGTCCATGCTCGAAACCCTAGGCCCTTACCCTGAAGGCCATGACGGCGAGCCCGACGGGCGGCGGTGTGCGCGTGCTGCGTGCGACCACCCTGGCCGTCGTCACGCTGGCTCTCGCAGCGACGGCTCACGTGCTGGCCGGAGGCGACCTGCCTGGCGTCCTCGCACTCGCCCTCGCTGCCGGTCCCTTGGCGCTCGGAACGGTCCTGCTGACTCGACGCCGGCTCTCCCTCGCCGCAGTGTTCGCCTGGCTGGTTCCGGCCGAGATCACCCTCCACGTCTACTTCGGAGCGGCCGCGCCGCACCCACTGGTGCATGCGCCTGCTGGCGGTCACGTCCACGGCGGCTCCGACGCAGGTATGCCGGTCGCCGGACTTCCCGGCCTCGATCCACTCGCGCAGCCGATCGGGACGACCCCGCTCGGGCACTCAAGCCTGGCCATGCTCGGCGCGCATGCCCTCGCCACCGTGGTCACCGGCCTGGCCCTCAGCCATGGCGAGCGCGTCCTCTGGCTGCTGTGGGAGTCACTCAGACCTGCCCTGGCCCTCGACCCCGTGCCGCCGGTGCCGAGCCCGGCCCCTGCGGCCCTGGCACCAGTCACGCGGCGGTGCTCCTCGGTGTTCCTGTGCTCGCCGCACCCTCGCGGGCCTCCGACGCGCCGACCCGCGGTCGCGTAGCGCGTGATCAGCGCCGAACCCATCGCCTGGTTCACCGCCGTCCCGACGGCACCCTCCACCTTTGCCCTTCCTCGGCGCCGAGGCGTCCCCCGCCGCGCCTGAAGGACCTTCCCTTCCCTCTGTCAGACAAGGACCAATTCCGTTGAGCAATCACACGATTCGAGCAGTCACCGCGCTTGCCGCCCTCTCCGTGGCCCTGGGCCTGGGGGCCTGCGGCACCACCACCGCGACCAACCCCGTCGGCGCCGCAGCGAGCACCGCAGCGGGCACGGCCGCGTCGACAGCACCCGGCAGCGCGGCGAAAGCGACCGGGCAGGCGGCCTCCGCGCAGGTCGCCGACGCCTGGGTCAAGGCGGTCGACACCGGCATGACCGGGGCGTTCTTCGTCCTCAAGAACACCGGCTCCACACCGATCCACCTCCTGTCCGCGAGCAGCCCGATCAGCCCGATGATGCAGATGCACGAGACGGTCATGGGCACCGGCGGCGCCATGGCCATGCAGGAGAAGCCGGGCGGCTTCACCATTCCGGCCGGCGGCTCGCACGAGTTCAAGGCCGGCGGTGACCACGTGATGTTCATGGGCGTCAGCACGGCGGTGAAGTCGGGGACGACGGTGACCTTCACCCTCGCCTTCGAGGACGGCTCCACCCTTCCGGTGACGGCAGAGGTGCGGACCTTCACAGGCGCCAAGGAGACCTACGTCCCCGGCGCAACGACGGGCACGAACTCCATGCCCGGCATGACACCAACCCCGGGCACGTCTGGGACGACGGCTTCTCATGGCTAGGCACCCGGCTCCGCTTCCACTGGACGAGCAGACGGTGCCGGGCGGTGCGGCCGAGGCTTCCTCGGCCGCGCCGTCGCGGCGGTCGTTCCTTGGCGTCGGAGCGGCCTTGGCCGGCGGCGCCGGAGCCGGGCTCGTCGGCTACGGCTTGGGGAACAGCCAGACCGGCGTTGCTCCCTCTGCCGTCGCCGCAGCCTCCAGCGAGGGCGCGGCTCCCGACGCGCCATGGGCGGGGTCGGTGATCCCCTTCATCGGCGCGCATCAGGCTGGGATCAGCACCCCGCCTCAGGCGCACGCGACCTTCGTCGCGCTCAACCTCACTCCAGGGGTGGGCCAGGACGGCCTGCGCCGGCTGCTGCGCCAGTGGACCAACGACGCGAGCCGGCTGCAGCGCGGCATACCCGTGCTGGGGGATCCCCAGCCCGATCTCGCGTCGCCCCCCTCCCGGCTGACGATCACCGTGGGGTTGGGGCGCGGAGCCCTCGTCGAAGCGGGCTTGGCCGACCGGGCACCCGGGTGGCTCGCGCCGCTGCCCGCGTTCTCCGTCGACCGACTTGAGCCCCGGTGGGCTGACGGCGACGTGCTCGCCCAGGTCTGCGCCGAGGACCCGATCATCCTCGCCCACGCGGTGCGCGCCCTGTTGCTGTCGGCCACGGGGATCGCCGCCGTGCACTGGATGCAGCGCGGCTTCCGCAGGCCCGTGACCTCAACGAGCGCGATGCGTAACCTCATGGGCCAGGTCGACGGGACGGTGCAGCCGGTCGCGGCCGAGCTTGAGCAGTCAGTGTGGATCGGCGCGGACGGCCCCGACTGGCTGCGCGGCGGCACTTCACTGGTGCTGCGGCGGATCCGGATGGATCTGGACACGTGGGACGCGCTCGACCCGCAGGCCAAGGAGCAGGTCATCGGTCGGCGGATGACCAGTGGGGCACCGCTGACGGGCACCAAAGAGACCGACGTCCCCGACCTGGCAGCCACGCGCGACGGGCTGCCGGTCATTCCGGAGTTTGCCCACATCAGGCACGCGGCCGTCACCACGGCTGGGCAGAAGATCCTGCGCCGTCCCTACAACTTCGACGACACGCCTGCGGCGGGGTCAAGCGCCGAAGCGGGGCTGCTCTTCGCGGCTTTCCAGGCGGACCCGGTCAGGCAGTTCGTGCCGATGCAGCAACGCCTGGCCGCGGGCGACCTGCTCAACTTCTGGACGACCCCGATCGGATCGGCCGTGTTCGCGATCCTGCCCGGGCCGGCCGAGGGCGAGATCCTTGGGCAGGCGCTGGTGGGCTGACGGGGGGGCGAAGTCAGACGGCGTCGGCCTGGGCGAGCAGGCCCGTTCCGCGCAGCACGAGATCGACGGTCGCTGCGGAGATCCGCTCGAGCGGGACGCCGTGATTGATCGCCGACGCGGCGGCGTTGACCAGCCCCTGCACCAGCAGGGCCGCGGTGTCGGGGTCGGGGACCCCGGCGTCGCGCAGCGCCGACCGCAGCGGCTCGCGCAACTGGTCGTGCAGCACGCGGACGCCGTCGCGGCATACCTCGGGCATGGCGACGCTCGCGAGATCCGGGGAGGCGCCGTGCCCGTCCTGAGCGTCGGCGATCGCCGCTTCGATGTATGCCGTGACCCGCTCGGCCGGCGACCCGGCGGCCTGGGTCGCTGCGATCATCCGGTCCCGGCTGCGCTGCAGCAGGGTCGTGATGGCGGCCCCGAGGAGGGCATCGGTCGACGGGTAGTACTGGTACATGCTGCTGCGGGCCAGGCCCGCTCGTTTGGCGACGGCCGCCGGGGTGAAGCTGGAGACGCCGCCGTCGCGCAACTCGTCGGCCGCCGCCTCGATGACCTGGCGACGACGCATGGCGTTGTGCTCAGCGACGGTGGGGGCCTCGATGCGCGGCATGCCCAGAGTGTATTGGCCTGCGCGAGTGTCGTTCCTGTTGTGATTCCGACAGAGGTGTCGATAAACTATCGTCTGTGAGGCGCGTGAGCAGGGCAATGAGTCCGCCGTCGACCGAGCATCCGCTCGGCACCCGCCGATGGTGGGCCTTGGCGACCATCGCCCTCGGCGTGTCGCTCATCATCATGGACGCGACGATCGTCTCCGTCGCGCTGCCCGTGGTCATTCGCGATCTCGACCTGACCGCCAACCAGGCCGAGTGGATGAACGCCATCTACTCCCTGACCTTCGCCGCTCTCCTGCTCACGGTGGGGCATCTCGGCGACCTGCGCGGGCGACGCCTGCTCTTCGCGGGCGGCATGGGCCTGTTCATGGTGGCCTCGGTGTTCGCCGGCAGCGCCCAGAGCGCCGAGATCCTCATCGGTGCGCGCCTGCTGCAGGGCGTCGGCGCGTCGGCGATCCTCACGAGCACCCTGGCCACCCTCAACTCGATCTTCCGCGGCCGGGAGCGCGCGATCGCCTTCGCCGTCTACGGCGCCACCATCGGCGGTATGGCTGCCGTCGGACCGCTCGTCGGGGGATGGCTGGCCACCGACGTGTCCTGGCGCTGGGCGTTCTGGCTCAACATCCCCTTCGGTCTGCTCGTCCTGGCCGGGATCTGGCGCGTCGTCCCGGAGACCCGCGACCCCGGCGCCCACAGCCACTTCGACCTCCTGGGCGCGGCGCTGTCGGCTCTCGCGATGGGCGGGGCGGTCTTCGCCCTCATCGAAGGTGCGACGTACGGCTGGTGGCGCCAGCCGTCCGGCGCCCTGTCACCGGTGCCCGCCGTAGCCGCCGCTGCCGCGCTGTCGACGGTGCTGTTCTTCGTGCGTGAAGGGCGGGCCCGCTCGGCTGGGCGCCCGGCGATGATCGATGTCGGGTTGCTGCGCCTGCCGACGCTGCGCTACGGCCTCATCGCGGCGGCCGTCGTCGCGTTCGGCGAGTTCGGGCTGATGTTCACCCTGCCGCTGTTGCTGCAGGGCGCACTCGGCTACTCGGCACTCGGGGCGGGGTGGTTGTTGGTCAGCCTCGCCATCGGCGCCTTCCTCGTCTCCGGCGCGACCCCTCACCTCACCCAGGCGATCGGACAACGCAGCGTCGTTCGGATCGGCTTGGCCTTGGAGGCGGTCGCGGTCGCCGGCATCGCCCTCACGCTGTCTCTGACGATCCCGTCGTGGGCCATCGCCGCGTGGCTGTTCGTCTACGGCGTCGGCGTCGGCATGGCGACCGCGCAGCTGAGTTCAGTCATCATGAGCGACGTGCCGCCGGCGCAGGGCGGGCAGGCGTCCGGGCTGCAGTCGACGGTGCGCCAACTCGGGTCGGCCCTGGGGATCGCGGTGCTCGGCACGCTCCTGGTCACGTCGCTCGGCGCCGGTCTGCAGGAGCGCCTCGACGCCTCAGGTATGCCGCCCGCCGCCTCCGTGCAGGTCGTCGAGATCGTGCGTGGCTCGGCCGGGGCGGCCATCCCCTCCCTGGCCGCCGACCCCCAGGGTGCTGGTGCGGCATACCTCGCTCGAGCGGCCATGGTCGACGCCAGCCGGCGGACGGCCGGGTTCGCCGCTGCCGCACTGGCCCTCGGAGTCCTGGCCACCCTCGCCCTGCCCACACCACGCCGCCCCGACGACGACCCCCACCTCTAACCGACTCCCTCCCCTGCCCCCACCCCTCCTCCCCCTTCACACCCGACTTCAGACCCGGAGATAGCGCTCGCACGGTCATCTTTCCGTCCGTTCAGGGGTTTCCAGCCCCCACACATGACCATGCGAGCGCTATCTCCGTTGTGGGGGGTGGGCGCCTCAGGGGGCGTTGCAGCCACAAATCCCTCGCGGCGGGCTCCGGGAGGCTGCGACACTGCCGGGATGGTCGCCTTCATCTCGCACACGAGCATCGACTGCCGCAACGCCTACACCCTGTCGGTCTGGTGGGAAGGCGTGCTGGACTACGTGCCGGACCCCGATGATCCGAACGAGCCGGGGCACGAGGAATGCCTCATCCGGTCCCGCGATGGCAGCCACACCTTGCTGTTCATCGAGGTGCCTGACGACAAGGTCGCCAAGAACCGGATCCACTTCGACCTGCGGCCCAGCACCGGCACGCGCGACGAGGAGCTTGAGCGCCTGCTCGCCCACGGAGCCCGGGTGCTCGACGATCAGCGGAACCCGAACGGGACGGGTTGGGTCGTCCTGGCCGATCCCGAGGACAACGAGTTCTGCATCCTGCGCAGCCAAGCCGAAGTCGCCCGCCACCAAGCCCTCGCCGCCCAGCCCACCGACTGACCCACCACGGAGATAGCGCTCGCACGGTCATTTATGGGGGTCATTACGGCTTTCAGACCCTGAAACATGACCGTGCGAGCGCTATCTCCGGGTAGAGGGCTGCATAATGCGGGGTTATGGCTTGACGGAAAGCCAAAACCTGGCGCTATCCTGTCGCCGTGACCAGCCCTTTGCTGCGCACCATCCGCGAGAGCGTCATCGGCGACGACCAAGTCCTGCCGGGTCCCTATGGCCCGCGTCGGGTGACCTACGCCGACTACACCGCTTCCGGCCGCGCCCTGTCGTTCATCGAGGACTTCATCCGCGACGAAGTGCTCCCCCGTTACGCCAACACGCACACCGAGTCTTCCGGCACCGGCCTGCAGACGACCCGGCTGCGTGAAGACGCGCGAGCCATCATCCGGGACGCCGTCGGCGGCGACGAGGACACGGTCGTCATCTTCACCGGATCGGGCTGCACCGGAGCAATCGACAAGTTGGTCGGGATCCTCGGCCTGCGCATCCCCAGCCAACTCGAGGACGCCCACCACCTCGCGCAGCACATCCCGGCCAACGCCAGACCGGTCGTCTTCATCGGGCCCTACGAGCACCATTCCAACGAGTTGCCGTGGCGCGAGACGATCGCCGACGTCGTCGTTATCCCGCAGGACCTCGACGGCCACATCTCCCTGTCCGTCCTGCGAGAACGACTGCAGGAGTACGCCGCTCGGCCCCTGAAGATCGGGTCCTTCTCCGCCGCTTCCAACGTCACCGGCATCGTCTCGGACAGCGCCGCGATCAGCACCCTGTTGCACGAGCATGGCGCACTGTCCTTCTGGGACTTCGCCGCGGCCGGCCCCTACATCGACATCGAGATGTACTCCGGCGGCGCCGGGACCACGGCGAGCAACACGGCATACAAGGATGCGGTCTTCCTGTCGCCGCACAAGTTCATCGGCGGCCCCGCCACCCCTGGCGTGCTGGTCGTGCGCCGCGAGTTGCTCACCAACCGGGTCCCCGCCATGGTCGGCGGCGGCACGGTCGCCTTCGTCAACCCGACCGAGCACCGTTACCTCGCCGACCCCGCCCACCGCGAGGAGGCGGGCACCCCAGCGATCATCGAGTCGATCCGCGCCGGCCTGGTGTTCCAACTCAAGGCGGCCGTCGGGGTCGACACGATCCGCGCCCAGGAGGAGCGGCTCTTGCACCGCGCCGTGTCCGCCTGGACCCAGGAGCCGACCATCCAGATCCTCGGCAACCTCGACGCCGAGCGCCTCTCGATCGTCTCGTTCGTCGTCAAGGCTCCGAGCGGCCGCTACCTGCACCACAACTTCGTCGTCGCCGTCCTCAACGACCTGTTCGGCATCCAGTCCCGCGGCGGCTGTTCGTGCGCCGGGCCCTACGGCCATGCCTTGCTCGGGATCGACCTGGACCGCTCGCACGAGTTCGAGGCCGAGATCGCCCACGGTTGCGAGGGCATCAAGCCGGGGTGGGTGCGAGTGAACTTCAACTACTTCGTCTCCGACGAGGTCACCGACTACATCGTCGACGCGGTCCGACTGATTGCCCGCGACGGGTGGCGACTGCTCCCGGACTATCGCTTCGACAACGCCACCGGGCGGTGGCGGCACCGCGAAGGCCCGGTCGAGCCGCCGCTGCGACTGCGGGACGTCGGGTATGCCGCGGACGGCAGTTTCGTCTTTCCGCGCCACACCGCGCGGGCCGCGGAGGGTGAGCTCGCGGCATACCTGATCGAGGGTGCCCGGATCCTCGCCGAGCGGGCGGACGACGCCGGGCCACAGGCCGAGGTCTCGCCGGGGTATGACGACCTGCGTTGGTTCGAGTTGCCAGCGGCGTGCATGCCCTGAGCCGCTCCGCGTGGGCATACTCAGGTGTGGGCATACTGTGGCCCAACCGAGATGGTGATCAGCGCAACCAAAGACGCTACTCATCGGTAATGAAGGGCACCATTGGCAAATGGCACGGCGACTAGAGGAAGTCACCCGGGGCGACATCGACGCCATCCGGTATGACGACCTGAGTTTCGACGGCTCTCACGGGCACGTGGGTGTCACCTTGTTCATGCCCTCGATCCGCCAACTCGGCATCAAGGGCGAGCCCGAGATCATCAGCCCCTACTCGGCCGGCTGGGGCGAAGGCCTCGGCGCGGCCCGGGCATCGTGCGAGGGCCTGGTGCGGTCAGCCAACGTCATGGCCGCCACGATCGAATACCCCCGCAAACGGGTCGCCGTCCACGAGATCCTGCAGTTCCGCACCGAGGTCTTCGGCGAGGTCATCCGCCACATCCGCGAACGGACGATGTACGACTGGGCCACCCTCGTCGTCGCGGGCTACTCGCGCGGCACGGCCCCGGCGCGCATGGCGACCGTCGAGCACGCTGACGTCGTTGACGGCGTCGTCCTCGTCGCCCCCACGTGGTTCAGCCAGCAGGTCAAACCCCGCGACCTCGCCGCGCGCGGGCTGCACGAGAGCGCCCGCGGCATGGCACAGGCCGGGTGGCTCGACCGGCTCACCCTCGTCGGCGCCAGTGTCCGCCTCGCCCAAGAGATGCTCGCCCACCCGTTCGAGTTGCGCAACGACATCGCCGCCATCTCCCAGGAAGGCGCGGCCGACCTGCAGGACGTCCTCGACACGGGTGTCAGGGTCGGTGTCGTCGCCGGCCGCCAGGACGAGCTCTGCCAGGTCGACGGGATCCGGACCGTTGTCGATCGCCTCCCCGAGCCGGCCGCGGTGATGTACCGCGAGGTCGACTCCGACCACTTCTCCTACTTCCTCTCCCCCAAACCCCTCAAGGTCGTCGCCGAGGTCGTCACGGCGCTCGGTGACTTCGGGACCGAGGCGGAGGCCGGGGACGAAGCGCAGGCCGAGGGTTCCGGAGCCTGAGGGCTGCGCGACGTGGGCGCGCACGAGCCTGAGGGCTGCGCGTGGGCCCGCACCGGTTCTGGCATGCTGCCGCCATGAGCCATTGGGTCCTGGAATACCGTTACGCCGATCCTGACGCCCGCGCCCGGGTGCGGCCGGATCACCTGGCCTACATGAACGGCCTGCACGAGGACGGCCGCGTCGTCATGGGCGGCCCGGTCGGCGACGGCGGTGGCGCGCTGGTGGTGCTGCGCGTCGATTCGGAGGACGAGGTCCACGCCATCATCGCGGCCGATCCCTACACGGCCGCTGGGGTGGGCGCGGATCACGTCGTGCGCCCGTGGACCGTCGCCATCGGCGGCAACTAACAGCGTCGCTCGCAGCTGGGAGCGTCCAGCTGCCGACCGTCGGCCGACTCAGGCGAGCGCCTCGCGGACCGTCCGGAACAACGACTGGGCGCGCGGGTTGGTCGCCAACTCCTCGACGCTGACGACGGCGCCTTCAGGACCGGCCAGCGGGATCTTCCAGTTGGAGTACTCCTTGTCGGTGCCCGGCTGGTTCTGCACCCGGCGCTCGCCCACGGCGTCGACGAGAGCGACCCCCTGCATCACTGAGGGAGCCGACGCCAGGAGGGCATAGAGCGCCTCGACGATCTGCTGTTCGCCGACCTCGCTGCCATCGGGCATCGCCTCGCCCTCCTCCGGCAGCAGGCCCCGGCGTCGACACATGTCGAGCACCCGCCCCTGCTCCTCGCGGTCGGCGGCGATCTCCTCCTCGACCGAACGGGTTAGCAGCCCGAGGCGGTCGCGCAGCGCGATGTGCTCGCCGGCGAGATAACCGGCGGTCGGCGGCAAGTCATGGGTGTTGACCGATGCGAGGCACCCGCGCCGATAGGCCTCGGGGGCCAACGGCGCCTTGTCGGCGGCATACTCGAACCACAGGATCGACGTGCCGAGCAGGCCGCGCCCCGCGAGGTAGTCGCGCACCCACGGCTCGAAGGTGCCCAGGTCCTCCCCGATGACGACGGCGCCGGCGCGTTGCGCCTCCAGGCAGAGGATGCCGACGAGGGCCTCGTGGTCGTAGTAGACGTAGGTCCCCTGGTCGGCTGGCAGCCCCAGCGGAACCCACCAGAGCCGGAACAGCCCAAGGACATGGTCGACACGGATCCCCCCGGCGTGCCGCAGGATCGTGCGCAGCATGTCCCGGAAGGGCGCGTAACCCGCCTCGGCCAGCCGCTGCGGATGCCACGGCGGCTGTGACCAGTTCTGGCCCTGCTGGTTGTACATGTCCGGCGGTGCGCCGACCTCGGCGTTCTGGGCGAGGACGTCGCGCAGCACCCAGGCATCGGCGCCGAGGGGGTGCACGCCCACGGCGAGGTCGTGGATGATCCCCAGTGCCATTCCCGCCCGCAGCGCGCTGGCCTGGGCCGCCTCCAACTGCTCGTCGAGGACCCACTGCAGCCAGCAGTGGAAGTCGATCCGGTCCCGCAGGCGCTGCCGCAGGGCGAAGGCCGCCTCGTCGTGGGGGCGCAACTCTTCCCAGATGACCGCGTCCTCGGCACTGCGCTCGCGCACGGCGCACCACAGCGCGAAATCCTCCAGACCCCGGCCGTGTTCAGCCCGGAACGCCGCGAACCGGCCGTCGCGGCTGGGACTGCGCGGAACGGCATACACGAGTTGGAGGGCCTCGAGCTTGCTCGCGTATGCCGCGTCGCGCGGCACCTCGGATGCGTCGTGATTGCGGGCGGTCGCCTGCGTCCAGATGAGCGAGATGTGTCGGCGGGCGGCCGTCGTGAGGTAGATCGACTCGGGGATCGCCTCGATGCGGATGTAGAGCGGGCTGAAGAAGCGCCGCGTCGTCGGCAGGTAGGGCGAGGCCTCCATCGGAGGGGTGGGCTCAGCCGCATGCAGGGGGTTGACGAGGATCCAGTCCGCGCCGGCCGCACCGCTGATCGCGGCCAGGTCGGCCAGATCCTCGACGTCCCCGACGCCCCACGAGCGGGCCGACCGCACGGAGTAGAGCTGGGTCATCAGGCCCCAGGTGCGGGCGCGCCCGGCCTTGGCCGGAAGGGCGTCGGCGGTCGGCAGCCGGTTGGGGACGACGATGAGGGTCGACTCGGCCTGGCGGCCATGGCTTTCGGCGCGGATGAGGTGCCACCCGAGGGGAAGCTCCTGAGGCAGCCAGAAGCTCGCCTGCCCCAGGGTCACCCCGTCGACCTCGTGGGGCGAGGTGTTGTCCTCGGCCTGCGTGACCGGCCACTCGGCGCCTGCCTCATCGACCACCCAGACGCGCACCTCGTCGCCGTGGTGGACGTGCGCCCGGACGAGGGTCGGCGCGTTCTCGCGCATGACGACCGTCGGGGGGAGCAGTTGGCGCCAGGGTTGGGCGGCGCGATCGGCCAGGGCTCTCTCGCAGGCCTGCTCGGTCGAGGCATCGACGCCAAGGGCAGCCAGGACCTTGGTGAGGGTCAGCGCCGAGACCGCATGGAGGTCGCCGTAGAACCCCCAGAAGTCGACGCCGACGCCATAGGCCTTCGCCAGTGCTTGCAACTGTTCCAGCGAGGGGGCCGTGGGCGCCTCAACGGAGTGGGCGGGGTCGGGCATCGGTCCTGCCTCGTCGGGGGTGCGGGGGAAACGTCCGGGGCGATTCTTCCACTCCCCAGGGGTATGCCGTGTCGCCCCGCCGGATCGGGACTGCTTGGGAGGGACTCGGCTGCTGCTCGGGTGCCGCTCAATGCGACGTGGCCGGGCGTGAAGCCGCCCATGAAGCCGCCTCTACGTGCGTGATCACGCCACCTGCGACGACTTCACGGGCGCTCTCATGCCCGGAGGGGATCGGCCGACTCAGCTCGGCGGCGTGAACCGGCCGTCGATCGCCGTCCATCCGCCGTCGACGAATAGGACCGTCCCCGTGACGTAACTCGCCGCGTCCGAGGCCAAATAGACTGCGGCGCCTGCCAACTCGTGCGGCCTCCCCCACCGTCCGAGGATGCTCTTGGCGCCGTAGGCGGCATACCACTGCTCGTCGGCCTTGATCGGGGCGGTGAGGGGCGTGTCGATGACCCCGGGAGCGATGGCGTTGACGCGAACTCCCTGCGGGCCGAGCTCGGCAGCCAGGGTGCGCAGGAGCATGACGAGACCAGCCTTGGTCATCGCGTAGACGCCCTGGCCCGGCTCGGTCGTCAGACTCCGGATCGAGCTGCAGCCGATGATGCTGCCGCGACCGCGCTGCGCCATCCCGCGTCCGAACCCGGTCATCAGGTCGAACGCGGCTCGCAGGTTGAGCCGCACGACCGAGTCGAACTCCTCACCCGTGTAGCTCAGCAGCCGTTTGCGGACGTTAACTGCCGGCGTGACGACGAGGATGTCGACGGCCCCGAGGTCCTCGACCGCGCGAGTCACTGCCTGCGTGTCCAAGACGTCGAGTTGGTATGCCGTCATCGCCCCCCACCCAGGGCCCGTGCCGGCTTGGTGGGCGGTCGTCTGCGCTGCGGCCAGGTCGCGGTCGACGCAGACCACCTCGGCGCCATGGGCCGCGATTCCGAGGGCGATGGCCTGCCCGATGCCTGACCCGGCGCCGATGACGACGGCGCGGCGAGCGTCCAGGCGGAAGAGGGCACCGAGGTCAGCCGGGGCGGGCGCCGATGTGGCAGGCGCAGTCGGTGTGAGGGGCTGGGCGACGTTGTCCATGCGCTCGATTGTGTCAGCCAGCCTCCGGGCCCCAGAGATCGCCGGCGAGTGTGAGGGATTTGGGGTCCAGACCCCCGGGTTCGCCCAGATCATCGGCGAGCGTGAGGGATTCGGGGAAGTCAGGCCGGGGTTTCGTCCAGATCACCGGCGAGTGTGAGGGATTCGGGAAGAGGGAGGCGGGCCTGACGCGAGCGGTCAGTGGGCAAAGGCGGAGGGGAAGGCGTCGCGCAGGCAACGGATCTCACCAGCGGGCGGCGTCACGGTGGTGGCCGACAGCATGGCGTGGCCAATGGCCCGGGTGACACAGTCCCCCGCAGCATCCAGCAGCGCGTGGAAGGCCAACGGGTCGGGAGCACCCGCAGCCCCCCGAGCGCCGGATGCCAGCGTGAACAAGGTGTCGCCGTCGAACATCGTGTGCACCGGCCGGATCGCCCGAGCCATCCCGTCGTGGCCGATCCCAGAGACCTTCGCGCACTGCGCCTTGGTCAACGTGGCGTCGGTCGCAATGACCCCGATCGTCGTCGCGAGCCCGGGCCCGAGCCCCAACCCCGGCCCGGCAGCGGCAGCCCGCTCCCGCGCCGCAGCCAGATCAGCCTCGGACACCGACCCCAGAGAAGGGAATTCGCCGGGAAGCCCGAAGCGGGCGGCATACAACTCGCCGGTCAGTGGGTCGACGCAGGAGCCGACGGCGTTGACGACGATCAGCGCGGCGACCGTCGTCCCGTCCGGCAGGACCGCCGACGCCGACCCGACTCCACCCTTGAGACCTCCGGCTCGGGCGCCCGTGCCCGCCCCGACGCACCCCTGCTGGACCGGCCCGACGTTGGCGACGACGAGCGCGTCGTTGCCCATGGCGGCATCCGGGCGCTTGCCGAACGATCCCCCGCGCCCCAAGTCGAAGATCACCGCAGCGGGCACGATCGGCACGACCTCGCCGGGCCCTCCGACCGGGAATCCGACTCCCGCAGAAGCCAATCGAACCATCACACCGTCGGCCGCGGCCAGCCCGAACGCCGACCCCCCGGACAGGACGACCGCATGGACCCGATCGACCATGTTGCGCGGGTCGAGCAGATCGGTCTCCCGGGTGCCGGGCCCGCCTCCGCGCACGTCGACGCCCCCGACCGCCCCGCCGTCGGGCGCGAGCACCACGGTCGTCCCGGTGAGCCAGCCGTCGCCGATGCGGGTCGCATGACCGACACGTATGCCGTCCACGTCGGTCAGCGAGTTGGACCGCCCTGGGCGGATGGCCGGGTTCTCGGTCATGGCGCGTCCTTCGGTGGAGGTGTCGTTTGCTCAGGCGTCGGCGGAGTGGGTTTCGGGTCAGAGTCAGCGGCGTTGCGAGACACGGCGTTGCGAGACGAGGCGTTGCTCGACAAAGCCCGGGCCGCCAGCGTTTCCGCCGCGAGGACCGCCGCGGTTCGGCCGGCCAGAGCGGCCTGCAGCCGGGGAGCTGCGGCGACGAGTTGGCGCGAATACGGATGGGCCGGCGTGTCATACACGTCGCCGATCGGCCCCATCTCGACGATCTCACCTCGGCTCATCACGGCCACCGTGTCGCAGACATGTCGCACCACTGACAGGTCGTGGGAGACGAACACCAAGGTGAGCGAGAGCCGTTGCACCAACTCATCGAGCAGGTTGAGCACCTGGGCCCGCACCGACACGTCGAGCGCGCTGACCGGCTCGTCGGCGACGAGGATGCGTGGGTCAGGGGCCAACGCCCGGGCGATCGAGATCCGTTGACGCTGTCCACCCGAGAACTGATGCGGGAACCGATCCGCCGCCTCAGGCTGCAGCCCGACGGCGTCCAGCAGCTCGTGCACGCGGGAAATGTTGTCCCGATGCCCTTGCGCCACAAGGGGTTCGGCGATGATGTCCCGGACGCGCATCCGTGGGTCGAGCGACCCCATGGGGTCCTGGAAGACGAGCTGCAACTGGGCCCGCAAGAACCTCAGCCGCCGCTCGGGCAGCCGGGAGATCTCCACTCCCCCGACCTGGACCGACCCCGAGGTCGGTTGGTCGAGGCCGGCGATGATCCGCAACAGCGTGGACTTGCCACACCCCGACTCGCCCACGATGCCAAACCGCTGCCCACGCGCCACGTCGAAGCTCACCCCGCGAAGGGCATGCACGACCGAGCCCGGCTTGGTCAGCGACGTTCGCGGCCGCCGATAGTCGCGCACCACGTCGCGCACCGAGATCGCCACGTCCGTCATGAGCCACCACCTTCGTGGTGAACGACCGGATGAGCGCAGGCGAACCCTTCTTCGGGCCCTGACCCAACCCACGGCGGCACCGCCTCGCACTCCACCGTGGCATGCGTGCACCGGTTGCGGAAGACGCACCCCGCAGGGAAGCGACCGGCCGCCGGCACCGATCCCTGGATCGTGTAGAGCCCGCCCTCAGGCCTGCTGAGGTCCAGATCAGATGCTCCGATGAGCCCGCGCGTATACCGATGCCGGGGCCGCGTGAAGACGTCGAGGACCGGGCCGGCCTCGACGACCCGCCCGCCATACATGACAAGGACCCGCTCGCAGACGCTCGCCACCACGGCCAGGTCGTGCGTGATGAACAGCAGTCCCGCGTCACGCGCCTCCACCCCACGCACGATGAGGTCGAGCACGAGCGCCTGCACCGTGACGTCTAACGCCGTGGTCGGCTCGTCGCAGATGAGCAGCGCCGGGTCGTTGGCCAGCGCCATCGCCACGACGACCCGCTGGCGCTGACCTCCGGAGAGTTGATGCGGATAGGCGCGAGCCGCCTCCGCCGCATCGGGCAAGCCCACCTTGTCCAACAACTCGACCGCCCGCCGCGCCGCCGCCCCGCGATCGGCCACCGTCCGGTGGATCGTCATCACCTCCGCGACCTGCGCCCCCACCCGCATCGTCGGGTTGAGCGCGGTCATCGGCTCCTGAAACACCATCGCGACGTCGCGCCCACGCATCGCCGCGAGCCCGTGCTCCCCCGCCTCCAGCACCGAGGTCGTCCGCGCGATACCACCCGGCCCCTGCCCGGTCACCACGACCGACCCCGTCGGCGCCAGATCCTCGGGCAGCAACCCCATGATCGCGAGCGCGGTGAGCGACTTGCCTGAGCCCGACTCGCCGATGAGCCCGACCCGCTCGCCACGGCGCACGGTGAGGTCGACGTCGATGAGCAGCGGCTTGTGGCCGACAGTCACCGCGAGGTCGCGCACGCGCGCGACGTCCGCCGGCGGCGGCGTGTCAGCGGGAGTCCGCGTGGGCGGCATACCCCCCACTGGGTATGCCGTGTGCTCCGGTGCCGCGGTCACCGCCGGTCCTCCAGTCGCGGGTCGAAGTGGTCGCGCAGCCCGTCCCCAAGGAGGTTGAAGCCCAGCACTGCGAGGGCGATTGCGACCCCCGGGAAGACCTCCAAGCGGGGCGCGACGAACAGCAACTCCTGCCCTTCCTGCAGCATCCGTCCCCAAGAGGGAGTCCCCGGAGGGGCGCCGAGGCCGAGATAGGACAGGGCCGCCTCGGCGAGCACGGCGATCGCGAAGGACACCGAGGCCTGGACGATGACGAGGCTGCCAACGTTGGGCAACACGTGCCGCAGCGCGATCGCGATCGGTCGGCGACCGGCAGCGCGCGCGGCGACGACGTATTCGGTCTTCATCACCCCGATGGCCCCGCTGCGCACGACCCGGGCGAACGACGGGATGCTCGAGATGCCGATGGCGATCATGGCGGTGACGACGCCTTGGCCATGGACCGCCGTGAGCATGATCGCCAACAGCAGGGCGGGGAACGCGAGCAGCAGGTCATTGGCCCGCATGAGCACCTCGCCCCACCACTTGGGCACCATCGCCGCGAGGATCCCCAGCGGAACCCCGATGACAGCAGCCACCCCGACCGAGACGAGACCGACGAGCAGCGTGGTGCGCGAACCGACCATGAGCAGTGACACGACGTCGCGGCCGAACTTGTCGGTGCCCAACCAGTGCCGCGCCGACGAGGTCGCGAGCCGCTCGGTGGCGTTGATCTCGCCGACGTCGTAGGGCGTCCACACCAACGACACGAGGGCGAGGACGGTGATCGCCGCGACGATCCCGCCCCCCACGAGCAACGTCGCCTCGACACCCGCACGCGAACGCCGACCGGGCGGTGGCATCACGGCTTCGGCCCCTCGCGACAGGCGGTTCATCGGGCGACCGTCCGCAGGCGCGGGTCGATCGCCAGATAGAGCAGGTCGACGACGAAGTTGACGATGAGGACGGCGACGACGAGGACCATGACGACGTCCTGAACAACGATGAGGTCGCGGTTGCCGACTGCGTCGAGCAGCAAGGACCCGAGGCCAGGAATGACGAACACCCGCTCGATGACGACCGCGCCGACCAGCAGGGTCGCCAACTGCAGCCCGAGGACCGTGACGACCGGGACTGCGGCGTTGCGCAGCCCGTGGCGCACGAGGGCCCGCATGGGGGTGAGTCCCTTGGCGCGCGCCGTGCGCAGGAAGTCCTCCCGGAGCACGTCGAGCACCGCCGAACGCACATAACGGGTCAGCACCGCGCCCTGGACGAGCCCGAGGGAGAGGGCCGGCAGCAGCAGTTGCTGGAGGAACATTCCCGGGTCGTATGCCGGTGGCGTCCACCCGCTCGCCGGCAGCCACCGCAGTTGGACCGCGAAAACGGTGATGAGCAGGATCCCGGCGAGGAACGCCGGAACGGCGACCCCGACCTGCGACAGGGCCGAGAGGACCAACCCGGAGGCCTTGCGGTGGTGGACCGCCATCAGGGTCCCGAAGGGCAGGGCGAGCGCGACGGCAATGGTCATCGAGGCGGCGACAAGGATGAGGCTCACCTGCAGGCGATCGGCGATCTGGGGGCCGATCTGGGCGCGGCTGACGTAGGAGATGCCGGGGTCCAGATGCACCAATCCGCCTACCCACGAGAGGTATTGCTCGACCAGCGGCCGCTCCAGCCCGAACTCCAGGCGCAGCCGCGACACGTCGGCCTCGGTCGCGTTGACTCCGAGCGCCACCCGGGCTGGGTCACCAGGGAGCAGCACCATGAACCCGAACACCAACGCCGAACTCACCCCGAGGCTCACCAGGAGCACCGCGGTCCGCTCGGCGATGCGCAGGAGCATGGCGCCAGCCTGTCATGTGGCTCGGTCGGACGGGAAGTACGCCGCGCGGCTAGAACACCACCCGCCTAATCGGTGCCGTCCTGGGTTCGGCCGCCATTGGCGCCGCCATGGAGAACCGGATCGTCGCGCATCTTCCGCAGGCCGCGGGCCACCAGGTCAGCGAGTTGGCCGGGTCCGCGCTACCTGAGGCGTTACGCGCCGGATTCAGCGCCGCCAGGGCCGACTCGGTCCTGGCGCCCGCCGCCGTCATCCTGCTCGGCGCGGTTGCCTCCCTCTTCTTCCAACCCGCTAACGCCCCCACCCGCCGGTAAGTGGTTCTGCCCCTGTGGATGACGGGCATCGAGAGGTTCCAAACCTAGCTAGTGTCCCCATGTGTCCATATCGAGCCCCGCAGACCTGCCGCGCGAGCGCCTGATGGCGCTTGGCGCCCGCGCACTATCCGACGCTGAGCTCGTCGCCATCCACCTCGGCACGGGGCGACCTGGCGCTGGCGTGTTGACACTGGCTGGGTCACTCTTGGCCGACTGGGACGGCGTGGGCGGCCTGGCGCGAGCCGAGGTCGATGAGTTGGCGCGGACGCCCGGGGTGGGCAGCGCCAAAGCTTCTCGGCTCGTCGCGGCGTTCGCCCTCGCCTCGCGGATCAACGCCCACGTGGGCGCACCACTGCGCACGTCCGCTGACCTGGCCGCCTTGGCGATCCCCCGCATCGGGCACGCCCGCACCGAACAGGTCCTGCTCGTTCTGCTCGACGGGGGCCATCGGGTATGCCGCGTCCTCACCGTTGCGTCCGGCAGCGCTACCTCGAGCGTGGTGCCGGTACGGGAAGTGCTCTCGCTGGCGTTGCGCCACGACGCCGTAGCACTGGGGCTGGCACACAATCACCCAGGAGGTTCCGTTGAGGCCAGCCTCGCGGACCTGGATGCAACCCAACGAGTTCGAGAGGGCGCCACGGCAGTCGGCCTGCGCTTCCTGGACCACGTGGTGGTTGCGGGTGATCGGTGGTGCAGCATCACCGCATCGCGCTGAAGATCTCGTTCCGAGCCGCAGCGACGATGCCCCCCGCGAGGGCATCTGCCCTGAGACGCAGCTCCACCACAGACTTCACCCGATCTCGAAGGTCATTTAGGGACGGCAACAACCCCGAATCCGCCCTGCGTATGTCCGGCACCTCTAGGCCCAGGAGGACAGCCAAGGGGAGGCGCGGCAATTGCAGACTGTTAGTAGCAGCGCGCGTTGCGTCAAGCACCGCTTGGCTCCTCAATACGTACCCCAAGAGACTTCCGTCGACATCGGAGTGCGGACGGAGGACGAACTGCTCCACGGAGCAAAGGCCGACTCGATCGGAGACCCAGACCTTGTTAAGGTACGGCCGGAGATAGCCGAAAGTGATGTCCCCCGGCTCGAAACGGAACTTCCGACCTGCTTCATCACCGACGGGACGCGATCCGATTGAGGATCCAGTATGGGACTCGATATATTCCAGCCCGATAAAGTCGTGGGCTCCCCGATAATCGCCACCCGGGTGAATAGTGTCATTCACGGAGTCCACAAGGTCGCTCACAGCGATTAGCGGGAGGTCTCGTGCCCGCAGAGTGGCGTCGACCATTCCCGGCAGCATTGCAGCGCTTCCCAAGCGAGCTGCAGCCTGGCGTCGAGCAACAAGGCCATCCACATTCGCAGCAACCGAATCTAGGTGGGCGGCGATGTGGTCTTGCTCCACTACGCTCGGCCACGGCACCCGGATCCGCGCCAGGGCCACTTGCGACAATGTGCGATTCCTGTCGGCAGACCCCGGCGAGGCGCGTCCCAGTTCGGTCAAGCCCTGATCAGACAGCAGCCAGTGGGCGAGATAGGACAGCGAGCCTCCCATAGTCAACGCGTACGTCAGGAAACGATTCGACGCGATACGCCCACGCTCGTCCCTCATTGTGACTGCAACTGCACCCTCCCACGCCTTGATGTTGCTCACGACGAGCCGATCTGGCGCAAGGGTGAAGTAGCGCAGCTTGCCGAGCCCGGAGGCCGACACCTCTGGGTACTCGAAGATGCCGCGACCGAACCCTCGAACTCCGATCTGGCGGTAGCGCACACCCAGGTTTGGGTCGATTGGGTCCCGTCTTAGTTCAAGCACGTCACCCAAAAGGACGCGAGGAAGATGCGTCATCTGGCGAAGTCCCGGATTTGGTGCTTGAGCTGTTCCAGGAGCGCCAGCATGTCGCGTTCGGTCTCGATAAGTTCCGCGATGAGTTCCGCGGGGGGCCGGTGAGCGAGATCGTCCGGGCGGTTTGGATTGCGCCGGTCCAGGTCGTAGTCCTCGGCGACGACGTCCGCCACCGCTACCCGCCAGGCCCGCTCGGTCTCCACTCGGCCCTGCCGCGCTGCCCCGCCCCACCAGGCCTCGCAGGGGGCGAACTCCTCGTAGGCCAGCGGTCCGGTCTTGGTGTAGTTCTTGCGTCCCTTGGGCAGGGGATGCTCGTAGAACCAGATGTGTTCCGACTGCTGACCACGCTCGAAGAACAGGATGTTGCTCGGGATGAGGGTGTACGGCGCGAACACGCCGTTAGGCATCCGCAGCACGGTATGAAGGTTGAACCTCGTCATCAGTTCGGCCTTGACCCGCGCCCCGATGCCCTTGTCGAATAGCACCGAGTTGGGCACAACGATGGCGCAGCGGCTGCCCTTCTGTCGTTCCAGCCGCGCCATCACGGCTTGGAGGAACAACCACACGGTCTCTGCGGTCTGCATCCCGGACGGGAAGTTGCTCAACACCCCCCGCTCCTCCTCTCCGCCGAACGGTGGGTTCGTGAGCACGACGTTCACCCCGTCTCGACGCATGTCGACGATCGGGTTGGCCAGCGCGTTGGCCTGGGCCACCTTCGGACGGTCCAGACCGTGCAAGAGGAAGTTCATCTGGGCCAGGAGGAAGGGCATCGACTTCTTCTCCGTCCCGCGTATCCCGGCCTGCACCTTCTCGCGCCGCTGGGCGGTCGTTGCGGCTGCCAGCATGTGCTCGAATGCCTCCACGAGGAAGCCTCCCGTGCCCATCGCGGGGTCGAGGACGGTCTCCCCCGGACGAGGGTCAACCATTCGCGTCATGAAGCGCACCAGGGGGCGCGGGGTGTAGAACTCGCCGGAGTCCCCGGCCGCGTCGCGCATCTCCTTGAGCATCGACTCGTAGAGGTGCGCCATGGTGTGCAGGTCGTCGGCATTGGCGAAGTCAACCCGATCCAGTTGTGCGACAAGGTCTTTGAGCAGAAAGCCGCTCAGCATCCGGTTCGTCACGTTCTCGAAGATGGCAGCGACGGTGTCACGTGGGTCTCCCGCGGCGCCGGACCCACGCAAGCCCTTGAGATGGGGCAGGAGCTCGTCGTTGACGAAGGTCAGCAGCGGTCCTCCGGTCTTGTCTCCGCGAGCCCACTCGGACCACCGGTACTTCCCGAGCACGGCTGGCCGGTAGGCCGAGTGCTTGATCGACCGGTCAAGTTCAACTTCGTCCAGGGCTCGTAGAAACAGCAGCCACGCGAGCTGCGGGAGCCGGTCGAGCTCGCCGTTGAGCCCGGCGTCCTTGCGCATGATGTTGCGCGACTCCTTGATGATCGACTGCAGGCGAACACGCGTCGTCTGCGGGGCAGCAGCACTTCTCGCCCGTGGTGGGGTCACTCTGAGGGTCCTTCCTCGATGGCGATGGCGTAGAGATCCGCGATGAGCCGGTAGGCACCGCCAACCGTGTCGGTAGTAAGCCGAAGTTGCGCGGCATACGCAGCGAAGTCCGGCTCCCATGCGCGGGGTGGGGCCGGGAGCGTGACAGGCGGCACCGATTGGTCCCTCATGGTCCAGACCACCTGAAGCCGCTGGCGCAACCGCCGGGGGTTGCCAAGCAGACCGGCCTCCAGGAGCAGCACCAGGTCGACGAGGTCCTTAACTCGGGAGGAGGGGCGATCACCGGCATAGATCCGTGCGTAGGCATGCAGCTTCTCGGCGGCGTGCTGATAGACATCCACGGCGAGCACTTCAACGGGATGGAAGCCCGGAACCGAGAGCGGCGAAGCCAGCGTGATCGCCTCGACACCACCCTCGGTCTCGCTGAACTGCCCCACGACGTCTACGACGACGGCCTCGAAGGGCGCACCGTCGACCTTGGCTGTGACCTTGAGGCGCCAGGCGGGCCAAGAGGTGTCGACTCTCAAGGTTTGCACCCCGGCACACTCGAAGGAGAACCCATCGTGCGAGTCGAGATCGTTGAGCATCGGCTCTAGCCAATCCAGGAGTTCGCCCTCGCTAGACACTGCCCCCAGGTCGCCGACAAGATCCAGGTCTTTCGTCGCTCGGGCCACACCAGGCAGCCGGGCTTCAAGGCAGAAGCCGCCTTTGAGCACGAATCCATGAGGGGCGAGCCGGGCCAACAAGCGGTGAAAGACGACGGCTCGTCGCAGACGTAGCGGGTCGCTGTTGCGCTCGGCCGCAGCAAGGCGAATCCGATCGGTCAGACCCTGATGGCGCGCCGACTTCACTGGACGTTGCTTCGAGCAAGGGCGCGCTCAAGTCTCAGGGCGGCGTGATCGTCGGCGTCTGCAGCTCGGCGCAACAAGCGCCTTGGCGTTGTTGCACCTCGGGCAAGGGCTTCAGCGACGGCGGCATCGATCAGCTCCTGGGGGGTAGATCCGCCGGCGACGTCGACGAGGGTCCGTTCGATCGTCGTGACGCGCCACGCCCCGCGTTCCTCGACATCATCATCCGGCAGCGGCCCGTGATGGATGACAAGTGCGTCGTGTCGATGGTTCGCGGAGGAGGGCAGCGTGATGTGGATGTGAGCGGGATTCGCATCCGAGAGGTCATGGACGGCGAGGGCCGAGTCGTGAGATACCACTGCTCGACCACGGCTCCAGATGGTCCAGCGGGCGAAGACATCATCGGTGGAGCTGGGCCAGCCCGGGAGTCGGAAGACGCCACGGTCGATCCGGACCCAGTTCCCGTGATCGACGTGGTACTTCTGTGCCTGGTGGGAGTACCCGAGCTCTTTGGCCTGTGCCGCAGAGAAGTAGCCAGCCTGGCGGAAGGCAAGCTCGTGCAGGGCACGTCGCAGATCTTGCCGTGGGCCAGGCACAGCGCGACTCTAGCATGACGTGAATATCAACGATACCTTTAGTTTGGTTGCCGGCGTGAAGGTCTAACCTGCAGTTCTCGTTGAGTAGATCCAGTCTTGGAGCTCGTCGACTGCCCGATGGTAGCCGTCCACACCGCCGAACTCACCGGCAAGCTCGCGGGCGGTACCGAGAGCGGCAACTTCGGGCACGGTCAACAGTTCCGGCGAGGTCAACTCGTCGATGCCGTGAGCGGCATACCGATCGAGCAACAGCGATAACAACAGGCGGGCCACGTCGGAGCGAGCCTCCAAATCCGCGTGATGCTCCTGGCGGACCCTGCGAACCCGCTCGGCCCGCGTCCGAGATGGAACGTTCCAGGCGAGGTGGACGAGAACGTCGAGCAGGTCGACCTCGTCCTTGTCTGTCGGCGTCAGTGTGTCTATCGCGACGTTGGCCGCCGCCAACTCGGCGAGCACGTCATCGCGCGTGGGTTTGCGGGCCCACCGGGCAGCGAGATCGTCCTGCGTGGGCGAGATTCTGCGGATCTGGCCGGCGACGAACTGGCCGTATTCGGTGAGTCGAAGCCGACCCGTCGACGTGTCAGGGACGAAGAGAGACTCCGACAGGACCTCAAACGACCCCTCGCCAACGATGTAGGGCCGTCGACGTCCGACGCTGGTCTCTGCACCATCGTCAGGGTTCGATGTCACACCCACGTCCGGTTGCGTCGGCGTGAACGAAGGTTCGGGTTCGGCAACGACCACCTCAACGTCGCCTGCCGCGTCGAAGCCGTCCAGCTCCTCGACCGCCTCTCCCTCAAGCGGGGGATCGTGGATGATCCGAGCGGGATAGCCGTCGAAGTCAGGGTCGGCGAAGTGACTGGTCGCTCCGACGAAGTCGATAATCTCGAAGAATGTCTTCCCCTTGTCGGGATACAGGCGCGTGCCTCGGCCAATGATCTGTTTGAACTCCACCGCCGAGCCGACGGGGCGGAAGAGCACGACGTACTTGAGGTCCTCGATGTCCACGCCAGTCGACAGAAGCCTCGATGTGGTCGCGACCACGGGCGAGTTGCGATCCGGGTCGCAAAAGGCTTGGAGCAGCCGCTTCTTCTCCTCCTCGTCCCCGACGATCCGCACCACCCACTCGGGGTCGGCAGCAACAAGGTCTGGGTTGGCGTTCACCAAGGCCACTCGCATGTCGGTGGCGTGTTGCTGGTCGTAACAGAACACGACCGTGCGGGCTCCCGGGTCGGCACGGAGGATGCGGCTGATGTAGTCGGCGGCGAGATCGGTTCGGGCGAGCAGCCGGACCGTTCGCTCGAAGTCACGGGTCGAATACCGCCCTTCGGGAATGTCTCTGCCGAACCGATCCACCTGGCCGGGGTCAGGCTCCCACCCATCGGCGTCTGGGCTGAGCGTCACGCGCCGCACCCGATACGGAGCCAAATAGCCGTCCTCGATCCCACGACGCAGAGAGTACGTAAAGACCGGTTCACCGAAGTAGCCATACGTGTCCACCGTGTCGTCCTGCTTCGGCGTCGCAGTCAAGCCCAGTTGAACTGCAGGCTCAAAGTGATCGAGGATCCGCCGCCAGGAGGAGTTCTCGCTCGCACTGCCGCGATGACATTCATCAACGATCACCAGGTCGAAGAAGTCCGTGGGGTAGTCGCGAAAGAGCACATCGGCGTCATCGCCCATGGCCAACGCCTGATAGGTCGCGAAGTAGATCTCGCGCCGTCGATCAGCCTCTCCGGACACCCGACGCAAGGGCCCCTGACCGAAGGCGATGGTGAAGTCCTTGCGCTGTGGCGCGTCGACCAACTCATCTCGGTCGGCGAGGTAGAGCACCCGGTAGTTGCGATCTGGTGTTGCCTGCCGAGCATGCTCACGCAGCATGTGAACGATCTGCACGGCGGTGAACGTCTTGCCGGTCCCGGTCGCCATGAGCAGAAGCACACGACGCTCACCCCTGGCAATGGCCGCGAGCACCCGGCGAACGGCCACCGATTGGTACCACCTGACCTGCTGCACGTCGTTGCGGGCCGTGCGCTTGTTGCGGTTGAACTCCTGCCGAAGGAGTGCCCCATCGTCCACGCCCAGTTGCTGAAGCGCGGCGTATCGAGCCCACGCCTCAGAAGGGGGCGCGAAGGCGTCCACCACACGCTCGTGGCCCGTGACCATGTCGCGTTCAAGGATCTGCTCGCCATTGGTGGCATACGCGAGGGGCGCATCGATCTGCTGTGCATATCTGATCGCTTGCTGCATTCCATCGGCCGCGGACCGATAGGACCGTTTGGCCTCGACGACCGCTACTGGGGCCTGAGCAACCTCAAGGACGTAGTCGACGAAGCCACGGCCGAGGTCCTTTCGCACGCGACCCAACGTGGCCGCGCGTTCAGCGCGCACCGGGAATTGCTCGTGGATCTGTTCCGGCTCCCATCCGGCCGCCGCTATGGCGGGCAAAATCACGTCACGGCACGTCTCTTGCTCCAACGGGCCACCGGGCACCTCGCCACTCTACGGGTGGAATGTGCCTGCCGCGCCTTGAAGGCTCTGCGTATCGCCCCAACGGCACGCAGAGGTATGCCGCCCGCTCGAGGTGAGCGGGCGGCATACCTGAGGCGTTCTAGCCGGTCAGCCCTTGGCGAGCTTGGACAGATCGAAGGCGACCGCGATGCCGTTCTTCGGCAGCCCGGTGATGCCCTTGTCGGCCACCATGAGGTTGGGCAGCAGGAACAGCACGTCACCCGCGGCGTCCTCGGCGATGAGTCGGGCGGCCTTCTTGAGGTTGGTCACCTGGTCGTCGGCCGACCCCTCGTCGGCGGCCTTGAGGAGCGCCTGGATGTCGGCCGTCCCGTAGTGGGTGTAGTACTCGGGGTTGCCGAAGACGCCCTTGAGGTCACGCGGCTCGACGTGAGCGACGATCGACATGTCGAAGTCGCCGCCCTTGAAGACCGTCGTGAGCCACGCGGCGGGGAACTCCAGCGAGTCGAGGGTGACCTTGAAGCCGACGGCCTCGAGTTGTGCCTTGACGACCTGGCCGCACGAGGTGGCGTAGGGCAGGGTCGGGACCCGCAGTCGCAGCGTCGTGCCCGTCTTGCCCGCCTCGGCGAGCAGCGCAGTCGCCTTGGCCTTGTCGAAGGGAGTGACGCCGGTGAGGTCCTCGTACCACGGGTCGGTCGGCGGGACGAAGGAGCCGATGAGCGTGCCCTTGCCGGCCCAGCAGGTGTCCATGAGGGCCTTGTGGTCAATGCCGTAGCGGACGGCCTGGCGGACCTTCTTGTCCTTGAAGATCTCCTGCGCGTTGTTGAACGACAGGAGCACCTCACCGTTGGTCGTGCCCTCGATGACCTGGTACTTCGCGTTGGAGGTGAACTGGCCCAGCGCCTCGGGGGCCTGCACGGTCGTCACGACGTTGATCGTTCCGGTGAGCAGGGCGTTGTTGAGGGCGGTGGCGTCCTTGAAGTACTTGAGGACGACGGCCTGGTAGTAGGGCTTCGTGCCCCAGTAACCGTCGTTGCGGGTCAACGTGATCGAGTCGCCCCGGTTCCACGAGGTGAAGGTGTAAGGCCCGGTGCCGACCGGCTTGTTGGCCAGGTCTTCGACGCCGGTCTTGGAGAACATCGCCCCGATGTGCGTCGTCATCCGGTAGAGCCAGTCGTTGCTCGGCGCCGACAGGGTGACCTGCAGTTGCGTCGGGCTGATGGCCTTGGCTTCGGTGACGACGTCCATGGCCGCCTTGAGCGAGGTCGTCCAGTCGGTCTTGACCCGGTTGATCGAGAAGACCGCGTCGTCGGCCGTGAAGGCGGCGCCGTTGCTGAACTTCGCCTTGTCGGTGAGCTCGAACGTATAGGTCTTGTGGTCGTCGGAGACCTTCCACGAGGCCGCGAGGGCCGGGACGATCTTGCCGTCCTGGTCGAGCTTGACCAGCCCCTCATAGACGTTGACCAGCAGCGCCTGCGGGATCGCCGCGCCGTCGGTCTTGGTGAAGTCGAGGCTCGCCGGCTCGGCGACCAGCCCGAGGGTGATCTTGTCGGTCGACGGGCCTCCGGCGGCCGTGGACCCGCCGGTCGCGGTCGGCGCTGGCGCGGTCCCGGCGCCTGCGGTGCAGGCGGTGAGGGCGAGGGCCAACGCGGCCAAAGGCGCGATGAGGCGAGGCAGGCGATGGGTCACGGGGGGCTCCCTGGAAGTCCGGCGACGATGTCCTGTAGCAGTCCCACAGGCTACGGGTAGGGAACGCGCGGGGACAGGCCCGCCTTCCGGGCTTGGGCCTTCGAGACCCAACCGTCACCTTCGCGCCCACGAGCCCGCGCCCGAGGGGTATGCCGCGCGCTCCCCTTCAGTGGTAAACCTGCGTCGGGGCCACGATGGGAGGAACGCGATGACCGATCCAGCGATGTGGGACGTCGCCACGCTGTCGGCGGCCTTCGGGTCAGGGTCGTTGTCGCCGGTCGAGGTCCTGTCTGCGGTTCGGGCCCGGATCGCCGCCTTCGAGCCGACGATCAACGCCCTGGTGCGCCACGACGCAGCGACGACAGCAGCCCTTGATCGCGAATCGGCCCTTGCCGCAGCGCAGTCCGAGGAGCGCTGGCGCCGCGGCGAGTCGCTCGGCCCGCTGGACGGCATACCGGTCACCGTCAAGGAGAACCTCGCGCGGGCTGGCGTCGCGATGCAGGGCGGCTGCGCCGGCGCGACCCCCGTCGTGCCGGTCCGCGACTCCCCCGTCGTCGAGCGGTTGCGCGAGGCGGGTGCGGTCATCGTCGGGTCCACGACGATGCCCGACTGGGGAATGCTCTCGTCCGGGGTCTCGTCGCTGCACGGCATCACCCGCTCGCCATGGGACCCGGCGCTCACCACGGGCGGGTCGTCGGCGGGCGCGGGTGCGGCGGCGGTCGCGGCATACGGGGCAATCCACGTGGGGACCGACATCGGTGGGTCGATCCGCCTGCCAGGGACCTGGTTGGGGCTCGTCGCGCACAAACCGTCGTTCGGGCGGGTGCCGCTGGACGCGCCCTACCTCGGGCGGGTTGCGGGGCCGCTGACCCGCACGACCGCCGATGCCGCGGTGGCGATGTCGGTGCTGGCCCGGCCGGACGACCGCGACTGGACGGCGCTGCCGGCGCACGAGGCCGACTGGTCGGTCGAGACCGCGTCGGTGCGCGGGCTGCGGGTCGGTCTGTGGCTCGATGCCGGCGCCGGTATGCCGTGCGACCCCGCCGTGCGCGCCGTCGCCGAGAGCGCGGGACGGGTCTTCGAGAGCGGTGGGGCGGTCGTCGAGGAGATCCAGCCGTGGCTGACGCCGCAGATGCTGGCCGACATCGACCTGTTCTGGCGGGTGCGGTCACTGGCCGACCTTGAGACGTTGACGCCGGAAAACCGTTCTCGCGTCTTGCCGTTCGTGCGACGTTGGGCCGAGGGAGGGGCTCGGACCAGTGGCCTCGACGTCCTGCGCGCCTACCAGTCGGTGATGGCCATGCGGGCCGCCACGGTGGCGGCGACCGCGGCATACGACCTCATCGTGTCTCCCGTCGCGCCGGTGGCGGCCTTCCCCGCGGAGTGGCCGATGCCGTGGGGCGAGGCCGACGAGGGGATGGCGCACATCGGGTTCACGGTGCCGTTCTCGATGTCCGGTCAGCCGGCCTGCTCGGTCAACGCGGGGTTCCTCGACGACGGGCGGACGGTCGGTGTGCAGGTGGCCGGGCGGCGGTTCGACGACGTCGGCGTGCTGCGTGCAGTGGGGTGGTTCGAGGGGGTGCGCGGGCTGACGGCGACGCCTCGCTGGCCGGCGCAGGACGCGCCGCAGGATTGGGTGGCCTCGAATCGACCGCAAGTCGCCGACGACTGCTAAACTGGCGCTCGGTTGCAGTTGCAGTTCGCTCGTAAGAGCAGGGCCCGCCTCCGACGGCGGGCCTCGTCATTTCCAGGCTTCCTCGGGATCCCGGTGATGCGACACCGCGGCCTGGACGGCACCACGGTGGTGCCCTCCGAACGAACAGGAAGTCATCAAGACATGGCACAAGGCACCGTCAAGTGGTTCAACGCCGAAAAGGGCTTCGGCTTCATCGCGCAGGATGCAGGCGGCCCGGACGTCTTCGTCCACTACTCCGCGATCGACTCGGGCGGCTACCGCTCGCTCGACGAGGGCCAGCGCGTCGAGTTCGACGTGACCCAGGGCCAGAAGGGCCCGCAGGCCGAGAAGGTTCGCGGCATCTGACCGCTTGACCCACGGCATGACGAAGGCCCGGACCTCTTGGTCCGGGCCTTCGTTCGTCTGTCGTTACCCTCCACCGAGCTGGCCGGCCGCGGCACCCTGAGGGCCGAGCCCACACGGCGGGCACATCGCGCCTGAGATGACTTCAGGCCCGGCCCCCCGAAGGAAGCCGAGCCTGAACTTTTGTAGCGGGGACAGGATTTGAACCTGTGACCTCCGGGTTATGAGCCCGGCGAGCTACCGAGCTGCTCCACCCCGCGTCGGTAAGTAGAACCTTACGCGAGCCTTGCCGCACAGCCAAATCGCCCGGTTTTGGCCGCTGCTCGACCCGCACCTTCACCTCGCCGCGAGACCGTCACCAACCCCGTCACCACTCCGTCACCGCACCCCTCACCCCACGCAGCGGTATGCCGCCCGCTCAGGTGAGCGGGCGGCATACCGGAGCATGCGGGTGAGGGTGGGTCAGCCCGATGCGGTGGGTGACGGGGTCACGGTGAGCGACCCGGTCGGCGAGGCGGCCGCGGCCCGAGCGAGCGCGTCCTTGAGCCGCTTCTGGGCCTCACCGTAAGCGGCGAAGTCTCCCGCCTTGAGGGCGGTCTCTCCGTCGGCGTAGGCCTTCTGTGCGTCGGCGATCGCCTGCGCCAGGTCGCCCGGGGCGGGCGTCGTCGGCGTGGTCGGCCCCGGCGTCGGTGTCGTCGGGGTTGTCGGCGTCGTCGGCGTGGTGGGCGTCGTCGGGGGGACCACTTGGCCGCCGAACAACTCGTTGAGCGCCCCGTCGAGGGTGTTGGACCACGCGAGCTTGTTTCCGAAGGCCACGACGATCGCTCGGCCCAACGGGAACTGCGAGGCGGCCGTGCCCTGGACGTAGATCGGCTCGACGTAGAGCATCCCGCCGCCCATCGGCAACGTCAGCAGGTTGCCGAGGGTGACCACGGAGCCCTGCTGGCGCGCGTTGTTGATGAACTGCGACAGGGTGAGGGTGAACGCCTTGGACGACTGGTTGGACGACGCGATGTCGTTCTGCACCTGGCCCGGCCCCTTGACCGAGCTGTTGGGCGGCAGTTCGAGCAACCGCAACGTGCCATAGCCGTCCAGGCGTTTGCCCTCCGGCTGGTTGCCGGGGTTGGAGTCGACCGCGAGGAAGCCGGTCAGCACCTCCCGGTTACCGGTCGGCATGAAGGTCGTCGTCAACGAGAAGTTCGGGTCGGTCTGACCCGGCATGGCGATCGACAGGTAGTAGGGCGGCTGGTCGGTGCGCGCCGTCTCCTGCGTCGGGTCTTGCGGGATGCGCCAGAAGTCCTGCCCGCCGTAGAACGAGTCGGGGTCCTGCACGTGGTACTTCGCCAGCAGGGTCCGCTGGATCTTGAACAGGTCCTCGGGGTAGCGCAGGTGCGACATGAGGCTGGCCGAGATGTTGGCCCGCGGTTCGACGACTCCGGGGAAGGCCGAGCGCCACGCCGCGAGGATCGGGTCGGCGTCGTCCCACGAGTAGAGGTGGACGGACCCGTCGAAGGCATCGACGGTCGCCTTGACCGAGTTGCGGATGTAGTTGAGCTGGCCCTGCTCCAGGCTCGTGACGCTGCGTCGGGTGCTCGTCGTCGAGTCACGCGTCGAGGCCGCCATCGAGGTGAGCCCCGAGTTGGGGTAGTTGGCCGTCGTCGTGTAGCCGTCGACGATCCACAGCACGCGCCCGTCGACGATCGCCGGGTAGGCGTTGCCGTCGAGGGTCAACCACGGAGCGACCCGCCCGACCCGCTCCTTGGGGGTGCGGTAGTCCATGATCCGCGACGAGGCGTTGACCGCGTCGGACAGCATGAAGTTCAGCTCGCGGTACTTCAAGCCGTAGGCCAGCTTGCGGATCGTGTTGTCCAGCGGGACGCCGCCGGTGCCGGCATACGTGTTGTTGACCTGCTGCGACTCGACCTGGGCCGGATAGTCGAACTCCCGCGGTGCCGCGCCCTCAGGAGCCCCGACGATGGCGTAGTCCGGGGACTGCTCACCGAAGTAGATCCGGGGCTCGTACTCCCCCAGAGCGGTCCCCGCCGGGATCGCCGCCTCGACGTAGACCGGGTTCCCCTCGGAGTCCTGCTGGTTGGCGTATGCCGCGACGATGCCGTAGCCGTGCGTGTAGACGGTGTGGTCGTTGAGCCAGTTGCGTTGCCCGGCAGGCACACCGGTGAGGTCGAGCTCGCGAGCGGCGACAACGACGTCGCGCAGTTTCCCGTCGATCGTGTAGCGGTCGACGTCAAGGGCATCGGGGAACGCGTAGTAGTTGCGCACGGCGTGCTTCTGGCGCACGGTCGGCGAGACGACGTTGGGGTCGACGATGCGGATGCCCGGGATGGCTGCCGCGGTCGCGCGGAGGTTCTCGGCGCTCGCCTCGTCGCTCGGCACGTACTTCGACACCTCGATAGCCCCGAGCCCGTATGCCGCGCGCGTCGCCTCGATGTTGCGCGCGATGTAGGGGGCCTCGAGCGACTTCTCGCTCGGCTTGACCTTGAGGCTCTGGATGAGGGCCGGGAAGATCCCGCCGACGACGACCGAGGTGATGAGCAACAGGACGGTGCCGACGACGGGCAGCCGCCAGGACCGGGTCCAGATGACCGACAGGAACATCGCGGCGCACATGAGCGAGGCCACGGCGAGGATCGCCTTGGTCGGCAGGACCGCGTTGGCGTCGGTGTATTGGATGCCGGTCATCAGCGCCGACGTCGACAGCGAGAGGGTGTAGCGCTCCAGCCAGTAGCTCGCCGCGCGCAAGAGAACGATGACGGCAAACAGGCTGGATAGGTGCAGGAGGGCGAACCGGGTCGTGTCACGCCCCCGGTTGGCCAACTGCAGCCCGCCGTAGACGTAGTGGGTGAAGGCCGCGGCGATGGCGGCCAGGACGGCCGCCATGGTGACGAAGCCCACCGCGAAGGTCAGCCACGGCAGCGAGAAGACGAAGAAGCCCAGGTCGAGGCCGAACTGCGGATCGGTGATCCCGAACGGCTGGGCGTTGCGCCAGAGCAGGAAGGTCTCCCACTGCGACGACGCAGTGAGCCCGGTGGCCAGCCCGGCGATGAGCGGAATGACGAGGGTCGCCAGTCGCCGGATCGGCTCGAGCGCCTCGCGGTAACGGTCGAGGGCATCCTGTTGGGGCGTGACCGGCGGGTAGATGGGCCGGGCCCGGTGGGCGAAGTGCAGGCTTGACCAGACCAGCGCGGCGGTGATGAGGCCGCCACCGATGCCCAGCAGGAGCTGGGCCCCGAGCTGCGTCGTGAACACCGAGCGCAGGTTGACCGAGTCGAACCACATGACCTCGGTCCAGACCTGGGCCACGGCCGTGACGACGATCCCGAGACCGATGAGCACCGCGACCGTCACCCCGAGTGGACTGCGTCGGGGCGCTACTACTGGTCGGCCTCCTGGAGGCGGGGTGTTCGGGGGCTGGTCGGTATCGCCGTCAAACCACTTTTCCTCATCCACCAGGTCAATCTACCTACCGCTACCGACGCACTTCGCATTCACCCATTCGGCAACGGCTGGTGAACATCCGTGGCCGACCGCGACGCGAACGGCTCAGCAGTGCGGCAGCCCCGACGTATTTCCCTTCCCGATCGCGGTCACCGCAGCCAGTGCGTCATCGAAAGTGCTGACCTTGACGACCTGCAGCCCGGACGGCTCACGGCCCGCCGCCTCGGCGCAGTTGTCCGCCGGTGCCAGGAAGAAGGTCGCGCCGCCCTCACGGGCTCCCACCATCTTCTGGGCGATGCCTCCGATCGGCCCGACCGACCCCTTGTCGTCGATGGTGCCGGTCCCGGCGATCACCGACCCACCGGTGAGCGCCCCGTCGGTGAGCTTGTCGTAGATCCCCAACGAGAACATCAGCCCCGCCGACGGCCCGCCGACGTTTCCGACGTCGATCTTCACCGAGAACGGCAGTTTGTAGTCGACGCCCAGCACGATGCCGAGCACCGTCCGGCCGTCGTCGGCCTTGCCGGTGTCGGGATGGGTGGTCACCTGCGCCCCTGACCGTTCGACGACGACCTCGACGGTCTCGCCGGGCGTCACCCCTTGGATCGCCGTCCGGATCGCGGTCGAGTCGCGGGCGGCCGCCCCGCCGATCGACACGATGACGTCACCGGCCTGCAGCTCTCCTTCGGCCGGCGCCCCCTTGACGACCTGGCGCACGACGACGACCTGAGGGACCTCCTGGCCGAGCGCTCGGAGAGCGACCGCTGCCGCCTCCTGCTGCGAGCCGGCCATCTCGGCCTTGTTCTCCTCGGCCACCTGCTCCTGCGTGGCCGCCTGCGGGAACAACTCATCGACGTGATAGACGTCCTGCGCCGGGCTCAGCCAGGCCGTCAACAGGTCCCACGCGTTGACCGGGAAGCCCGGCCCGCCCTCGACCCGGACCGTCGTGAACTCCAACGACCCGGTCGTCGGGAAGGTCGGGGCACCATCGATGGCGATTCGCGGCGTCTGTTGCCCGTCGCCACCGTCGTGGGAGGCCAGCACATCGGTGGCCGGGCCCGGTTTGAGGATCGCGTAGGGCAGGGGGATCACCGAGGCCAGCACGGCGAGGACCATCGCCAGGAACATCCCGGTGGCCAGACCCGCCCAGGGTGGCCAGAACCGTCGGGTATGCCGTGCGCCCCGGCTCTCGACCACGGGCATCGTCTCCTCGGGCGGGGTCCACGACCCTGACCACGAGCTTGAGCCGCTCATCCGATGCCCACCCATTCGTGCGTTCCGTCTGCGAACTGCTGATGCTTCCAGATCGGGAGCGCTGCCTTGACCTCTTCGACGAGTTGGGAGCACGCCTCGAACGCCTCGCCCCGATGCGCCGCGCTCACCGCGGCGACGATGGCGAGATCTCCGACGACAAGCGATCCGACCCGGTGAACCATCGCGACCCGCTCGATACCGGGGCGGGCGGCATACCGCTGCGTGATGGTTTCGGCGACCGAGTCAGCGCTGGGATGCGCCGAATAGTCCAGCGCGACGACGCCCCGCCCACCGTCGTGGTCGCGCACTTGGCCGACGAAGAGGGCGACGGCGCCGGCCCGGTCGTGGCGCACGGCAGCGAGCACCTCGTCGACCGACAACGGCTGATCCTGCACCCGAGCCAGCGCAACGGCGCCGCCCACCTCAGCGTCCACGCCGCTACCTCCCTCGGTCGCCGTCATGGCCGTCGAGCCCGTCGCAGGATTGCCGCCGTGCCCACCAGGGCGACGGCCGCGCTCGCGGCACCCAACGCCGCGTCCATCCGGTCGACCCGGCGACCGGCGACCGCATGACGACCCTTGATCGACTCCAGCATGGCGCCCACGCAGGTCTCATTGTCGTATGCCGCGGCCCACCCGACCGTCCGCAGCCGCGCCGAGTCGATGACCCACGGATAGAGCGCATGCGCCAACTCGCTGGCCGGGGCGGGCAGCACCCCGAAGCGGTGCAGACGCGCCGCCGTGCCGAGGGCGGTCGCCTCGGACAGCTGGACCCGGCGCATCCCGGTGAGTGACTCGACCTGCTCCTGGCTCAACCAGTCTGGAGCGCCGACCGTGACGACCGGCCCGAGATCTTGCTCGCAGACGACCCGAACGCCGCTGGCCAGGTCATCGACGTGGCAGAACTGCCACGCGGGATTGGCACCCTTGACCGTCAAGAGCCGGGGTGCCTCGAAGTGTCGGGTGACGACGGTGTCGATGCCCGGCCCGACGAGGGCCGCCGGCCTCACCACCGTGATGGACAGGCCGGGATGGACCCGACGGGCGTCCTGGATGACCTCCTCGACGGCCAACAGGTCACCGACGACGCCACCGTCACGGACCCCGTTGAGCTCCGAGTCTTCCGGGAGCGGCACCGGGTTGTCGGGCGTCGCGCCATAGACCTTGGCCGACGTGACGACGACCAGTCGGCTCACCCCGGCTGCCGCCGCAGCGGTCACCAAGGTCTGGGCCGTGCGCACGACGAGGTCCCGGCGTTCGGTCGGGCGCACCCGCAGGGCGCTCTGCAGATCGGTCTCGGCGGCCACCCAGACGGCGATGTCGACGTCCCGCAGCGCCCGGACCAGGGCGGGGTCGGTCGGATCGACCAGACGCCATTCGGCCGTGGCGACCCGGCCACGGTCCCGATCGATGGCCACGGGCGGACGCCCGTCGCCGGAGGCTCGGGCTGCGCGGGCGATCGTGTCGAGGATCCGGGCACCCGGAACGGCGGCGGCACCGACGACGGCAACGCGCGGCAAGGCACCCGCGGGGCGCACCGCCCCTGCGGAGACCTCCCGAGACCGTGGAGCCTGCCGGGAACTCACGCCGCCCTCCTGTGGTTGTCTTGGGTGCCATCTTCTCAGCCCCTGCTTAGGAGCACGATTTCATGTCCGAGCCGAACGACGACGCCGCAGCCGTCCCCGATGACGAGGCCTCCGTTCCGTCCGGTTCGCAGCGCCCCACGGGCGGTCCGCAGGACCGGCCCGGGGCGACCGGCGCCAACCAGCCGGGCGGCATACCTGATCTCGAACCCCTCGTGCGCGAGCTCTTCGGTCCCGACGCGACCCTTCCTCCCGAGCTGACCGAGTTGCTCGGCGCGTTGCGCGCCGACCCCACCGGATCCCCCCTCGCCGGCATGATCCAGGCCCAGTTCCGCTCGCTCTTCGCCCCGGCCTCGACGGCCGATCGGGTCGCGACCGCGACCGACCTGGCCCGCAAGGTGGTTGCCGCCAAGGGCGACCCGTCGGTCGGGCCGGTGCAGCGCCGTGCCGTCGAGGAGGCCGTGGCGGTCGCCCGGCTCTGGCTCGACCCGGTCACCGCGCTCGACTCCCCCACCGGACCGGCGCTGGCGCTCAGCGGCGCCGAGTGGGTGCAGGCGACGACCCCGCGCTGGTACGCCCTCGTTGAACCGGTCTCCGACGGGGTCACGGCTGCGGCCGGGGCGGCGCTGCGAGCGCAGGTCGAGCAGTTGGGTGGGCTCTCCGGAGGTCTCGAAGGGGTTCCCGAGTTGCAGGCGTTGCTGGGAGCAATCCCCGGCGGCGCAGGCCTGGCCTCAGGTGCTGGGCTGTGGGCTCAGATCGGCCCCGCCCTCGACCACCTCTCGGCCGGAATGTTCGGCGCCCAGCTCGGCCAGGCGGTCGGCACGCTTGCCGGTGACGTCCTCTCCGGCACCGAGGTCGGGCTCCCCCTCATGGACAGCGGGGCCGTCGCGCTGCTGCCTGAGCAGGTCTCCGAGTTCGCTCGTGGTCTGGAGGTCGACGAGGGTCAGGTCCGCCTCTACCTCGCCGTGCGTGAGGCGGCCCGGGTCCGGCTCTTCGCCGAAGTCCCTTGGCTGGCAGCTCAATTGGAGGCAGCGGTACGCGACTACGGGCGCAACGTCGCGATCGACACCGACGCGATCGAGGAGGCCGTCCGGTCCGTCGAGCTCACCGATCTGAGCAACCTGTCGGCCATGCAGGAGGCCTTCTCGCAGGCCCAGCTCTTCGGTCGACGCACGACCCCTGAGCAGGACGCCGCCCTCATCCGCTTGGAGGCCACCCTCGCGCTCGTCGAGGGCTGGGTCGACCTCGTGACCGACCAAGCCGTCGCAGCCCACCTGCCCCAGGCTCACGCGCTCGGCGAGGCGGTCAGGCGACGTCGCGCCGGGGGGCCCGCCCAGCGCGCCTTCGCCGGTCTGGTCGGCCTGGAGTTGCGGCCCCGACGGTTGCGGGACGCGCGCAACCTGTGGGCCGCATTGGAGGACGCCGGCGGCGTCGAGTTGCGCGATGGGTCTTGGGCTCACCCGGACCTGGCCCCCGCCGCGGCCGACCTCGACGACCCGCTGGGCTACGTCGACCGCCGTCAACACCCCGCCGCACCCGACGAGATGGACGCCGAGTTGGACCGGCTCCTGTCGGGCCAGGACCCGGACGCGTTGTGAGCGTCGCGACGGCATACCGGCATCTGCACTCCGACGCGGTCCGTCTGCTGGCGGGGTGGACCCCGCCCGATGCCCGGCAGGAGCGCCTGCGGGCCGACTACCTCACCCACCTGGGTGCCCACCCCGACGGCGTCGCCAAGGCCGGGCCGCCTGCCCACCTCACCGCGAGCGCCCTGGTCTTCGACTCGCGGCTCGAGCGGGTCCTGCTTACCCACCATGGCAAGGCCCGGGTCTGGTTGCAGTTGGGTGGTCACCTCGAGCCCGAAGACGCCAGCCTGTATGCCGCCGCGCAACGCGAGATCCGCGAGGAGAGCGGGCTGGCCAGGGTCCACGTGATCCCGGTGATCGCGCAGTTGGACCGGCATACCCTCGTCGGAGCCTTCGGGCACTGCCGGGAGCATTTGGACGTCCGGTTCGCGGCGGTCGTGCCGGCCGGCTCGGAGGATGCCGTGTCAGCCAGCGCCGAGTCCATCGACCTGCGTTGGTGGCCCCTGGAGGCGTTGCCCGAGCCCACCAGCGCCGAGGTCGGTGCCTTGGCCAAGGCCTGCCTCGCCGTGCTGCACGCTGCGCCGTCGGTGTCCCCGGAGCCCTCGCGCACCTGATCCAAGGCCCGCACCCGTGCCGGACAGTGGTGCCGGGCCTGGGGCCGTCCATGAGGCCGCGACAGCTGGCGTGATCACGCCAGCTGTCGCGGCTTCATGAGCGGCTTCATCCCCGGGCAGCGGCGCCGTCCACCAATCGGTCAGCCGCGACCGATGAAGAAGGCCTCCAACTCGGCGGTTCCCTGACCCAAGTCGGCCCAGTGACCGGCATACCGCAGCACGGCGAGGCCCGTCGTCGGGAAGCCGGCTGCGAGCTCGGAATGGGCCTGCGCCGAGCCACGCCCGGCCGTGAGCGCCTCGGCGAGCATCGGCATCGTCGGGGCATGACCGACGATGACGACGGTGGCAGCGGTGCCCGCGCCTTCGACGAGAGCCTGCAGCACCCCGGTCGGTCCGCCGTGATAGATCGCCGAGTCGAAGGTGATCGCCTCCGCTCGCGCGCCGCCCGCCGCGACGTGGTCCCAGGTCTGGCGGGTGCGCACGGCCGTGGAGCAGATGACCAGGTCGGCGTCGATCTCCTGGGCTGCCAGCCACTCGCCGACGGCGTGGGCGTCCCGGCGGCCGCGGTCGGTGAGCTCCCGCTCGTGGTCGAGGACACCGAAGGTTTGCTCGGCCTTGGCATGGCGCAGGAGCAGCAGTCGCTTGGTCGCTTGGTCGCTGATCACCCCCTGAGGATGCCCGGTCCGGCCCGCGCTCGCCACCCTCAGGCCCCCGGTCCGGCGACGACGTGCAGCAGGGGTGCGCCCGCGGCATACCGGGTCAGTTGCTCACGCAACAGACGCACCATCCGCGGCCGGAAGGTGTCGCCCGCCCCGCCGACGTGCGGCGCGACGAGGACGCCCGGGGCGTGCCACAGCGGATGGTCGGGCGGGAGCGGCTCGGGGTCGGTGACGTCCAGCGCAGCCCGCAGCCGGCCCGTGGCGGTCTCGGCCAGAAGCGCGGCAGTGTCGAGCACCTGGCCGCGGGCGACGTTGACGACCAGGGCGCCGTCGGGCATCGACGCGAGGAACGCGGCATCCGCAAGCCCTCGGGTTGTGTCGGTGAGCGGCGTGAGCAGCACGACGATGTCGTGATGCGGCAGCAGCCACGGGAGCTCGTCGAACCCGTGGACCCGCTCGACCACGTCGTCCCCGGCACGCGGACGCGAGGCCACCGCGGTGAGGCTCACCTCGAACGGCGCGAGCCGAGCGGCCAGGGCGCGCCCGATCCGCCCGTAGCCGACGATGAGCACCCGCCGGTCGCCCAACGCGGGCCAGGCACGCTGCCCGATCCACTCGCCGCGTTCCTGAGCCCGCGCGAATTCCGGTATGCCGCGTTGCGCGGCGAGCATGAGCGCGACCGCGAACTCCGCGGTGGAGGCGTCGTGGACGCCCGCGGCATTGCACAAGGTCACCCCCGACGGCAGGTGCGCCAAGACGTGGTCGTAGCCGGCGGTGAACAGCTGGACGACCTCGAGCCCCGGAAGCGCAGCCAAGCGAGCCAGCCGCTCTGTCGTGCCCATCGGCGGCACGACGACGCGCACCGACGGATCGTCGAGGTCGTCGGACAAGTCCCAGGCCCGCATGGCCAGCCCGTCCACGGGCCCCACGTCGGTGATCCAGGACTGCCCGGGCAGGGTCACGGTTCGCACGGTCCGACGCTACCGCCCGGACGCCGATGGGCCAGCCCGCGACCGGCGGGCGCGAGTGACCCGCCGACGGTCGGTGCGGGCCCGCTGGGGGATCCGCCGACAGGCGTCGATCGTTAGGGTGAGCAGGCGGCCGCAGGGGCTGCATCCACGGGAGGGAACCCATGTCCGACATCGACCAACTGCTCACGCAGATTCCACTGGCTGCGATCGCCCAGGAACTGGGGGTCGACGAGTCCCAGGCCGCGGCATCCTCGCGCACGGCGCTTGAGGCGCTCCTCGGCGGGCTGCAGGCCAACGCGAGCGACCCGGCGGGCGCGCTGTCCCTCGGCCAGGCGCTCGGCACCCACGACGGCAGCCTGCTCGGCGCCGACCTCGGGGACATCGACCAGGAGGACGGCTCGGCGATCGTCCACAACATCTTCGGAGGAAACACCTCCGACGTCATCGCCCAGCTCGGCGGCGTCAAGGGGTCCGGCGGCTCCGGCCTCATCGCCAAGTTGCTGCCGATCCTGGCCCCGTTCGTGCTGGCCTGGCTGGGCCAGAAGCTGCGCGGTCAGGGCGGGATGGGCGACATCCTTGGTCAGGTCCTCGGCGGAGCGGCCGGCGGCGCCGGTGGCAGTTCGTCCGGTGCGGGCGGCGGCGGTCTCGGTGACATCCTCGGTCAGGTCCTCGGCGGAGCCGCCGGCGGCGGCAGCTCGTCCGGTGCGGGCGGCGGCGGTCTCGGTGACATCCTCGGTCAGGTCCTCGGCGGCTCCGGCACGTCGGCCGGCTCGGCTGATTCGGCCGATTCGGGTTTGGGGCTGCCCGAACAGCCCACCGGCCCCCTCATCCCGACCGACGGCAGCGACATGTCCGACGTCACCGACGGCTCGAGCAACCGCTCCACCGGCGCGCAGGACAACCCGATGGGTGGCGTGCTCGGCGACATCCTCGGTCAGGTCCTCGGCGGCGGTAGCTCGTCAGGCTCCGGGTCCAGCAGCAGCCCCAACATCACCGACATCCTCGGCGGGCTGCTCGGCGGCGGTAAGCGCTGACCCACCACCCACAGCGGGTATGCCGCGCGGCACGTCCGCGCGCGGCATACCCGCTGGTGTGTGTGGGGTGGAGCGTGCGTCCTAGCTGCCGACCCGCTCCATGATGAGCTCGCGGACCCGCGCGGCGTCGGCCTGACCGGCCATCGCCTTCATGACCTGACCGATGAGGGCGCCGGCGGCCTGGACCTTGCCGCTGCGGATCTTCTCGACGAGGTCGGGGTTGGCGGCGATGACCTCATCGACCGCGGCACCCAGCGCGCCGTCGTCGGACACGAGCGCCAGACCACGGGCATCGGCGACCGCACCGGGGTTGCCCTCGCCGGCGAGCACACCGTCGAGCACCTGGCGGGCCATCGAGTCGTTGAGTCGGCCGCCCTGCACGAGCGCGTCCAACTCGGCGACAGCACGCGGCGTGATGCCCATGTCGGTGAGCTCGCGGCCGTCGAGGTTGGCGCGCCGGGCGATCTCGCCCGACCACCACTTGCGAGCACCGGCCGGGGTCGCACCGGCGGCCACGGTGGCCTCGATGATCTCGATGGCACCGGCGTTGATGACGTCGCGCATCTCCAGGTCGGAGTAGCCCCACTCTCCCTGCAGCCGTCGGCGGCGCTGCACCGGCGGCTCGGGAAGGGTCGCCCGCAATGCCTCGATCGAGTCGGCCGTCGGAGCGATGGGGACCAGGTCGGGCTCGGGGAAGTAGCGGTAGTCCTCGGCGTCGGACTTCTCGCGGCCACTGGTCGTGACCCCGGTGTCCTCGTGCCAGTGCCGGGTCTCCTGCAGGATCGAACCGCCACCGGCCAGAACCGCTGCATGCCGGGTCATCTCGTAACGCACGGCCCGCTCCACCGACCGCAACGAGTTGACGTTCTTGGTCTCGGTGCGGGTGCCGAAGGGGACCTCGGCCTGCTTCTCGGGCTTCTTCTTGCGCGGGCGAAGCGAGACGTTGGCGTCACACCGAAGCGACCCCTGCTCCATCTTGACGTCGGACACGCCAAGGGCCCGCAGCAGGTCCCGCAGGGTCGCAACGTAGGCCTTCGCCACCTCGGGCGCGCGATCACCGAAGCCGGTCAACGGCTTGGTGACGATCTCGATGAGCGGGATGCCGGCTCGGTTGTAGTCGACCAGCGAGTAGTCGGCACCGTGGATGCGCCCGGTGGCGCCGCCGACGTGCAGCGACTTGCCGGTGTCTTCCTCCATGTGGGCCCGCTCGATCTCGACCCGGTAGGCGCTGCCGTCCTCCAACTCGACGTCGAGCCACCCGTTGAAGGCGATCGGCTCGTCGTACTGGCTGGTCTGGAAGTTCTTGGGCATGTCCGGATAGAAGTAGTTCTTCCGGGCGAACCGGCTCCACGGCGCGATGGTGCAGTTGAGCGCCAGCCCGATCCGGATGGCCGACTCGACGCCCTTCTCGTTGACCACCGGCAGCGACCCCGGCAGCCCGAGACAGACCGGGCACACCTGCGAGTTGGGCTCGGCACCGAACTCGGTCGGACAACCGCAGAACATCTTGGTCGCAGTGCCCAACTCGACGTGGACCTCCAACCCGAGCACCGGGTCGTATGCCGCGATCGTCTCGTCCCACGTCAGCACGGCCTCGGTGCCGCCGTCGAGGGCCAGGTCATCACTCGTGTGCTCGCTCATCGAGCCACCTCCGCGCCCACGGTCGCCAAGGTTGGCGCCTTCTCCAACAAGTGCCCGCCCCACCGGCTGACGAGCTCACGCTCCAGAGCCGACCCCACGGCATACAGGCGCTCGTCCTTCGTTGCCGGGGCGAGGATCTGGAACCCGGTCGGGAGCCCGTCCTCGGTCGCGAGACCGGACGGCAGCGACATCCCCGGGATGCCGGCGAGGTTGGCCGGGATCGTCGCGACGTCGTTGAGATACATGGCCAACGGGTCGTCGAGCTTCTCGCCGATCTTGAACGCGGTCGTCGGCGCGGTCGGGGAGACGAGGACGTCGGCCACCTCGAAGGCACGGTCGAAGTCCTGAGCGATGAGGCGACGGACCTTCTGGGCCTGACCGTAGTAAGCGTCGTAGTAGCCCGACGAGAGGGCATAGGTGCCCAGGATGATCCGGCGCTTGACCTCGGCGCCGAACCCGACCTCGCGGGTGGCTGCCATGACCTGCTCGGCGCTCGGGTCATCGACTCCCTCGGGCAGGGCCCGCAGGCCATAGCGCATCGCGTCGAAGCGAGCCAGGTTGGAGGAGGCCTCGGACGGCAGGATGAGGTAGTAGGCGGCCAGCGCGTACTGGAAGTTGGGGCAGTCGACCTCGACGACCGTTGCGCCGGCATCGACGAGCAGGGCGACCGCCTCGTTGAAGCGGGCCTGCACCCCCGCCTGGTAGCCCTCGCCGGACAGCTGCTTGACGACCCCGATCCGCATCCCGCTGACGTCAGCGCTCTGCGCCGCCCGCACGACCTCGGGCACCGGGGCGTGAATGGACGTCGAGTCGCGCGGGTCGTAACCCCCGATGACGGCGTGCAGCAGCGCGGTGTCCAGGACGGTCCGGGCGCACGGCCCGGCCTGGTCGAGGCTGGAGGCCAACGCGACGAGGCCGTAGCGCGAGACCCCGCCGTAGGTCGGCTTGGTGCCGACCGTCCCCGTCACCGACGCCGGCTGACGGATCGAGCCACCGGTGTCGGTGCCGATCGCCAACGGGGCCTGGAAGGACGCCAGCACCGACGACGAGCCGCCGCCGGAGCCGCCGGGGATGCGCTCGAGGTCCCACGGGTTGCGGCTGGGGCCATAGGCCGAGTGCTCCGTCGAGGAGCCCATCGCGAACTCGTCCATGTTGGTCTTGCCGAGGATCGGCATCCCGGCGGCCTTGAGCTTGGTCACGAGAGTCGCGTCGTACGGCGGGATCCACCCCGAGAGGATCCGGCTGCCACACGTCGTCGGCAGCCCCTCGGTCGCGACGACGTCCTTGACCGCGATCGGCACGCCGGCCATCACGTGCAGGTCCTCGTTGCGGGCGCGGGCGTCATCGACGGCCCGCGCCTGAGCCAGCACGCCGGTCTCGTCGACGTGCAGGTAGGAGTGGACGGAGCCATCGACAGCCGCGATGCGGTCCAGGTGGGCCTGGGTGAGCTCGACGGCGCTGATCTCCCGACGGGCCAGAGAGTCGGCCATCCGGGCGGCGCTCCAGCGGGTGAGATCGTTGGTCACGGTGGTGCCTTACGTTGGGGAGCGGGTCGGGAAGCTGCGGGTATGCCGCGCGCCTGGGCCGCGAGGCGGCATACCAGAGGCGGTGGGTCAGTCGTCGGAGAGGATCCGGGGGACGGAGAAGCGCTGCTGATCGGCCTCGGGAGCCCCCGAGAGGGCCTGCGCGGAGGTGAGCCCGGGGCGGACCTCGTCGGGCCTGGTGACGTTGACCAGGGGCAAGGGGTGCGACATCGGCTCGACGCCTTCGGTGGGCGCCTGCTGGACCAGTGCGACGGCGTCGAGGATGACCGACAGCTCGCCGAGCATCCGGTCAAGCTCGGCGTCGGTCAGCTCGATCCGCGCCAGCATGGCCAGATGGGCGACATCGTCGCGGGACAGGGAAGACATGGCCCCATCCTATTGGCGCTGCCTGAGGACCCTTGCGGGACGTTCGGCTTAGCCCACCCTGGCCGTTAGTCGGGGGACCCGGTCTCCAGGAGCCGGACGAACCCTGCCTCATCGAGGATGCGCAGCCCCAGGTCGCGGGCCTTGGCCTCCTTGGACCCGGCACCCGGCCCGACGATCACCCAATCGGTGTTCTTGGAGACCGATCCGGCCGCCTTGCCCCCGCGGGCGATGATCGCCTCTTTCGCGCCGTCGCGGGTGAAGCCTTCGAGGGAGCCGGTGACGACGACGGTGGCGCCGTCCAGGGTGCGGGCCACCGATGCATCGACCGCGTCGACCATCCGGACCCCGGCCGCTGCCCAGGCCTCAACGATGGCCCGGTGCCAGGTGTTGTCCGGGGCGTCGAACCAATCGCGCACCGACTCGGCGATCACGCCGCCCACCCCGTCGACGCCCGAGAGTTCCTCGGCGCTCGCGGCCCGGATGCCCTCCATCGAGCCGAAGTGGGTGGCGAGGGCGCGGGCCGCAGTGGGGCCGACATGCCTGATCGACAGGGCGACGAGCACCCGCCAGAGCGGCTGCTCCTTGGCCTTGGCGAGGTTGTCGAGCAGTTTCTCGCCGTTGGCCGACAGGACTCGGCCATCGATCACGTCGGCCTCGGGGTCGGTCTTCTTGGCCAGCCGGGTATAGAGCGGCACGGTGGCGATCTCGGCGGCCGTGAGCGCGAAGAGCCCCCCTTCGTCCTCAATGACACCAGCGTCCAGCAGTGCAGCCGCCCCCTCCCAGCCGAGGGCCTCGATGTCCAGGGCGCCCCGGGAGGCCAGGCCGAACAGGCGCTCGCGCAACTGGGCCGGGCAGGACCGGGCGTTGGGGCAACGGATGTCCTTGTCGCCCTCCTTCTCGGCCGCCAGCAGGCTCCCGCAGGCGGGGCAGTGCGTCGGCATCTCCCACGGGACGGCGTCGGCCGGACGCAACGCCAGGACGGGGGCAACGATCTCGGGGATGACGTCGCCGGCCTTGCGCAGCACGACCGTGTCACCGATCCGGACGTCCTTACGGGCCACCTCCCAGCCGTTGTGCAAGGTGGCGTTGGAGACGGTCGAGCCGCTGACGACCACGGGATCCATCACGCCGAACGGGGTCACCCGACCGGTGCGACCGACCCCGACCTCGATGGCCCGAAGGACCGTGTTGACCTCTTCCGGCGGGTATTTGTAGGCGATCGCCCAGCGCGGCGCGCGTGAGGTCGAGCCCATGGACCGCTGGACGGCGACCTCGTCGACCTTGACGACCACCCCGTCGATCTCGTGCTCGACCGAGTGTCGGTGCTCTCCGAAGTGGTCGATGAACGCCTGGACCTCGGCGACGGTGTCGACGACCCGCACGTGCGGGGAGGTGGGCAGCCCCCAGTCGTGCAGCACGGCATACGCCTCGCTCTGGCGGGCCACGTCGAAGCCGCGACGAGCCCCGAGCCCGTGGACGAGCATCCGCAGGGGGCGGCTCGCGGTGACCCGCGGGTCCTTCTGGCGCAGCGAACCGGCAGCGGCGTTACGGGGGTTGGCAAACGGCGCGCGGCCGGCCTCGACGAGGCTCGCGTTGAGCTCCTCGAACTGCTCGACGGGGAAGAAGACCTCGCCGCGCACCTCGACGAGCTCAGGGACCGGCGCCTGGGCGGTGGGCGTGAGCACGGCGGGGATGCCGCGGATCGTGCGGACATTGTGGGTGACGTCCTCGCCGGTGCGCCCGTCGCCGCGGGTGAGCGCGCGGGTGAGGCGGCCGCGCTCGTAGAGGAGGTTGATCGCCAGGCCGTCGACCTTCAGCTCGCAGAGGAACCGGTATGCCGCGCCGCCGGGCCCCCCGGCGTCCCGCTCCACCCGCGCGGCCCAGGCCGCCAGCTCCTCGGGCGAGAAGGCGTTGTCGAGGCTGAGCATCCGCTCGAGGTGGTCAACCGCCTGGAACTCGGTCGAGAAACTCGGCGCTCCCACCTGTTGGGTCGGGCTGTCCGGCGTGCGCAGGCTGGGGTGGGACTCCTCCAGGGCCGTGAGATCGCGGATGAGCGCGTCGTACTCCCCGTCGGACACGGTCGGGGAATCCTGGACGTGATAGGCGAACTGGTGGGCTCGGATCGTTTCGGCCAACTCGGTCCAGGCATGCCGGACCTCGGATGGCACGTCGGGGGCGCCTGCGGGCGCTTCGGAGCTGGACACGGCGTCATCCTGCCGCATCGCGCCGACAATCCCCTCGACGGGCGGCGACGGGCGCTCGACGGCGGGGTGCGGTCGCTCAGCCTCGGGAGCGGGTGACGAGTTCCGCGGCCACCTGCAGGCAGGCGCGTTGGCGTTCGATGGCGGCGGACGGGGTCAACCCCGCCAGCCCACAGGTCGGGGTGACGACCAGGTCGTCCAGGTGAGCGGGCGGCATACCGACGCGCGACCAGGCCGAGGCGAGGTGGTCGGCGACGGCGACGGGGTCCACCACCGCCTCGGGTGCGGTGGGCACACAACCGGCGTGCAGGCGAACCCCGTCCTCGACCGCCACGGCCAAGCCCTCCCAGCCGCGCGGCGTGATCAGCGTCGTGTCGACCGAGAGCCCGCCCGCGCCACTTCGGCGCAGCAGGGGCAGCGGAGGGTATGCCGCGCAGCAATGCACGATCGTCCCGTGCTCGCCCGCCGCCGCCAGAACCGTCTGCAGGGCAGGTAGCGCGTCCTGCACGTCGATGGCCCGCAACCTGCCGAACCCCGATGCCGTGGGCAATCGCCCGTCAAGCACCGCAGGCAGGGAGGGCTCGTCGACCTGGACGATGAGCTCAGCCCCAGGCACGAGCCGGGTCAGTCGGACCAGGAGGGTGCGCAGTCCCTCGGCGAGTGACTCGGACAGGTCGCGGGTGGCACCCGGATCGACGATGGCGCGTTCGCCGCGATGCAGCCAAATGTCCGCCGCGAGGGTGAACGGTCCGGCCACCGCGACCTTGAGTGGACCGGCATACCCGTCGAAGGCGGCGGCCAACTCGTCGAGGTCCTCGCCCCAGAAGGCGGCCGTCCGCGCAGCGTCTCGGCCCGGTCGATCGACGAAACGCCATCCCGCCGGTTGCAAATCGACGGCGAGGTCCACGAGCAACCCGGCGGTGCGGCCGATGATGTCCCCGCCCGGTCCGCGAGCGGGCAACTCAGGCAGCGACGGTATGCCGCGCACCCCGTCCGCCTGCTCGTCGTGATCGCCGAGCAACTCCCGCTGGATCCGCAGGGCCTCGGCGACATCGGTCCCCGGCCAAGAGCCGATCCCACTCGCAGAGGTCACAGCCCTTGAGCCTACTGCCGCCCCCTTGGCCTACGCCCGGGCTCCTCCGAAATCCTCACACTCGCCGGTGTTCTGGGCGAGAGGTATGCCGGTTGGCCCCGAATTCCCCACACCCGCCGATGGTTTCGCAGCCCCGGCCTACGCCCGGGAGCGCCGACCCGTCGCCGTGATCGTCGCCGAACCGACAACCCGAGTCCCGTCATAAAGCACCACTGACTGTCCCGGAGCGACCCCACGCACCGAGGCGTCGAGATGCACCTGCACGGTCTGCCCCACCGCGGCGCCTAAGACGGTCGCCACCCCGGGCAAGCCCTCACCGTGGGCCCTCACCTGAGCCTCCACCCGAGTCGCCCCCGTTGGCGGCCGGCCACACCAGCGCAGGTGTTCGCCCTCGATGACATCCACCCCAAGCAACTCCCCCGGCGCGACGACCACCGTGTTGGTCGCGACGTCGACGGACTGCACATAACGCGGCAGCCCGTCGGCGGCCGGCCGAGGCAGCGCCAGTCCCTTGCGCTGGCCCACCGTGTACCCGTAGGCGCCGCCATGCGACCCCACCACCGCACACGACTCGTCGACCACGACGCCAGGGCGCGAGCCCAACCGCCCCGCCAGCCACCCCCGCGTGTCACCGTCGGGGATGAAGCAGATGTCGTGCGAGTCGGGCTTCCGAGCCACCGCAAACCCACGCGCCGCAGCCTCTTCCCGCACCTGCGCCTTGGTCGACCCACCCAGCGGGAAGAACGCCCCGGCCAACTGGCCGGCATCGAGCACCCCGAGCACATAGGACTGGTCCTTCGCCGCATCGACGGCCCGATGCAACTCACGACCATTCGGACCCTCCACGACCTGCGCGTAGTGACCGGTCCCGACCGCATCGAAGCCCAGCGCCACCGCCTTGTCCAAGAGCGCGGCGAACTTGATCCGCTCGTTGCAGCGCAGGCAGGGGTTGGGGGTGCGGCCCGCGGCATACTCGGCGACGAAGTCCTCGACCACCTCGGTGCGGAAGCGCGCCGACAGGTCCCAGACGTAGAAGGGGATGCCCAGCCGATCGGCGACGCGGCGCGCGTCGGCCGAGTCCTCCAGCGTGCAGCAGCCTCGGGCCTTCTCGCGCACCGCCCGGGCGTCCTCGGACAGCGCCAGGTGCACCCCGACAACCTCGTGCCCGGCGTCGATCAACCGCGCGGCGGCGACCGCCGAGTCCACCCCGCCGCTCATCGCCGCGACGACGCGCATCAGGCGACCCCAGCAGCCCGACGTGCTCGGTCGAGAGCCGCGGGCAACGCGGCCAGGACCGCCTCGACGTCCGCCCCCGTGGAGGTATGCCCCAAGGTCAAGCGCAGGGCTCCCCGCGCCTCGCGCTCGCTCAACCCCATGGCCAACAAGACGTGGCTGGGCTGCGGCACCCCGGCCTGGCAGGCCGACCCTGTCGAGCACTCGACCCCGGCCGCGTCGAGCAGGTAGAGCAACGAGTCACCCTCGCATCCGGGGACGAGCAGATGCGCGTTACCGGCCGACCGACTCGCCCAGTCGCCCGGCCGCCACACCCCACCGGGCCGGATGTCATAACCCAGCCCCATCGCGCCTTCGATGAGGTCGTCCCGCAACCGACACAGCCTCGGTCCCTCCACCGGAAGCATCCCCACGGACGCCTCGACCGCGAGGGACAACCCGAGGATCCCGACCGTGTCGAGGGTTCCGGAACGGATCTGGCGCTCCTGGCCGCCGCCGTAGACCAGCGGCACAACATCCTGCTCCCGCCGCACGAGCAAAGCGCCGGACCCGATCGGCCCGCCCACCTTGTGCCCGGTCAGGGTGAGCAGGTCGACGCCGCTGGCCAAGAAGTCCACGGGTAGGTGACCGACCGCTTGGACCGCGTCCGTGTGCATCGGTATGCCGTGCGCGTGCGCCTCCGCGGCGATCGCCGCCACGTCCTGCACGGTGCCGACCTCATTGTTGGCCCACATCACCGAGACGAGTGCGACCGACTGCGGGTCTTCGGCGATGGCGGCGCGCACGTCGGCGACCTGAACGATGCCCTCGGCATCGCAGGGCAGCCAGTCGACTTCGGCGCCCTCGCGGTCGACCAGCGCCTGCACGCAGTCGAGCACGGCGTGGTGCTCGATCGCGCTGACAAGCAGCCGACGCCGCCGGGGGTCTGCGTCTCGACGAGCCCGATAGACGCCCGCCACGGCGAGGTTGTCCGACTCGGTCCCCCCGGAGGTGAACACCACCTCGGACGGCCGAGCGCCGAGCACTCCGGCCAACCGCTCGCGGGACTCCTCGACGACCCGCCGGGCAGCCCGGCCCGCAGTGTGCAACGACGAGGCGTTGCCGACCCGATCCCGTTGCGCCGACATCGCAGCCGCGACGTCCGGGAAGACCGGCGTCGTCGCGGCATGGTCGAGGTACACGGGCACCCGCCGATCCTAAGCCGCGCGTGAGTATGCCGCCGCGACGCGGCATACCGTGGACGGTCGGTCACGGGGCGGAAAGGGGAGGGAGAACCCTGGCAAGCAACCGCGACCTGCGTCATGATGTGCTGGTTCGTCCCCGTCCCGAGGAGCTCAGCGAGCATGACCCACACCGGCCCCTCTGGCACGCGTATCGCGGCGTTCTTCGACCTGGACGGCACGCTCATTCCCGGGTCGGCCAACATTCCGCTCGCCAAGGCTGCCTTCGGCGCGGGGCTGGTGAGCAAGCGGGAGTTGGCCCTCGACCTGGCGCGCAACGCGTCGTTCATGTTGCGCGGCGCCAGTGACGACAGCTCGGCCAAGGTCCGCGACCGGATCCTGCGCGGGGTCAAGGGACACCCTGGCTCCGAGGTTGAACGGCTCGCCGATGGCTTTCTCGACGACCTGGTCGCCACGATCACCCCGACGATGCGAGAGGTGCTCGCCCAACATCGCGCCGAGGGTCACGAGCTCGTCCTCGTGTCGGCGAGCCCGACCGAGATCGTCCTGCGTTTCGCGGTGGCGGCGGGCATGGACTACGGCGTGGGGACCACTGCCGGTCGGGACGAGGCGGGGTGTTTCGACGGCACCCTGGCCGGGCCGTTCTGTTACAAGGAGGGCAAGGCGGAGGTCATCCGCGGGCTCGCGGCGACCCATGGCTACGACTTGGCGCAGTGCTTCGCGTATTCGGACTCGGTGAGTGACGAGCCGATGCTGGCGATCGTCGGCAACCCGGTCGCCGTCAACCCCGACCACGAACTGCGGCTGATGGCATTGGCTGGCGGTTGGCGGATCGTCGAGGTCGGCCGCCTGCGGGTTGCTGTCAACCGGACCCGCCGGGCGGCTCGTTCGGCGGTCACCTCGCCGGGCAAGGTGTGGACCCGCGGGCGAGCTGAGTTGACCCGGCGACGCGAGCCCATCGCCGACTCCGAGTAGAAGTCCTCGGGTCTTTCAGGGCCTCGGGTCTTTCAGGGCCTCGGGTCCGAGGCCAGCATCGCCATGTCGACCACGTCGTCCCACACCCCGTCGACCAGCCGCACCTGACGGCGCACTCCCTCGACAATGAAGCCGGCCCGGTCATACACCCGCCGCGCTCGCGCATTACTCGCGCCGACTTCCAGGCTCACCCGGCGCAACCCCAGCGGCCCGAAGGCGAAGTCCCGCACCAGACGGGTCGCCTCCGTCCCGTAGCCCTGGCCGAACTCCTCCGGGCCGACGAGCGCGATGCGGAACTCCATCGCGTCGTGATCGGCGTCGAGGGAGAACAGCACGACCTCCCCCACGACCCGCTGATCGGCGATCCGCACGATGGCCCAATCGGCCCGATCGGGTCGGTCCTTGGCGACGGCCAGCCCGACGCGGACCTTCTCGGCCAGCACGAACGCCAACGGGCTGTCGGAGTCGCCCACGAACAAGGGCCGCAGCCCGTCGTAGTGTTCGGGCCCCATCGGATCGAGGCGTACGGCCAGGCCCCACAGGGTCGGCTGGTGCCGCAACAGCAAGAGATCCACGGGCGGAGTCAACCAATCCCAGCGCGCGGCGGCAAGCCGGCATACGGAAGCGGGGCCCGGACCACCACCGGTCCGGACCCCGCAGCGTATGCCGCGTGCGCGACTAGGCCTTGGCCGCCGCCACCGCGTCGGTCGCCTGCGGGAGCACGGCGAACAGGTCGCCGACCACTCCGAAGTCGACCAGCTCGAAGATCGGCGCCTCTTCGTCCTTGTTGACGGCGACGATCGTCTTCGAGGTCTGCATGCCGGCCCGGTGCTGGATCGCACCGGAGATGCCGCACGCAACGTACAACTGGGGGCTGACCTGCTTGCCGGTCTGGCCGACCTGGTGGCTGTGCGGGTACCAGCCGGCGTCGACAGCGGCGCGGCTCGCACCGACCGCTGCGCCGAGGGAGTCGGCGAAGGCTTCGACCTTGGAGAAGTCGCCACCGGTGCCACGTCCGCCCGAGACGACGATGGCCGCTTCGGTGAGCTCGGGGCGACCCGTCTTCTCCTTCGGCTTGGCCGACACGATCTTGGCCGACTGGGCCAGCGCCGACGGCTCGAAGGGGACGGTCACCTCGGCAGCAGCACCAGCAACCGCTTCGGGCGCAGCCGAATTGGGCTTGACCGCGATAACCGGCGTGCCCTTGGTGACGGTCGCCTTGACGGTGTAAGAACCGGCGAAAACGGTCTGAGTCGTCGAGACCCCACCGGCTCCGTCGGACTGCACGTCGACCGCGTCGGTGATGAGCCCGGAGCCCAGCTTGACCGCCAAGCGCGCGGCGATCTCCTTGCCTTCGGGTGAACTCGCGACGAGCACCGCTGCCGGGGACGCCTGGGCGGCGACCGCGGCGAGGGCCTCGGCCTGGGGCACCACAAGGAAGCCGGACAGGTCGGCGTCGATGCGGTAGACCTTCTCCGCACCGTATGCCGCCAGCCCCTCCTTGGCGGCATCGAAGCCGGATCCGATGAAGACGGCCGACGGCTCGCCGAGCCGCCGGGCGATGGTGAGCAGTTCGGTGGTCGTCTTGCGCAGCGCGCCGTCGACGTGGTCGACGAGGACGAGAACTTCAGCCATGTCAGTGATCTCCTATTCCCGCGTCGCCGCTCAGATGAACTTGCGCTCGGCGAGGAAGCCGGCGAGCTTGGCTCCGCCGTCACCCTCGTCCTTGACGATGGTGCCCTTCGCGCGCGGCGGCCGCGCCTCGAAGGAGGTCACCTTGGTCCAGGCGGCGTCGAGGCCGACCTCGTCGGCGGACACGCCCAGGTCAGCCAGCGTCCACGTCTCGACGGCCTTCTTCTTCGCCGCCATGATCCCCTTGAAGGAGGGGTAACGCGGCTCGTTGATCTGGTCGGTCACCGACACGAGGGCCGGCAGCGCGGCCTCGATGGTCTGGCTGGCGACGTCACCGTCGCGGCGCGCCGACACGGTGCCGGAACCCACGGTGAGCTCGGACGCGAAGGTCACGGCCGGCAGGCCGAGGCGCTCGGCGAGCATCGTCGGAACGACGCCCATGATGCCGTCGGTCGAGGACATCCCCGTGACGATGAGGTCGGGCACGCCGATCTTCTCGATCGCCTTGGCCAGCAACAGCGACGTCGCGAGAGCGTCGGAGCCGTGGATGGCGTCGTCGATGACGTGCACTCCCTTGTCGGCGCCCATCTGCAGGGCCTTCTTGATCGCGTCGGATGCCTCGTCGGGTCCGATGGTGAGGACAGTGACCTCACCTTCGCCCGCTTCGACGATCTTGAGCGCCTCCTCGACGGCATACTCGTCGAGCTCGGAGAGCAACCCGTCGACGTTGACGCGATCGGTCGTGCTGTCGGAGGCGTTGAAGGTGCGCTCTGCTTGCGCGTCGGGCACATACTTCACGCAGACGACGATGTTCATCTAGACACGTCCTCTTCCCGTGTGCTGGTTAGGGTCTGGACCATCCTGTCAGGTCAGGCCGACACTCCCCGCCGCCCTGGGCGTGATGCCCACCACCTCACGGTATGCCGCGTGACGCGACTCACGCGCGACCCACGTGACCGTCGGCACGGCATACCTGCGCGGGCGATGTCTCCACGACGGAACGCGGACGAAACGAGTTGGAAATCGTTCGGCCCTAACGTCCTCCCTCGTGGACACGCTATTCGCCGGGTATGCCGCCCGCGAGCGCACCTTCGACGAGATGTTCGAGGCGGCGCCGAACGAGGTTCGATCGGGGTACACCGACGTCCACAATCGGTTGACCCGGATGAGTCCTGCCGACGTGCGTGGGCGTGCGGACTTCCTGGCTCGCATCTATGTCGAGCAGGGCGTGACCTTCGACATCGGCGGCGAGGAACGGCCGTTCCCGCTGGACATCGTGCCGCGGTTGCTCGACGCCGACACCTGGGCGACGGTCGAGGTGGGGCTGACTCAACGGGTGCGGGCCCTCGAGCGGTTCCTCGACGACGTCTACGGGCCGGGCGACCTCTTCAACGACGAGGTGATGCCGCGGACCGTGGTGACGAGTTCGCCGCACTTTCATCGGGTGGTCGCCGGGCTGACCCCGGCCAATGGGGTTCGGGTGCACGTCAGCGGCATCGACCTTGTGCGCGACGGCGACGGCCGGTTCCGGGTGCTCGAGGACAACGTGCGGATCCCGTCCGGGGTCTCCTACGTCATGACCAACCGCCGGGCCCTCACCAGCGCCCTGCCTGAGGTCTTCGCCGACCACCGGATCCGCCCGGTCCGCAGCTACCCCGCCCGTCTGCTCGCCGCGCTGCGGGCCAGCGCGCCGAGCGGCGTGTCGGACCCGACCGTCGTCGTGCTCACCCCGGGCGTCTACAACTCCGCCTACTTCGAGCACGCCCTCCTCGCCCGGATGATGGGCTGTCGGCTCGTCGAGGGACGCGACCTGGTGTGCCAGGCCGGGCGGGTCATGGTCCGCACGACGACCGGGCTACGGCCGGTCCACGTCATCTACCGCAGGGTCGACGACGAGTTCCTCGACCCGGTGCACTTCCGGGGCGACTCGTTGCTGGGCTGCGCGGGGTTGGTCAACGCGGCCCGCGCGGGCAACGTCACCCTGGCCAACGCCCTGGGCAACGGCGTCGCCGACGACAAACTCGTCTACTCCTACGTCCCCGATCTCATCCGCTACTACTTGGGTGAGGAGCCGGTGCTGCCCAACGTCGACACCTGGCGTCTGGAGGACCCCGCGCACCGGGCAGAGGTCCTCGACCGCCTCGCGGAGTTGGTCCTCAAGCCGGTCGACGGCTCCGGGCGGCAAGGGCATCGTCATCGGTCCTGCGGCGACATCCGCTCAACTCGATGCCGTTCGGGCCCGAATCCAGGCCAACCCCCGCGGGTGGATCGCCCAGCCCGTCGTGCAACTCTCGACGGTGCCGACGCTCGTCGGAGGGCAGTTGGCGCCTCGCCACGTCGACCTGCGTCCCTTCGCGGTCAACGACGGGTCGTCCGTGTGGGTGCTGCCCGGAGGGCTGACCCGCGTCGCTCTCGGCGAGGGCCAGCTCATCGTCAACTCCAGCCAGGGCGGCGGTTCCAAGGACACCTGGGTGCTGGCCAACCACGAGGCCGGCGACGTCGAGCCGATCCCGGCACCCCGCGCCCGTCCGGCGGCGGCGTCATCGGTCGTGCATCCGCAGGCCCGCAGCGTCGCCATCCAGCACTCCGAACACTCCCAGGTCGAGCAACAGCAACAGCAACAGCAACAGCGCGCTCACCAGGAGGACCCATGCTGAGCCGCATCGCCGAGTCGCTCTACTGGATCGGCCGCTACCTCGAGCGGGCGGAGGACACCTCGCGCCTTCTGGACGTCCAGTTGCACCTGTCCGTCGAGGACCCCGTGATCGACGCCCGGGCGTCCGCCGATCGGTTGCTCACCGTCATGGGGATCGACCACGAGGGCCCCGCGAGCGAGGACCTCGTGCTGCGTCGCCTCTGTCATGACCCCGACTCACCCGCGTCGATCGTCTCGGCCCTCAAGGGCGCCCGCGAGAGCGCCCGGCGCTCCCGTGAGACCGTGTCCACCGAGATGTGGGAGGCGATCAACACCACCTGGTATGCCGTGCAGCGCGGCGAGCTCGCGAAGGTGCGTCCCGCGCTCGCGTTCCGGTGGGTGCGGGAGCGGTGCGCCGTCATCACGGCGACCGCCGACGGCACGATGTCCCACGACCAGGGGTGGTACTTCCTCGTCCTGGGCCGCAGTTTGGAACGCATCGACATGACGGCACGTCTCGCGGCGTCCGCCGCCACCGGGCCTGCGGCCACTGCGTGGTCGAGCACGTTGCGCGCCTGCGGGGCCCACCACGCCTTCGTCCGCGGCCACCACGACCAGGACTCCGACAGTGAGGCCGCTGAGTTCCTCCTGCTGGACCGGCTCTTCCCGCGCTCGATCGTCCACACCCTCGACACCGCCATGGATGCCCTCGATCGGCTCACCCCGCCCGAGCGTCGCGGCCTGACCGAGGACGAGGTCGCCCGCACCCTGGGCCGGGCCCGCGCCGAGCTCGAATATCGCACTCGCGGAGAGGTGCTCCTCGACCTGCCGGAACGGATGGCCGAGTTGCAGATCACCTGCGCCCGCGCCAACGCCGCGATCTCGGCGCGATACTTCGAGGGTGCCGTTGCCGCCGAATGGCGCGGTGGAGCCCAGTGAGCGCCACCATCCGCATCGTCCACCGCACTGGCTATTCGTATGCCGGTGGTGTCACCGCGTCGTTCAACGAGATCCGCATGCTCCCCCGCTCCACCCACGAGCAGCAGGTCGTGCACAGCCGGATCGACATCTCGCCGGTGCCGTGGACCTACACCTACACCGATTACTGGGGCACCACCGTCACGGCGTTCGAGGTGTTCGAGCGGCATGAGTCGCTCAACGTCGTCGCGACGAGCACCGTTGACGTGCAACGGCATACCTCCGAGGAGCCGCGCCTTCAGTGGGGCGACCTGACCAGCCTCGACGTCACCGACACGCACTGCGAGATGCTCGAGATCGGCGACCGGGTCGCGCCTCCGCCCGACCTGCTCGCTGCGGTTGCCGAACTGCGCCGGACCAGCGCCACGCCCTGGGAACTTGCCGTGGCGGTCGTCGATCTCGTGCACGCCGAGGTGAAGTACGTCTTCGGTGCCACCGGAGTCCACACCCGGGCCTCGGAGGCCTGGGAACAGCGCTCCGGGGTCTGTCAGGACATGGCTCACCTCGTGTTGGGGGCCCTGCGATCGGTGGGCATCCCGGCCCGCTACGTGTCGGGCTACCTCATGCCCAGCCGCTCGGGTGAGCTCGGCGTCCCCTATGCCGGGGAGTCGCACGCGTGGATCCAGTTCTGGGACGACGGCTGGGTGGGCGCCGACCCGACGAACAACATCCGCCCCGGCGACCTGCACGTCGAGGTGGCCGTCGGGCGCGACTATCGCGATGTGGCGCCGTTGACCGGCATCTTCACCGGGAGCCGGACCTCGGACATGTTCGTCTCCGTGGAGATGACCCGGCTGTCGTAGGTCAGTCCAGCGGGGCGGTCTCGATGACGTGGAAGGCCGGCTCCTCGTAGGGGTGGGCCGCTCGGAGGGCGGCGATCACCTCGTCGCGACGACCCGTGGGGATGACCACCTCGCAGCGGTCCTCCTCGATCGTGACGAGTTCCCCGACGTCGCCAATGGCGGGGTTGGCGCCAGGCAGGGGCCGGAACCGGCCCAGACCCGACGTCACCCAGGCACACTCGCGATAGTCACCGACCGCGCCGGCTCCGGCCGCGAAGAGGGCAGCCAACAGCGCCTCGGTCGACGCCCGCGGGACATAGACGACCAGGACGTCCAGGCCGTCGGCGCGCCGTCTCACCGGCCTTCGAACTGCGCCTTGCCCGGCCCGTTGACGACGAAGGACTCCATGCCGACGAACCGGTCGTGCGTGGCGAACAAGGCCGAGAAGAGCGACTTCTCCAGGGCCAGCCCGGAGTCCAGGTCGAGTTCGCCGCCTCGGTCGATGGCCTCCTTGGCCGCCTTGAGAGCGAACCGCGGACCACCGACGAACGTCGACATCCACTCGCGCGCGGCGGCATACACCTGGTCATCCGGGACCACCCGGTCGACGAGCCCGATCGCGAGTGCCTCGTCGGCCTTGATGAAGCGACCGGAGAAGATGAGGTCCTTGGCCTTGGCCGGGCCGACCAGGCGGGTGAGTCGCTGGGTGCCGCCCGCGCCAGGGATGATGCCCAGCAGGATCTCGGGCTGGCCCAGTTGAGCCGACTCGCCGGCGAGCCGGAAGTCGCAACACATCGCCAACTCGCAGCCGCCGCCCAGGGCATAGCCGGTGATCGCGGCGACGCTCGGCTTGGGCATCCGGGCCAGCGTCGTGGTGAAGGAGTGCAGGCCTTCGACCGCGACCGCCATGTCGGTGTAGGACATCGACTGCATTTCCTTGATGTCGGCGCCGGCCGCGAAGACCCGCTCACCGCCATAGACGATGACCGCCGCGACGTCGTCACGCAGGGTCGCCTCGCGGGCGCACTCCTCGATCTCGGTCTGCACCTGCAGGTTCAGCGCGTTCATCTTCGGACGATCCAGCCGGATCGTTCCGATGCCATCGGCGACCTCGAGCCGCACGAACTCACCCATCACTGCCTCCTGCTCCCGGCGCCTCGTCGCGCCCTTGATCCCACGATCCGTACCACGCGCCGACGACCTGCAGCACGAGCGTCACCGACAACTGCATGAGTTGGCCGAGGTCGGCCCCAGGCATGACGACCTGGTCACACGTGACGATGAGGTTGTCGCCGGCGACGCCGCACTTGGCGACCTGCCACTCGAGGTTGACCTCGTTGCAGCGCATCAGGCGGGCCAGGACGTCCTCGGGCGCCGGCGCTCCGATCTGCCATTGGCCGAAGATCCGCATCACCGGGAAGTCCCCGTCCTGGCAGCGGACGAACAGTTGTTGCGAGGGCTCGCCGACCTGGAAGGCGACGTCGCCGTCGGAGTCGATGACCGGCTCGATGCCCAGGTCCTGCAGGGCGTCAAGCACCCGCCCTCGCAGCGGATGCTCGTCCGAGGGCGGCGGGAAATTGGGCAGGGCGGTGGGATCCGTCATGCCACAACCGTAGTGTCCACCTAGGCTGGAGGGCATGTTGCATCGGTCTCTCACGAGTCGCGACCACCCGCCGCCCCCGGGAGTGACACTGGTCGAGGGCGGCGCCCAGGTGTGTGTGTATGCCGGTCACGCCGATGGCGTGCAGGTGTGCCTGTTCGAGCCGGGAGATGTCCACGGCGAGACCGAGCGCCGGGTTCCCCTGACCGAGCGCGTCTATGGCTACTGGTTCGGGTTCGTGCCCGGCATGGGCGTTGGCCAGCGGTACGGGTTCCGGGTCTCCGGGCCCTGGGCCCCGCATGACGGGATGCGCTACAACCCGGCCAAACTGCTGCTCGATCCCTACGCCCGCGCTATCGAGGGCGAGGTCACCTGGGTTCCTGAGGTCTACGGCCACCGCACGTCCTCGGACCTGCGCCCCGAGGATCTCTACGCGATCGACGAGCGGGACTCCGCGGCATACGTCCCGCGTTCGGTCGTCGTCGACGGAGGTTTCGATTGGGGCGACGACCGCCCGCTGCGACGGCCGTTGACCGAATCGGTCATCTACGAGACGCATGTGCGCAACCTCACGATGCGCCTGCCCGGAGTGCCGGCGAACCTGCGCGGCACGTATGCCGGTCTCGCCCACCCCGTGACCATCGACTACCTCACGCGGCTCGGGATCACGGCGGTGGAGTTGCTGCCGGTGCATACGTTCACGACCGAGCCGGAGGTGTGGCGCCGCGGGCTGATCAACCACTGGGGCTACAACACGCTCGGCTTCTTCGCCCCCCACGCGAGGTATGCCGCCGCGCGCGACCCACAGGGCGCCCTCGACGAGTTCAAGGGCATGGTCAAACTGCTGCACGCGGCCGGCATCGAGGTCATCCTCGACGTCGTCTACAACCACACCGCCGAGCAGTCGGCGCGCGGCGCGACGCTGTCCTGGCGAGGCCTGGACAATCGCGCCTACTACCGGCTTGACGGGCGCGGGGACGACATCGACGTCACCGGCTGCGGGAACACCGTCGACGTGCGCCACGTCGTCGCGGTTCGGATGATCCTCGACTCGCTGCGCTACTGGGTGCAGGAGTGCCACGTCGACGGGTTCCGCTTCGACCTGGCCGTCGCGCTCGGCCGCGGCAAGAACGACGAGTTCGACCACGATCACCCGTTGCTCATCGCGCTGCGCACCGACCCGGTGCTCTCGCAGGTGAAGAACATCGCCGAGCCGTGGGACCTGGGCATCCAGGGCTGGCGGACGGGGCAGTTCCCCCCGCTGTTCTCTGAGTGGAACGACCGGTTCCGCGACCGGGTGCGCTCCTTCTGGCTCACTGACCTCGCCCGCAACCTCGCCGGTCAGCCGGGGCACGGGGTGCAGGACCTGGCAACCCGGCTCGCCGGATCGGCCGACCTCTTCCACCACCGTGACCGCGGCACGATCGCCTCGATCAATTTCGTTGCGGCACATGACGGTTTCACGACAGCCGACCTCACGGCATACAACCACAAGCACAACGAAGCCAACCGCGAGGACAACCGCGACGGCGCCGACAACAACTCCTCGTGGAACCACGGCATCGAAGGCCAGATCGACGACGGCGTCTCGATGCTGCGGCACCGCTCGATCCGCAACCTGTTGGCCACCCTGCTCGTGTCGACCGGGGTGCCGATGCTCAACGGCGGCGACGAGTTCGGTCGGAGCCAACACGGCAACAACAACGCCTTCTGTCAGGACAACGACACCTCCTGGTACGACTGGGATCTCGCCCCCTGGCAGGCCGACCTGCTGGCCACGACGCAGTTCCTCATCCAGTTGCGGGCCCAGCACCCGGTGTTGCGCCAGCGCGACTTCTTCAGTGGCGGGCCGGTCCATCTCGACGGGTCCAAGGACCTCGAGTGGTACGGCGCCGACGGACATCCCATGACGATGGACCGCTGGGGTGACGCTCGCGTCCGGACCCTGCAGATGCTCCTCGACGGCGCCCACCACGGGCACCAGTCGCTGCTCGTGGTCTTCCACGGCGATGCCCACGAGGGGACCGTGACCCTGCCGCGCCCACCCGGGCTCACGGCATACGAACTGCTGTGGGACAGCGCCTGGGACCGGCCGCCCGCTCAGGCCGCCTGGGTGTCCCCCGACGAGCCCGCCGTCCTGCTGCCGGCCTCGATGCGCATCTACCGCGCCGTCGACCCGACCTGACACCCTCGCCTTCCCACCCCCTGCCCACCCCTTCCCGCCCCCCGCCCCCCTTTTCCCAAATTCCTCACACTCGCCGGCGATGTGGGCCTCCACAGGCCTTCCCTGCCCCGACTTCGCCACACCCGCCGGCGATGTGTTCGCGCCGCCTTGGTGACCGCGTCTGACGCCCCACGAGCGCGCCGCCGCCCCCTGTGGATAACTCCTGCACCCACTCCCCAACCTCGGGCATTGTCGTCAGGAGCCACCGCGACCGCAGGAGTGTGGACCTTGACCTCAACCAGCACCGAGCCCGCCGCCCGGCGGACCCCGATCGACCTCCGTCTCGACCGCCCGTTCCGCCGTCGAGACGCGCTGCTCGCGGGGCTCACCGACGAGGACCTCAGGGGCCCGAGGTTCCGTCGATTGCTGCACGGCATCTACATCAGCGCGGCAGTCGAGATCACTCCGCGGATTCGAGTGCTCGCCGCGATGCGCACGACGACGCACCCCTGCTTCGCCTCCCATCACACGGCCGCCACCCTCCTCGGGGCGACCGTGCCGGACAGCGCGTGGACCCACCTCGGGACAACGGAGGGCGCCATGAGCGTGCGCCGCCAGGTCAAACTGCGCCGGTATGCCGTCCCGCCGGCTCTCGCGCCCCAGTCACCCCTGCCGTGCACGGACGCCGCGCAGACGTTCCTCGACCTGGCTCGATGTCTCGAGCTCGTCGACCTCGTGGTCCTAGGCGACGGGCTGGTCCGCCAGGGTCACATCACCGCGCCCGCGCTCCTCAAAGCGGCACGCCAGCACGAAGGTCCCGGCGCGGCTCTCGCGCGGCTGGCTGCCGGATACGTGCGCCCCGGGGTGGACTCTCCCATGGAGACCCGGGTGCGCATGCTCTTCGTGCTGGCCGGCTTCCCCGAACCCGTGGTCAACGTCGAGGTGTTCGACGACGCAGGCAGGCTGCGCTATCGGATCGACCTGGCCTGGCCGTCCGCGAAGGTCGCCGTCGAATACGACGGGCGTCACCACATCAACCGACAGGATCAGTGGACCTACGACATCCGCCGCCGGGAAGAGTTGGAGGCGGAGGGCTGGCGGTTCCTCGTGCTGACTGCTCCCGACATTTACCGCACGCCCGGGACGACGCTCGACCGCGCGGAGAGCCTCCTCGCGGCTGGCGGCCTCCGAGTCCGGCGGCGCCCCGACTGGTTCGCCCACTTCCCGAGCCAGCCGAGCCTCTCGGCCTGACGCGTCGACGCCTCGACGCCTCAACGTCCGGGGCTGGTCCGGGCGGATGCCGGACCCGTGAATCCGCCCCGAGCCTGGATCTGCCCAGATCACCGGCGGGTGTGAGGAATTCGGGGCCAACCGGCATACCCCTCCCCCAGATCACCGGCGAGTGTGAGGACCTTGGGAACATCCGAGCCCCGACCCGCCCAGACCACCGGCGGGTGTGAGGAATTCGGGGCCAACCGGCATACCCCTCGCCCAGACCACCGGCGAGTGTGAGGACCTTGGGAACATCCGAGCCCCGACCCGCCCAAGCCACCGGCGGGTGTGAGGAATTCGGGAAAGGTGGGCTCAGGGAACGCGGGGGCGGGGGGCCAGGGCTGGAACGCAGTCGCGCGGCATACCCCCTGAGGAGGTATGCCGCGCGGCTGGCGGTGCTGAGCTGGTCGAACTCGAGATCAGGCGTTGGCGACGAGGCCGAGCTCGCTGGCGGCGACCATGCCCTTGTGCTTGGGCAGCACCCGGACGGTGTAGCCGAAGGACCCGGTCTGCGTCAGCGTGATCGTCCCCGAGAACTGGTGCCGGTCACCCTCGTAGCTCTCGGTGTGCTTGAGCTTGACGACCGTGGGCCGCCGGATCGTGTCGTCGCGGTCCGAGGACGGGCCGTAGACGACCTGCACCCGCACCTCGTCGGGCCGCAGCGTGCCGAGGTCGACGTAGGCCCGCACGGTCAGCTCGTCGCCGACCTGCGGCGAGTCGGACACGCCGGAGGACTCCACGTGCTCGACGCGGACCGACGGCCACGACGCACGGACCTTCGCCTTGTATGCCGCGAGCTCGCGAGCGCCGGTGAACTTCGGACCGTCCAGGGACCAGCCCGCACGCGCCGCCGGGCCGTAGAGCTCGGTGACGTAGTCGCGGACCATCCGGGTCGCCAGCACCTTGGGGCCGAGGGTCTCCAGCGTGTGCAGGAGCAGCTCCATCCAGTGCAGGGGCAGACCGTTCTCGTTCTGGTCGTAGAAGTGGACCCGCACGCTGTTCTCGATGAGGTCGTAGAGCGCGGAGGCCTCGATGTCGTCACGACGCTCGGGGTCTTCGACGCCGTCGGCGGTCGGGATGGCCCAACCGTTCTGGCCGTCGTACCACTCGTCCCACCACCCGTCGAGGATCGAGAGGTTGAGCCCGCCGTTGAGCGCCGCCTTCATGCCCGACGTCCCACACGCCTCGAACGGGCGCAGCGGGTTGTTCAACCAAACGTCGCAGCCCGGGTAGAGGGTCTGCGCCATCTCGATGTCGTAGTTGGGCAGGAAGACGATGCGGTGACGAACCTCGGGGTCGTCGGCGAACTGCACCATCTGCTGGATGAGCCGCTTGCCCAGGTCGTCGGCCGGGTGCGACTTGCCAGCGATGACCAACTGCACGGGACGCTTCTTGTCCAGCAGGATCTTCTTGAGCCGGGCCGGGTCGCGCAGCATGAGGGTGAGCCGCTTGTAGGTCGGCACCCGCCGGGCGAAACCGATGGTCAGCACGTCGGGGTCGAGGATCTCGTCGGTCCACTTGAGCTCGGCCGCGCTTGCGCCGCGCTCGAGCCACGAGGACCGAACCCGACGCCGGGCGTCGGCGACCAACTGCTGACGCAGCTCGCGCTTGACCGCCCACATCTGGTCCCAGTTGACGTTGCGGATCTGCTCCCAGCCGCCCTCACCGTCGAGGACTGCAGCGCCCAGGTGCGTCTCAGCCAGCTCAAGCATCCGGCGGTCGACCCACGTCGGGGCGTGGACACCGTTGGTGATGCTGCCGATCGGCACCTCTTCGTGGTCGAAGCCCGGCCACAGACCGTCGAACATGTCGCGGCTGACCTGGCCGTGCAGCAACGAGACGCCGTTGGCCCGCTGGGCCAACCGCAGCCCCATGACGGCCATGTTGAACATGCCCGCCTCGCCGCCCTCGTAGGTCTCGGCGCCCATGGCCAGCAAGCGGTCCAGGGGGATGCCGGTCATCGCGCAGTCGCCGCCGAAGTAGATGTGGATCCGGTCGGCGGAGAAGCGGTCGATGCCAGCCGGCACCGGCGTGTGGGTGGTGAAGACCGTCGAGGCACGCACGGCCTCGAGCGCCTCGTCGAAGGTCAACCGGTGGTCGCGGACGAGCTCAGAGATCCGCTCGACCCCGAGGAAGCCGGCGTGGCCCTCGTTGGTGTGGTAAACGTCGGGCTCGGGTGCCCCGGTGATCCGCGACCACGCACGCAGCGCGCGCACGCCACCGATGCCCAGGAGCAACTCCTGCTCGAGGCGGCGGTCACCGCCGCCGCCGTAGAGGGCTTCGGTGATGGCGCGGGTGGCGTCGTCGTTCCCGGTGACGTCCGAGTCCAGCAGCAGCAGCGGCACGCGACCGACCTGGGCCCGCCAGACGTGGGCCTTGAGCACCCGGGAGCCGGGCAGCCGGATCTCGATGACCGTCGGGGTGCCGTCGTCTTCACGCAGCAGCGCCAGCGGCAGACCGTCGGGGTCCAGGACCGGGTAGGCCTCCTGCTGCCAGCCCAACTCGTTGAGCGACTGCTTGAAGTAGCCGGTCTTGTAGAACAGGCCGACGCCGACGATCGGCACACCCAGGTCGGACGCCGACTTGAGGTGGTCACCAGCAAGGATGCCCAGACCGCCGGAGTACTGCGGCAGCACGTGGGTGATGCCGAACTCGGGGCTGAAGTAGGCGATGGCACGCGGTGCCCCCGGCGACTCCTCGGTTACCTGGGCCGCGGCCCATTCCTGGTACCAGCGAGGAGCCTCGAGGTAATGGTCGAGCGCCGCCTTGGCGACGTCGACGCGTGCGACGAACTCGGCATCGTTGGCGAGTGTGGCCAGCTCGGCCGCCGAGAGGCGGGCAAGCATCTTGGTGGGGTCCTGGTGGCACTCATCCCAACGGACCGGGTCGATGCTCTTGAAGAGATCCCGGGTGCTGGGGTGCCATGACCAGTGCAGGTTCAGTGCTAGGTCACCGAGCGCGGCAATGGGCTCGGGCAGGACGGTGCGGACGTTGAAGCGTCGGATGGCCTTCACGGGGAGCGACTATAGGGGGCTACTCGCCGGTTTACTGCCACCGTCCATGGGTCTGAACGGACAAAGTGCGCAAGCGGTTACATCCGAACGATGAGAATGTGATCGTTGCGGGGCCATGGGGGCAGACGACGACCGACTCGACCGAGTAGCGTCGCCTTCGTGAGCGCCTCCTCTGCCCGCAAGCGCACCCCCCGGAACCGCCCCGCTGCGGGCACCTCGCCGCGCGAGCCACGCGGCCCCGGCGCGGGTATGCCGCCCGCCGCCACCGCAGCCCCGGAACCGCCCGTGGCGCGACAGAACCGACACCGAAGCCAGCGCCGGCACCACTCGCGGCGGCCGAGGCGCCAGTGGGTATGCCGCCCGCCCACCTCGCCGGGCCGGCACAGCCTCCCGGCCCGCATCCCGCTCTCCCACACGGCATCGCGCCCATCGGTCGGATCCCAGTCACTGACGTCTTGCCGTCGGTCGACGGCGGCACCCGAGCGGCCAAGTCGGTCGTCGACGAGCAGTTCTGGATCCAGGCGAGGGTCTTCCGCGAGGGCCACGACGCCGTCAACGCGACCGCTGTCCTCACCGACCCCGACGGGGTCGACCACGCCTTCCCGATGACGAGCGTCAACGTCGGCCTGTCGCTGTGGAACGTCGAGGTCAGCGCCGACCGCGCCGGCTGGTGGACCTACCGCGTCGAAGGGTGGTCCGATCCCTGGGAGACTTGGGTCCACGACGGCACCATCAAGGTCGAGGCCGGCATCGACGAGGAGCTCATGCTCGAGGAGGGCGCCCGCGTCGTCGAGCACGCCCTGGCCGCCCTGCCCGACAGCGCCCCTGCGAGCGCCCGCGCCGAACTGCGCGATGTCGTCACCGCGCTGCGCGACCCGAACCGCCCGCCGATCGCCCGACTTCGGGCAGCGACGGCGCCAGAAGTGCATGCGATCTTCGCGGCATACCCCTTCCGCGAGAAGGTGAGCCCGTCGGCGGCATACCCCTTGCTCGTGGAGCGCGAGCTGGCGCTGTTCGGTGCGTGGTACGAGATCTTCCCGCGCTCGGAAGGCGCGACGAAGGACCCCGTCACGGGGACGTGGACGTCGGGGACGTTCCGGACCGCGGCCAAGCGGCTGCCCGCGATCGCGGCGATGGGTTTCGACGTCGTCTACCTCACCCCGATCCACCCGATCGGCACGACCGCGCGCAAGGGCAAGAACAACACGCTCGTCGCGCTTCCGGGCGATCCGGGCAGCCCCTACGCCATCGGCTCGCCCGATGGCGGGCACGACGCGCTGCACCCCGAGCTCGGGACGTTCGAGGACTTCGACGCCTTCGTGGCCGAGGCCGGCCGGCTCGGGATGGAGGTGGCCATGGACATCGCCCTGCAGTGCTCCCCCGACCACCCCTATGTCGCGACACACCCGGAGTGGTTCACGACCCGCGCCGACGGCACCATCGCCTACGCCGAGAACCCGCCGAAGAAGTATCAGGACATCTACCCGCTGAACTTCGACAACGACCCGGTCGGCGCCTACGCCGAGATGCGTCGGATGATCCAGGTCTGGATCGACCACGGGGTCAAGATCTTCCGGGTCGACAACCCGCACACCAAGCCGGTCGAGTTCTGGCAGTGGCTCATCGCCGACGTGGCTCGCGACCACCCGGAGGTCATCTGGCTGGCGGAGGCCTTCACCCGGCCCGCGATGATGCACACGCTCGGCAAGGCGGGCTTCCAGCAGTCCTACACGTATTACGCCTGGCGCAACGCCAAGTGGGAGCTGGAGGACTACTGCCGCGAGCTCGCCGGTGACGCCGCGGCATACATGCGTCCGTCGTTCTGGCCGACCACCCACGACATCCTGACCCCGTTCATGCAATACGGCGGGCCGACCGCCTGGAAGTTGCGGGCGGCCATCGCCGCGACGCTCGTGCCGACCTATGGCATCTACACCGGTTACGAGCTGATGGAGAGCGTGGCCCGGCCTGGCGTCGAAGAGCAGATCGACAACGAGAAGTACGAGTTCAAGGACCGCCGCTGGGCGGACTACGAGCCCGGCGGGCCCAAGGACGGGCAGTCGCTGGCCGGTTACCTCACCATGCTCAACGCGGCCCGCAAGGCCCACCCCGCCCTGCATTGGATGCGCAACCTGCACTTCCACCACGCCCCCGACGACGCGATCATGTGCTTCTCCAAGAGCCGGGTGCTGCCCGACGGTCGGCGGGACACCGTCATCGTCGTGGCCAACCTCGACCCGCACTCCACGCGCGAGACCCAGGTCGACCTCGACCTGCCCGCGCTCGGGCTGCCGTGGGGCTCCGCCCTGCGCGTGCACGACCTGGTCACCGACGCCGTCTGGGACTGGGGCCAGTACAACTACGTCCGGCTCGGTGCCGACACCGAACCGGTGCACATCCTGGAAGTCCTCTCGCCCTGATGGCGGCACCCTCGGCGATGGCAGCACTTTCGGCCATGGCAGTACCATCCGGCCCGATCTCAGCACCAGCAGAAGGAGCGTCTCAGTCGTGACCAGCGCGTCCACCGTTCCTGCGGACCAGACCACAACGTCGGGACTGCGTGAGGATCCCGACTGGTTCCGGACCGCGGTGTTCTACGAGGTCCTCGTGCGGGCCTTCGCCGACTCCACCGGATCGGGGAACGGCGACTTTGTCGGGCTCATCGACAAACTCGACTACCTGCACTGGCTCGGCGTCGACTGCCTGTGGATCCCGCCGTTCTACGCCTCGCCGCTTCGTGATGGCGGTTACGACATCGCCGATTACCGCTCGGTGCTCCCCGAGTTCGGGACGATCGAGGACTTCCGCGAGTTGGTCGCGCAGGCGCACGCGCGCGGCATACGGATCATCACCGACTTCGTCATGAACCACACGAGCGATGCGCACCCGTGGTTCCAGGCCAGCCGCAGCGACCCGGACGGGCCCTACGGCGACTACTACGTGTGGTCGGACACCGACACGAAATATGCCGGGACCCGCATCATCTTCGTCGACACCGAGTCCTCGAACTGGTCCTTCGACGTGGTCCGGCGCCAGCACTACTGGCACCGGTTCTTCTCCCACCAGCCTGACCTCAACTTCGAGAACCCGGCCGTGCAGGCCGAGATGTTCGACGTCGTGCGGTTCTGGATGGACATGGGGATCGACGGGTTCCGCCTCGATGCCGTGCCCTACCTCTTCGAGGAGGAGGGACACAACGGCGAGAACCACCCCAAGACCCACGAGTTCCTCGCCCAGCTGCGAGCCATGGTCGACCGCGAATACCCCGGGCGGATCCTGCTGGCCGAGGCCAACCAGTTGCCGGCGGAGGTCGTCGACTACTTCGGGACCGAGCAGGACCCCGAGTGCCACATGTGCTTCCACTTCCCCGTCATGCCGCGCATTTACTACTCCCTGCGCAGCCAGACCGCGGCCCCGATCATCGATGTCCTCGCCGCGACACCGGCGATCCCGCCGGGCACCCAGTGGGGCACGTTCCTGCGCAACCACGACGAGCTCACCCTCGAGATGGTCAGCGACGACGAGCGCGCCGCGATGTACCGCTGGTACGCCCCCGACCCCCGGATGCGGGCCAACGTCGGCATCCGTCGGCGACTGGCGCCCCTGCTGGACAACGACCGTTCGCAACTCGAGTTGATCAACGCGTTGGTGCTCTCGCTGCCCGGGTCACCGTGTCTCTATTACGGCGATGAGATCGGGATGGGCGACAACATCTGGCTGCCCGACCGGGACTGTTCGCGCACGCCCATGCAGTGGAACCCCGACCGCAATGCCGGCTTCTCCACCGCCGACCCCGGCAAGCTCTACCTCCCGGTCGTGTCCTCGCTCGTGTTCAGTTACCAGGCGGTCAACGTGGAGTCGGCCCAGGCCGCGCCGGCGTCGCTGCTGCACTGGGTCCGGCGAATCCTCGCGGTCCGCAAGGCCCACCCCGTTTTCGGCCTCGGCGACTTCGTCGTCACGCCCGCCGACAACCCGTCGATCCTGGCCTACACGCGCACCGCTCCCGACGCCGCGACCGGCGCCCGCTCGGTGCTGTGCGTCGCCAACCTGTCCGAACACCCGCAGTCGGCGAGCATCGACCTTGGCGTCGACCGGGCGGGTCAGGGGCTGCGCGACCTCTTCGCCGGCGGCGCGTTCCCCTCGATCGACGCTGAGGGCAAGGCCCGACTGACGCTCGGCCCGAGGGGCTACTTCTGGCTCGCGATCGACAGTTCCGAGAGCGCCTGATGGCTGAAGTCCTCGACGCCACCCTCACCCCCGGCAAGATCGACCTCGTCGCCGGGTGGATCGGCAGGCAGCGCTGGTATGCCGCCAAGGGGCAGGCCCCTCGGCTGACCCGACTGCGCGGCTTCCGCTTCGACGACCCCGCAGGCGAGGTCGGCATCGAGACCCTCGTCCTGCGCGACGACGCGACGACCCCTCCGACGGTCTACCAGGTGCCGCTCACCTATCGCGGTGCGCCTCTCGTCGGCGCCGAACGCGCCCTCGTCGGCACCATGGAGCACAGCGTCCTCGGCACCCGATACGTCTACGACGGCCCGCACGACCCTGTCTATGTCGCCGCGCTGTGGCGCTTCATCCAGGGCCGCGCGCAGGCCCAGGCCGCGGGCGTGAGCAACACCGTCGAGCCTGCCTTCTCGGGGCACACGGTCCCCGGCGGGTATGCCGCCCGCTCCAGTGACGTCACGGCCTCCCGGGTGCTGGGGGGCGAGCAGTCCAACACCTCGATCGTCTGCGGGGTCGCTGACCTCGGCCCGGTGATCGTCAAGGTGTTCCGCACGCTGTCGCCGGGCGCCAACCCCGACGTCGTCCTGCAGCCCGCCCTCGCCGCCGCCGGTTGCGAGCACGTGCCGACGACGTTGGGCTGGGTGAGCGGCCAATGGGCGGACGGCCAGGAGGAGGGCCATCTGGCCTTCGCTCAGGAGTTCCTCGCCGGCACCCAGGACGCCTGGCGCGTGGCGACCGAGTCGGTGGCCGCCGGCTCGGATCTCACCGGTGGGGCTGCGCAGTTGGGTGAGGTGGTGGCCCAGATCCACCAGATCCTCGCCGAGGCCTTCCCGACCAGACGGCCCACCGCCGAGGACCGGGTCACCCTGGTGACCGGCCTACGCGAGCGCTTCCGCGCGGCCGCCGACGAGGTGCCCGAGTTGGTCGACTTCGCGGCGGCGGTGCACTCCCGCTACGACCAGGCGTTGCAGGCGTCGTGGCCGTCGCTGCAGCGCATCCACGCCGATCTGCATCTCGGCCAGGTCATCGCCCACCCCACCAGGGGCTGGGTCGTCCTGGACTTCGAGGGCGAGCCCATGCGGCCGCTGGCCGAACGCGCCCAACCCGACCTCCCGATGCGTGACCTCGCGGGCATGCTGCGCTCCTTCGACTACGCAGCCGGCGCCTACCTGCAGGCCCACCCTGACGCCGACGCCGACGCGGCCTGGGCTTGGGCTCGCCGATGCAGCGAGCAGTTCCTCGCCGGCTACCGCGCCCATTCACCTGGCGAGGCCACCTACCCTGAACTCCTGGACGCCCTCGTCCTGGACAAGGCCCTCTACGAGCTCGTCTACGAAGCCCGCAACCGCCCGAGTTGGGTGCCGATCCCGCTCACCGCCGTCCGCGAGTTGCTCGCCGACGGTGAGCGGACGGCATACCCCACGGCCCTGCCCCCCGACCCCAGTCCCCTTCCCGCCGAACGAAGGACCGTCATGGAACCCGTCCCGACCGCCGCGCTCGTAGCCGACTACAGCGCCGTCGACGCCTTCTTGGAGGGCCGGCATTCGCAGCCGCATGACCTGCTCGGGCATCACCTGGGCCCGGGTGGTCTGACGATCACGTGCTATCGGCCGATGGCCGCCAGCGTGCGCGCCAAACTCGCCGACGGCACTCTGCTGGACCTCCCCCACGTCAAGGGCGGCATCTGGTCGGGCACCGCCAGCGCCATCGAGCAGAGCCAGGACTACCGCCTGCTGGTCAACTACGGCGACGGCATCGACCACGAGCAGGACGACCCCTACCGGTTCGCCCCGACGCTCGGCGAGCTCGACCGCCACCTGTTCAACGAGGGCCGCCACGAACAGCTCTGGACGATCCTCGGCTCGCACGTGCGCACCTACCCCGGGCCCCTCGGCGAGGTCCGTGGCGTGTCCTTCGCCGTGTGGGCGCCCAACGCGACCGCCGTCCACGTCGTCGGCGACTTCAACGGTTGGGACCGGCTCTCCCACCCCATGCGCAACCTGCAGCCCTCGGGTGTCTGGGAGCTCTTCCTCCCCGGCGCGCAGGAGGGGATGAACTACCAATACCTCGTGCGCGGTCAGGACGGCATCACCCGGCTCAAGGCCGACCCGATGGCCCGGTTCGCCGAGGTGGCCCCCAAGCAGGCGTCGATCGTCTGGGAGTCGCACTACCAGTGGGGCGACGACGAGTGGATGGCCGCCCGCGCCGAACGCGACGTGCACCACGGGCCGATGAGCATCTACGAGGTCCACGTCGGGTCGTGGCGGCAGGGCCAGAGCTACGCCCAGTTGGCCGAGCACCTCGTCAACTACGTCAAGGACCTCGGCTTCACCCACGTCGAGTTCATGCCCGTCAGCGAGCATCCCTACGTGCCGTCGTGGGGCTACCACGTCACCGGCTACTACTCCGTGTCGTCGCGTTGGGGCACGCCCGACGAGTTCCGCCTGTTGGTGGATTACCTGCACCGCAACGGAATTGGCGTCATCCTCGACTGGGTGCCCGGCCACTTCGCGACCGACCCGTGGGCCTTGGCGAAGTTCGACGGTCAGGCGCTCTATGAGCACCCCGACCCCCGCAAGGGCTGGCACAACGAGTGGGGCTCTCTCATCTTCGACTTCGCCCGCAAGGAGGTGCGCAACTTCCTCGTGGCCAACGCGACCTACTGGCTCGAGGAGTTCCACGTCGACGGGCTGCGGGTCGACGGCGTCGCCTCGATGCTCTACCTCGACTACTCGCGCCAGCCCGGCGAATGGGTCCCCAACGAGTTCGGTGGCCGCGAGAACCTCGACGCGGTGGCCCTGCTCCAGGAAGCCAACGCCACGGCATACAAGCGCACTCCTGGCGTCGTGACGATCGCCGAGGAGTCGACGTCGTGGGGTGGGGTCTCGCACCCGACCTCGATGGGTGGGCTGGGCTTCGGCTTCAAATGGAACATGGGGTGGATGAACGACGCCCTGCGTTACCTGGCCACCGACCCGATCTATCGGCAGTACCACCACAACAAGCTGACCTTCGCGCTCATGTATGCCTACAGCGAGAACTTCGTCCTGCCGATCAGCCATGACGAGGTCGTCCACGGCAAGGGCTCGCTCATGCGCAAGTCGCGTGGCAGCCGCGAGGACCAGATCTCCACGGTGCGGGCGTTCCTGGCCTACATGTGGAGCCAGCCGGGCAAGCAACTGCTGTTCATGGGCTGCGAGTTCGGGCAGGAATCGGAGTGGTCCGACGGGCGCAGCCTCGACTGGTGGCTGCTCGACCAGCCGCTGCACTACCGGATCCACGCGCAGGTCAAGGAGATGAACGCCATCTACCGGGCCAACCCCGCGCTCTGGGCGCTGGACCACGACCCGGCCGGCTTCCGGTGGCTCAACGCCGACAATGCGGCGGCAAACACGTTCTCCTACCTGCGTTTCGGCGACAAGGAGCTCGGCGCCGACGGGCCCGTGCTGGCCGCGGTCGTCAACTTCAGCGGCCAGACCCACGAGCCCTATCGGGTCGGTGTCCCCCGCGGGGGCCGGTGGAAGGTCGTCCTCGACACGGCCGGCTTCTTCCCCGATGCCCCCTCGTCGGCAGGCGTCGTCATCGACGCCGACGACGAGGGCTGGGACGGCCAGCCGTATGCCGTCAATGTCACCGTCCCTCGCCTGTCCACCGTCTGGCTGATCCCGGAAGACTGACCTCATGACTCACGAACGCGCCGGCACCGTTGCTACGTCCGCCGACCTGGTGGACGTCGCTCACCTGGTCACCGCCTACTACACGGGCGTCCCCGACCCGGACAACATCGACCAGCAGGTCGCCTTCGGGACCTCGGGGCACCGCGGCTCGAGCCTGCGGACCGCCTTCAACGAGGCCCACATCCTGGCGACGACCCAGGCGATCGTCGACTACCGGCGCTCGCAGGGTTTTGACGGGCCGCTGTTCCTCGGTCGTGACACGCACGGGCTGTCCGAGCCGGCGTGGGCCTCGGCGCTGGAGGTCCTGGCCGCCAACGACGTGACCGTCCTCGTCGACGACCACGACGGCTACACCCCGACGCCCGGGGTTTCGCACGCGATCCTGCGCGCCAACCGCGGCAAGATCGGTGGGGTCGATGACCTGCCGTCCGGGATCGGGCTCGCGGACGGGATCGTCGTCACCCCGTCGCACAACCCGCCCTATGACGGTGGGTTCAAGTACAACCCGCCGCACGGTGGGCCGGCCGACAGCGACGCGACGAAGGTCATCGCGGCGGCTGCCAACGCCTACATCCGGGCCGGGATGGCTGGAGTCAAGCGGATCCCCTTTGCGCGGGCGCGGGCTGCTGCGACGGCATACGACTTCCTCGGGACCTATGTCGAGGACCTGCCGAACGTCGTGGACATCGACGCGATCAAGGCCGCCGGGATCCGGATCGGCGCCGACCCGCTCGGCGGTGCGTCGGTGGAGTTCTGGGGCGCGATGGCCGAGCGTTTGGGGATCGACCTCACGGTCATCAACCCGCTCGTCGACCCGACTTGGCGGTTCATGACGCTCGACTGGGACGGCAAGATCCGGATGGACTGCTCCTCGCCCTATGCGATGGCCTCGCTCATCGCCAACAAGGACGCCTTCGCGATCTCGACCGGCAACGACGCCGACTCCGACCGGCACGGCATCGTCACGCCTGATGGTGGGCTGATGAACCCCAACCACTATCTGGCCGTGGCGATCCAATACCTGTATGGCGGAGGGCGGCCGGGTTGGCGGCCGGACGGGTTCATCGGCAAGACGCTGGTGTCCTCGTCGATGATTGACCGGGTGGCCTCCGACCTCGGGCGGCGGCTGGTCGAGGTGCCGGTGGGTTTCAAGTGGTTCGTTCCCGGGTTGCTCGACGGGTCGGGGCCGTTCGGAGGCGAGGAGTCGGCGGGGGCGTCGTTCGCCCGCTTCGACGGCTCGGTGTGGACGACCGACAAGGACGGGATCCTGCTGGCCCTGCTCGCCTCGGAAATCCTCGCCCGCACGGGGTCCAGCCCGAGCGAGCACTACCGCGAACTGACCGCGAAACATGGCGCACCGGCATACGCGCGGATCGACGCCCCGGCCAACCGCGAGCAGAAGGCGAAGCTGGGAGCCTTGTCTCCTGCCGATGTGGCGGCGGATTCCCTTGCGGGAGAGCCGATCACGGCCAAGCTCACCGAGGCTCCGGGCAACGGCGCCAAGATCGGCGGGCTCAAGGTCGTCACCGAGTCGGCGTGGTTCGCGGCCCGGCCGTCGGGCACCGAGGACGTCTACAAGATCTACGCCGAGTCCTTCCGCGGCGCCGAGCACCTCGCACAGGTGCAGGCTGAGGCACGCGACGTCGTCAGCGCAGCCCTCGGCGGGTGACCACAGCCTTCTCCACCCGCCCCGGGTGGCACGACTGGGGAGTCGGCATCGCTCGCCCCAGGGCCCGAGTTTGGCCGCCATGGCGCCCGACGGCGGGTGGTGCTCACATCTCGAGGCCAATCGGATCCTCGCACGGTTTCGCGCCAGGGCGCCGGCCGGCCAGGCTTCGGTCGCCTGGGGGCGACTGCCCGCGTGAAGGTCGCTCTCGGGCCCCGACCACTTTGCCGCCGATGCGCCAAACTGGAGGATCCGTCGTCACCGGGGTCTGCATCTAGAGCCATGCCGGGACCAAGCGACAACTTGCTCTTCGGCGGCCCCGTGCGCCGACGTGGCGCCGCCTCGTTGAGGTCGCAGCCCGTGCTCGCCGGGCGGCGGAAATCTGCCATAGTTGATCGCGATGGCCCAGTCCCAACGAACCAGGCCGCTGACCCGCCGGCGAAGTCGATCCTCCCGCTGTTTCTCCAGCCAAAGGACTCGCTGAGCGTCGACGGGATCGCCGTTTTCAGGGACTCGATACTTGACCTTGCCATCGAACTCTCCGACCAGACCAGCCCAATCGAAGTCGACCACACCGATCAGCCCTTCCGCATCAGAGTACGGAACCTGTAGTTCCGGCTTCGGAAGTCCCAGACGAAACATCTGCGCTCGAGACAAGCTCTCACCTGCCGACATAGAACGTGGGTCCGCCAGGCCCACCACCGTCCGCGCCCTGCCCCAGGACTCCCGACGGCTAGGCCGTCGACCTCCGAAGCGAGGTCACTCGCCGTGCATAGGTGCGCTCGCAACGCGAAGTCCGCGGCAGCCACACCGGTCGCGAGGCTGGACGTTCTGGCGACATCCACCACCGTGCGTGCCGCGCTCGTCACAGTCAATCCGTCGCGAACGGCGGTCGTCGCCGGCGGGCCAACGTGCTTGCGAGACCACTTCGAGGACCTGATCCGGGGTCTGGTACGGCCGGGGACGGTCGCTGGCCAGTCCTCGATCCGCGGCATACTGGGGCCTCCGCCGCCGCGTGGGAGAACACGAGGTCGCCCGCAGTCGGACACTGGGTGGCGGTGGAAAGGACGAGGGCAGCGTGACGAGCGCCCGGAGCGAGGCCGTCCCAGATCACCCTATCAGTCCACACGCCATGGCGAACTCGAACGAGGCTGCGATCCAGACGCGGCTCGACGCCAGCCGCGCGCATCCGTCCCCAGCCGGACGTTGCTCGCGGGTCGACCGTCAGGGTCGTCGTGCATGCAGGCAGGATGGCAGTCCCGCCCTGGTCGGCTGCGCCGTTATCCACAGGCCACTGGCCGCCCAGCCACTGGCTCTCGGTGGGTCGGTCCGGCGTTTGACCGCCATGGCGGCCAAACTCGTGCAAGGCGGCCTGATCTCACCGCCATCGGCTTGCCTGACCGCCATGGCGGCCAAACTCAGAGAGCAGCGGAGCGGGTTGCTGGCAGCCGCGGCGGCACATGGGGCAACTAGGCTTGCGCGGGTGACCACGGCCTTCTCCACTCGCCCCGCTGGCATGACTGGGGCGTCGGCATCGCGTATGCCGTCGCCCAGCGGGCCGACTGCACCCGGCGGCGGGTGGGGGCAGTGGTCTTCGGTTGGGGCCATCGGATCCTCGCGACTGGCTCAACGGGCGCCAGCCGGTCGAGATCGGTTGCCTGGAGGGGGCGGTTCGTCCGCCCGGGTCGCTGGCCACTATGAGCTGCCGCCGGATGTCGTCGTCGAGGTCCGACGGCGCCGGGTTGAAGTATCTCAGGATCCATGCCGAGTCCAATGCGCTGCTCTTTGCCGACCCGGTCCGCCGACGTGGTGGCTGGATCGCGATCACCCACCCGCCATGCCCAGGGTGCCAAAAGCTGCTGGCCAACTCGGGTCTGGCCACCGCGATCTGGCGGGCCGACTCCGGCTTGCTCGTCCGCTCCGCGCGACCGCCTCAATGCCCCGAAAACGCCGACCACCTTCGCAACGGTTCGCCGAAATACCCTTCACCTCGCCAAACATTCGACGAGCCTTCAGCCAGCCCGCCAGAGAGGTCGACGACTTTCGCTCTACGGGGCGGCTGTCGGGGTGGTTCCGGCGGCGCTGGCGCGCTGCTCGCGGGCGTCGCGCAGCGCCAGCGCGCCAGCCACCCTCACAATCTCGGTCGTCGGGGCGCCGAGGAACGTGTCGACCAGATCGGCTGGGAAGAGCCGACGGACATCCGCCGTGTATGCCGTGCCGTCACCCGGGATCTCGTGGCCCAGGACCTCGAGCGACTCCCCACTGCCTCGGACGTGCAGCCAGAGTGGCACCGACATCCCTGAGACGACCGTGTCGCCCTGGAACATCGAACAGTTCGCCCAGACATAGCGATAGGTGAGGTCGGCGGACGCGCCCACGCGATAGAAACCGCAGCCGAACACCGCCTGGGACTGGGGGTCCCAGCCCGCCGGGAACGCCGGATCCGCCGCCAGCGCCGCCCGGATGATTCGGTCCTCAGCAGCGGCTTGAGCGCTCGTGTCTCCCGACGTGCCCGAGTCGACCGTGCGAGTGGCCGTGGCCGTGGCCGTGGCCGTGGCCGAGTCGACCGTGCGAGTGGCCGTGGCCGTGGCCGTGACCGAGCCGGCCGGACCAAGCGGCCCAGCCACTGACGGGCCACGGACCAGGGTCGCCGCCGCGAGCCCGATGACGGCCACCGCAGCAGCCGCACCGCCCACCCGCACAAGGGTGCGCCGCCGATGCAACTGCGCAGCCCGGGTCGCCACAGCGTCGACGAGAGCCGGCGGAGCGGCATACGGGAGCGGTCCCTCCAGCCGACCCGCTCGGTCGGCGAGGGTCGCCCGCACCTGCGCCTCGAGGTCAGCCACGGCCGTCTCCTTCCACGCGAGAGCCGAGCGCGGCCTCCAGCCGGCGCAGGCCCTTCCAGGTCTGACTGCGAACGGTTCCGACGGTGACCCCGAGCAGGTCGGCGGCCGCGCCCTCGCTGAGGTCCTCGTAATAGCGCAGCACGAGCACCGCACGTTGCTTGGCCGGCAGCGACCCCAACACCCGCCACAGCCGATCCCGCTCGTCGACCTCGCCCACCGCGTCCGCGGTATGCCGCGCGCCGCCAGCCACCGGCTCGGGGATCTCGGCCACCGGATCCTCGCGGCGCAACCGGCGCCGGCGCCAGCGACTGACATAGAGGTTGACCATCGTCCGGTGGACGTAGGCCCCCGGCGACTCGACCGCCCGTCCCCGCGCGGCCTCCCAGGTCCGGGCCAACGCCTCCTGCACCAGGTCCTCGGCGTCCGCGCGTGATCCGGTCAGCAGATAGGCCCGCCGCAGCAACTGGGCGTAGTGGGCGTTGACGAAACCTTCGAGGTCCACCGCCCCCGCCCCCTCTCGCCGACGAGCCTGCGCCCGCGCACCCACATCCATCGTCACATCAGGTTCGACGCACCAGGGTCGCAGAACTATGCCGCCGCCCCACTCACCTAGGATCCCAACCATGGACCAGGTCACGACGCACGTTGGTCATCCCGGCCTGACCAGCGCAGAAGTGGCGGATCGGGTGCGCGACGGGCGCACGAATGACATGCCCGCCCGCAGCGGACGCTCGACTGGCGAGATCGTCCGGGCCAACGTCCTCACCCGGATCAACGCCATCCTCGGCATCCTGCTGGTCATCGTCCTCACGACCGGCAAACTCATCAACGCCGCCTTCGGGCTGCTCATCATCGCCAACAGCGCGATCGGGATCATCCAGGAGTTGCGCGCCAAGCGCACCCTGGACAACCTCGCGGTCATCGGCGAGGCCCGCCCGACCGTCCGGCGCGACGGGGTGAGCCGCCCGGTCACTCGCACCGACATCGTCGCCGACGACGTCATCGAGCTCGGCCCCGGCGACCCGCTCATCGTCGATGGCGACGTGCTCGAAGCAGCCAGCCTGGAGGTCGACGAGTCGCTGCTCACTGGCGAGGCCGACCCGGTCGTCAAGGGGCCCGGCGATCAGGTGCTCTCGGGCAGTTTCGTCGTCGCCGGTTCCGGCGCCTACCGCGCGACGAAGGTCGGCCGCGAGGCGTATGCCGCGCGGATCGTCGAGAGGCCGCCAAGTTCACCCTCGTCGGGTCCGAGTTGCGCGACGGGATCAACCGGATCCTCCTCGTCGTCTCGTGGTTGCTCGTCCCGGTCGGCCTGCTGACGATCTGGACCCAGTTGTTCGGCCTCGGGCAACCGTGGCGCGAGGGCCTGACGGGCATGGTCGCCGCGCTGGTCCCGATGGTCCCCGAAGGCCTCGTGCTCATGACGTCGATTGCCTTCGCGGTCGGGGTCATCCGGCTCGGGCAGCGCCAGTGCCTCGTCCAAGAGTTGCCGGCCATCGAGGGCCTGGCACGCGTCGACGTCGTCTGCGCGGACAAGACCGGGACCCTCACCGAGTCGGGGATGCGCCTGTCCGAGGTGCGCGGTTTCGACGGCTCCGGTATGCCGTCCGGCCCGGCCCCAGCCGAGGTCACCGAGATCCTCGCCCAGCTCACGGCCACGGAGCCCAACCCGAACGCGAGCCTGGCCGCCATCGCCGAGGCCATCGCCGCGCCGTCGGTCATCTGGACCGAGACCCACCACGCCCCCTTCACCTCCGCCCGCAAATGGTCGGGGTCGACGTTCGACGGACAGGGCACCTGGGTGCTCGGCGCCCCTGACGTCCTGGCACCAGAAGGATCAGCGGCTCGCGAGGCCGCCGAGGAGATCGGCGCGAGCGGGTTGCGGGTGCTGCTGCTGGCCGAGGGGTCGCTGCCGGTCACCGACCCCGCGGCACCCGGCACCGTGACCCCTGCGGCGCTCGTCATCCTCGAGCAGCGGGTTCGGCCCGACGCCCGAAGCACCCTGGAGTTCTTCGCCGAGCAGCACGTGCAGGTCAAGGTGATCTCGGGTGACAACGCTCGATCCGTCGGCGCCGTGACGACGCTGCTGGGAGTCGTCGGAGGCAGCGACCCGATCGACGCTCGGACCCTGTCACAGGTCGACCCCGACGACGCCCAGACCCACGCGGGCCAGCCGGCGGCGCTCGGGTTCGTCGGCGGCCACCACGACGACCAGACCACGCACCTGTCGGAGGCCTTCGTCGACGCCGTGGCACGGCATACCGTGTTCGGACGGGTCACCCCCGATCAGAAGCGCGCGATGGTCCTGGCGCTCAAGAGCCGTGGACACACGGTCGCGATGACCGGTGACGGGGTCAACGACGTCCTCGCCCTGAAGAAGGCGGACATCGGCGTCGCGATGGGCGCCGGGTCGCCTGCGACTAGGGCGGTCGCGCAGATCGTGTTGCTGGACAACAAGTTTGCGACCCTCCCCTACGTCGTCGCCGAAGGGCGCCGGGTCATCGGCAACATCGAACGGGTCGCCAACCTGTTCCTCACCAAGACCGTCTACTCGGTGCTCATCGCGCTCCTCGTCGGGATCTGGCAACTGCCGTTCCCTCTGCAGCCCATCCACGTGACGATCACCGGGTGGTTCACCATCGGAGTGCCGGCGTTCCTGCTGTCGCTGGCGCCCAACCACGAGCGGGCCCGACCAGGGTTCGCCCGACGGGTCCTGCAACTGGCCCTTCCCTCCGGCGTCGTCGTAGCCATCTGCACCTTCACGACGTACCTGCTGTGCCGACCGCCGGTCGGGTCCGGCGAGGCCCTTCGCACCCAGGCCTCGACGGCGTCCTTGGCCTGCCTCATCATCGTGGCGACCTGGGTGCTGTCGGTCGTCGCCCGGCCCTACGAGTGGTGGAAGGTGGCCCTGCTGGTGCTGTCAGTGGCGGCCTACGTGGCGATCTTCCTCGTGCCGTTCACGCAGTCGCTGTTCCTGCTCGACGCCGGGAACGCCGCGATGATGCGGACGGGGCTGACGGTCGGGCTGGCAGGGGCGGCCGCCATCGAGGCGATCTGGTGGATCCAGGGCCGGCTGCGCGGCGAACCGCGCCGCTGGTGGGTCGCCGACGACTGACCGACTCGCACCACCGGCGGTCAACCCGTCAACCCGCCTGCCCGCCAGCCGCGCCGTCAGCCGACTCGCACGCCAAGCGTCAGAACAGCGCGCTCATCAACGCGCGTCGGGCCTTGACGACCCGCTCGTCACTCGCCCCAACAACCTCGAAGAGCCCGAGCAGGTGCTGGCGCGCCGCGTTGCGATCGTCGCCCGCCGTCGCCCGAACCGTGTCAACCAACCGGGCGAACGCGTCAGGCACGTGCCCCCCGAGGACATCGAGGTCGGCGACGACCGTCTGCGCCGCCACGTCGAGCGGGTCGGCCGCGGCCGCCGCCCGGGCCGCAACCGCGTCGACGCCTTCGGTGCGCTTGAGCAGCCGCACCTGACCGAGGCCCAGCGCGGCCTCCCGTGTCGGCAGGGTTCTGGGTGAGTGCTTCCTCGTATGCCGCGCTCGCACCAGCCAGGTCGCCACGCTCGATCGCGTCGTAGGCCGCGGCGATCAGGGGCGGCAGCTCGTCCTCCGGCAGCCTCAGCACCGTCGACGCCGTCAGCGCCCTCGGCGACCGCCGGCGCGTCGTCCCCGACCGAGACCCGGCCCGTGACGCCCATCTGCACGGCCAACCTGAGGCAGCTCGTCGATCCAGGGCTGGATCTCCGACGGCGGTAGCGCTCCGACGAACAGCGGCACCGGCTGCCCTTGGACGAGGCCGATGGTGGCCGGCACCGACTGGATCTGGAAGGCCCGCAGCAGCCCGGGGCTGGTGTCCACGTCGACCGACGCCACCTGGAATCGGCCCCCGTTGTCGCGGGCGACGTCGGCCATGACGCCGACGAAGGAGGCCGTCTGAGCCAGCCGCGCAGACCACAGCACGACGACGATCGGCACCCGAAGGCTGGTCGTCGCGATGTCCTGGAAGGTCGCATCGTTGACCGAGACGACCAGGTCGCCGCCCGGCTGGCCGACGCGCCAGGCGCCAGACACCCCGGCAGCGCCAGCAGCCCCGGCCGAACCGGCCGAACCTCCTCCGCTGCCCCACCCGGGCGGGCTCCCGGGCCGTGGCCGGGCGTTTGAAGGCGGACAGGTCGACGGCCCCGCGCAGGGCAGCGGCAGTGAAGGGAGACGAGGTCATGAGGTCATTCTCGCCGATCGCTCAGGTGCCGGACGCGGCATGCGGTTGCTCCGCCGCGGCGACGACAGTGGCCTTGCCGCTGGCGGGGATGTGGAAGACCACGAACTCGTAGGTGCTCAGCACGGCGTTCTTGTTGATGACCGACTTGCCGGACAGGATCGTGAAGGCCTTCGACGGCGTGAGCGCGTTGGCGGTCTTCTCGGTGAAGGTGTCTTTGCGCTCGATCACGGCGACGACGTAGGCGCCCTGGCCGGAGACCGCGCGCATTGCCGCGATGATCCCCGCTGGGGTATGGGTCTGCTTGAGGGTGACGGCCGAGCCCAGCGGGGCGGCCTGATCAGCAGCCCCCTTGCGGACCGCCGCGAAGAAGGCGTCCTCCGTGAACGGCCCCTCGGCTGCGGCAGGCGCAGGATAGGCCAGGGCCGCCGCGTATGCCGCGAGCGAGGGCATCGGGGCGACAGCCAGACCCGAAGCGTCCCCGATCAGGGCCGAGCCGGCAGTCACCGCATCGAACTTGCCGACCGTTGCCGACGGCAGCATCCCGCGATCGAGGCGATCCGATGCCCCGGCGTCGGCGCCGGGCGTCACGGCGTCACGAGGGCGGGTGACCCGCTCCCGGCGAACGTCGCCTTGGCGAGGATCACCCTGGGGTATGCCGCCCTGCCCGACACCGCCAGGACGACCGGGTCCGTGGGGCTCAGCGCGAGGATCGGCCTTCTGGGCGGCCGTCAGGTGCTCACGAGCTTGCCCTGTGCGGTGGCCGCCGCCAGGGC